>NZ_CP015411.1:1020000-2295000 GCF_001750165.1 Pseudoalteromonas luteoviolacea
GTAGCGAAAGCGAGTCTTAACTGGGCGCTTAAGTTGCAGGGTATAGACCCGAAACCCGGTGATCTAGCCATGGGCAGGTTGAAGGTCAGGTAACACTGACTGGAGGACCGAACCCACTAACGTTGAAAAGTTAGGGGATGACCTGTGGCTAGGAGTGAAAGGCTAATCAAACCGGGAGATAGCTGGTTCTCCCCGAAATCTATTTAGGTAGAGCCTCGGACGAATACTTACGGGGGTAGAGCACTGTTAAGGCTAGGGGGTCATCCCGACTTACCAACCCTTTGCAAACTCCGAATACCGTAAAGTAATATCCGGGAGACACACGGTGGGTGCTAACGTCCATCGTGGAGAGGGAAACAACCCAGACCGTCAGCTAAGGTCCCAAAGTGTATGTTAAGTGGGAAACGATGTGGGAAGGCTAAAACAGCTAGGAGGTTGGCTTAGAAGCAGCCATCCTTTAAAGAAAGCGTAATAGCTCACTAGTCGAGTCGGCCTGCGCGGAAGATGTAACGGGGCTAAACATACCACCGAAGCTACGGCTGCGAACTTTGTTCGCGGGGTAGGGGAGCGTTCTGTAAGCGGCTGAAGGTGAACTGTAAGGTTTGCTGGACGTATCAGAAGTGCGAATGCTGACATGAGTAACGATAATGCGGGTGAAAAACCCGCACGCCGGAAGACCAAGGGTTCCTATCCCATGTTAATCAGGGTAGGGTGAGTCGACCCCTAAGGCGAGGCTGAAGAGCGTAGTCGATGGGAAACGGGTTAATATTCCCGTACTTGGTATAAATGCGATGGGGGGACGGAGCAGGCTAGGCAAGCATGGCGTTGGTTGTCCATGTGAAAGGCTGTAGGCTGGTGACTTAGGAAAATCCGGGTCGCTAAGGCTGAGAGTCGAGACGAGCCACTACGGTGGTGAAGTTGTTGATGCCCTACTTCCAGGAAAAGCCTCTAAGCTTCAGTTTATATCGAATCGTACCCTAAACCGACACAGGTGGTCAGGTAGAGAATACTAAGGCGCTTGAGAGAACTCGGGTGAAGGAACTAGGCAAAATTGTACCGTAACTTCGGGAGAAGGTACGCTCTTGTTTGTGAAGGATTTACTCCGTAAGCAAACGAGAGCCGCAGTGACCAGGTGGCTGGGACTGTTTATTAAAAACACAGCACTGTGCAAAATCGTAAGATGACGTATACGGTGTGACACCTGCCCGGTGCCGGAAGGTTAATTGATGGGGTTAGACTTTTGTCGAAGCTCTTGATCGAAGCCCCGGTAAACGGCGGCCGTAACTATAACGGTCCTAAGGTAGCGAAATTCCTTGTCGGGTAAGTTCCGACCTGCACGAATGGTGTAACCATGGCCACGCTGTCTCCACCCGAGACTCAGTGAAATTGAAATCGCAGTGAAGATGCTGTGTACCCGCGGCTAGACGGAAAGACCCCGTGAACCTTTACTACAGCTTGGCACTGAACATTGACCCTACATGTGTAGGATAGGTGGGAGGCTTTGAAGCACAGTCGCTAGATTGTGTGGAGCCGACCTTGAAATACCACCCTTGTAGTGTTGATGTTCTAACTTAGGTCCCTAATCGGGATTGAGGACAGTGCCTGGTGGGTAGTTTGACTGGGGCGGTCTCCTCCCAAAGAGTAACGGAGGAGCACGAAGGTTGGCTAAGTACGGTCGGACATCGTACGGTTAGTGTAATGGTAGAAGCCAGCTTAACTGCGAGACAGACACGTCGAGCAGGTACGAAAGTAGGTCATAGTGATCCGGTGGTTCTGAATGGAAGGGCCATCGCTCAACGGATAAAAGGTACTCCGGGGATAACAGGCTGATACCGCCCAAGAGTTCATATCGACGGCGGTGTTTGGCACCTCGATGTCGGCTCATCACATCCTGGGGCTGAAGTCGGTCCCAAGGGTATGGCTGTTCGCCATTTAAAGTGGTACGCGAGCTGGGTTTAGAACGTCGTGAGACAGTTCGGTCCCTATCTGCCGTGGGCGTTTGAGAATTGAGAGGGGCTGCTCCTAGTACGAGAGGACCGGAGTGGACGAACCGCTGGTGTTCGGGTTGTTATGCCAATAGCATTGCCCGGTAGCTACGTTCGGAATCGATAACCGCTGAAAGCATCTAAGCGGGAAGCGAGCCTCGAGATGAGTTCTCACTTTAACTTAGAGTTAACTGAAGGGCCGTTGAAGACTACAACGTTGATAGGCGAGATGTGGAAGTGCTGTGAGGCATTGAGCTAACTCGTACTAATTACCCGTGAGGCTTAACCATACAACGCCAAAGTGGTTTTAAGCTTGTTAGAAGTTAAGAATAGAAAGTAGACGATAAGAATTTAATTACGCTTCCAGATTTTAGTAAGGTGTTTTAAACATCTTGCACACAGAATTTCCTGGTAAACATAGCATTTTGGAACCACCTGACCCCATGCCGAACTCAGTAGTGAAACGAAATAGCGCCGATGATAGTGTGGGGTTTCCCATGTGAAAGTAGGACATTGCCAGGGCCCAATTAAAGAAACCCGTTGCAGAAATGCAGCGGGTTTTTTGCGTTTAAGTCCCTTAGCAGCGGTTAAACTCGCTTATTTCACCTTGCGCAAAAAGAGCGCTCTCACTGCGTTCGCTGTCGCTAACCATTTGCACGATAATCACCTTGCGCAAAAAGAGCGCTCTCACTGCGTTCGTTGTCATTCACCTTTTTCACCATGTCGTCCTGAACTCGTTTCAGGATCCAGACTTTGTTGGTTTTTAATCGGTTGCTACGCTGATAGGGGTGTATTGATTATCTCTTGTTAAAATGGGTCACTTCACCTTGCGCAAAAAGAGCGCTCTCACTTCGTTCGCTGTCGCTAACCTTTTGCACGATAATCACCTTGCGCAAAAAGAGCGCTCTCACTGCGTTCGCTGTCGCTAACCTTTTGCACGATAATCACCTTGCGCAAAAAGAGCGCTCTCACTTCGTTCGCTGTCGCTAACCTTTTGCACGATAATCACCTTGCGCAAAAGAAGCGTACTCACTGCGTTCGTTGTCGCTAACCTTTTGCACTTAGGTAATTAAGTTAATGACTTTACCGCTTGAGTGATCCCGTCAAGTGATAGCGGAAACATCCTATCCTCCATTAAGTCGCCTATTTGTTGAATAGATTGATAATAAGGCCAGTGTGCTTGAGGCTGAGGGTTTAGCCATGCAACTTTACTAAAGTGCGCTGTTAGCCTCTGCAGCCAGACACTGCCAGCTTCTTGATTCCAATGCTCTACACTTCCTCCAGGGTAGGAAATCTCATAAGGTCCCATGGTGGCATCTCCGACAAAAATAAGCCGATAATCTTTACCAAACTTATTGATAAGTTGATAGGTATCAAGCAAAGAGTCATCTAGTCGGTCATTATCCTTCCAAACGTGTTCATACACGCAATTATGAAAGTAAAAAAATTCTAGGTGTTTAAACTGGTTGTGTGCTGCGCTAAATAGTTGTTCACATATTTGAATATGTTCATCCATCGAGCCGCCAATATCAAAGAGCATTAGCACATTCACTGTGTTTTGTCTTTGGAGTGCCATTTTTACATTGAGCATACCACCTTGCTTGGCTGTTGCTTCAATCGTTTGATTCAGGTCAAGTGTGTCACTATGACCACTGTGGGCGAATTTTCTTAGTTGCTTGAGGGCTAATTTGAGGTTACGACTACTGAGGTCAGCATCTTTATCTAAGTTTTTGTATTGCCGTTTGTCCCACACTTTGACTGCTTTACTATGCTGACCAGTATGCTGCCCAATACGAACACCTTCAGGGTGATAACCATATGCTCCAAAAGGCGACGTGCCGCCAGTACCTATCCACTTATTCCCCCCAGCATGACGTTTTTGCTGTTCTGCTAGACGCTTTTTCAATGTCTCCATTAAATTGTCTAGACCACCGAGGGATTTTAATTTGGCCTTTTCTTCTTCACTGAGCTGTTTTTCAAATTCTTTTCTTAACCACTCATTAGGTAAAGCTTGTTTTGTGATAGCTGAGGCAACATCGACTTGCTCGACGCCTTCAAAATACTCAGCAAAAGCGCGGTCAAATTTATCAAATAGCGTTTCATCTTTGACGAAAATAACTCTGGCTAGTGCATAGAAATCTTCTATGCTGCCAAAACAAAGTCCTTTTTCTAAAGCGCTAATACAATCCATTAATTCCCTAAGACTGGCATTGACGCCATGCTTTCTAAGTGTAAATAAGAAGGCTATCAGCATTATCTTTTACTCATGAAAGCGAGCTTTTCAATCAACGACACGTCTTGTTCATTTTTAAGTAATGCACCGAACAAAGGCATTAAGCCACCTTGGTGGGTTTTATCTTGCAGCGTTTTCGGGTCTATATCTTCTGCTAAGAGTAATTTTAACCAGTCAAGCAACTCACTAGTGCTTGGTTTCTTTTTTAACCCTCTTACTTCGCGTAGGTTAAAAAAGACTTCTAGTGCTTGATGTATGAGCTCTGACTTTATGTTTGGGTAATGAACATCGATGATTGCCTGCATTTCTGACGGTGATGGGAAGTCAATATAGTGGAAAAAGCAGCGACGCAAGAAGGCATCTGGAAGCTCTTTACAATTGGAGGTTGGGTCTAATAAATTATATGACAAATGACGTTTATAGCCATTAAATTCAATAGATTCAAAAGTCATATTCATTTATTAGTTCCTTGTTTTTAATTAAGTCATATTTTTATAAAAAAATTAAAATAATGACTTAATTTTAAGTCATATTTTTTCTGTCGGTAAGGTTAAAAGCGAACTAACGATTTTGTCTCCGCGACATAAAGGCTAACTTTTCTATCAATGAAGAATCTTGTTCATTCTTGATTAACGCCCCCAAAAGAGGAATAACACCTTTGCTATTTTCTTTATCAATTAAAGCTTCTTTTGAAATGTCATCTGCGATGAGCAGTTTTAGCCAATCGATAAGTTCAGAAGTGGATGGCTGTTTTTTTAATCCATTTACATTTCTAAGCTCAAAAAACACATCAAGAGCTTCTTTGAGAAGTTTTTGTTTTATATTGGGGTGGTGAACCTCAATAATTTGCTTCATTTCATCAGCAGTAGGAAATTTAATGTAGTGGAAGAAACACCTACGAAGAAAGGCTGACGGAAGCTCCTTCTCATTATTCGATGTAATGATAACAATTGGTCTTTGCTTAGCTTTAATCTCTTGCTGAGTTTCATATACGTGGAAAGACATACGATCTAACTCTAAAAGTAAGTCATTAGGAAATTCTATATCTGCTTTATCAATTTCATCAATCAGCAAAACAGAACGCTTTTGAGATTCGAAAGCCTGCCACAATTTACCTTTGACTATGTAGTTAGAAATGTCATGGACTCGCTCATCACCCAATTGAGAGTCTCTGAGGCGAGAAACCGCATCATACTCGTACAAACCTTGTTGAGCTTTGGTTGTCGATTTAATATGCCATTGGATTAGCTCAGCTCCTAAACTAGATGCTAACTCTTCAGCCAACATAGTTTTACCAGTACCAGGCTCTCCTTTAATTAGTAAAGGGCGCTCTAAGGTCATTGCTGCGTTAACTGCTAACTGTAATTCTTCGCTAGCGATATATGTTTCGGTGCCCTTGAATGACATTTAATACCTCATTTCTTATATGTTGAAACTGATGAACCAGCTATTATACGCCGCATTTTTAATAAGTTTTACTCTGCTAGATTTCTCTAAACTTAATTAGTGTACATTTAGCTATTCAAATATTGAAGACAACTTCACTTTTTCAATCGAAACATCCATTTCTCCAGACTTGAGGATGATATTTCCTAAAACTTGAGCTGTGAAATGTGAATACCCCCCTTCACCATTAACAGGAAGGTGATAACAAGAGCCAGACTCTTGAGGCCAAACCCAATAATTCCCGCACTCTGAAAGTGTTGGGAGGTGAAGAGAACCGGAACTAAGTCGCCACGAGTCTCCATCTAAGTAGCCACCCCGCCAACTGCTGAAAATTTTATAAAATGTATCAGCAGGTGTTGAAAACTTTAAAATTACCCAGCCTTGTGGTTTTACGATCATGGTTCACCTTATTTTAGTTGCTGATTAAGTTCAGCCAACTTAGCTTTAGAAGCTTGAGATATTAGGAAAGGTTCTATATCAGCAACTTTTAACGTTTCTTGACGATATTTACCTACGATACCCATCGACCATTTAGCTTGAGGTAAATTAGTACCGTTTTGGTTCGAACTTGGCTCTTTATAACTTAACCCTTCAGCCTGCGCTCCTTCAGACTCATCTAAGTAATGATTCGACAGTATATTCTGGATTTGGCGCTGAATATCTTCGACACTATGGCGGCCAACAGTAATTTCATGCTTCTCAGGTAAAACATGCGTATTGCTCCGAGCGGCTTCAACAGGTGTCAGCTCCTCAGCATTTGTAGTTATTTCCTCATCCATTTTTACGATTTTGACCTTAGCTACCTCATCTGGAATGTCTTGAACCATTCTCCTTGCGTAGCTCACCAGCTTAGGTTCCGCTGGCATGAACATAAATGCTTCTTGATTTGGCGAATCAGTTTTTCGAAGAACACGGCCAAATATCTGGCGAAAGTACATTTCAGTAGTGACATTTGTTAGGTTACAGCAAACCTGCAAGCGAGGAATATTCGTACCTTCACTGACCATACCAACACTAATGAGCCATTCATCACTGCTATTTCTAAAGTCTTTTATCTTCTTGGAAGGTCTTGCTTCATTTGTTGTTACAACTACAGCACCTATGTTGTAGTTTTTTGTCATCAGCAGCTTAATTGCTTCGGCGTGCTCTATAGAAGATGCGACAACCAAGCCCCCTGCATTACTGTTTATTTTTCTTAGTTCGTTAAACTTAATAATTGCTCTAGAAAGCACTTGGTCATTTACTATCTCGTTTAAAACGATATGGGAATATGAAGTAGCCTTAGCTGATAGCAAGGTATTAAAACTTTTGAATACTTTTCGTTTCTTATTTTTGGTGACAACAATTTTATTGTTGTCTACTGCAATGACCTGAGGAACCCTACAAACGTCATCAGCGATTGCTTGTTTTAAACCGTAAACATAGTCGCATTGAATCCGGTTGTCTTCACAATAAGTTGAAAGAGCGATTGGCAACGAGTCCGAGCGCCACGGTGTACCTGTTAAAGCGATACTATAGGCTGCTTTCTCACGAATGATTTCGATGATCGGAGCGCCCCAAGCATTTGCATCATGAGTTGAAGATCCTGCACAGTGATGAATTTCATCAAAGATCACGAATACCCTAAAACGCTCAAATAGCTTCCAAGTACCATTATCAAGAGTTCCAAGTTTTTGATAGGTGAATGCGTCCCCCAAAGAACCAACTTTGCCATTAAACTCAGTTTTAAACTGAGTGGAGAGTTCATCACTAAAATCTGATGATACGATTGACGACGGCGAAAAACATAACACTAAGTCTGTTAAGCCAAGTTCATACATTTTTCGAGCTAACGTTGCCGCCATAATAGTTTTACCTGCTCCAGGTGTTGCGAGCGCTAGGAAGTGTTTTTTAAAATCACTGGAGTCTGTTGAACTGGTAAATTTTGAAATTGCTGAGTTAATACAATCAGACTGCCAACTTCTTAATTTCATTTATTTTTTCTCTTTTAACTTTTTTAAAATCTCTTCAGTTGCAGCTATTTTCCCTTTTAAAATATGCTTCTGCTCTTTAGTAGAATGAATGAACTCATTGAATTCGTCTGATAATTCTGGGTGCTGCTGTTTTAAATTTAGAAATGAATCTAGTGCCCCCATGCACTGTAAAAGGTCAGCATTTAACGCGCTCAAATCCAAGTAGAGCGACTTAATTGTTTCACTTAATTTGCTGTTTGGTTTTGTAAAAGGTTGCTCTAATTCTTCGGCTATTAATTCAGGATCAAAAGCTTCTGTTTTTGTAAAACGACTCTCTTTACCATTACTGGCCGTCTTTTTAACTAACCAGCCCCGTTTTACTAATTTGTGTAAGTCATCATAAATAAATTGCCTGATCTTCTGACTATCCAACTCTTCATCACTCATCAATGCAAGGTAGGCAGTTCGAATTTCAGTGACTGAAAAACGATCAATGTTTTTCATGCTGATGATTGTTTTAATTACTGGATCTAGTTTCATTTCAAAATTATCTACGTTAATACATAAAATATGACTAATAGGTCATATTTTATGTATTATATGGCATAGGTGAAAGATCCGCAATGTGGGAAGATATTCCATTTAACTGCGGAGCTTTTGAATGCAGCCAGCACTAAAAATTATTGGACTTAACATCAAGTTAGCAAGAACAAAGAGTGGCTTTAGCCAAGCAGAGTTAGCTGACAAATTGAGCGTTGAGCAAAGTTATATAAGCCGTGTGGAATCTGGTTCGGTAGCTGCATCGTGTGAACGCATATATGAAATTATTCACTTATTAGGTTGCAAAGCTTCTGACATCTTTCCTGAATCAAAAGAAGTGGAAACACAATTTAATCGTTAAGAACAATAATCTTCTCCAAACAACAGGGAATGACGTATTAAGGATCTTGAAATGACAAATACTCAGATTAACCAAGACGAAATTAACAAAGCGGTATGGGCTGCTTGCGATACCTTTAGAGGCACAGTTGACCCCTCAATCTACAAAGATTTCATCTTGACCATGCTGTTCTTAAAGTACATCTCTGATGTTTATCAGGATGAGTACGACAAGCTAGTAGAACAGTACGGTGATCAGCCTGACTTAATTCATGCGATGATGGCAAAACAACGTTTTGTATTACCGAAGGGGGCAAGCTTTTGGGACTTATACGAAGACCGCCACAAAGCTGGCAACGGCCAACGTATCGACCAAGCATTGCACGCTATTGAAGAAGCAAATGGTGGTAAGTTAAAAAATGTTTTCCAAGACATCAGCTTTAATACCGACAAGTTAGGCCAAGAAAAACAAAAGAACGATATTCTCCGTCATTTACTAGAAGACTTTGGTAAAGAAGTATTAGACCTGCGCCCAAGCCGTGTAGGTTCACTTGATATTATCGGCAATGCTTACGAATACCTAATCAAACACTTTGCAGCGGGTAGCGGTAAGTCGGCTGGTGAATTCTATACTCCGCCAGAAGTTTCGGATCTGTTAGCGGCAATACTTGATCCGCAAGAAGGTGATCAAATTTGTGATCCTGCATGTGGATCAGGATCGCTTTTAATGAAGTGTGGACGAATGATCAGAGACAATTTTAATGGTTCGAAAAAGTACGCACTATTTGGACAAGAGGCGATAGGTTCTACTTGGGCGCTTGCCAAGATGAATATGTTTCTTCACGGTGAAGACAACCACCGTATTGAGTGGGGGGACACAATTCGCCACCCTATGCTGCTTGATAAAGAAGGTACGGGGTTATTACACTTTGATGTGGTTACCGCAAATCCACCATTCTCGTTAGACAAATGGGGCTTTGAAGGTGCCGCTAATGACGAGTTTGGTCGCTTCCGCCGAGGTGTTCCACCCAAAACTAAAGGTGACTATGCGTTTATCAGCCATATGGTTGAAACGCTTAAGCCTGAGTCTGGTCGAATGGGAGTTGTTGTTCCTCATGGGGTTTTATTCAGAGGGTCAGCCGAAGGTAAAATACGTACACAGCTCATTGAAGAAAACCTATTAGATGCCGTCATCGGATTACCTGAAAAGTTGTTCTTCGGCACAGGTATTCCTGCTGCAATCCTAATCTTCAAAAAGCACAAAGCTGACGACAAGGTTTTGTTTATTGATGGTAGCCGTGAATTCAAACCAGGTAAAAATCAAAACCAGTTAACGACCAATAATATTCAAAAAATCATCGATAGCTATAAATCCCGTGAGACGGTTGATAAGTATGCCTATTTAGCGACTTTAGAAGAGATTAAAGAAAACGATTTTAATCTCAATATTCCACGTTATGTAGATACGTTTGAAGAAGAAGCTGAGATTGATTTAGTCGCAGTTCGGACTGAGCGTTTGCAATTGCAGAATGAGTTGAAAGCGCTTGAAATTGAAATGGAAGGCTACTTAAAGGAGTTGGATTATGGTGCCTAGTGGATGGAAACATATCCGCCTTGATAAGCTTTGCGAAACTGTCACTAGCGGTTCGCGAGATTGGGCAAAGTATTACGCTGAGCAAGGAAGCAAATTTATAAGAATGACAAATCTTCAAAGAGAGAACATCTATTTAGATCTTTCTGACTTGAAATTTGTAGATATTCAAAGCGACTCATCTGACGGAAAAAGAACATCACTTAAAGCTGGTGATATTCTAATGTCGATCACAGCCGAACTTGGAAAAATAGGCTGGGTTCATGAAGGGTTGGGTGAATCATATATTAATCAACATACTGCATTAATTCGTTTGGATCAGAGTCAAGCAAATAGTAAATATATCGCTTACTTGTTGTCGTCAAAGACAATGAACCACAAAATAAATAGGCTTAATGACTCAGGGGCAAAAGCTGGATTAAATTTACCAACAATTAGGTCTATTCCAATAGATGTCCCCCCAATTCAAGAACAACATAAAATTGCCAAAATTCTGTCCACTTGGGATAAAGCGATTAGCACCACTGAGCGTCTGATTGATAACAGCAAGCAACAGAAAAAAGCGCTAATGCAACAACTGCTCACAGGCAAAAAGCGTCTACTTGATGATTCAGGCAAGCAATTTGATGGAGAGTGGGAAGAAGTGAAGCTTGGGGACATAAGCTTTATAACGACAGGCAGTTCCAATCGAGAGGATTCTTCTCTAGATGGAGAGTTTACTTTTTTTGATCGCTCAGAGGATATTCGAACAAGTAGTCGATATCTATTTGATTCTGAAGCTGTAATTGTTCCAGGCGAAGGCCAAGACTTTGTACCTAAGCATTTTAAGGGAAAATTCGATCTTCATCAGAGAACCTACGCGATTATGGATTTTTCAGAATCCGTTGGTAAATACCTATTCTATTACATTGGGTATTATCGTCACTATTTTCTATCTCAAGCAGTTGGTAGCACAGTTAAATCACTGAGGTTACCGATGTTTCAGAAAATGCCCATACGATTACCAACAATTGCAGAGCAACAAAAAATTGCCAAAGTGTTAACGATTGCGGATAAAGAAATTGAACTGCTAGAGCAACAACTTGCCGACTTAAAACAAGAGAAAAAAGCGCTAATGCAGCAGTTGTTGACAGGTAAGCGTAGAGTAAAAGTTGATTCTTCGGAGGCTGCATAATGAATTCTAAAAGACCTCGCACCATTCAAATATTTTTGCCTACTGGTGACCCATCGGGTATTCGCATAGCTGAACAAACAACTTCTATTATTCGCTTAATAGAAGTACCGCGTAGCGATATTGCTGACTTCCTAAAAATGGACGAGTCAAAGCAAGTAGGCTTGTACTTCTTAATATCTGGCGATAGTAAAGATGAGTTGTATATAGGTCAATCTGGTGAAGTTGGTTCTCGTCTAATGCAGCATCATAAAGATGGCAAAAAGGATTGGGAACGCGCCCTAGTATTGATTTCACTTACAAATAACTTAACTCAAACTCACGTGTTGTATTTAGAATCACTTTCTATTGAAAAAGCCAAGGCTTGCCAACGCTTTGAGTTATTAAATGGTAATAACGGGCAAAAACCTCATACTCCTATTCCACTCAAAGCAGACTGTGATGAAATACATGAAGTGGGAGGCTTGCTATTGGCAACTCTGGGATACCCTATTTTTGAGCCTCTTACGGAACAGGTCTCATCTGAAACAGAGCAAGTATTCTTCTGTAATCGAGCTGGATCTGATGCCAAAGGAATTTATACCAACGAAGGTATGGTTGTTTTAAAAGGCTCTTCTGCGCCAATGGTTACCAAGAGGAAAACCGAACAACGCTTTTATGATAAACGAGATGAGTTACTTAACAAAGGTGTAATAGTTAAAGATGGTGATCGCTTTGTTTTCCAGAGAGATTACCTTTTCCAAACGCCAAGTGGTGCATCTATGTTTTTGCTCCTGGCTACATCAAATGGCTGGGTAGATTGGAAAACAGACAAAGGCATGACGTTGCATGATCATCAAGGTCGTACTATTGAAGTAGCAGATGCTCAAATTTAATGGTTTAGCTTATTAAAAACATAAAATAAAAATAAGGAAAATATGGATATCACAGCATTAACGTTCAACGAGAGGGACGAATTCAAACGGAAGAGTATTGCTGAAAAAGCAATCTCTCTACTACAGGCTGAAATTGATATTTCACCTATGGTAATAGACGGTAGTTGGGGCACCGGAAAATCCGAGTTTTGTCACAAACTTATTAATTTAATGAATGAACAAGAGTCTCATCACTTAATCTATATTGACGCATTTAAAGCCGACCATGCCAATGAGCCTTTGATGACGGTACTTGCAGAGGTAATCAAAGTTTTACCTGAAGATGAAAGTAAACAAAGTTTCGTCAAGAAAGCACTTCCTGCCGTTAGGTATGGTTTGAAGACAATTGCTAAAGCTGGCGTGTCACATCTCCTTAGACAAGACGCAGCAGATGTTGTGGATGATTTTGATAAGCAGATTCAACAGGCTGCTGACAAAACAATTGATGCGACGGTTGAATCTATTCTAAAAGACCATGTAGAAGCAGAGAAGAATCTAAAAGCACTGCAAGAAGCAATGGCAGAAATAGCAGCCGAAAAACCAATTGTATTGTTCGTAGATGAATTAGATCGATGTAGACCAAACTTTGCTGTGGATATGCTCGAAATAATCAAGCATACATTTGACGTGAATGGCGTACAGTTTGTATTAGTGACGAACACTCAACAGCTAAAAGCATCCGTAAATCATTGTTACGGAGCTGCCGTCGATGCCCAAAGATATTTAGATAAGTTTATTAAATTCCGTTTTGAACTTTCACCAATTTCAGAGTCTATTCCTAAACAACCGCAATTAGCTGCACTGGAACACTTTCAACAACTTGTTAAATCAGGAAAGCAGGTTCCTGACGAACGGGCTGAAGATGAGTCATTAGAGTATCTAGTAATAAAAAGTTTCATAATTCAACAAAAGTTATCGTTAAGAGAAATCGAAACTTTTTATAGATATTTATGTGTTGCTAATCACATTTCTCCTAACTTTTTTAATGATGACCTTAAAGGTAATCAGTTATTTAAAATAACAAGCCTGATGATGTTTTGTTTTAATCCTAACTTATTAGACAAGATAAGGCGGAGAGAAGCTTCAATTATAGAGTTTTCAGAATTTATTGGAGTTAGGAAGATAGACCCTTTATTCGATGGAAAGATACTAAAAAGTGAACAGCTTATGGTTGTCCTATTTGTTTTGTATGATTCATTTCATGATAAAGAAAAGTTTGTATTGAATGAAGAAAGTCTTAAAGGTTGGAACGAGCTAATAAACCAATACTTTGATTCAAGCATAAGTTATCTTGAAGGCTATAAAATCATTGAAGCCACCACGGAAATACTTTCTTTAGGAAAATAATTTTTATGGCTAATTTCAAAGAAGAGTTCAGCTCAAAAATACCTGCCATGACCTTGCTGGCAAAACTAGGCTACGAGTTTGTCTCACCAAGTGAGTGTGAACAGCTTCGTGGAAATAAGGTTGCATCTGAAGGGAAAACTACATCACAGGTTATGTTAATACCTGTTATGAGGGAGTTTTTATCGACGCAAATATACATGTACGCAGGAAAGCCTCAAAAGCTCTCTGAAGCTGCTATAGATAAAATCATTCACCAGCTTAGCCCCGCAATGAATGAGGGGCTAAAAAGCGCCAATGAGAAGCTTTATGAGGCAATGCTCTATGGTGTTGGCGTGACAGAGTTTGTTGATGGAAAGAAAACCTCGCCCACAATTCAGCTTATTGATTGGCAAAATCTAGAGAGAAACTATTTCCATTTCACTGAAGAAATGACAGTTCAAAATGCGGAAGGTACGGGTAACAGAAGACCTGATATAGTTTGCTTTGTTAACGGCTTACCACTGGTAATTATTGAAGCCAAACGGCCTGATTCAAAACATGAAGGTAAATCTACCTGCTCTGAAGCGATATCTCAGCATATTCGCAATCAAGGTCAACAAGAAGTTCCACACCTTTATGCTTATAGCCAGCTACTTCTCTCTATCAATGGTCATGAAGGTCTTTACGGCACATGTGGAACCATAGATAAGTTCTGGGCTAAATGGAAAGAAGAAGAAATCATTGAAGCTGAGTTTGTACGGCTAAAAAATAACGAGCTTGAAAAAGGCAAGATAGACAAACTATTTGCTCACCGCAACCTTGCTGAGAAAGATGAGTACCTGACACTATTGGCCTCTGGAGAACTAGCCGTTACTGATCAAGATAGGCTTGTCATTAGCTTATTAAGACCTGACAGGCTTTTAGAAATGGTTCGTCTATTTACTTTATTCGATAAGAAAGCGGGAAAAATTGTCGCTCGTTATCAACAAGTATTCGGAATTAAAGCCCTGATAGAAAGGATCAGTAATTATGACGATACTGGTGCACGTGAAGGTGGTGTAATTTGGCATACCACAGGCAGTGGTAAGTCATTCACTATGGTGTTTTTGTCAAAAGCCCTAATTTGGTTACAGGATTTAGCCAAATGCCGAGTAATTATTGTTACTGACCGTGTTGATCTAGAAGATCAGTTAAGTCGAACTTTTGCTTCTGGAGGAGCACTTACGGATCGAGATCAAAAAGACGCAATGGCAACGTCAGGCAAACGGTTGGCGCAGCAGATAGGTAAAGGAAACGAGCGCGTTATTTTCTCAATCATCAACAAGTTTGGCTCAGCCATTAAGCATAAAGACTGCTATAACGACAGTCCCAACATTATCGTTCTAGTTGATGAAGGACACCGCAGTCAAAACGGTGAAAACAATGTACGTATGCGACAAGCGCTACCAAAGGCTGCATTGGTCGCTTTTACTGGCACACCGTTATTAAAAGACGACAAGACAGAGAATAAGTTTGGCAAGATTATTCACTCTTACACTATGCAGCAGGCAGTTGAAGACAAAACAGTCACACCGTTGTTGTACGAAGAAAGAATTCCAGAATTGAACATTAATGACAAAGCTATTGATGCTTGGTTCGAGCGCATGACTAGTGCCCTTACAGATAAACAACGAACAGATCTTAAAAAGAAATTCGCTCAAAAGGGACAGATTTATCAAACCGAAGGTCGTATTGAATTGATCGCCCATGATATATCAGACCATTTTCAGAACTTTAAGCAACAAGGATTGAAGGGGCAGTTGGCTTGTGACTCTAAAGCCTCCGCGATTCGATATAAGAAGATTTTGGATGATATTGGTAAAGTAACTTCGGTTGTTGCAATGTCGCCGCCTGATACACGTGAAGGCCATGAGGCAGTCGATCAAGAAAGCAAAGATGTTGTTCAGAATTGGTGGAAAGCTAATGTTGGTAAAGAGGATGAAAAATCTTATACCAAAGCCATTATTGAAGATTACGGTAGAGAAGATGGCCCTGACTTAATGATAGTAGTTGATAAGCTCCTTACAGGCTTCGATGAACCTAAAAATACCGTGTTATACATAGATAAACCGCTTAAAGAGCATAACTTGATTCAAGCGATTGCTCGTGTAAACCGCTTGCATAGTAAAAAGCAGTTTGGCTACTTAATTGATTATCGCGGTATTTTAAAAGAGCTAGATACGACGATAGAGAAGTATCAAGATTTAGCTGAAAGAACCCAAGCAGGTTTTGATATTGAAGACCTCAAAGGCTTATATAATCGCATGGACACCGAGTACAAGAAGTTACCAGGTCTACATGCTGATTTATGGGCAATATTTTCAGAAGTAAAAAACAAGCAAGATGGCCCAGCATTAAGACAAGCATTAGCACCTAAAGTACAAGATATTAGTGGCGAATTAGTTGATACCAATTTGAAACAACGTGATGACTTCTACGCTGCACTGACTTCATTCTCAAACTGTATGAAGGTAGCGTTGCAGTCGGCAAGTTACTTTGATGATAAATCATTTGATAGCAAACGCGATCTGTATAAACAAGATCTAAAAATGTTTGTAGGCTTGCGAAAACAAGTACGTGAAGATGCTAATGAAACAATCGATTATGACCAGTACGCTGAAGATATAAAAAGCCTGCTAGATAAGCATATTGCGGGTGTTGAAGTAAAAGAACCCGATGGTGCTTACCTTGTTGGCAACCTTGGCAAAAATGTTAAACCTGTGGATATGTCAGATGACGAGGCCAGAAACCAAACGGATAAGATCACTGGTCGAATAACAAAGATGATCGAGCAAGATCTCGCTGACGATCCATACGCGCAAGAATACTTTTCTAAACTTCTTAAAAAAGCTATTGAAGATGCCAAGGCTATGTTCGATGCGCCAGTTAAACAGTACATTTTGTTTGCTGATTTTGAGCAAGAAGTCAAAGAGCGCAAAGTAGCGGATACCCCATCTGTATTTCATGATGACAAAGGTAAGCTTAATAAACTTGCACAAGCATACTATGGCTTGTTTAAATTTTTATTCGAAGATACATATCTTGTGGAGCAAGGCTTGGATAATGAGAAGCTTGTTGAGCTGGCATTCAGTATTGATCAAGTTGTTACAACGGCTGTTGCTGAATTTTCCATTAACCCTGCTGAAATTGAAAACGCAATCAGTATGAAATTACTGCCAATGCTATTTGCTGACTTAGGTATTGATAAAGCGCAGCAGCTTATCGAGGAGGTGTTGAAAATTACACGCCTCGGTTTGGCAAGAGGTTAGCCAAACAGTGATAAGTCAATCAATCGCTGCGGAAATTCAAAAGACAACAGCAGAAAGAGGCTGCTTCAGCTATGGAGCGGAAACAATCCATTATGACATCATTCGCAAGGCTGAAAATGCTAAATCACAGCATGGTAGAACGCACGCTCGTAAAGTCGTTATAAAAGTTCATCCTGACCAAAGAGTCGTCGCAACTGTTCCGTTTGATGCATCCGATGAGTCCATCAAGGATGCAATGCTTAAACGTGCTAGATGGATCTGGGAAAGCATAACTGAATTTGCTTCCCAGAATGAATATGTGATGCCAAGAAAATACATAAGTGGCGAAACTCAGTTCTATTTGGGCAGGCGTTACGTTTTAAAAGTAGTTTTCGATGTTGAGCAAGTGCCAAATGTTAAGCTTCATCGAGGTAAATTAACCGTTACTCTGAAAAAAGATTGTGATGATCGGGTGGTTAAAATTAAGGCACTTTTAGACCGTTGGTATGCACGAAAAGCTGAAGCTATTTTTCATGAACGACTACAAGCTATGCTGCCTAAAGCATCATGGGTAATGGGCTTACCGCGATTTCGAATAATGGCGATGACTAAACAATGGGGAAGCTGCTCAACTAAGGGTAACTTGATGCTCAACCCTCACTTAGTTAAAGCCCCAAAAGAGTGTATAGATTACGTGATTCTGCACGAGCTTTGTCATATTGCTGAGCACAATCATAGTGACAAATTCTGGCGTTTATTAACGCAAGTAATGCCGCATTGGAAAGAGGTTAAGGCTAAGTTGGATGATATGGCGGAGTTGTATTTGAATGAGTAAAAAGGTTACGACTTAAATAATAGCGTTAACAACTGACACTAACCAAATAAATTTTATCAACCGTATAGTTATATTAATATCAAAAACTTATAATCGCGCCATATTAACAATAATAAAAAGGGACTGTCGTATATATGAAACTACTAGCTTTAATGATATCTATAACTTTGTTTTCTGGCTTAGCAAATGCTAAACAGTACGTATGCCACTATACAGAAGAAAAAGGCACTGTGTTTGTGGATGCGGACTTTGAAAAGGGTGTCGTTAATCGAATCGAGACAAAACTTTGGAATGGGTTCGAATACAGGATTAAGAGGGGAAATCTGCACGTAAGAAACTTTAAAACATCTGCTTTAATTGATGAAGAAAATAAAGATTTGTTTGCGATGGCAGCTAAAGGTATGGCGCTTTATTATGATGACAAAAAAGACTATGGTTATTTCGTCTATGATGTTAGGGATAAATATAACAAAAGAGAGCGACCTGTTAATTGTTTAGTTATGGAGCCTCGATAAATAATAACTTTTAATAAGCCATACCCTGCTAATTGCCTGATCTAAACGTGTGTTCACTTATAAAATAACCATATTGAGTCAGGATATAGTTCAGTCAAAGATCCTAACCGTATTTGGTGGTGATATAGTTTCTCTGTATTGAGTATTAGTAATTACATCTACTAGCTTAGAAAAGTGCCCTATACTTTTTATATGACTATAAAATAGTGTCGGCTTAACACTTTGAAAGGTAGAGAAGTAGGCCCCTTGACTAGGCTATGAAAAGTTGATTCAAAATTTTGAACAGTCTTCGTTTAGTCCTAAATTTTATGAGTAGCTGAGTTTTTTACCTGCGGTTATCAGAATAACTAGACACGCAATATTTACTTGTATGACTGGCTATTTTAGCTCAATAAAAGGTGCACCCTGCTTTTCTTGAACTTTGAATGGGTTATAGCCATATCCTCAGAATCATCACACTCAAAAGCTGCTAATCTTTAAATGGAATAATATTACTGTCATTACTGTCACCCAAAAGTTTATCAAATAAGGCTTCTCGCTCTTCTTGAGGAATTTTTTGGTAGAGGGCAGTAGTTAGCTCACGGCAATGCGAATGTAAGTTCAAGTTAACACGCTTTAACATCTCTATTTCATCATTCTTACTCTTAATCTCATCCTTAAGACTATTAATTTCTTTGCTCTTTTTCGCTCGCTGAATCTTTTGATTAGCAATTTTTCGCGCATTATTACCAGCCTCATTAACTTTCAGAGAGTTTATTCTGTCTATTTCATCAAGCACGGGCTTATGACTCTTAGTCGAGTTGTAACTTAACCCAGCTTCTTTTTCGACGTTAGTCGGGTTAAGCTTTAGTTGCTTACCCGCAGCAATTTTATTTTTTAGATCTTTACAAGTTGGCTGATTGTCTACAATTCGCTTAATAGCTTCCATTAATTGGTCAGCTGTTTTTTGTTTCTTAATTTCTCGCAATGACATAGAGCCTCCGTCAAGCTGGAACAGTATTAATAAGCATATTAGTAATACTCTCTGGTAATTCGATTGGTGTGAACGGTATATCTAAATCGCTCAAGATTTTCTCACAGCTTTTTATAACAACAACCAATTGCTATGCAACATTGTGGTTTAAGTCGTTCATTTCATCTAAAACCGCTAAGTTTCTGTGTGCGGCAAGGCGTTTACCTTCGGCATATAAGCCATCCATAATAAAATCAAACTCGCAATCTACGCACTCGTCCATAGCGACATTGATACGCATATCACACTGAGCGTTAGTACAATACATTCCCGGAGCGATAGCATGGATATGTTCTTTTCCATCCTTTATCAATTTCGCCCAATAGTCTGGATTAAGTCTCCTATCGCCATGTCCACTTTCAAAGTAGTTTTTACTTCCTGCAAGTTTCTTAAGTGTTTTACCTTTTCCGCCAGCAATATTTCCACCTTTAGCCAATCGCTCGTATACATTAGTTAAGAGTTGAGACTTTTGATAAACTCTTTCTTGTTGAATTTCAGTGCGCAATGCCCCCCAGTACGACGCATTATTCGCATAATGTCTAGTCATTGCTGAACTCAAATGTGACAGCTGTTTCTTAAGTTGTGGATAAGCCATTAACTCTAAACCAATCATGTAGAACGCAAACGAGCGGCGAGTTTGATGGTTTGTAAATTTAAACGTTGCACCCGCTTCTATACCTGTGTTTGATGGATTGGAAATTCGTAGAAAGCTCTCATCCTCAGTGGATATCAAATTCCCCACATTATCTTCAATCCACTTATTAACCTTTCTGCTTAGTGACTTGGCCCATTGACTTTTTGCCACAGTTTTGAGGTACGAGTCTGTTCGAATCGACGCAAAATAACTCACTTTGTCGTCATCACAAATTTGATTAAGATAAGGGTGATGAATGGTTGTTAACAAACGAAATGCATTGTGACCAGTTTGATTTGTCACAAAGATATCTTCTTCTGTTTGCTGTCCTTGTGTTATTTTTGATTGACGTGTTGTAAACAAGAAAATAGTTTGACCATTATAAGTATAGCTTTGTGCCCCATATATAGGGTGCATTGAATTCAATTCGTCAATACGCATCCCGCTTAATAAGAGACATAAGGCTTTTGACTTTGTGTCAGATTCATTTAAAAACTTTTTAAAACCACCTATAGTGTTGAATCGTCGTTCACCTACCTGAAATGGCTCGTAAGACCAAGTTGCATTTTTAGGATAAGATGAAAAAGAGTGTAGGTTTGGTTTCATCTCATCAATGATTTGCATCCAACGACCAGGTGAGTGCTTTTCTTCCTCTAAGTCGTCAATTAAACAACACTCCTCCTGTTCGAACTTTGCCTTAATCTTATCGAGTGTTGCCTTGTCGTTAAATGGATTGAGTATATTGCCACATCTAAACTGCTGTAAAAGATAAGATTTGAATTTTGCTTTGATGTCGAACATTCGACTTATCTCATTTTGGATCTGCTCTAGATGAGGCATAAGATCATTCACTTCTTTAGAAAAATGTGTCAATAATGCCGTGTATATCCGAGGGGGAATAGCTAAATGCTGTTCTTGCTTTTTCGATTCAACCCCAAGCTTTTTAGTTGTTTGATGTGAAAAATGAATATGAAATGGGAGTGCTTCATAATACTCTATTAAAGCATTAACAGCACATGCTTTACTTGGGCTGTTAAAGGCATTAGGGTTTAACTCAACAATATCCTTTAGTTTTTCGTCCGTGAGTTGCGAGAAGCTCTCTAGGCCGAGTTTGGGCATTTCTATCATTAAAGCTTTTAAGTAATCTAACCATGCCCTTATAGAGCCTAATGTAATCGTTTTTCGGCCAGTAAACATCTTTGCTAGGACTACAGCTTTTACTTCGTTACGTAGACGATTGGGAAGCACTTTACCATTGAATGTAAACAATAGAACGGTTGGATTTTCTTTATCCAATAAACGTAAATCCCATTTGTCAGAGCTAAATTTAATACACTTTTGGGGTAATTGAATGACGTTATATTGCTGTATTTCTTCCCATTTCCCCTCGCGCATCATTGGAAGTAATGTATCTCGATAGTAATTAACATCTTCCCCTTTTTGATTCGTCGGGCTTGGTTGTATCTGCAATGTTGAATCGTTTAGTTTAAGCATTGTAATTTACTCCCGCCATCGAATATAAGAAGTCTTCATTATGGAGCAGGTAACGCCCCTCAGTTACAAGTTTGTCTTCCGCTTGTTCCAACACGTCTTTTGATAAATTTTGTTCGGCTAGTTCCATTAATTCATTGGCTTGCTTGGAAAATTCTTCTTCTCGTTCAGGCATTAAGTCAATTGAGTCTTCCAGCAACTCGATGAAAGACAAAAGTTTGTAGGCGTTTGTGACATCATTGACAAGCTTTGCACTCTGACAGTTAATGCATTTATCGTATTGGTAACATCTAAGCTCTATATTTTCATCGACCATGCCCTTGGCTCGCCTTTTGGATGCTCGATGCTCGCTTTTTGCCTCACCAGTGGGATCTCCATTACACAACATACCATTTGGATTTGTTGGCATTCGTAACTCTAACCAAGCATCATACTCCAACACTTCTATACTTCGACTTTCTTTAACTTTGGCCTTAGCTTCTTCAATTGAGTCGTTATGGGCATATTCATGCAATATATCAATGGCTTGACTGGCAATAACTTGGTTCTGTGTAATGTCACCTGCTAGGTAATGGTCTTCTAAAGTACCGAGTTGGTTTTGAAGTAACGAGGTTGCAACAGATAACCCACCGTCATCAGGATCAAAATTATTATTTGATGCGGTAGCTCGTATTCGTTTTGCTGTTACATTTAAAAGGTATTCACCGGAATAAATACCAACCTTTGTTAAGTAATCAGCAATGGGATACTCCAATGTATCCCATTGATATGTGCCATATTTTTGCCCCAAAGGTATTAAATATGGGGTTAGCTTGCCGTTTGGATGATACTTGCTTCTTTTGCTTGAATTATATCGATTGGAAAATTCTTCCAATTTCTTTAAAAAAGCCACATATCGAGATTCAACCCTAAATTTCCCTGACGTACCGTCACTATAGTTAAAGGAAACGAGGACTTTACCTTCTTTATCCACAGCTGAGTAATTAAGAGGCATGTATATGTTTTTAAGAGGTATGTCAGTTAAAGCTCGTAGAGATCCATATGCTAATGCTACAGCCCATAGCTTTGCTGCCTTAGGTTTAATAATGCTGGTTTCTTTATGAACAGCAAGCCCAACATTAGCTTTAGACTTTGTTACTTTAGTGATGGTCTTATTGTCAATAACCTCGTAAAACCTTTCTATTAAATAAGGTGCATGATGAATACGACTATCAGCATAACATGCGAGCAACTCTGCGGCTCTGAGGAGGCTCAGCGATGTTATCAGCGTAGGTTTTCCATCTTTGGTTAATAGGTAAAATAACGGTGAATGGTTGTTGTTCGGGGTAGGATTATACAGACGTGATAACTTTGCGAGTGCATTTATGAATGTTAGCCCATCGCGCTTATCGACTTCGAGCGGCAATTCTTCTCCTTCATCCGGTTCTTCCGATTCCACAAATGTGCCCTGCACGACCTTTTTCGCTCTACCTTTCCACGCATTAATGCTAACGTATTGCGTGGTGCGATGAGCTTGTTTATGTTCGTTTTCAACAATAGGATGGCAAACGTTTAATATCGAAGTTTGATTTAGGTTTGTGTAGTGACAAAACAAGTAATAGCCGTAAAGCATCGCTAGATTAAAAGGAGATGTAATGTCAACATTACCAGTTTTGGGTGCGGTGTTTTTAAGTGTTATTGTTTGTATGGAACCATCATTCAACTCGTCAAAAACCGCTTCTAGAGACTCTAAGGGTTCCTCTTTTTCTTTTGAGGCAATCAGTTGACTGGTGGCCGAAAAGAAGATGAAATTTAAACGCCGCAGCAATACAGAGTATTCATTTTGAGAGTATGCTGGAGTGGGTTTGCTTTTGGATTTCAAAATTGGAGTATCGCGCAACCAAAGTTCAGAAAACATTTCTGAGCGTTTAAGGTTGGTTACAACATATCCTCGCGCAGCACTGGCGGCACGTTCTGATAAACCTAGTTCAGTTCCGTGCGGATATAGGTATACGTAAGGAAGAGGTTTATTTGCTAGTTTGATGCGTCGCTGCAACTCACCACTTTTTCCGCAATATTTTAGGAACCCTTGTTCTGAAAAGGGATCTACGTCTATAGCTTCACAATAACGGCAATACTGGAGGAAGATTGTGTACGACGTATATTCTGTATCAACAGATTTATTATCCTTCAGCTTCTTGCTCAATACATTGGCAATTTTATAAACAAGAGCTTTTCGCTTATCACAACCGTTTAACAATGGATTAAAGTCAAAGCGAACGGTACGCTTGTCAGCAAGAGTTGCTTCTTGCGCTAGCAGGTTGAGGTCAACTACATTACGTATTCTAGGTTTTATCGGATTCTCTTTTAAAATGTCAGCACTTAATGGGCTTTTACGAAGTTCTGGCATCTGTATCATCCGTTGATTTTGTTTTTATTCATTGCTTCTTGGGTCGCACGATTCTTTCTTCTTGCATACTCCATTTTGGCAGCAAGATCGTTCATGAAATTAATGTATTTTTGTGTAGTGTGCGTTGACTCATGCCCCATCAGATCGGCTAATTCGCTAATTAAAATATCAAATACAGTTATTCTTCGATCAGCCTCATCTCTAAGCCAGTGAGTAGCAAATGTTGAGCGTAAGTCATGTGGTCGATAGTACCAATCTGGATAGCTCTCTTGTATTGAAGTGCGAATATCACTGAACTTACTTTGTAACGTGTTTTTATTAAAAGGAAGCCCGTTTGAACTGACGAACAAGTTTTGCACTTCTTGATGTTTACTTTCATCAAATTCAATGCTTTTAAAAGCATCCTCTTCACCACCGTTCATGATGTGTATTACCTTTTGAGCTTCAACTTCCTTTTCGTGCTGTTTTTGTAGGTTAACAATCCGTTTTTTAAGCATGTTTTTCCTACCTTCACTATGAAGGTATTCGTCAAGTTCAAGCATCAAGCTATATGGGATTTTTATATTACGGACTTTTTTAAATTTAGTATTGCACCCGTTGTAAGGCCCTATGCTAAATGGAATTGATTCAGCATCACTTGTCGGGTGATGTATTCCGAGTGCTGGAAAGGTGACTAATTCATCTATACGCAACCCTGTTTCAATGGTAAGACGTAACATTAAACTTTGAGTCGTATTAGAATAGGTATGCGGCATAGATTTAATGTGAGCAAGGAATATATCTTTATGCTCTTGGGTCATTGGTTTCAATAATTCATGCTGCTGGCGACTTTGAACCTTTGGAAATCGTTGTTTTACGTCCGTCGTCTGGACGTGAAGGACTCGATTTTTGCTGTTAATGTGTCCGAGTAACTCATGCTGATTCACCCCTTTAGACATACGTTTGGTGATCTCTTTAAACTCAAACGGTTTTTTGTCTTTGGTAATAAAAAAGAGACCGTTACTATGTAGCCACTTATAAAAATTAATAACTACAGTGATGTAGTTGATAGTCGTTGATGATGAATAGCCGTGTGGGTTCTTTAATACATCGCCCGATGACGGACAAATAACCTTTGTACTATCAATTAAGTAATCAGCATATTTCCATACCACACCCTCTTCAGGATCGTCGGTTAAAGATTGATAGCTCTCACCGATACTTACAAGAAAGCGCTGGAATGACAATAAGGCATGTGCCTCGGAAGACGTATCCTTAGCTCCGTCTTTCAATTTCGTATGTAAATATTGGTTATGTGGTTCAAGTGGTATTCCATCTGATTGAACAATGATGGCTAACTTTTTTCTTTCTGCTGTGCTTTCTTTAGTTCCTAATTCAACCTCTCCAGTTTCAAGATTAACTACACTAGTTAACTTAGGGGCTGCTAGAACCTTAATTACTTTTATTTCATAGTCACTATTTTGTTCCATGAGACAGAATATCCACTTTGTAAATTCAATCTCATTTTATGTCATTATTTTACATTTTCAACAACTCCCAACTATGACTGTCATAAATTTTCACCAACTATAGCTCTTTCTCGTTATTAGATGTAATTATGACAATAGGACGAATTTGGGCTTTGACTTGTTGTTGAGTTTCATAAACATGAAACTCCATTTTATCTAATTCAAGCAGTAAATCATTTGGAAACTCAATGTCGGCTTTATCAATTTCATCAATCAATAAAACGGGCCTTTTTGCAGCTTCAAACGCCTGCCAAAGCTTCCCTTTAACAATGTAGTTATTAACATCATTAACCCGAGAGTCACCGAGCTGGCTATCTCTCAATCGAGAGACCGCATCGTATTCATATAAACCTTGTTGAGCCTTAGTTGTAGATTTAATGTGCCACTGTATTAGTTCTGTATCCAAGCTGTTTGCAAGTTCTTGGGCCAATAGCGTTTTTCCTGTACCTGGCTCTCCTTTTATTAGTAATGGCTTTTCTAAAACGATGGCGGCGTTAACCGCCTGTTGTAGAGCGGAAGTAGCAATATATGTATTCGTACCTGTGAACATAATTATTGTGGTCTGATGAGATAATAAGGTCAGTGTGCCACAGTTAGTGCAAAGCTATCAAACTTCATTCTTTAGCAATGTATTTAAACCTAGGCACCACGGTACCATTGACCTGTACACTTTCAGTAAACATGCTAAGAGGCCTTACCCAGTGGTCAAAATCACCATATAGCGTTTGGTAAACCACAAGCTGTTCTTGGGATTCACTATGAGTGGCAACACATATTACTTTATAATCTTTACCTTTATAGTGGCGGTAGATACCTATTTTAAATTCTTCAGGCATTGTTGATAGCTCCTTTGACTGGGTATAATTAGATATTATGAACGAGTAGTTAGCTCGTTGAGTTTGAGATAAGGTTTATAAGTATGAATTATATTGCGCTTGGCGATTTCAAGAAAGCATGGGTGTTTAGACACAAAGATCTTCCTATAGAGGAAGCAGATTTGGCACAAATTAAGCCTATGTCAGCACAGCGTGCTGCAGTACTTTGGAGCACAATGGTGAGCCGAGAGCAAGATCACCCTGACTTCTTTACGCCGACAGACTGGGCCGGTAAGGAGGATAATTGGGAGGAGGTTGTTGACTGGGAAGGAAAATGGGAAGAAGGCGAAGCGACACTTCCAGCTGAGATTTCTGAGTATTTAGGGTGGGAAGACAACACCACTGTTTACTTTTGCTTGTCACGAAACCATGTGATAGAAACTCAGTTTGGCGTGTTTAAACGTTGTTGGCAAAACTTCATGTTTTTAGTCGACGGGAGTCTACTACTCGGTAAGAAACGTGACGGTGCCGTTCAGTTTTTGGAGTCAGGAGAGGCGAAACTCGGTAAGCGCCCTAAATAAACACGCTGCTTTGCTATTTTAAGTGATAGGCTGTATTTCGATGTGACGCCATGATATAAAATCCTCAATAGGAGGGCCTTTGGAAGCGCGCAATACTGATAAACAACAAGGGACGATCTGGCAAGATGAGGCTTCAAGACTTGTCTTCGCCGAGCTTGTTAATGTATTTTATACGCGAGAAATTAGCCGCCTAGCCAATGAATTAGATCACGGTAGGCTCAAAAAAAAGTTGGCGAGTCTGCCTTACTATATTGAGCGAGCTGCAACGCATATTGTGCTGGGAGATGTGCCTCTTCAATTAGATAGTCACAATGGTTGTTGGGTAGCCACGCAAAAAAAAATACCATCTCAAGGGCTTGATAAAATACATTTGTATTATGAGAATAAAGCTGAAGTGGGTTTGGTTGTGCCTGTTGTTGTGACACAAGCTCATGAGACTAGCCTGTGTATCGATATGATAGATCAGGTAAATCAGTCACAAATTCATTGTAATCAGTTTGGGTGGTTTACACTTGATGGGCAAGGAGTGCACAGCTCGGATCTTAGTTTATTAAGACCTACCAAAGCTTTAATGACAGCTGCCTGTTGTGGACACCGTTGGCATTATCATAAAATAGTAACACCGAGAGTACTTGGCCTCAGAGAGATGTTGCTTGCAAGCAGTATTAACTGGCGCAATGTAACAAAAAGAAAATTAGTATCTGGTTAACATTCGCATAGTTGGCGACATGACTACACCATTCATTTATTAGAGTATATTTTATGCGTTTATTTCAGTTAGCGTTGTTTTGCCTGTGCGCCTATATACAGTACAAATTGTGGTTTGGTCATCATGGGTTACATGACTATCGCAGGATAACCGAAACTGTAAATACCCACCAACAAATGAACACTGAATTACTTAAAAGAAATAAATTACTTAAGGCGGATATCGAAGATCTGAAATTGGGCTTAGAAGGTGTTGAAGAAAGAGCTAGGCATGAGCTTGGTATGATCAAGCCCAATGAAACTTTTATCCGCGTATTACCAAAGAAACACTATGAATAAAGTAATATCATTAGCCGCTATCATTCCGGCAGCAGGTGTTGGCTCTAGAATGGGGTTAAATCACCCGAAGCAATACCTCAAAATAGGTGATCAAACCATTTTAGAGCATACATTAGACAAGTTATCTAAGGTTGACCTCATAGAGCATATTTATATCGCGATTAGCGATGATGACGCTTATTTTGATGATTTAGAGTTACCCGATAATCGTGTGACACGAGTATCTGGTGGAAAAGAAAGAGCCAACTCCGTATTGAACGCATTGAAAGCAATGAAGGGCAGCCCACCTGAGTGGGTACTGGTTCATGATGCTGCAAGGCCACTTGTATGTATTAATGATATAGAAAAATTGATAACGACTTGCATCAGTGCAGATGAAGGTGGAATTCTAGCAAGCAAAGTAAAAGATACGATAAAAAAAGGCGACATATATAGTCAGGAAACCGTTCCAAGAGATCAACTTTGGCAAGCGCTTACACCCCAACTATTTCCTTACACGGCGTTATTAAACGCCCTGGATAGTGCCTTAGTAGATGGTGCGTTGATCACTGATGAAGCCTCTGCAATGGAAAGAGCTGGACAACCAGTTCGACTAATTAGTGGGCGTTCAGACAATATAAAAATTACGACTCCTGAAGATCACGCACTGGTATGTTTCTTAATGGATCAACAACAAAAGAGTATTTAGTATGTTTAGAATTGGTCATGGTTTTGATGTGCACAAGTTCGGTGGTCAGGGGCCTTTAATTATTTGTGGCGAAAAAATAGAGTTTGAGCATGGGTTTATTGCTCACTCTGATGGGGATGTAGCGGTTCATGCATTGTGCGATGCTCTTCTTGGTGCTGTTGCGTTAGGGGATATTGGCAAACATTTTCCCGATACTGATAGCGAGTTCGAGAATATTGACAGTAGGATACTGCTGCGAAGAGTCATCGAACAAGTCCTTGAAATGGGTTACAAAGTTGGAAATATTGATGTCACCATCGTAGCTCAAGCACCGAAAATGCGACCGCATATTGATGCAATGAGAACCAATTTAGCCTCTGATTGTCAAGTTGAGCTTGACCAAGTCAATGTTAAAGCAACAACAACTGAAAAGTTAGGCTTTGAAGGCCGAAAAGAAGGCATTTCTAGCCACGCGGTTGTATTGCTTTTGAAGGGGTAGATAAGTGATAGACGCCATAGCTTCATTGAATTACCTTTACGGAAAGCCCTTGTCACAAGGTAACTTTAAGCACAACCCAGAAGACTTTGTGGTTGAGGAGATACTCGATATTGAGTTTACAGGGGAAGGAGAGCACGTTTGCCTGCAAATTATCAAACGAGGCGAGAATACGGCTTACTTAGCTAAACAAATCGCAAAGTTTGCTGGCGTAGCGCCAAGAGATGTGAGTTATGCAGGTTTAAAAGACCGCCATGGTGTGTGTACACAGTGGTTCAGTGTACCTGTGCCAATTAAGAAACATATCGACTTTTCTCAGCTCAATTCAGACTCTCTGGTTGTTATCAATCAAATTCGACACAACCGTAAACTTAAAACCGGCTGTCATCGTGGCAATCGATTCGAGATCACACTGCGAAATGTTACTAATCACTTGGATGTACTGGCGCGTATTAATGCTGTAAGGCAAGGTGTTCCCAATTACTTTGCTGAGCAAAGATTTGGCCATGATGGTCATAATTTGACAATGGCAGAGCGATTATTTAGTGGCGAACATATTCGGGATAAAAAGCTCAGAGGTATCGTGATTTCAGCAGCTAGATCTCATATTTTTAATCAAATTGTATCTCGTAGAGTGATAGAGCATGGTCTTGCAAAAACTTGGCATAGAGAAGTATTTTTATTGTCGGGTAGTAATGCTTTTTTTGAAGATGATTTAAACGATGATATTGTTGAGCGTCTGAATCAAGGGGATATTCTACTGTCTGCACCGCTAGTTGGAAAAGGCAAAAAAGGCCTGACTGAGACGGAACTGTCTTGGTTAGAAGAGTATACTTCTTGGCGAGAAGGGCTTGCTGAACTTGGTTTGAAAAACGAGCGGAGAAGTCTAAGAGTGATCCCTAATTCTCTTAGTGTGAAAACAATTGATGATGCGACATTAAAGTTGAACTTTGAGTTACCGAAAGGCTGTTATGCAACCTCTGTACTTCGAGAGCTTATTGAGCACAAAGATGTGAGTTTGAGAGATAAACAAGACTTTGGAGAATAATAAGAGTGAATATTTTACTGAGCAATGATGATGGTGTTAGTGCAAAAGGGATAGAGGTGCTGTACAAGGCGCTCAGTGAGGTAGCAAATGTCACCGTAGTTGCTCCAGACAGAAATTGTAGTGGGGCAAGTAATTCTCTCACATTAATGAACCCACTGCGTACAACTAAATTAGACAATGGGTTTATCTCAGTAAACGGAACACCTACAGATTGTGTTCATTTAGGGGTCAACCAGTTAACGAAAACACCGCCAGATTTGGTCGTTGCTGGGATTAATAATGGGGCTAATCTTGGAGATGACACGCTTTATTCTGGTACCGTGGCTGCCGCAGCTGAGGGACGTCATCTGGGGTTGCCAGCGATTGCTGTTTCTCTTTGCTCTAAAAAAGAGGCACATTATGAGACAGCAGCAGCGGTCACAATAAAAATCATCAATGCACTTGGTAGTCATCCATTGCCTCAAGACCAAATAATTAATATAAATGTGCCAGATATTCCATTGTCTGAGCTCCGAGGTATTAAAGTGACGCGGTTGGGTGCACGTCATAAAGCGGACACCATGACTAAACAAAAAGATCCTTGGAATCGTGATATATATTGGTACGGTACTTTGGGTACTGAGAGCGATGCTGGTGAAGGAACTGATTTTTATGCTGTGAAGCAAGGGTATGCTGCAATTACGCCATTAACCGTTGATATGACAGCTCATGATAGCCTAGAGCGTTTAGCAACTTGGTTATCTTCGCAGGAGTAAATACTTTGCTAAACAATTATCAACGCAGTGCTGATAAACTGATGAACAGTTTAAGATCACAAGGTATTCAGGATGAAGAAGTACTAAACGTCATGCATAACACGCCTAGGCATGTGTTTATTGATGATGTTTTAAAACATAAATCATATGAGAATACCGCACTGCCCATTGGGCAAGGGCAAACTATTTCTCAGCCATATATTGTGGCGAAAATGACAGAGGTTTTACGCCAAATAGGTATTAAAGATAATATTCTTGAAGTCGGGACAGGATCCGGTTATCAAACGGCGATTTTGGCACAGCTTTTTGACAAGGTGTTTAGTATTGAAAGAATCAAGGCTTTGCAATGGCAAGCGAAAAGAAGGTTACATCAATTAGATTTATACAATGTGTCTATGAAGCATGGCGATGGTTGGCAAGGGTGGCAATCAAAAGGACCATTTAACGGCATTATTGTTACAGCGGCTGCTGCGACGGTCCCTGAATCATTGTTGTTACAGCTTGCTGAAGGCGGAGCCATGATAATCCCTATTGGGGTGGAAGAGCAGGTATTAACTTTATTTATACACCGTAATGGCCAAATTACTCAGCAACCTATAGCTTCAGTGAAGTTTGTTCCTCTTGTGGCTGGACCGATTATATAAATAAAGAAGGAAAATTTTTTATAACCCTGATACATTATTCGTCTTAAGTACGTTGATTGTATTGATACAAATATACGATGGAATTTGTGGAGTGTGAGTGAAACATTCGAACTTTTTTATAGTGGGTATACTATGTAGTTCATTGGTAGCCTGTTCCTCTGTTCATTCACCAGCACCTGTGGTTAGTCTTACTAAAGGTAAGACCAAGGTGTCAAAAAAAATTCATATTAAAAATAACCGCTACAAAGTGAAAAAAGGTGATACCTTATTTTCCATTGCATTTAGCGCAAATAAAGATGTTAGAACAGTTGCCAAAATCAACAAAATCCAGCCTCCCTATACCATTTACCCTGGTCAAACTATTTTACTAACCTATCCTAAAAAATCTAACAAAACGGCTAAAAATACGTCTTCAAAAACCAATAATTATACAAATAATAAACCTTTAAATAACAAACTCTCAAAAAAAGAGCTTGATCCACCTAAGCAACGAGAGTATGTTCAAAGTCAAGCCAATAAAAAAACCAATGACACCAATGCTTTGTTGAATAAAAAGGTACGGTGGAATTGGCCCGCAGTAGGTAAAGTGACAAGACGCTTTTCTATTAAAGAAAATGGCTACAAGGGAATACAGATCACAAACAAAACAGGGACATCGATAAAAGCTGCGGCAAGTGGCATTGTTGTTTATGCAGGGAGTGCATTACGAGGCTATGGTAATTTGATAATTCTGAAACATACAGATGATTATCTTAGTGCCTACGCCCACAATTCCAAATTGCTAGTAAGAGAGCAGCAGCAGGTTAAAGTGGGGCAGAAGATTGCCGAAATGGGTAGTTCGGATGCAAGCTCAGTAGCCTTACGGTTTGAAGTGAGGTACCGGGGTAAATCCGTGAACCCAATAAGGTATCTGCCTAAAAAATAGCGTATCGACGTATTGATGGAACACTATCACTTATTCGCTTGGGAGGATGCTTATGGCTCAAACAGCAAAACAGAAAAGTAAAGTGAACCCGGAATTAGACGATAAGTTTGACGGGGCGGACGAAGATGGTCCAAACGAAGAACTTTTGGAAGATATAGACAGTGACGAAGAGGTTTTTTCAAAAGACGACACTGTTAAAAACCTTGATGCAACTCAGCTCTATTTAGGTGAAATTGGTTTTTCCCCTTTATTAAGTGCTGAAGAAGAAGTGTATTTTGCGAGAAAAGCCCTAAAAGGGTGTGAGGCATCTCGCAAACGGATGATTGAGAGCAATTTAAGGCTCGTGGTGAAAATAGCACGTCGCTATAATAATCGTGGCTTAGCGCTTCTTGATTTAATTGAAGAAGGTAATTTAGGCCTTATTAGGGCTGTAGAGAAGTTTGATCCTGAAAGAGGTTTCAGATTTTCAACATACGCAACGTGGTGGATCCGTCAAACCATTGAGCGTGCCATCATGAACCAAACCCGCACTATTCGTTTACCTATCCATGTTGTAAAAGAACTGAATGTGTATCTCAGAACTGCAAGAGAGCTCACTCAAAAGTTAGATCATGAACCCACGGCGGAAGAGATTGCTGAATGTCTTGACAGGCCAGTAGAAGACGTCAGTAAAATGCTGCGCTTAAACGAGAAGATCACATCCGTTGATACGCCTATTGGCGGCGACAACGATAAAGCATTGCTAGATATTATCGCGGATGAGCGTGGCTACGAGCCCGAAAGTGAAGTACAAAATAAAGATATTAACCGACATATAGTGGATTGGCTTGGTGAGCTAAACCCTAAGCAGCGTGAAGTGTTAGCGCGGCGTTTTGGCTTATTAGGGTATGAGCCTTCTACTTTGGAAGATGTGGGTAGAGAGATAGGTCTGACTCGGGAAAGAGTGAGACAAATTCAGGTTGAAGCTTTGCGTCGGCTGAAAGATATTTTACAGCATGAAGGGCTTAGTACGGATAGTCTTTTTGAGCAACTATAGCCATTTGCAAGATTATTAATATATTGATTTAAAGAAGAGTAATTTACTTGCAGTAGCTCTGTTTGGTAGTCAATTACAATTGTGCCATAAAAGCACAGTACATTCGTTCTAATTAAGGTAAAAAACCACATGATGTCATGTGGTTTTTTATTGCCTCATATTTAGCTAAGGGTGGACGTGTTACTATTTTTTGAAACCAGCTAACAGCGGTTTATAGGGCGTTGTGCCTCAGGTGTGTTTATTTTCAAGAATAAATCGGCTTGTTTTCAGCACATCGCAATTTTTGAATGGGTTCGATAACAACAATCGTCTAGTGATGTAAAATTATTATGGACAATAGTCGTATTAATTTGAATAGACAGTGCTAATGAGCGGCTTTAAAACCTTAACGCTACGTTTAAAGTTTAATGGCTAGCCTTTGAGCGCAATTAGGCTATTTATCTTATTTCTTCCAATGTCAAAAAATCAAGATTACTAATAGCTGGCTTATCTGTCATCAATTTAAAAGCTTAACTAGGACAGAAGTAATATCCTTTATTAATAAGGCCGTCACTCAATATATTTAAACGTTTTGCCTGCCATGATTTTACGGTAATCGAGGTGCTTACATATTCTAATGCATTATAGGTATTATCAAGCTGAAAGGAGTTGATAAGTGTAGACAGAAGCTAATGTGTAAGTGGGGCTAAAGGAAGGTGAATAGGCCACCACAAAGGTGGCCTACAGGATAATTATAAGCTTTCTATTTTTGCTTTTTGCTCTAATAGCTTTGCTTTAGCGTCACTAAATTCAGTCAGCTTCGCTTTTTCTTTTGCAAGCACTGCTTCAGGTGCATTGTTAACGAATTTCTCGTTTGCTAGCTTTTTCTCTACTTGCGCAAGGCCTTTTTCTGCCTTTTCTAGTTGCTTAGCAATACGGGCTAATTCAGCATCGACATCAATTAAACCAGCCATTGGGATCATGATCTCTAAATCACCGATAAATGCCGTTGCAGACGCTGGTGCATCATCTTTGTTATCAAGTACAGTAAATGCTTCTAGCTTAGCCAGTGAACTTAAGAACGCTTGGTTCTCGTCTAAACGACGCTGATCTTGTTCACTCACATTGGCAAGTAATACGCCAAGCGGTTTGTTTGGACTGATGTCCATTTCACCACGGATATTACGAATAGCAAGAATAAACTGCTTAACCCACTCAAGATCTGCCATTGCCTGTGCGTCAACTTGTGATTCATCAAACTGAGGGAAGGCTTGTAGCATAATGGTATTGGCTTCAAGGCCTGCTAATGGTGCTACGCGTTTCCAGATGGTCTCTGTAATGTACGGCATTAGCGGGTGCATTAGGCGTAATAACCCTTCTAAAACAGTGATCAACGTATGACGAGTGCCACGTTGCTGCTCTTCGTTGCCTTTGAATAGTACCGGCTTGGTTAGCTCTAAATACCAGTCACAGAACTGGTTCCATGTGAATTCGTATATGGTATTTGAAGCAAGGTCAAATCGGTAGTTATCTAAATGCTCAGTGAATGTTTGAACAGTGTTTTGGAACTGGCCTAAGATCCAACGGTCAGCCAGTGAGTACTGCTTAGGCGCATCGTTAAAGCCACAGTCTTGCTCTTCTGTGTTCATTAGAACATAACGGCTTGCATTCCATAGTTTATTACAGAAGTTACGGTAGCCTTCTAGTCGATTCATATCCCAATTGATATCACGTCCTGTTGATGCCATTGCAGCAAGTGTAAATCTGAGCGCGTCTGTGCCGTGCGCTTCGATACCATCAGCAAAAGTCTTGCGGGTATTCTTTTCAATCTTTTTCGCCAATTGAGGCTGCATCAAGTTACCAGTGCGCTTAGTTACCAGGCTTTCAAGGTCTATGCCGTCAATCATATCAAGCGGGTCAAGGACGTTACCTTTTGATTTGGACATCTTGTCGCCGTTTTCATCGCGAATAAGACCTGTAACATAAACAGTTTTAAATGGGATCTGTGGTGTACCATCATCATTTTTCACGAAGTGCATCGTCATCATGATCATACGAGCTACCCAGAAGAAAATGATATCAAAACCTGTTACAAGCACATCTGATGGGTGGAATACTTTCAGGTCTTCTGTATTGTCTGGCCAGCCTTGCGTTGAGAATGTCCAAAGCGCAGAAGAGAACCAAGTATCTAGCACATCATCATCTTGTGTAAGTACAACGTCATCAGCTAAGTTATTTTCTTTACGCACTTCAGCTTCATCTCGACCGACATACACGTTACCTTGAGCGTCATACCATGCTGGGATCCTATGGCCCCACCAAAGTTGGCGTGAAATACACCAATCTTGAATGTCGCGCATCCAAGAGAAATACATATTTTCATATTGCTTTGGTACAAACTCAATGTCACCGTCTTCAACAGCTTTGATTGCAGGTTCTGCAAGTGGGGCAACACGAACATACCATTGGTCTGTTAATAGAGGTTCAATCACAACACCTGAGCGATCGCCATAAGGAACAGTTAGGCTATGATCATCAATTTTTTCTAACAGACCTGCCTGCTCAAACTCTTCGATGATCAGCTTTCTTGCATCGAAGCGATCTAAACCATGAAAACGCGCTGGAATTGGCGCATCTAGAGAGAGCTCTTTGCCATCAAAGGTGTAGCTTTCACCTTGAGTTAGTACAGCGGCATCTTTGTTGAATACATTGATCATTGGTAGCTGGTGGCGCTTACCAACTTCGTTATCGTTAAAGTCGTGAGCAGGTGTGATTTTTACACAACCTGTGCCTTTTTCCATATCAGCATGTTCATCGGCAACGATAGGGATACGACGATTAACAATAGGTAGTAAAATTTCTTTACCAATTAGGTCCTGATAGCGTTCATCATCAGGGTTTACAGCTACGCCTGTATCACCAAGCATGGTTTCAGGTCGCGTAGTTGCAACGATGATGTAGTCTTTACCGTCTTTGGTTTTCACGCCATCGGCCAGTGGGTAGCGAAGGTTCCACATATGGCCTTGTTTATCTTTGTTCTCAACTTCAAGATCAGAGATTGCCGTATGTAGCTTTGGATCCCAGTTTACTAGACGTTTACCGCGATAAATTAAATCTTCTTTATATAGGCGAACGAACACTTCTTTAACGGCTTCTGATAGCCCTTCATCCATTGTAAAGCGCTCACGGTCCCAATCAACAGAGGCACCTAAGCGGCGTAACTGTTTTGTAATCGTACCGCCTGATTCATTTTTCCACTTCCAGATACGGTCGATAAACTCTTCACGGCCAAGATCGTGTCTTGTTTTACTTTCTTCGGCTGCAAGTTTACGCTCAACAACCATTTGTGTCGCGATACCTGCGTGGTCTGTACCCACTTGCCATAAAGTATTTTTACCTTTCATACGTTGATAGCGAATGAGGGTGTCCATTATGGTGTCTTGGAACGCGTGGCCCATATGCAGGCTACCTGTGACATTTGGCGGTGGGATCATTATTGAGTATGCATCGCCTTGTCCGGAAGGCTTGAAGTAGCCGCTTTCTTCCCAGTCTTGGTATAGAGACTGTTCAATATCTTGTGGGTTATAGGTTTTATCCATTACACAGAACCTTAAAAAATACTTTAGTTATCAATTTCTTTAGTTGAAATGTTGGCGCCAATAGAGCGCAGTTGTTTGAACCTTTCCCGGGCAGCCTGCTTGGCCATCGGCTCGACGGGGACAAAGTCATATACTTGCTCAAATCGTCGGACAAAGTCCGGGATATGTGTGGCAAGGTTTATCAGTATTGTACGTCGCCCAACGGGGGGCATTTGGCCAATTTCTACTGGAGCGCCGCCTTTAGGGCCTTCTCCTTGTAAGTTATGAGGTACAAAACTGTCAGCGTCGAACTGCCACAAGTGTTCGTCAATTGCATGGGCGTTTTCTACTGTATCCACGTATATAAATACACGCTGCCCTGCACGGTACAGTTTAGCAGCACTTCGCGCTGCAAGGTCAAAATGAGCCGGGACTTGATGACTAGGCTCTTGGTCATGCTTTAACACTAAAAAGTGTGCGTTGATTGACATGGCATGTGACTTATCTTCAGTACTGAATGCAGGACACCAAATAAAAATACTTTGTGCCTGAACAGCGTTCAAAATAAAGCCGCATTCTGACACAGAATGCGGCTCTCATCAATCTACTGTGGACCGTGAAGTGAGTTATTTACTATCCCATCACATATCCATCCGTATTTAGTTTATTTTTAATCTTGCAAACCTTCAGTGATGTTTGCACGGTTTAGTAGATATTGCATCAACATTGGTACTGGGCGCCCAGTAGCTCCTTTATTTGCACCACTTTTCCATGCTGTACCTGCAACATCGATATGCGCCCAATTGTACTTTTTAGTAAACTTAGATAAGAAGCATGCAGCGGTAATTGTACCTGCTGGACGGCCACCTAAATTGGTAAAGTCAGCGAATGGACTTTTCAGCTGTTCTTGGTAATCATCCCAAAGCGGTAATTGCCAAGCTCTATCACCACTTTGCTCGGATGCTTTTAATAAATCGTGTGCTAATGGATTATGATTCGACAATACACCTGAAGCATGATGACCTAATGCGATAATACATGCACCCGTTAAGGTCGCAACATCTACAACAGTCTCTGGTTCAAACGCTTCAACATACGTTAGTGCGTCACAGAGTACTAGTCGACCTTCCGCATCGGTGTTGAGTACTTCAACAGTTTGACCTGACATTGTTGTAAGTATATCACCTGGGCGATATGCGCGGCTACTGGGCATATTTTCACAGCCAGCTAAAACCCCAATGACGTTAAGTGGCAATTGCATTTCGACCACTGCACGCATTAAACCAAGCACGCCGGCGGCACCGCCCATGTCGTACTTCATCTCATCCATACCCTCACCAGGCTTCAGTGAAATACCACCTGAGTCGAAAGTAAGACCTTTACCAACAAATACGATAGGCGCCTGTTTGTCTGATGCGCCAGTATAATGAATAACAGACATCACAGATTCATTCTCACTACCACGGCCAACGGCAAGGTAAGAGTGCATCCCAAGCTCTTCCATCTCCTTTTCACCAACTAAATTAACGGTGACGTTATCAAATTCGTTAGCTAATAGCTCTGCTTGCTCACCGAGATATCGAGGGTTACAAATATTAGGTGGCATATTGGCGACGTCTTTACATAGCTTGGCTCCTGCCGCAATCGCTAAGCCGTGCTCAATGGCGTTTTCACCAATGGTAAGTTCTCTGCGAGTTGGGACGTTGAAGACTATTTTGCGCAGTGGACGTCTGGCTTCACTCTTTTTACTTTTCAGTTGGTTGAAGGTATATAAGCAGTCTTGAGTTGTTTCAACGGCTTGTCTTACTTTCCAGTAAGTATCGCGACCTTTGACATGTTGCTCAGTCAAAAAGCATACCGCTTCCATTGAACCTGTTTCATTCAATGTGTTGATGGTTTTTGAGATAATTTGTTTGTACTGTTTATCGTCAAGTTCACGCTCTTTACCACAACCAACTAATAATACACGTTCACTTAGAACGTTTGGTACATGATGTAATAACAGTACTTGCCCCGGTTTACCTTCAAGATCACCGCGGCGTAATAAATTGGAAATATAGCCCTCGCTGATTTTATCCAGCTGCTCACCAACCGGCGATAAACGACGTGGTTCATACACCCCAACAACAATACAAGCACTGCGTTGCTTTTCTGGACTACCACTTTTAACGCTGAATTCCATTGCGACTCCTAAGTCTAAGTTATGCCATTTCAAACTTTAAATGCCACACTACATCAAGTTACTAAGTTACTTTAGTGCTGCAGCACTAGTAGGATATTTGATTTTGATGGCATATAATAAAGTGACTAAAATAACCAGTTTACTCAAAATTTCCTACTATTCCAGTGAAATGAGACGTTTTATAGGGGCGAACATTGCTAATTTTTCGATATTTGACTGCTGAAGTTTTAAAATCGCAGGTCGCCGTTTTCCTTACTCTAATGACGATTTTTCTTTCTCAAAAATTTGTCAAAATCTTAGCCGAGGCTTCCGGTGGCGGAATACCAGGAAAACTCGTATTGTCATTTTTAGCGCTTAATTTACCTAAGTTAACCGTATATATTCTGCCATTGAGTGTATTTTTGGGAATTATACTAGCTTACAGCAGGATCTATGCTGACAGTGAGATGACAGTCTTGAAGGCGTGTGGTGTAAGCGAATGGTATGTTGTGCGCGTAACACTTATTTCGAGTTTCTTCGTTGCTTTAATTGCAGCTACGGTTAGCTTATATGTCGCTCCGTGGGCAGGAGAAAAACAAAATCAATTACGCGAGCAAGCGAATGCAGAGTCAGGTTTAACGCAATTACGTGCAGGACGATTCCAACAAACGGGTAATGAAAAGGCGGTCGTGTTTATTCATAATACCAGTGAGCAAGGTTCCGTCCTAAACAAAGTGTTTGTGGCACAGTTGCCAGAAAAAGAATCGAACAATGCAACACGAATTGTGTATGCACAGCAGGGGGAAGTTGCAGAAGGCGAGTCGGGGGAGCAGCAGCTGATATTAAAAGATGGCAAACGCTATGAAACTGACGGGTTTAGCCAAGCGCTTAACAAAACAGAGTTTGGCAGCTATCAAGTACAGATCCAAGAGCAAGAAATTGAGCGAAGAAGGCGTGAACTAGAAGACTTACCTTCGAGCCGTTTGTTAGAGCTAAATACCCCCGAAGCAGCAGCGCAGTTTCAGCTTCGTATAGCGACGCCAATTTCCATTATTCTTTTAACACTGCTGGCTGTACCTTTAAGTGTTGTGAATCCTAGGCAGGGCAAATTTGCCAAATTGGTGCCGGCTATCGGTATTTACCTAGGTTACTTTATTATGCTTAATGCTGGAAAATATTTAGTTGCAGAGGGGAAAATCCCACCTTCTGTCGGATTGTGGTGGATTCATCTGTCAGTCCTATTTATTGGCGCATACCTCATAGTGAAAGGGCGACCATTCGGTGTATGGCTCAGGTCTATTTGGAAAAAGAGGGAGGCTGTCGCATGATGAAGACACTTGATTGGTATTTAGGCCGCAGTATTTTGCAAACTACAAGCTTTGCATTGTTAGTGTTTGTTGGCATTAATACCTTAATCAAATTCATTGAGCAGTTACGCTCAGTAGGCCGGGGCACTTATGAAGTCTCTGACGCGTTATTATTTACTCTTTACAGTGTTCCGAGCGACATTGTCGTGTTTTTTCCAATGGCAGCGTTGATTGGTGGCTTGACTGGACTTGGCGCCTTGGCGTCAAGCAGCGAATTGGTTGTCATGCAAGCTGCCGGTATGTCACGGTTACAAATTATTGGCTCTGTGATGAAGACGGCGATTGTATTGGCAGTATGTATGATGATGTTAGGTGAATGGGGCGCACCTGAAGCCGAGCGCACAGCTAAACAGCTTAGAAATCAAGCTATTTATGGTGGTGAGGTTTATGATGCTCAAAAGGGGTTGTGGGCCAAAGACGGTAATAACTTTATAAATATTGCAAATGTTGAGAAATCCGGTGAGCTAACAAATATTAATATTTATCATTTTGCCGAAGATTTGAGCTTGGAGATGATTACTAGAGCGCAATCCGCGGTGACATCGGATGATGGGTGGATGCTCAGAGCTGTAGAAGAAGTACAGATCACTGAACAACAGGTCAGAACCTATTACGCTCAAAGTAAACTTTATAGCTCTCAACTGACAATTGATCGTTTAGGTGTTGCTTCATTTGAACCTGAGTCGTTGTCTTTCAGCGGCTTGATTTCTTATTTGCATTACTTAGAGCAAAATGAGCAAGATACGAGCAATTATGAGCTGGCGCTTTGGCGCAAGGTGATCCAGCCTGTAACCATTGCAGTCATGCTGCTTGTGGCTCTGTCATTTATCTTTGGTCCATTACGCTCAGTTAGTATGGGCGCAAGGATTATTATGGGCGTAGTAACGGGTTTAACCTTTCATTTGAGTAATGAAGTGTTTGGGCCAATCGTTATGGTATACCAAATACCGCCATTTATTGGCGCTGTGATGCCGAGTATTATCTTCACATTGCTTGCGATGTACTTTTTGCAAAGAAGGCAGTGATAACAGGCGCTTTGAGCGCCTTTTTATTTTAAAGTTCAGTCTAGGCTGTCGTATACTTTTTTATTTTCTTCTTTACTTAATACCAGAACTTCTGTCTGGCAAATCAAGTCTTGCAGCGCGCGTTTATGCTTTATATCAAGTAAAACGAGTAAATTCCCAGCTCCAAGTAGTGCCGCTAGACTTCTCACTATGGCTTGAGGCCAAGAAAGTAGCGTGCCGTCGGTGTTTTGTACTTTGAGCCGCCATGCCCTCATCCCGATAGTTTGACCACTTTTGGTCCAGAAATAAGCAAAAAACAAAATAGAGACAATCATCAATAGTACGGAGCGGCCGTAATATAAAGTGGGTGTAGATTGAATAAGAGCAGATATGTCCTCATAGCCATCTATAGAATACCAACCTAAAGACAACATACCTTGCACAATTCCCAAAAACACAATGGTGGTAAGCATCGCGAAGGCAATAACAACGAGTGCATCATATATTAAGGATGCAACTCTTCTAGCAAACCCTGCTCGGGGGAAAGTCGACATTTAAAAACCTATATAAAACTGTATAGTGATATTCTACACTTAATATAGGCTTATATTGATTAAACCTCGATATTTTATGATTTTGGTCAAATACTCGGCACTTGAACATATTTATTAAAAAAACTGCTTGCGGGCCTGTCACATATTTGTATAATGCAGGGCATAGAGACGAGGGCAAATAAAAAAAGCCTGAGCTCAAAGTGGTTTTTCTTTATCTTCTCAAAGCTAGAAGATTAAAGAAAAATGATGCCAGTGTGATGGAATTGGTAGACATGACGGATTCAAAATCCGTTGCCTTCGGGCGTGGCGGTTCAAGTCCGCCCACTGGTACCACTTTTTATAGCCTCAGAGATTTCTGAGGCTTTTTTATTTCTAAATTATAATTAACACGCCTCTGCTTTTTAGAAAGCCTTTTCAATGAATTCACTCTGAATGAGAATAATTAAAAATTGTCAAATTAAATAGTTCAATTTACACGTGTGTTTTTTGTCGGTGTTTTGTATACGTTGAGTAAGTAGCTTTTCTCTTTTGGGGATAGTTTCAGCCCTTTTAATATTTCCATATCTATTCTTACTGGCTCATCGTGCTTGATCATATAAATTATAGAGTCTGCGAGGCGTACTTTATTTCGAGTAGAAAGTTGGATGTAAGTTATGTAGATAACAGTAGGAAGTATTAGCACCAATAATACGCATAGGGTTATGAAAATTTCCATTTTGAGTCTCACAGATTGAAGTCAAATAAGATGATGACAAGTGTTAGCATAAAATAGTTCATAAAAAGGTTTGGGCACAATATTACTCTTAATGTGTATTCGCTTTAGCCGCGAAGTTTAAGAGATACCATAATAATTTTCTTCGACTAAACTAAAGTTGGGGCAAAATACAATGTGGGTAAATTTGTGCAGTTAAAGCAATCACTTCTTCTTTTCAAAACAGCGGCTGTTGGCTCTGCAATTGTGATAATGATTGCCAGTTGGTTTTTATATGTCCAGCTGCAACAAACGAGAGCGCTAAACGATCATTTATTTCAGCTTCAGGCTCAGATCCAACGTTTACTTGACCAAGAAGAACGGTTTTTAATTGAGCGTCAACGAGATAGTTTAGCGTCGATTGAAAATGATAGATTTTCATACCGAGAAAGCTATAGCTTATTGTTAAATATGCTGGTAGCGCAGCAGCGGAACTTAGAGCAATTGTTTAAGCTCGATGAAGAAGTTAAACGCTTTACACTCAAATATGAACAGCTAGCTTCGATGCAAGCCTTATTAGGTTATGACAAAGAGGAGGGCGTTTATGGTAACTTTAGGCGCCAGGCACATGCATTGCAAGATATTGCAAAGCAAACATCGCACCCTCAATTAGAAATACTCTTGCTGGAGCTACGTCGCAGGGAAAAGGATTTTTTGCTTCGCCTTGAGCCTAGTTATTTATTAATGCATCAAGACTTGTTGGTTCGTACTGAGCAGATCATAACTACGCAGTTCCCCGATAAAGCACAGGATTTGATGTCCACATTGAATCAATATCAACAAGGTTTTAAGACCTACATTAGTGTTTTACAAAAGCAAGGGTTGGATCATAGCCAAGGGGTGAGAGCTGAATTGCACCAACTAAAGCTATCTATTCGAGGCCATTTTGAAGTTGTTTCAAAGCAACTTTTTAATGAAGACCTGACTGAAAAGCAAAATTTGATATTAACTTGTTTAGTGATCATTGTATCCATCAGTTGTTTTAGCTTGTTATTGCTTTTTGTACTCAATACCCGTATCTCCGAACATATTATTTCTATTAGTCGAGTGCTAAAAAATGTTGCGCAACATGAAGACTTCTCGATCCGAGTAAATATTGAGGGCGAAGATGAGATTGCACAGATAGCCCATCACTTAGATAGTTTATTGGCCTTTATTGAAACCCTGTTAGAGCGTTTAACAGCGGCTCAACAAAGGCTAATTGAAGAAGCTAAAATGGCAAGCTTAGGTAATATGGTTAGTGGCTTTGCGCATGAGCTGAATACACCTCTTGGTGTTGCAATTACCAGTCAATCTCATTTGAAAGAACAAGTTGAAGTACTTAAGAAAGATTTAGAATCAGGCCAGCTGCAGAAACAGACATTAACCAATCTAATCTCAGAAGCGGAGTCAGCATTATCTTTATTGGAAAATAACTTGCTGAGAACCGCATCGCTGATAGATGACTTTAAAAAAGTATCAGTACAGCAAGAATATGACGAAGTACAAGAGTTTAACCTGAAAGCTTTGGTGAATGGTGTATTAGACTGCTATCAACACGAGTTGAGCAAACCTGATTATCATGTGGAAGTTGAAATCCCCGAGCTTTTAATGCTGAAAAGTTATCCGAACGTATTTGTCCAACTCATGACCTATAGTGTCGGCAACTGCATCCAACATGCGAAGCGCGAAGGCAGAGTACTTAATATCGTCATATCGGCTTTGATTGTTAATAATTATATTCATTTATATGTGAAAGACGACGGTAAGGGAATAGATAAGGAGTTACTCCCCATAATTTTTGAGCCATTTATAACAACACAAAGAAATAAGGGCGGGATAGGGCTGGGGTTAAGCATTATCTATAACTTGGTAACACAAAAGTTGAATGGGGAAGTAAAAATACAAAGCCCCGCACATGGCGGGGCTTGTTTACATATTATTTTGGCTAATACGCCTTTTCAATTAGAAGAAAATTAGCTTTGTTTGCTAGCAACCCATTGGTCAACAAATTGCTCAAGTACGTTAAGTGGAACCGGTCCATTCTTAAGTACTACATCGTGAAATTCGCGGATATCGAACTTATCACCGAGCTCTTTTTTGGCAGCTTCACGAAGTTCTACAATTTTGATCATACCAATTTTATATGCAGTTGCTTGGCTTGGCATAACAATATGTCTTTCAACCATCTTAACGGCATCAGACTTCGCATTTGGCGTGTTGTTTACATAGTAATCAATACCTTCTTGGCGTGTCCACTTCATTGCGTGGATACCCGTATCAACAACTAAACGACATGCGCGCCATAACTCCATAGCTAGACGACCGAAGTCAGAATATGGGTCCTCGTATAAGCCCATTTCTTTTGGTACTAACTCAGAATATAGTCCCCAACCTTCGGTGTACGCTGTGTAGCGGCCAAACTTACGGAATTTAGGCATATTTTCAAGTTCTTGAGCAATTGCAATCTGCATGTGATGGCCTGGGACACCTTCGTGGTAGGCTAACGCTTCCATTTGGTACGTTGGCATTGCTTCCATATCATACAGGTTGGCGTAGTAAATACCTGGACGAGATCCATCAGGAGTTGGTTGCTGATAGAATGCTTTACCTGCCGCCTTTTCACGGAATGCTTCAACACGCTTAACGATCATGTCAGCTTTTGGCTTAACGATGAACAGTTCATCTAAGCGAGATTTCATGTTGTCGATCATGGCCGTGGCATCGGCAAGATATTTTGCTTTACCTTCTTCAGTATTTGGCAGGTAGAACTGCTTGTCTGTTCTCATGAATTCCATGAAGGCTTTTAGGTCACCTTTGAAACCAACCTTTTGTTTGATTTCACGCATTTCATCATGAATACGAGCAACTTCTTCTAAACCAATTTTATGGATCTCTGCTGCAGAAAGCTTCGTTGTTGTAGTACGTTCAAGTGCAACGTTGAAGAACTTTTCTCCCTCAGGGAACTTCCAAACACCATCTCTATTGTCAGCACGCTTTTCAAGTTTATGCAAATAGCTGATCAATTTGTTATAAGAAGGTTTTAACGCAGATGTCAGCGCGTTGCTGGCCTGCGTAATTAATGCATCTTTCTCACTTTGAGAAATTTCTAATTTCTCTACTTTTCTTTTGAAATCCGCTAATAGAGTCGAGTCATCACCGGCTGCAAATGGCGCGCCTTTTATGATGTTTTTACTTGATTCGATAACATGAGGGAAAACAAACTTAGGTGCAATAATGCCCGCATCTGCGCGCTTTTCCAGATCTTCAATTAATTGATCAAATACCGTTGTCACACCATTAAGACGAGAAATATAGGCTTTTGCGTCTTGCACATCAGCGATCTGGTGTTGGTTAATCAAAAATGCAGGGATCATTGAATGTGTTCCAAACATCTGATTAACAGGGTAAGAATAACGGCGCCACTTGAAGTCTTCGATTTCTTCCACTAAGCCTTGCTTAAATAGGTCGTAACTTACTTGAGTTTGCAGATCTAACTTGCTTCTATCAATTGCATTTATCGCTGCAAGGTCTTGTTTTGTAAGTTCTAGATCTTCTAGTTGACGTGCTTCAGAGCCATCATCCCATTTGTCATAGTCTTTTTTAATACCTAGATACGTTTGGTAGATAGGGCTACGCATGACACTGCGATTAAATGACTCTTCAAATAGAGCATTTGCTTTTTCTACTTCACTTTGAACAACTTGTTGTACAGAAGAAACTGGTTTTGGTTGCTCAGCTGTTTGTTGACAGCCTGCCAATAACGTTGCTGATATTGCAGCAGCGATGATGGTAAGTTTACGCATGTTTTAGCCTTTTTCTTTTATATTTTAGACACTTTTTGCCTATCTGAGATAAGACTCTCAGTCTAGGCTATTATATGTTATGCAGCGAGTTACAGCTAGAAGATGTGTGCAATGTACTTTTGAGTCACGCAAATTTTTGCTGTGTGTCCCCTTAATTAGACAAACAATTCTAGCAGGTCATTTAGATACCTGTGTCCTTTATTTGTTACAAACCATGAATCACCCTCTATTTCTAGCAGGCCTAACTTTATAGCTTTTTGCAATGGTGTTTGTATATCCGCCTCTTGCAAGCCTGTATATGCTGAGAAATTAGCTCTTGGAGTCGGTTCTAATAAGCGGAATGTGTTCATAAAAAACTCAAAAGGCCTATCTTCCGGTGCAACATGCCAACTGTCATATAAATAAGGTTTAGTAAGATCCATATACCCTCTAGGGTGCTTGACTTTGACGGTACGTAAAATTTGATTTTTAGCTGGTAGCGTAATTTTACCATGTGCACCGCAGCCAATCCCAAGATAGTCACCAAATCGCCAATAATTCAAGTTGTGCTGGCAGCGATAACCGAGTTTGGCATAGCCAGATATTTCATATTGCTGGTAGCCATGCTCCGCTAGTAAAGCTTGTCCTGCTTCTTGTATTGCCCATAAGGTTTCATCTTCTGGCAATTTCGGTGGCTTGGATGCAAATTGAGTATTGGGCTCTATTGTGAGTTGATACCAAGAAATATGTGGCGGATTAAGCTCTATGACCTTTCGCAAATCACTTAGTGCGTCGTCTAAAGACTGATTAGGTAGTCCGTGCATCAAATCCATGTTGAAGCTATTTAAACCAGCACCATGTGCTTCAGTGGCAGCATTTAATGCTTCTTGTTCGCCATGGATGCGCCCAAGAGCTTTAAGTTTATCGCTCTGTAAGCTTTGCACACCAATAGATATACGGTTGATACCTGCTTGAACATAATGCTTAAATCTATCGCTTTCTACAGTCCCTGGGTTGGCTTCTAAGGTGATTTCAATGTCATCTTCAAAGCCGATAAGGGCTTCAATTTGCTCTAGCAAATCGACATAGGCATCGCCAGAGAGCAAACTTGGTGTGCCCCCTCCGACAAATATGCTATGAAGTTTTCGGCCTTGGACTAAGTGTAAATCCGCTCTGAGATCATCTAATAAATGGCCAATATATTCTTTCTCAGGGATAGTGCCTTTTTGACTATGACTATTAAAATCGCAATAGGGACATTTTTGCACGCACCAAGGTACGTGCACATATAAACTTAATGGAGGGAGATTCACAGGGTACTCTTAAAGTGGGTCATTAATTGTTGCAGTGCTTGCCCTCTATGACTGATTGCATTTTTTTCTTCCTTAGTGAGCTCTGCGGCCATTTTTTGCAGACTGTCTACCCAAAATACTGGATCATACCCAAAGCCACCGTCTCCATGTTGTGACGTAGCGATAGTACCCTCCCAGCTTGCTTGACAAATTACTGGCGTTGGGTCTTTTTCATGTCGCATGTAGACCAGTACGCACCAAAAACGGGCTGTACGATTGTCTTGATTTTCCAGACTAGTCAATAATTTGTCGATATTTTGCTGATCACTGGCGCCAGCACCTGCAAAACGAGCGGAAAATACACCGGGTGCACCATTGAGTGCATCGACTTCTATGCCGGAATCGTCTGCGATAGCGGGTAGGCCAGTTTCTTTGGCAGCATGGCGTGCTTTAATAATGGCATTTTCTACAAAGGTAGTGCCGGTTTCTTCTACATCGGAAACTTCAAATTTGCTTTGCGGTAGCACTTCTATTTGTAGTGACTCGAGCATATTTCCAAGCTCTTTTACTTTGCCTTTATTGCCTGTGGCGAGCACGATTTGTTTAGTCATATTTTTAATCTACGTAAAACTTTTGTTGAAACTTAAGAACTTGTTGCTCATTGCCTTGTTTAATATTTAACTCAAAGCGATAAACATCTTCATTGTAATAATCAAGTTGAGCGAGGTAATAAATGGCATCACCTTCAACGACCTGCTTAAAGTTAAGTTGTTTTTTATTACCCAATAAGTTTTTAGCAAAGCCAGATATTTGTACCTGCTGCGCTGTTTTAGCCTTGTCAGTCGCTAATACTGAAATATTAATTAAGGCCTTGCTTTCGCTGCGCACAACACCATACGCCTTGGCAACACTTGGTTGGATAAAGGTAGAAGGAAAGGCGATGTAATGTACTTCCCATTCACCTAACTCTTTATATTGGCCTCCCGATTGTGAATTTTGGGTATGGCCGTAAAAAGCGCTAAATATAAAAAAAACCGCTAACAGAATTAATCGCATAATACCTCACTCTGATTGCTTAGTGCATAAAGTCCATGACCAAACGCTGTAAGAACATCATGCCAATTAATACGACCATGATAGATAAATCCAGACCCCCTAGAGGTGGGATAACTTTTCTCACTGGTCGTAATAGAGGTTCGGTCAGTTGTTCAAAAACGGCAGCAGCAGGGTTATAACCTTGAACAACCCAACTGAGTAGTGCACGGATCACTAAAATCCAAAATACGAGGCTAAATGCCTCTCTTAGCACGGTGAGTAATCCACCTAATGCTGCTGTTGCTGCATCCCAATGGCCACTAAACATGAGCATTAATACGGAAATTTTGGCACCTGCGACGATAAAAGCAAGCACCAAAGAAGCGAAATCTATCCCTGCAAAACCAGGAATAATTTTGCGTAACGGATTAACTGCAAAAGAAGTCGCTTTTACAACGGTTTGACTGACAGGGTTGTAAAAGTCAACCCGTGCCCATTGCATCCAAAAGCGAAGCAAAACCACCATTAAAAATAGGTTAAAAACCGTTTCAATTAAAAAATGCATTGCACTCATATAGTTGGTCCTTAAATTTGTGTTTCCATTTCCTCGGCACGCGCGATACACGCATCCATCGCATTCGCTACGATCTGAGGTAATTGATTGTCTTTCATCGATTCAATTGCTGCGTGAGTCGTTCCCCCTTTTGAGGTGACATTTGCACGTAATTGCTCAAGGGTTACGTCAGGTTGTGCTACGGCCATTTGTGCAGCCCCCAGCGCAGTTTGTTGTACTAACAGGCGTGCTTGTTGTTCATCGAACCCAAGGCTACGCGCTTTCTCTTCTATTGCTTGCATAAAAAGGAAAAAGTATGCAGGAGAGGAACCCGTAACAGCAATGATATCGTTTATTTGGCTCTCTTCTGTGAGCCAAGCGGTAATACCGGTTGCGCTAAAAACCTGATCGATGAATGCTTTTTCTTGCTCGTCTACATCATGGCTAAACAAACCAGAAACGCCAAGACCGACCAATGAAGGCGTATTAGGCATGCAGCGAACCAGTTTTGTTTCACACTGCAACATCTCTTTTAAACGAGAGAGGGTGATACCAGCTGCAACCGATACAATCACTTTTTGACTTAAGTCGATTTGCGCAGATTTGAACGTGTCACACAGCGCTTCCATCATCTGCGGTTTTACTGACAGTACAATAACATCAGCTCGAGTGATAGCGTCTAGGTTATCGCTGGTGGTTTGGACATTGAAATCATTAGCAACCTTGTTTAGCTTTTCTTGGTTGCGGTTGGTAGCAATAATATTGTTGGCACTAAATCCACTTTTGAGCATGCCACCTATAATGGCGTAACTCATATTTCCAGTGCCGATAAATGCAATTGTTTTGTTAGACATATTATTTATATAGCCTTTATTGTCTTTTTCCAAAAATATCAGTACCAATCCTTACCATGGTGGCACCAGCTGCTATAGCGGGTTCTAAATCGCCACTCATGCCCATTGAAAGTGTATCGATACGCGGGTATTGGGCCTTTAGTTTATCAAAGCAATCTTTCATTTGCTCAAAATATTGTAGCTGCTGATTTACATCGTTTGTTTGCGCTGTGATGGTCATTAACCCTCTTAAAGTTAATTGCTTTGCACTATCAATAAACTCTGCTAATTCAGCCAGTTCTTCGACCAGACAGCCTGACTTTTTTTCATCACCGCTGATATTGACCTGAATCAGAATATTCAAAGGTTTGAGATTGGTTGGCCTCTGTTCATTTAAGCGTCTAGCAATTTTTATTCGGTCTACACTTTGTACCCAGTTAAAGTGCTCAGCGATGTGGCGAGATTTATTTGACTGAATAGGGCCGATAAAGTGCCAATCAATATCCCGATATTGCTTGAAGTGGGTCACTTTATCGACAGCTTCTTGGACGTAAGATTCACCGAATTGGCGCTGACCGGCTTCATAAGCTTGCTGGATTAATTCGATTGGTTTTGTTTTTGATACAGCTAAAAGCTGAACAGGGTCAGAAATATGACCATTTTGCTCTGCTTTTGTAATGCGATCATAGGCGTTATTTAGCCGTTCTGCTATTGTAACCATATTATTGTTTGCTCGTAGTGGAGTCATAGATGGATATTACTGAATTATTAGCCTTTAGTGTGCAACATAAAGCGTCGGATCTACATCTTTCGTCGGAAGTTTCACCGATGATACGTGTAGATGGTGACGTACGCCGCATAAATATACCCGCTTTAGAAGCGAAAGACGTAAATAGTTTAATTTACGATATTATGAATGATAACCAGCGCAAGGACTATGAGCAAAACCTTGAGGTGGATTTTTCTTTTGAAGTGCCTAATTTAGCGCGTTTTCGTGTCAATGCATTTAATACTAGCCGAGGACCTGCCGCGGTATTTCGTACCATACCTAGTCAAGTACTTACGCTAGATGATTTAGGCGCTCCTGATATTTTTAAGAAAATCGCTGAAAATCAGCGCGGGTTAGTGCTTGTAACCGGCCCCACCGGATCAGGTAAATCGACCACGCTGGCGGCAATGGTGGATTATATTAATAGTACCAAACATCATCATATCTTAACCATTGAAGATCCAATTGAATTTGTACATCAAAACCAACTTAGCTTGATGAATCAACGGGAAGTTCACCGTGATACTCATAGTTTTAATGCTGCACTGCGCAGTGCGTTACGCGAAGATCCAGATGTGATCTTAGTTGGTGAGCTGCGAGATTTAGAAACGATACGTCTGGCAATGACAGCGGCCGAAACAGGCCACCTCGTGTTTGGTACACTGCATACGACGTCTGCGCCTAAAACCATTGACCGTATTATTGACGTTTTCCCTGGCGAAGAAAAGGATATGGTCCGCTCCATGTTATCTGAATCTTTGCAGGCGGTTATTTCGCAAACTTTAATTAAAAAAGTAGGTGGAGGACGAGTGGCTGCTCATGAAATTATGCTGGGTGTACCTGCAATTCGTAATTTGATCCGTGAAGATAAAATTGCCCAAATGTATTCAGCTATCCAAACCGGCGCATTACATGGTATGCAGACCATGGACCAATGTTTGATGAGTTTAGTGAATCACGGCCTTATCACCACACAAGATGCGCATTCGAAAGCGCATGACAAAAATCAATTTGGTGCTGCTGGGTTTTAGTACGAGGTTATAAATAATGGCATTATTAGATTATTTACAATTGATGGTAGACAAAGAAGCATCAGACTTATTTGTCTCGTCAGGGTTGGCCGTGAGTGCGAAAATTGATGGCGAGCTGCGCGCGCTTGACGAAGATGTGTTAGACAGTGATGGCGCTTTGGCTATGGTCGAGTCTGCAATGTCAGAAACACAGAAACAACAATTTCATGCTGAAAAAGAATGCAACTTTGCCGTCGCAAATGATGCAGGACGTTTCCGTGTGTCGGCATTTTGGCAGCGAGATTGTGCTGGTATGGTTATTCGACGGATCGTGACGGATATACCAGATGTGAATCAACTCGGTTTGCCTTCGGTATTGACTGATGTGATCATGTCTAAGCGTGGTTTAGTCTTGTTTGTGGGTGGCACGGGGACGGGTAAATCAACCTCATTAGCTGCGTTGCTTGGTTATCGAAACCGGAATCAACGAGGTCACATACTGACAATCGAAGACCCGATTGAGTTTGTTCATGAACATCGAAAAAGTATCATCACCCAACGAGAAGTAGGGCTTGATACTGAAAGCTTTGAAGCCGCATTGAAAAGTTCATTACGTCAGGCGCCTGATGTTATTCTAATAGGCGAAATTCGCTCACAGGAAACCATGGAGTATGCACTTAGTTTTGCTGAAACTGGCCATTTGTGTGTGGCTACCTTACACGCCAATAACGCAAACCAGGCTATCGATCGCATCATGCACTTGGTGCCTAAAGAAAAGCATGACAAGTTAAAATATGACTTAGCATTGAACCTTCGAGCTATAGTTGCACAACAATTAGTGCCGACGTCAAAAGGTGAGGGGCGTGTTGCTGCAATCGAGATTTTATTAAACTCGCCAATGGTTGCGGAGTTAATAAAAAAGGGAGACATTGGATCCATTAAAGAGACAATGTCGAAGTCTAAAGAAATGGGCATGCAGACTTTCGATCAAGCTTTATTTGAGTTATATAAAGCACAGCGGATCAATTATGCTGATGCGTTGCATCATGCTGACTCACCAAATGACTTACGCTTAATGATTAAATTGCAAAATAATGAGCAAAAAGGCGCTGGATTTTTGCAAGGGGTAACGATTGATGGTTTGGAAAGCAAGAAAAATTAGGTTTTTTAGCTTCCTTACTTTTTGCCAACTGAGCCTTGCAAGTTATTGCTGGGCTCAGACAGAGTATGTCGATATCTACATCAGAGATGATGTATATATGAATTATACAGCGTTGTTAGCGGGTCGCTCTCCACTTGATGTAGATGACTTTGGTGGACAGTTTGTGCGACGTGACGTGGTTGATATGGTATTGCTTCATCAAGCTTTGACCTTAGGTGGCTTTGATAAGCCATTCAGATATCGCCCCGGCAATGTTAATTTCAGAGATTCCAATTTATTAGATCAAGGCAAGCAGCTTTTGAGTTTTGACACTTATTGGTATGAAGAAGCTCAACTTAAGGCTGACAAATTGTTTGTGAGCGATCCTGTGATTAATAAAGGGGAGTTTTATGCGGGTCTTTATTATGCGAAAGACAATGAACTGGTTGCCAATATTCAATCTATTGAAGATTTAAGCAAGTTGACTGCTGTATCTTCTAGCCGCTGGCTAGTGGACTGGTACACGTTGAGTGCTCTACCATTAAAAGAGTTAGTTAACGAGCCTACATGGTCTTCTCAAGCTCAGATTGTGAATAAGCAGTGGGCTGACTTTATGCTAATACATTTAATGCCAGTGCTGGGGAATGACTTTCAACTGGCAAATATTAATCTTGTCTCTCACCCTAAATGGGTCATCTTACTTGATAGCAGCCGCCATTTTGTGATTTCTAAGCTTCACCCTGATGGTGAGCGGGCATTTGAGGCATTGCAAAAAGGTTTAAAAAAGTTACGAAAGCAGGGAAAAATCAAAGCGGCGTATCGCCAAGCAGGATTATTCCCTGATATGAATAAATACAAGCAACTTAATATACTTGATGATAGTGGCAAGTGAGCTAGTCAGTTTCCCACATTTGCTCAAAAAAACTCTCTAAAATAATTACCGCAGACATACCATCAACATTGTCTTTAGCCAGTGAACGATAGCCACCTTGATCAAATAACCTGGCTTTGGCATCGGTTGTTGTTAGGCGTTCATCCTGCGTCTCAACAGGAAGGCGATAATTATTGTGCAAACGGTTGGCAAACTTTTTGGCAGAAAAAGTAACTTGCTGATTAGTACCGTCCATATTAAGTGGTAAGCCAACAACAAGGAGATCGGGTTTCCATTCGTTAACGTGCTGTTCAATATCCGGCCAATGAGGGATACCATCTCTTGCTTTTACTGCTCCTAAGCTGGTGGCTGTACCTGTTACTTCTTGGCCTATGGCCATACCAATACTTTTTGTACCAAAGTCAAACCCCATTACAGTGCGTTGACCTTGTGGGGTTTTTGGCTTTTTACTACTCATTTTATTATGCATGTCCTGCTTGATTACTAAGCTGTGCGATATCAATACCGAGTATACTGACCGCTTTTTCCCAGCGTTTTTCTGGTGGTGTACTGAATATGATTTCAGGATCGGCTTGAATGATAAGCCAAGAGTTTTCCATAATTTCTTTTTCTAGCTGGCCTTTTTCCCAGCCAGAGTACCCAAGTGTAATGATAAATGCATCGGGACTATCGTGGTAGGTTAAAGACGCTAAGACATCTTTGGAGGTCGTGATCATGATGTCAGAACTGAGTTCTTTACTTGATGCATAACCAATTTTGGGTGTATGTAACACAAACCCTCTGTCCGTGTGCACCGGTCCGCCAGCAAAAACCGTTTGATCGGCAGCGCTGCTGTCTTTGTCATTATCGATTTCGATCTGGTCGAGTAGTTCACCTACAGTGACATCAATGGGATGATTGACTATCAATCCCATTGCGCCTTCTTCGTTATGTTCACAGATGTAGGTGACGGAGCGTTTGAACATCGGGTCCTGCAAATTAGGCATTGCGATAAGGAAGTGATTAGCTAATGATTGCATGCGAGACCCCTTCTATGATTTAACTTTCAGTATGGTTGAGTTTTGCTTCAATCGCATCAAAAAACTTGTCCATAATAGATATATCGTACGCAGCTTCGATTTCCTTAACACATGTCGGTGCTGTGACATTGATCTCCGTTAGCTTGTCTCCAATGATATCTAGACCAACAAACAATAATCCTTTTTCTTTTAACGTTGGTGCTACAGCTTCTGCGATTTTACGGTCACTATCGCTAATCGGCCTTGCTTCCCCTCGACCACCAGCTGCGAGGTTACCACGGGTTTCACCACCTTGTGGAATACGTGCTAAACAGTAAGGAATAACCTCACCGTCAACGACTAATACGCGCTTATCCCCTTGTTTTATCTCTGGGATATAATTTTGCGCCATTGCAAAACGACTACCATGCTCAGTGAGTGTTTCGCAGATCACCCCAATGTTAGGGTCGTTATGCTGTACTCTGAAGATTGAGGCGCCACCCATGCCATCGAGGGGTTTTAAGATAATATCTTGATGTTTGTCTAAAAAAGCTCTGATCTGATTTGCATTTCTGGTGACTAAAGTATCTGGTGTGTGTTCACTAAACCAAGCCGTGAAGAGCTTTTCATTGGCATCTCTTAAGCTTTGAGGCTTATTGACGACCAAAGTGCCTGCCAACTCTGCGCGTTCCAGTATATAGGTTGCGTAAATATACTCGGTATCAAAAGGCGGATCTTTGCGCATTAAAATCACATCCAGCTCACTCAATGCGATATCTTGCTTGTCATCTAATTCATACCAGTGGTTTTCATCATTAAACACGTTGGCTTTAGCGGCTGTTGCTCGACCTTCACCTTGGTACATATACAGGTCGTCCATTTCCATGTAGTAGAGCTCAAATCCACGTTGTTGAGCCGCCATCATCATGGCAAAACCGGTATCTTTTTTGATATTAAAACCACTGATTGGATCTGAGACTATTCCAAGTTTGACTGCCATCGCCGTTACCTTATGTGTTATTTTCGATGTGTATGAGCAAAATGCTCAGCAGCCAAACGACCATGATTGACTGCTAACTACCTATGATATGAGGGCTTATAAATGGATTTAAAGGGCCAAATCACCAAACTGCAATTGTAAGGCACTTAAAACGGTTAAGGCGGCAGTTTCGGTACGTAACACCCTAGGTCCAATTTTAATATCGACAAACCCTTGCTCTGTCGTGTTAGCCATTTCTTCATCGGTAAAGCCACCTTCAGGCCCAACTAAAAAGCGCACACCTTGACCTGGCGTTGGTAGGGTTTTGATTGAGTGTTCAGCTCTTGGATGCAAAGTAAGTTTTAACTCTTCGCTTTGTTGACTTAACCATTGCTCAAGCGTGATAGGAGGGTGAACGACTGGAACGAAGTTTCGACCGGATTGCTCGGCTGCAGAAATTGCTATCTTTTGCCATTGTTGGTGCTTTTTGGCCAGTCGTTCGCCACTGAGTTTCACGCCACATCGCGTTGTGAATAGAGGTGTAATTTCACTGACACCAAGCTCCACCGATTTTTGGATTGTGAAGTCCATTTTATCACCACGAGATATGCCCTGTCCGAGATGAACTTTGAGAGGTGACTCTATACACTTGTCGACAAATTCAAAAGGGGTTACCTTCACGGCTTTTTTTGAGATAGCGGTGATCTCAGCTAAGTATTCACCACCTTGTCCATTAAACAGACTGACGTGCTCACCTTCTTTCATTCTGAGTACACGTGCAATATGTCCTGCGGCATCTTCATCTAAATCCGCGGGCTGATTAATGACTAAATCCGAAGGTTGGTAAATATGTGGAATTCGCATAGTGTTGAGTGTCTAAATTGGATATGTGCTCATGTTAAAGTGTTCATCGTCATGAGTCTAGAGAACACTTCACATGATTGATAAGGTCGTCGCAACCCTAATCAGTAGTGTCTGTTTTTAATACAACAAATTCACTAAATGTATCGTGCTTTGTCGCCGCCAAGCTAGAGTTACATGTTAGGTGATTATTGTTGAACGTATCGTTGATACGATGATAATCATAACCATTGGCTAATTGTTCGATGGTATATCGTTCTGCATGTAAAGAGTTGAAGATAAATTTTTGTTTTTCATCGGCTAGATTGTAGTCGAGCGCATAGATGAGCACCCCTTGAATTTTGTGGTGCTCGTGCAGGTAGGTAGCAAGCTCAGAGACACTTATCTCATTGTCAAAGTCACAGTAGCTGTAGTCTTTGATTTGATCCTTAAACATCATTTTGAGCATTTGCTTGGTGTTGTCTCCAGCGATTATTAATTGGCTTGGCGTGTCAGGAGCGAGTGACTTAACAAATTCGACGAACTCCTGACTGAACTCCCAATTGCTATCAACAAGTAAAAAGTTATCTAATTTCAAGGACATAAGTCTCCAGAATTAAGATATCCATAATCTAATTCGGTGTTTAAATTGAAAACATGTTTATTAGTAAATAGCCCATGCTACAAAAAACAGCAAATTCTAAGCAAGCAATCCCGATATTATCTTGATGATCGACTTCTAAACCAATGTCTACTTTTGGTAGGACGATGAGGATCATTAATCGACTAAATACGTATAGTAGAAACCACATAAAGACCGAATGTGTTACCACGGACAGTAGGTTATCCACAATTTTATCTGGGTAACTCGGTGCACTGTGCAAACCTGCGTAAATAGCCAGCGCTAATCCGATGGTTTTACCTGCGTAGCGGATCCCGATAGAGGTATTGGCGAGACTAAAATTATATTGCAAAGATGCTCCTTGATTTTTCTTTGCAAAACGAGATTCTCTAATTTTGCTATCTAATGCGAAGACGCCTTGGAGAAAGATAAAGCAAATACTTACAATAAGCAGGGTTTGAGGTGAGTTAGGTTCTAGCCAATGGTATAAGCCTAACACCAAAATACTATTACCTATCAACATCCCAGAGTCGACTAAGGCTGCACAGACATTCTGTTTTAATATCGCTTGTGTTTCGTTAAAACGATATAAAATCCATTTACGGTGAATGGCTTGGCCAACACAAATATACGTCCAAATGAGGGCCATGGGCAGCAGTATTTGTAGATGAATATTTGCTAGGTCAAAAACATCCAAGTGGCCAAAAAAATAGCCAACGCTGCCACACACAACGGCTACTTTCGCTGCGTAATTAATACCAAGTGCGAAGTTATCGTGTTGAGCTAATTCTTTTTGTAGTAATTTTTTTGCTCGCACTTGAACTATGATACGCAGGCAAATCAAAGCAACAAAAGCCAGAATTATACCACTCAATAGGGTGAAAAAATTGCTGTTTTCTAAAGACAAGTAACTCATGCTCGGTGTAAGGTTGTTGTTATTTAGCGTTACTATAACACCGCACAACAAATGAGCCACAAAGCACTGGAGGTTTTTCTATGGAACAAGGCCAATTAAGTCCCGAGTTATTTGCTTTAGCACAGCAGCGCTTTACAGAATTATTTCCAAAGCAAATTGCAAATGCTCAGGTGTTGAGGCTATTGGCACTCAGTGATTTTGCTTATCGCATATTGGCACAACACCCTCAGTGGCTGAGTTGGTTGTTAGATCAAGATGCGATGAATAGTCGTCATATTGAACCAGCCTTGATTGGTGACTTAAAAATTCTTTCGGACGTTGAGTGCTTCGCACAATTGAGGCGCTATCGCAAACAGTATTGGCTTAAGTTGATGTGGCTTGATCTCGTGCTAGGTAACGACATTGCAGACAGTATTGAATATCAATCTCAGCTAAGTGAGCAATTAATCGATAGTGCTAATCAGTGGGCATTTGAGCAGGTTGCCACCAGTAATGGCATGCCACTTGATGACGCAAATACGCCGTTGCCAATGTTAATATTGGGCATGGGGAAACTAGGTGGCCAAGAGCTGAATTTCTCTTCTGATATAGACCTGATTTTCACTTATCCTTTGTCAGTGAAAACACAAGGTGGACGTCGCAGCATAGAAGCACAGGTTTTTTATACGAAAGTGGCACAAAAGCTCATAGCTGCTTTGGATCAACGCACTGCAGATGGTCAGGTGTTTAGAGTTGATATGAGGCTTAGGCCATTTGGAGAAAGTGGTCCATTGGTGATGAGCTTTTCTGCGATGGAAGACTATTACCAAGACCAAGGGCGCGAATGGGAACGCTATGCGATGCTCAAAACGCGTTTATTAGGTCAATACAATCAGTACTGGGATGAGTTTAGAGCACTTATTAAACCTTTTGTATTTCGTCGGTATATTGATTTTTCGGTGATTGAATCACTGCGTAAAATGAAACATATGATAGCGCAGGAAGTTCGTCGAAAAGGGCTTATCAATAACATTAAATTGGGTGCGGGCGGGATCCGAGAAGTTGAGTTTATTGTCCAAGCTTTGCAAATGATCCGAGGTGGGCGGGAGCCTGATCTACAGACTCCTTCTCTACTGCAAGCGTTAAGTGTACTGGCACGCCAAGATGTGATCCCCAAAAGTGTGGCAGCTGAACTTGAGAAGCAATATTTATTGTTGCGCAGGGTAGAACAGTACCTGCAGGCTTTTAATGATGAGCAAACTCAAACATTACCTGACGATGTGACTAATCAAAGGCGTTTGTGTGTGTTATTGGATATCCCAGATTATGGGCAGTTGGTGGCGTATATAGAGCAAGTCCAATCACAAATTCGTCAAGAGTTTTCTCAAGTTATTGGCGAAGAAGCACATGATACGCAAGCTTTGAAGGCATGTTTTGTGTCCGCTTGGGAATATCAGGATGTGAGTTATCTTGATATTGAACTTGACGAGCAGGCTCACGTGAAATGGCAAGACACATTAAACGTATTCCATACTGATATCACAAAAAAACAAATCGGTGTGCGAGGGCGAGATGTGTTAGATAAACTGATGCCGCTAGTACTTAGCGAAATTACGCCATTAAAAGTCCCAGAGGTATTAGAAAGGGTTTTGAACGTGATTTCGAAAGTCGCTTCTCGAACAGCTTATCTTGAATTGCTTTATGAAAACATGGGGGCACTGAAGCAACTCATTAAACTGTGTTCTCACAGTGTGTGGATAGCGAAGCAAATTGCCAGATACCCGATATTATTAGATGAACTTATTGATCCTGCCGTTTTGTATCGACCTTTGCCTCTCAATGCGTATTACAACGAAATTCAGCAGTATTTCCTACGTATTGACCCTGATGACTTAGAATTACAAATGGAAGCGCTACGTCAATTCAAGCAAACGCAGCAACTTAGGATTGCGGCTGCGGATGCGACAGGTGTGCTCGATATCATGAAGGTCAGTGATCATCTAACAGCACTTGCTGAGTCAATCGTGGCAAAAGCAGTGGATATCGCTTGGGGACAAATGATTAACCGATACGGCGCGCCGCAAGGGACTTCTGTAGAAGAGAAGGGATTTGCTGTGATTGCTTATGGTAAGGCGGGGGGGTTTGAGTTGGGATATGACTCTGATTTAGATCTTGTCTTTGTTCATAATTGTGATGGTCAAAGTAAAACTACAGGTGACAAAGCCATTGCTTCGAGGCAATTCTATCTCAAATTAGCTCAACGCCTAATGCACTTGTTTAATACACGTACTCTGTCTGGCATTTTATATGAACTTGACACACGGCTGAGGCCTGAAGGTAACTCTGGGCTATTGGCAATTAATATTGACAGCTATTACCAATATCTTCGCGAGCAAGCTTGGACGTGGGAGCATCAAGCGTTGGTCAGAACCAGAATGATAGTGGGTGAAGATATATTGGTGAAACGTTTTCACACTATTCGCCATGATATTTTATGTCAGAAGCGTAATGTCAACGAACTACAATCAGATATTGTTAAAATGCGTGAGAAAATGCGCCAACATTTATCAAAAGATTCAGAGGCTGAATTTGACTTGAAGCAAGGCACTGGGGGGATGACGGATATTGAGTTTCTAGCACAATATCTAGTTCTTGCTTTTGCTTATGATTATCCTGCTTTAACACGCTACTCAGATAATATTCGGATCTTTGAAATCGCAAGTAAAGAATCAGTATTGAATTGTGACTCACAAGCTGTTCTTACGCAGGTTTATTGCCAATTAAGAGAGCATTATCACCTCAATAGTTTAAATGGCTCAGGAAAAACAGTGTCTGTGGCATTATTATCGGCGCAGAGCGAGCGTATAAAAGCAATATGGAAGGCCTACTTAGAGTAGGCCTAAAGAAGGCGTTAATTGGTTAGACGGCGACAGTTTTCGCGGACAAATATGGATGGGTTTTCTGTGATCACGGCAGCACGCTGACGATGGCAGAAAAAGGTGTACACTTCAAATTCGAAGTCGTCATTAATGGCTTTGCCCACTTGGTATAGTGCACTGACAAAGTCTGAGTCAACACGAAAATTTTGTTTTACAACATAGTCTTTGTTTAGGTACCAAAATAGTTCGATGTCTTCTTGCTCTGCATAGCTGGTGAGCACACTTTTTAAAGTATTACCCATCTCAAAACGACGAGGTTGGCTCTCTCCAGTCCACCTTTGGTGTGTTGGCTTAACAACGAGCCCGCGTTGAGCAAGTGCATCATCGAGTGGGAAAGTGGGTTTACCAATATCCATCACAAACTTTTCCCGCTCAGTGTCACGTTCATTAACGCGGTTTCTATAATTAGCGTAAAATTGCGATAAACCTTGTGCTGCGGCATTTGTCGTTTCCCTGAACTCCATTTTTGGAATATTACCGTATAAAAAGTAATACGCTGCCCATACAAGTACCGCGCCTAATGTTAAGTGCCTTGTCCAAAACCACATTGCCGATATTCGTTTTTTATTTTTTTTAGCCATTTTATTTCAGTACGACGTCTTAGTTAAATTATGAATAATGTGAAGGCGCGTCTTCATCCGGTCTTGTTTTAAAACGCCTGTGTAGCCACATATACTGCTCTGGTGCTTCCATTATTGCAGCTTCCATGCGCTTATTTACACGAGTAACATCATGATTTTCGTTATCACTTGGAAACTCAGACATAGCAGGTTGGATGCTAAGGTGATATTTCCCATGCTTATCACGCAGACCTACTAAGCTCAATGTCTCACATTTTTTACTTGAAGCAAATAGTAAAGTGCCTGTGGTTGTCGCTGCATCAGGGACTGCAAAAAAAGGTGCGAACTCACAACGTTTTCGGCCGTAGTCTTGGTCCGGCAAGTAATAGCATACTTTTTTATTCTGTAGGGCTTTCAATAACCCTTTTACATCACGTTTACCGATCAGGAATTCGTTGGAACGCAATCGACCCTTAGTCATGAAATATTCCATTAAGGGATTATTATGAGGACGATAGAAGCCAATACCTTGTGTGTGTGTACCTAATACTCTTCCTAACATCTCTAAGTGCAACATATGAGGTACCAACAGCAAAACACCTTTGCCATTTTTATTCGCAGTCTCAAAATGTTCTAACCCTGAAATGGAGCCTACCGCTTTATTTACACGCCATTCTGGCCACCACCAAGCCATACCGGTTTCAAAGGTTGCAATACCCGTATTTTCCATGTTTTGTAATACCATGGCATTGCGTTGGTGCTCATCCATATCCGGAAAGCATAGCTTTAGATTAACTTCGGCAATTTTGCGACGTTTCTTTAAAAAGCGATGGACAAGCCGGCCAAGAAGTCGACCCAGCATAAACTGCACAGTTTGTGGTAACCAAGATAATGAGTATAAAACGATCACACCGAGCCAAGTTAACCAGAACTTAGGTGCTAAAAATTGCAGTTTAAATGTTGGATTATGAACCAAGTGGAATACTCTCGTACAACTATTAAAGAGCGTAGTTTATCGATAACGACTGTGATGCTCAAGTAGCGAGGGAGAATGTCGGGAAATATCAGACCAGCGAACTGCTGATCTGATATTGAGTGCATTTAAAGGGCAGCTTGAAGGCCTTTATTGATCGCTTCTAAATCTGCTCGGCTTAATTCGCCTGATGCTTGCTTTAACTGTAGAGTAGAAACAATGTATTCATAACGTAAGTTAGCTAAGTTTCGCTTTGCGCTATATAGGTTACGTGTGCTCACCAGTACATCTACAATTGTACGAGTACCTACTTCAAAACCAGCTTCAGTCGCTTGCAATGCACTTTCAGCAGAAACAACCGCTTGCTCAAGTGCGCGATAGGTCGCAACATTTGACATCACTTGATTGTATGACGTGATAACAGAGCGTGTTACGTTACGCATTGATGCTTCTAGATCTTCGCTAGCAGCAACATAAAGTGCTCGCGCTTGATCGGTTGCAGCGACGGTGCGGCCACCAGAGTAGATCGGGACATTCAAGTCTAAACGAATGTTGGTAGAATCTCCGCGCGGCGCCATTTCTCTGCCTGGGGAATTTTCAAGTGAATCTTGGTGAGTCGCAGTGAGAGAAAGTGTTGGATAGTGACCAGCCTGTGCCAAGTCAATCTGATCTTCAGCAATTTCTAAAGAGGCTTTTGCAACTTGCAGTGCTAAGTTTTTCTCTTTTGCAATATCTATAAAGCCATCTGATTTTCTATTTGGTTTAACGGTAGAAAATTTGTCAGTATTTAGTGCGTTTAGCTTTGAGTGATACTTACCTGTGATCGTACGAAGCGTTTCACGGGCTGTTTCTACGTCATTCGCTGTAACGATTTCATTGGCCACTGATTGGTCAAACTGAGCTTGTGCTTCGTGTACATCGGTGATTGCCGTTAAACCAACTTCATAGCGTTGCTTGGTTTGCTCTAGCTGACGCTCAATTGCGCGTTTTTCAGCTTGGACAAATTCCAAGTTGTCTAATTCACTTAAAACATCAAAATAACCTCGAGCAATGCGTACAATCAGGTTTTGTTTTTCTTGTTCGTATTGCGTCAATGATTGCAAAGCGCGTTTTTCTGCAATAGAGAGGCTTTCCCAGATACCCATGTTAAAAATGGTTTGGTTCAGTGTTAGAGTACGGCTAAATGAATCACTCCAGCTATCGATCACTTGGTAATTGGTTGTATCATTTTGTGAAAGAGGAGCGCCAGTCGAGTCTGTATCAGAGTAACGGAAATTTAAGTTCAGAGAAGGTAGCAGTTCGCCAAGTGCGCTGTCTTGGGCATATTTCTGTGCATTCGCATTTGCTTTAGCACGCAAAACAGTAGGATCGTTTGCAGTTGCAATATCGTATACTTGTAATAAGTCCTCTGCGTTAGCGGCATTGCTTGACAAAGCACAGCTCAAGCCAACCAGCATAGATAAAATGGTTTTTTTCATTATTTGTGCAGTCCTTAGACAATTTTGATGTCAGCATGTTACCTTGTTTTAAAACAAAATCCCAACGACAAACAAGAGATAAATGCAAAACAAGTGTAACAGAATATAATACTTAGTGAGTTCACATGCTGAGTATATTTACGTTAATTAAAAGCGATATGGGGATAAAATAGCCTAGATTAAACCCCTTTTGATGAATGTAGGATGAAATATGAAAGAAATTAGCCAATACAACCGAGAGCATGTGATGTTCAATGCGTCGCCGAAGAAGGTATTGTATGACGGTTTTTTCAAAATTGAAGAATATGTGTTTGAGCATGCATTGTTCGAAGGTGGGATAAGTGAGCCAATACGTCGAGAAATACTTGAGCGAGGTCATGCAGTTGCAGTATTGCCATATGATCCTATCAGCGATCAGGTTCTATTGATTGAGCAAATAAGAGTAGGTGCTTTGGCAACAAAAGAGTCACCTTGGTTGTTAGAGTGTATAGCTGGAATGGCCGAAGGGAGCGAAGATTTAGAAGCTGTTGCTAGAAAAGAAGCACAAGAAGAGGCGGGATTAGAACTCGGCGAATTACACTATATGCGTTCATATTTATCTAGTCCTGGTGGTACTACGGAGCGCCTATACTTATATCTTGCACAAGTGGATTTGCGAGACTATCAAGGGGGCACATTTGGCTTGCCCGAAGAAGGGGAAGATATTAAAGCCCATGTAATGTCATATGATGAGGCGATGTGTAGGTTAGAATCAGAGGAAATAGATAACGCTGCGACAGTGATTAGTCTACAATGGTTAGCGCTAAACAAATCTAAACTGTCATTTAAGTAGTAAACGGGAGTCGTTTTGTCTGACTTGATCCACCAAAACCAGCACAATGGAAAGGCGCGTATGAGCGGTTATGTGCAGTCTTTACCCAAATATATCACACTGTGTGAGCGTAACTATTTACGTGCACTTAAGGTGTTGCCTGAAGAGGTTATAGGCGCACGTCGTCAGATCAAGTTAGGTTCTATGGACTTTTTCATTGAGGTTGAAGCAGTAGAGAAATACACAACGGACATCAAAGTGACTCAGCATCATAGTTTGAGTAGCCACCTTGGCCAGTTTCAGTTGGCTGTGAGGCTATATCACGATGCTAAAGTTGCCGAGGTGATCCAGCATAATTACCATCAACGAGTGAAGCCTTCGTACCGTTACCCTAATCCGAGTATGCACCATAAAGATGAAAAGTATCAACTGAATGCTTTTTTAGGCGATTGGTTAGTTGCCTGTGTCGAGAATGGTCGCGTACCGCTAGATTGGGATGTAAATAATGGCATGGTTTAATGCAACATTTGAATTTAATCAATCGCAGTTAAAGCTTGCTCACATTACTGATACGCATCTATTTGAACAAAGTAGTGGAGAGTATTTTGCAGTAAACACAGCAGAGCATTTTAGGTGTGTTCTGGCAGATCTAGCGCTGCAAAATCTAGACGGAGTCATATTTGGGGGGGATCTCACTCAGGATCATACCTTCGGTTCTTATCAACTTTTTGCTCGTTTGATTGATGAGTCAGCTTTGACGTGTCCAATTTTTTGGCTTCCTGGTAATCACGATGATATTGAGTATTTAAATGAGATAAGTCAGGGACAAATTGTATCGGCGAAAAAGATTGGTTTTGAATTAGGCCAAATACTATTAACGAATAGCAAAGGGCCGACTCCTGCTGGATGGGTAGGTGAAGTACATTTAGAAGAAATAATACGCCAGTGTGTCGTACCAAGTATGGTTTTTTGTCATCATAACCCCCTTGCTATTCAAGGTTATTTGGATAAGCACATGCTTGAAAATGGCCCTCAATTACTAAATCGATTAGTCGACTCGCAAAATGTCATCGCGCTTTTTCATGGCCATGTGCACAATGAGTATGTCTTTAGATTTAGGGAACTGCCTGTGTACGCTACCCCCGCGACATCGATTCAGTTTAAAAAATTGACAGATGATTGGCAGCAAGAAAACCTCGGTGCTGGATATCGAATAATTAGCTGGTCAGCAGGTGGTATGCAGACAGAGGTAAAATGGCTAACAAAGTAATTTATATCCACGGTTTTAATAGTTCAGAGAAGTCATTTAAAGCCCAGCAATTAGGGGAATATTTTAAAGACCATTGTGAATACCTTGTTCCTCGGTTACATTATGATCCGCGCATCGCAATGCTGCAGCTGGAAAGTATGATTGATGATGGATGCGCGTTGGTTGGCAGTTCTTTGGGTGGTTTTTTTGCCACATACTTATCACAAACGTTTAATTTACGCGCGGTAGTGGTCAATCCGGCTGTACGACCAGACAAATTACTATGGGATTACCTTGGTCCTCAGTATAATCCCTATCAAGAATTGAATTATGAACTTACAATAGAACATATGACGGCATTACAGCGTATGCATATTGAAACGCTCTCAATGCCAAGTAATGTTTTTCTATTGCAACAAACAGCAGATGAAGTGTTACCTTATCAAGATGCTGTAAATTATTATCGAGACTGTCCATCAATCATAGAATTTGGTGGCGACCACAGTTTCATGGGCTTTGAGAGGCACTTTAGTCGCATTGCCAACTATCTTAAAATTAAATAAAACAGTTAGAACTAAAATTAGTCAGTAGCATTTATGAGTCAGCAAAATTATAACGCAGAAGCCATTGAGGTGTTGAATGGCTTAGAGCCGGTTAAGCGCCGCCCTGGAATGTACACAGACACCACCCGACCTAATCATTTAGGGCAAGAAGTTATTGATAACAGTGTCGATGAAGCGCTAGCAGGGCATGCAAGCAAAATTGATGTGATTTTGCATGAAGATAACTCGTTGCAAGTAATTGACGATGGTCGAGGCATGCCTGTGGATGTGCACCCTGAAGAAGGGATCCCAGGAGTTGAATTGATCCTGACTAAGCTCCATGCTGGTGGTAAATTTTCAAATAAGAACTATCAGTTTTCCGGTGGTTTGCACGGGGTTGGTATCTCAGTTGTAAACGCACTTTCTACGCGAGTAGAAGTAACGGTTAAGCGAGATGCTCAGCAATATGAAATCGCGTTTGAAAATGGTGATAAAGTTCAGGATTTAGAAGTCACTGGCAGTGTAGGCAAACGCAATACCGGTACTTCTGTACAGTTTTGGCCTGATTCGAGCTACTTCGACTCTGCTAATTTCTCTTTGACCAAGCTAAATCATTTACTTAAAGCGAAAGCTGTTTTATGCCCAGGTCTGCGCATTCGTTTTATTAATAAGCAAACCAAAGAAACGCAAGAATGGCATTATGAATCTGGTTTAGAAGACTATTTGAGTGACAGTGCAAAAGAGTTAGAAGTGCTACCTAAATCTCCGTTTACTGGGAGCTTTAGTGGCTCAACAGAAGGAGTTGATTGGGCACTGCACTGGCTACCTGAGGGAGGCGAGTCGATAGCTGAAAGTTATGTGAACTTGATCCCAACTGCGCAGGGCGGTACGCATGTGAATGGCTTAAGGCAAGGCTTGCTTGAAGCAATGCGAGAGTTCTGTGAATTCCGTAACTTGTTACCAAGAGGCGTTAAATTAACGCCAGATGACGTGTGGGATAAATGTAGCTACGTTTTATCTGTTAAGATGCAAGACCCACAGTTTGCGGGCCAAACGAAAGAAAAACTGTCGTCTCGCTCATGTGCAACCTTTGTGTCAGGTATAGTGAAAGACGCATTTAGTTTATGGCTCAACGAGCACACAGAAACAGCAGAGCTATTAGCTGAGCTGTGTATCAGCAATGCGCAAAAGCGTTTGCGTGCAGCGAAAAAGGTGGTACGTAAAAAGGTCACCAGTGGCCCGGCTCTGCCAGGTAAGCTCACCGACTGCTCGGGCAGTGAAACAGAGCGTTCAGAAATATTTTTGGTCGAGGGTGACTCTGCGGGCGGATCAGCCAAGCAAGCGCGTGATAGAGAGTTTCAAGCCATCATGCCACTGCGTGGTAAAATTTTAAACACTTGGGAAGTGGATTCAGGCCAAATTCTTGCCTCCCAAGAAGTGCATGACATTTCAGTTGCACTTGGCATAGATCCGGACTCAACTGATTTATCGACGCTGCGTTATGGCAAGGTGTGTATTCTTGCCGATGCAGACTCCGATGGATTACACATTGCAACGCTATTGTGCGCGCTATTTGTTAAGCATTTTCCAACCTTAGTACAGGCGGGACACGTGTACGTTGCTATGCCGCCGCTATTTAGAATTGATGTCGGCAAAGAAGTATTTTATGCCCTAGATGAAGATGAAAAACGTGGCATTTTAGATCGTATTGAAGCCGAAAAGAAACGCGGGAAAGTGAATGTTCAACGCTTTAAAGGGTTGGGTGAAATGAACCCAATGCAATTGCGTGAAACGACGATGGACCCGAATACTCGCCGCTTGGTTCAGCTCACGTTAGATGAGCAAGAGCAAACATTAGAAATGATGGATATGCTACTGGCGAAGAAACGCTCTGGTGATAGAAAGGCTTGGTTAGAGCAACATGGCGATAAAGCCGAGGTATAACAAGAAGTAAGGTGTATCATGACTGATCCACAGGCCCTCTCTTTACAGGGCATAGAACAATTACCTATGGGGCGTTTTACAGAAGACGCCTACTTAAATTATTCCATGTATGTGATCATGGACCGGGCATTGCCACATATTGGTGATGGCCTTAAGCCTGTGCAGCGTCGTATCGTATATGCGATGAGTGAATTGGGCTTATCAGCCGCTGCAAAATATAAAAAGTCAGCACGTACAGTTGGTGATGTATTGGGTAAATACCACCCACATGGCGACAGTGCATGTTACGAAGCCATGGTATTAATGGCACAGCCATTCTCTTACCGTTATCCACTTGTAGATGGTCAAGGTAACTGGGGTGCAGCTGACGATCCTAAATCATTCGCGGCAATGCGTTATACTGAAGCGCGTTTGTCTAAGTTCTCTGAGGTATTACTCAAAGAGCTTGGTCAAGGTACTGTGGATTGGGTGCCTAACTTTGACGGCACAATGAAAGAGCCGCAAGTATTACCAGCGAGACTGCCACACATCTTATTAAATGGTGTGACGGGTATCGCCGTTGGTATGGCGACGGACATTCCACCGCATAATGTCAATGAATTAGCCTCTGCTTGTTGTATGTTACTAGATAAGCCAAAAACAACGCTAGAAGAGTTGTTAGAAGTCGTCCAAGCGCCAGACTATCCAACTGAAGCGGAAATTATCACTCCAAAAGACGATATTCGTAAAATCTACACTACGGGTCGCGGCTCGATTAAGATGCGCGCGGTGTTCCATGAAGAGCAGGGTGAAATCGTCATTACAGCACTGCCTCACCAGACATCAGGTGCAAAAGTGCTGGAGCAAATCGCAGCGCAAATGACTGCGAAGAAGCTGCCTATGGTTGCAGATTTACGCGATGAATCAGATCACGAAAACCCGACGCGCATTGTCGTTGTGCCTCGTTCTAACCGAGTCAAATCAGAGCCATTGATGGCGCACTTGTTTGCCACCACAGATCTTGAGAAAAACTACCGTGTAAACCTCAATATGATCGGGCTAGATGGCCGCCCTCAGGTTAAAGATCTACAACAGATTTTGTCTGAGTGGTTAATATTCCGTCGTGAGACAGTACGTAGGCGTTTGCAATATCGCTTAGATAAAGTATTGGCGCGTTTGCATATTCTAGAAGGCTTGATGATCGCCTTTTTGAATATTGATGAAGTGATTGAAATCATTAGAAATGAAGATGATCCAAAAGCGGAGCTCATAAAACGTTTTGATTTATCTGAAACGCAAGCTGAAGCCATTTTGGATCTGAAACTTCGTCATTTGGCGAAGTTAGAAGAGATGAAGATTCGCGGTGAGCAGGATGAGTTGAGCAAAGAGCGTGACAAGCTTGAACTTACTTTAGGTTCAGAGCGTCGCATGTCGACCTTGATGAAAAAGGAGATTCAAGAAGCGGCAGAGTTATACGGCGATGAAAGACGCTCACCTGTGATTGAGCGCCAAGAAGCGAAAGCGCTGAGTGAAAAAGATTTAATTCCATCTGAAGCGGTCACCGTTGTGCTATCTGAAAAGGGTTGGGCGCGTTTCGCCAAAGGCCATGACATTGATGCTGAGGGCTTAAATTATCGCTCAGGGGATGCCTATAAAGCATCGGCCAAAGGTAAAAGCAATCAACCAGCGGTCTTCTTGGATAGTTCGGGTCGTGCGTTCGCCACCGATGCACACAGTTTGCCATCTGCAAGAAGTCAGGGGGAGCCTATGACTGGGCGCTTTAACCTCGCCGCGGGTGTGAACTTTGAACACGTCGTAATGGGTGAAGAGCAAGAGCTTTATTTGATGGCAACCGATGCAGGCTATGGCTTTATTGCTGAATTTAACGATTTAGTCAGTAAAAATAAAAATGGTAAAGCTTTGGTTAGCATTCCAAAAGGAGCTGAGCTCATTGCGCCAATTTCGGTGAATGATGTGGCGACTGATCGCTGTATGGCCATCTCCAATGAAGGGCGCATGCTATTATTCCCGCTTAGAGACTTACCTAAGCTTGCGAAAGGCAAAGGGAATAAGATCATCTCCATTCCAAGTGCCAAGGTACAGGCAAGAGAAGAGTTTGTGAAAGTGCTCGCTGTGGTACCAGAAGGACGCGCAGTTACGTTGTACGCAGGTAAACGTAAATTAACGCTCAAGAGCTCGGACTTAGAACACTATTTTGGTGAGCGCGGTCGTCGTGGTAATAAATTACCTCGGGGGTTACAACGCGTTGATAATTTTGAAATTGAGTTAATTGAACAAGACGACTCAGAAGCAGATACGCCAGAATAATAAGCCCATGAGCGGGCCCCGCCCGCTCATGATTTAATCAACGTTTATAATCTTTCTACTATTTTTCATTTCAACATCTTTTTTCCGTCATTTTGTCGTAAAAACTCTGATGTACCGCAAGCAATTTCTACCCGACTCAGCTAGAATACACGGTTATAAGTTATTCTTGTTCAGAGTGACACATGATCAGGTGCCACTCGCACTGACAATACGGGGTTTTTATGTCTGATAAGTGCTATATCACAGCGCAACAGCTATTAGAGGATTCATTTCGTCTGGCGGCTCAAGTGTATGAAGATGGGTTTCGTCCGGATTTTATCATCGGTATTTGGCGAGGTGGTGCGCCAATTGGTATTGCTGTGCAAGAGTACTATGACTACAAAGGCATAGAAACAGATCATATCGCGGTGCGTACATCTTCGTATTATGGTATTGGCAAGCAGTCGAAGGAGATCAAAGTACACGGTCTACATTACATTATTGAGAATGCCAACGCCGGTGACTCTTTATTGATTGTTGACGATGTATTTGATTCTGGTCGCAGTATTTACGCATTGAAAGAAAAACTTGAAGAGTTGATGCGTCTAAACTTACCTAAAGATATCCGTGTTGCGTGTCCGTACTACAAACCAGCGAACAAAAAAGTGCCGATGACGCCAGATTACTATATTCACGAGTCTGATGAATGGTTGGTTTTCCCACATGAGCTATCGGGCTTAACGCCAGATGAGTTAATTGAAGGCAAGTCAGACCTCGCTAACATCAAAGGTTTGTTTGCGAAGTAAGTCGTTACTTATTTTATAAAAAAGCCGTTGAAAACGCTGTTTTCAACGGCTTTTTTATGGCCGGGTGATAGTGCTTTTGTTACACTCCGCTCATTGTGATTTTTGCATTTTTACTATGACAGACTATCAATCTATTTTAGAACGTACAGTGCGACATGTTCAGCCTTTATTGCACCAAGGTAAGGTTGCTGATTATATTCCAGCCCTTGCTGAGCAACAGCTAGGTCAGTTTGCTATTGCGATTCAAACGCAAAGTGGTGACACATATAGTGCTGGTGACTGTGAGGCTAAATTTACTGTGCAGTCAGTCTCAAAAGTGATGACACTTACACTGGCGTTGCAGCGTTATGGTGATGAGTTATGGCAAAGGGTCGGGAAAGAGCCTTCAGGTACTGCGTTTAATTCACTAACGCAGTTAGAGTTTGAAAATGGTATTCCGAGAAACCCGTTTATCAATGCGGGTGCGATTGTGACTTGTGATGCGCTTTACTCACGCTTGAGTGCGCCTATTCACACTATGCTTGAAAGCTATCGAATGCAAACTGGTAACCCTAAGTTAGGTGTCAACAAAGTGGTTGCACAGTCAGAATATGAACACCGTTATCGCAATGCGGCTATGGCTTACCTCATGAAATCATTTGGTAACTTCAACAATGAAGTTGAAGAAGTGCTTTGGTCATATTTTAACTTTTGCGCCATTGAACTCAATGCGGCTGAGTTGGCGAAATGCTTTTCTTATTTATCTAATGGTGGTGTATGTACACAAACACAGCAGCAAATTTTGCCTGCTAAACAGATAAAACAGCTTAATTCACTGCTGTTTACCAGTGGCTTGTATGATGCAGCGGGGGATTTTGGTTATCGAGTTGGTATGCCTGGAAAATCGGGTGTATCTGGTGCGATTATCGCGGTGGTACCCGGTCGGTTTACGATTGCTGTTTGGTCGCCAGGCCTTGATAAGGTGGGAAATTCGGTAGCGGGGATTGCCGCGTTAGAGTTTCTTGCTGAAGAGCTCGGAACAGCTATTTTCTAACGCAGCACAAGGTGCGCACACGGTGTGTGCGCTTTAGCAAATTACTGATCCCAGTAAGATTGCTCTAGAGAGTCTTCTCTTTCTGGTAAACCTCGAGATAATCGCGGTGAATGTTGAACCAGCACTTCAAAGCTTGCGCGGTTTGCGTATTTGCTGATTTGAGCAAGTGACGAATAGGTGATTGCAGCCTGCTCATGTTTGGCAGAGTTTGGCACGTTTAAACGATGATAAACATTGGCTGATAAATCATGCAATACCGCAGCTAGCGCGCAGTCACCGGCACCATTGGTATTTTTAATGGTATCTGGACCGCCCATATAAGGTGCTGTATGGCTATAAACGCGAATAGGATTGTCGCAATGGGATTTGCGCATTGCGCGAGAAAACTCGTAGCGGTTAAATTCAGGGATTGCACCTGGAAGTAGCGGATATTCGGTTTCTCGCTTCAAGTTATCTTCGACATAACCTGCCATATACAAACCAGTAGGACCTGCCGTACAGATAACTAAGTCAACCCAATCCAGCGCTTTGTCTGCGGCCATAAGTGGGTCATCAAAACCAGTTATCGCTTCGCCTTCTTCTTCATTCATCGCAAGAATATCAACATGTTTTTCGACAAATTCAGCCCACCATTGTGGATCTTGCTCGATCAAGAATTTAGTGCCCAGAGTTAATACCACTGGTACACCTGCTTTGTTCGCATACTCAACGGCTTGCATGGTTGCTTGCGTCATTGTCTCATCGCCTTTTGTACGCATGAGATATGCACTGATCACCAAAGCAGACGCGTTTTCGATTAATGATTGACTGATTGATTCAGGGCGTAAGTAGTTCATTAAACCTGCGCTGATAGCAAAGGTTCGTTCACCGCTATCATCAATCAGTGTGAAGCAACGACCAATAGGACCTGCAACCGGTTGAAGGTGGTCTAGATCGACGCGACTAGATGTATTGCATAAAAACTTATACGCATAGCTGCCGATTTCGATACTTTCACTCATTACACCTAGCAGTACTGAACGATCGTCAGCCAGTACTGAATAGTTGTGCATAGTGTTGCCAATTGTGCCGCCAGCAAATTCGTAGTCAATCATGTCATCACGTTTTAAACGCTCATATAGCGCATTGGTGACATCATTATCTATGACTTGTGACATACCACGCTGCAGGTGGAATTCATCCAAAAATGCTTGGTCGACTTTTGCTTCGATGTCGACAACGATTTGGTCGATGCCGCAAATATAGTTGCGCTTCAAGCGATCTTCAGCATTTAAGTGGTTGATAAGAGGGTCCTTATCTTCCACAGGAAAATAATGCTTATGCCTACGGTGTCCCGGAAATTTCATGTTTTACCCGTGTGTTTTGAGCTCATTAAATAAAAAAAGCGGCGAATTATAGCCTAATTTTATATTGGTGAGCCATGGTAATTTGGTAATTTTAGCAATAATTCTGTAACCAAGGGGTTTCTGTTGTGCCAAGCTTGGTATACTAAGTCCACTAATTACTCAGATAACTTTAGTATGAACAACCAAGAATTAGACGAATACTGGATGCGCCAAGCGCTGGCATATGCTGATAAAGCTGAGGCAGAGAATGAAATCCCTGTTGGTGCTGTGATTGTGCAAGATGGTAATCTTGTTGCTGCGGGCTGGAATCGCTCGATTGGTTGTCATGACCCATCTGCACACGCAGAAATGATAGCGATTCGTGAGGCGGGCAAGCAAATTCAAAATTACCGTTTAGTAGATTGCACCTTGTATGTCACATTGGAGCCTTGCCCTATGTGTGCAGGGCTGTTAGTACATAGCCGAGTAAAGCGTGTAGTATTTGGAGCACGTGATGCGAAGACAGGCGCGGTCGGTTCAGTGATGAACTTGTTGCAAGAACCACAATTAAATCACCAGCCTGAGGTGACCGCAGGTATACTTGCACAGGAGTGTAGTGAGAAATTATCTAACTTTTTTAGACGTAGAAGAAAGGAGCACAAAGCTGCTAAAAAGGCGCGCAAATCGTTAGAAGATAATGCGGCTCAAGATTGAGCCGTTTTAACGTCCGCTGCAAGTTGCAATAGAGAGTAGATACGACGACGCAAAAGAATTTTTTTATGTATATTTTTTAGCATAACGCGGCGGCGATTCGGGTTCGTATTACGAGTATTGCGCTTAAATTGATGAGTTCGACGTCTTTTGAGCATCAGAACCTCCTTAATGTGAGAGAAAAAACTTACGCGTGACAGAAATACCTGCTTTGTATGACAGGCTTATGACAACGAGACTAGGATGCAGTTATTCGCCGGAACTGAAAGGAAGCGCTCTATTTTCGTCTAACCAGACCAGAGCGTCGAAGTAGCGGCGTATATTATCGACATAATGTACGGCAACATCGCCACGCGCATATCCATATCTTGTACTTCGATAGTAGCGTTTTTTAGTCAGCAGTGGTAGTCGTTTTTTGACATCTGCCCAACTATTCGGATTGCCACCTTGTTGTTTTGTCAATTTTAATGCATCTCTTACATGTCCCATACCTACGTTATACGCAGCCAATGCCAACCAAGTTCTATCCGGTTCAGATACGCCTTCCGGTACGCGTGAAATTAAGTTAGCAAGGTATTTTGCGCCGCCGCGTATGTTTTGTTCCGGCTTAAGTCGATGTTTAACGCCAACACGCTTAGCTGTACTTTGAGTCAGCATCATAATGCCGCGAACGCCAGTGGGTGATTTGGCCCTAGGGTTCCACATAGATTCTTGATAGCTCAGCGCTGCCAGTAGTCGCCAATCTACGTTATGTTCCTGCGCATAGTCGATAAACCAAGGTGCGTATTTGGGCAGTACTTCTTTACTGGCTTCAACAAAGGCGACCGTATTAACGTAATTGAACCGCTCGACATGACCGAAATACTTTTCTTCTAAGGTGGCTAGTTGATTGTTGTCTTGTATTTTGGCAAAAAATGGCAGCAGTAGGGCGTATAATGAGTCATCATTTTGCTTTTTCATGACCCATGCAATGGGATCTGATTGGGTAACAGAAAAGGCAATGCTCAGGTTTGGGTGATAGCGACGAAAAAGTGCCAGAGAGTGAGAATCCACTATGGTGTATTCAATGTCGCCCGTTAAAATGGCCTGTAGCAGCTCTTCTTGGTCTAATGCTTGAGTCGTTTGCCACTGTAGCTCAGGGTAGTCTTTCTTTGCAGTTTGAAGAGACAGCGCATGGTGGCTATCGGCAAGTACAGTCACAGGCCCAGATAACTGACCATAATGTCTGGGGCGTTTTTTCCCTTGCTTATAAACTAGTTTTTGGCTGATATCTCGATAAAAAGGACCGAAGCGGAAGTGCTCAGCTCGGTTTGGGTGATAACTTATTCCAGAGGCCACTATGTCTAAAGTGCCTCGCTCTAATTGTTCAAAAAGTTTTTCTAAGTTAAAAAAGGGAATGATATTAAGTTCGACGTCAAGTTCATCGGCGAACATACCTGCTAACTCATATTCGAAGCCTTCCTCTTCATTATGGCCTTGGTAGTAGGTGGCCGGCCCTACCAAAATACCGACATTCAGCGTATCACTGTTTTTAATTTGCTGAAGTTGATTTGGAGGGGCCTTGTCACAGCCGGTGAGCAAGAGCAAGAATATTACAATTCCTAATGAAGCTGTTAGCTTGTTTTGTCTCATGCTTTTTCCGTTCGTGAAATTTACTAAGTTACTTTATTAATTCATGAGATATCGTGTGTTTGCACACGATATCTAGGTACTCAAAAAGCAAATTCAAACTTTTAATCGTATGCTCTCAAGTATATACCTATTTGTGAAGAGGGTTTTTTTCGATAAATGACAATTTTGAGTTAAATCTGTGCGTCAATTCGACTATAATAGCGGCCCAAAATATCGTTCAATCCTTAACCCCGGATGAAATATCTATGTTAATCCTACGTGGTGCACCTGCACTTTCTGATTTTAAAGTCCAAAAGATCCTTAAAAGCTGCGCGGATGCAGAGTTACCTGTTACAGGCGTATATGCTGAGTTTATGCATTTTGCTGATGTAACAGCTGACCTTTCAGAGACAGAACTCGACAAGCTAAGCAAGTTATTAAAGTATGGGCCTACCGCCGTCGAGCACAAGCCTGAGGGAACACTTATTTTAGTGACGCCTCGCATTGGAACTATTTCTCCATGGGCTTCAAAAGCAACTGACATCGCGAACAACTGTGGTCTAGATAAGGTTCACCGTGTTGAGCGTGGTATCGCTTACTATGTTGAGGGCGAGCTAAATGCAGAGCAGTTAGCTGATGTGGCTAAGTTACTTCATGACCGTATGACAGAATCGGTGCACAGTAGCTTAGAAGGCGCTGGACAGCTATTCCGTGTTGAAGAACCGCGCCCAATGTCATCTGTTGACATTCTTGGTGGTGGCCGTGAGGCACTTGCAACAGCAAACGTTGAGCAAGGTTTTGCATTAGCGGACGACGAAATTGACTACCTAGTAGAAAACTTCACAAAACTAGGTCGTAACCCGAACGACATCGAGCTATTTATGTTCGCACAGGCGAACTCTGAGCACTGTCGTCACAAGATTTTTAACGCCGATTGGACAATCGACGGTGAAGAGCAGCCTAAGTCGCTGTTTAAAATGATCAAAAATACATTTGAAACGCACCCAGAAAACGTACTGTCTGCTTATAAAGACAACGCAGCGGTCATGAAGGGTTCTAAAGCAGGTCGTTTCTTCCCAAATAAAGAAGGCGAGTACAGCTACAATCAAGAGAACATTGAAATCTTGATGAAGGTTGAAACCCACAACCACCCAACTGCAATTGCACCGTTCTCTGGCGCATCGACGGGTTCTGGTGGTGAAATTCGTGACGAAGGCGCTACAGGCCGTGGTTCTAAGCCAAAAGCAGGTCTAGTTGGTTTTACTGTATCTAACCTTCGTATTCCAGGTTTTGAGCAGCCCTGGGAAACAAACTTCGGCAAGCCTGGTCGCATCGTTGATGCACTTGATATCATGATCGATGGTCCACTAGGTGGCGCGGCGTTCAACAACGAATTTGGACGTCCTAACCTGCTTGGTTACTTCCGTACTTACGAAGAAAAAGTTAACAGCCACAATGGTGAAGAGGTACGTGGTTACCACAAGCCAATCATGCTTGCAGGTGGTCTAGGTAACATCCGTACTGAGCACGTTCAAAAAGGTGAAATTCCTGTAGGCGCTAAGCTAGTTGCTTTAGGTGGTCCTGCGATGAACATTGGTCTGGGTGGTGGTGCTGCATCATCAATGGCATCTGGTCAGTCAAACGAAGATTTAGACTTTGCTTCTGTACAGCGCGAAAACCCAGAGATGGAACGTCGTTGTCAGGAAGTTATCGACAAGTGTTGGCAGCTAGGTGACGAAAACCCAATCGCATTTATTCACGATGTGGGCGCGGGTGGTCTTTCAAACGCATTCCCTGAGCTTGTAGACGACGGTGGTCGTGGTGGTAAATTCCAACTACGTAATATCCCGAACGATGAGCCGGGTATGGCACCACACGAAATTTGGTGTAACGAATCACAAGAGCGTTACGTGCTGGCTGTAGCGGCAGAAGACTTCGCACGTTTTGAAGAGATCTGTAAGCGTGAGCGCGCACAGTACGCCGTGATCGGTGAAGCAACAGAAGAGCGTCACCTAACTGTTGCGGATAGTCACTTCGATAACAACCCAGTGGATCTTCCGCTTGAAGTATTACTTGGCAAAGCACCTAAGATGCACCGTGACGTTGAATCAAAGCAAGTATCTGGTGAAGCACTTAAAACAGATAGCATCGATGTAGAAGAAGCGGCTAAGCGCTTACTTCGTCTACCTACTATTGCTGAGAAAACATTCCTTATCACCATTGGTGACCGTACGGTAACTGGTTTAGTTGCACGTGACCAAATGGTTGGTCCTTGGCAGGTACCTGTAGCAAACTGTGCTGTAACAGCAGCGGCGTTTGACACTTACCACGGTGAAGCGATGTCAATGGGTGAGCGTACACCTGCGGCACTTCTAAACTATGGTGCATCAGCACGTCTAGCAGTCGCCGAAGCGTTAACGAACATTGCAGGCGCAAACATTGGTGGTCTTGAGAACATCAAGCTATCTGCAAACTGGATGGCAGCAGCTGGTCACCCAGGTGAAGACGCGGGTCTTTACGAAGCAGTTAAGGCTGTGGGCGAAGAGTTATGTCCAGCACTTGGCCTAACTATCCCAGTTGGTAAAGACTCAATGTCGATGAAGACTAAATGGGAAGAGAATGGTGAAAACAAAGAAGTTACCGCGCCACTTTCTCTTGTTATTACTGCATTTGGTCGTGTAGAAGATATTCGTAAAACAGTCACGCCTCAGCTTCGCACTGATAAAGGTGACTCAAGCCTGATCCTAGTTGACTTAGGTGCCGGTCAAAACCGTATGGGTGCATCAAGCCTTGCACAGGTTTACAAGCAGCTTGGTGATAAGACGCCTGACGTTGATAGCCCAGAGCTATTAAAAGGCTTCTACAACGCGATGCAAGCACTTGTGGCTGACGAGAAGTTACTTGCTTACCATGACCGTTCAGACGGTGGTTTATTCACAACCGTTGCTGAAATGGCGTTCGCAGGTCGCACTGGTGTGACAGTAAACCTTGATAGCCTAACAGGCTCTGACATCGAAGCACTTTACAACGAAGAGCTAGGTGCAGTGATTCAGGTTCGTAACGACGACCTTGCAGCAGTTGAAGCTGTGTTAGCTGATAACGGCATTGCAGCTATCAGCCACACTATCGGTGCACTAAACACTGAAGATAAAGTTATCTTCAACCGTGGTGGTGAAGCGGTACTTGCAAATACACGTACTGAGCTACGTACTATCTGGGCTGAAACGACTTACAAGATGCAAGCACTTCGTGATAACCCAGAGTGCGCTAAGCAAGAATTTGATGCGAAGTTTGACGAGAAAGATCCAGGTCTTAACGTAAACTTGAGCTTCGACCTTAACGAAGACGTAGCAGCGCCTTACATTGCTACAGGTGCTAAGCCGAAGATGGCAATTCTACGTGAGCAAGGTGTTAACTCACATGTTGAAATGGCAGCTGCATTTAACCGTGCTGGTTTTGCTGCGGTAGACGTGCATATGAGTGATATCCTTGAAGGTCGTCTAACGCTAGAAGAGTTCAAAGGCCTTGTAGCATGTGGTGGTTTCTCATACGGTGACGTACTAGGTGCAGGTGAAGGTTGGGCTAAGTCAATCCTATTTAATGACATGGCACGCGATCAGTTCCAAACATTCTTTGAGCGTCAAGACACGTTCAGCTTAGGTGTGTGTAACGGCTGTCAGATGCTATCAACTCTGAAAGAGCTTATCCCAGGCACTGAGCATTGGCCACGTTTTGTAACGAACAAGTCAGAGCGTTTTGAAGCACGTTTCAGCCTTGTTGAAGTACAGCAAAGCCCGTCGGTATTTTTCCAAGGTATGGCTGGCTCTCGTATGCCAATCGCAGTATCTCACGGTGAAGGTCATGCTGAGTTTGCAAACGACGCAGCAGTTAAGGCGGCACTTGAGTCTGGTACTGTCGCAGTTCAGTACGTTGATAACTTTGGTAAGCCAACAACGCAATACCCGAACAACCCGAATGGTTCACCAGAGGGTATCACAGGTATTACATCAACTGATGGCCGTGCAACAGTCATGATGCCACACCCTGAGCGTGTATTCCGTGCAGTTGCTAACTCTTGGCACCCAGATGAGTGGAAAGAGGACAGCCCGTGGATGCGCATGTTCCGTAACGCACGTAAAAACGTGGGTTAATTGAGTAATATATTACTCTAAAGAAAAGGTCGCGAAAGCGGCCTTTTTTTGTAGTCTTTAGAAAGCTAACTCTTGGCAGCGATACCTTTGATAAGAGTGGAAAGAGGACAGCCCGTGGATGCGCATGTTCCGTAACGCACGCAAAAACGTGGGTTAATTGAGTAAAATATTACTCTAAAAAAAAGGTCGCGAAAGCGGCCTTTTTTTGTAATCTTTAGAAAGCTAACTCTTGGCAGCGATACCTTTGATAAGAGTGGAAAGAGGACAGCCCGTGGATGCGCATGTTCCGTAACGCACGCAAAAACGTGGGTTAATTGAGTAAAATATTACTCTAAAGAAAAGGTCGCGAAAGCGGCCTTTTTTGTAGCCTTTAGAAAGCTAACTCTTGGCAGCGATACCTTTGATAATGAGTGGAAAGAGGATAGCCCGTGGATTTACTTGTTTCGCTGTGCACGAAATAACATTGACTAAAACTTAGTTAAAGAGAAAAGGTCACTTCTGTCGCCTTTTCTCTTTAAATTTGAGCCCCATAATTGTTAAGATAATGACTAAGCATTCTCAGTAACTATATTGATTGTTATTTAATATATTTTGTCACATCCACCGCTTGACGCTCTGTGTCTAACTTTAAAAAGTCTTTAAATATTGATGTGTGGCCTTGTCCACCAATGACCAGTACGCGTTCTCCGGGTTGCGCAAATTGTTGAATATTGGCATACATACGGAAGTTTCTATGCCACCAACTGGCGGCGGCATCTGCGCCTTCAAAGCCTTTTCCTGCACCCACATGGTTGGTTTTAAAGTATAAAGATTTATTGAGGTTGTCCCATTCAGCGCTGTTACTTATTAGTAGGAGCTCTTTTAATGACTTAGTCATTTGGTTGTGTTCCATCTCTTGGGTGATTTGAGCTATAAATGCGCCAAAATGCTTTTGCGTATTAGTGTCATGTTGCGCCATGTACTCAAACAATGGTTTAGATTGCCAGTGAACTTCTTGCTCGTCGTATAAATGCACCTGACTCAGCCCTGCATGTTTGGCGACTCTAAATCCAAGTTGATAGATTTCATTACTTTTTAGTGTAAATTGCCCCTGTAAATACTGTGTATACTCCTGCTGAGTTTGCTCTTGATACTTTTTATTGTATTCAAGTAGTACCACAGTCGGTTTATATTCACTGATCTGCTTTGCGAGCGTCTTCAAATAGGCTTGGTTTTCGGGCGTCATGACGTTAATTTGTTTGGTTTTTACAGTATCAGCTTGCGGATTTGCAAAGTGGAATACACCCATTAACATAATTTGCGCAGGGTCTTGTTGTGTTGGTTCTTTGGCTATGATTGAAAATGACTGTAAAAGTGCAACGACACAGAAGGTGATTTTTTTCATTTTTATATCTCCAAGGAGTGTGCTTGTAGTTAAATTATGCATATTTCATAACAATATAATTGACTCTTATACGCATTTATATTTTATTCGTTGAATTAATATCATGTGTATGGGATCCGAATTGCAAATAGCGTGCTTGGAGAGAGCTGTTTGTTGTGAATGATGCCATCATTAATATTTAAAATAAAATTTTATTATAGAAAAGGTGCCTAGGTTTAAAGGTTATTGCTCAATGATAATTTGTTTGTATTTTGAGCTTTTTAAGCCACTTTTTTGGTGGTTGATTTTTCATTTTAATATGTTATTTTCTTTTCTTTTTTATAATTGAGACTCAAATGCTAAAAATTATTTTACTGTCTTTTCTTGTTTTTTCTTTTTCTTCGTTCGCGAGTTTCGAAGAGAAGTATAATGGAAAAATTAAAGCTGTTTATGTTAATAGCTCATCTGAAGCATTAATTAAAGTCGAGGGTGTTTCAAGTTGGCTTAATTTAGGTAAAACTGATAACTCTTATACTCAAAGTATGATGTCAATTGCTCTAACTGGAAAGGTTTCGGATTCATCAGAAATGTGGATACGCTGGACGAAAGAACCTCACGGTTCTTACCCAAAGGTTTTAATTGTGAGTATGAGTCATTAAAAATAACCGGTGACAACCTTTATTATATAATGCGTGAGGGGTGGTGAAATTGTTGTCGCACCATGCTTCATTTTAAATATATAATGGCTTGCTGCTTGTGGAGATAAAAAATGCGAGTGGCGAGCTCGATAAGTTGTTTTACAGTATTCCAATATACTAATTTTTATTGATAATTTATTTACATTGAATAAAGGCAACATCATTACTTAGCAAGCGATTGTGCGCTTATATGTTATTGCTGAAAAATCAATTTCTGGTTCAGTGGTGCTACTTAGTTCTCTTTTGGTCGTGTTTCTTAGAGTGCTAGAATAAGAAATGAATGAGAGGAGTTGGAGCACTGCTTTTTTCGGAGTTCGGTAAAGGTAACCTAATGTTCAAAAACGGTATTACACTTCGGCAGCCTTGTATGTGTTATGGTTACTCAATGGCGCTTCACCATCATAAGTGGTTGCTTAGTAATCACAAACCATAAGTGAACAAACAAAGGGTAGATACTTTCTCCAATTTTACAACTTCTTACGCTCTTCTACATTACATTGTGTGCATGATGGCTTAAACTAATCTTTCTGATGGAAAATAGTTTAGGAACGAATGCGACGTTTTTTAGTATACGTTGGGATAAGCTGCTGCTTATTACTGATCACGGCTTTTATTTTTCGATCGCCTTTAAGTCTTGCGGTTGCCAACCTGTATTTAACACAAGATCAAGGTCAGCTAAATTGTTTAGAGTGGTCTGTCACAGGCTTGTCTGAAATTCACATTCGCAAGGTGTGCTTTAGTCATGAACAAGCCAATGTGGTCGGTGAGCATATCTCCATAACGCCTGAATTAATCGAAGTACAGACGCTGAAGATTGAGCAAGCCTCTGAGACGTCACCGCAGTCGTCTAAGCCTCTGAAAAAGCTATCATTGCCTTTATTTTACTCTCGGCCCCTTTTATCGGTAAAAAATGCGCTTATCGAATCACCGCAGCTGCATCATCCACTAAGTGTTTCAATCAATGAAACAGAGCTCAATACGTTTAGCATTAATGGGGATGTGCAGGCTCACGTCACGGTGGCGTCAGATAACATCATGTTGAATATCAATTTATCAAGTACCGGTTTTACTCCTTATGTTCCTGCGCAAATTAAGCGCCTATCAGGACAATTGTCAGTCACATTCGATGGTATACAAGCTGACTTAGCCGCAACCCTGCAAGCGAATATTTCAGATAACAGCGTTGAAGGTTGTCCCGTTGAGGCTCTTTTCAGTGGAGACGTGTCGAGCAACGTTGATGCAAATACACTGAGTGCCAGTATTGATCTCTCGAAGTTAGATATAAATTTAAATGGTCAAGCTTGCAAGGAACTGATACGCCTTCAACAATCTCTCCCTGTAGATGTGTTGAGTGCGAGTTGGCAGCTGTCCGTGCCTAAACCATTTTCAGCAACGATGAGTCAGCTCGAAATTCCCGAACTGCGCTTTAGTGACAGCAATGGCATGTCTTCAATAGAGCTCAATCACTTATTGCTTGGTATTACCCAACAAACGCTCTCATCCAACCTAAATGTGCGCCATTACAACCCTGAGCTGGGTTGGCTGGAGCTACAATCTAAGCTTCAGATTGAAGATAACAGTCTATCAACTCAAGGAGATTGGTTAATAAATGGTGTCGCGCTGGATTTAGTCGATGAAGTAATCGTCAAAGATATGATTAGCCAAGGAGATTTTTCTTTAACAGGCAAGTTTGGTGAAGTCATTAAAGTAGACTTATCAACGCAAACATCGATTGGTGAGTTAATAAAAGCGCAGGCTAGTCTTGATAACACAGATCTGAATTTAGACGCACGGTTTACTGTGGATATGGGTCACTTTCAAACAGAGATGAATAAGGCACTTGAGGTGGACCTACTGAAAACATTCATGAGCGCGGAGCGTTATCGATTTGAGGGTATATCAGGTAAACATGTTTTAATCGAGAGTCAGCTCAATTTAGATGCACAACACAAGTTGAAGGGGGGGCTGGAACTAGAAGTGGGATCGTTTAAGCTGGCGCAGCTGCGAGGTAAAGACCTTGCACATACCATGATATTTAACAGCGATCTTAATGAGACTGAATTGGCAGTTCAATTTGATGGAGAAACGCATCTTGGCCTAGTAGCAACACCTCAGCTATCTTTTCGGCATGGCGTTGTGACCTCTACGGGTCATTTTTCTGAGCAGCTAAATTTAGAGCATGTCGTTCATCTAGATGAGTTAGAGGTATTAGCGAAGCAAAAAATCGGGCCACAGCTGAATGAGCTGGATATGACCATACCGGAACAAAGCTTCTTAACTCTGCAGCCAATAATTCAGCAGCTTGATCCTAAACTACAACTTAGCGAAGGAACAATCTCAGCCAAGTTAAAAGGTGATATGACTGAGCGCGCTTACCTTTTTGATATGACCTTGGAGGAAGGGGGCATTTTGTATGACTCCCATTATCTCAGTGGTATCAATATGCCTATAACAGGGCAGGCTCATGCCGATCACATTATTATTGAGGAGTCACAGATAAGTATTCGAGAGATCCGCTCAGGCGCTGTCATTGAAAATGTTCAAGCCATCTTATCATCTTATGACGGCCAGCCAATGTTGAGTAACATCAGTGCGTATATATTTGATGGTCAGCTTAGTGCCGAGCAGGTAAGTCTGTCAAAAGAAGATCAAAGCTTTTTAGTCGAAGCTGAAAACTGGGATCTTGCAGTAATTGCCAATGCGGCAAAAAATGCAGGTGTCGAGCTTAGCGGGCGGGTTTATGGTCAATTACCCGTAACTGTGATTGATGGAAAACTAGAAATTCATGGCGGTAAGCTTAATAACATCGATGTTGGGTTGCTGAGTATTGAGAATAACCAGTCAGTTGAGGCGTTGAAAGCTCAGCAACCGAGCTTGGAAACTGCTTTTGGTATGTTGGAAAGATTGAATATAGAAAAGCTATCAAGTGACGTGAATATGACAGCCGATGGGTGGCTTGACTTAGGTGTTCAAATAACCGGAGTTAATGAGCAACAAGGGCAGCCAATTAACTTTAATTACACACATAAAGAAAATATCTTTCAGCTATTTAGAGCATTACGCTTGAGCGATGAAATTACTAAAGAAGTTGAAAAAGCTTTAAACTAATAGGAGCAAGAAGGCATGAAATGGATGCTAACTTTGATGCTGGTTTTGGTCACTTCAGCCTGTACGCATAAAGTACAGGTTGAGACAAAAGAACCGATTACCATCAATTTAAATGTAAAAGTTGACCACGAAATTCGTGTGAAAGTTGACAAAGAGCTAGACGATTTGTTTAGCGATGAAAGCGAATTATTCTAAGGAGTGAGAACATGAGAGCAAAAATTATACTGACCACAATCGCAGCTGCATGTATGAGCTTTTCTGTGATGGCGCTGTCGTTAAATGAAGCAAAATCACAAGGGATGGTTGGCGAAACCGCGGCGGGTTATCTGGGAGTAATTAAAGGGTCAAGCGATGTGAAGAAGCTTGTCGCCGATATCAATAAAAAGCGCAAAGCTAAGTATCAGCAGTTGGCGAAGAAAAACGGTATTAGCTTGTCACAGGTTGAAAAGCTTGCTGCTGAGAAAACCTATAAAAAAACCTCTTCGGGACACTTTATTCAAGTGAATGGGAAGTGGGTGAAAAAGTAGGCTTAGTTAGGAATAACTGCGTACATACGCAGTTATTCTCTTTTAATATTTACTTTTTGTGAGTACAACTAGCCAGTAATTGTTGCCAAAATGCCTCACCTTTGCGTCTAGCCAAGCGAATATTATTGTCTGGGATGGACTCAGGGTCTTCATAAGCTTCCAACGCAGCAGCCATGCTATCCTCTCTGATCAAGTGTAATGTGGGATAGGGCGCGCGGTTGGTGTAATTGGCCGGGTCATCTTCATCACTGTCTGCAAAGACATAGTCTGGATGAAAATTAGCAATTTGATAAATTCCCTCAAATCCTTGTGCGCAGAGCATCGCATTTGCCAAATCAACCAAGTCTAAAAACGCGTTGAAGTCGGTAAAGCCATGTGAAAACATGAGCAGTGTCGTTTCTCTATCCTTATTTTGATTCAGCTCAAAACATTGCTCCAACATATCCATAACAGCATCGTCATGAGTGACAGCTTCGCTAATGTGATAATGTATGGCGTTTTGTTCCACTTCTTTTCTTGCAAAGGGACAAAAGTTGTATTTGACGATGACATTACTCACCCAGCTTTTCATCGTGTTGATTATGTGTTCACTCATTTACTGCTCCAATAGTGAATCGATAATATTGAGAGTGCGACTTATTGCACCTTGGTTTAGTGCTAGACAAGCATGTGCCTGTGCTCCAAGTAACTTGGTCGCTTTGGGGTCATGTAAATATTTGCTTACTTGCGCAAGTAACTCAGATTGATCCGCGCAAATCTGTGCGCCCTGTTGAGCGATGAGCTGCGGATAAATGTGGGAAAAGTTATAGGTACTAGGCCCACTTAATACACCGACTGAACTTGCAGCGGACTCCAAAGGATTATGACCACCTCTTTCAATTAAGCTCCCTCCTATAAAGGAAATCTGGGCACACCCATACAGAAACTTAAGCTCACCTAGGGTATCAGCAAGGAGTACTTGGCTGTTTGGGTTATATGGCCCACTGCGACGACTAAAACAAAGCCCGGCGTCACTTAACAAGTCAGCGACTGGCGAAAATTGCTCTGGGTGGCGTGGCGCGATAATCAATAAAGCGGTAGGTATCTTTTCTAATAACTTTTTGTGCACAGCGATGATTTGCTCATGCTCACCTGGGTGTGTCGAACCGGCTATCCAAATTGGACGCAGCCCCAACTGAGCGCTTAAATCATGCATCTGTTGCATATCATGTGCGTCAAGTGTGACATCAAACTTAATTGACCCTGTTGTGGACACTCGTTGTGACGACAGGCCGAGCTCGACAAATCTGTGTGCATCTTCTTCGTTATGGCTTGCAAGTACAGTGATGTTACTCATGATAAGTCGGGTTAAAGACGCGACTTTTTGATAGCCTCGATATGATTTCTCTGATAAACGAGCATTGACGACCGCAACCGGACAATGGTGTTTGTTGGCATAATAGAACAGGTTTGGCCATAGTTCAGTTTCTAACACAAGTAGCAACTTTGGTTTTAGAGTTTTTATAAATCGGTGAACTGCAAATCCAAAGTCAATTGGCAGGTAGCAGACATGGACTGAATCTTTGAATTGCTTAGTAATTTCATCACGGCCAGTTGGTGTATTACACGTAACGATTATGGAATCATTTGGATGTTGTTCACGTACTTTTTTGATGAGCGGTGCAGCTGCGAGGACTTCGCCAACTGATGCGCAATGAATGATAATGGCCTCTTTGGGCAGACGCGGGTCAATGGCTCCAAAACGTTCACCAAAATGCGCTCTGTAACCGAGGTTTTTCTTACCTCTGATCTGATACAAGTAGAACGCAATGAGGGGGGCGAGCAAAATTAAGGTGATGGAGTAAATAAGTCGAGTCATAGTATCAGGGCAAAAATAAAAGCGTAGTTTAACGCGGTTGTTGCTCAATGGAAATTACCATAACAATTTTACACATATCGGAACGTGCTCAAAAGCACTAAATTTGCTAGTATGCTCGCCCCTGATTATTTTTGAAAGAAATATAATGTTGTCAATTTATAAGAAGTTGTTGTTTGCTGTTTCTTTACCTTTGTCTTTTGTCGCTCAATCGGCGTTTGCAATGCCGACGGCTTATCTTCCGATTGGTAAAGATAATATTCTAGAGTATCAGATAGAAAAGATGTTCACGCTTACTGCGGTTACTCCAATGAGCAAGCCTTATAGAATTTCAGAAATTAACCAACACATTGTGAAACTTGGCAACATAGACCCTGCACTGCAAGCGAGCATTCGAGCTCGAATTGCACCCTACTTACAAACCGATGCAATTACTCGTAGGGGAATAAAATTACGTGTGGACTCAGGTGAAGAGCAACAAATTGCCAATGACCGAGGTAATTATTCAAGCGAATATGCTGAAATTTCATTGGATGGTATTTATCGAGGTAGTGGTAGCTCTTTAGTTCAGTTTGGCGCTGAGTACCGCGTCGAAGCTGGAAGGTTAGTGCCTTACAATACTTTTTATGCATTGGGTGGAGAGAATTTACAACTTAATATAGGTTATAAGGAACATTGGTTTTCTCCTTTTAAGCATTCAGCACAAGTCTATTCGACAAATGCTCAGGCTCCTCTGTCTGTCTCTTTGGGGCTAAACTCCCCACTTAAAAATTGGTGGAACTTTGATTTCGAGTTTTTCTATGCTGAATTAGAGCATGTTGAAAAAGGGATCTCATATCAAAAAACAAGGCATGATGGCACGCCGAAGCTAGCGGGCACTCACTTGAGTTTTGAACCTCTCGAAAACTGGAAAATTGCCATTAACAGAATGATGCAATTTGGTGGTGGACCGAGAAAAGCGTCAGGTAAAGATGTTTTGAAAGCGTTTTTTGATCCCGCTGGCAATGATAACAATGCACTAACTGGAGGCTCTGACAATGAATTAGGTGACCAATGGGCTACGGTGACTTCATCTTTCAAAACTGATTTTTATATGCCAATTGAGTGGTATGTTGAACATGGCGGTGAAGACACAAGGGAACATAAAAATTATTTATTTGGTAACTCTGTAACGAATTATGGCTTTTATATTCCTGAAGTGACTAAAAACACCTCTTTACGTTATGAGTTTTCCGATATAAGTGAAATGTGGTACGTACATCACTTATATCCAGTTAAAGGCAATAGCATAAATAACTTCGTATTAGGGCACTTTGCAAGTAATCATAGAGTATTCAATACGACTGAACCGACGCAAAGTCAAGTGGTGGAAATTACCTATGCTGAAAGCTTTGATTCTTTGTGGCACTTAAAGTGGACTACAGTAGATAATCAGGGTAATTCTAAATACGATTATAAAAAGCTAAATGAAATCCAGCTTACCAACTCTAGAAAAATCGATGACTATCAACTAGAAACAAGCCTAACAGTGGGTAAAGATGTGTTCGGAGAAAATTACACTTGGTTGTCAGTCAATGTATACTGGTAATACACGGGTAATAATTAAGAATTAGCACTATTTTTGGGCTTGTAAGAAATTTAAGGTTCACTATGTCAGTCAATGAACAAATTGCGAATAGCTACTTAGACAGCTTAGACCGCCATATGGCACTATTTACCAACATGGCAAATTATCATAAAGAGTCGGTAGCACTTTTAGAAGCGTGTCAGAAAACGCTTGCTGCGGGCGGAAAGGTTATCTGGTTTGGTAACGGCGGTAGCGCCGCGGATGCACAGCATCTTGCTGCTGAGTTTGTTGTTCGATACAAATTAGAACGCGGACCTTTGGCATCCATTGCGTTGACAACAGATACATCGATTTTAACTGCGCATAGTAATGACTACCATTTTAACACTGTCTTTGAAAGGCAGGTTCAGGCGCTGTGTAAACCAGAAGATCTGGTCATTGGGCTGACAACTTCTGGGACCAGTGAGAATATCAATTTAGCATTGGCTGCGGCTAATGAAATTGGTGCCTTCACCGTGGCATTAACTGGTCGTCAAGGCGGTGAAGTAAAAGACATCGCTAGATTACCAATTATTATTAATTTTGACGAAACAGCCCGTATTCAAGAAGCACATATGTTTATTGGTCATTGGCTTTGCGAGGCTGTAGACCTTTCAATTGCGGAGCAAAGTAAATGAACTTAGCTGCTTTACAAAACCTTCATAACGCTAAAATTCTCGTTGTGGGTGATGTGATGCTAGATCGATACTGGCATGGGGATACTGGCAGGATCTCTCCTGAGGCACCTGTCCCAGTTGTAAAAGTCAGTAGCTTAGAAGATAAAGCGGGTGGTGCGGCCAATGTTGCGAAAAATATCGCACACTTGGATGGCAAAGTAGGTTTATTAGGCTTGATTGGTCAAGATGAAAACGGTCGAAAGCTTAATAGTATTTTAGAAGATGAGAGTATCGACTCTCAGCTTGTTAGTGTTGATACTTTGCCGACGATAGCCAAAATGCGTGTGATCAGCCGTCATCAGCAGGTCGTTAGGCTGGATATGGAAGAGCAGTTCTTACCTGAGCATAGCGCATTACTCACTGAGAAGTTAGAGGAAGTGATTGATGCATACGAGTATGTTTTGTTCTCTGATTACAATAAAGGTGCACTTGCCAATGTTAAAGCAATGATTGACGTGGCAAAACAAGCTGGAAAAACGGTGCTGGTTGACCCTAAAATGAGCGACTTATCTGTTTATCGTGGCGCTGACTTTATTACGCCAAATCTCAATGAGTTTAAATTGGCAGGCGGGGATGCAAGCTCAGAGTTAGCATTGACAAACAGTGCAAGGCAGCTTATCGCTGATGCAGGCATTGGTGCGATGTTGTTGACGCGTTCTGAACAAGGCATGTCTTTGATTTCGGCTGATGATAAGCATGACTTCTCAGCACAGGTGCTTGAGGTGAGTGATGTAACAGGCGCTGGAGATACCGTGATCGCCACATTGACTACGATGCTCGGCGCTGGGATGAATGCGAAAGATGCGGTAGAAATGGCAAATTTGGCAGCAGGTATTGTAGTTGGAAAGCTGGGCGCTGCAACAGTTTCTCCTGAGGAACTCAGTGCGAAGCTGAGTCAATACTTGAGGGAAACAGGCGAGCACTATCAAGCCCCATTTGAAGATGTATTACAGCACATTTCGTTTGCTAAGCAAAATGGCGAGAAAATTGTGTTTACTAATGGATGCTTTGATATTTTACACGCAGGCCATGTGCGTTATTTAGCGCAAGCTAAAGCGATGGGAGACCGTTTAGTGGTTGGGTTAAATAATGATGAGTCGATTTCTCGCTTAAAAGGTGCGGACAGGCCAATTAACCCATTAAACGAGCGTGCGATGGTGATTTCAGCGTTGGCATCGGTTGATTGGGTTGTACCTTTTGGAAAAGAAGAAGAAGGCGACACACCTGCTAATTTAATCGCGACCATTAGCCCTGATGTGTTGGTTAAAGGGGGCGATTATAAGGTTGAAGAAATCGCTGGAGCTGATCACGTCTTAGCACAAGGTGGTCAGGTTGAGGTATTGTCTTTTCTAGACGGTTGCTCAACCTCGAATGTAATTAAGAAAGCGCGTTTAAGTAAGGGTTAATTATTTAGACGTGCATGGTAGGCATTTATCAGGGTTTGCCAATCTGCATCATCGAAAAAGAAAGTCGGCCATTTGCCGGCTTCTTTTTTAAATGAACGGGCTAATCTGTCGATATTAGCCTGTTGCCAAGAACTCTCGATATGACGTATCTCACCCTTATCAAAGTCAATTAAGTTGACTTGACCTTGGTCGTCGAAAAGAATGTTATTGATATTGAGATCGTCATGATAGACACCTTTTCGGTGAAAATCCGCGATGGTATTACCTACAGCGATAAGCTCTTCTTTTGTAGCGCTGCTAAGTTTAAGTTTTTCACACAGACTTTGTGCACCAGGGATCGCCTGAGTTAATATATCTGCGCGGTAAATTCCATACGTCACCTTAACATAGGCTGCGATAGGTTCAGGCACTGGCAGTTCTAACTCTTTGAGTTCTGTGAGTAGTTTAAACTCTTTAAATACTCTGGTTTTTTCTAGGCCCAAAAATAGATACTGATCACTGAGTAGCTTGCCAATTAAGCCGCCTCTCCAATAGTGTTTTAATACGGCTATATTATTATGTTGATATTGAATAAACCAAGCTGGAGCGCGGCCAAGCTTACTGTTAACGACCGCATCTTTTTGCCGCCAATGTTCGACATCAAACCAGTCGCGAGTAATGTTTAATACGCTGTTTTGTGGCATTAATATAAAATGATTACCGATGTTGTCTATTTTGAGCATATGTGGCTAGCAAAGAGGAAATATGTCGCAAGTTTAGCGATTTTTTCTCAAGAGGGAAATGCACAAGTGTTGCAAATCGAGACGATTAATTTAAGATCATGCGTTCCTAAACTGATTGGATAAGGCGAGTGTCAAAAACAATTTCTTCCATTTGTGTGCTTCGGCTATCAGCCATCGGTGATGTATGTCACGCCGTGTCAGCTGTCCAAGCAATTCAACGAGCACATCCTCAAGCGAAAATAACTTGGGTGATAGGTAAAGTAGAGGCGATGTTGTTGGCCGATTTACCTGGTGTTGAATTTGTGGTGTTTGATAAAAAACGTGGCAAAGCGGCTTTTAAGGATCTTAGAGCGCATTTTAAGGGGGCACAATTTGATGTGCTATTGCATATGCAGGTTGCTTTTCGCTCTAATGTGGCAGCGATGTGTATTCCAGCGAAGGTAAAAATTGGTTTTGATAGTGCGCGTTCAAAAGAACTGCATTCGCTGGTCGTGAATCAACGTATTACTGGCCAAACCGAGCCGCATGTATTGGAAGGTTTTCATCATTTCGCTCAGGCAATTGGTACAGAGTCTCAATCGCCAACTTGGAAAATGCCCTACACCGCAGAGGATGAGGAGTTGGCAAGATCACTTTTACATGGTCTAGACCGTGTGTTTGTCATCTCACCTGCTGCAAGTAAACAGGAGCGAAATTGGTTGCCAGAGCGGTACGCTGCACTTGCAGATTATGCGGCGGGACAGGGGTTTAATGTCGTTATAACTGGAGGCCCAACTGAGTTAGAAGCCAGTTTAAGTCAGGCTATCATCAAACAGGCTAAGTGTAATATTTTAAACCTAGTTGGCCAAACGGGATTAAAAACATTATTGTGTGTACTTAAAGAGGCTAAGCTGGTGCTTGCTCCAGATACAGGACCTGCACATATGGCTGTGACAGTTGGTACACCTGTCATTGGTTTGTATGCACATTCAAACCCAAAACGAACAGGACCATACTTATATCAGCAATATGTTGTTGAGGTGTATCATCAAAATGTGCTTAAGCAAAAAGGCAAACCAGTCAGTGAGTTACCGTGGGGTACTCGTGTAAAAGGCGCGGATTTAATGGCACAAATTAGTGTTGATGATGTGACCGCGATGTTTGACAAAGTCGTTCAGCAAGAGAAATTATGAAGTCTAAAGCAGTATTCTTAGATAGAGACGGTGTGATCAATCATGATCATGCTTATGTGCATGCCATTGAGGACTTTGAGTTTATCGACGGCGTGTTTGAGGCGTGTCAATACTTTACAGAGTTAGGTTATAAGCTTGTTGTAGTGACGAATCAATCAGGTATTGGTCGCGGATATTACGATGAAACTCAGTTCCAGCACTTAACGCAGTGGATGTGTGAGCAGTTTAATGGGCGTGGTATTGATATCGCGGGCGTTTATTTTTGCCCACATCACCCTAAAAAAGCATTACCGCAGTATTTGCGTGATTGCGATTGCCGAAAGCCAAAACCAGGTATGTTATTACAAGCAATTGAAGAGCATGATATTGATCCTACAAAAAGCATTATGGTTGGAGATAAAGCTTCCGATATGCAAGCCGCCAGTGCGGCAGGCGTAGCAACCAAAATACTAGTACGTTCAGGGCAAGAGTTCACCGTAGAGGATGAGTCACTTGCAGATTTTGTTTTTGAATCTCTGGCAGAGCTGGCACAAAAATTAGGTTAACGCCCATTTAGCTTTACGCTCATAGAAAACAAGATAATCACAATTCGTGCATTTAGCTTGCGAACCTTTTAAAATATACTCAAGTAATTTAACTCATTCATACAACAAGTGGGTAATTGGCTTGAGTATGACTTTTCATTTGGTGTGTACCCATTTAATTGATTTAGTCTGAGTTTCAACGTCTATATAATCGACACAGAATTGCATTGAGTTCAATAAACCATGCAGTATTTGAAGCGTCATAGTCGTGTGTTTACCTTAGAGCTAAGATTAGGCGTACACACTCCGTGCAACCAATGGAGACTCTACATGAGATCAGCGGCATTCTACAGCCAACTTCAACAACAAATAGAAGAAGTGAAAGCTGAAGGCTTATATAAAAAAGAACGCATTATTACATCACAACAGCAAGCGGAAATCGCTGTATCAACGGGTGAAAGCGTTATTAATTTCTGTGCAAACAACTACTTAGGCTTGGCTAATCACCCAGATCTGATTGCTGCTGCCCAAAGCGGTTTATCTGATCATGGCTTTGGCGTAGCATCTGTGCGCTTTATATGTGGTACTCAAGATATTCACAAGACTTTAGAAGAAAAAATCAGTGAGTTTTTGAAAACTGAAGATACGATTTTATACTCGTCATGCTTTGACGCGAATGCAGGTTTGTTTGAAACTATCCTTGGTCCAGAAGATGCGATTATTTCAGATTCACTGAACCATGCATCGATCATTGACGGGGTACGTTTATGTAAAGCTAAGCGCTTCCGTTACGCAAACAATGATATGGCTGATTTAGAGAAGCAGTTGATCGCAGCGACTGAAGCAGGCGCTAAAAATAAGTTAATTGCAACTGATGGCGTGTTTTCAATGGACGGTGTTATCTGTAACTTAGCTGCAGTGTGTGACTTAGCTGATAAGTACGATGCGCTTGTTATGGTCGATGACTCTCACGCAGTTGGCTTTGTTGGTGAGAATGGTGCAGGTACCGCTGAGTATTGTGGTGTAATGGACAGAGTTGACATTATCACAGGTACTCTTGGCAAAGCTTTAGGTGGTGCATCTGGTGGTTACACATCAGGTAAAAAAGAGATTGTAGAGTGGTTACGTCAGCGCTCTCGTCCTTATTTATTCTCTAATTCATTAGCGCCATCAATTGTGACAGCATCAATCAAAGTACTTGATATGCTTAAAGACGGCAAAGCATTGCGTGACCAACTGTGGGAAAACGCAGCTTACTTCCGTAATGAGATGGAAGCGGCAGGCTTTACGTGTGCTGGTAAGGATCATGCGATTATCCCAGTGATGCTTGGTGATGCAAAAGTAGCAGCTGAAATGTCAGATAGATTGTTGGCTGAAGGTATCTATGTAATAGGCTTCTCATTCCCAGTAGTGCCAAAAGGTCAAGCTCGTATTCGTACGCAAATTTCAGCTGCACACACTAAAGAGCAACTAGATAAAGCAATCTCAGCATTTATCCGAATTGGTAAAGATTTAGGTGTGATTTAATTGCTAGGTGCCAACGCACCTACTTTCTAACGAGTGAATATTATGAAAGCATTATCCAAGTTGAAAGCTGAAGAAGGGATCTGGATGACCGATGTGCCCAAACCTGAAATGGGGCATAACGACTTACTAATTAAGATCCGTAAAACGGCAATTTGTGGCACCGATGTCCATATTTATAAGTGGGATGAGTGGTCTCAAAATACGATTCCAACCCCAATGGTTGTAGGCCATGAATATGTTGGTGAAATTGTAGATATGGGCCAAGAAGTGCGAGGCTTTTCTGTTGGCGATCGTGTCTCTGGTGAAGGTCACATTACATGTGGACATTGCCGAAACTGTCGAGCAGGTCGAGTACATTTATGTCGCAATACGATTGGTGTAGGTGTTAATCGAGAGGGGTCATTTGCTGAGTACTTAGTTATCCCAGCTTATAACGCGTTCAAGATACCTGATAATATTTCAGATGAATTAGCATCGATCTTTGACCCATTTGGCAATGCTGTACATACTGCTTTATCATTTGATTTAGTTGGTGAAGATGTTTTGATCACCGGTGCAGGCCCAATTGGAATCATGGCGGCGGCGGTGGCTAAACATGTAGGCGCGCGTCATGTTGTTATCACCGATGTGAATGAATATCGACTTGAACTTGCCCGTAAAATGGGCGCTACTAAGGCGGTCAATGTTGCAAGCGAAAGTCTTGAAGATGTGATGGAAGAGCTGGGTATGACTGAAGGCTTTGATGTAGGCCTAGAAATGTCAGGTGTACCGGTTGCATTTAATAGTATGCTTAATAACATGAACCACGGCGGTAAAATAGCGATGTTGGGTATCCCACCAAGTGACATGGCCGTTGATTGGAATCAGGTAATTTTCAAAGGGCTAGTTATCAAAGGTATTTACGGGCGTGAGATGTTCGAGACTTGGTACAAGATGGCTAGTTTAATTCAATCTGGCTTGAACCTTGAGCCTATCATTACCCATGAGTTTAATGTGGATGATTTCCAGAAGGGCTTTGATACAATGATCTCAGGTCAGTCTGGTAAAGTTATTTTAGACTGGACAAAATAATTTAAGTTTATTTGGCGGCTTGAAAATTGCGTTTGACCCTGTGAAGGTATATTTGTAGCTTTAGCCGCCTTTTCAATGAGAGAGACATGTCTTTTAAACATATTAGTATTGAACAAACACAAGCGTTACTATCTCAAGGTGATGTGGTTGTTGCGGATATTCGTGATCCTAACTCGTTTGCAGCCGGACATATCCCTGGCTCTGAGCACCTTTCAAACGAAAACTTAGCGCATTTTATGCAGGAAAAAGAGTTTGAGCAGCCAATAATTATTGTTTGTTATCATGGCATCAGCTCTCAAAATGCTGCAAATTACCTTGTAGAGCAAGGTTTTGAAGATGTTTACAGCATGGATGGTGGTTTCACCCAGTGGGAGCAAGTACTCCCAAATGATATTGAAAGATGAGACTGCTCGGCTCCTTTTCTGACCCTCGAGCGGTTCAAGGAGCCGTTGACTATCTTAAAACGATAGGGGTAGCCAGTCGGTTACATAGTGAAGATGGGCAACTCGTATCTGTTTGGGTCTACGAGCAAGATTTGAAAACTGCTCAACCTATTTGGGAAGAGTTTCTCACAAACCCTTATCATGAAAAATATAGTAAGGCGTCCTGGGAAGTCGGTTCTACAACCAATGCATTACAGTATCAAAGTACGAAACTCAATTTATTACAGCGTTTTTGGGCTCTGAATTGGTTTGTACAAAGTGTGGCTTTTGTCGTTGTAGCAGTTTATTGCAGCTACTTTTACTCTTCTCCATTAAGTATTTTTGAGTCACTTAAGTTTAATATAAGCCAACCTTTAAGCTGGATCACGCCTACCTTTGTGCACTTTGGAGTGATACACCTAATCTTTAATCTGAGTTGGTGGCTATATCTGGGCCATCAAATCGTGCAAAGAACGCATGTTTCCGTCTTGTTGATTCTATTTTTTGTCAGTGCTTTGTTAAGTAATTGGGCGCAATTTTTATTGGTGGATGAAAATTTTGGCGGTTTGAGCGGAGTCGTTTATGCACAAATGGGTTTTTGTTGGATTTATTCACACTTTAATCAATCTGCGCAACCAATACTGTCGAAGCCAATGATTGGGTTTATGCTGGTTTGGATGGTGTTGGGGTTTGCCGATATTTTATTTGTCAGTATGGCAAATTGGGCCCACCTATTTGGATTAACCTCAGGAATGAGCCTTGCATTACTTTTTTGTAAAACTAATGGTAAAGATATTTCGTAAATAAAACTTCTCTAATGATCTCTTGACCAGTCTCGTCTTTTAACAGAGTCTTCAACTTTGCTGCACACCGTTGTCTGATCTCTTCTCTGCCAGTCAAAGATTTTATAGTTTCTTCTGGCTCTTTACTCAGTATTTGTACAATTGCATCTCTTAGTAAGGGGGTGTGGTGCTCTACCACCGCAATATTCGCTATATCGTCTAGCATCAAATCTATCGTTACACGCACATAGCCCAGCTTTTTGTTTGACTGGCCAATATAGTTCGTAATGATGTCGGGCTCAAAGCCATAATAACCAACGCTAGACTCTGCTTTAAGCTGAAAACTTGCAGTACTTGCAATAAGTGTCGCAATGAATAAAAGAGTACGAACCATAATCGCCTGAAAATACGTAACTAAATATCAACAATATCGTTAGTTTATACTTAAATTAAAGGCATGAACAGGCAGCAATAAGATAATCGCGAACTTTTTTGCGTTGCTAAGCTTTGCTATCATTGCTTCGGTTTAGTCTTAAATGAATTATCGAATTGTTAAAAAGTCCTATTTCTTTAGATTTTAATTGGGGGAGCTTTACCCAAGTAGTAGACGAAGCTCCAGTACAAATACATGACCGACTGGTAGAGCAAGGTTCTTTAACGGCATTATTAAAAAGTCAAAGTAGCAGCTTTAGAGTTAGCGTGTTAAGTGAACAGCCACACGTGCCTCCTCAATGTATTAGCGAGGCCTTGGGGGAAGAGGTTGAATTGGCAATATGCCGAGAAGTTTTATTGTATTGTGATGAGCAGCCTCACGTGTATGCACAAAGTTGGATCTCATTGGAGGCAAATGAGCATGGCTTACGCAATCTTGGTGATAAGCCGCTTGGCGAGAAATTATTTGAACAGTCTATCTGGCACCGAGGCGAGCTAGAGGTGAGTCGTGTTGATGATAAGCGGGCACACACACAATTGTGTGAACTCTTCGGCGTAGAGAAGCATCCTGTGTTTGCTAGGCGTAGCGTGTTTACGAAAGGTTCTGCTAAAGTTTTGGTGTGTGAGATTTTTAACAGTGAGATTATAAATAAATGAAAGGTGAGGCATTGCAATTTGCAAACATCTCTGAATATAAACAGTTGATGCGAATTGATAAACCGATAGGGACATTTTTACTTTTGTGGCCTACGATGTGGAGCTTGTGGCTTGCTTCTGATGGTTCGCCAAGCTTGTTGCATATTTTTGTTTTTGCTCTTGGCACTTTTCTAATGCGCAGCGCTGGGTGTGTAATTAACGATTATGCCGACAGAAAAGTAGATGGCTCAGTGAAACGAACAGCAATGCGGCCATTGGCGCGTGGTGCTGTATCCGAACGCGAAGCGCTTTCATTATTTCTGTTGCTTGTTTTGGCATCTTTTTCATTGGTGCTCACTTTAAATTGGCAAACAATAGCCTTGTCCGTTGGCGGTGTCATATTGGCGGCTTTATATCCATTTATGAAACGTTACACGCATTTGCCTCAAGTTGTTTTAGGCGCAGCGTTTAGTTGGGGGATACCAATGTCGTTTATGGCGGCAACGGGAGAGGTTCCTATAGTTGCATGGTTGCTGTTTGTGGCTAATGTACTGTGGACTGTCGCATATGACACTATGTATGCCATGGTTGATAGAGATGATGATATTAAAATTGGTGTTAAATCTACTGCAATTTTATTTGGGAAGTGGGATAGACATATTATTGCATTACTCAATATAAGCTTTTTGCTTTGTATGTTGATGATTGGCTTATATTTCAACTTAAATTTGTGGTTCTGGATCGCATTTGTTCTTGCCTGTTTGATGCTGGTATATCTACAACGTGAGATTGTGGAACGTAGCAGAGATGCTTGTTTTAAAGCTTTTTTAAACAACAACTATGTTGGGCTTGTTTTATTTGTTGGGGTCGTACTTAACTGAGGATTTTTGCCCACACTGTAAAGTGTGGGCTTAGCGCGTCGAGTATGGAAAGGAGTTAAGAATGCACTGGCGCACCGTTTACTTGCAGTTGAGTAGCGGTTTTCTCAATCAACTGAAGTAAGCTACTAACGTGGCTATTGCCGCTTAGCTGGTGGTTGGTATTGATGACTAATTGTTCGTGGCTGTTGTCCTTGTTGGTTTTGAGAAGAACTAGCTCAGGGTCTTGCGCAATGGTTTTTGAATGTTCAATACTTGCAATTGCGAAGCTCTGACTGTTTTTCAATCCATCAATCACTTGTGTGATGTTGCCAATTTTCACACTCGTTGATTTGTTTAAGCCTTCGACCGCTTCATTTAGCATACTCTGCACCTGTTTGGATTGAGAAAAGCAGCTATACATTGGGTACTGTGATAATTCACCTCTACGAATACATTCTTGCTGAGCAAGAGGGTGTTGTTTAGACACAAATAAAATAAGCTGATCTGGCAAGTGTATATCGCTGATCAAGCTTGTTGCAGATGATAAGTAAACACTGATATCAACTTCACCAAGTTGAAGCTTTCTAGTCAGTTCATGCTCATCAAGCAATTGCATCTCAATTTTAACATTCGGCGAGTCAGCTAAAAAACGACCACAAGACATAGGGACGATTTCACTCGCTTTAGCGGTATATCCCACTACGAGCTTTTGTTGATCTCTGCCAAATAGGCTTTGTTTGATGGTGTTTTTCGTTACATCAAGCTCACTTAGTGTCGCCTTACAGTAGTTTAAAAACAGCTCACCTTGTTCTGTTAACTTTACTGAGCGTGTAGAGCGCTTTACTAGCTCACACCCAATTTCATCTTCCAGAGTTTGTATACTTCTCGTTAAAGCTGATGTACTTATCTGGGTTTGTTCGGCAGCTTGTCTAAAGTGACGAAGGTTGCCAAGAGCAACAAATTGCTCAAGTTGTTCAAATCTCATTTGAAATTCCTTTTATTTCAACAAAAATGCAATCATGACGTTGATTTCCTAATACTAATACAGATTAAGGAAACATCCAAGTGAATTTTTTACATTTCGCTTACAAATTTTTAGTCGGGATAGGTATCTCTTATTAAAATGAATTGTTCCAGATTATTTATAAACAAATCAACTAATTTGGGATCAAATTGCTTGGATTTCTGTGATTTTATTTCGTCAAGTACCTTTTCTAGGGTCCAAGCTGCTTTATAACAGCGTTTACTCCCCAAAGCATCGAAAACATCAGCGATAGCAGTAATTCTGCCAACAATATCAATATCTTCGCCCTTTAACCCTTGAGGATACCCTGAACCATCCCACTTTTCGTGATGCTGATGGGCAATTGTTGCACCACATTGCAGTATTTCATTCGTTGATTTTTTCAATATGTCATAACCGAGCTGCGCATGTGTTTGCATTATTTCCCATTCATCATTGGTCAGTTTCCCTGGCTTGTTTAAAATGACATCTGGAATACCTATTTTACCTATGTCATGTAAGGGGGAAGCCATTTTAATAATTTCAGCTTTGTAGCTATTGATGCCTGACAGCTCCGCTAATAATTTACTGTACATTGCAACACGCTTAACATGCGAGCCAGTCTCTTTAGAACGTTTCTCTACAGCTTCTCCAAGAATGTATGACAGTTCTCGTTGAGATTCCTTAACTGTCTCTCGTAACTTTATATTATCGTGTGCCAATGCAATATTATTTGCAAAAAACTCAAGTAGCTGACAATCAGTACTACGTAGTGAACTTTCTTTGCTGACATATAGCATCGTCTCAAGGCCACCTTTAGAGGTGAAGTAGCCCACATACTCATTGCATGACTTGCAAGAAGTTTTTCTATTGTGCGTTTCGATAAATAAGTTTTTGACATTATTTGGAATTTTGTCAGAGCTAGGCTCAATGCCTTCTCCTGATGCAGCTAATAGTTTGAATTGTGAGCCAGAGTCAGTCTGTTGATTGGTAGCAGCAGCACAGTAAATTTCTGAATCTGAAAGCCCAAGTACCTGTGCCACATGCTCTAAAATTGTTGATGCAAAATCCTGTACATTGTCACATTCCAAAAAGCTTGAAGAAGCCGCAATAATTCTCTCTAACCCTTTCTTGTGAAGCTCAATGGTTTGAATATCTCGGTGAGAACGTAGTGCTGAATATAATAAAGTTTTGAGTTTTACAGCGGTGAGCTCAGTTTTATTTTTGTAGTCGTTGATATCGTAATCACGTATTACGGATTCTTCAGGAGCTTCTCCTGGTTGTCCCGTTCTAAGAATTAACCTAATGTCATGGTTAGCCATGTCATTGCGAATGAATTTGATTAAGTCGAGCCCCGCATGATTATTCTCCATCACAACATCAATCAGTCCAACAGAGATTGAGTCTTGGTTTTCTAAGATCTCCATTGCTTGTTTTGCGGAATATGCATGATGGAATCGTAACGACTTTTCTTCAAACTTAAAGTCAGACAATACTAGTTTGGTAACCTGATGAATATCCTCTTCGTCATCGACGACTAACACATCCCAAAAAGCATGCTCTTCAGGTTGTGAAGCTTCTTCCCTTAGTTGCTCATTTGAAAAAAGAAAACTGCTCACACATGACTTACCTTTAACTGTTTATATTGTCAGTATAGTAAGGTCAATACGAGTTGCTTACTCTTGCATCGGCTTTTTTTCAATATTATTGAGTTCGATTTCTATTGCGTCACATGAAATATGGATCTCGTACAATGACAGCATAAGTGATCCTATGAGGCAACAAAGACTGACACCGAACAAAATGATGCCAAGTAAGTTAATATCAATAAAAAGTGCAAACATAGATAACGTACACAGAATAAAAGAAAACACTCCCCATACTTGCATGAGCCTGATGAGCTTAATACGTTTTTTTAAATTGTTTATTTGTTGCACAACTAAAGGGCGTAAGGTATCCCCCTCGCGGGCATTTAGTTCTCTAATTAATTGTGCAAGGACAAGAAAACGGTTCGTATAGGCCAGTAACAGCAATGAAATTGCGGGAAATAACAACCCAGGGGTGGTAAGCGTCATAGAGCTCTTCCAATTTACACACTACAATATTGTTTATGATAGCAAAATTAACATTGAGTGCGATGACTGAATTAGAACAATGGTGCTGTGTATTCAGCACAGACAATATGATTGAAGCCCACTTGGTGAATGGTCTATTACATCAGGCTCGCATTCAAACCAGTATGCAAGGGGAGGCATTGTCCTCTACGTTGGGAGAGCTGCCTTTTGCCGATAACACCATTAAGATCTTCGTTCCAGCGATAAAGTTGCCCCTTGGAGAAGAAATATTGGTAAACTATCGCCAGAAAAAATCAAAATTAGATTGGCAATGTCAGCATTGTAATGAACTCAATGGTTCAGCCTTTGAATATTGTTGGCATTGTGGAACAGAATATGAGCAAAGCAAATAACTTTCAGCGCATTCGTGAGCTGAACTATTTACAGAAAGCAGTATTAGCGGCTGCTATCTTGGAGAGAATGACACCTAACTATGGACTGTTTAGTGAAGCTACAGGGTTTGGTGATGAGCAAGTATTTAGAAATGCATTGAATTTATGCTGGGAAAAGCTGTTATTACCGAAAAGCAAAATCAGTTTAGAAAAACAAATTGAGAAGATTGAACCGAATGTACCTGAATTATCGGATTTTGATATGTTTGGTACTTACCCTGCAATAGATGTTGCAACTGCGCTGTTGGGCTTTATTCAAGGCCTCATGACCAAAGACGAGATTGAATTTGTAAATGTCGCGAAGATATCGCAGGCTACGGTGGCAAGATATATCGAGTTTTTATTCGCTCAAGACGGTGTTATCCCTGACAACAAACAGGTTCGTGAACATCCCCTGATGCAATATGAAATTGAAGTGTTAGGTGAGCTCATCGATTTTGTTGAGGGAATGGGGCGTATTACTTCTGACAATGTGAAGCAATTAAAAGCGCAAGCGATAATTGATGGTCAAACCAACATTGGTTTAGCCATTGAGAATGTGTAGTAAAGAAAGTTTTGGAGAATAAGATTGCGTATTTTAGGTATTGAATCTTCCTGTGATGAGACAGGTATAGCTATTTATGATGATGAACAAGGTTTACTTGCCCATCAGCTATACAGTCAAGTTAAAGTGCATGCAGACTATGGCGGAGTTGTGCCTGAATTAGCATCACGAGATCATGTTCGCAAAACTATTCCGTTGATTGAAGCGGCATTTGAACAAGCAGGTTGTGGTCCAGAATCTTTAGACGGTATTGCTTATACAGCAGGCCCAGGCCTTGTTGGTGCCTTACTTGTAGGGACTTCAATTGGGCGTTCTTTAGCATTTGGTTGGAATATACCCGCGGTTGCGGTACACCACATGGAAGGCCATTTACTGGCGCCTATGTTAGAAGAAGACAAACCGGAGTTTCCTTTCGTCGCATTGCTTGTATCTGGTGGCCATACTATGATGGTTAAAGTGACTGGTATTGGTGAGTACGAGATTTTGGGTGAATCAGTTGATGATGCAGCCGGTGAGGCTTTTGATAAAACGGCTAAACTATTGGGCTTGGATTATCCTGGCGGACCTTTACTCGCTAAGCTAGCAACGCAAGGTACACCCGAGAAGTTCATATTTCCAAGACCAATGACAGATAGACCTGGTCTAGATTTTAGTTTTAGTGGTCTCAAGACTGCGGCTGCAAATACCATCAAAAATGAAGGTGACGACTTACAGACTAAAGCTGATATTGCACATGCGTTCCAAAGTGCAGTTATTGATACATTGGCTATTAAGTGTAAACGTGCTTTAAAGCAGACAGGAATTAAGCGCTTGGTTATTGCTGGTGGTGTTAGTGCTAACGTTGAACTGAGAACGAAGCTAGAGCGTATGATGCAGGGCATGAGAGGGCGTGTTTATTATCCTCGAACTGAATTTTGTACGGATAATGGAGCAATGATCGCTTTTGCAGGTATGCAACGTTTAAAAGCGGGTCATATCGCGCCACTTGATATGAAGACACAGCCGCGTTGGCCATTAGACAGTCTACCGGCCATTAGTTAGTCTTTTTGGGCTGCCTTCTTGCCAACTTTAGGCTCCTTACCTTGTAGGAGCCTAGAGATATTTGCTCTGTGCCTAAAAATTATTAATAGCGTTAAAAAGCCAACGGGTAGTGTGTACTGAGGTTTGATTAGCCAAGTATAAACTGGGGCTGCTGTTACTGTGACAATCGCGGCAAGTGATGAGTAGCGAAATGCCCAAAGTACCGTTAGCCAAGTTAAAATCAGCAATCCTGCAAGCTGGAAACCGATTGGTAATAGTGCTCCGAATGCAGTTGCAACAGCCTTTCCGCCGTTAAAGTGGAAGAAAACCGGATAAATATGTCCAAGGCATGCACTGACGGCCACTGCACCAAGCCAAATAGGCTCAATGTTTAAAAAGTAAGCACCCCAAACTGGGATGGTGCCTTTTAGGACATCAAAAATAAGTACTAAAGCAGCGGGTAATTTTCCGCCAATACGCAATACATTGGTCGCGCCTGGGTTATTTGAACCAGAAAAGCGAGGATCAGGCAAAGAAAAGAGCCTCGAGATCAAAATTGCAGAGGAAATAGAACCAAATAAATAAGCACAAATACACATTAAAATGACTAACACAAGCTTCCTTATTTTTTATTGCTTTGTTTTGGGCTATGATCGCGATTCTTTTTACACGGCCTAATTTTTTCGCCGACCCCGTTTTAGTCATGCTAGGAGTATACATGGACAAGGTCTATATCTCGCAATTACACGTCGAGACCATAATAGGAGTTTACGACTTTGAGAAAGAAAGTAAACAAAGCCTTTATTTTGATATTGAAATGTCTACAGATATTACCCCAGCAGCGCAAACCGATGACATAAACCTTACTGTCGACTACGCAAAAGTTAGCGAGCGTGTTATTGCTTTGTCTGAATTTACACAAGTTGAGCTTTTAGAAACCTTGTTAGAAAGATTAGCTGCCATGATCTTAGACGAGTTTACTGTAAGCGATGTTCGGATTAAAGTCAGCAAACCTGCAGCTGTCGCGCAAGCGGCTACAGTAGGTATTGAAATATATCGGAAAAAATAACATGGCAGAGATTTATATTAGTATTGGCTCCAATGTCGACAGAGAGCGACATTTTAAAAACGGCCTTGAGGCTTTAATAAGCCATTTTCCTGAGTACAAGCATTCTAATGTTTATGAGAGTGAACCAGTTGGATTCAATGGTCGCAACTTTTTCAACTCTGTTTTTTCAGCCACCACATACATGTCAGTGGAAGAGGTCTGTCAACTGCTTAAACAAATCGAACGAGACAATGGTCGAACACATGGGGATAAAAAGTTTAGCCCACGCACATTAGATCTCGATCTTTTATTATATGATGATTTAGTGTGTGAACAACCTGCGCAGTTACCTAGAGATGAAATTACCAAAAATGCTTTTGTACTTTTACCTTTGTCTGAGGTAGGAGGGCATGTCATCTTGCCTACTACAGGAGAAACAATCTCAGCCATTTGGCAAAACTACAGTAACCCGTGTCAAAAGCTATGGAAAGTGGAGTTGTAACTACAATGAGTCTTATAGAAATAATTGTTCTAGCACTAATTCAGGGTTTAACAGAGTTCTTGCCAATTTCGAGCTCCGCTCATTTGATATTACCCTCTCAAGTTTTTGGCTGGCAAGATCAAGGTCTGGCGTTTGATGTTGCGGTACATGTAGGTACGTTATTTGCGGTAGTCATTTATTTCCGAAAAGAAGTGGCGGAAATCCTGATAGCGTGGTTTAAATCCTTTGGAGCACAGGGGACCACAGACGACAGTAAGCTAGGTTGGTTTATCTTACTTGCGACACTACCATCGCTTGTTATTGGTTATTTTGCGAAAGATTTGGTTGAGGAGTATTCGCGCAATGCTTGGATCATTGCAGGGACGACGATAGGTTTTGGTTTATTGCTTTGGTATGCAGATAAAACAGCGAAGCAAATCAAAACTATTTATCAAATCAACTGGGTCATGGCGCTATGTATTGGCTTATCTCAAGTGATTGCAATGCTGTTGCCAGGTACATCTCGCTCAGGGATCACGATGACAATTGGCCTTATGATGGGGCTTAACAAACAAAGTGCGGCGCGCTTTTCGTTTCTTATGTCTATCCCTGTGATTACAGCTGCAGGTAGTTATCTGACATATAAACTGATTTCAGAAGGTGATGAGTTTAATATTGCGGATATTATGACAGGTGCTGTGCTGTCTTTTTTTGCTGCTTATGCGTGTATTCATTTCTTCTTAAAAGTTATTGAAAAGATGGGGATGTTGCCGTTCGTTGTCTACCGACTCGCCCTAGGCATGTTCTTAGTGATTTACTTGTCGATGTAATTACATAAATGGGGCTCTTTCGCCCCATAATTTTTTCCATTAATCGAGTGCTTTTTCATAAACTACAACCTTAGCACTGCCAAGAGGCTCGGTATGAATGGTTGTTTTACAATATTCTAAACCAATCTTTTTCATGATATTGATTGAACCTTTATTTTCAGTATGAGCCAGTGCGGTGAGCTTTGTCGCGACTTTATGTTCTGCTATGGCATCAGAGATCTGCTTAGCTGCTTCTGTGGCGTAGCCCTTTCCCCAGCTTTTTTGCATAAATCGCCAACCGATCTCCAAATTTGAGTCATCCCTTTTCTCTGTAAAAAAATCCATCGGGCGTACAAGTATCCAACCGATAAATTCATGGCTATCCAGTAAAAAGCAGCCCCATAATCCCCAGCCTTTATCTTGGTTAGAAAACTGCTTGAGGCGAGGTATGAATATCGAGTTGATGTCTTCGCGGCTGGTGATTTTACCGCCATTGATAAAGAGCATGACTTCAGGGTTCTGATCTAACGCAAACAGCAGATCTGCATCTTCTGGTGTAAGGAGGCGGTAGGTTAGCCGGCTTGTCTGGTTAACTCTCATAATAATAGCTTTATCCTTTTATTGTTAGACTTGGTACAATGGCCTGTCTTTTTTGTTGGGAGAATATTTTGGGCAACTCAGTATTGGCACTTCGCGCACAGCAAATTTCTGAATCGAAAAGAGAATTTAAAGCACGGGGTTCAAAACTTACTCGCTGCGAAGCTTGCTTGCTCGCTGAGCCTTTGTGTATTTGTGCTGGTATCAAGCAAGCCCAGTGCTCCAGTGCCGTGTGTTTATTAATGTATCATAACGAAAGTTTTAAGCCATCAAATACTGGACGTTTAATTGCTGATATTATCCCAGATAATCATGCCTTTAGATGGGATAGAACTGAACCTAGTAAAGCCTTAATCGCTCTTTTAGAAAATCCGAGTTATCAGCCTATTGTGGTATTTCCAGAAGAGAATGTGCAACCGCAGCGGGTGATCAAATCCGTCCAGCGTATTGAAGGAAAAAAGCCGCTTTTTATTTTTCTAGACGGTACTTGGCGAGAAGCTAAGAAGATGTTTAGAAAAAGCCCCTATCTAGATCAATTTCCGGTGTTGTCTGTCTCGCCTCAAAGCTTGTCTAATTATAAGTTGCGCGTGGCGCCGCATGAGCATCAACTAGGCACAGCAGAAGTGGCTTGTGTTGTCTTTGCCGAGAATGGAGAAGCGGAGGCCGCAGGGAATCTAACTTCACACTTTATAGATTTTAGAGATGCATATTTACGAGGAAAGCGTAGTAAGTTTGCGGAAGTTTAGAAATGAAGATAGCGCGACTCTTTCGAGTCGCGCTTGACGGAATCTTCTAAACAGCATCCTGCTATGTTGAATAACTCAACTCCCTAATTCATTTCCATACAATTCGCTTGGTGTTTTGGTTCTGCGAATTATCATACTTCCTGTATAAGTCCACTTGGGTTGTCCTAACCCCCTCCTAGCTTGCATCAAACTCATCCACTGTTTGATATCACCTTGCAATTAATCCTTATGGGTTGCTCCGTTACCCTTCCTAATTCCATCTAGTCCTGACATCCTAGAATTTGAACATCCTTACTTAAATATTTACATCCTGCAAATACATCATTATCCGAGTTCCATATTCCAATAAAGGGAATCAATCCATGCAATGCGTTTTACATCCTTTTTCCTTGCAGTGCCTCTCCCTAAGAGACAAATACAGTATATGTCGGTTTAAGCTGTAAAACATTGGCTTGAAGATTATTAAAAAACGACTATGTTCTATTTAATAAATAAAAATTATTAAATAACAATGAGTTCTTAATTTTATGGCGGTTAAATCTATAGTAGATTACTCGATTTCTACAGACAGAGTGAGATATCTCTTACAGATAAATTGTCTATATGCGGTAATAATAATTTTAGACGCTCGAGTCACTGGGCTGTAATTTATGTATAATCGCGCTAGAATTAGTTGATAATAATAATTGTTTGGATTTGGAGTCTTCATGAAACGAGCTATCGCCACATTATTGACCGCTGTGACCTGCATGCCAGCTTTCGCAGCAGATGAAGTAAATATCTATTCATTTCGCCAGCCATTTTTAATTCAACCTATCCTTGATGATTTTACCAAACAGACAGGGATAAAGACGAATGTTGTTTTTGCAAAAAAAGGGTTAATAGAACGCGTCAAAAGAGAGGGTAAGCACTCTCGAGCAGATTTGGTTCTGACTTCAAATTTCAGTGCTATGATTCAGTTGGAAGATTTAGGGTTAACTCAAAAGATCGCCAGTAAAGCTGTTGAAAGTAATATCCCAGCGTCATTTAGAGACCCAGATGGTCAGTGGGTTGCATTGACCAAGCGTGTACGCAATGTATATTCGTCGAAAGTTAGGCTTGGTAAATTAGAAGCGCTGAGTTATGAAGAGCTAGCAGATCCAAAGTACAAGGGGAAAATTTGTACTCGTTCGGGTAAACACCCTTATAATTTAGGCTTAGTGGCTTCAATGATTGCGCACCACGGTGAGACTGAAACCAAAGAGTGGCTAGTTGGTGTAAAGAAAAATTTAGCGCGTAAACCTCAAGGCAATGACCGAGCGCAAGTGAAAGCTGTAAAAGAGGGCTTGTGTGATATTGCGTTGGGCAATAGTTATTACTTCGGCAAGATGATGACAGATGAAAAACAAAAATCTTGGGCAGACTCTGTTTATATCAATTTCCCGAATCAAAAGAACCGAGGATCTCATTTAAATGTCTCCGGTGTTGTTCTAACCAAGTACGCAAAAAATAAAGAAAATGCCTTGAAACTTATAGAGTTTATGACGGACAATAAGGCTCAGAATATGTATGCATCGACGAATATGGAATATCCGGTGAAGCCGGGCGTCGAATTATCGAAAATGGTAGCGTCCTGGGGAGCGTTTAAGGAAGACAGCTTACCACTTGCTGAAATTAGTAAATACCGTCCGTTGGCTCTTAAGCTAATTGATGAGGTAAAATTTGACCTTTAATGCAGCTAAAAAATAAACTGTCTAATTGGCAGATAACAGCGTGGGTGATTGGCCTTTGCCTATCCACCCCGCTGGCGTTTCTCATTTTTGAATCATTGCAAGGAGAATCTGAAGTATTCTCACACCTGTGGAATACCGTTCTTTGGGATTACATTAGCAATACGGTTTGGCTGATAGTCGGTGTATTGTTACTCAGTGCCTTAATTGCACTTCCTCTTGGTTGGCTAACTGCATATTGTCATTTCCCTGGTAAGCGAATATTTGAATGGGCACTCATGCTGCCGCTCGCTATGCCCACCTATATCATTGCCTATGTTTATACTGATTTGCTTGACTATGCAGGCCCCGTTCAAATTTTTTTGAGGGACTGGTTTGGGTGGACAAGCCCGGATGACTATTGGTTTTTTGATATTCGAACATTGCCTGGTGCTATAGTGATGATAGCACTGGTACTTTATCCTTATTTATATTTGATTTTTAAAACAGCACTTAGAGAGCAGTCTTTTAAATTAGTTCAGGCAAGTCAGCTTATGGGCTTATCGCCATTTCAAAGCTTTCTCAAAGTGAGTCTGCCATTATCTCGTGGCGCCATTGTCGCTGCACTTGCTCTGATAAGTATGGAAACCATGGCAGATTTCGCAACGGTGCATTATTTTGCGGTTAGCACGCTCACCACTGCAGTGTATGACACTTGGTTGGGTTATTACTCACTTACGGCTGCCGCGAAAATTTCAGGTATTATGCTACTGTTTTTATTTGTGGCACTGTCACTAGAAAAAATGAGTCGTAAAAGCAAAGTGGTGCATGAGAGACAAAGTAGTGTAAACGACACCAGTTTATACAAACTGAGCGGCAAAAGCGGTTGGTTGGCGACTTTATTTTGTACTTTGGTATTGATCTTGGCGTTTTTTATCCCTGTTGGTGTATTACTTAGTTACGCGATTGACTATTTTGACCAAGCTTGGAATGACGCATTTTTTAACTATGCATGGCAAAGCTTGAAGATCAGTCTGTATGTCAGTGTTATTGCAATTTTCTTAAGTATTTTAGTGGTGTTTTATCAGCGAATTGGGGAGCAAAAATCAAAGGGCTTTCCCGGCAAAGTCGCTAGTATGGGATATGCGTTACCCGGTACAGTGTTAGCAATAGCTGTTTTACTGCCATTGACTTTATTCGACGACTATTTAAACCGATGGTTGGACGGCACTGGACTGGAGCCAGGGCTGTTATTTAGCGGTACTATCTTTGCTTTAGTATTTGCTTATGTTGTGCGTTTTTACGCCATTGCACAAGGTGCAGTAGAGGCGAGTTTTGTGCGGATCAGTCCTAGTATTGATATGGCGAGCGCCTCTTTAGGGAAAAATAATTTACAGACCTTAGGTCGCGTACACATCCCGCTATTGAAGCGTGGTATATTGACAGCTGGATTATTGGTGTTTATTGAGTGCATGAAAGAGTTGCCAGCAGCCCTGCTGCTTCGGCCCTTCAATTTCGAAACGCTTGCAACGCATGTTTTTCAGTTTGTCAGCGATGAACAGCTAGAACTGGCTTCCATTTCAGCTTTGTTTATCGTTTTGGTTGGATTAATTCCTCTTTATTTAGTTAACCGCTCAATGGAGCAGCAATCATAATGTACAGCCTTGCAATTGAATCTCTGCAATATAGTTACGACGGACATGCCGTGATTGACAATCTTGATTTGCAGGTGAAAGAAAATGAAATCGTCTGTTTATTGGGGGCCAGTGGGTGCGGTAAAACGACGACTCTTAAAGCCATTGCGGGTTTGATCAGGCCTCAGCAAGGTGTAATAACTATCGGCCAGAACAGAGTGAATGACGGCAAACACTTTGTTGCTCCGCAACATCGCAATGTAGGAATGATGTTTCAGGACTATGCTTTATTTCCGCATCTCACCGTTGCACAAAATGTGGCATTTGGTTTAGGGAAATTAAGTCGTGAAGAAAAGCAGTCTCGTGTATCAGAAATGCTAGAACTTGTGCATTTAGGTGCCTATGCAGCACGTTTTCCACATGAGTTGTCGGGTGGCCAGCAGCAAAGAGTTGCTATCGCAAGAGCATTGGCTTATCGCCCGAGTTTGCTGCTTTTAGATGAACCATTTTCGAATATAGACGCACAAGTTCGCTTTCAGTTGATCAGCGATATAAGAAGTATTATTAAAGATCAAAAGGTGTCTGCTATCTTCGTTAGTCACTCGAAAGATGAGGCTTTTGCCTTTTCTGATAGGTTAGCCATCATGCATCAAGGTCAAATAGCTCAGCTAGGGTGCCCTACGGAGTTATTTCATCAGCCTAAGAATCAAGTCGTGGCTGAATTTTTAGGGCAGGGTATTTACCTTGACGCAACTCATGCTGGAAATGGCGCATTTAGTACTCAGTTTGGACAAGTGAATTCATTAACGCAACAAAGTGACTCAGAGCATAAAGGCAAAATATTTGTTCGACCAAGCCATATTGAATTGTTCAATACAGACTATGGTGAAATCAAAGTTAATCAAGAGAGATTTGTAGGTACAGAGTATTTATATGCTATCGAATTACAAGGTCAGCAACTGGAAATAGCTAAGCCTGCGGATAATCCGCTTGATTTGTCTAAACCTATCTCTTTAAAAATTAAGCCTCATGCGGTAAATTTCTTTTCTTAGCGTGATTAATGATAAGGAAAACGTATGGCCCAACCGCAATCGGGGATTTGTGCAGAAGCAAACCTACATGGCTTACATTTATTTTTCAATGTACTTGAAGGACAAGATGAAGCTGTACGAGAAGCGTTGGCACAGGCCGGTCGATTACAAGATGAGCTAAGCGACCGGTTTTCTGAGTCAATGCTCAGTAGCTTTGTAGCAATTGGCGCTCAGTATTGGCCACATATTTACCCAGAGTTTATACCGCCTGAATTAAAAAGTTTTCCTCATATCCGCTCCACCGATCACTTAATTCATAGTCAGCCTTTCGATTTATTATATGTTATTCGTTCAGACAGAGAAGATGTAAATCACCTATTTGCACAAAGTGTGTTACATATGCTTTGTGGCTGTGTTGAATTAGTTGCTCATGTTCGCGGGTTCCGTTTTTTGGATGGGCGGAATTTTAATGGCTTTATTTACGCCAGTGAGTCACCGCATGGTCGGTTTAAGCGTAAAGTCGCATTGGTAGATAACCCCGAAGGTATGGATCATCAAGGTAGCTATATCCATATTCAAAGAGTGAAGTTTGATTTGGCTCGGTGGCAGCAGCTTTCAATTGCAGAGCAAGAAGCGTTAATGGGGCGTACCCGGTTAGACAATAAACTGATTGAGCCTAAAGCTGCATTTAGTCATGCAAGTCGAGCTGAGTTGAAAGATGCACAGGGGATGGTGTTATTGTTAGATCAAAGCATGCCATTTGGGGATGTATTTGAGCAAGGAAGCATTAACCTGAGCTGTGCGGCACACGGCAATGCATTTGAAACCGTGTTAATGAGTCGATTTGGTTTATTGTCTGGCCAAGAATGTTATGACCCGTTACTTGATTATTCGGAAGCAGATATGGGGGCGTCTTTTTTTGCACCATCTTTGCAGTTTTTGACAGAGATGGCGCAGATAATGAGAGACGGCTAAGTTTATACGTTATCAAATAACGTTTTTACTTTATCTAAAGTCGCGTCAATCTCAGATATTTTCGCTGGTGCAATAAAAATTGTATCATCTCCAGCGATTGTACCTAGCACACCATCAGCACTACCTAGTGAGTCAAGTAATCGCGCTATTAGTTGTGCTGCACCTGGGCTTGTTCTGATGATGATCATCATTTCATTGTGCATGATATCAATAACTAGCTGTCTCAGAGGGCTCTTGGCAGTTGGTACACCCATTTCAGCAGGTAGGCAATAAACCATTTCTTGTTTGGCATTTCTGGTTCGCACTGCGCCAAACTTACTTAACATACGTGATACTTTACTTTGGCTAATATTATCAAAGCCTTGATCTTTAAGCGCATCAACTATTTCGCCCTGAGAACCAAAGTTTTCTTCTCTTAAAAGTGCTTTAAAAGCTTTAACTAAGGCTTCTTGTTTGTCTTGCGCTTGCATATACATCTCTTCTATTAATTTTGATTGTCCGATTCTACACAAATCCTAACCGTTACCCAAATTTTCACGATGGAGTAATTTTCAAGGTGTATCGTAAAGACAAATTGCAAAAAGTTGTCTCTTGTTTACAACTATAGTCGAAAAAATCTTGAAAATAACGCGGATAAATTTGTCTTTACCCTCGCTTTTCATTATCTTTACAGCACACAAAATTCCTACCTTCAATATATGGAGAATTATAATGAAAGTTGCTGTATTAGGTGCCGCTGGTGGTATCGGTCAAGCATTGTCACTTCTGCTTAAAAACGGTTTGCCTGCAGGCTCTGAGCTAGCACTATACGATGTTGCACCAGTTGTTCCAGGTGTTGCTGTTGATCTTTCTCACATCCCAACTGCTGTGTCAGTTGCAGGTTACGGAAAAGATGACTTAGATCCTGCACTTGCAGGCGCAGACATCGTTTTGATCCCAGCTGGTATGCCACGTAAGCCTGGTATGGACCGTGCGGATCTGTTCAATGTGAACGCGAGTATCGTTAGAACTCTAGCTGAAGGTATCGTTAAAAACTGCCCTAAGGCGTTTGTTGGTATCATCACAAACCCAGTAAACGGCACTGTTCCGATTGTACGTGAAGTATTCAAAAAAGCAGGTACTTACGATGCTGCTCGCGTTTTCGGTGTAACAACACTAGATGTTATCCGTGCTGAAACATTCATTGCAGAGCTTAAAGGCCTAGACGTGTCAGAAGTAAAAGTACCTGTTATCGGTGGTCACTCTGGTACAACAATTCTACCTCTTCTTTCTCAAGTTGAAGGTGTAGAGTTCTCTGATGAGGAAGTTGCTTCTCTTACTACGCGTATCCAAAACGCAGGTACTGAAGTTGTTGAAGCAAAAGCAGGTGGTGGTTCTGCAACACTTTCAATGGGTGCAGCTGCAGCACGTTTCTGCTTCTCACTTGTTAAAGGTCTTCAAGGCGAAGAAAACGTATTTGAGTACGCGTACGTTGAAGGTAACACAGGCGATGCAGAATTCTTTGCACAGCCTATCCGTCTTGGTAAAAATGGCGTTGAAGAGCTATTACCATACGGCGAGCTAAGCGCTTTTGAGCAAAAAGCAAAAGACGACATGTTAGCGACGCTTGAAAAAGACATTAAAGAAGGTGTTGATTTCATGGCTTAATGCCTAGAAATAACCCTGAAAAAAGCTGCTTTTAAAGCAGCTTTTTTATTTGACCTGACTTGTTAAATAAGTCATTAAAAAACCGGCAGTTTGCCGGTTTTTTTGTAAATTCTTGTATTAAACATTAATGTAAAATACGTGCTCTGATCGTACCCTCAACAGCGCTTAGTTCTTTCAACGCAACTTCTGAGTGGTCACTATCAACATCAATCACGACATAACCAATACAATCGTCTGTTTGCAGGTATTGAGCAGCGATATTAATGCCATGTTGAGCAAACGCTTGGTTAATCTGCGTGAGTACACCAGGTCTATTTTCGTGCACATGCAATAAGCGACTGCGGTTAGAGAGTTCAGGCAGTGATACTTCAGGAAAGTTGACCGCTGTGACGGTTGAGCCATTATCTGAGTATTTAGTTAATTTACCCGCCACTTCAATACCGATATTTTCTTGCGCTTCTTGGGTTGAACCACCTACATGCGGTGTCAAAATGACGTTGTCGAACTCTCTGAGTGGAGAAACAAACTCTTCGTCATTTGACTTAGGCTCAACTGGGAATACATCGATGGCAGCGCCAGCGAGCTTTTCATGTTGTAGCGCTTCAGCCAGTGCATCAATATCCACAACGGTACCTCGTGATGCATTGATCAGTATTGCGCCTTGTTTCATGACTTCAATTTCAGCCATGCCAATTAAGTTTTTGGTCTGTGGTGTTTCTGGTACATGCAAACTGATCACATCTGCGCGCTGCAGTAGTTGTGTGAGGTTTTGTACTTGCTGCGCGTTACCGAGAGTGAGCTTGTCCTCGATGTCATAAAACTCGACTTTCATGCCAATATTCTCTGCCATGATGCCAAGTTGCGTACCTATGTGGCCATATCCAATGATACCGAGTGTTTTGCCACGCGCTTCGAAAGAGCCGATTGCTGATTTAAACCACTGGCCTCGATGTGCCATAGCATTGCGTTTTGGAATACCGCGAAACAGCAGTAAGATCTCGCCAAGTACTAACTCTGCGACTGAACGTGTATTAGAAAACGGTGCGTTAAAGACGGCAATACCACGGCGTTTAGCTGCATCTAAATCGACTTGGTTAGTACCAATACAAAAACAGCCGACAGCAACGAGCTTCTCTGCCGCGTTTAGTACATTTTCAGATAGGTGAGTACGTGAGCGTATACCAACAAAATGCACATGTTTGATACGCTCGATTAATTCACTTTCAGGTAGCGATGTCTTGAGGTACTCGATATTACTGTAACCATTGCGCTTTAATGTTTCGACAGCACTTTGGTGCACACCTTCTAACAATAATATTTTAATTTTATCTTTAGACAAAGATACCTTACTCATGACTCATTCCTATTACCTAGTTTGTGGACCTTGTGGTGTCCCTGTAATTACAGTGTTTGCACCTCGGTGAGCAAAAAGCCCATTAGTGACAACACCGACGATTTGGTTGATCTGCTCTTCTAATGCTTTCGGATCTGTAATATTTAATCCATGCACGTCTAAAATGACGTTGCCGTTATCTGTAGTGACCCCATGACGGTAAACTGGGTCTCCACCTAGTTTTAGCAATTCTCTTGCAACATAGCTGCGTGCCATTGGAATAACTTCTACTGGCAGCGGAAAGTTACCCAACGTGCTAACATGCTTGCTCTGGTCAACAATACATACGAACTTTTTTGCAACCGCAGCAACGATTTTTTCGCGTGTAAGTGCAGCGCCACCGCCTTTTATCATGTGGCCATGTTCGTTGATTTCATCAGCACCATCTACATACACATCTAGCTGTGTAACATCATTCAGTTCAAAAACTTCAATACCGAGTGCTTTCAGTTTTTCAGTTGATGCTTCTGAGCTAGAGACCGCGCCTTTAATGTCATCTTTAACACTGCCCAAAGCATCAATAAAGTGATTCACAGTAGAACCTGTGCCCACACCGACAATGGTATTTTCTTCTACATGCTCTAGTGCTGCCCAAGCAGCCGCTTTTTTCATTTCATCTTGTGTCATAACGTAATCACTTTGTTGTCTTTAAGTTGGTTGAGATTATACGCTTAAACACTCGAATTGTATGACAAATAATTACTCTCTTAAGCGTGAATTTTAGGAACCAATAAATTTAGCGCCACTGGTAATATTGGCTAGGCGTCAATATTGCGGGTAAAGGTACATCCCATGCTTCAATCGGAAGTTGACTGACCTTCTGGCAGTCATGTGCTAATCCGATTAACCTAGGCTTGCTCCACCCTTGATTATAATAATTGGCAAGTGTTCGGTCGTAATAACCGCCACCCATACCTAACCTATTACCCTGTTCGTCAAATGCGACTAATGGCATTAACAAATAATCCAACTGCTCTATTGGGCAAATTTCATTACAATTCAATTTAGGTTCTAAGATAGCATAGCGGTTTTGGCTCATGGTTGAGTTTTTTTCATATCTTTGGAATAGCAAAGTAGTGCCGCTAAAGGGATGGATTACAGGCAGGTAAACGTCCACCATACTATCCCAAAGTGTTTGAATTAAAAGGGTTGTTCTAAGTTCTCCATCATTGGGTAAGTAGACCCCAATACGGGTGCTTTTTTGGGGTTTTATATGTTGAATAAAATTAATATTTAAATCATATTCAGCTTTAGTTTGAAAATTTTCATCCAAAGAATTTCTTTTTTTTCGTACGGATATACGAATATTTTTTCTAACTTGCGCTTTTTCTATGTCGCAACTTGAATTTTCTTTCATTAGAGCTGTACCATTTCAGGGAAAGCTAAGCTGAAGCCCAATATAATGAGTAAGATAAATAAAATGGTAAGCAGTGTATAAAGTAGCTTTTTGGACTTTGGTTTAGGCTCGGTATCTAAGTCAAGTTCATCAAAGAGCTCATCACTTTGCCATTGGTTGTCTTCTTTTTCTTCACCACTTTTGTTTTGTCCATCTACTCGTTGCTCAAGCTCTTCTAGCTTTTCTTCAATTCTAATTAGGCTACTGGTGATATAATCAAGGGCTTCAAATACTCGTTCGTTTGCTGCATTATTGGCGGCAGGTGAGCTTGGCATATCGCTTTGCTGAGGCTGTACTTTGCTTTGAAATCCATAAATGGCTAGTAGCTTAGCCTGCTTTAAGCACTTATTTTTATCAGTTGCACCAAATAGCGGTTTCCCCTGTGTAAATGCAACAACTTTTTTCTTTGATACGCCTAACTTTGTGGCTAAGCTTTCCATCGCATTTTGGCTGTCTGTATCAGCATTAAATCCGACAAAAACAACTCTAAATTGGTCACTCATAGATGATCTCATTTTTTTCTAATAGGAAGAGTATACCCAAAAAGCCATCGGAAGCATTGAATAAATCTACGAGAGTGGCTTATTGCAATTGACCAGAATTGGCTTTGTGCTACTTGTGGGTAACGGATGGAATAAATGAGGTGATACACAGAGAAATTGGAATAAAAAGTGGAGGGGAGTCCTCCACTTCGAAAGGGTTAATATTTAGCAGCTTGACCAGATTTAGGCAAAGCTTGCAAAATAAACTCTCTTAAGTCTTCGTTTGAGAGTCTCAGGTCTTCATAGCGCAGATACATCATATGACCGGAGCGATAACCTTTAAAACTCAGCCTATCTTTCATTTTACCGCTTGGATCTAAGTGCCATAAATTGTACTTACCATCGAAATAGTTAGTTGCGCCGTCGTAATACCCTGACTGAACCATCACATGTAAATAAGGGTTTTGCGCCATCGCTAAACGTAAACGTTCACCAACATTATTCTTTGTTCTGTCCCATGGGTGGACAGAGCCAAACATATTGTATTTTATATCTGTTTTGTAATTGAGTTCTTGGCGGAAATAGTGATTGATAGCTGGTGTAAATGAATGCAACCAAGAAGTGAGTTCTGGCCAGTAATCAGGGATGTCACCTGCAGCACGTTTATCGATACCCAAATACCTTGAGTCAAGTCTGCCGATGGTTAACTCTCTATCACGAAGCAGTTCTTTCCAAAATGCTGCAGCTGGGATATCTAAGTTATTTTGTGCGACAAACAGCTCAGATAAACCAGAATACTTGGCAACTTGAGCGGTAACGTCTTGTTTTTCTTTATCACTGATCATCGCGCCTTTAGCAAGCGCAGGGAGATAGGTATTAAGTGTATAAGCTTCTACCTCTTCTAACAATTCAAGTAAGTCTTTATTTTGAAGTTGGTTATCTAATGCCTTGTGGTACCATGCTGTTGCCGCAAAATAAGGTAAGCGATTAGCCGCTTTAACAGGACCATCACGTTTGATCCCAATATCTGTAGGAGAAACCAAAATCACACCGTTCAAATACATCCATTGCTGATTTTGTAATTCATGAGCAAGCCCTGCAACACGAGTTGTACCGTAGCTTTCACCAATTAAAAACTTGGGAGAGAGTGCTCTATCGTGGCGATTAATAAATGTATTGAGCCACGCTGCTAGGTATTTTACGTCAGCATTGACGCCAAAAAACTGCTTTTGTTGGAATTCTTTGCTAGGCATTTTGCCTTGTTTGTCTGGCAATACTCGTGAATAACCAGTATTAACGGGGTTTACAAAAACAATATCGGTTGTGTCTAGAACAGAGTAAGGGTTATCTTTTAGACCATACGGTTGCATCGGGTAGCCTTCATCGTCTATTTTGAGCACTCGCGGTCCTGTATAAGCAATGTGCATCCAAACTGACGCGGAACCGGGTCCACCATTGAATGAAATAAGCAGCGGTCGCTTTGCTATGTCCTTTACTTTATCTTTTTTGTAGTAGGTATAATGCAAAGAAGCAATTGGGTGGCCTTCGTTATCCCACAATGGCTGTGTGCCCGTTGATACGGAGTAGTTTAGCTTTGAGCCATTGATGGTTGTTTTATGTTTTGTTGTGACCTGATGATCTATGTCAAAGCTTAATTGGCCGTGTGGATTACTATTGGCACTGCTGAGCGCACTGATACACAGTAATACTAGACCTGATATAATTTTAGGTACAGCTGTCATGGGGTTCCTCGGTATTCTCTTCCAGCTTACATTTAAAGCTTTTTTAATGCTGAATTCAAAGTCAATGAGACTAAACAGCAATAATTGCAGCCCATTACAATTTGTTTACCATTTAGGGGCGATGCAGGTTTTTTTTGTCACAAAAATCGCGTATATTTCACCCTTATGTCTGTAGTATTAAAGTATTTAGCTCTGTTAAATTCTTGTTTAGCTACGCTCTCACTGTAGTCATTAGAGAAAGTTTCTATGCAAAAAGTATTAATTGTTGAAGATAGTAAGGTTGTTCAACAGATCTTACGCCATTTGGCATCACAATATTTAAATGTCGACATAGACTTTGCTTGGTCTCTCAAGGAAAGTAAAGCGCTACTTGCGAGTAATCGCTACACTTTAGCCTTGGTAGATTTAACATTGCCTGATGCAATGGACGCTGAAGTGGTGCAATTAACTTTAAGCCATAACGTGCCTACAGTTGTTCTGACTTCTAAAATTGATGAATACAGTCGACAACAAATGCTTGAAATGGGAGTGGTCGACTATGTCATCAAAGATAACCGTGACTCGTACTTATATGCAATAAAACTTGTGAGCCGGTTACTGCGTAACCAAGGCTGCAAAGCACTGATTGCTGATGACTCAATGATTAGCCGGGCGGTTATGAGGCAAATGCTAGAAAAACAGCTATTCACCGTTTTTGAAGCACAAGACGGTGAGCAAGCACTTACTATGCTTAAAGCTGATCATGAAGTAAAACTGCTATTAACTGACTATGCTATGCCAACGATGGATGGCTTCGAATTAGTAAAAGCTGTTCGCAACTTCCGCGGTAGAGATGATTTGGCCATTGTTGGATTGTCTGGTGCAGGAACTCATGGGTTGTCTGCAAAGTTCATTAAATACGGTGCAAATGACTTTCTGATGAAGCCATTTATGAATGAAGAATTCCATTGCCGTGTAATGCAAACCATGGAACAGCTTAACTTGATTGCTGAGATAAAAGACTATGCTCATAGGGATTACCTAACCGGTCTATATAATCGACGTTATTTTTGCCAGCAAATGGACCGCTTACTAAAAACAGGGCTGGACCACAGCTGTTTGGCTTTACTTGACCTCGATCTCTTTAAAGAGATCAATGATCAATATGGTCATTTAGGTGGGGATAGTATTCTTACACAAGTGGCGCAGCTACTGAATGAGTCATTTTCTGATAGCTTAGTATCACGAGTTGGTGGTGAAGAATTCGCCGTACTGTTGGCCGAAAGTGATATGCGTAAAGCGAAAGCGGCTTTTGATAATTTTCGTATGAAGTTTGCAGATAACGTTTTCCATGTGGATGAGCATCGACTGCGATGTACCCTAAGCATTGGAATTGCAAAATGTGAGTTTTCAACTTTAAGCGAAGTAATGCGTCATGCAGATAAGGCTTTATATCAAGCCAAAGCGCAGGGTCGCAATAGTGCTGTTACCGCTTGCACCAAATCAAACAAAATAATTGAACAGTGCACCACCTAAGTGCATTTTTTAATCTTTTTTTCTTCTTTGTAATCATATCTTACTGATAAATATTAACTTATCTTTTTGGCATAAAGGTTGGATTGTGTATTCCATCAACAATAGGAATCACTCTCCATTGGAGGCCAACAATGAAAATGATAAGTGCGATAATCAAGCCTTTTAAATTAGACGAAGTGCGAGAAGCACTTGCCGAACTTGGGATAGAGGGCATGACCGTGGTCGATGTTAAAGGATTTGGTCGACAACGAGGTCATACTGAACTGTACCGAGGAGCAGAATACCAAGTCGACTTTATCCCCAAAATTAAAATTGAAATTGCGACTCACAGTGAAAACTGCCAACGCGTCGTCGACACCTTAACACAAGCAGCAAACACCGGAAAAATAGGCGATGGCAAGATCTTCGTTTATGACCTAGAGCAAATCGTGCGGATCCGCACGGGTGAATTAGACGAAGAAGCTATTTGAGGAGCACCTGATGGATAACACAATCATAGAATTACAATTTTCACTCAATACTTTTTATTTTTTAATATCAGGTGTCTTAGTGATGTGGATGGCCGCAGGTTTTGCCATGCTTGAGGCTGGTTTGGTGAGATCGAAAAACACCACTGAAATTCTGACTAAAAATATTGCGCTCTACGCTATCGCATGCACCATGTATTTACTGATTGGCTACAATATAATGTATGTGGGTAACTCAGAAGGTGGCTTTGTGCCCAGTTTTGGCACCTTGATCGGTGAAGCATCCGCCGATGCAGATCACGCGCTTGAATCTGACTTTTTCTTCCAAGTAGTATTTGTTGCGACGGCGATGTCTATCGTATCTGGTGCAGTTGCTGAAAGAATGAAGTTATGGGCATTTTTGTTATTTACAGTGGTACTTACTGGGCTTATCTATCCAATTCAGGGCTATTGGAGTTGGGGAGCTGGCTTCTTATCTGAATTAGAGTTTGTTGACTTTGCAGGTTCTGCCATAGTGCATGGCGCAGGAGCTGCAGCTGCATTGGCTGGTGTACTCTTGTTAGGTGCTAGAAAAGGAAAGTATGGCAAGCATGGAGAGATCTACCCAATCCCAGGTTCTAATTTACCACTAGCAACGCTTGGCACATTTATTTTGTGGATGGGTTGGTTTGGATTTAATGGCGGATCGCAGCTCTTTTTAGCGGATAAAGAAAATGCGATTGCGGTGAGCCAGATCATGCTCAATACCAATGCAGCCGCAGCCGCAGGCGCAATTTCAGCGCTGTTAGTCTGTAAAATCATGTGGAAAAAAGCTGATTTAACAATGATTTTGAATGGTGCATTAGCAGGTCTTGTAACGATTACGGCGGAGCCTGCTTCTCCAACACCTCTGTTAGCTTGTATTCTTGGTGCGCTTGGCGGCAGTTTAGTGGTGTTTAGTATTGTCACACTAGACAAACTGAAAATTGATGACCCTGTCGGCGCAATTTCTGTACACGGGGTGTGTGGCTGTCTAGGGGTGATGATGGTACCGTTTTCTAATAGTGATGCTAACTTCATATCACAACTAATTGGACTGGTTTCGATTCTAGGCTTTGTTTTTGTCACATCATACTTAGTATGGGCGCTGTTGAAAAAAACCATGGGGATCAGAGTGACTGAAGAAGAGGAGCTCAGTGGCATGGATCAACACGACTGTGGTGTGGATGCTTACCCTGAATTTGTCACAATACGGAATCACTAGTTTGTAAGCACTTAAAAAAGCAGGCGTCAGCCTGCTTTTTTAGTTTCAGTGACAGTTAATCTAAGTTAATCTAGCATCATTGTAATTAAGGTAAATATCGCTTCGGTAAATGTCAGAGAAAAAACGTACTCCTGCAAATAAATCAAAGCCAAAACGGTCCACGAAAAAAGCACCTAACCCTAAAAAAATGTCATTAAAGCAGCGTCTTGGATTATTTAAATCAAGAGTGTTGCAAACACTTTGGGCATTAATATGGAAAGGTGGCCTTGCTGTTTGTTGTGCGGTGGCAATGTATGTTGTTTATCTAGACGCCAAAGTAAGCAAGCAATTTGAAGGAAATAAGTGGCAATTGCCTGTGCAAGTCTATGCGCGGGCTATGTCATTTTATCCGGATCAATATCTTTCTGAGGAAGAAGTGGTTTGGGAGTTAGAACGGCTTAATTATTCAAGGGTTAATAGAATAAAAGGAACTGGCCAATATCTCATTCAAGGACGTACTATCACCATTTTCCGGCGAGCATTTGAGTTTTATGAAGGTGCAGAGTCATCACGGGTCTTCACGCTGAACTTTGCGGGTAAGAAATTGGCAAATATCGTTGATGAAAGTGGCCGACGTATTTCTGGTGAACGACTAGAGCCTGTGCAAATTGCACGTATTGGAAATGAGACAAATCAAGATCGTGAATTTGTGCCATTGGCTAAATTTCCTAATGTGTTAAAGCAAGCACTTTTAGCAGTAGAAGACCGTAACTTTTATGAACATCATGGGGTGTCTGTTTGGTCAATCATGCGAGCATTATACAGCAATATACGCGCAGGCCGCACGGTACAAGGTGGCAGTACGTTGACACAGCAGCTGGCAAAAAACTTTTATCTTACTCGCGAGCGCTCAATCATTCGAAAAATAAATGAGGCGTTTATCGCTTTAATCTTGGATTACAGATATAGCAAAGATGAAATTTTAGAAGCCTACCTTAATGAGGTTTATTTAGGGCAAGCTTACAATCAGGGCGTGCATGGTATGGGTTTGGCTTCGGAGTTTTATTTTGCAAAACCCGTTGATGAATTAGAGTTCGACCAAATCGCACTATTAGTGGCGATGGTGAAAGGGCCTTCGTTTTACAATCCGCGCAGGTATGCTGAGCGGACTATGGAGCGTAGAGACTTAGTACTGCGTCTGATGGCAGAAAATGGCATTATCACAACCACTGAATATCGTCAGGCACTGGAGCGTCAAATTGAGATCCAGCCTTTGAAGGAGAGTCTGCTACAGTCCTATCCAGGCTATCTGGAGTTAGTGAATAGAGAGCTAAAAAATTTAGTCCCTAGTGACGATATTATTCACGCAGGTGTGCGGATCTTTACGTATTTTGAGTTGCAAAAACAAAGCGCGATGGAAGAGGCTATCGTGTCAGGGTTACCGTATTTGGAGCGCCGTTTTGGTACCTCGGGATTAGAAGTTGCGATGATCTCTGTGAATGCAGAAAAGTCAGGCGTCTCAGCTTTGGTTGCAGGCAGACAAATGCGATTTTCTGGCTTTAACCGTGTATTAGACACTAAACGGAGTGTGGGCTCGTTGGTTAAGCCAGCGATTTATTTGACGGCTTTGCAGCAGGACTATGATTTAGGGACATTGATTGAGGATGCCCCTTTGCAAGTGACTGATGCTTCAGGTAAAACATGGTCACCGGAAAATTTTGACCATAAATTTAGAGGGCAGGTACCTTTATATGAAGCATTTAGTAAAAGCTTGAATATACCAGCGGTAAATCTAGGTTTAGACGTGGGGGTGCATCAAGTCGCAGATACAATGATGGAACTTGGTATACAGAGCGATATTCCAACTTATCCTTCGATGTTATTGGGAGCTGTTGAGCTATCAAGCTTTGACGTTGCGCAAATGTACACTACGTTGGCTGCTAATGGCCGTTACAGTGAACTAACCAGTATTTCTGCGATCACTGATTCTGCCGGTAAGACGCTATATAAGCATCGTCCAGAACGCACACAGCGTTTCGATCCTGTTTCTGTATATATGACTAAATATGGTCTGAAACGAGTGACAAAAAGTGGTACTGGTAAGCGCTTAAATAAACACTTTCCCTCGATACAACTTGCAGGTAAAACTGGAACGAGTAATGACATGCGAGATAGCTGGTTCACTGGCTTTGATCAAAACACAGTTACAGTGACATGGATTGGGCGTGATGATAATAAACCTGCTAAGTTAACTGGTGGTCGAGGAGCACTTGAGCTTTATATTCGTTATTTGAAACCGCTTAACCCACAAGCCATAGTCGATGAACGACCCGAAGGCGTTAAGTGGGCGTTTGTTAATAAGCAAACGGGCAAGCAAGCTGCGCCACATTGCGGCCCAGCGATACAATTGCCACTGCGAGCGGAGCTCTTTAATCCAAAACCTAACTGTCAGTGATGATTAAGTTCTAAACTGACTCATCGCTGATTTTAAGTTGGCAGCCATGCTACTGAGCTGATGTGCATCATCTTGAGTGGCTTCTGCAGAACCCAAAGTGTGCTCTGCAAGGTCACTGATTTCACTGGACTCTGAGAGAGCTTGTTGTGTTGCTTGCGTTTGTTGCTGAACAAGCTCTCTAATGACATGCCCTTGCTGATCAATATCGGTCATGCTTTGCTCTGCTGCACTTAAGATTTGATTAGTTTGGGTAGCTGCTGTCACGCCTCTCTCCATCTTTTCAACACTGCTAAGCATTTTTTGCTGTGTATCATTTGAGGCGTTTTGCAATGATTTGATGATGGTGTGGATCTCTTCAGTTTGTTGCTGTGTGCGTTTTGCTAATGTGCGCACTTCATCAGCAACTACGGCAAAACCGCGTCCTTGTTCACCTGCACGGGCAGCTTCAATTGCCGCATTGAGCGCAAGTAAATTCGTTTGCTCAGCAATTTCACTTATCCCTAAACTTACTTTACTGATGTTTTGGCTATCTTGAGCCAGTTTATCTAAGGCGAGTCGACTTTCTTCAAATTCACTTTGTAGTACCGTCATATGTTGTGCAAGCTCTGTGGTATTAAGGCTGCCCTGTTTAACTTGTTCAGCAGCGGTACTTGCAAGTTCTGTAGCATGTTGCGCCGAGGTTTCAACTGAGTCCGCTGCACTTGCCATTTCAGACAAAGCAGCATGTATACCAGAGATTTTGATTTGCTGTTGCGCCACATCATGGCGTGTATCTTGGCTAATGTGACTCAGTTTATCTGTGGCATGGTGCAAGTCGCTGGTGGTATTGTGCACATCACCAAGCAGCTCGGTAAAGGCATCGAGTACTCGGTTGTATTGAGCGACGATGTCATTGAGCTCATCACTTCCGTGGGAGGTTGCACGAGCACGCAGGTCACCTTGTGCTGCACGCTGTGCTGATTGTGAAAACTCAGAAATAGTGTCTACGACTGCGAAATAAAATCCAAGCATCAGATAAAGCGCGATGGATAAACTGAGAATAGACGCGGCAGCTACTAAATTACGAATAGTTTGCTCTCTTTCTAGTTTTTCTTGCAGCATTGCTTTAAGCGTAGGCAGCGCGGCTTCTACTAAGTCTTGTGTCTTCCGTTGAACATTGCGGTGTGCAGTTGAAAACGCACCAGCTGTCAGTTCAATATCATCTGGGTCGAGCAGTTTGGTTTTAATTGATTGCTGATAGCTATCTAGTGCTGCATTAAGCGCGTTAATTTGCGTCGACAACTGCTGTTTTACGAACTGGCTCTCTAATGCAGCGACTTCTAACTTATCGAGTAGTTGCGATTTTACGATGGGTAGTGCCTTGTTGAGGTTAGACAGTGCAATGAAGGAGTCTGGCGTAAATCGACCACGGCTAATTATCCCATTGGCTTGTTCCGCAATATCGTTGATCTGATACACAACCTTTGGCAGAGATTCGACTAATGAACGATTTAAGTAAGAGCGACTTAAGTCATTATCGATGGCTAATTTGGATACGATAGAGACTTGCTCCAACGGTGTGTTCGAAGCTTTTGAGTTGACAGAAAAGCCACTTTGGGCAAGTAATCTTTGGTTATCTTGTTGTCTGTCATTAATAATATTTTCCAACAGTTTTGGATAGAGATTGAGCCCTTGCTGCTGTTGTTGGCTGACTTGAATTGAGTGAGTCAACGTTGAATTAAGAAAAAACAGACTCAATGCCAGTGGTAAGAGCAAAATACCAAAAACGAGGCTAATTTTTGTTTTGTATTTTAGTTGCGCCATGAATGCGATGGCGGGGCTACATAGTGATCTGAGTCCTGTCATAATTTAAGTCTTTGTTATTGAGTCACGAGATAGAGACCTTAGTAATTCAAAGAATAGTTCAAAGGAAAAGAAATTTTTTTTCAAGATGAAAAAAAAGCCCGCGAGGGGCTTTTTTATTTAAGCAAGAAGTTTTGCGAAAGCGCGGTCTGCAGCAGCAATGGTGTTCTCAATATCCTCATCGCTGTGCATCGTGCTGACAAAGCCTGCCTCAAACGCAGATGGTGCAAGATACACACCTTCTTCTAGCATCAAATGGAAGAAGCGCTTGAACCTTTCTAGGTCACACTCAGTCGCTTGTTGGTACGTATCAACGCGCTCTGCTGAAGTGAAAAAGAAGCCAAACATGCCGCCGGCATAGTTAGTTGTCAGTGGAATACCGTGTTTTTCTGCTGCGGTTTGAAACCCAGCACACAGGGCTTTGCTCTTTGCTTCTAACGTTTCATGTAAGTTAGGCTCAGAGAGTAGTTCAAGTGCTTTAAGGCCTGCTGCCATTGCAATTGGGTTTCCAGAAAGTGTACCAGCTTGATAAACAGGTCCTACAGGCGCGATGTAGTCCATGATTTCACGTTTACCACCAAAAGCGCCTACTGGCATACCGCCCCCGATCACTTTACCTAAGCAAGTTAGATCTGGTTCGATATTGTAATAAGCTTGTGCACCCCCAAGGGCAACGCGGAAGCCAGTCATCACTTCATCGAAAATAAGCACTGACTTGTGCTCATCACATATTGCACGAAGACCTTCTAAAAAACCTTCAACAGGCGGAATACAGTTCATATTGCCAGCAACAGGTTCAACGATGATACAGGCGATTTCGTCTTTATACTCTTCAAAAATCGCTTTGACTTCATCTAACTTATTAAATGATACCGTTAGCGTATGTTTAGCAAAGTCAGCTGGAATACCCGGTGAATTTGGTACGCCCATTGTTAGTGCACCAGAGCCTGCTTTCACTAATAAGGAGTCCGCATGACCATGATAGCAGCCTTCGAATTTTAAAATTTTATCTCTGCCAGTGAAACCTCGAGCAAGGCGGATCGCACTCATCGTTGCTTCGGTACCAGAGCTCACCATACGAACTTTTTCGATTGACGGAACAAGCTCTTTGACTTTCTCAGCCATTAATATTTCTGTTTCGGTAGGCGCGCCGTAGCTCAGTCCATTCTCAACAGCTTCTAGTACTGCTTGTTTTATTTCTGGGTGGTTGTGGCCAAGGATCATCGGCCCCCACGAGCCAACATAATCAATGTAACGATTATTGTCAGCGTCAAAGGTAAATGGACCTTCTGCTTTAGTGATGAATAATGGTGTGCCACCCACTCCATTAAATGCCCTTACTGGTGAGTTGACGCCTCCCGGGATGGAGGTTTGTGCACGCTCAAATAAGTCTTGGCTAATTGTCATAATGTATCCTTTTTGATTAACTTTGGCGTTTTCTACTGAACCAAGGTACGTTGGTTTCGTACTGCTGTACTTTGTTTTCAACGCCGAGTGTCAGTGCGAAAAGCGCCATACGGATCAGTACACCGTTTTGTACTTGTCTGAAAATTGCCAAGTTATCATTACTATTTAAATCGTTGTCCAGTTCATTTGCATCACTGCGGCTGTCTCTAGGCAATGGGTGCATTAACACTGACTCAGGCTTACAGTGTGCGTCGTAGATTGCTTGGCTTATTCTGAAGCCTCCACGGTACTTATTTGCTTCTTCTTGAGAAGGGAAGCGCTCTTCTTGAATACGCGTTTGGTAAACGATATCAGCAGCTAGATTGCCTTCCATTTGAGACACTAGCTCGATTTGGTGTCCAGCATTAGAGACTGCATCTAAGACATAATCTGGCATTTGCAAGCCATCTGGCGCAACCATTGAGAACTTGATATTTTTATAATGGCAGAGAAGCTTAGATAGGGAATGCACGGTTCTGCCGTACTTCAGATCACCCACTAGTGCGATATGCATGCCATCAACAGTTCGGTCGAAGCGGCTAAGCTCTCGGTCAATCGTTAATAAATCTAACAATGCTTGTGTTGGGTGCTCATTGGGTCCATCACCGCCATTCAAAACAGGTACATCTGAGCCTGTGGCGAATTCAGCCACGCTGCCTGCATCAGGGTGGCGCATGGCAACAGCGTCAGCATATGCGGAAATAACACGCGCTGTATCATATAAGGATTCACCTTTAGCTAATGCAGAGCTTTGCATGCCTGTGGTTTCTCTTACTAACCCACCTAATAAGTTAAATGCAGTACCAAAACTGACACGGGTACGAGTGCTTGGCTCAAAGAATAAATTTGCCAGTACAGCACCTTCAAGCACTTGAGTACGCTTATGCTTTTTAGCATAAGGTTCCATGCGTTTGGCAACGTCAAAAATTAATTCAATGGCTTCTCTATCGAGTTGATTGACAGAAAGGATGTTTTCACCTTGGAAACTTAGCATGCGGCGATTCCTAATCACAGATTGACAACAGGAGGCAAGGGTGCGCTCCTAACCGAGATAACCTTGGCAACGCAGGTTACTGGAACGATATGATAGCATAATTGCGCGTCAACAGGAGAGTATGACGGCATGATACCGTCATATTTATATTAAAAAAGAGGCTTCAACACTGCGAGTAAGATGATGGGCAGTAATAAGAACACCGGAAACTCATTAAAGAAGCGATAAAACCGCGTGCTGCGAATATTTCTATCGTGCTTGAAGTCGGCTAGCAGCTTGAAGCAATAGGCATGATAAATATAAAGAATAATGACAAACACTAATTTATAGTGCAGCCACATATTATACTTGAACCACTCTCTACCGTACTCCACGATAGTCAGTACACCAAAGACGGTGGTTAAAACTGCGAATGGAGTAACAAAGTAAAGTAGCCTTCGCTCCATAACTTTCAGCATGGCAGAGCAGGCTTTTTCTTCTGTCATGGTGTGATAGATAAATAACCGTGGCAGATAAAAAATGCCAGCGAACCACGCGACCATAAAAAATATGTGCAAAGCTTTGTAAATCAGCAAAGCGCTCATAATGCCCCTTATTATTCTTGCTTAAAGTAAACTGTTTCTCATTGTGAGGATGTGACGCAATTTGTCCCAGCGCACAACCCCCATTATTTGTAAGCTATCTTTTTGGTTGTAAACATAGACTGCGCCCGAGCGCTTGTCTTTTAAGATTTCAAATGCCTCAGCCAATGTTGCTTGGGTACTGAGACCTTGTAGTGGCAAATACTTAATTGTTGCACTGTCATCAGATACCAAGGTTAAATCATACTCTGCTAGACGGTAGCCATTTTCTTCATCGTAAGTAATGAGTGGTGTTTGGCTATCTACAGCGCTGAGTGTTGTCTTAATTTGTTCTGGGTCATTTGAGTACAGCAATTTAAAGTCTTCTTCCATCTCTTCGACGACTCCGACTTTTTGCAGTGCTTCTTTGGCTGGCGAAACTTGATATGGCAAGCCCTGAAAGTCAAGTTGCTGAATAAAAATTGAGCGATTGCCAAAGACTTGCAATGCGGTAACGTAAGCCGTGGAGATCACCAACATGGCAGGTACAACAATTTGTGGGTTTGAGGTCAGCTCCATTACCGCTGTCAAAGCTGCCAATGGGGCATGTAAAGTTGCGGCTAAAAGCCCCGCCATACCAAGTACACCATAGGTACCAGCAACATTGGCGTCTGGTGAAATAAATTGCGCAAAAAATGCCATAAGTGTGCCCATGATAACACCAAGCCCTATAACCGGACCTATTAATCCGCCGGGAATACCCAGTCCAATTGCAAACAAGGTGGCGAGTAGTTTGGCAATAAAAATAGTCGTGAGTAACTGCAAATTGTCTGGAGTTTCAACGGCAAGTTTAATGGCGCTCATACCTGAACCCATCGCCTCTGGTACCATATAACCTATTAACCCTGCAATTAAACCTGCAAGCAGTAAACGTGGAAACATACTTATAGGTTTAAACGTTTTGATAATTAACATCAGGTTTTGATTGAATGCAAAAGCTATAGCTCCGAGAGCAAATCCACAAATGATGAGGTAGGGATAGTGCCAAAAGCTGAGCATTTCAATTTGGATAAGAGAGAGCTCTGATACATTACCAAACACAAATTGTGTTGCTAAAGCACCTGTAACAGCTGCCAGCATAATTGGTACGAAAATATGAATTTTATACTCTCTGAGTACCACTTCCATAACAAAAATAACAGCGGCTAAGGGCGTGTTAAATGAGGCGGCGATGCCGGCAGCAACACCACATCCGGCAAGAGTTCTTGCTGCGTTATGAGGTAAGTGTAAACGCTCAGTCAGAACACTTGCGCCGGTTGCTCCCATATGCACGGATGGTCCTTCACGCCCAACGGAAAAACCACAAATCAAAGCAATTCCGCCGCCAAAAAATTGGTTTACAGAGTTCCAAATTGGCATGTGGCCATAATGGTGTTTTATTCGGTTAATAACAAAGGGAATACCAAGTCTGTAGTGTTTAAACCCAGTTAAGTTTGCAAACAGCGCAATGACTAAAGCGGCCCCAACAGGAAGTAGCAACCTTTGATGTTCTGCTAAAGATGTAAAATCATCGTGGCTTTCAAGAAAGGTTGATTGGACAAGTTCGATCATTAAACGAAACAAGATGATTAAAACCGCAGCAATCAACCCAGCACATACGCCTAGTAAGCAAAGTTGGGCAGAAGTTCTAGGTTGTGCAAGGCGTCGCCTAACTTGATCAAGTGTCATAATTTAATGCTTGGGTATAAGGTTCAACAGTATTTTATCAAAAGAATAATACTAAGTCCCTGACATAAATCTAGCTTTATACACTTTTATGGCGTGGTTATTCAGTTTGGGTACAGACTAGATGTGCAAGAGTTTAGGGACATGAGCATACTTGATTAAAATAGTCGGGTATTAGATAATTCCGTTAATTATTGTACAAGGGTCGAATGCACATGTCAGAAGAGTTACCGATTAAGTTTAGCGATGCAGCAGCTGCGCGCGTAAAAGAATTGATTTCCGAAGAGGAAAATCCTGAACTAAAGCTTCGTGTATACGTAACTGGTGGAGGATGCTCTGGGTTTCAATATGGATTTACGTTTGATGAGAAGGTAAACCCTGGCGACTTGGAGATCGAGAAAAATGGTGTAGTCATGGTGGTTGACCCTATGAGCATTCAGTACTTAGTGGACGGTGTTGTTGATTATACTGAAGGGTTAGAAGGTTCTCGCTTTTTCGTTAGTAACCCAAATGCGACGACTACGTGTGGATGTGGTGCCAGTTTCAGTGTGTAACTGAAGCAGTTTTAAATCACAGTGAAAAAGCCATGCAATAGCATGGCTTTTTTATGCAGGATTGGTTACGTGCATCATCAAGACAAAAAAGCCTAAGATAAATGCTGAAAATAGAAGAATATAAATAAAACCGCGTTTTCCTTGCTTAATGGGCACATTATTGACCCGTAAAAAATAATACCATCCGAAGCACAGAACAAGTGGCAATAAAAATAAAATCCGGAACATTTTGAGGTCCTTTTTTTGGGTTAATTTTAAGATTAGCTGTAAATGCTTATTTTTAAAAGAAAAATAAATTATTTCAAATACTGGTACAAGATATAAAATTTTTGTTAAAGTGTAGTATGTACCCTACATGAAAAAAACGAATATAGTTTTTCAAAAATTTATTAGGTTTTAGCGGTAAGATAGTCTATACCTAATTGGGTACATAGGAACACACCTGTTGTTAATACAGGAAATGTGCAAGGCCTATAAGGCCTACAGAGGTATTATTTTTTAAAATACAATAGCCAGCTGAGTGAGACGGGCAAATTTCACGAGGCCAGTTGAGATTAATCATCAAGTAGGAGATGTTTATTTATGATGGGTAAAACGGTTTCTTCGGAAGAAAACGGAAAGTTAACAAAATGGTTGAAATCAAAGCGTCATGAGAAAGGTCATACAATGCGTAGCCTTGCTCAAGTTTTAGGTACGCCACATTCTTTCATCGGAAAGATTGAAAACCAAGAGCGCCGTTTAGATGTGATTGAGTTTTTACGCTATTGTGAAGCGCTAGAAGTTGACCCGTATGAAGGCTTATCTTTAATCAATAAAGAAGAACTATAATCCTTGATTGAATTATAGTGTACAAGGTGCAAGGAAATGCACCTTAGTCTTTTCTCTTATACTCTGCCTCTATTGCGTAGAGTTTATGTCGAATAACATACAGAAAGAGTAAGGAAGGGAGCACCATTAATGCTGTTATGACAAAAAAGACAGCCCAATTGCCACCCAGCCAATCATCAATAACCACACCACTGTAACTCGATAGTACTGTTCTACCTAAACTGCCTAAAGATGCTAGTAGCGCATAATGTGTTGCACTAAAGGTTCTATCGCATAACATAGAAATGAAAGCGACCATAGCAACCAGAGACCAAGCTTGCGTAAAACCATCCACTACAATTGCTAGCCCATAAAGTGACTCTTTTGGTCCCGCAACCGCTATCCAAGAAAAAATCAAATTAGAGGCTGCCATTGCGACACCACTGATAAACAGGCCTTTGACTATGCCATATTTGTGGTTGAAAATACTGCCAAGGAAAGCAAATACAATGGTAATGAGCCCGGTGCCTAGCTTTGAATATTGTGCAATTTGCGTATTGGTAAAACCGATTTCTTTATAAAATACGATAGACATACGTGCCAAAAACGCTTCGCCAATCTTAAATAAAAAGATAAAGGTCAATAGCGCGAGTGCGGTCTTGACACCATTCTTATTAAAAAAGCTGACAAAGGGCGCGACTAGCGTAACACCTAGCCACGCTAGCAGTTTATTGGCTTTGGAATGGCCAAGTTGAGATAGCTTTTCTTCATAGGCTTTTTGTATTTGCGCTTGAGCAGTATCACGATGTGATTCTGGTTCTTTTGCTATCAAGGTAACAACACAAAGTAATGCCATTATTACAGCGAGTAGCAAATAAACATCAGACCAAGATATATTTGGCAGATCGGCTGCGAAAAAAGGAATGGCGCCAAGCAGGGCATAGCCGCTCCACCAACCAGATGTTGCCATAGCTGCAGCTGCTGTAGACTTTTCACTTTCTGATTGCGGTAGCACATCAATACGATAACCATCGATGGCAATATCGTGTGTTGCAGCAAATAGGGCAATTAAAAAGCACAGTAGAGCCGCATAAAACAGACTCGTTTTTAGATCAAGAAACGCTAAACATGCGGCACTGGCGGTAACGACTATTTGCCCTAGTAAAATCCAGCTCCTACGCTGGCCTAGCATGTTTCCAAGCAAGGGAAGCTTTAACCGGTCTACCAGTGGAGACCACAAAAAATTGATAGTGTAGGCGCCAAAAACAATACCAAATAAACCAATTAAACTGCGACTGAGGCCTTCGTCTTTGAGCCAGGCAGACATCACCGAGCCAATTAACACCCAAGGGAAACCTTGGCTCATGCCAAATGCAAATACTGTTAGCAGTCGCTTGTCTTTATAATAACTCAGATACTGGGAAATACTGGCCGATGTCATCATTGTTTAATTAAAACTCTTCAGCAGGTAAAATATCGACACTATGAATGATGACCGCTGTTTTAGGAATAAATGAATATCCCAACTTCTGATTGTAGCCAGTCTCCACTTGCATGATTTTGTCCAAAGTTTCATAGCCATCTGTTACGTTACCAAATACAGCAAATCCCCAGTCTCTGCCTGGGTTTAGATGGTCATTGTCATCCATGTTAAAGAAAAACTGCCGTGTCCCCGAATGTGGTTTGCTGTCTTGATAAGCCATTGCGACCGAATACATCTCATTTTTTAGGCCATTGCCACTTTCATTAAAAATGGGCTTGCGCTCGAACATACCATCATAGTCTTTGTCGTATCCCCCACCTTGGATAACAAAGTCTTTTTCATTCACCTCATCACGTTCTACACGGTGAAAAACCGAGCCTTTATAGTCACCATTGACAACATAGGTTAGAAAATTATTTACTGTTAGTGGCGCGCGCGAGCGATCCAGCTCTACAATAATTTTACCTAGCGAAGTATTGATTTGAACTTTAGGGAATAGATTGTCTTTTTGGACAAACCGTCCTTCTTTATTGGCGGCGTGTGCGAAGTTGGCTGTTATGATTATTAATGCAAAAGCGAATAAGCGGATCATATTAAAACTCCTTGTTATTATTGTGCAATGAAGTTTGTGAGTTCTTTGTCTTCAATTATATGTGCGATGAGTTTTTCTGCTAACACATTGAGCTGACCTTCAACTTTTGCTTGGTCGTGCTTTAATGAGCCTGATAGCGTACGTTTGCCTGTGTAAGATTTACTAAAAGTATTTCCCGCTTTGTTTACCGTAATTTTAAACTCGGCTTCTGCGTTGCTTTCATGTTTGCTATATGTTTCAGTGACCTGTGCTAAGAACTTATTAATCTCTAAAGTGATGGTGGTTTTGGCCTCAGGAGTGACATTCGCATTATTCTCAATTAAGGCCTGTTTAAATACATTAGAAATAGTGACCGGCAAGTTTGCATCAGGCAAGTAAACTGCGGGCTCTGTATTAAGCACTTTGACAGTAAACTTGGATGTTCTTAAATCCATCACATTGACATTAACAGGCATGTTCAGCTGGACAACTTGGCCTTCGGAATATTGTGGGTTCATGATCACCGACTTTGGCGCTGCTGTGCAGCCAGACAATACAGCCAGCATGCCTGCAGTTGCGAGAGAGTAGATAATTTTGGCCATGATTAGCTCCTTTTTATTACGCTTAATACGGTAAACTTTTTATTATTGCCCAGTACCTTACAATTACCAAAAAGGCGCTGCAACTTATCTTGATAATCCAAGTGACGATTTCCAATGATCCTGAGTTCGCCGCCATTACGCAGTGTATACTTAGCCTGTAAAAACATTTGCCAAGCAATGTGGTCTGTGATCGCTTGTGCTTGGTGGAATGGCGGATTACACAGCACTAAATCGGCACTATTTGGCGTAAAGTCAGTCAAACAATCATTGTGGATAAATTGGCAGTCAGAGAGTCTATCTGGCAGGTTATTTTCGACATTCATTTTTGCACTTGCTACAGCCATCGCAGATTCATCCACAAAGGTGACTTTCGCATTGGGCATACGGTTTAATGTTTGCAGTCCAATCACGCCATTACCGCACCCCAAATCAATGATGTTGAGTGCCTTTTTTCCTGCAGGTAGGTAGTTAAAGAAAAACCGTGCGCCAATATCTAAGGAATCACGCGAAAAGACATTGGCGTGATTGGTGATGGTCATCTCTGTATTTTCTAATGACCAAGATACTGGAAACTTGCAAACAACGGGCTTGTTGGTTGTTTTAGAAAAAATTAATCGAGACTTTTTAACGGCCAAACTGGTTTTTGGTTCGTAGATAAAATGGTTAAACGACTTTAGTGTCGAGGTATGGATCTCTTTTGCTTTACCTGCGGCAATAACAGGGATGTCTGCGGGTAAGTGACTCAGTTTTGCTAACTGGTGCTGTAAATAACCGGCATTTTTAGGTATTTTTAGTATCACTAAATCGATGTCATGGGGAAGCGCATCCAAGCTATCTAAAAATGAGATATGGGTATCCGGTAGCTGGTTTTCGTTTAGATTGTATTTACATGCTGCGGTGCTCACGAAGGAGTCGTTGACAAAATGAATGACAGGGAGCTGAGCATCATGTTGGTAAATAACGGATAGTGCGCAACTAAGTGCGCCAAAGCTGTCGTTTAATACCAATATTTTTCGCACATCAGAGTAGTCTTCGCTGATGTGTTCAAGTAGATACTCGTCTGCGGCATCCCAAGCCTGTAAACTGCGATTTTTTTGTTCTAGAGGAAATCGATGTAAAGTAAATGGGCGATTAGCCAATACCGCGTCGGTTGTCATAGGTCTATATTTTTCACTAACAATGTGAGTGCATAATATCATGTCACAGCTGAACAAAGAATGTTTGCCTGAAGGCTTTACGTATTTTCCACAGGTTATCTCTTTTGATAAAAGCTTGGCCTTATATGAGCACTTAACCACGAGTTTGCCTTGGCAACAGCCAAAAATTCAGGTCTATGGTAAATATCATCTGATTCCGAGGTTACAGTGTTTCGTTGCCGACCCGAGTGTACATTATAGCTACTCAGGTAAGTCATTGGATAATGTTGCATGGCTGCCCGCATTGGATGCCATGCGCCAGCGCTTAAAAAATCAATATGATAAAGCTTTTAATGCACTGCTGGTTAACTGGTATCGTGATGGCATGGATACAATGGGTTGGCACAGTGACGATGAAAAAGAGTTGGGCAATAAACCACTAATAGCCTCGATATCTTTGGGTGCACCAAGAATGTTCAAAATACGCCATCGACAAACACGGGAACTCACTTCTTTTGTGCTTGAAACTGGCAGTTTGTTAATTATGTCTGGAGAAAGTCAGCGGGACTATGATCATAGCTTGCCGAAGCAAGCAAAAGTGAAGCAAGGTCGAATAAACTTGACGTTTAGAACGGTTGGTTAATCCTTATTTAGGGCGTTTAGAACGGTTGGTTAATCCTTATTTAGGGCGTATAGTATTGGTGTTTAACAATATGATAGTAAAGAGTATACCCATGTCTATGCAGCAACAAATCCACACAAAGCTCAGTGATGCCATTGATTGCACACATCTTGAAGTGATCAATGAAAGCCATATGCACAGTCGCGGGAGCGAATCACATTTTAAAGTGATCGTCGTCAGTGAAGAATTTGATGGTTTGCGCTTGTTACCACGTCATCGACGTATTAATGATGTGCTGAAATCAGAATTGGCCAACGATATACATGCCCTAGCTATCCATGCTTTTACACCTAAAGAGTTTAATCAACAATCAGAACAAGTTCCAGCATCTCCTAACTGTTTAGGTGGTTCAAAGTTCGACTAATTAGCTGATCAGACCTGTGTTTAGGTCATCAGAGATTACACTATAACGCAATTTTTCTGGCACCATCTGGTTCAACCCTTGGTTTTCTTGTTGCAAATGATGGGCCTAAATATCTGAAACAAATTCAAAATTTATTAGGAAATAGAATGGTAATTAAGCCGAAGATCCGTGGTTTTATTTGTACAAACGCTCATCCAGCAGGCTGTGCTGCACACGTAGAAGAGCAAATCGCTTATGTAAAACAGCAGGGCGAGTTAAAAGATGGTCCTAAAAATGTGCTAGTAATTGGTGCTTCTACTGGCTACGGTCTAGCGTCTCGTATTACAGCTGCATTTGGCTCTGGCGCAAAAACATTGGGTATTTTCTTTGAAAAAGAAGGTACTGAGAAAAAAACAGCCTCTGCAGGCTGGTATAATACTGCGGCGTTCCAAAACGCGGCTGATAAAGCAGGTTTGTGGTCTAAAAACATTAATGGTGATGCGTTTTCAACTGAGTTGAAAGAAAAAGCAATTGAAGCGATCAAAGCTGATATGGGCAAAGTAGATTTAATTATTTACAGCCTAGCATCACCTCGTCGTACTGACCCTAAAACAGGCGAAACACACAGTTCAGTACTAAAACCAATTGGCGAAGCCATTACAACTAAAAACCTCAATACTTCTAAGCGCGTTATCGACGAAGTGAGTGTTGAAGCAGCAAACGAAGACGAAATTGCCAATACGGTTAAAGTGATGGGCGGCGAAGACTGGGAGCTTTGGCTAGATGCACTTAAGCAAGCAGATGTATTAGCAGATAACTTTAAGACAACGGCTTATACTTATATTGGCAAAGAGCTAACATGGCCAATCTATGGGCATGCAACAATTGGTAAAGCAAAAGAAGATTTGGACAGAGCCGCAGCAGCAATTAAAGCATCTACTGCAGCATTAAATGGCGAAGCTTACGTGTCTTCTTTAAATGCCGTTGTGACACAAGCGAGTTCTGCAATTCCAATCATGCCACTTTATATCTCTGCATTATTCAAAGTGACGAAAGAAGATGGCACATATGAAGGGACTATCGAGCAGATCCATGGCCTATTCAATGAAAGCCTGTACAGCGATAGCCCGCGTTTTGATGACGATGGTCACCTGTTCCAGAACTACAAAGAGCTAGAAGATGGTGTGCAAGCACGCATTCAACATATTTGGGACACTGTAGATACTGATACTATCGATGCATTAACTGACTACGAAGGTTATCACAACGAGTTTCTGAAATTATTTGGTTTTGGTGTTGACGGCGTTGATTATGACGCTGATGTGAATACTATTGCTGAAATCAATAATTTAGTTTAATTATTGAGCTGATGGTGAAGCGTGCTTGCTTCACCATCATATATTTATCCCACTAAACACACCTATCTTTTTCTCATTCAATACCACTTTGGTCTATATTGAATTAATCGCAATTAGCTGAACTGAGCTAAAACCATTGTTAAGTCGTATTAATTTGATAATTCTACTCGCATAGTCAGGGCGATTAATGTTAAAATTGCGGAAATATGTGAGGACTATATATCACGACGCTTGTTTTTGGTTGATTTGGCTTTTGTCAAGTCTCTTTTGATTAGGCGAGTTCTTTGATACTGAAAACACGATGAGATAGCGGCCGTGATAACTAAAGATTTTTCAATTTCTTTCCGTTAATGTAATGCAAGTGCGTATGATCAACATAAAAAAAGGTCTGGACTTACCCATAGAGGGCGCACCACAGCAAGCTATTCATGATGGCGCTGCCATCAAACGCGTAGCTGTGCTTGGTGAAGAGTTTATTGGTATGCGTCCAACCATGCATGTTCGCGTGGATGACCAAGTCAAAAAAGGCCAAATTCTTTTTGAAGACAAAAAGAATCCTGGCGTCAAGTTTACTGCGCCAGCCTCTGGTGTAGTTAAAGAAATCAACCGTGGTGCTAAGCGTGTTCTTCAGTCTGTCGTGATTGAAGTGCAAGGCAATGAGCAAATCACTTTCGACAAGGTCGCAGCTGCTGATTTAAGCAACCTAGATCGTGAGAAAGTTAAAGAAATGCTTATTGAATCTGGTCAGTGGCCAGCGCTACGTGCACGTCCATTTAGCCGTGTTGCTGTTCCAAGTGCAACGCCGAGCTCAATCTTCGTGACAGCCATAGATACTAACCCATTAGCCGCAGATCCTGCAGTGATCATTGCTGAAAACGTTGAAGCGTTTGAAGCGGGTCTTGCTGTGGTTTCACGTCTAACTGATGGCAAAGTATTTGTGTGTAAGCAGTCTGGTAGTAAAGTACCAAGCTCTTCGCTATCACAAGTAGAAGTACATGAGTTCGCGGGTGTTCACCCAGCAGGCTTAGTGGGTACTCATATCCATCATCTAGATGCAGTTGGTGCAGACAAGCAAGTTTGGCACTTAGGTTACCAGGACGTTATCGCGTTTGGTAAGCTGTTCCTAACTGGCGAGATCTACACTGATCGAGTTGTTTCTTTAGCAGGTCCTCGCGTAAAGAATCCTCGTTTAGTTAAAACTCAAGTTGGTGCGTCGTTAACAGATTTAGTATCTGGTGAACTTGAAGACGGTGATAACCGAGTCATTTCTGGCTCTGTGTTAGCTGGTAAAACAGCAGCCGGCCCTCATGGTTTCCTAGGTCGTTACCACGTACAGGTTTCAGTTCTTCTTGAAGGTCGTGAGAAAGAACTATTTGGTTGGATTGCGCCAGGTAGTAAAAAATTCTCTGTGACACGTACATTCATTTCACACTTAGCACCTAGCCGTTTGTTCAAGTTTACAACGTCTACTGGTGGTTCTAAGCGTGCAATGGTGCCAATCGGCAACTATGAGCGTGTTATGCCTCTGGATATCCTACCAACGCTATTACTTCGTGATCTGATCGCAGGCGATCTAGATAGCGCTATCTCTTTAGGTGCGCTTGAGCTTGACGAAGAAGATTTAGCATTGTGTACCTTCGTATGTCCAGGCAAGTATGACTTTGGCTTAATCCTACGTGATTGCCTGACTACTATCGAGAAGGAAGGTTAAAAATGGCCTTAAAGAAATTTTTAGAAGACATTGAACCTCACTTTGAACCAGGTGGAAAACACGAGAAGTGGTATGCGCTTTATGAAGCTATCGCGACGGTTTTCTATACTCCTGGTTATGTAAACAAAGGCGGCACGCACGTGCGTGATAACATCGATCTTAAACGTATCATGATTTTGGTATGGATGGCGACGTTCCCGGCTATGTTCTTTGGTATGTTCAACATCGGTCACCAAGCGGCATTAGCTATTGGTAGTGGTTTTGACATCGCATCTACTTGGCAAGCTGGTATTTTCCAAGCGCTAGGTGGTGAGCTGACAGCAGATTCTGGCTGGGCAGCGAAAATGTTTTATGGTGCGTGCTTCTTCTTACCTATTTACGGTACGGTGTTTATCGTAGGTGGTTTCTGGGAAGTATTATTCGCATCAGTGCGTAAGCACGAAGTAAACGAAGGTTTCTTCGTAACTTCAGTATTATTTGCATTGATCCTGCCTGCAACCATTCCTTTATGGCAAGTTGCACTAGGTATCACGTTTGGTGTTGTGGTAGCTAAAGAAGTATTCGGTGGTACAGGCCGTAACTTCCTTAACCCTGCACTTGCTGGTCGTGCGTTCCTTTTCTTCGCATACCCAGGTGATATCTCAGGTGACACAGTATGGACAGCAGTAGATTCATTCTCTGGTGCTACATACTTAGGTCAAGCAGCGATCGGTTCATTAGATTACAACAACATGCAGTTGTGGTGGGATGCATTCTACGGCTTTATCCAAGGTTCAATGGGTGAAACGTCGACGCTAGCACTAGCAATTGGTGGTTTGTTCTTGATGTATGTTCGTATCGCGTCATGGCGCATCGTACTAGGTACATTCCTAGGTATGGTGGTGATGTCTACGCTACTGAACATGATCGGTTCTGACACGAACACGACATTTGCTATGCCTTGGCATTGGCACTTAGTACTTGGTGGTTTTGCATTTGGTATGTTCTTTATGGCGACTGACCCAGTTTCTGCGTCTTTCACTGATAAAGGTAAATGGGCATACGGTGCATTAATTGGTGTTATGGTTGTTCTTATCCGTGTTGTTAACCCGGCATACCCAGAAGGTATGATGTTAGCAATCCTATTCGCTAACCTATTCGCACCGCTATTCGACCACCTTGTTGTGCAGTCTAATGTGAAGAGGAGATTGGCACGTGTCTAGTAACAATGAAACTATCGGCAAAACGTTAGGCGTTGTTGTTGGTCTGTGTTTAGTGTGTGCAATCGTCGTATCTTTTGCGGCAGTACAGTTACGCCCACTACAGCAAGCTAACAAAATTGAAGATGTTCAACGTAACATTCTAGCTGCGGCTGGTTTTAAAGACGTTGAAAACGTTGCTCAAAAGTACAACGAAGTAATTGATGCTCGCGTTGTTGACTTTAAATCAGGTGAGTTTGTTGAAACAGATCCAAACTCATTCGATTTTACAATGACTAAGTTTGATGCGGAGCGCAGTTTTGCACTTCCAAAAGAAGAAGACTTAGCTGGCGTACTTCGTATGACTCATGAGTCTCCTGTATACCTTGCCAAAGGCAGCAATGGTCAGGTTGAGTCTGTGATCTTACCTATTCAAGGTTATGGTCTTTGGGGCATCATGTATGGTTTCATCGCACTTGAACTTGATACAAAAACCATTAAAGCTATCAACTTCTATCAGCATAACGAAACCGCTGGTCTTGGTGGTGAAATCCAGAATCCTAAGTGGACAGCTACTTGGGAAGGCAAGCAACTACCTGTTGATATCGTAAAAGGCACAGCTGGCAGCGATGTAAACAAAGTTGATGGCATCTCTGGTGCAACACTGACGTCAAACGGTGTTGAAAACACATTCAAGTTCTGGACAGGCGACAAAGCGTTTGGTCCATTCCTAGCGAAAGTACGTGAAGGGGCATTGAACTAATGGCTAATGCAAAAGAAATGAAGGAAGTCTTGTTAGGACCAGTCTTCGCAAACAACCCGATTGCTCTGCAAGTACTGGGTATTTGTTCTGCGCTAGCGGTTACTTCAAGCCTTAAAAATGCACTTATCATGTCACTTGCTTTGACAGTGGTAACTGCGTTCTCAAGCTTATTTATCTCGTTGATCCGTAACCACATTCCGTCAAGTGTACGTATCATCGTTCAAATGACGATTATCGCATCATTGGTAATCGTTGTTGACCAAACACTTCAAGCATTTGTCTATGCTACGGCTAAAGAACTAACGGTATTCGTTGGTCTGATCATTACTAACTGTATCGTAATGGGTCGTGCTGAAGCATACGCAATGAAGTCGCCACCGCTTATGTCTTTCTTAGACGGTATCGGTAACGGTCTTGGTTACTCAGTAGTTCTAATTACAATTGGTTTTGTACGTGAGCTATTCGGTGCAGGTGCACTATTTGGTGTTGAAATTCTTCCACTTGTTGCTGACGGTGGTTGGTACCAGCCAATGGGTCTATTAATTATGCCATTCAGTTCATTCTTCTTAGTTGGTTTCTTCATTTGGGTACTTCGTACTTATAAGAAAGACCAAGTAGAAGCGAAGGCATAAGGGGAGAAAGATGGAACATTATCTTAGCTTATTTGTAAAAGCAGTTTTCATTGAAAACTTAGCGCTATCTTTCTTCTTAGGTATGTGTACATTCCTTGCGGTATCTAAGAAAGTAACTACCTCGTTTGGTCTTGGTGTTGCTGTTATCTTCGTACTAGGTGTAGCTGTACCGGTAAACAACATCGTTTATCACGCGGTATTAGCACCAGGTGCACTAGAGTGGCTTGGTTTCCCAGAGGCTGACTTAAGCTTCTTGAAATTCTTGACTTTCATCGGTGTAATTGCAGCACTGGTACAGATCCTTGAAATGACATTGGACAAGTTCTTCCCAGCGCTATACAACGCACTTGGTATTTTCTTGCCACTGATCACAGTAAACTGTGCGATTTTCGGTGCGGTAGCATTCATGGTTGAGCGTAACTACAACCTAACAGAATCAGTCGTATTCGGCGTCGGTTCTGGTGTGGGTTGGGCGCTTGCAATTGTATTGCTAGCAGGTCTTCGTGAGAAGATGAAGTATGCTGATATCCCTGACGGTCTTCGTGGTTTAGGTATTACCTTTATCACTGTAGGTCTAATGGGCTTTGGCTTCTTGTCATTCTCTGGTATTTCACTTTAATTAGCGAGGAAACTATACGATGGAAACTATTGTATTAGGTGTAAGTATGTTCATCGCTATCGTTGTGATCTTGGTGCTAGTCATCATCGCAGCGAAATCGAAGCTTGTACCAAGCGGTGACATCACAATCGGCATCAATGGCGATGCAGATAAAGCAATTACTTCGGCACCAGGTGGTAAGCTACTAGGCTCACTAGCTGATGCAGGTATCTTCATTTCATCAGCATGTGGTGGTGGTGGTTCTTGTGGCCAGTGTCGCGTACATGTTCATTCTGGTGGTGGTGATATTCTTCCAACAGAGCTTGACCACATTACTAAAGGTGAAGCACGTGAAGGTTGTCGTCTAGCGTGTCAGGTTGCTGTTAAGACTGACATGGAAATCGAAGTAGAAGAGTCTATCTTCGGTGTTAAAAAGTGGGAATGTACAGTTATCTCTAACGATAACAAAGCGACATTCATCAAAGAGCTTAAGCTTGGTATCCCTGAAGGTGAGGTTGTACCTTTCCGTGCAGGTGGTTATATCCAGATTGAAGCGCCAGCTCACCACGTTAAATACGCTGACTTCGATATTCCTGACGAGTATCGTGGCGACTGGGAGCGTTTCGGCTTCTTTAACCTTGAGTCTAAGGTTGATGACGAAACAATCCGTGCATACTCAATGGCAAACTACCCAGAAGAGTTTGGTATCATCATGCTTAACGTACGTATTGCAACTCCGCCGCCAAATAACCTAAGCCTACCTTGTGGTAAGATGTCATCGTACATCTGGTCACTAAAAGAAGGTGATAAAGTGACTATCTCTGGTCCATTCGGTGAATTCTTCGCGAAAGAAACTGATGCAGAAATGGTATTCGTTGGTGGTGGTGCAGGTATGGCACCAATGCGTTCACACATCTTCGACCAGCTTAAGCGTCTTAACTCAGATCGTAAGATGTCTTTCTGGTACGGTGCACGTTCTAAGCGTGAGATGTTCTACGTAGAAGACTTTGACGGCTTAGCAGCTGACAACGAAAACTTCCAGTGGCACGTAGCACTTTCAGATCCTCAACCAGAGGATAACTGGGAAGGTTACACAGGCTTCATCCACAACGTATTACTAGAAAACTATCTGAAGGACCACGAAGCGCCTGAAGATTGTGAGTTCTACATGTGTGGTCCACCGATGATGAACGCGGCTGTTATCAACATGCTGAAAGATCTAGGTGTTGAAGACGAAAACATCCTACTTGATGACTTCGGTGGTTAATTAGGAACTTAGATATGATGATAAATCGTATTTAATGAGATTAAACCCCTAGGGCATTCCCTAGGGGTTTTTTTATATGCTTTAAGGACTAAAAAGTAGATGCAAAAACTCAGCTATTTATTCTCTGTTATTTTTTTGGTGTTTTTTTTGTCCGCTTGTGGACAACAGCAAACTCAACAAAAGCCGGTTGAAATTAACGGCAAAACCATGGGAACTACCTATAACATTAAAGTATTTCCAGGTCCGGTGAGCTTAGAAGCGCAGCGTTTTAAGCAAGAAGTGGATGAAGCGCTTGTGGTAGTTAACCAATCCATGTCTACCTATATCCCTGACTCAGAAATTAATCGTTTTAATCGCCTTGAAGCCAATACAGTAATGCCGATTAGTAGCGATTTTCGTGCCGTGATCGCAGAGTCTATTCGCCTAGGTGAGTCGACTAAAACCTTAGATGTGACTATGGGACCACTGATTGATTTATGGGGCTTTGGTCCGGATAAAAGACCGACCAAAAGACCTTCGCAATCTGACATTGAAGCCATGCAAGCAAATATCGGTGTAAATAAATTAGCGCTGACAGATGAAGGGCTGGCGAAATCACTGCCACATCTTGAACTATCTTTTTCAGCGACGGCGAAAGGTTATGGAATCGATAAAGTCGCTGAGTTGATTGAGAAAAAAGGCTTATCTAATTATATGGTAGAGATTGGCGGGGAACTGCGTATCTCTGGCAATAAGCCGGATGGTTCACCTTGGCGAATAGCGATTGAAAAACCGGATGCACCGGCAGGACAGCGTCAAATTCACCGAGTTGTAGAGCCGGGTAATAATGCCATTGCCACGTCAGGGGACTATCGTATCTTTTACGAAATGGATGGCGAGGTATTCACGCACCTCATTGATCCGGGTACAGGTAGACCGGTACGCCATGACTTGGTGTCTGTGACGGTGTTACATCCTTCAGCAATGACCGCTGATGGCTTGGCAACAGCGCTTACCGTGATGGGAACGCAACGAGCAAGAGATTATGCTGAAGCGCATAATCTACCCGTGTACTTGATCAGTAAGACAGACGCTGGCCTAGAGACATTTTCAAGCACTGCGTTTAAGCCGTATTTAGATGTAAAAAAGTAATCAGTGGATCCGGTTAAATATCATTGCTTTTAGTGTGGTAAATTCATTCAACTTTGACGGATTTAGATATATAATATTGTCAATACACCGTCAGTTGCTTGGAACTTGACCAAGCTAGTTTATTGAGGGGCCTTTGCCTATGTCACTATTTATTCTTACCTTTGGGTTACTTATCTTGATCGCTGCAGCTATGGCTGTGGGTGTAATCGTTCAGAAAAAATCAATGGCAAGTAGCTGTGGTGGTTTAGGCTCAATGGGTATCGATAAAATCTGTGATTGTGATGACCCATGTGACAAACGTAAAAAGCGTTTAGCCAAAGAGCAATCTTGGCGCGAAAACCAAATTCTATAATTAGATAAAAACGCAGGCTAGCCTGCGTTTTTATTATCTCCAAGTATATGCTGCAAACTCTTTACTTTGTTCGTCATACTGAAACGATATTATCCGGTAAGTTATTAGGGCAAACCGATCCTCCTTTAACTGAACAAAGTCAAAACCAATTACTAAAAACACTCCATAGTTTACCCAAGCCAAAACGTGTGCTCAGCTCGCCAAGACAGCGATGTCAGCTTGTAGCAAAAGCATTTTCAGAAAAGCTGGATGCAGAGTTCACAGTCGTCAATGCACTACAAGAAATGAACTTTGGTGATTGGGATGGTAAAAGCTATGAGTGGCTTTGGCAGCATACTCGCTCGCCCAGTATTGGCGACTTTTGGCAAAACCCCTGGGCCGTTACACCACCTGAAGGAGAGAGTATGGCCTGTTTTAATGCGCGAATTAAAGCTTGGTGGTGTGCTTTCACATCTCAAAGCAGTGATGACACAATCGTCATTGTGACTCATGGTGGGGTTATGAAGCAGCTATTGGCACACTGGCTAGCATTGCCTGAAGGCGCTGTAAATCATTTAAACTGCTTTGAGGTTGGATATGGCAAGGTCATTCAGGTGTCAGTTTTCTATGACGAACAAGGGAGTGCATGGCCCAAAGTTGTGTTTTAGCCATCTAGACTTCATAATACACAAAATTATTTCGACATCACTTGGGAATGAGGTGTAAACCCTCAGCTGTCCCCGCAACTGTAAAAATGATTGCATGACTACTCATTTAAAGCCAGATACCAAGGTTGGAATAAAGACTTAAGCGGGCGCACTTAGGTCATGTCATTTTACCAAGTCATAAATGATACAGTGGTATTCTGATGTGTGCCCCATGTAGAGGAATTATGGCGGCAACACCAATATCAGTCGATAGCTTACATCTAGTTATCAATAATAAATCGATTTTATCCAATATCAGCTTTTCAGTTGAAGAGGGTCAGTTTATCGGTCTCATCGGGCCTAATGGGGCCGGAAAATCCTCTTTACTGAGGTGTTTATATCGCTTCCAGAGTCCAACATCTGGCACTATCAGAATTAATGGCAAAGATGTAAGTGAGTATGACCGCCAAAGTTATGCTCGCAAAGTCGCTGCAGTGCTTCAGGAGATCCCAAGTCAATTTAATCTTGCTGTTTTTGATGTCGTCGCCATGGGCCTCACGCCGCACAAAAGCCTATTTTCCAGTGTATCACTGCGCGACCGACAGGCCATCCAAGAAGCGCTATTAAAGGTCGGATTAACTCATAAACAAAAGCAATCATATGAGTCTTTATCCGGGGGAGAAAAACAGCGGGTGATGATAGCCCGAGCCATTGTACAGCGGCCGACTTTACTCTTAATGGATGAACCTACCAGTCATTTGGACGTGAAGTATCAAATCGAAATTATGGCGCTTGCTAAGTCATTTGGGATCACGGTGGTTGCTTCTTTTCACGACTTAAATTTAGCCTCAGCCCTCTGTGACGCTATGCTCGTTTTAAATCATGGAGAGCTTATTGCTCATGGTACGCCCAAAGAGGTGGTAAGTGAGTCCATGTTAGCACAAGTTTTTGGCGTCAAAGCCGATGTGGCTCTCCAAGCATGCCCTGCGAGTGAACAAGAGATCCCACATATTCGTTATCAATATCACTTATCGGGTGGTGGCGAGTTATCATCGAGGGAACGAGTATGAGATTCGCTGCAAGCAGTGCATTGTTACTTGCATGTTTATTTAGCTTTGTGTGTGCCCTAAGCATCGGGGCTGTACAAGTCGACTTTTACGATGTTTGGCTAGCTTTATGGTCATACGACAGCTCGCAGTTAGCACAAAAAATTGTTATAGAGTTGAGGCTACCGCGCACCGTACTTGCATTTTTGGCTGGGGCGGGTCTTGCGACAGCGGGGCTAATTTTACAAACCGTGACACGCAACCCCCTTGCTGATCCCTATTTATTTGGGATTTCTTCGGGGGCGTCATTTGGTGTGGTGTTACTACTGACTTTATTCGGTGTGCAAAGCGCTTTAGCAATGTCTGGCGCAGCTTTGCTTGGCAGCATAGGGGCTATGAGCTTATTGCTCGTCATTGCGTATCATAAAGGTACCGCACAAATTGAAAACATGCTGCTTGCGGGTGTTGCACTTTCTTTTCTGTTTAATGCGTTTACGAGTTTGCTCTTATATTGGAGTGATCCACAAGCGGTTACCGCGATTATCTTTTGGAGCTTGGGGAGTTTTAGCCGTGCTGATTGGATGTGGATGTGGTTACCCGCGATTGTGGTGTTAGGTGGGATCATGACAGTCGTATGTTTTAGAAGGCACTTAAATGCGTTGTTATTGGGCGATGAAAGCGCGGTAACTTTAGGTGTTAATGTACACCGGTTGCGCTTGGGCATGTTATTAGTGAGCTCTTTGATCACGGCTGTGTTAGTCGCAGCATGTGGTGGTGTAGGCTTTGTTGGCTTAATGATCCCACACATAGTACGGTTTTTTATCTCTCAAGCGCGTGTATTAGGCATGTTAGTCACGGCTTTAAGCGGTGGATTATTGATGCTGTGGGTGGATGTGCTAGCCCGAATAATCATAGAAAACCAAGAATTACCTATTGGTGTGATTACAGCGGCCATAGGTAGCGTCTTTTTCTTATCTTTACTTATGTTTCGCAAGCGAGCGGCAAGTATTTAACAGAGGCCCATATGATCCCTGCTTTAGATTTAACACACAATGATTTTGTACAGCAAAAACTAGATTTAAAAACAAAACCTCAAGGCTCATTGGGTAAGTTAGAGGCACTGGCAAAGCAATTGGTGTTGATTTACGCACAAGGCATGTCAAAAGAGACAATGACCGCGCAACATTTTAGCATTGAAAATCCATCAGTCAGTATTTTTGCTGGCGACCATGGCATTGCCAGCGAAGGCGTCTCTATTGCACCAAGTGAAGTCACCGGCCAAATGGTGGCAAATTTTGCTGATGGCGGTGCTGCAATTTGTGTCTTGGCCCGTCAATTGGGTTGGCGTCTAAATATAGTGGATTGCGGTATTCTTAAGCCTGTTCAAAACAGTCGCGTGATTGACAACAGGCTTGGGGTAACGACTGCGTCTTTTCATTTGCAGCCTGCGATGACTGAAGCTCAGTTAACGCAAGGTTTTGAGAACGCCAAACAGCTTGTTGCAGCAGAGTTGGACATGGGTTGTAATTTGTTTGCGTTTGGTGAAATGGGGATAGGTAACACCACGTCTGCCGCCGCCATTTTTTCTGTGCTATGTAATTTAGCTCCGAAAGAGACTGTCGGACAGGGTACAGGTGTAAGCCAAGATATTGTTGCGAAAAAACAGCTGCTGATAGAGCAGGCGCTTGACCTTCATCAGTTGGATAGCAACGCCCCTAAACAGATTTTACAATGCGTTGGCGGATTTGAAATTGCCCATATGGTTGGTGCTATGCTCGCCGTCGCTGAGGCGCAAAAACCAATTTTAGTCGATGGTTTTATTGCGACAGCTGCGGCTATGTTGGCTATTTCGATGTTGCCCAACGCGAAGCAATATATGGTGTTTGCGCATTGCTCTAACGAACAAGGGCATAAGAAGATGCTAGAGTGGCTAAATGTAGAGCCATTACTGCAGTTAGATATGCGCTTAGGGGAAGGAAGCGGTGCAGCATTAGCACTGCCAATAATTCAAAGTGCATTGGCTATTTATAACGATATGGCGAGCTTTTCCCAAGCGCAAGTAACCCAGGTTGTTGGCTGATATGACACAGTGGTCTCTATTTAAATTGGCCGTGATATTTTTAACTCGGGTCCCGATTAAATTAACGGCGTCTGTTACGGATGCCGATATAAATCAGTCTAGCCGTTACTTTGCCTGTGTGGGTGTTTGCATCGGCTTGGTGATGGCACTCTTGCTGTGGGCTTTGTCGCTTGTATTGCCTATGAGCGTTGCAATTCTGTTCACTATCGGTGCAAGCGTTTTGCTCACAGGCGCATTTCATGAAGATGGGTTTGCAGATGTGTGGGATGGCTTTGGCGGTGGTTGGAGTCAGCAGCAGAAGCTGGACATCATGAAGGACAGTCGCCTGGGCACCTATGGTAGTGTGGCGCTGCTTATCTTAATGCTGAGTAAATTTCACTTGATGCTTACCCTTAGCGGCAACCTATTTGCACTGCTATGGGGGATTGTGTTGGCGCAGTCTTTGAGCCGCCTAAGCGCGACCAGTTTGATTGGCAAGCTGCCTTATGTACAGCTAGATGCACAGAGTAAAGTCAAGCCTGTGGCAAAAAGCCTACAGCTAGCCTGTCGTGCGACTTTATACTTAACAGGCATTGCCGTTATAGCTGTTGCTTTAGTCTGCTCAGTGCTTACGTTATGGCAAGTGATTGCTTTAATCGTCACTTTATGGCTTACCCGCCTTTTGTGTCAGTGTTGGTTTAAAAAACAGTTGGGCGGTTACACTGGAGATTGCTTGGGCGCAGCGCAGCAAATCTCAGAATTAATGATTTATACTTTTTTGGTTGTAAGCCTAATATGACTAAGCATGTTGAACTCATTTTGGGTGGTGCACGCTCGGGGAAGAGTACGCTTGCCGAGCAAAGAGCACAAAACTGGCTGGAGAGTGGCTCAGTCAAGGAGCTTATCTATGTGGCAACCGCACAAAGCAAAGATGAAGAGATGGCCGAGCGTATTGCACATCATCAAGCTTCAAGGCTGTCTTGCTGGAACGTGATTGAATGTCCATGGGACATCGTACCGATCATTGCCAATCTATCGTCGTCACAGTGTGCACTGGTTGATTGCCTAACATTATGGCTGACTCATGGTCTGTGTGAGGTTGAGTTCGCAGAGTACGAAAAACAAAAATCTCAACTAGTTACAGCGCTTCAGGTAACGAAAGGCAAGGTAATACTCGTTAGTAATGAAGTGGGCCATGGCATTGTGCCGATGGGAGCGCTGAGTCGTCAATTTGTAGATGAGTCAGGTCGTCTGCATCAAGATATTGCAGCTGTGGCAGATCATGTAGATTTTGTCATGGCAGGTTTGGCATTAAATTTAAAAAAGTGAACAAAAATGAAGACATTGATGGTACAGGGCACCACTTCCGATGCAGGTAAGAGCACATTGGTTGCAGGCCTGTGTCGTGTAGCGGCTCGCAAGGGACTTAAAGTTGCTCCTTTTAAACCTCAAAATATGGCGCTTAATAGCGCCGTTACGCCCTGTGGCGGAGAAATTGGTCGGGCACAGGCATTGCAGGCGGTGGCGGCAAAGGTGCCACTCAGTGTTGATTTTAATCCCATTTTACTGAAACCCAATTCTGATACAGGTGCACAAGTCATTGTGCATGGGCAAGCACTGACCAATATGGAAGCTGGCAAGTATCATGATTATAAAGCGGTTGCGATGCAGGCTGTGATTGAGTCCCATGAGCGATTAGGACAAACCTATCAATATTGCATGGTGGAAGGCGCAGGCAGTCCTGCTGAAATCAATCTTCGAGAAAACGATATTGCCAATATGGGGTTTGCATGTGAAGTCGAATGCCCAGTGATCATTATTGCTGATATTGATAAAGGCGGTGTATTTGCGCATCTTGTCGGTACGCTTGCGTTGTTGAGTGAACAGGAGCAAGCCTTGGTGCAAGGGTTTGTGATCAACCGGTTTCGTGGTGATATCGGTCTATTACAATCCGGTTTAGACTGGCTTGAAGACTATACGGGCAAACCCGTGTTAGGTGTTTTGCCTTACTTACATGGTTTGGCTCTGGACGCGGAAGATGCAATCTCTATAGAGAATCGTACCGATGATGCGCTGTTAAGTATCGCTGTTTTATTGTTGCCGCATATTTCCAATCATACCGACTTTGACAGTTTGAGATTACATCCAAAAGTGGATTTAAACTATGTGCGTCATGGTGAGAAAATTGGTAACGTTGATCTGATCATCATTCCAGGCAGTAAAAATGTCATCAATGATTTAGCCTTTTTGCGCAGCGAAGGCTGGGATAAAGAAATCAATCGACATCTTAGGTATCAAGGTAAGGTGCTAGGCATTTGTGGTGGTTTGCAAATGCTTGGACAAGCAATTAATGATCCGCTGCATATGGAGTCATCACAAGCCCATACCAAAGCGCTCGGATTAGCCGCATTGACTACAGAACTTGGTAAAAAAAAGCAGCTAACCAATGTGTCTGGGCACTGTTTATTGAATGGTAAAGCCGTCGCCATTTCTGGGTATGAGATCCACTGTGGTCAAAGTCGAGGAGAGGCGTTAAAGCGACCCTTTCTCACCTTCAATGATCATCCATTAGGTTTTCATAAAGATGGCTTTATTTCTGATGATAATTTGATAGCGGGTACTTACTTGCATGGGTTGTTTGATAATCCCATTGCAAGTCGTGCAATTTTACAATGGGCATGTGATGAGCAGTTTGATTTTGATGGCTTTGATCTGGCGCAGCATCGTGAAGCTCAGCTTGATAAATTAGCGGATATTTGTGAGCAACATTTAGATATAGATAAGATATTTGAACTTAAGGTATAGGAGCCCAGTATGACGGATAAGAATCAAGATAAGCACAAAGAGCGACAGCAAAAAGTAAAAGAACAAGTTGACCAAAAAGTGGCTAAAGCCAATATAGAGCAGGGTATTTTGCAGGTCATAACCGGTAATGGTAAAGGCAAATCAACATCGGGTTTTGGCACAGTAGCTCGTTGTGTTGGGCATGGTATGAACGCCGCAGTGGTGCAATTTATCAAAGGCACATGGGAATGCGGTGAGCGTAATTTACTAGAGAATGCGGGTGTCCCATTTGCGGTAATGAAAACGGGCTTTACGTGGGAAACACAAGATAGAGAAAGCGACACACAAGCTGCACAAGTAACGTGGCAGCATGCAAAGGCATGGCTACAAGATGAGAATATTGACTTGGTTTTATTAGACGAGCTGACTTACATGGTGAGTTACGATTATCTAGACCTTGATGAGGTGATTGAAGCGCTCAGTAATAGGCCGAAAATGCAGTCAGTGATCATCACCGGTCGTGGTGCGCACCGTAGGCTTACTGAGCTGGCAGACACCGTCAGTGAAGTGAGAAATGTAAAACACGCTTTTGAAGCTGGTATTCAGGCGCAAAAAGGGTTTGATTACTAATGGCCATACATATTTGGTGGCTGGTTCTGGCTTTGTTATTCACAGCAAGCAGCTTTGCGCAAGAAATTAAACTGCCCAGCAGGATTATCGCATTGGCTCCGCATATTGTTGAAAATTTATATGCGATTGGAGCAGGTGATAAAATAGTCGGTACTGTCGAGTATGCAGATTACCCTGAAGCGGCCAATCGTATACCTCGAATTGGCGGTTACCACGGGATCCAGTTGGAAAAGGTACTCGCACTGTCACCTGATATGGTTATAGTTTGGAAAAATGGAAACAAAGAAGCAGATATTGAAAAGTTAAAATCACTGGGTATTCCTATCGCTTACAGTGTTTCCAAAGATATACGTCAAGTGCCTGCGGAATTGATCAAGCTGGGTAAACTCACTGGCCACCAAGTACAAGCTGAGAAACTTGCTGATAAGTTTAATAAACGTTATCAGCAGATAATTAATCAGTACCATGATAAGGTGACAGTGGATGTTTTTTATCAGCTTTGGCCATCTCCATTGATGACTATCAATGGCAAAACATGGATACATCAGACACTGACTATGTGCGGCGTGCGAAATGTATTTGCTGAAGCAACCACTGACTATCCACAAATTAGCCTCGAGAATGTGATTGCTAAGCACCCTCAAGTTATTATTATTCCAAACGAGAAAGCGGCAAAGCAACCGCAGCAAGTCCAGTGGCAAAAGTGGACAGAGATCCCCGCTGTCAAACACAAGCAATATATTGAAGTTGATGCAGACCTACTGCATCGTTTTAGCACGCGAATGCTAGAAGGGGTGCAAGATTTGTGTGATAAACTGCACGCCTCAAGAAACTATTACGGAAAGCGACTATGATATCGTGGCAAACGCTCATTGAAGCTCAAAAGCAGCAGCCTTATTTACAGGAAACTTTGGCGCATGTTGCGCAAAGACGCAGTGAGGGCGTAACAGTTTATCCACCCGATGAACAGGTATTTTCAGCGCTAAATGAAACGGCACTTGAGGATATTAAGGTCGTGATACTGGGACAAGATCCCTACCATGGCCCAAACCAAGCTCACGGATTATGTTTTTCGGTATTACCAGGGGTAAAGGTTCCTCCTTCTTTGGTCAACATGTATAAAGAGTTGGTTAACGATATTGATGGGTTTGAGATCCCCGCTCATGGTTACTTATTACCCTGGGCCCAACAAGGTGTTTTGTTACTAAATACGGTGCTGACTGTCGAACAAGGTCAGGCTCACTCTCATAAAAAGTTGGGGTGGGAGCGTTTCACTGATGTGGTGATAAACACCATTAATGAACATTGTGATGGGGTGATATTTTTATTGTGGGGCGCACACGCGCAAAAGAAAGGTAAAGAGATAGACACGTCACGCCATCATGTTTTGCATGCGCCACATCCCTCACCGCTGTCGGCGCATAGAGGTTTTTTTGGATGTCAGCATTTTTCCAAAACCAACGCGTTGCTACAATCTATGGGTAAACCCCCCATCGACTGGCAAATATAAGCCTTATAACTGACATGCCAAGCATGTCAGTAGGTAAGATACAGACAAACAAAAAGGCTCTATAAAAGAGCCTTTTTGCTATATAAAGTCGAGTTCGTCTAAATCGACACTGTCTGCGAATATATCTAGTTCTTCCAATTCCTTACGAAGGCGTTGTCTGTCTTTTAGCGCTTCAATTTCACGCCATTTTCTTTTTTTCCCCTTCGAAGAGGCTCTTTTTTTTGGTTCTGGACTTTCTACAACTTCAATCATATCGTCTAGGCTATCCATGAATATCTCCTATTGATGTACTAACCTCAAAACATGTGTTTAAGCATTACCCCATTTGCATGAAAAACACACTTGAGTAATGCTGGTATACCACAGACAGTAGAAAAATAAAACACAAATATGTCTATAAAGTGAAAACAAGGTGACACTTTGATGACATTGAAAGTCGGGGGAAGCTACTTATTTTGCTTTTGATTTAGATACTTAATAGGTACAATATGGCTTCTTAAAAAGACTTAAAGGAAATAATTATGAAAGTAGCTCTACTGGCTTTATCTTTGATATTCGCATCTTTTGGTGCTTTATCAAGCTCTTCAGGTGCATCGGGTAAGACAGTTGACCTTGTTTTTACATGTGAAGATGATTTTGCGGTATTAATGGGTAATCAACTATATTTGTTTGACAGTAAAGAGTTTTCTGAAGGCCATTATAATCGTTTGTATAGTATGGCTATGACAATGGCGGTATCTGGCAAACCGGCTGGCAATGTATTTAATCGTAGTAACACGCCGGTTAGTTGGTGTGGTAACTCTGTAATCAAACTTAGGAATTTGAGTATGCGCCGATAGTTGGTTTTACATAGCAAAAAAAAGCGCCCAATGAGGCGCTTTTTTAATTTCAGTTCCTACTATAGTTTAGAAACTTCTGACTCTAAAATTTCTTGTGCATGCGCGAACGCTCTGATGCCTTCAGCAAGCTTTTCTGTGGCCATAGCATCTTGGTTATGCAACCAGCGGAATTCACTCTCAGTGAGCGGTGCTGGTTTGTCTGCTGATGCTGGTGCGTTTTCTAGTAGGTAATCTTCAGTTGCCGCTAATTCACCTAGCTCTTCTAGCAGCGCTGGGCTAATCGTCAGCTTATCACACCCTGTTAGAGCGACGATTTCACCCGTGTTACGGAAACTTGCACCCATCACCACTGTTTTGTAGCCATGACGCTTGTAGAAATCATAAATAGTGCGAACAGACTGAACACCCGGATCGTCAAGTGGATCAGTTGGCTTATCGACACCATTTGCTACATGCCAGTCAAGAATACGGCCAACAAACGGTGAAATGAGAAATACGTTTGCATCTGCACATGCGCGTGCTTGCGCTTGGCTGAATAGCAGCGTGAGATTACATTTTACACCTTGTTTTTCTAGTGCTTCTGCTGCCTTGATGCCTTCCCAAGTAGAGGCGATTTTGATTAAGATCTTATCTTTGCTAACGCCTTGCTCAGCATATAGCGCAAGAAGCTGCTCCGCTTTAGCAATAGTGGCTTGTGTATCAAATGACAAGCGAGCATCAACTTCTGTCGAGATATAGCCAGGTACGATATTAGCAATTTCTTTACCAATTAAAACCGCGAAGTAGTCACAAGCGAGTTCAATTTGCTTTTGCTCATCTTGTTCTTGAGATTTTGCGTAATCTAAAGCTTGTTTTAGAAACGGCTGATAGGCCGGCGTCTGTGCTGCTTTTAATAAAAGAGAAGGGTTAGTTGTTGCGTCTTCCGGTTGATGTTTACGGATCGCTTCGATGTCGCCTGTATCGGCAACGATCGATGAATGCTGTTTTAGCCTATCTAATGCTGAAGTCATGCTGTCCTCATTCCTAATTTTGCAGCTTAAATAAATTACACACCGTATGTTGCAATACCGTGATCAGCTTTTATAGGTCAAATGTCCTTATGATTGATGATCATATGGCTCGACATTGCCGGTACGGTTATTGTTATGGTTAGGTGAGTTGTGTTTACCCACAGTAAAGGTGCGGTCTTACCTTACGGCTATTTGTTTGAACACCTAAAGGCGGAAGATTTTACGCTTGCGATCAACTGTGGATAGTGTTGAAATTGACATTAATCAATATTTAAGTCAATAGGCTATCAATGATCACGGTTATTTCACCCGCAAAAAATCTCGATTACGACTCTAGTGCGCCAACAACGCGCCACACCTTACCTGAGTTATTGACGCATTCTGAAGCATTAATTTCAGTCTGTCGTGACTTAAGTCCTCAAGAAATCGGCAGTTTGATGAAAATCAGCGATAAGCTGGCTGGTTTAAACGCAGCGAGATTTGCCGACTGGTCTCAGCCATTTACAGCGGATAATGCAAAGCAAGCGATTTTTGCTTTTAATGGTGATGTGTATACGGGTCTTGATGCGACTACGCTATCAGATCAGACGATTGATTACACACAGCAACATTTGAGGATTTTGTCTGGCCTTTATGGGGTATTAAAACCATTAGATTTGATGCAGGCGTATCGTCTGGAAATGGGTACGAAATTGGCGAACACGCGCGGGAAAAACTTGTATGAATTCTGGGGTGCGGTTATCGCAGAAAAGCTTAACGAAGCGTTATCAGAATCTGGTTCTACCCAGTTAATCAATTTGGCTTCTAACGAATACTTTAAAGCCGTAGACAAGAAAGCACTTAATGCTGACATTATTACGCCGGTATTTAAAGACTGTAAAAATGGCCAATATAAAGTGATAAGCTTCTATGCGAAAAAAGCCCGTGGCATGATGGCGAGATACATTATGGAGAATAATGTTAAAGATATTGAATCACTGAAAGCTTTCGACATTGCGGGCTATTATTTTAGCGAAGAAGCGACACAAAAAGCGAATGAGCCGGTATTTTTGCGTGAAGAGCAAGCCTAGTTATTGTATTTAGCTCTAAAAAGTACTGAATGTATAACGCAGTACGTTAGTGATTATTACCTCATCGCATTATACCGCTGTGATGAGGTAACATACGCTGTAACTGTCTGACTTGTTAATTAATTACCCGTTTTCATTTCTATATTATTTTCTAGCCTTAGCGGAAATCCTCTATTTTTTGCAAAAAAGTAAGGACACTGAACAATGAATAAAAATGTCTTTTTATTGGCATGCTGCCAAGGGTTGATGACCACGGGCAATATCTTACTGGTGACAATCAGTGCTTTGGTTGGTCAGAAGTTAAGTGCCTCTGACACCTTAATTACTTTGCCGATCGCGACCCAAATGCTGGGATTATTGCTTGCAACTGTACCCGCTTCATTGGTGATGGCTAAAACAGGCCGAAAGTTAGGCTTTAGTATGGGTAACCTTATTGGGACATCAGGTGCAATATTGGGTTATATGGCACTGGTAAATAGTCAGTTTTATTTGTTTTGTTTAGCTACATTTTTAATTGGCATAGGAATTGGTTTCGCCACCTTGTATCGTTTTGCGGCCATCGAGGTCAGTGACAAACCCGCTCGTGCGATTTCTATGATAATGGCCAGTGGGGTTATTGCTGCGGTACTTGGACCCAATTTAGCTGTATGGGTGAATCACTATTTACCTGAAGTTAATTTTGCAAATTCATTTTTGGCATTAACCTGTGTGTATCTAATAGCCCTGACACTGTTGCAACTGGTGACTTTTAACGAAGTGTCTGGACAGCAGAGCCAACTTCATCAAAGGCCGATCAAGCGAATCGTTTCACAACCGCAATTTATGATTGCTGCCTTCATTGGCATGATCAGTTACTCTGTGATGAATTTATTGATGACCGCAACCCCTCTGGCAATGCATCGCCATGGCTTTGATTTAGCAGAGTCTGCTTTGGTGATTGAATGGCATGTACTGGGCATGTTTTTACCTTCTTTTTTCACTGGAAAGTTGGTGGAGCAGTATACTCCCGTGGTTATGGTCATCGTGGGTTGTTTGCTTATGTTGGGTTGTGCCATCATCAATTTGCTCGGGCTGAGCCATTGGCACTTTCTCGTTGCATTATTTTTGCTCGGAGTGGGGTGGAACTTTATGTTTATCAGTGCGACGTCAATGGTGAGTGAGACATATCAACCTCACGAGCGCGCAAAGGCACAAGCTGCAAATGAATTTTTTGTATTTAGTATGGTGGTGCTATCGTCACTATTTGCAGGTTGGCTTGAAAGTAAAATTGGCTGGCAAGCACTGAATATATGGTCAATCCCAATAGTCACACTTGCTTTATTGGGCTCTGCTTGGTTTAAGCAATACTCACCCCCTTCGCCAGCTGTAAGTAAGCTTTCACGATAGCGTCACGGAATAATAAATCCGAGTCTTTTTGCTGCGCGCGGTATGATTGGCAAAATGTTGTAGGGTCTACTTCAGTACGCTGTAATAAATGGTCACTGAGATAGCCATATTGCGTGTACCAAGCGGTTTTAATGTGCTGTGGTGTATTTGGTAGCGTAGAGAGAATACGCTCGCTCAACCTGAATTCTGACTTTCTGGCCAATGAAATCATGTCGTCATTGGCAGCACCTAGCCAACAGGCGCCCTGCTGATTTACGCATACGAGCGGTAAAAACGGCGCAAGTGCAGGAAAGAGATCGTTCTGATATAAGGTGACCTGCCAGTATTTTTGTGCAATCGTACAAAACTGCTCAAAACTTGAGATGGCGCTAAAGCCACTTTCGGCAAGTTTTACAATTTCAACGCGTGGTTTGTTGGGGTTCACGGTATCGTTTGCAGCATCAATATACCAATCGTCAATTAAAATCGCATTTTGGAAGTATTCATCTCTGAGTGTCCCCCAGACAGGTTTAAGTACTTGCCCACCACTTAGCTTGGCTGAGAGTGGCTCTATTGCTTCAGGTACTTTTTCTTGTGTTAATTGTGTATGCAACTTATCAAGCACGGCATTGCGTATTTCTTTACATCGGCCTAAGGGGTAGGGTTTCCCCGCAAAGCTTGGATATTGTTTCGCTAATATAGGGTCGATTTCGAGTCTCAGGTGTGCCAAGTGATTTTCTAATTGTTGCCGTTGCTGCTCATTCATGATGATTATATTTTATATTGGCCTAAGTAGAGTGTGATATTTAAACACGTCAGAAATATGAAATGCGTCATTTCGTTGTGTGTTAACCACACAAAGTTAAACTAAGAGTAGCAGCAACGGTGCGGTACAAAAAAGCCCCTGTTGGGGCTTTTTATTATTTTTTCTTTTTACTCTTAGTTTTAGCCGCTTTTTTCTTGGCTTTAATTTTTGCTGCGTCCTTTTTCTTTTTCGGCGCCTTAGCTTCTTTGTGTTTCGGCTCTAGACCTTCAATGGCACGTCGTTTAAGTTTTTGATCGGTATAACGCTCGACCTTACCTAAAATTTCAACATCATGTGCTTCAATCAGTGAGATAGCCGTACCTTTTTTACCTGCACGGCCTGTACGGCCAATACGGTGAACATAAATATCTGCAGTGCGCGGCATATCAAAGTTGATTACGTGCGTTATGTCGGGAACATCAATCCCTCTTGCAGCAACATCTGTTGCAACCAAGATATTGGTTCTGCCACTGTGAAAACTTGCCATCGCTGTCATTCGTTTATCTTGCGGCATTTCTCCTCGAAGCCAAGTAGTCTTGATTTCATTGGCATACAGCTCACCAATTAACTGCTCTAGACGCTCTCGAGTTTTAACGAAAACAATGGCTTTTTGCACTTCTTCGCTTTTTAGTAAGTGCGTTAGCAACGCTAATTTATGTGTGTAGTCGTCGGCAAGATGAGCCCACTGGTGGATTTTGCCTTTTTCTTTTCTCGATGGCTCAGCTTCTAGTAATGCAGGATCATTGAGCATGCGTTCAGCGAATAACTCAACGCTATCCCCTTCAAGTGTTGCGGAGAATAAGAAGCCCTGACGGCGGTTTTTAGCCTCTTCACAGATACGTAGCATCTCTTTTTTGAAGCCCATGTCTAGCATGCGGTCAGCTTCATCAAGCACCAACAGTTCGACATTGTCAGCATGGAAGTTTTCAGTTTCCAAATATTCCATTAAGCGACCTGGGGTTGCTATTAGAATGTCATTGTTTTTTTCAAAGATTTCTTTGTGGCTACCATAGTTTATACCACCTGTGACAACGCCAATACGTAAATGCGTGTTTTCTGCAAGCGCCTGACACTGTTCATGCACTTGATAAGCAAGCTCTCTGGTGGGTGTCATAATTAAAACACGTGCAAATCCAGGGTCTTTTCTTGGGAAATCCAGCAAATATTGAATTGCAGGAATGAGAAAAGCGGCTGTTTTTCCTGTGCCAGTGGGCGCTGATGCAAGAATGTCACGCCCAAGTAGCGCTTCAGGAATAGCCAGCTGTTGAATGCTGGTGGCGGTTGTATAACCAATTTTTTTTATGGCAGAGAGTACCTTGCCATCAAGGTCAAATTCAGAAAATTGCATAATGCATCACAAATAAAGGACAATAGCCGAATTATACTTGTGCTTGGCGTTTTCTAAAAGGTGCAATATGGCAAGCTTTGCATTTAAACAATTTAAAATTGACCAAAACCATGCCGCAATGAAGGTTTCAACGGATGGGATTATGTTTGGCGCGTGGTTATCGCTCGATAATGCGAAAAATGTACTTGATATAGGTGCAGGAACGGGGTTGTTGAGTTTAATGGCAAAACAGCGGTTACCAGACTTAACATTATCTGCGATTGAAATAGATGAGCTGGCAAGTAAAGATGCAAGCCATAATATTGCATGCTCGCCTTGGCCAGATATTCAATTACATCGCATTGCTGTGCAAGAATTTGAGTCGTCGGGAAAGTTTGATTTGATATTCAGCAACCCGCCTTATTTTCAGGCAAGCTTAAAAGGGGAAAATGCACAGCGGAACTTAGCCAGACATACAGATAGTTTGAGCTTTACAGACTTAATTTCGTCGTTTTTGCGTCTTTCTTCTGACTGTGGCAGGCTAGCTATTATACTGCCATCAGATGGTGCACACATATTTATTAAGCAAGCGCAATCGCAAGGGCTATTTTTGATTCGTCAATGCGACGTGAAAACGACGCCCCTTAAATCTGTGTCACGGGTTATGTTTGAGTTATCCAAAGTAGAGCAGGCGTTGGTGACAGAATCTTTGTGTATTTATGATGATAAAAATCAATACAGTGCAGAGTTTACGCGTTTGTGCCGTGCGTTTTATTTAAAAATGTAAATGCTGTGCACGACGAGCTTATGCACAATGAAAGGAGAGTGTGATGGAACGCGCGCAACAGATACAGTTGGTTCTGAGCTTTTTAGACGAAATTAGTTTGCCATATAGGGTGGTGAGCTTTGAGGAAAAGACTTTTTTACCAGGGCTTAGACATAACCAAGGGATGTTGGAAATAGACATGGATAAACTGGCGTACCCTGGAGATATATTACATGAGGCCGGTCATTACGCAGTATGTGAACCAAAAGAGCGGCATCTGTTAGATGGTGATATCTACAAAACAGGATTAAAGCATCAACGGCCAAAACAGCAAATGATGGGAGAGGAAATGGCGGCGACGGCATGGTCAGTCGCGGCGGCGAAGCATCTCGGTTTTTCTCTTGATATTGTTTTTCATAACGCGGGATATAGAGGTAATAGTAAAAGCTTGATAAGTGCGTTCGAACAAGGTGGAGGTATCGGTCATCCGCTATTAGGTGCTTATCAAATGAGCTGTAAAGAGCAAGGTTTTCCAAATATGCAGACGTGGATAAGAAAGGTCTCTTGGGTTTGAGTTTTGTGTGAGCGGGTATGCCCGCTCACATGTGTTTTATAGTGTCGCTGCGTATTCAGTCATAACTTGTTCAATCCAAGTTGCGATACGCTCATCACTCTTTTCATATTGGCTGTCTTCATCTAAAGCAAGGCCAACAAAGTGTTTTCCATCTTCTGTCAGTGCTTTTGATGCTTCAAACTCATAGTCATCTGAATTTGGCCAAAAGCCGATAAAATTGACTCCTTGAGGGGTAATTTTATCATGCAGCATACCTAGTGCATCTTGGAACCACTGGCCGTAACCTTGCTGGTCGCCCATGCCGAATAAGGCAATGGTTTTACCGCCCAGTTCAACGCCATCTATGTCGTCCCATTGAGATTCCCAATCTTCTTGTAATTCACCAAAGTCCCATGTTGAAATACCAAAAATTACAAAGTCGAATTGCTCTGCATTTTTCAATGGATCATCTTTGATGTTGTGTAAAGAAATGACATCTTTACCAATGATTTCTTGTATTTTTTCAGCGGCCATTTCTGTATAACAGGTTGTTGAACCGTAAAATAACCCGATTTGCATTGTATTCTTCACTCAAATGGCTGTTATTATATGGGGGCAGTCTACCTTAAGGTTTAATCAATTGATACAGGCAGCCCGTGAACGAACAAGAAACCATATTAGAACTAGAAGAAGATGATTTCGATCCTATAGAATCATTCTTAGACGCCTTATTTTTAGAACAAGGGTTGAGTGACAATACCATTTCTGCATATAGAACCGATTTGGAAAAGTTTTCAAGCTTTATACAGACGGAGCTTGATAGCCAAGATATATTGGCCATCAGTGTGGCTGACGTAGAGGCTTACTTGGCATACCGTGTTGATTTGGGTCTTAAGCCAAGAAGTACAGCCCGCTCAATTAGTGCGCTGAAACGGTTTTATCTTTACTGGGTAAACCAGAAAAAAATCAGCCAAAGTCCACTTGTTAATATTGCACAACCTAAAACAGCACAATCCTTACCAAAAACACTTTCAGAGCAAGAGGTTGAGGCACTTTTAAATGCACCGAATGTTGAAGATGCTATGGGACTTAGAGACAAAGCCATGTTGGAATTACTCTATGCAACGGGCCTTCGGGTGACTGAATTAGTTGGTTTAAGGATAGAGCAAATCAACTTGCGTCAAGCTGTCGTTTTAGTTAAGGGCAAAGGTGGTAAAGAACGCATGGTGCCAATGGGTGAAGAATCATTGCGTTGGGTGGAGCAATTTTTGAATGTTGGTAGACCTCAAATGGTCAAGCATGCAAATGATTTTGTATTTCCTTCCAAACGTGGTATTGGTATGACACGGCAAACTTTTTGGCATAGAATCAAACACTATGCTATGTTGGCTGATGTGAAGTCTCCGTTATCGCCACATACGTTACGTCATGCGTTTGCAACACATTTGCTGAATCATGGAGCAGACTTACGCGTTGTGCAAATGATGTTGGGCCATAGTGACTTGTCAACGACACAAATTTATACCCATGTTGCTAGTGAGCGACTTAAATCCTTACACGAGCAACACCACCCAAGGGCCTGATGGAATTTTTTTGTGGTTCCACGGTCTTATTGGTGAATGAAAAACGAATTTACGAGAACAAAGATGAAAAAGTTATTTTTAGCAGCCGCGCTTGCGGCCGGAGCTTCTGCGTATGCAGAGGAATCAACGCAAAAAGAAGGAGTTTTTGCAATTAATCCTATCCAGCAATCGCTGGCTAGCTTAGGTTTATCGGTTAACGATATTACTGATAGCCCGATCCCTGGGTTGAAAACGGTGATCACTGATCGTGGCGTTTTCTATTCAAGTACGGACGGCCGTTATTTAATGCAGGGGGCATTGATTGATATTCCTAATAGGAAAAACCTTACTGAAGATGCGCTGAGTGGTGTACGTAAAGAAGGCTTAAAAGACTACGAAGACTCTATGATCGTATACAAAGCAAAAGACGAAAAGCATCAAGTTACGGTTTTTACCGACATCACTTGTGGCTATTGTCGTAAGTTGCACCGTGAGCTAGATGATTACTTAGCGGCGGGGATCACGGTTAAGTATCTTGCATTCCCTCGAGGTGGTATTCAAAGCCAAGGTTATGAAGATTTAATGAATGTCTGGTGTGCAAAGGATGCAGCGGCGGCAATGACAGAAGCGAAAGCGGGTAACCCTGTAGCTGATGTGAAAGACTGTAGTGCACCTGTTGCTGAGCATTATCAATTAGGTCAGAAGTTTGGTGTGACAGGGACTCCAGCGATTATCCTTGAAGACGGCACCGTGATCCCGGGTTATCAGCCAGCAGCTGAGTTAGCCGCGTCATTAGAAAGAAATGCAAAGTCTTAAGCTTTACGTATAATAGCTGCATTGAGATAAAAGGCCGGTAGGCCTTTTTTTGTGCCTGTGAATGCCATGTACATGATTTATACAGGCACAAATTTAACAATAAAAAGTTTAATAAAGAGTAATCAGAGTTCTATGCAAACTAAGATCCAGCCACGAGAACGTGTTGATGATAGCTATTTGCCAAATACCCTTCACCCTGTAATCAAGCAGCTTTATGCGGCGCGTGGTGTGCAATCTGCGTCTGAGCTTAATAATAGTGCCGCGACATTACTAGATTTTAAACTATTCAAAGATATGTCTGTTGCATGTGATATTTTGGCATCCGCACTCGATGCTCAGCAACGTATTCTGATTGTTGGCGATTTTGATGCAGATGGCGCGACCAGTACTGCTGTTTTGATGCAGGGATTACCTGAATTCGGCTTTAAGCATGTAGACTATTTGGTACCAGATAGGTTTAGTCTTGGATATGGGCTTAGCCCTGCTTTGGCAGAGCAAATTGTGCAGCTAGCACCAGATTTGGTGATAACAGTTGATAATGGTATTTCCTGTATTGCTGGTATTGATATTGTAAAAGCATCGGGTATCAAAGTTATCGTGACCGATCATCACTTGCAGGGCGAACACTTGCCAAATGCCGACGCCATTATTAATCCGAATCGACATGATTGTCAGTTTCCATCTAAGTCAATAGCGGGTGTTGGTGTTGCATTTTATCTTCTGATTGCATTACGTCATCACCTGCGTTCGGTTTCTTACTTTGAAAATAATCAACGTTCAGAACCTAATTTAGCCTCATTGCTCGATATTGTGGCATTAGGCACTGTTGCAGATGTGGTGGCCTTAGATGCAAATAACCGGACTTTGGTATTTCAGGGTCTTGCACGTATTAAAAATGGTCAAACACGGCCGGGCATAAAAGCGCTGATTGAAGTCTCTAATCGCAATATGAACCGACTCACAGCCAGTGACTTTGGGTTTTCGCTTGCCCCAAGACTCAATGCTGCCGGACGTCTGGATGATATGAGTTTGGGTATTGCCTGCTTATTGGCAAAAGACGAGTATCAAGCGCGGCGGATTGCGAATGAGCTTGATAGCTTAAATCATGAACGGCGTGAAATAGAGCAGGGTATGCAGCAAGAGGCACAGGCTGTTTTAGAACGATTAAGCTATAAAACCCAAAGCGTACCTACGGCAGTGTGCTTGTATCAGGATGATTGGCACCAAGGTGTTATCGGTATCTTGGCCGGTCGACTTAAGGAAAAGTATCACAGACCAGCGGTGATATTTGCGCAAGGTGATGATGGACAGATCAAAGGCTCTTGCCGGTCTATCGAAGGTGTTCATATGCGTGATTTATTGGAGCATATTAATACACAAAACCCAGGCCTCATTTTGAAATTCGGTGGTCATGCTATGGCCGCTGGGCTAAGTATCAACGAATCACAATTTACAGCATTTAAGACTGCATTCGAAGCGGAAGTTGAAACGCAATTGACCGAGGAGTTGAAACAAAGTGTGTTACTCACTGATGGTGCGCTGCCAAGTGAGTGTTTTAATATGGACTTTGCCAATATGCTCCAAGCAGCCGGTCCATGGGGGCAGCAGTTTCCTGAACCTATTTTTAGTGAGCGCTTTGAAATGGTGCAGCAGCGACTGGTTGCAGAAAAACACCTTAAATTAGTATTAAAACACCCAACCGGTAAATTGGTAGATGCTATCGCATTTAACGTTGATGTGAGAGCGTGGCCAAATATGTCCGCCCAGTACGCAGACGTAGCATATCAGCTAGATGTTAATGAGTTTAGAGGCAAATTTTCATTACAACTGATTGTACGTGAAATTCAAGCAGCATCGTTATAAAAGGTCATGGTGCCGAGTGATTTTCCTCATTGGTGCTAGATATCTGAGTTAAACCCCAAAATTATCGCATTTTGGGGCTGATATATGATGGCAAATTTTGTTAGTATTGGCCGTTTAGATAGCCTGCCAGAACAAACACCGTAAATAGAACTGAAAATACTGTGTGTGGGCTAGATGTTTAAGGTGTAAATTGGAGTAATGTAGATGTTTGAAGTGAATCCTGTGATTAATCAAATCAAGGAAATTCGCGAACGTACTGAGCTTCTTCGGGGGTATCTTTGACTATGCTCTAAAACAAGAACGTTTAGAGGAAGTCAATGCAGAGCTTGAAGATCCGGCAGTATGGAATGAGCCCGAAAAAGCACAGGCTTTAGGCCGTGAAAAGTCCTCATTAGAGGCGATAGTTGAAACTATCGACAACCTAGTCGCTGGTGCTGATGATGCTGAAGGTCTAGTAGAACTTGCCATTGAAGCGGAAGACGAAGACACTTTTGTTGAAGCGCAGCAAGAAGTAGAGGGCTTGGTTGCTCAATTAGAAAAACTAGAATTCCGCCGCATGTTCTCAGGTGAACAAGATGCCAACGATGCCTACATCGATTTACAGTCAGGTTCGGGCGGTACTGAAGCGCAAGACTGGTGTAACATGCTGCTACGTATGTATTTACGCTGGGCTGAAGCAAAAGGTTTTAAAGTTGAAATCGTTGAAGCGACCGATGGTGATGTAGCTGGTATTAAAGGTGCAACGGTACGTGTATCAGGTGAATATGCTTATGGTTGGTTACGTACAGAAACTGGCGTACATCGTTTAGTGCGTAAAAGCCCATTCGATTCAACAGGTCGCCGTCATACTTCATTTGCATCTGCATTTATTTACCCAGAAATTGACGACAATATTGAAATTGATATTAACCCAGCAGATTTGCGTATTGACGTATATCGTGCATCGGGCGCCGGTGGTCAGCACGTAAACCGTACAGAATCTGCGGTACGTATTACCCACTTACCAACGAATACAGTTGTGCAGTGTCAAAATGACCGTTCACAGCACAAGAACAAGGCGCAAGCAATGAAGCAATTAAAAGCTAAGTTGTTTGAACTTGAAATGAAAAAACAAAACGCCGAAAAGCAGTCCCAAGAAGATGCTAAATCTGATATCGGTTGGGGGAGTCAAATTCGTTCATACGTATTGGACGACTCGCGTATTAAAGATTTACGCACTGGCGTTGAAAACCGTAATACTCAAGCAGTATTAGACGGTGATTTAGATAAATTTATCGAAGCTAGCCTGAAATCAGGCCTTTAATCAACAAGCTAAACTAAGAGCTAAAAAATGACAGATCAAATCCAAGACGAAAATAAACTCATTGCTGAGCGTCGTGCTAAATTGGATGCAATTCGTGAGAATTGTGATGCCAATGGCCACCCGAACACCTTCCGCCGTGAAGACTATACGGCTGATCTACAGGCTAAGTTTGGTGATAAATCGAAAGAAGAGCTTGTTGAATTAGACCATCAGGTTTCTGTTGCTGGCCGTATTCTTGCTAAGCGTGGTCCTTTCCTTGTTTTGCAAGACATGAAAGGTCGTATTCAAGCGTATGCATCAAAAGACGTGCAAAAAACGCTTAAAGAAAAATATGGTCAATTAGATATCGGTGACATCATCGGTGTATCGGGTCCACTGCATAAGTCAGGTAAAGGCGACCTTTACGTAGATATGGTTCAGTATGAGCTACTAACTAAATCGCTACGTCCATTACCAGAAAAGTTTCACGGTTTAACAGACCAAGAAGCTAAATACCGCCAGCGTTACGTTGACCTGATCACAAATATGGATACGCGTGAGACTTTCCGTATTCGTTCAAAAGTGATTGAAGGTATTCGTCGTTTCCTAGCTGAGCGAGACTTCATGGAAGTTGAAACGCCTATGCTTCAGGTTATTCCTGGTGGTGCAACGGCACGCCCATTCGTAACTCATCACAATGCACTTGACATCGATATGTACCTACGTATCGCACCAGAGCTTTACCTTAAACGCTTAGTGGTAGGTGGCTTTGACCGTGTATTTGAGATAAACCGTAATTTCCGTAACGAAGGTCTTTCAACACGTCACAATCCTGAATTCACAATGATTGAATTCTACCAGGCGTACGCTGATTACAACGACCTAATGAACTTAACTGAGGATATGCTTCGTACTGTCGCACAAGATGTACTTGGTACGACAACGGTGATTAACACAGTTAAGAATGCTGAAGGCGAAGTTGTTGAGACTATCGAATATGACTTTGGTAAACAGTTCGAGCGTCTATCTATGGCTGATGCGATCATCAAGTACGGCCCTGACGCTGAAGAAATCGCGCATATTTTCAAAGACCCTGAAAACCACTTCGATGAGCTTGTTGCTTATGCGAAAAAAGTACACGTTAAAATCCCAGAGAAATGTGTATGGGGTGCAGGTAAGTTCTTATGTGAGATCTTTGAAGAAACAGCTGAGCATAAGTTAATTCAACCGACTTTTATCACTGAATACCCGTGGGAAGTATCGCCACTTGCACGTCGTAACGATGAAAACCCATTCATTACAGATCGTTTTGAGTTCTTTGTAGGTGGTCGTGAGCTTGCTAATGGTTTCTCTGAGCTTAATGATGCACAAGACCAAGCTGAGCGCTTTGCGCGTCAGGTTGAAGAAAAAGATGCTGGTGATGACGAAGCAATGCACTACGATGCAGATTACATTCAAGCGCTTGAATATGGCTTACCGCCAACCGCGGGTGAAGGTATTGGTATCGACCGTTTAGTGATGCTATTTACTGATTCACCAACGATTAAAGATGTTATTTTATTCCCGCATATGCGCCCACAAGCGGACTAATAACAGGTCAATTGAAAAACGGCTTTCTTGGAAAGCCGTTTTTTTTGGAGCACACCCTCAGAGCTCTATCGACAATTTCTATATTACTTAACAGAACATGACTTTTTGACCGTTATATTTTTTTATTGCTTTAAGTAAGATAAAAAAATCCAGGAGCATCAGATGTGTTTTGCTCTAAAGTATTTGAGCGGTGCTTTTCTTGTATCTTTGTAAGATATCTCTCAAAAATAATTTTTATTTTCTCAATAATTATCGCGTTTACATTTGAAAACAGTGTTTTATTGTTGTTGTTTCTGAAATTGGTTCATATTTTCTCAATCAGGTTAGTTGGCAATTTCTGATGGCATTTCTATACTGACGGGGCATTTAGGATGAATCACACATAATAAGTTATAAGAAAACATAGATTATGCCGAAATTAGACGAAGAACAATCAAAGCATGAGGCCGCAAGAAGGGAATATTGTAGGCAATGTATTATCGAATTCCAAAAGTTGGGGTATTTAGACTCCTATCTTGAAGAGGTATTCGATCACAAACAGCGCTTAATGAGTAAGTTTTCAACCTCCACAACCCCCAGAAATGATTAGGATTAGAGCAAACTGTTAGAAAAAAAGACAGTGTGTTCAATCTGTCACCAGATAGTCATTTTTTACAAGAAAAGTGTTTGACTTATTTTTTCTGTTCTATATTATACGCCCCACAAAGACGGAGAGGTGGCCGAGTGGCTGAAGGCGCTCCCCTGCTAAGGGAGTATAGGGTTTGTAGCCCTATCGAGGGTTCGAATCCCTCCCCCTCCGCCATTTATAATGGTTTTCTTTGTATGGACGCGTAGCTCAGCTGGATAGAGTACCTGGCTACGAACCAGGCGGTCGGAGGTTCGAATCCTCCCGCGTCCGCCACTTATCTCTAAGTGGTTAAATAAAAGAGGCACTGTTCAGGTGCTAAAATTGATAATACGGACGCGTAGCTCAGCTGGATAGAGTACCTGGCTACGAACCAGGCGGTCGGAGGTTCGAATCCTCCCGCGTCCGCCACTTATCTCTAAGTGGTTAAATAAAAGAGACACTGATCAGGTGTTAAAAATGATATTTCGGACGCGTAGCTCAGCTGGATAGAGTACCTGGCTACGAACCAGGCGGTCGGAGGTTCGAATCCTCCCGCGTCCGCCACTTATCTCTAAGTGGTTAAATAAAAGAGGCACTATTCAAGTGCTAAAATTGATAGTACGGACGCGTAGCTCAGCTGGATAGAGTACCTGGCTACGAACCAGGCGGTCGGAGGTTCGAATCCTCCCGCGTCCGCCACTTATCTCTAAGTGGTTAAATAAAAGAGGTACTATTCAGGTGCTAAAATTGATAATACGGACGCGTAGCTCAGCTGGATAGAGTACCTGGCTACGAACCAGGCGGTCGGAGGTTCGAATCCTCCCGCGTCCGCCACTTATCTCTAAGTGGTTAAATAAAAGAGGCACTAATCAGGTGTTAAAAATGATATTGCGGACGCGTAGCTCAGCTGGATAGAGTACCTGGCTACGAACCAGGCGGTCGGAGGTTCGAATCCTCCCGCGTCCGCCATCTCTTTCGAGATGACATATATTTACTTCACTCAAGTAGTAAAACATGAGATAGATACCGACGAAAGTCGGTTTTTTTATGCCTGAAAATAGCCCGAGATGCCCTAAACCAGTCAGAGGTCACTTTTCATAAAGCAGGTCCCGCGTCCGCCATCTCTTTCGAGATGACATATATTTACTTTACTCAAGTAGTAAAACATGAGTTAGATACCGACGAATATCATTTTTTATGCCTGAAATTTAGATCAGTTTAAAGATCCGAATAGCCCGAGATGCCCTAAACCAGTCAGGTCACTCTTCATAAAGCAGGTCCCGCGTCCGCCATCTCTTTCGAGATGACATATATTTACTTCACTCAAGTAGTAAAACATGAGTTAGATACCGACGAATATCATTTTTTATGCCTGAAATTTAGATCAGTTTAAAGATCCGAATAGCCCGAGATGCCCTAAACCAGTCAGGTCACTCTTCATAAAGCAGGTCCCGCGTCCGCCATCTCTTTCGAGATGACATATATTTACTTCACTCAAGTAGTAAAACATGAGATAGATATCGACGAATATCATTTTTTATGCCTGAAATTTGGATCAGTTTAAAGATCCGAATAGCCCGAGATGCCCTGAGCAAGTCAGAGGTTCACTCTTCATAAAGCAGGTCCTGCGTCCACCACCTCTTTGGAGGTGACAGTTAACTTCAATCTCATGGTATTCAAATTAAGTACCGTGTCGTATTTATCCAAGTTTTCTAATCAAATCCCTAATATGCTAGCAACTGATTGGTTTATAGGGAAAAGAAGATGGATAAAACGTACACAGGTGAGCAATTAGCTCAGCTATATCAGAACATTAGGTTAGAACATGAAGAAAGCATTATATTTGTTGATTGCGGTTTTAAAGGTGCGACATTAGAACAAAAAGAAATTTTATCTGCACTTAAAAGAAAGCGTCTCACGCAAGCCCAATTGGAAAGTGTGAAACCCTTCTTTTTGCTAAAAAACATTCAAATTGAAGAGTATGTAAAAGTTAAAAAAAGATTCTTTTTTAGTTTTTGATCAGGCATATTCTCATGGCATTTATTTACTTAAGGATTTGCAGTGCTTATTCGTTTATTCACCTTGAAGGTTATTTTTCTTTTTTTGATGCTAAATATAAAGGTAGCTATTGCAATTGAAGTGGGGGCCCAGCAATCAAATAGATACTTACCTTTGTTAAAGGGGAAGCGTGTTGGATTGATTGTTAATCAATCTTCGCGAGTGGAAGGAGAGCACTTGGTCGACTTTCTGATTGAGAATCAAGTAAATGTTGTACGGATTTTTTCTCCTGAGCATGGTTTCAGAGGTGATCAAGACGCTGGCGCGTATATTGAAAATAGTATTGATGTAAAAACCGGACTCCCTATTGTATCGCTGTATGGGAAACAAAAGCGTCCTACAAGAGATATGTTGCTTGATTTGGATGTGCTTGTTTTTGACATTCAAGACGTTGGTGTGCGTTTTTACACTTATATCAGTACGATGCATTATATGATGCAAGCAGCAAAAGAACAGCAAAAAGCATTTATCGTGTTAGATAGGCCGAACCCTAATATTCAATATGTTGAGGGGCCTGTGCTTGATATGGCTTTTCGTTCATTTGTAGGCATGCACCCAATTCCTATTTTGCATGGAATGACTGTGGGTGAACTTGCGCAAATGATAGAAGGGGAAGGGTGGTTAACTGGTCCAAATAAGCTGAACTTAAATATAATCCCTGTCGCCCAATATGATGCGTTAGACGACTATATTCTACCTGTTGCACCTAGCCCTAATTTGCCCAACCAGCAGGCGATTTATTTGTATCCTTCGTTATGTTTATTTGAAGCGACAGCAGTATCTATTGGGCGTGGGACTGATTTTCCCTTTCAAGTATTTGGCCACCATCAAGTAAGATTAGGAGAGTTTAGTTTTGTACCTCGTTCTATCATTGGAGCTGCTCGCTTTCCTAAATTAAAAGGAGAGCATGTATGGGGTCAAGATCTACGTGAAAACGCTCAAAAAGGGTTTGATTTAACTTGGTTTGTTGCAGCTTATACTGCATTTGAACAACAAAATCAGCGCTTTGTTACATCGCCTAAGTTTTTGGATAAATTGGCGGGCACGAATATCATTAGGCTAGCACTTAAACAAGGCTTAAAAGCACATCAGATAGAAGCCATTTGGCGCCAAGAGGTGGCTGAGTTCGAGAAGAAAAGAGTGCCTTATCTGCTGTATAAGAGATAAGGCACATGGGATGTATTACTAGATGTTTAGCATATCACTCATGTATTCATTTGAGCGGTCTGCACGGCGTTGCCAATGCAGGTTAGACTGGGCTAAAGAAATAAATAGTACGTCAATCAAATATCCTAATGATGCGCGTGTTAACACTGCTGAATGCTTGACCGCTTCTGTTTCTTGAATGCAGTATAAGCAATTATCTGCATATGTCGCCAACTCGCTATGTCCGTAGCGAGTCAAAGCTAAGATTTGACATTCGTTCGTCTTAGCTTGTTGTGCAAGCTTCACAATGCTTTTTACTGCACCTGAATTACTCAAACAAATAAAGAGATCATCTTTACCCATTGTAGCTACGTAACTAGCTGCACTTAACTCATCAACATGTGTGACTGCACATACGCCTAGCTTTTGTAACTTTAGTGTTAAATCTTGAGCCATCGTATGTGTTGAACCAATCGCACACACCATTACCTTTTTGGCGCCTTTTATGGCTTGAACAGCTTGCTCAAATAGTTCTGGTGTATTTAATTTGCTGGTAGCGACAAGAGTTGCCTGCTGGTTAGCTATCAGCTTTTCTGAAATATGCGCAATAGAATCATTTTGGTCAATTTCATTTGAGAGTGGAGTATCTTCTTGTGTTTGTTCATTGAGCGCATCGACTACAGCTAATTTAAATGCTGGAAATCCTTTGTAACCCAATTTTTGAGCAAACTTTACAACACTTGACTGACTAACTCCGGCTGATTTTGCAAGTTCTATCGAAGATAGACCACGAATTTTTGAACCTGACTTTAACGTAAAGTCTGCTAACTTTGCTTCACTTTGTGACAGTGAAGGTTTCAGAGCCTTTATTTTTACAAAAGTAGACATGAGGATCACCTGGTAACTAAAACTAACTTAAACTGTCCATATTATAGGTTCAATTGGAACGTTGCGATAGATTGTTTCGGAATATTATTGCGTTTTTTGATTTATGCGGTTCCGGTTAAGGTACTATTGTTGCATTTGTGAAATTAGGTTGCCGAAATACTTGGCTTTTTTACTAAAGTGTTTAAGCTAGCGTGGTGATAATTTGTTCAGTTACTGTGGGGGTCACTTCCTGCAAAGTTATTTAGCTACTGGTTTCAGTGCTTTTCACCTAATCAAAACAAAAAGGAAAGCTATGTCTTGGTATTCTATTTTGCCGCCGCTAATAGCCATTGTCGTTGTTTTTTGGCGAAAAGAAGTTATTTTGGCATTAGTTCTAGCTTTAATTTCATCGGAGTTTTTACTGGTTTTCACTGCAAACAAGCAATCAGTTTTCGTTACATTTATTAATAGTATTGAACGAATAATTGAGGTAGCAACCTCCGCAGGGAATAGTCGAATACTGGTTTTTAGTATTGTGATTGGTGCTCTACTGGCGTTTATCAGAGAATCAGGCGGGGTATCCGCCACAGTAAACAAATTGATGGATCTGGGCGTTGCTAAAAGTAGAAAGCAAGTTGGCATATTAACGATGTTTACTGGCACTGCTGTGTTTATAGAATCCAATATGAGTGTGCTTACCTCGGGCATTGTTGCTCGAGGTCTATTTGATAAATTTAAAATGAGCCGTGCCCGTCTTGCCTATATAATTGATAGCACAAGCGCTCCTGTATGTACTTTGATTTTACTCAATGGTTGGGGAGCTTTTGTACTCGGGTTGTTAAGTAACTATGAATTGGGGCAGTCGGCGGTTAGTGTATTGTGGGGCAGTGTAGCTTTTAATTTTTACGCGATTATCGCGTTAATGCTTGTATTTTATACCGTCGTATTTGACAAAGTACATGGTCCGATGAAGGGTGCTGAAGATGACCTTAAGCGAGAACAAATTGAGCTAGGTTCAGGCCCTCAATCGTCTAAAGCGCGGTTTATGTTACTGCCTTTAGGTACACTGATTATAGGTATGATAGGGTTTATGTTTTGGACTGGTGACGGTGTCCTTGCACATGGGAGTGGCTCAAAATCTGTGCTTTATGCAACCACTCTAGCATGTTCAGTTGCTTACTTATTGCTCATAATAGAACGACAATTTACACACCACCAGCTAGTCGATATCGGCTTTAAAGGCATGGGCGAGTTGTTACCTTTAGTGAGTATTGTATTACTTTCGTTGACATTAGGTGCCAGTTTAAAGGAGTTAGGAACAGGTGTGTTTGTCGCTAAGTTAGTTGGAGCCTATTTACCGATTTACCTCATTGTGCCAGCCATATTTTTAACTGGGGCCATGATGTCTTTTACAACGGGTACATCTTGGGGAACATTTGCTATTTTAATACCAATTGGCGTGCCACTAATTCAAACTTTAGGGTTGCCTCCTTCATTAGTGGTCGGTGCGATTTTGAGTGGTGGCGTATTCGGAGATCATTGTTCGCCCATTTCTGATACCACGGCAGTGTCTGCATTGGCATCAGGTTGCGACTTATTAACACATGTAAAAACCCAGCTTCCCTACGCATTAACAGGAGGAGCACTAGCGCTTACTGGGTTTATTGTGGCGGGCTTTATCCTCCTTTAAGGGCAGGCATAAAGGCCTTTGCCTGATGACGGCGCGGTAATGTTAATTAGCTGACCAGATTGGTTTTTACTTAAAGCTAAAAGTTGTCCTTGCTGGTAGTCAAATGCACGCTCTTCGGGCACAATCAATTCATTGAGTAAGCTTTCTCGTACTTCAATTAATGTTTGATTATTGCAGTCTGCGATAAACCAAACGCCCTCTTGTGAGTGCACTAACTTGCCATAGAACTGGCTGATCTTTAGTAATTTTTCTTTTGAACCTGTTAGTGCTTCGTCTAATTGTGTTTTTTGTTGTGCAATCGTTGTTTGATAACTTCCCTCCACAATATTATGTGTTTCAACAATATCGTACTGTTGTGCTGAGAACGAGTTGGGCTCAAGTTGTGCGAGGAACACTTCAAAGTCGTAAAGAATATTCTGCAATGACAAACTGCCAACAAGCGCAACTAGACAGCAGGAGCTAGCCCATAAGCTCGTTCTTAGCCAAAATTGTCTTGTGTGTTTACGGTTTTCAAGTCGACTTAGCCTTTTCAATTTACGGACTTGCTTAGGCGACATTTTGTGATGCCTTTTAGCTGCACTATACGCTTGCTGGAGTTCATTTATTTTCGGCTGTGAGTCGTTCATCTCTGCTCTCCTAAAATTTGTTTCAATTGTTGCTTTGCGTATCTTAAGCGTGTTTTAACTGTTTCTGGGTTAGCGGTAGTGATCTGTGCAATTTGCTTCAGCGAAAACCCTTCTAGTTGCAGACAAATAGCTTCTTTTTGTGCCTGGGGTAATTCCTTAATTGCGCTGTATAATTGCTCGCAGCAAGCGGACGTGAAACTGCTGTCGTCATCTTCTGTGCAAATATCTGTATTGTCGCTGTCACATATGTGTTTATTCTGTTTGCGGAATTCGTCAATTAATGCGTTACGTGCGATCCTAAATATATACGCCTTTGGTGTGTGGTTACTTTGATAATATTGACGCTTTTCAACAATTGAAAGCCACGTTTTTTGGCATATATCTTCAGCTGTTTGGGGATCACTCTGAGTGCATAAATAGTGATAAAGGTCGGGGTTAAAATTATCAATTGCCTGTTCTAGATAACGATTTTCACCGCTGCGTTTAAATTCATACAGAGGGTCATGTGCTTCTGTTTTGTCTTGGATAAACCAGTTTTTTATTGCAAGTAGCATAGGCTCTCCGTAGTTAATTTTTTATTTATTTCACGAGTTCTGTATATTTAAACCGCTGGGTTGTCTCCAGCGGTTTTGCGCAGTTTTGTCACTGGCTTAAATTAAACTCTAACACAACTGACTGCCCAGCTTGAACGACCGGCTTGCCATTTATCATTTTAGGGCGGTACTTCCAACGTTTCAGTGCCTTGAGTGCTGCGCGGTTAAACACCCGTTTTGGTTTTGCATCGATAACTTGGGCATCAATCACTTGTCCATTGGGCGAGATACTAAATGCTAACTGAACCCAGCCTTCTATACCATCTCTTGCTGCAATGGCAGGGTATGTTGGCTCAATGCGCACGATAGGGGCCGCGTGGGTATCACTTATTTGTAATGTACTGTTCATCTGAATGGGAGACGACTTTACGCCAGATGTTATATTTACCTCTACATTAACGCCTGTGGTTTCAGCTGGGGGCGTATTTGGTTTAGGTGGTGCTTTTTGTGCAGGCTTTGGAGGAGGAGGAAGCACTCGATGGGTTCTCACTGGGCTATCCTCAATATCTTGAGCGATAATAACATCAATTACCGGTGGCTGTTCAGCGATGAACACTTTGTCTTGGCTAATCAATTGATGCATGAACGCAAATAAAGAGAACGTAACTACAAGTGCGCCAATGAATGATAAAACGAGTTTATTAAGTGCTTTATATGGTGCAGTTAATTGTATCTTCGTCATTGTATTTGTCATAATTTTCTCCTCTTTTTGCTAGTAAAACGGACTAGGTCAAAAAAAGGGGTGATATATTTTTTTATTTTCTTTTTTAAGTCATTAAAATGCTCTGAAGTCGCTCAATAGGAAAAACCATGCAGTTACAAGATATTGATAAATCAAAGTACAGACAACATCTCAATTGGGTCATTGGTATATGCATTATTAGTTTAACCGCTGGCAGTTTAGGGATTGCTCAACTATTGATCCGCTTTTTTCCAGATGCTGATGGCAGCCATTTTCACTGGAACTTGCTTGGGGTAATCATAACATGTGTTGTTATCACGCTTATTTTGAAAAAAGTTAAGTATCACCCGTTTATGACTGAAGTTGTCTATGTGTGGGAGTTAAAGCAAGCGCTGAATCAAGTAACACGCAAAATGCCTAGATTAAAAAAGGCGGCTGTGCAGGGCGATGTAGATGCCATGCTTGCCATACAATTTAGTTATACAGGCTCTCGGCAATTGTGGAACCTAGATGATAATACAATTACCATGGAAGAACTGACTATGTGGCAAGCAGAGCTCGATAGTTTGGCGAAGAAATACGATGCGACGTTAGATGTTAAGCAATACGATGAAAAGATATTGCAAAATTTTTAAGTAGAATAAAAAGTAAATTGATTCTTAGAAGTCTTTTTAATTGAGTACATGGCGACATCGGCACACTCGACCAAGCCTTTTAAAGTATTAGCGTGTGTAGGAAAGTGCGAAATTCCAATACTGACACCTACATGCAACTTTAGCTGGTGTCCATTTCGCTCATATAGTGTCGGTGTATTAATGGCCTCGAGGAGTTGTTGGGCAATGTTGTTGATGGTATGTCTGTCAGAAGTTTTAATTGCGACGACAAACTCATCACCGCCCCAACGGCACACCAAATCGCTGTTGGAAACAATATAAGAAATGCTCTGTGCAACATGTTTCAACACTTCATCTCCGGCATTATGCCCATAAATATCGTTTATCGGTTTAAATTCATCAAGATCGAGCAACAACAAGCTAAATTCAGTATTTGAATCAATCCAATCAATCAGTGTAAGCTCAGCGCCATAGCGATTATATAAGCTGGTCAAACTGTCTCTTTGTGCACGATGACTGAGTTGGTTGAGCATGGTTTTCCGTGAAGTAATGTCAGCCAAGAATACTTGAAAGTACCATTGCCCGTCACTTTCAGTGTTAAGAATAATGATGCTTAACCAGACCGACGATAATGTGAGTGGATTCGTAAATTCAAACTCAGCCTGCATAACTTGCTTTTGCTTTATGCTGTTTTCGGTAAACGTATATAAAATATCAGGGGTTTTGCAGTATTGCCCTAGGTTATCAGGGAAGCGTTCTTCACAATCTACTCCCATACCTGCCAGTAAGTCTTTGGCTGCATCATTAACCAACGTAACATCACCTTGTTCTCGAACAAGCAGTGTAGGGGATGAACTTCTCTCAAACATCAAGCGAAACCTTTTTTCAAGCTGCTCTATTTCGAGCCGCAAGCTGCGCTCTTGCTCGAAGAGCATTTCGGTATTGCTTAGCATTGCATTGATATTTTTTCCTATCTTACCTATTTCGGTGTGTTCATGGTCTTCACTAATTTTAATTCGGTGTGCGCTTCCTGGGATGATACTCGTGAGTTGTTGGCTTAGTTGTCCTAGCGGTTTAGAAATCAGCAAGAACGAAAAGACTGCAAAAAGCAATAACATCGGGATAATTACAATAAGCAGTGTTTGCACTGAAGACAGCGCAATTTCGCGAGCATTTTGGCGAATAAATTGTGTATTTGGCACAACGTGGATAAAGCCTATGTTCTCCTGCAAGATAAACGGGTTAGGTAAGTTAAAAGATTGCGCGTCGCGCTCTGTGAATAGGATGCTTTTAGCGAGTACCGTTTGTTGGTTAGTCAATGCGGCAGACTGTATGATGTCATTACTCACTAAGCCATTTACAACTTCATTCGCTAAATCTTTGTCTTCTAAATATGCCGCAATGGATGCCGTTGACGAAATTGTTTGACTGATCTGTGAAACTGCTTCATCGGAGTGTCTTAACTCGGTTTCGAAGACGTAGGTGTAATAGATATACGCATACACAGCAGAAAATATAAAAGTTGAAAAACTTAAAATTATCATCAATCTAATTATCAAGCTTTGTCTACTTAGCAAAACGGTACACTACTTTTAGTTCATCAGTAACAGCAGTTGCTGGAATGTAAGCAATTGCGCTTGGGGTTGTCTTTACTTTATCAATTATAGCGTCAATTGTTGGGTACGCCTGAGGAGGAGAAGCCTTACCACTAAACTTTACTCGTGACCAATACGCATTTATTTGGGTAATACTGCGCCCAGTAAGGGTCTCGAAGAAGATATCGCGCAGGTTATGTCCTTTGGTGTAGTCTAAAGTGACAGCTAGGTGACCATTGGGAAACGCAAGATATTTGCCCATATACATATCAATCAGTTGTCGCTTTTCAATACGTTCAATTGGGTTATGTTTATTGACAACGATGACAAGGTTACTCTCAGCAGACACAAAGCTGCACCAAATAAGTACCAGTACCAGCGATAGACTCGATAACACTCTATTCATTAGAACACCCAGTTTAGGCTGATACCCAGCGTGTTAAATGAATTGTCAAAATCTCCGCTTGTTAAATTTCGATGCAAATAAAAAGCAGATGGCAAGCTATTCACAGCGGTATGTTCCATTTGAACTTTAAGTGCTAATGAATGGCTGAGTTCTGAGCGTATCGTTAATGAAATTGTGTTTTGGTCAACTAAATAAAAATTCGTGTGTCTGATCAGTGTGTTGTATAAAAGGTCAAGATCAGGTGTTGATATGAGCGGCCGCGGCGGTGTTCTATTATTTGATTTAGCCTGCGCAAAGGTCGCCATAAATGTGTGGTTATCAATATAAAAGCCTGCACTGATATAACCTGCGGTGAGTGCTTTTAGTACCTGTGAATTTGAATCAATATAAGAGATCTCGCTTTGCCAAAACCAATCACTGTCATCGTAACGCGCCCCGATGGCTGAGTAATTGAAGCGTTTTCCTATGATGTTAAGTGAATCAAGTAAAGAGGCCTTTTGTGGCCAAATCGAATCGGGCACAACAGTTAGCGCTGCTTGAAGCTGTTTCTGCTGTTCGTTTTCATTACCTGATTGAGTAGCTGTATAGTTCGCTCTTAGTGTCCAGTCATAGGATTGCCATTCGACTACGAGGCCATAAAGAGATTTTAATTCGACATCCCAAAAAAAACTGTCGTCACTGACAATAGGTGCCGTGGATTTACCTGCAAAAAATTTACCGCTAAACAAACCGTGAGGTAAGGGGTGTGTATACTTGATATCCACGCCGTCTAAATTTTGATGAGGCACAATGGCATAAAACTCTGTTGGGGGGTGATCATAGGTATAGGTGTAGCCGATATCTCGATGTTCAGTCATCATGAACAAGTCAAGGCCAGTCCTACCCAATCTAACTTGCCAATTCGCATTGAATGAATGACGTAAAAAAGCCATCTGTACAATGTTATCTATGTTTTGCTCTTCATTATCTTTAAGCAACACTTGTCCTACTAATTGCGTAGCACTGCTCGCTTGCCATTCAATTTGGCCACCAATTGAAGAGTTGGTGAATCCTAACTCACTTTTATAAGTAGCATGAGGTTGGGAGATATGTTGCCTTATGCCTGCGGTATCTGAATCTGTGATGACTAAACCAATAGTTGCGAAGCCGTCTACCTTTAGTTGCTCGGCTGCACTATAAAAAGAGAGTAATGAAAAAAGTAGGGTGAACAGCCTCATTGATGACTCGCTGCTGCCATATATAATTTATGTCTGTAAATAAAGACTAGCGTTAATGTACACATTTACCAGTTTTGTGTATTTTTACTTGTAAAATGGTCTGTTTGTCACCATATAAACAGATATATCCGCTTTTGTGATAGTATCACATTTTTATTTAGGTATTTTCGAGTCGTGGCTGAAGTTAGAGCAAGAGTTGAGCTGAATGTAGGGCAGCGTAGTCATATTCCCGCAGAGATTGTATCTTTTGAAGGACTGAAAGATGGTGAAGAGCATGTGGCGTTAGTGTTTAACGGTGCTGACACCAATCAAGAAGTGCCACTAATAAGAATGCACTCTGAGTGCTTGACTGGTGATGTTTTTCATTCATCAAGGTGTGATTGTGGTGAACAGCTAAACGAATGTATCGAGGAAATGCATCAAAGCGGTGGTGTACTACTTTACCTGAGACAAGAAGGAAGAGGTATTGGGTTGTATAATAAAATTGACGCCTATGTACTGCAATCCCAAGGTATGAATACCTATGAAGCCAATAATCACTTGGGCTTTGATGATGATTTACGTGATTTTTCTGATGCGGTGCTCATGTTAAAAGCACTTGGGTTAAGTCATGTTAAGTTAATGACGAACAATCCACGTAAATTAAATGCACTGCGCCGTGCTGGCATCGAAGTGGAAAGTGTTGTGGGTACTCAGGCGCACGTAAAAGCTGGAGATTCTGGCAATCAAAGCTACTTAGAGACCAAAGTAAAGCATGGCTCTCATATGTTGGATATGGAAAAAATAAACAAGCCTAAGTAAGCAAATGATGTTGAAATGCTCTATTGCATTGATGAATTTGATAGGGCAATCGCAATCTTGGCTACTAAATTTCTTGGTTTTTGGCCATTTTGTTGCGTTTACTGGCGATTAGCCTCATAAAGCGCCTTTCAAGTACTCTTTTGAATCAGTATAATTAACCTGTTTTATAACTAAGTTAGTCATTTATGTCTGCAGATTTTCGAACATTTAAAGCAAGTTTTGGGGTAAATTGGTTTAAGGCCGGTTGGGCGGTTTTTAAAACTCAGCCCCTGACTTTTATGATGATGTACATTTTTATCGTGATAGTGGGATTGTTTCCTTTTATCATGCCCAATCCGATAGTTCAGATGTTGTGCGCGCTTGCGGGCCCATTTTTAACTGTCGGCTTTTATAATGCTGCGCTCAATATACAAGCTGGCAAGTCAATCATGCTTGCAGATATTTTGAAACCATTCTCTGCTAAAGGGCGCCGCTTAAATATTTTTCGTCTTGGCTTGTATCAACTCGGGGTGGCACTGATCTTAGGTGTTGTGATGAGTTTATTGTTTGAGCCTGTTACCAGCGCCTTACAAAACCATACACCAGAGCAAGATATGCAGGCAGTGATGGCAGAAATTGCAGCTGCAATTAGTCTTGCAGATATTGCTATCTTCATTGTTTTACAATCACTTGCCATGATGGCTTTTGCTTATGCATTGCCGCTCATTTATTTTAAAGAGCAAGCAAATATTTTTGGGGCGATGAAACAATCTCTCAAAGTATTTTACTATAATGTGGCGCCACTTTCTGTGTTTGGTGGTATTGCCGCGCTGCTTATTATCGCGTCAACGCCATTATCTCTGGTGCCGTTAATATTTATCATGCCAATTATCTATATCGGCTTTTTTGTATCTTTCCAGGCTATTTTTGCGGATCAAACCCCTCAAAGTGCAATTGAGACTGATCGAGAAAATGACGCTAAAAGTGATCAAGAAGGTGCTGGTCAAACAGGCCGTTTTGACGCGTGATGGATGATAAAGATAAACAAAAGTTAAAAAATTACGCCGTTTGGTTGTTATCTAGACAAGAGTATTCACGTAAACTACTCGGTCAAAAATTGCGACAGAAAGGCGCATCAGATGAGTATGCCGACTCTTTAATTGAGTGGTTATGTGATATAGGCTACTTAGATGATTTAAGGCACTGTGAAAGTTATCTAAATCGCCAGCTCGCTAAAGGGCTTGGAGAAAAAAGAATACTTATGGATGCCATAAATAAAGGTGTAGAACGTGCGCATTTAACGCAGCTCATCGAAGAAAGAGAAATAGATTGGTTCGCATTAGCTCAACAAACTTACGAGAAAAAATACGGCTATTCGGCAAAACAGATAGACTATCAAGAAAGGTCAAAGCGTGTCAGGTACATGATGTATCGAGGCTTTAGCTATGACCAAATAGATTTTGCAATACAATCACAGAGTGAAAGTTAATTTTGGTAACTTCCTTTGCGATTTAGAGCATATAGCAGCAATAAAGGGTGAATAATCACATGCAGCACATGACTACCGCACAGATTAGGCAAAGCTTTTTAGACTTCTTTGCTAAACAACACCATCAAGTGGTGCCATCAAGTTCTCTGATACCAGGGAATGATGCCACACTTCTGTTCACAAATGCAGGTATGGTGCAATTTAAGGATGTATTCCTAGGCGCTGAAAAACGTCCATATAATCGAGCGACGAGCTCACAGCGCTGTGTACGTGCTGGTGGTAAGCACAATGATTTAGAAAATGTTGGTTATACTGCAAGACACCACACGTTTTTTGAAATGTTGGGTAATTTCAGTTTTGGCGATTATTTTAAGCAGGACGCTATCAAATTTGCATGGGCGTTTTTGACAGATGTGATTCAACTGCCAAAAGAGAAGCTGTTAGTGACAGTGTATCACACTGATGAAGAAGCCTATGATATTTGGGCTAATCAAGTAGGTGTTCCAGCAGAGCGCATTATCCGCATCGACACCTCTGATAACTTTTGGTCTATGGGCGACACTGGACCTTGTGGTCCATGTTCTGAGATCTTTTTTGACCATGGTGAGCATATTTGGGGTGGGCCTCCGGGTAGCCCAGAAGAAGATGGTGACCGTTTCATTGAGATCTGGAACTTAGTCTTCATGCAGTACAACCGTCACGCTGATGGAACGATGGAACCATTACCTAACCAGTCTGTTGACACGGGTATGGGCCTTGAGCGTATTTCAGCGATCATGCAAGGTGTGCACTCAAACTATGAAATTGACCTTTTCCAAGCCTTGATCAAAGCGACAGCAGCAGTTACAGGTGCGCAAGATTTAGAGGATAAATCGTTGCGCGTTGTGGCTGACCATATACGTTCATGTGCATTTTTGATTGCTGATGGTGTTATGCCTTCAAATGAAGGGCGTGGTTATGTCTTACGCCGTATTATCCGTCGTGCAGTAAGGCATGGTAACAAACTGGGTGCGCAAGGTGCATTTTTCCACAAATTAGTGGGTGCATTAGCTGAGCAAATGGGTGAAGCATACCCTGAGCTTATTAAACAGCAAGCGATCATCGAAAAAGTACTCCGTATTGAAGAAGAACAGTTTGGCAAAACACTCGACCGTGGTTTGGCTATCTTAGAAGAAAACTTAGCAGGTCTTGAAGGGGATGTTATCCCTGGAGACTTGGTATTTAAGCTATATGATACTTATGGTTTCCCAGCAGACTTAACTGCCGATGTTGCGCGTGAACGATTCATGACGATAGATGAGCGCGGTTTTAAAGCGGCTATGGAAGCGCAGCGAAAGCAAGCGCAACAAGCGGGTAAATTTGGTGCTGATTACAATGAACAGTTGAAGTCTGAAAAAGTAACTGACTTTAAAGGCTATGATGCCGTGCAATATAGTGGCACTGTAGTTGAGCTATTTGCAGAGGGTGAAAGTGTTTCTGAATTGACAGAGCAACAAAAGGGTATTGTTGTACTGGATCGCACTCCTTTTTATGCTGAGTCAGGTGGTCAGGTAGGTGACACGGGTGTATTAAAAGTTGCTGGTGGCGAATTTAATGTCACAGATACTCAAAAGCTGGGTAACGCATTTGCACACCATGGTTATGTTGTTGGGCGTATTGGCATTAACGATAAAGTCGATGCGCAAATAGATGCTCAGCGCCGTGAACGCATTAAGAAAAACCACACTGCAACTCATATTTTACACGAGGCGCTTCGCCAAATTTTAGGTGATCATGTGGCGCAGAAAGGCTCATTGGTAATGCCTGATAAGTTGCGTTTTGACTTCTCTCATTTTGAAGGGGTGACAAAAGAGCAACTGCGAGAGATTGAAACGTCTGTGAACAATGAGATCCGTGCTAACTTCGCGCTAAATACTCAGTTGATGGATATTGAAGATGCAAAAGCCAAAGGGGCCATGGCGCTGTTTGGTGAAAAATATGATGATGAAGTACGTGTTGTATCAATAGGCGATTACTCAATCGAATTATGTGGCGGTACACACGTAGAGCGTGCTGGTGACATAGGTTTCCTAAAAATCGTATCTGAAAGTGGTATTGCCGCGGGTGTGCGCCGCATTGAAGCCGTGACTGGTGAAGATGCAGTGAACTACGTTGCAGAGCAAGAAAAAGCGCTTGCAGATATCGCTGCATTAGTAAAAGGCGACAGTGCAAGTGCACTTGAAAAAGTGGCTGCTCTGATTGAAAAAGCAAAAGGTCTTGAGAAGCAAGTTGGTCAGTTGAATGACAAGCTAGCAAGCGCGGCTGGTGCATCTCTACTTGAGTCAGCGGTTGATGTAAATGGTATAAAGTTACTTGTTGCGAACGTAGCTGGTACCGAGTCAAAAGCACTGCGCGGCATGGTGGATGACTTAAAGAATAAGATGGGCTCAGGTGTGATTGCATTAGGTGTAGCAAACGGTGATAAAGTAAGCCTAATTGCCGGTGTGACCAAAGATCTAACCAGTAAGGTTAAAGCGGGCGAGCTGGTTAATCACATGGCAGCACAAGTCGGTGGTAAAGGCGGCGGCCGTCCTGATATGGCACAGGCTGGTGGCTCACAACCTGAAAACTTGGAAGCTGCTTTAGCAAGCGTTCCTGTATGGTTGAATGATAAAACGCAATAACTTGTGGCTTTAATCGTTAAAAAGTTTGGCGGCACCTCGGTTGGCTCGATAGAGCGAATTGAGGCAGTCGCCGATTTGGTTATTAGGGCCAAACAACAGGGTCATCAAGTTGTCGTGGTTGTCTCAGCGATGTCAGGAGAAACCAATCGCTTGTTATCACTGGCAAAGCAAATTGATGATAGACCCAGTGCGAGAGAGCTCGATGTGCTTTTGACAACTGGCGAGCAGGTTTCAATAGCTTTGTTGGCTATGGCAATAATAAAACGCGGTCATTCAGCCGTGAGTCTCTTGGCTGACCAAATTGGTATAAAAACAGATAACATCTTTGGCAAAGCGCGAATACAGAGTATTGATGTCAACCGTTTACAACAAGAGCTTGAGCACAATAGGATAGCGATTGTTGCAGGGTTTCAAGGTAGAGATATTGAGGGCAATATTACAACTTTGGGACGCGGTGGAACCGACACTTCAGCGGTTGAAATTGCGGCAGCGATTTGTGCAGATGAGTGTCAGATCTACACTGATGTAGATGGTGTTTACACCACAGATCCCAGAGTGGAGCCTCGCGCTCGACGCATGGCGCAGATAACCTTTGAAGAGATGCTCGAGTTATCAAGTTTAGGTGCAAAAGTGCTACAGATCAGATCTGTAGAAGCGGCTGGTAAGTACAATATACCGTTAAGGGTTTTATCCACCTTTAAGCCTGATTCTGGCACGTTAATTAGCTATGAGGAGCCGAAAGTGGCCACTAAAACCGTATCTGGTATCGCTTATCAAAAAGATGAAGCTCTATTGCTTGTGCGTCAATTACCTGAAAACCCTCACTCTTTAGCAAAAATCCTTTGTTTACTTGCCGATTATGATATTGAAGTGGACATGATAAGCCAAATTAATCATCAAGGCGGTAAAATAGACTATGCTTTAACTGTACACAGTAATGAGTATGCACAAGCGCTAGACGTGTTGACTACCAACTTATCTGAATTAGGTGCTTCAAATGTAGAAGGTGATCAACAAGTTGCTAAAATCTCTGCAGTGGGAGTTGGCATGAAGTCTCACTCCGGTGTTGCGGGTACGTTTTTTGATGCGTTAGCTAAAGAAAATATTCATACACTTTTAGTGTCGACCTCAGAGATAAAAATTTCAGTTTTAGTAGAAGAGCGTTACTTAGAGCTAGCAGTTCGAACACTTCATAGTGCATTTAGCTTAGAAAGTAGTGAATAAGCGATAATTTTGCTTACTTTTACATGAACTTTTAATTAAAATGAATTTGACGCGGAATCTTTTAAATTTTGGAATAACAGGAGCAAGAGAATGCTAATTCTAACTCGTCGTGTAGGCGAAACTCTGATGATTGGTGATGAAGTGACAGTGACGGTACTTGGTGTTAAAGGTAACCAAGTTCGTATCGGCGTTAATGCACCAAAGGACGTTTCGGTACACCGTGAAGAAATCTACATGCGAATTCAAGCGGAAAAATCTAACCCGACAGGTAACATGTAACAGAGTTGATGTTATCAATGTTCGAGAAATGGCCACTAAAAGTGGCTATTTTTTTGTCTGCTGTACGATAAAGTCATACGCTTCTTGGGTTAATGCTTGTCGAGATATGTATTGTCGGTACTTAGCGTGCTCAATTAACAAGCCTTTGTCTGTTTCTATTACCTTATCGACTTCTAACCAGCGCAATTCGAACGCGCGATATGGGTTTTGTGCTTTAATCCCTGATTCATTAATTTCCAGAGACACCTTAGAGCCACTTGCTCTACTGACCATTTGTCTGGCAACCCACCAAGGTCGACGATAATAAAAAGAAATACCCTCAATAGCAGCAAGTACAAATAAAAAGTTGCCAAGGTAAGCTTGGTTGACAAGGTAGTGAGATAAAGCACCTAATATTAATAGAAAGCCAATAAGGCCATATTTGGGTTTATTATGCTGGCTTAATGCCACTGATTCATCAAAGCATTCCTGAAAATATTGCTTGTCTAAGGTGAATTCACTTTGAAACACGAGTATTCCTCAAGTTGATTAATGTCTAATTATACGATCTTCACCAAGGCGTTTAAATCTGAAAATGTTCCCTTTGCATTTTTACTGTGGGCTGCCCCTATATTCGTACCTAAGTCACTATTTATGGTGTTTTACCTCAATTTGTTGAGTATTTACTCTTGTTGCGGATTTTAAGATGGATTTATAGGTAAGACCAATTGTTTTTTGTGTGTTAAAAGTACTTTTGTCATATTTCCTCCCCCCGGATTAGTTATATTTAGCCTTTATATCTTGAGTATTTCTCATATTTATTAGGTGTTTTACACTTTTTTTTACCATTATTGTTGATTAAGTGTGTGAAATAACAACAAAAACACTTATTGGTAATACCAATTTACAACCACCTTTACATGAAAGATTTGTTTGATATGATGGTTGAATAAATATTTACAAAAGTTGCCTATCTATTTCTTTGTATGGGTGGGTGTAAACAAATAAATAACAACTAAGGGGGCGGAAATGGAAATCAGCGAATTGCTAGCGCAGGCTGCCAATCTTATGTTAACAGGCATGATTGGGGTATTTTTATTTTTATCAATTCTTATCTTTGCAGTGAAGGGGCTGTCTAGGCTTGCTGCAACTGAGCAAGAACCACAGCAACCTGCAATTAAAAAATCTTCAAAACCAGTATCAACAGGTGTGTCCGCGGCACATGTCGCCGCAATTAGTGCAGCAGTTTCTCAATTTAGACAAAAAAACTAAGGGGTATCTCATGTCAAAACTAAAACTTACTGAATTAGTCCTAAGAGATGCTCATCAATCTTTACTTGCCACTCGCATGCGCCTTGAAGATATGTTACCGATTGCGGAAGAACTCGATAAGGTTGGTTATTGGTCTGTCGAATCTTGGGGTGGCGCAACATTTGATGCGTGTATCCGCTATTTAGGTGAAGATCCTTGGTATCGGATCCGCGCGCTTAAAGAAGCCATGCCTAATACAAAGCAGCAGATGTTATTGCGCGGTCAAAACTTACTTGGTTATCGCCACTATGCCGATGATGTGGTGGAGAGGTTTGTGACTCGAGCACATCAAAATGGTGTTGATGTGTTTAGGATCTTTGACGCCATGAATGATGTTCGTAATTTAGAAACGGCCATCCGTGCTGCCATCAAAGTTGGCGCACATGCGCAGGGGACTATTTCCTATACTGTCAGCCCAGTACATAATCTTGAAAGCTGGCTTAAGCAGGCTAAACAGCTTGAAGAGATGGGCTGCCATTCAATTTGTATCAAAGATATGGCGGGGCTACTTAATCCATATGATGCAGATACCTTGATCTCTGAGCTCAAACGGACTGTGACTGTGCCAATTGCGATGCAGTGTCATGCGACGACGGGGTTAAGTACCGCAACCTACCAAAAAGCCATTGATGCGGGTATCGATATGTTGGATACCGCTATTTCGTCAATGAGTATGACTTATGGACATAGTGCGACAGAAACTCTGGTTTCGATTGTTGAGGGCACAAAAAGAGATACTGGGCTTGATTTAGGACAGTTAGAGTCCATCGCAGCGTATTTTAGAGATGTACGTAAAAAATACGCGGCATTTGAAGGCAGCCTTAAAGGGGTTGATGGGCGTATTTTATCTGCACAAGTACCCGGCGGTATGTTGACCAATATGGAAAATCAACTTAAAGAGCAAGGTGCAGGTGATAAACTCGATGAGGTACTGAGTGAAATTCCTCATGTCCGTAAAGACTTAGGTTATATCCCTTTGGTCACACCTACATCGCAAATTGTAGGCACGCAGGCGGTATTAAATGTACTGACTGGCGAGCGTTATAAAACCATCACCAAAGAAACAGCTGGCGTGTTGAAAGGGGAGTATGGGTCAACACCAGCCCCTGTGGATGAGCCGTTACGTGCGCGTGTTTTGGATGGTGTTGAGCCAATTACATGCAGACCTGCTGATCTGATCGAGCCTGAAATGGACAGTTTGGAAGCTGATCTGCTGGCCAAGGCTAAAGCAGAAGGAATTGAGCTTGCCGAGGAAATTGTCGATGATGTACTGACTTATGCTCTGTTCCCTCAGATAGGCTTGAAATTCTTAAAAAACAGATACAATCCTGAAGCGTTTGAGCCAAGTCCAAGCTTAGTTGTTAACACCGCTACTGAAAAAGCGGTTAGTCGCCCTGCGCCTGCTCGAAAACAAGAAAATGAGCGCTACAGCGTAAGAGTTGATGGCAAGGTTTACGATGTAGAAGTGTCCGCAGGTGGTGACTTGCAAGAGATTGCAGTGAAAGACAGCGAGCTGATGCCACAGTCTGCATCCGTTAGTTCAGGTGAAACACTTAATGCCCCCCTTGCAGGTAATATTTTTAAGGTACATGCAAGACCAGGCGATGATGTTGTTCAAGGTGATGTTGTGCTCATCATGGAAGCGATGAAAATGGAAACGGAAGTTCGTGCAACCTCGACGGGTAAAATAGCAGATATTTTAGTCTCAGAAGGTGATTCTGTCTCTGCTGGCGACGCTATTATTGAAATGGCATAGGAGCGCTTGAGATGGATGGATTGTTAAATTTATGGCAGGCAACCGGCATTGCTAACTTAACGTTTCCTGCATTATCTATGATAGCTGTAGGGTGTGGTCTTCTGTATTTGGCTATCGCGAAAAAATTTGAGCCACTTTTACTGGTGCCTATCGGTTTTGGTGCGATATTAACTAATATTCCGGTGGCAGCGCTATCTGAGCCGGGTGGATTACTGTATTACGTTTATTATATCGGGATCGACAGTGGCATATTCCCCTTACTGATATTTATGGGGGTAGGTGCCTTAACTGACTTTAGTGCGCTGATTGCGAATCCTCGTATGTTGTTACTTGGTGCAGCAGCACAGTTTGGTATTTTTGCGACTTTATTTGGTGCGATTTTACTGAACTTTATTCCTGGATTTGAATTTACCTTACAAGATGCATCTGCCATTGCAATTATTGGCGGTGCAGATGGACCGACAGCGATATTTTTAGCGTCTAAGTTATCACCTGAGTTGCTGGGGGCCATTGCCGTTGCAGCGTATTCATATATGGCTCTGGTGCCTATTATTCAGCCACCTATTATGCGTTTATTGACGTCGGATGAGGAGCGCAGTATTGCAATGCCACAGTTAAGAGTCGTTTCTAAAAGAGAAAAGATTCTGTTTCCATTGATGGTATTGTCGTTGACTCTATTGTTTTTACCTGCGGCAGCGCCCCTAGTTGGTATGTTCTGTTTGGGTAACTTAATGCGTGAGTCTGGTGTGGTAGATAGGCTTAGCAATACAGCGCAAAACGAGTTGATTAACATCACAACCATATTCTTGGGCTTAGCGGTTGGTTCTAAATTAGCAGCCGACCAGTTTTTAACTGTAGAAACCTTGGGTATTTTGGTGCTTGGCGCGTTGGCATTTAGCATTGGTACGGCTTCGGGCGTTTACATGGCTAAAATTATGAACCGTGTTTCGTCTAATCCAATTAATCCATTAGTGGGGGCCGCGGGCGTGTCTGCAGTACCAATGGCTGCACGTGTGGTAAATAAAGTCGGTCTTGAGTCTAATCCGCATAACTTTCTTTTAATGCATGCAATGGGACCCAATGTTGCAGGGGTGCTTGGTAGCGCAGTTGCAGCAGGTATCTTGCTTGCTTTGGTGAATTAACCACACTCTCCAACCTTTAGTGGGGCCGTTTGCCCCACATTTTTCCTTCTTTTCAAATAGTGAGCTAAATAAAGCTCACTTTTTTGTTGTTAAGTTTTGTTCGGATTTGTATAAATAACGGGCCAAGTGATTGAGTCCGTGTTATAAAGTGATAAGTCGGACAAAGTTAAGGAATCCTATGTATATTATTGTGATATTAGTTTGTTTAGTCGCAGCCTTGCTTATTCTTATTCCGCTGCTAGAAAAGTATCAAGGTAAAATGGGGCTAGACAAAGCTCAAAAGTACGGTAAATATATACTGCCTTTGGCTATGCTTGGGGTGGTCGTGAATATCATTCACTCTATGATGCAAAGTTAAAATAATAAGTATGAAGCAAAGCCACCGAAATGGCTTTGCGCTAACTCAATCAAATATTAATTGGCTGATTGCAAGTACTTTTGGATGAACTCTGTGGCTTTCATATACGATTCTTCAAGTTCATCTCGCAGCTGTATCAATTGGTCACTGCTCATCTCTTGCGTTTTACACCTTGATTCAAATTTTTCAGCAATCAGTGCAACTTGCTCTGCACCAATAGTACGAGAAATGGACTTCAGTTGATGGCACGCTTCAATGATTTCATTTTGACTCGATGAAATTACCGCACCGTTAATATCACGTGCCAATTCGCTACTCTGCTCTAAGTACATCCTAAAGAAACGAAGTCGCTTAGCGCTATCGTCGTTAACATACTTATTAAGCTGATCCATGTTGATTGGAGGTTCAACAGTAGACTCTTCTATTGGCGCCGTGTTCATGGCCTCTGGTTCTAGTGCCATAGTGATAGGCGCTTCTTCATCAACTGTGGAGTTATTATCCTGTGATGTAAAACTTGGCAGTGCGGCGCTTTCTGAAGAAACAGGCACGGCTTCAACGCTTTCACTTGTATCTGCAGTTCTTACATTTTCATCCAAGTTGATCGCGGCCTCAGTGCTTACAGCCTCTTTGGGCGCAGTAGTCTCCTCAGGATGTTCTTCTTGTATGTGAATATTGGACTCTGGGTGTTGTGGTACTGGTTTTGCTTTATGCCCAGAGGCGTTCTGCCATTTTTCTAACGTGGCTTCTAACACATTTAATTCTACTGGTTTAGTGATGTAATCATTCATGCCCGAAGCCAGGCAACGGTCTCGTTCACCTTTAAGCGCATTAGCTGTGATTGCAATGATGTATGGTTGTGCATTGATATCCGGTGATTGTTCAGCAATATCTCTGATTTTGGTAACCATGTCATAGCCAGACATCTTAGGCATATGTAGGTCGGTCAATACAACTGCATAATGGCCTTGTTGCCACATTTTTAAACCTTCTTCACCGTTTTCGGCTACTTCAACACCGTAACCAAGTAAATGAAGCTGATCTGTGAGCACTTGCTGATTTAATACATTATCTTCTACCAGAAGAACTAATTTATTTTCAGCTTTAGCATCCTCAATATTTAAGTAGCTATTCATCGTGCGAGATGGTTTCAGCTGCTTGGGCTTGTGCAGTCCCACAGCGACTAGTACTGCTGTCATAAAGCTTGTTTTACAAAGAGGTGCTGCATTTAGGTAGAATATGTGGCCATGATTGAGCGCGGATTCATCCATCGTGCTCAGCACAATCACTTGCTGGTTGTTGTGCTCAATAGAATAGAGCAAATCCCTCAATTGCTGATTTACTTTATCCATGCCATCAAGGCCATCGAGCACCCAGACAACATCTCTATCATATTGATGCTCGTCAATTTCACTTGGGTCAACAACAATGGCTGAGTTTGCCCCCATAAAGGACAGGTAGCGCGCTAAAATAGCGCGTCTATTTGGATTATGGGTAAACGTTACTACTTTGCGGCCAGCTAATACACCTTTATTGGCATACTCAACTTTGCCACTAATGCTAAACGGCAGCTCGACAATAAACTCACTACCCATGCCGATATCAGAGTTGACATTAATTGAGCCAAGCATCAGCTCAACAAGACTTTTACAAATAGATAATCCTAAACCGGTACCGCCGTATTCTCGTGTGATAGAGCCTTCTGCTTGAATAAAGGGATTAAAAATCTCCCTCAACTGGGCTTGCGTCATCCCCTTACCATTATCGGTAACTTTGAAACGCAAGGTATAGTGCTCAGAGGTATTTTGTGCCACTTCCACGGAGATTTTGACAAAGCCTTGTTTGCTTTCATCGGTTGTAGTGAATTTAATGGCATTACTACATAGGTTATAAAGTACCTGACGTACTCGTACGGCATCACCTACCAAATTGCTTGGAATATCAGGCGCAATGGCTAACTGAAGGTCCAATTTACGCTTTTTGGCAACTGAGGAGAGTACACGTGCAACTTCTTCAATTGTCTCTGAGACAGAAAAAGCACTACTGTCTATTTGTAATTTCCCAGCTTCTATTTTTGAGAAGTCTAGAATGTCATCCAAGATCCCAAGTAAAGAAAACGCAGAATCACGAATAATCGTGGTCAGTCTGTGCTGTGCTCCATCTAATTCAGTTTGACGTAGTAAATCAATGGTACCGATAACGCCATTCATAGGTGTTCTAATTTCATGACTCATAGTCGCTAAAAAGGTAGTTTTAGCTTCAGATGCTCGTTCAGCATTGAGCGTTGCCTTTTCTAGTGCCAAGGTACGTGCCTGAACCTCAGTTTCAAGGCTAGTTTGTAATTGTCTTAATTCATTCTGAGAGGCTTTGTTACCTTTAATGATGTCACGGACCTGATTTATTAAGGAGTTGATGCCTATAGCGGTTGAGGAGAGGCCAAAACTTAATTGTTCAGTGACATGAACATCATAATCTTTCTTCTTAATAAGATGCTTAAGCTCTGAATTTAATAAGTTAAGCTCTTTGGCCAATTTGCCTACAATCTGCTTCTTCAGGAATATTGCAAAGGCAATAGTCAATATCAGGGCAATGACTACCAGTGCATAGCTCAGAGGATTACTTGCCGCTACGATGACAGTGGGCTCAGTATATACAAGCACTAACTCACCCACGGGAATATCGTCTAGTGTGAGAGGCTGGTGGACAATAACTTGCCCATTGAGCGTCAATTTAGTGCGTTGCTTGATTGGTGCAACAGGGTTATCACTCGACTGGAATACCAGACTAGGCTTGCCCATTCCACTATCTGCGTATAAGTAGGCATCAATATTTGGATTACCTGCTTTGACTGATGTGAGCATTTGCTTGGCGTAGTTATAGCCTAGCTTCATCATGGTGTTACTTAGTGGTGCTGCTAAGTCCTGAGCCTGTAAAGCGAGGTCAGGTTGGCTATGAGTGGTATTAACTTCTTGCTTGGGCCAAAGATAGGCACCCAGTGACGCAATACTGGTAATAATAAGTGTGACAAATACAAACAGGGGCACGAAACCTTTGATCTGTGCTTGTGAAGATTTTTCCATTGAAATCGTCCGAACAAGTAACTTTCAAATCGAGCTTTATAATAACTTCACATCCTAACACCTATAATGGATGATTTCTCTACGTTTTTACTTCTTTATTATTGCTTATTGGAGATCGTCTTGCTGGAATTAAGTATAAAAATCAGCCTTGAATAGCTTATTTTTGTCAATTTTGCATGAATTGTGCGCAAACAAATTATATTGCAAAAAAATAGTTGACTTGAAAGGGTAAAACCCGTTTAATACGCCGCACGCCCAGATAGCTCAGTCGGTAGAGCAGAGGATTGAAAATCCTCGTGTCGGTGGTTCGATTCCGCCTCTGGGCACCATTTTTAGGTGCGCCGACTTAGCTCAGTTGGTAGAGCAACTGACTTGTAATCAGTAGGTCATCCGTTCGACTCGGATAGTCGGCACCATTTTTAAATTTGGTTTGTATTGGAAATAAATCCAAGCTAATTAGTTGCCCAGATAGCTCAGTCGGTAGAGCAGAGGATTGAAAATCCTCGTGTCGGTGGTTCGATTCCGCCTCTGGGCACCATCTCTTAAAGATGTAAAATAAAGAATTTTACTAAAACGCTTTATAAAAGCGGTTTAGTTTTTTGAAATGCGTCAAGTTCATTTCAAACATATTTAGTATTTATCCAGATAGCTCATTCGGTAGAGCTGTGTGGAATTGTATTGAAAATCCCTAAAGAGTTTTAATACACGTAAAAAATTATTTGCCCAGATAGCTCAGTCGGTAGAGCAGAGGATTGAAAATCCTCGTGTCGGTGGTTCGATTCCGCCTCTGGGCACCATTATTAAGTGTGCCGACTTAGCTCAGTTGGTAGAGCAACTGACTTGTAATCAGTAGGTCATCCGTTCGACTCGGATAGTCGGCACCATTTATAAAACATGTGTCACCATATAAAATTTATTTGCCCAGATAGCTCATTCGGTAGAGCTATGTGGAATTGTATTGAAAATCCCTAAAGAGTTTTAATACACGTAAAAATTATTTGCCCAGATAGCTCAGTCGGTAGAGCAGAGGATTGAAAATCCTCGTGTCGGTGGTTCGATTCCGCCTCTGGGCACCATTATTAGGTGTGCCGACTTAGCTCAGTTGGTAGAGCAACTGACTTGTAATCAGTAGGTCATCCGTTCGACTCGGATAGTCGGCACCATTTATAAAATTTGTGACACCATATAAAAAATTATTGCCCAGATAGCTCATTCGGTAGAGCTGCGTGGAATTGTATTGAAAATCCATAGAGATTTTTAATACACGTAAAAATTATTTGCCCAGATAGCTCATTCGGTAGAGCTGCGTGGAATTGTATTGAAAATCCATAGAGATTTTTAATACACGTAAAAATTATTTGCCCAGATAGCTCAGTCGGTAGAGCAGAGGATTGAAAATCCTCGTGTCGGTGGTTCGATTCCGCCTCTGGGCACCATAATTAGGTGTGCCGACTTAGCTCAGTTGGTAGAGCAACTGACTTGTAATCAGTAGGTCATCCGTTCGACTCGGATAGTCGGCACCATTTATAAAACATGTGACACCATATAAAAATTGATTTCCCCAGATAGCTAATTCGGTAGAGCTGTGTGGAATTGTATTGAAAATCCCTAGAGAGTTTTAATACACGTAAAAATCTTATTTGCCCAGATAGCTCAGTCGGTAGAGCAGAGGATTGAAAATCCTCGTGTCGGTGGTTCGATTCCGCCTCTGGGCACCATTCTTATAGTGTGCCGACTTAGCTCAGTTGGTAGAGCAACTGACTTGTAATCAGTAGGTCATCCGTTCGACTCGGATAGTCGGCACCATCTCTTCATGTTGTATATTATTCCAAAGTTTTACTCGACGTAAAAATTTATACTCCAGATAGCTCATTCAGTAGTGTTTATCGCAATTGTATTGAAAATCCTCGTGTCGGTAGTTCGATTCCTCCTCTCGGGATCATTGATCAGATAAGCCCAGCATGAGCAGGACTTTTTTGGATTTATTGTTCACTTAATGTTCTAAGTATTTTACAAAGCTGGGATTGGTACCTTATTTGATTTTGCTTCTCTTCATACTCATAAGCTTTAGCTACTTTACGATATTTCAACTAGTATTTTATTAAGATTCTAAGTTAGGTAGTATTTCGATCAGTGTGGACGTTTTGTGTGCAGGTTTGATCTTTGACCACTAGTATGGAACAAATTGAGATATTTACGATCCCTAGTCCGTGTAAGGGGATTTGTGAGGTTAACAACCGCGGTTACTGTAAAGGGTGCTTTCGCAGTCGAGAGGAGCGCTTTTGTTGGAATCAAATGACTGATCACCAAAAAAAAATGGTTATAGATCTATGCCAGCGCCGACAAAAACGTGTAATGGCAAAAAAACAATCTCAGCAAACTGCCTCAAGTACTAACGAACTGACTGAAATACAAGATGATTTGTTTAAATTCGATATTTAGCTTTTAAGACTGCAATGATGCCCTTTTGTTCTAGCTTTTTTAGAGTGACTTTTAACTTAGGGATGAGAGCCGCGTGTTTCTGGTGCAAATAGTGAAAACTATCTATGGTCATTAGATCTTCAATTTTTATCGTATCAACATCCATATAAGGTAAGTGCTCACGCAGATGAAAGTCTATGATCAGTGCCCCCTGTACTTTTTTCTGCATAAGTAAGTTAAGTTGAGCGGCACTACTTTTCACTTCGATAAGCTCACCTTGATAACGATTGTCCATCATATATTGATAGGCTACGAGGTAGCCACTTTGTACCACCATGGACTCAATTTGTTCGAATGAACAGGAGGTACAATGGCTAATGAGCTGTAGGTTAAATGAATAGAGGGGGAAATCCACGTAGAGGAGGTTAGCGTAACTATCCGTGACGCCTGCTATCCTTCCTAATTGTCCGTCAAGTTCCCCTTCATTGGCAGCGATAAGTGCGCTTTGTTGATCAAAATCTATCAGCGCTAATTTGTGGCCGATATCTTTGTAAGCGAGACTTAATAATTCGACGACATATCTCGCTTGTGGTGTATCGGCAGGCCGATTGAAGTACAGTGTGTTTGCGTGGGCGAATGAACAGTGGAATAATAAAATCATCCATAATAATTTGATATTTCTCACATAGTCCCCCTAATTTACAGTGAATGAAGAGTGTGTCTTTCTAGTTTATAAATATCAATAAATACACTGTAATAATTAACTTTGTAATTCAATACTGCCGTTGCCAAGTACATATATGATACACTGTTTTTATAATTTTCAATAATTGTACAGTACGATGTCTTATAACCTGTGTAACCTTTCTAGAGCAGAAAAATATCAAGTTCAATTAGAGTACGAAGCGTCTTTTTGGGCATATCAAATAAAGCGTGGTAAAAATACTCGAGAAGCGATATATGATGCGATTAATAGCAGACCGTTATCTGAGCGGGATACGCTTAAGGCAAAATTTGAGCAATACTTGGGACTTATGTTAGTTTAGTTATGCAATTGAGTTGTTATTGTTTGCCTGCGATTCAAACACCATTAGTTAATAAATTCTATCAGGCTAACAGGGTGCGTGGCCGAGCGACTAAGCAAGATACAATTTGGGTTGTTAAACTTACTGAATTGATTGCAGCATGCAGGGTTCAGAAAGTGGAGCAAGATGCCTTTTTATCAACGGTTTTTGTCGCGCCTAAATATCGAGGGCAGGGCATTGCGAAGCAGTTAGTAGCATCAGCCATCAGATCAGAGCATATTGTGTACACCTTCGCTTATCAAGATGTTGTTCCTTTGTATCAGCAACTCGATTTTCTCGATATAAGCCCAGATACTTTGCCAGAAAAATTACGGGATATGTTCGTAAACTATACGAAACAAGGCAGAGAGATAACAGCGATGTGTTTTCAAAGGGACGTAAATGCATGAATTATCTTATTGTTTTAGTGATATTCCTCTTTAGTGCTTTATGTACAGCACAGGTTTCCCGTATTTCTCCTGCTGAAGGGTTATCACAAAGCTATGTAAATACATTGCTATTTGATAAAAAAGGATATCTTTGGCTATCTACGGAAGGAGGGTTAAATCGATATGATGGATATCAAGTACTTGAAGTAATGGGCCCAAATAAAGCCCTTGATAAAATGCAGATAGATCGTATTTATCAAGACTCAGCAGGTAAAATCTGGATAGCCTCTGGTCGTGCGGGTTTGTTTAGTTATCACCCCGAAAAAGACCTATATCGACAATATATTCAAGCTCCCTCTTCTGAACAGGATTATATCCAAAATAGCGTTTTTCAAATGCTAGAAAAAAGCCCTAATGAATTGTGGTTAGGTCGAACAAAAAATGTGTCGGTATTAGATAAAAAGACAGGACAAATAACAGAGGTTATTCCTATTCCAGGCATGAATGATCGCAGTTTAGTCAGGGCCTTGCTGCAATTTGAAGACATTCTGTACATCGCAACCACAGAACATTTATTTGCCTATCATATTCCCAGCAAACAGCTTAAACCGATTAAGCATATAGATGACCCTGAACATCCGTTTCAGCATAATACGAAATCTTTACTGTTGCTTGATGACTCGACGCTGTTAGTCGGGGCGGTATTGGGATTGTATGAGCTTGATATTAGTGAGTTGCAAACCAATTTTGATGCGGCGCCTGCTTATAAAACACTATTGGAAGAGTTTAATATATGGCATATGCTAAAGCAGCAAGCTTACTTATTGCTTGGTACAGACAAAGGACTGATGCGTTTTGATCCGCACACGGGTGAAGTTGAGCCTGATAAACGACTTTTGAACAGTCGTTTTTCCATTTCTGATAGCAGTATCATTCATTTGAATGAGGATAATAATGGCGGTGTGTGGGCGGCTACTCGTACAGATGGGGCATTTTATTTGCCGCCAGATAACCATATTTTTGACAATGTGCAAAACGAGTCAATTGAAGGGGAATTCTCCCATGGGGCTGTATGGGGAATTGTTGAGTTTCAAGGGTACATCTGGGCTGCAACTCGAGATGGTTTAACACGATACGATCCAAAAACGCGTGAGGCAAAGGCATTACTTCAGGGTTATATGGGAGAGAGTTTTTTACCAGAGTACTCGATATTCGAGCTATTCGCATTTCAAGATAAACTGTGGCTGATAAGTAACCGAGGGTTATTTGTTTTTGACCCATTGACTGAAACAATTTCGCGCCCTCGAGCACAAAACCCAGAGTCTACCGAGATACTTTCAGGGTTTGTCAAAGGTGCTGTTTTGGTTGAGCCAGGCTTTTTGTATTTTGTTGATGGTAACTCGGGTTTTTATTTATTTAATATGAATAATGGCATCTTAGAGCCGCTTGGACCGAGTTTCGAACAGTTTGATCCGTTTTTAAGTTATGGCTTTTTTCCGCCCTTATCTAGCCACCCTACTCAGCCTGTGTTTTACAGTGAAGGCCGCTTGTTCAGGTATGATCGCCCAAGACAACAATTAACGCAGATTTACCAAGTACCCAAAGCACATAAGCAATCAGCGGTAGACTTGCTGAGTTATACCATAGATAAAAATAACGTGTTGTGGCTGTCTTTTGCGACCCATGGGTTAGTGCGATTAACTGCAGATGGATATAAGCCTTTACCGTTACCTACAGACTCTTTATCTGTCACTAACTTTATCTTGTATGAGATGCAGCAGGATAACGCGGGCATGATTTGGATGTCATCTCATCAAGGCATATGGCGGTTGGATCCTGATAACTTTCACCTGCAAGGGTTTACTATTAATGATGGTTTGATGAGCAATGAATTTAATAGTGGGTCGTCTGTAAAATTAGAAAATGGTCATATTGCTTATGGGTCATTACAGGGGATCACGATTTTTGATCCTGAGGTCAACAGGCCAAATAGACCGTTACTAACACGCGTTAATATCACCAATGTAGATTTAATGTCTAGGGATCTTAAACCTGCCGGACTGAAATCATTCTCCTCAATAGAGCTTAATCACGATGATATTGGTTTGGAAGTATCTTTCTCCGCGATGGCCTTTACCGCGCAAGAGCGAATTGTGTATGAATATCAACTCTCTGGTGAACAAAGAATATTGAGTCGTAATAGTAATCGAGTTGTATTTCCGAAGCTGAATCCTGGCCATTATAGATTAAAAGTATGGGCAAAAGATCCGCTTACAGGAGATTACACTCAACCAGCGGAGTTGAATATTCGAGTTAAATACCCTTTTTGGCGCTCGCCTCTGGCTTTAGCATGCTATCTCATTTTAGCCAGCGCGTTATTTGCACTTTGGGTTCATAGAAAAAATAAAGTCGCCCAGCTGTTAATGGAAGCGCATAAAGAGACGAGAAACAGTGAAACGCGGCTTAAAATGGCACTTGAAGGAAGTAATTCAGGGGTTTGGGATTGGCAATCGGGTACCAATCTGGTCTATCAACCTCGGTTAGTCAATGAGCTAGGTTATAAAAATGAATACATCAATTTGGATGATTACTTAGAGCTGATCCATCCGCAAGACAGAGCATTGTTCCGAATAGAATGGTTGGAGTTTGTTTCTACAGCGAAAGGGTATATCGATTGTACTTATCGGTTGCGAAATCGGGTAGGTCAATGGCGCTGGTATAAAGATTACGGCAAGGTGATGGCTTGGAGAGAGGCCGTGCCAATGCGCGTAGCGGGCACCTATACCAACTTGACCAGAGAGCGTGTTTTTGAAGAGCGGGCTGCACTGTTTGGTGAGGCGTTCGAACAAACTCGCGATTGGGTTATGATATTTGATAGACGTTTTAGGATCTTGGCATGTAATAAAGCATTGCAGGATGCGTTTGCTGTTGAAGCAAACCCCTTATCGAGCACCAGTGTAAGTTTAGGCTTAGAGCGTCATGTTCGAATGCACTACCTTAGAGCTATGAGCAATTTAGCTGAAGGTGAGTTTCATAGTGCGGAAGAAGTTTTGCGTTTACCGAGTGGTGAGGTGAGGCATGTATTGGTCAAAGTTACGGCTACGCATGGACAAAACTATATTATCGTCTTGACAGATATCAGTAAACAAAAGCGCACAGAGAAAGAGCTTTATCAGTTGGCCAACTATGATGCATTGACTAAATTACCGAATAAAGTGCTGTTTATGGATAGGGTGCAGCACGGTATTGAACAGAGTGAAGAAAACGAGCAGTCTTTGGCTATCTTGGCCATTAAATTTGGTCGTTTGCAGCGTTTGGCTGATACATTTGGTGATGACTTTGTTTTGGCTGTAGTGCGTCAAGCAGCCAAGACATTACAATGTTGCTTTAGAGAAGTAGATAGCTTGGCTATTGGTCAAGAGAGAGATTTCTATATTCTGATGGAACACCTTGATGATGTGGATGCCGTGACTCGCTATATTCATTGTTTAATGGCACGTTTTGAAGAGGGAATGCGCGTACATGAGCAAGCGGTGCAAGTAGATGTTCACGTTGGCATATCATTGTATCCAGACGATGCAAGCGATGCATTTGAACTCAATCAGGCTGCACAAATCGCTTTAAGTCATGCTAAAAAAAGTACAAAGAGTCACTACCAGTTTTACCATCATGATATTAATCAGCAAGTAAAACGAAATATTGAGATTGAACGGCGTTTGACCGCTGTTTATCACGAAGAGCTGCTTTGTAATTACTATCAACCAATATTGAATGCGACTCAAGGTCATATCGAAGGTTTTGAAGTGTTGCTGAGGTGGCCGGATGACCCTTATGTCAGTGCTGAAGAGTTTTCGCTGGCAGCTGAGAAAACAGGGTTAGGCATTGAAGTGGTTTTACAAACAATTGAGCGAGCACTGATCGAGTTGAAAGTATGGCATTTGACTTGGCCCGATTTATATATATCGGTAAACCTTTCGGCTCATGCTTTGCATTTTGATGGTTTAGTAGATGGTATACAGTCGACGTTGCACAAAATCAATTTGCCTGCAAGTTGCCTCGTTTTTGAAATATCAGAGTCGGTGATGATGCAAAATGTCACGCAGTCCATTGCGCGAATGCAAGCGCTGAGTTCACTGGGTTGCCGTGTGTTTATGGATGATTTTGGGACTGGGTATTCTTCTTTAATGTACCTGACGCAATTCCCTGTGACTACATTGAAAATAGATGAAGGCTTCATTGTTGATATTGGTAAAAACAAAGACCATGAAAGTATTATTCACTCCACACTGTCGTTGGCGCATAGCCTTGGCAAGTTGTGTATCGCTCAGGGTGTGGAAAATGTTGAACAACTGAGGTTTCTACGCATGCTTGGTTGCGAGCGTTTTCAAGGTTACTTGTTCAGTCCACCTTTACCTGGCGATATGATTGCTCACCTTATGGTCAACACATGGGAAGATATGTTTATAAGCTAGAGCTTTTCCCCGCAGTGGCGGCAGTACAGGCTCTGTGCTCGCTCGGAGGTCATCAACTTAATTGCTTGATTGGCCTCTGTCGCACTTAGACCTAGCTCTATTCGAAGCGCTTCAAGGTGTTCAGCTTCACTTTCATCCAACTCGCCATCGACCAAAGCATGCAGCACGGCTTCGTGAAATGCATCTCTGCGCTTACGCAGTTGATCTGCGAAGCTTGATGCCAATAACCCAGTTGGTATTGCCACCATACCCATGCTCAACAATGTGATGACACCACCAAAGAACCGCCCCAGCGGGGTGATTGGCACAACATCCCCATAACCTACCGTGGTTAACGTGGCCATGGCCCACCACATAGCGGCAGGGATGGAACCAAATTTATCAGGCTGAACATCATGCTCAATAAGATAAATACCACAAGATGCAACGATTAAGACCAATGACATAATAAAAAAAGCAGCCATTAATGAGCTGGCTTCTTCTTTAAATGCGGCTAACAGAAGTTGCATGGCGCGTGAGTATCGAGTGAGCTTAAAAATTCGCATCAAACGCACGACGCGTAAAAACCTCAGGTCGAATGTAAAAAATACCATGAGCAGTGTAGGTAAAATGGCTATCAAATCGATAACAGCGAGTGGTGAGCGGATATACTTTAAGCGAATGGAGAAGTTGCTTTTAGACTCGTCTTTAAAATTAAGTTTATCCACACAACACCAAATGCGAAGTAAATATTCAATACAAAATATGCCGACGGATATGACTTCAATATAAAAAAAGGCACGGTAATACTGCTGTGTTAATGTAGGAACGGACTCTAAAACAATCGCAACGACATTAAACACAATTAAAGCAATTAAAAAGACATCTAAACAGTGTGCTACTTTTCGATATTTACCGCTGCCTTCTAAAATTGCGGCTACTTTTTGTCTTAGCGTTAAGCTCATGGTGTACGTGCTATCAAGGTGTATTTTGAAGTGGCATAGTCATAATGGCAGCCCCCTCTTCGAAATCTCTTTTTACATCAAAGCCTAGGTGTTTTGCTAGGTTTATCATGCCCGTATTTTCAAATAAGGTAATACCTTCAATGGTATTTACCCCTTTTTCTCGACAGTAATCAATTGCTGCACTCATTAAGATTTTTCCTAGCCCCAAGCCTTGAGAGTCTGAGCGTACAATGACCGAAAACTCTGCTTGTGTATTATCCGGATCCATTAATACGCGTGAAACCCCTAATGTTCGATATGCGCTTTTATGGCGTTCGCTAATAATAAAAGCCATTTCGCGATCGTAATCAATTTGCGTCATTTTAGCTAATTGATCATGAGTGAACTGGGGGAGTTGACCAAAGAAGCGCTTATACCGATCTTCTTTCGTAAGTGATTGATCAAACTCTTGATGGTTTCGCTCATCTTCAGGTCTAATGGGTCTTAATGTCACTTGCTGGCCGTTTTTGAGTGTGATCGCGCGTTCTAGCTCTTTTGGATAAGGTTTAATAGCTAAACGTTTACGGTGTGCTTTAGGCTGATAGGGGGATAACCCAATTTGAGCATCTAGTACTAAGAATTGTCCGGAGCTTGCTAGAATAGGATTTAGTTCAAGGCTATGTATATCTGGTTGCTCGATAACCATCTGAGAAACTCGTGTCAGAAGTGCACAAAGACGATATTTATCCACTTTATCAGGGAGTGTACGTTCCTTTAACACACCCTTATCATGGGCTGCTGCAATCAAGTACTTGGCTAAGTTCATGTTCAGAGGCGGCAGGGCCACCGCGGCTTGAGAAAAGTTTAATCCAGTACCGGCTTCACCTAATAAAATGACTGGCCCCACGTCGGGCTCGGTTTTAATCGCAATGCGCAATTCTTGAGTGCCCGCTCGGGATGCCATTTTCTGTAGAGAAAACCCTTCTATTTCAGCGTCCGGGTAGGATTGTTTAATTCGAAGTAGCATAGAAAAAGCGGTTTGTTCAACTTCATTTCCATCATTGAGGTTAAGTACCACACCACCTACTTCTGATTTTGAAGGGATAGCAGAGCTTATTAGCTTCAATGCAACAGGAAACCCAATTGCTTCTGCTTGCTCTTTGGCTTCACTGGGAGTGAGTGCGACTTCAGTTTCGATACAGTCAATACCATAGCAAGCCAATATCTGGCTGGCAGAGTGAGTTGATAGGTATTTATGCCCTGTACGTAAAAAAGTGCTTATTTGCTGCTTCGCAGCACTGCTGTTTATCAATTCATCTTGAATTATAGACTCAGGCGTTTGAGTCAGGTGCTTTTGGTTCCGACGGTAGGTAATCAAGTGCATAAATGCACTGACAGCACCTTCAGGAGTTCGATAAGTTGGGATATTGCTTAGCACGCAAATATCTCTTGCTGATCGCGCCGCTTCTTCACCCATAAAGTTGGTCATGACAAAAGGGCGGGCCATTTTTGGGATTTTATCTAGTGTCTGAGCAATGATTTTGGCGTAAGCTGAGCTGGGCGCCAATGCTGAAGGAGTATGAATGATAAGTAGGTTTTTAACTTCATCGGCTTTTAATAGTACTTCCAAAGCACGCTGATATCGTTCAGGTGATGAGTCACCAAAGATGTCTACTGGATTATCGGTTTGTGACGATTGTGGAACGATATCATTCAGTGCGGCAATGGTTTTGTCACTCAATTGTGCGAGTTTTCCCGAGCGCATCAAGAGTGTATCCACGGCCATAATACCCGGACCACCCCCATTGGTTAAAATGGTCAAGTGTTCTACTTTGAGCAGCTTTGGATGTAGTGCTAAAGTTTGTGTTGCAGCAAATAACTCTCTTAAGTCATTTACTCTCAACATACCTGCACGCTGAAACATGGCATCATAAACGGCATCATCAGATGTTTTACCTCCAGTATGGTGGTATGCAGCGCGAGCACCTGCAACGGTTCGACCTGTTTTTATGGCGATCACCGGTTTACTGAACGCCGCTGCGCGTGCTGCTGAGATAAATCGTCTCACATCTTTAATATTATCAATGTAGAGTAAGATAGCGGATGTTTTGCTATCTCGAGCTAAATAATCGAGCAGTTCGTCAAAGTCGATATCTAGACAATCGCCGACGGAAACAAAGTGTGAAAATCCTATATGCTTATTTTGTGCCCAGTCTAATATTGTGGAACATACCGCAGCGGATTGCGACAAAAAAGCTAACTTACCAGGCTTGGCAATGGTATGTGAAAAGCTCGCATTGAGGCCAATATGTGGCAAAATAAGCCCTAAACTGTTGCTCCCAAGTAAGGTGACTTCTGCTTGCTGCGCACATTGAGTGAGTGCTTGTTTCTCCGCATTATTTAAACCTGCTGCGACGACAATTGCATGTTTGCAGCCGAGTGCACCAAGTTCCTGTATAAGTTGGCAAAGTGTCCTTTTATTGGTGCATAGAATGGCCAGATCTGGGATGCAGGGTAAATGTTCGATATCTTGGTAGGCTAATACGCCATTAACCGCAGTATATTTTGGGGTAACTGGCATAATAGGGCCTTTAAAACCACCTTGAAGTAAGTTTCTCATCACTACATTGCCAGCTCGGCTCGGATTGTTAGAGGCACCAATGACCGCGACAGATTTGGGATTAAAAAACTGACCTATTCGTTTAACACTCATGCCTACTCCTTTGGTGACTGATATCAAGCTAGCTGCTTGCACATGACTGTAACATGTTTACATTGGATTTTGAGCAGATTAGAGAATAACTTTGAACTCACAGGCACTTTTGTGCAATACAACAGTGCCTGTTGGTAACAGGGTCGTATGTTTATACTTTAAATCGTGAGACATCTTCTTGCATTTTATGCGCATCAAACTCTAGCGCTTCGCAGTTTTTGCAGTTTTGACAGGAGTCGACATATAACTGCTCTGCCGATACTGAAATGTTGGCCGCAGCATCTTCTACCCCTTGTACAGTTGCCATTTGTTCTTCCGTCGCGCCCGCGATTTGAATAACCATATCGCGGATCTTGTCCATAGCTTGCTTGTTATCATCCATACTTTGTTGTGCATCAGTGATCCCTTCGTACATCTGTTCACTCAGTGATAAGCTTGTTTGCATTGCTTGCTCTGAATCATGAACCAAACTCTGAAGGCCGTGGATCATACGCTCTATTTCTACGGTAGAGTTTTGGGTACGCTTAGCTAATGTACGCACTTCATCTGCCACGACTGCAAATCCTCTGCCGCTTTCTCCTGCGCGTGCGGCTTCGATAGCTGCATTAAGTGCAAGCAAGTTAGTTTGTTCAGTAATACCCCGAATAACTGATGTTACACTTTCAATCTCACTGCTGGCTGACGATAGTTGTTGCATCAGTTGGCTATTTTCATTGATATGCCCTGTCAGCTCCGACATGTTGTGATGCGCTTTGTGCATGATCTCGGAGCCACGCGCCATATTTTCATCTGCTTCGTTGACATTATTTTGAACAGCGACACTGTTCTCGGCAATTAATGATACCGCTTGAACTAATTCACTCACAGCAACTTTGACGGCATGTGTATTATTTTTCTGTTCTCTAATGGCTTGTTGTGAGCGTTTAGTTACCTCTACGGACTGATGGGCGCCGCTCTCTACGGTTTCACCTGTGTGTTTGATCTCTCGGACGATATCTGCAGTTGTATCAATAAATTGATTAACTGAACCTGCAAACTCGGTGACTTCATCACGACCGGTCAGTTCAATATGGTGAGTTAAGTCACCTTCACCATGACTGATTGTCGCCATATTGGCATTGGCCACTTTAAGCCTCTGAACAATGTGTGCGCCTTTCCAAAGGAGTAATCCGGCAATGATAACAGTCAGTATGCCAGCGAGCATCATACCTTGGTTTTTAGCATTAATAAGTTCGTGCTGGATCCCTTGATCTATGTCTCCAGATAGCTGGTTCATGGTCCCTTCGACTTTATGAATGCTGCCTCTGAGCTCACCTCTTAAGCCTGAACTGGCATCTAACCCTCGTTCGACAAGAGCGGTAGTGAGCGCACGCGCGGTATTCTCAAACAAAGTGAGGTCATTCTGCCCGCCACTGAATTGGTCATTGAAATAGACTTTCATAATAGCGAGCTGCTCTGTCACTTCATTTTTAGTCGACATGTTTAAATTGGTTTGGAAATCATTTTCGAGTAACACTAATCTGAGTGCTTTGCTCATGGCGGTAATGTCACCAATATTGGTAAGCGATTCATGTAGTTCAACTTCTGCTTGATTGAACTCTCCACGCAACCCTTGATTGGGGGTCAAGCCAATTTTTTTGTCGAGCGCAACCAAATTGCGTAAATTTGACTCGTAGTTATTCAAGTCTTTTTCGGCGACATTAAGCGCCTGTTGCAAATGCGGAGGAAGCTGGGCGCTTAATTGTGACATGTTTTGTCTCATGAGCTTGATACGTGAATCAAACTTGTCGACATATTTTTGTTGCTTACGAAGTAAAAAGTCTTTTTCGTGACGTCTGAGCATCAATAGATCATTACTAATTTCTTTGCTGGTTGCTAGGCGCTGTCCCAAATTAGCTATATGGGTTGTTTCGTACCACAAAACTCCCACCATGCAGAACAGTGCGATCATGACTAGAGAAGAAAGTAAAATGAAAGTGTGACGGATGGTCATAGTCTACTCCTTAGCTTCGATACTCCCATCACAAAACTTAGAACAGAATTTTAAAATTACCAATCAGTGAAGAAATTTATTGAGATTATTTGTCCAACCACTTTTACATAGCAACGTAATGTGTATTTTTTATTACATTTATATTACATCTATACCTAAGTGGTACCCATGTATTTGAGCAGTATTACTTTGGTATCACTAACTAATAAGTCAGATATCTTTTTTCTTTGATGTTATATCCAACTGGTTTACTTTTTTGCACCAGTCTGAAGGGCTATTAGGTATGTTTACCACACCGTTTGTTGTGCAACAGGGGTCTCTTTTTTTACCCTGCTGCTTGTTAGGAGAGGATTGATTAGTGTGTTTATTTTTGACTCTATGGCTTAGTCGCAGTCCAAGCCCATAATGTCTGCCGCAACGGTTTTTAAAATGGTTAATTCACGTTGAATGGACTGTCCTTTTTTATCGCTATTGGCTAACGTGTCACGGTTATGTGCAATGGCTTTTTGAATGTTTACCCAAACAGGTCGCATGCCGTTAGCTTGTTCATAGGCTTCCATTTTCGGCGTTGTGAATGTACCGCAAATCTCTACTTCAAAACAGTGTGAAATAATATGAACATTATCAAAATCAGGTTTGTGCCAACGTTGAAATTCTTCATAAATACCAAATGGCTTGATGTGTGTTATGGATTGTGCGCCTGTCTCTTCCAGCAGCTCTCTTTCAAGCGCAACTTCTAACTCTTCTCCTTCATCTACACCACCGCCCGGAAGTGTGTAGTCATCATATCTGGCGGTGTAGAGCAGTAAAATGTCTTGTTGTTGAGTCACGATTGCGCGCGCTGCATGCCTAATAAAGTGGCTACCTGACAATGGCTTAGCAGGTTCAATATTGAGTCGCTTCATAAAAATTGTATTAATAGAGAATGCAAATTGGCAGTGTACCATATTTACATTCTCGTGGAATGGAGGCCTCCCGATTAAAAAGGCACAGGATAAGTTTTCAGTATAGTATCGATTTCAGCTAACGCTTCTGGGGGGAGTGGGATGTCAAATGCGGTGATATTTTCTTTTAACTGGGCCATCGAGGTTGCCCCAATAATTGTAGACGTGACTCCGTCAACCTGATCACACCATGCTAATGCCAGTTGTGTGGTAGAGAGGTGGTGCTCATGCGCTACCTCTTGATATGCGGCTGTTGCTTGTTGTGAATACTGTGTATCTCTGAATAGGCCATGGCGCTGCATGAGCGTCCAACGACTCCCCTCAGGTCGAGCACCGCCTAAATATTTTCCAGTTAGCAATCCACCAGCCAAGGGTGACCAAGGTAAATAGGCGATATCTTCATTGACGCAGTTTTCTAACAGATATGGCCAGTCTTTTTCATGCAGTAAATTGAACTCGTTTTGAATGGACACAGGCTTTTCAATATTGTGCTGCTCGCACAAGTTTAGGTAGGTATTGACGCCCCAAGGTGTTTCATTGGACAGCCCCCAATGGCGGATCTTGCCTTGGTCTAAACATACCTTTAGGCCTTCGAGAATATCACCCATTTCTTCTAGCTGTTGTGCTTTGCTTACGGCGTGAAGATCCAGCATACCATGCCAATGCTTGCCAAAGTGAGGTGATGTTCTATTTGGCCAATGTAATTGATAAACATCGATATAGTCTGTTTGTAGGCGTTTAAGAGATTGCTCGACGGATTCTACCACGGCTTGTTTGTTAATTGGTTTGCCGCCTCGAACCCAGTTTAAGCCCGCGCCTGCAATTTTAGTAGCCAATACGATTTCGTGTCTTTTTTCTTCATGGCGCTTAAGCCAGTCGCCGATAATTTGTTCGGTTTTTCCGTAGGTCTCAGGAGAAGGAGGCACAGCGTACATTTCAGCAGTATCGATAAAATTGATACCTTGGCTTAAGGCGTAATTTATTTGTTCATCAGCATCATGCTGATTGTTTTGCAGCCCCCAAGTCATACTTCCTAAACAAACGCGCGAAACCTTAAGTGGTGAGTGGCCTAATTGGCTGAACTTCATAGATACTCCTTGCAAAATTTGACAATTTCACACTGCTTATGCGCAGCATCATGATTAATATTCACTAACAGCAGTGTAGAGCATTTCTGCTTATTCTGCAGGTGTTTGTTGCCGCAGATAAGTAATGCGAGAGTGCGTCTTAGGTAGATACCTGTACTTATCTGAGCAAGATAGGTTAAGTGCTTGTATTATCTGAGGGCATTACTTTGACCAGAGATATTTATATGATCACCTATTTGGGTTTTTATGTGTTCAGCTTTAATCTGTCGAGATGAGTAAAGCAGCCATAGACAAATGTAAAAAAAACTGCCAGTATACTGTATAAGTAAACAGTGGTTAGGGTGGCGCTCGTGAAAAAGTTTATTCATATCGATATGGATTGTTTTTATGCGGCGGTGGAAATGCGTGACAATCCTGAACTTACTAATGTGCCTATGGCAATTGGGGGGAGGAGCCACCGAGGAGTGCTATCAACAGCCAATTATATTGCACGTCAATATGGTGTACATTCAGCAATGTCAAATTACAAGGCCAAACAACTGTGTCCTCAACTTGTGATTGTTCCGGGACGTATGCAGGTTTATAAAGAAATTTCCCAGCAAATTCGTGCCATTTTTTCGCGATATACACACTTGATAGAGCCTTTATCATTAGATGAAGCCTATCTCGATGTGACTGATTGTGATGAATATCATGGAAGTGCCACGCTAATTGCCGAGCAGATCCGAAAAGATATCTATGATGAAACTGGACTCACTGCATCAGCAGGTATTGCCCCTATCAAGTTTTTAGCAAAAATAGCCAGTGACGAAAACAAACCTAATGGACAGTGTGTGATCCCCCCCGATCATGTCGATGCCTTTATTGATGAGTTACCACTTCGTAAAATTCCTGGTGTTGGCAAAGTGACACATGAAAAACTGCTAGCTTGCGGTTTAGTTTATGGCAAGGATGTTAAAGGGTTAAGTTTAGATGAAATGTCGCATCGATTTGGTAAATTTGGCAGGGTGTTGTGGCGTCGTTGCCAAGGAATTGACGAGCGAGGCGTTGAAACAGAGCGTGTACGCAAATCCGTTGGCGTAGAAACCACGTTTGAAAAAGACATCAAAGATCTCGGCCAATTAAAAGCCATTTTATGTGACAAGCTTGTACCTGAACTGACGCGCCGAAGTGCTGGCTACCAAGCTGAGCGAACCTTTACTAAGTTGGGTGTAAAAGTGAAGTTTTACGATTTTTCTCAAACCACGAAAGAGTGCCAGTGTAGTCATATTGATCAAGATATTCTGTGTACACTTTTAGAGCAAGCCATTGCTCGTCATGGTAATAAACCTGTTCGGTTAGTCGGTGTACAAATTGGACTGGGTGATGCGCCGAGCAATCAGATTCAAATGGGCTTATTTAATTAAGCTGCAGGTTTTTACTGCTAGCTCAGTGCCTCAGTGCGACTAAAATATAACTGAAATTGCGATTTTCCGTGTTAAAGTGGTGTTAATACAACAATAACACAGAGGACAACCCATGCAATCTATCATGATAGTATTGTTTGGTATCTTGGGGATGCTATTTGGCTGGTTTGTGTACTCCAAGTTTATCGCAACGAAAATCTTTAAAATGGACGATAATTTCGTCACACCTGCACACGAATTTAACGACGGTGTTGATTATGTCCCCACGAATAAAGTGGTACTTTGGGGTCACCATTTTACATCTGTCGCGGGGGCAGCGCCGATTGTCGGCCCGGCCATTGCCGTATACTGGGGTTGGGTGCCTGCTGTTTTATGGGTAGTATTTGGTACCATCTTTTTTGCTGGTGTGCATGATATGGGTGCTCTGTGGGCCAGTGCTCGTCACAAAGGTAAGTCCATGGGGGCGCTGTCTGAATCCGTCATAGGTAAACGTACACGTTCACTGTTTATGATTGTGGTATTTTTGGTATTGCTGATGGTCAACGCCGTATTTGGTGTGGTGATCGCAAATTCATTTGTTGCTAATCCAAATGCTGTTTTCCCTGCTTGGGCTGCTATTGTCGTCGCACTTATCATCGGCCAACTGTTAAAGCGTAAAGTACCTTTGATCCCACTGTGTTTAGTCGGTGTGGTTGTACTTTATGCAACCATCTATGCGGGTAGTGGAATGCCGATTGCACTGCCAAGTGAAGTGTTTGGACTAACAGATAAAGCAAGTTGGATCTTGATTTTATTTGTCTATGCAGCGGTTGCATCTCTATTACCTGTATGGATGCTGCTACAGCCTCGTGATTTCATTAATGGAATGCAGTTACTCGTTGGTCTTGTCCTTTTATATGGCGCAGTATTTGTTGTTATGCCAGATATTACGGCGCCGGCTTTTAACACGCAAACAGCAATAGATACGCCAAGTATCATTCCACTCTTATTTGTCACGATTGCATGTGGTGCCGTTTCTGGTTTTCATGGCATTGTGTCTTCAGGCACAAGTTCAAAGCAACTAAACAAAGAAACTGATGGACGGTTTGTTGGGTATCTAGGGGCAATTGGCGAAGGATCTTTAGCACTCATTACGCTGGTGGCGGTCAGTGGTGTAATGTTAGCGGTTTCTCCAGAAGAATGGCATGAGATTTATAGTCATTTAGGTGCCGGCTCTGTGGGCGCGTTTATTCAAGGTGGGTCAAACTTGATAAGTACAGGGTGGGGTTTGTCTGCTGAGATAGCCTCGACACTTTTGGCAGTGATGGTGGTGCTTTTTGCAGGTACAACTATGGACTCTGGTGTGCGTTTACAGCGCTACATCATCCAAGAATGGGGCGATATTTATAAACTCCCAATCTTGAAAAATGGCATTATCGCTACTTTGGTCGCAGTCGGATGTTGTTTGTTGCTTGCCTTTGGTGCTGGTGGGGCATCTGGTAGCGGTGGGATGATCATCTGGCCTCTGTTTGGCTCAACCAATCAGATTTTAGCAAGTTTGACTTTGTTGGTGATTTCTGTGTATTTAATCAAGCTCGGAAGACCTGCAAAGTTTACCTTGATACCTATGATATTCGTCATTTTAATGGCCTTTTTTGCTGGTCTTATTAAGTTGGGTGAGTACTATGAAAAAGGAAATTGGCTATTGGTTGGTCTGGATATTGTGGTTTTGGTGGTGAGTGTCCTTGTCATGCTAGAAGCATGGAGTGTCGTCAGTAAACTCAAAAGTACAGCGGAAGCTGCTCCGGACAGTGAAGAATCGAGTAGCTAACTTGGCTCTTTGGTTTAAATAACCGATAATTGGCCCTTAAATTACAAGAATAAGGGCCATTTTTATGTCTTTTCCTCTCTCATTGCCAGCATCGAATTGGCAGCAAAGCGACGCGGACGCCGTAATCGTCATCACATCTGATGTAAGTAACCTAGGTGATCAGCAACTTAATGACATAGCCGCGCCGTATTTAGCTGTTGATGCGCGTTTGGCCACTCAAGCGAATGTTTTGTTAGCACCGCAGTTGCCAGGACAGCGTTTAATCATCGCGCCTACAGGCCCACTTAATCGTGACTATGATGATGTTCGCCGCTTTTTTTCTGCCGGCCAAGCAGGCATTGCGCAAGCAAAAGCGTCAGGTGCTGTAAAACCTGTGATTGTTTTAGCGGGTATACCAAGTGATACACGTTATCAAAATGCGCTACAAGTTGCTTTTTTGGGGGCTTGTCAGACACTTTGGCAACCGCTTGAAGCACGTGAATATCGTGGTGAGCAGATCGAACCAATTGAAAGCATTTTCCTCGTTGGTGCTGATGAGGCGACTTGCGCTCAGGTCAACGCAATTGCAGCCGGCCAGTATGCGGCGCGTGATTTATGTGGTACTGAGCCTGAGCGTATGGCGCCGCCTCGTTTTGCTGATTACTGTGTTTCCTTGTTTGAAAACACCTCAGTCAAAGTTGAGGTGATCTCAGATATTAATGCCATTGATAAAGACTACCCTATGCTTGGCACTGTGGCGCGTGCATCGTATGCCGTTGAGCGTCATCACCCACGCGTGGTTAAGATGGAATATGTGCCTGAAGGTGATATCGAGCGTACCTTGATGTTTGTTGGTAAAGGCCTTGTTTATGACACGGGTGGTGCAGACCTGAAAGTGGGCGGCTTTATGGCTGGAATGAGCCGTGACAAAGGTGGTGCAGCTTCAGTGGCGGGTTTCATGAAATCAGTCGCAGACTATCAGCCTAAAGGCGTTAAAGTGATCGCTTACTTAGCTGTAGTGCGAAATTCAATTGGTTCTGATTGTTTTGTACCAGATGAAATCATTGAGACTCGTGAAGGCGTTCGCGTGCGTATCGGTAATACCGACGCAGAAGGCCGATTAGCAATGGGTGATCTATTAAGTGAAATGAAAGACTTAGCTAAGTCTGAAATCAACCCTGAATTATTCACTGTCGCTACATTGACTGGTCACGCGGCACGTGCAATGGGTCCATACAGCGCGTTTGTAGAAAATGGTCCAGCAAGAGCCAATGCGGTTTCTCGTCAAATTGCAGATCAAGGCGACATTTGGGCTGATTGTGCGGAAGTATCGCGTAGTCGCCGTGAAGATTACGATTTTGTCCAGCCTCGCACACTGGCGGATGACGTGCTGTCTAGTAACAATGCACCATCAGCTGTGACTGCACGTGGTCACCAGTTCCCAATGGCGTTTTTAGCGATTGTGGGCGGCTTAGATAAGCATGGTTGTGATTCTGATCTACCTTTACCTTATGTACATATGGACATTGCAGGTAGTGGTGTTGAAGGTGGTGACTGGCAGCATGGTAAGCCAACAGCAGCAACTGTGAGCAGTTTATTTGCCCGTTATTGCTTGTAAGTCGTTTAGTGAGAGAGACAGGTACTCTAACTGAATAAAACTATGATAAAGCAGATACTCCGTATCTGCTTTTTATCGGAGTAGAAAAATGGCATTTGAACTAGCCCCAGAATTACAAAGAGATTGTATTGAATTGGCACAATGGCCCTTGAGTAAGGTGCTTTTGATGAATGACAGTCAGTACCCTTGGTTTATATTAGTCCCACAAGTAGATGGTGCGCGCGAGATCATTGATTTAACCGAACAGCAGCAACAGCAGTTTTGGCTGGAATCAAAGCAGTTAAGTGAATTACTGATAGGCGTATTTTCACCAGATAAGCTCAATGTTGCAGCGTTAGGTAATATGGTACCGCAGCTACATGTGCATCATATTGCGCGTTTTATATCTGATGTGGCGTGGCCTAAACCTGTGTGGGGGCTACACCCTACCGTGCCATACACGCACGAACAACTGGTAGAATTGAAAAAGGCGCTCGCACTGTAGCGCCTTTAAAAACTATAGGCCTAATATCGTTTTACCTTGTTTGAATGTGACATCGACAGGAATGTTTGCATTCGCAAGTTTATCTAAATCGGCTTGCAGGGCCGCTTTTATATCCCCATGTGTTGCTATGAGTTGGTCGACTTTGTGGTAATCGCCATCGCCTTGTAATGTTAGAATAAGGTTTGATAGCTTTTCCATTGCAGCACCCATTTTATCCATATTTACTTGATAAAGGCCTTGCTCGTTTTTAGAGAACGCCCCTTCTTGTTCAAAGAAATTAAACCGGATCATATTTGCTTTTCCGTGGGCACTTGATGCACCAAAACGCACTGAACGGAAAATCCCAGCCATAAAGGTGACATAATAGTCTTCTAATGTCCCTTCTGTGATTTCACCTTTTTTCAAGAGCTGTTCAACCATATATAATCCGAGGATATCGGCTTTGCCTTCTTCTATCGCACTAGCATGCTCTTGCAAAGATTGGCGCACGGTGCCTTTTCCTGTGATGGTATTTTTGATGCCTAGGCCATGGGCGACTTCGTGAAACATGGTATTGGCAAAAAATGCGTTAAAGGTAATGTGTTTACGTTGTTCTGGTACAATTAACTCGTCTGCGATAGGGACTAAAATTTTGTCGAACTTTGCGCGCATGGCATTTTTAAGTTGGAGTCGACGCGTACCTTTTTCTAACTGAACCTGTTCATCATTAGGTAGGTTAATGGCTATCGTTTTGCTGCCTGCATTTGAGTGCCCAGCGTAGTAAACCACATCGTATGCATTGAGGTCTGCATCAGAGCCTGGGACTTCTTGTTTGTATTGCTGTGCAACAGGTAGGCCTGTTTGAAGCTCCGGTAAGAATGCTGCGAATTTAGTAAGGCGTTCACTCCAAGCCAAATCCTTAATTAAAACATAGGACTCAAATGCGCTACGATAACCAAATAATTGATCTTCGTATGTTTCAATAGGGCCAATAACGACATCAATGGGGTTATTCTTCATATCCATCCATGCAAAATCAGAAGGCTGGTAACTATTGTTTAATAAGGCATCTGCGCGCAAGTTTAAGTAGTGAGCAAATTGCTTATCAACTGCCAGTGAACTTGCATCTCTGAGAAGTTGCGCAGCTTGTTCGAGCTCTGCTCTAAACTCAGTCGCGTAGGGCACAGCGTATAATTGTCCTTGTTCATCTCGTTTCACCATAGAGTAGAGGCCTTGCTTATCTTTAAACTCTGACTGGTTTAGCTCATCTTTGGTGATGTCATGTGGATAAAATTGCGCACCAGGTGCTTTTTCAGAAAATCCGCTAAGGAAGACTTTGTCGCCATTTAAGCGATCCCAAGGCCCATAGTTTATGTTGGCAAATTGACGCACTTGTTCATCTTGTATCCCAGCGAGAAAGGTGTCTTTGTTTTGACCGAATGCTTGTTTCCAAAATAAATCATCCATTATTTTCGATGCATCAATCAGCAAGGAGATCATCTTTTTTTGGTTGTCATTAAGGTGACTCAAGTCACTTGTTAAGGTAACAGGGGTATAGATATTGAGTCGTTGCTTATCAATATGCTGTAGTGTATATGTGACTGGTGCTTGCGTTTCTGCTTGATTGGTTTTTGGTGCGTCTGATGCTTGTTGAGAGCATGCACTTACTAGCAGACCTGAAGTGACGAGCATTGCACTGGACAGTTTAGAAAGTTTCATCATTTACCCTTGAGATTTTAGTTATTATGATTGTGAGGCATCTATGATGCTCAAAAAATATTAATTGAGCAAACGGTTCAAACAAAGTATTTGTTTGCGTGTAATTACTCAGAATAATTTTTATACTTTTCTTAACTTTATCGAGAAGTTAGACAATACTTAAAGCAGTAAAAATTATAAGGCCATAGTTAAGTGGCGAATTTAAAGGACTTTGACCATATGTCTACAGAAAACGCATTACTTACGATTCTTGTCGATAAAATCAATAATGACACACTTGTATTACCTACGCTCCCTGAGGTCGCAGTTCGAGTCCGTCAAGCAGCTGACGATCCTGAAGTCAACTTGTTACAAATGGCGGATGTCATTTCACACGATCCTGCTTTAGCCGCGCGCATGATTAAAGTCGCGAACAGTGGGTTTATGGGACGTTCGATTAAAGTAAATACGCTGAACCAAGCGGTGACGCGGATTGGCTTACGGCAAATAAAAAATATCGCGACAGCGATGGCGATGGAGCAGTTGTTCGTTTCAAACAATAAGCTAATTAAAACCTATATGGACAAAGCGTGGCAGAAAACTTTAAAGGTTGCGTGTCAGGCTATCTCTACGATGGAGTTTTATCTTCGTTTAAACAAACATACCTCTTTGAATAAAGATACTATTACACTTGCTTCTTTGGTCTTTAACATCGGCGTGTTGCCGATTTTAACAGAAGCTGAAAAACACCCGGAAGTATTTGCCAATCCAAGCTTCTTAGCACATGCAATACAGAAGTTAGCTGGACGTATTGGTGGTGCGATTATGCGCGAATGGGGCTTTACAGATGACTTTGTTGAGGTTGCAGAGAGTTGGGCTAACCCTAATTATAAGCCAGAGCACGTTTGCTACGTTGATTTTATTCGAGCGGGTGCCATTGTTGAGGGTATTTTACAAGTGTCAGATAAGGCGGCTGCGCTGGGAGTTTACGAGGAAAAAGGTGTACTTCGCTCTATAGACATGTTTACTGATGATGCCTATTTAGACTTACTGACAGATGTGAAATCGATGTTTGCTTAAGAAATGATGAATAGTAAAAAAGGGCCATTTGACAATAGGCCCTTTTTTCTTTTTATAGGTCGTCTTTGTCGCCTAATTCTCTGGTGAGGTCTTCTAGAAGCTCTTTGACTTCTTCAGAGACAAGGATAAAGTCTGCATCTAGTTTTATTGCTAGATCTTCTTTTGGAATATCTGCGTTTTGCTCTTTTAATGCATCGTTGTAGCTGACGCGCTTGATTGAACCATCATTTTGTAATAAAAACTGAACACGTTCTTTCCAGTCAAGCGCCAGTTTTGTAACGCGTTTACCATTTTCCAAATGCAGCTTTATTTCATCACTGGCAAGGTCATGCTGCTTTAACTTGACTTGAGCGCCTTCATCAGTAGCATCTTGTAGCTCTGCATCATTACCAATTGCAAACCCTTCAGGTGCCTCAAATTTAGTTAACCAATCAGTTAAAAATACGTCCAAGTCATAATTTGCAAACGCCGGAACGATAGGCAGTGTACCTAGAGATTTACGTAGTAAAGCCATCATTTCTTCAGCTTTGTTAAAGCTTGCGCTATTCACAATCACCCAACCACTTTCTTGGTCAATAAATGCAAATTGTAAACTGGATTTTTTAAACGCCTGAGGAAGTAAGGTCGCCAGAATATTTTCTTTTAACTCATCTTTTTCTTTCTTCTTAACTGGGCGGTTTTCTTCGCGCTCAATAAGCTCTACCTTTTCAGCAACCATATCATTGATAACCGCTGCAGGAAGGACTTTTTCTTCACGCTTCGCACACAATAAAATACTGTTTTGAGAGAAGTGAGAAAGAGTTTGGCCGTGCTTCCCTAATGCGTTTACCCAACCAAAGGTGCTCATATCTTGGCTACCACAAGCGCGAAATATGTCTTGCTCGAGTGCCTTTTCAAAGTCTTCTTGTGTGTACGAAACATCTTGTTTAAAACGGTAACAGATTAGGTTGCTGAACCACATATATTCAAATATCCAAGTGAAAAATCGAATTGCATCATAACAAACCTACTGTGGGTCGGGCAAAGCTAAAATGGGTAAGATTGGTACTTTATAGCACTTATGCGATGAGACGTGAGCAGAGAAGCTTGTTCACGTCTAAAACAGAAGTCATTAGCTAAACATTGCTTGCTGCGCTTTCATCTCTTTGGGGAAACGAATATGGTATGTTAAACCTTGCCCTTCTTCTGAGCTCACTTCGATATCACCGTTGAGTGTTTGCTTTACAAGATTAAAGGTAATATGTGTGCCTAAACCACTGCCACCTTGGTCTCGTTTAGTTGTAAAGAACGGGTCAAAAAGCTTTTCTAACTGAGCCGCTGATACCCCTTTACCATTGTCTTTATATACAATCCTAACATCGTCATTATCGTCTGTGATTTGAATATTTATGGTGCCTTTATTTATCCCCTCAAAACCATGGATCAGTGAGTTCATAATGAGGTTTGTAAAGATCTGGCTAATTGCCCCTGCCGGCAAGTTCAGTGTGAGGTCCGCCGGGCAATCAATATTGACTTCATGAGCTGTCTTTTTTAATTTTGGATGCAGTGAACGCAGCACTTCCTCTAAATATTGTTGGAAGTTAATCGTCCTTACCGCTTCACTTGCTTGGTCGACGGCAATTTGCTTAAAGCTTGCCACCAGCTCAGATGCTCTTGCTAAGTTATTGGTCAACAGGCTGGCGCTTTGCTTTGCTTCATGCATAAATTCTTCAAGTGCTTTTGGTGATAGGGTTTTTTCTTTGTAAGCCGCCTCTAATTGATCTAAACGTTCTTGTAAAAAAGATGTGGCTGTAACACCTATTCCAACAGGGGTATTGATATCATGTGTTATACCGGCTACCAGACCACCTAACGCTGCCATTTTTTCAGAGCCAACCAAGCGCTCTTGTGCCATGTTAAGTTCTTCAACATACTTCTCTAGCTCATTTTGCTTCGTTAACAGCTCTTCTTCTGTTTGACGCCTCAAATCGATTTCTTCTGTCAACGTGAGTTTTTGCTTTTCAAGTTCATATTTTTGTTGTTGCAGATCCATCATAGCTTGACTGAGGTTTGAGGTTTTCCGAGCAACTTCTTGCTCGAGTTGAATATTATGCTGATCTAATTTTTCATTACTTATAATGAGCTCTTTTTGAGTCTGATCTAGCTGTTTGCGATACTCAGCTACTTTATCAATTAATTTGTTGAACGCTTCTTCCATTACTTTAAGTTCGTTGCGCTCGGTAGTATCGATGTCTATTTTATGACCGTCTATGTTATCAACTTCGAAATCTTCAATTTGCTCGGTTAAGTCGGTTAAGGGCTCGGTAAGGAGCTTTCTAAATGCAAGTAAAAACAAAATAATCAAGAATGTCGTCTTGACCATGGCATTCCCTATCAAAAAGTAGATAGAGATCATAATGCGGCTAAACACCACTTCTCGGCTAGAAAATAGCGTGACATCACCCACTTGTGTGGCCCGGCCTGAAAACTCGAAAATCAAAGGAAAAGTATATCCAAATAGCCCAGATGGCGTATCTTCAATTAAGGCTTCGTCTTGCACAAGTTGTTGGCTGTAGAGTTCATGAATGTTGAGCGAACGGCCAAGTTGAGAAATTATTTCACCACTGTCGTCTCGTACAATGATCCCTTCTATCATCGGGATCGCGAGTAAGCCTTCTGCTGTTGTAACCGTTTGTTTGGTGTTTAATTCCCAAATCGCGCGTGTCAGACTTCGGCTAAATGTTTTTTGTAACATAGTCAGTTCGTTACGGATATAGTCTTTGGTATTGACATACTCAGCGACAACTTGTCCACAAGTGACAACGAACGTTAGTAGAAAGTAAACTGACAGAACGTTTGTAAGTAGTTTTTTCGACAGACTTTTCTGTAGCATGGAGTGTTCTTAGCTCCTGACGACCATGTTATAGCACGCATATTAAACTTAAAGTTAGCCAATAAATGGCTAAAAATAAATGTTTATCTTGCTATCTTTACAACATATAAGTGAATATAAAAAACTTACTGGATGTTGATTATTGTGTTATAAGATTAGGACAACAATAACGTTTATTTGTTACTAGAACAATAAAGATTTACCTTCTTATGAGCTATTCCGTGTTAGTGTGCGACGATTCTACTGTCGCACGTAAACAAGTTGTGCGTTGCTTGAGCTCCAACCTAGATGTTGAGATTAGTCAGGCTAAAAACGGCCAAGAAGCTGTTGAAATATTGCAAAATTCGCAAATTGACTTGTTGTGTTTAGACCTTACCATGCCTATTTTGGACGGCATAGGCGTGCTTGAAGCGATTAAGGCAAATAAAATAGAAACCTATGTGGTGGTTATTTCTGCGGATATTCAAGATCAAATGAAAGTGAGAGTAGCGCAGCTTGGTGCATTGAAATTTCTTGAAAAGCCTGTCAAGTCTGAACAATTGCTCTCTCTACTCAGTGAATACGGTATCCGTTAGATAAGCTTTGCACTTCTCTGTATGTATCTTGAACATTTTGCATATTTAATTTTTACTTATCGTCTTGACAGTTTGACTGTAAATCGGGCAATCTAAATCACGTAGACAATTTATAAGCAAATTTTATTTAGGTTAACGTACAAACCATGAACCCAATTACATGTAACGCGACGATTATTATTACGACCACCATCCTTACTGGATAGTGGCATAGGTCCGTGCATATTTAAAAAAGGCCTGTGCTCACCGAGAGCACAGGCCTTTTTTGGTTTAGGAATGAGGAAAAAGTAATTATGCGAGTTTTAAAGTTTGGAGGCTCATCTCTTGCTGACATGGCATGTTTGGAGCGAGTTCGGTCTCTCATTCTCAATTATGGCAGTGAGAAAGCAGTTGTTGTGTTATCAGCCCCAGGTGGTATGACAGACAGCTTGGTGTCATTGGCAGAGCATGCACAAGCAGGTGAAGACTTTACCCAGCAATGGGATGCCTTTGCGTCTCGCAGTGCGGCGCTTAAGCATGAAGTTGAGGCTCAATATGGTGACGTAATTAACTGGCCGTCATTGAGCTTGCTTCGTGATAAATTAGACGGCGTTAAGCTGTTAAAGCAATGCCCCGCATCGGTGAATGCGTTCGTCATTAGCTTTGGCGAAAGGATCAGTGTGTCCTTGATGGTCACTATGTTAAAAGTGTGTGGTGCGAAAGGGTTAGATGCAACAGAGTGTATTAAAACGCGTTCCGAGTATTTAGACTCTGAGGTAGAACTGGAAAGCACGCGAAACGCTGTTAATAAACAAATAGATATTGCGGAAGCTGGCATTTATATCATGGCAGGCTTTACTGGGAGCAATGCATCAGGTGAATTAACCACACTAGGTCGCAATGGATCTGATTATTCTGCTGCGGTGATAGCAGCAAGCCTCAATGCGGATATCTGCCAAATATGGACAGATGTTGACGGTGTGTACAGTGCAGATCCAAGGCTAATCAAGAAAGCAACAAAGGTTGATCGCTTATCTTATAAAGAAGCGATGGAGCTCGCTTACTTTGGTGCGAAAGTGTTACATCCAAAAACTATTTTGCCGTGTGCGAAAGCGAATGTACCGTGTGAAATTAAAAATACGCATGATCCAGATGTACCTGGTTCATTGATTTCTTCTCAGGGAACGGGAGACGCACCTGTTAAAGCTTTATCTAGTTTAGACGACCTTGCTATGCTGACAGTTTCAGGTCCAGGCATGAAGGGTAAAGTAGGTATGGCAGCGAGGGTGTTTGGGGCGCTGGCCAATGATAATGTCTCAATCGTACTCATTACTCAGTCATCCTGTGAATTTAGTATAAGCTTCTGTGTCTATGAACAGGATCTATCACTCGCATTGAATGCGTTAGAAGCCGCTTTTGAATTGGAAACTCAGGCTGGGTTGATTGAACCAGTAGAAGTAAGAAAAGAGCTCGCCATTGTAACTTTGGTAGGCGACAACATGAAATCGCACAAAGGCCTTGCCGCTAAATTCTTTGCTTCACTGTCACAGGCGCAGGTCAATGTTGTTGCAATCGCGCAAGACTCAACCGAAAGTGCAATTTCTGCGGTGATATCTGGAGACCTATGTAAAGATGCGATGAAGGTATGTCATGAGAACTTTTTCACTCATGTACCATCCATAGACGTCTTTTTACTCGGCTGTGGTTTAGTCGGCAAAGAGCTGATTAAGCAGTTAGAAAAGCAGCAGGCGTGGCTTGCAAACCGCAACATAAAACTTAACTTATATGGTGTTGCTAATTCGCGCCAATGCGTCTTAAGTAAAGATGGCGTGGTATTTGACCAATGGGAAAGTGCGCTTTCGCAATCAAGTACGGCATTTTCTCTCAATCAACTTGAGCAATTTGTAAAGCGTAACCATCTCATCAACCCGGTCATTGTAGATTGCAGCTCATCTGAGCAATTGGCAGACCAGTATGCAGACTTCTTGAAGGCAGGTTTTCATGTTGTTGCGGCTAATAAAAAAGCCAACACTGGTAATATGGCTTATTATCGTGCATTACAGCAGGCTGCTCAGTCATCAGGGCGTAAGTTCTTGTATGAAACAAACGTGGGCGCGGGTTTACCTGTATTAGATAATTTGCAGTTGTTATTCGGGGCTGGAGATGAGTTATTGTCTTTCAGCGGTATTTTGTCTGGCTCTTTATCGTACATGTTTGGCGCGATAGAGGATGGACTGAGTCTGTCTGAAGCGACGACTCAAGCGAAGCAAAATGGGTTTACTGAGCCGGACCCAAGAGATGATTTATCTGGTACCGATGTCGCTAGGAAACTACTGATCATTGCTCGTGAGGCTGGATTGGCACTGGAGTTGAGTGATATTCAAGTTGAGCCTGTGGTACCGGAGCAGTTTGCAGCAGGTACTTCCGTAGAAGACTTTATGACGCAATTGCCTGAGTTAGATGCGGCCTTTGCGGATCGCGTTCAAAGTGCTGCCAGTGAAGGAAAAAAATTACGGTATGTCGGCAGCATTAAAGACGGAGTATGCCGTGTGGGGATCGAGGCGGTCGATGCTGAACATGCGCTATATGATATTCGTGATGGGGAAAATGCCTTGGCTATTTTAAGTCAATATTATCAGCCGAAACCTTTTGTGATTCGGGGCTATGGTGCAGGTGCTGAGGTGACTGCGGCAGGTGTGTTTGCTGATATTTTGAAAACACTATCTCGTTAGAGGAAGGCACTATGAGAAAATTTTATGCACCTGCGTCTATTGGTAATTTCTGTGTTGGGTTTGATTCACTTGGTGCGGCAATCACGCCGATTGATGAGCAATTATTAGGGGATGTCGTTCATATTCAAGATGCTGATAAAGATAGTTTTGAGTGTATCGGTGAGTACGCGCACAAGCTCCCATCAGACCCACAAGAAAATTTAGCATTTCAATGTTTAGCGCATTTTCGGGCGCAAGTGAAGCCTGATATGCCCAGTGTTTTTTTGAGATTAGAGAAAAAACTGCCGGTTGGTTCAGGGCTTGGATCCAGTGCATGCTCTGTTGTCGCAACCTTTGCGGCACTGAACGCGTTTGCTGACACTAAGTTGTCGCAGTCACAAATGATTGAACTGATGGCGGACTTTGAGGCAAAAGTGAGTGGCGCACGTCATTATGACAATATTACGCCATGTTATTTGGGTGGGTTACAACTTACAGCGGAATTAGTGCCAGACAGAGCACTGGCATTACCGATTGACCCGAACTGGTATGTTGTTGTGGCATATCCCGGGTTTGCATTGAATACAGCTAAAGCGAGGGCGGTTTTACCTGCGACGCTTACATTAAGTGAAAGTGTTGAGTTTGCCCAGAGAATGTCCTCATTTTGTGCTTTGCTGCAGTTGAATCGATTTGATGAGGCTGTTGCGCTCATGCGAGATAATCTGGCAGAACCAAGTCGTTCGCCACTTATTGAAGGATTTGAAGAGGCAAAACTGAGTTTACCTGAGTTGGGCGCCAGTGTGGTCAGCATATCTGGCGCTGGTCCGACGCTTTTTGCGCTGTGTCATTCATTAGAGATTGCGCAAAAGTGTCAACACTGGCTGCAGTCACACTACTTGAACGGACAAGGGTTTAGTCATATTTGTAAAATAGACAGTCTGGGCACTAGAGAACTGGTTTAAGGAATTAAAAATGAATTTAGTTAATCTTATGGAGCCTGAGCAGCAGGTTTCATTTACAGAAGCGGTGAAAATTGGCCTAGGGCGTAATCAAGGCGTGTTTTTTCCAGAGAAATTAGCAGCAATTGAAAATGTTGATGCGTTGTTAGCGATGCCATTTAAAGCCCGCAGTAGTAAAATTTTACAGCATTTAATCGGTGATGAGCTGCCAAGTGATACGCTTGATGAAATGGTGAATAGCGCATTTAATTTTCCGGCGCCAATGGTTGAAATTGAAAAGAATACGTATTGTTTAGAGCTATTTCATGGTCCGACACTGGCGTTTAAAGATTTCGGCGGGCGCTTTATGTCTGAGTGCATTGGCTTATTTAGTCAAGGCGAGCGGGTTACGATTTTAACAGCGACCAGTGGAGATACTGGCGCAGCGGTTGCCCATGCATTTTACGGTAAAGAAAACGTAGACGTAGTAATTTTATACCCGCAAGGCAAAATTTCGCTGGCACAACAAAAGTTATTCACAACGCTTGGTAATAATATTCATTGTTATGCCGTGGAAGGCAGTTTTGACGACTGCCAGGCACTGGTAAAACAAGCTTTTTTAGATGAAGAAGTTAAGTCTAAGTTGGGCCTGAACTCGGCCAATTCAATTAACATCAGTCGTTTGTTGGCGCAAGTATGTTATTACTTCGAAGCTTTCGCACAGTTATCTCAGTCTCAACGAGAGCAAGTGCATGTATCTGTACCCAGTGGTAATTTTGGTAATGTCTGTGCTGCAATGATTGCAGCTGCAATTGGTTTGCCGATTAAAAAGCTAAGTGCTACGACGAATCAGAATGACACAGTACCGCGTTACATAGCGACAGGCAATTGGTCACCGAACGCAACTTTAGAGTCTTTGTCCAATGCGATGGATGTGAGTAAACCTAATAACTGGCCTCGTGTTGAGAGTATGCTTAAAAGAGGAGTATTCGATAAAGATGATTTTTATTCATGTTCCGTGTCTGAATCTCGTACTCAAGAAGTGATGAAACAAATCAACAAGCAAGGTTATGTAGCAGAGCCGCACACTGCAATTGCTTATGAAGGCTTGCAAATCAATAAATCTTCCCATGAAATCGGGATCTTTTTAGCGACGGCTCATCCGGCTAAATTCAAAGAATCTGTTGAAGGTGTTTTAGAACAACAACTTGACATGCCTAAAGTACTTTCAGATGCGCTGAATAAGCCTTGCCTAGCTGAATGCATCTCAGCCGACTACGAGGGGCTTAAGCGGCGCCTATTTGAAAAATTAGGCTAGTTTAGTTTCTTGTTTTTTACGCTTGTGCATACATTCATTGATGAAGGGTGAATGTATGCACATTTTAATTTTAAATGATCTAATCAATTCATATAAATATTTTTTATATTTAAATAAAAAAATATCATCCCAGAAACACTGTGAAATAAATTCAATCCTTGCTTAAATAGAGCCACGCAGATTTCGTAGGCAATTGGATGTAAATTGCGTACAATTGCATTCGGTAAATTTAATCATACGTGCACCTAGGAGAAACCATGTTAGAACGTAACATGAATATTGCAGATTTTGACCCTGAATTATTTAACGCGATCCAGTCTGAAACGACTCGTCAAGAAGAGCACATCGAGCTTATCGCATCTGAAAACTACTGTAGCCCGCGTGTTTTAGAGGCTCAAGGGTCACAACTTACAAACAAGTACGCAGAAGGTTACCCTGGCAAGCGTTATTATGGCGGTTGTGAGCACGTAGATGTGGTTGAGCAACTAGCTATTGACCGTGCATGTGAGCTATTCGGTGCCGATTATGCAAACGTACAGCCGCACGCTGGTTCACAGGCTAATGCTGCGGTTTTCCAAGCCCTTCTTCAACCACATGACACTGTTCTAGGTATGAGCCTTGCACATGGTGGTCACTTAACTCATGGTTCTCACGTTAACTTCTCTGGTAAGACTTACAACGCGATTCAGTATGGTCTGAATGAAGAAACAGGCGAAATTGATTACGCACAAGTTGAAGCTTTAGCGCTAGAGCACAAGCCAAAAATGATCATTGGTGGTTTTTCTGCATACTCAGGTATCGTTGACTGGGCTAAGTTCCGTGAAATCGCGGATAAAGTTGGCGCATACTTACTTGTTGATATGGCTCACGTAGCTGGCCTAGTTGCGGCAGGTGTATACCCTAACCCTGTGCCTCATGCGCATGTTGTAACTACAACTACGCACAAAACATTGGCTGGCCCTCGTGGTGGTTTGATTGTTTCAGCATGTGGTGACGAAGACGTTTATAAAAAGTTAAACAGTGCTGTATTCCCTGGTGGTCAAGGTGGCCCATTATGTCACGTTATCGCTGCAAAAGCGGTTGCATTCAAAGAAGCACTAGAGCCAGAGTTTAAAACATACCAAACTCAAGTCGTTAAAAATGCACAAGCGATGGTTGCTGTACTTCAAGAGCGTGGTTATAAAGTTGTTTCTGGTAAAACAGACAACCACCTGTTCTTGCTTGACCTAATCGATAAAGACATCACAGGTAAAGATGCAGATGCAGCGCTTGGTCGTGCAAACATCACGGTTAATAAAAACTCAGTACCAAATGACCCTCGTTCACCGTTTGTAACATCAGGTCTTCGTATTGGTTCTCCGGCTATCACACGTCGTGGTTTCAAAGAAGCTGAAGCAGGTGAGTTAGCTGGTTGGATCTGTGATGTTTTAGATAACATCAACGATGAATCAGTTCAGGCAGAAGTGAAAGAAAAGGTAAAAGCTATCTGTGCTAAATTACCTGTTTACGCATAATTAAACTCACAATTTGCGTTATTTTTGATATTATAAAGGCCGCTTTTATGCGGCCTTTTTGTTATCTCTTACTTTTGCGTTTTAAACGCATGCACCAGTTATGTTTTGGTTTCGAAGATAATTAAACGCAGCATATAAAAATATTACCCAACAGTGAGAATATATGCATTGTCCTTTTTGTACGGCAAAAGATACTAAAGTTATTGATTCGCGTTTGGTGGCTTCAGGTCATCAAGTACGACGCCGTCGCGAGTGTATAGTTTGTCATGAGCGTTTCACCACGTTTGAAGGGGCAGAACTATTAATGCCCAGAGTGATTAAACAAGATGGCACGCGAGAGCCCTTTAACGAAGATAAGTTGCTCAATGGTTTACATCGTGCGTTAGAAAAGCGCCCCGTCAGTACAGAACAAGTTGAAGAGGTTGTTCATCAAATCAAATCACAGATCCGCTCAACTGGTGAGCGCGAAGTGAATAGTAAAATGATCGGCGAATGCATTATGGAGGCACTAAAAAAACTCGATAAAGTTGCGTACGTTCGATTTGCTTCTGTTTATCGCAGTTTTGAAGACATTAAAGAGTTTGGTGAAGAAATCGCAAGATTGGGTGATTAATGGACTTTACGCAGGTTGATCATAACTATATGGCAATGGCCATTGAACTTGCAAAGCAAGGGCAATACACAACAACACCAAATCCCAATGTAGGCTGCGTTATTGTTAAAGAGGGCGAGATCATTGGTAAGGGTTTTCATATCCAAGCAGGTGGTCCTCATGCTGAGGTGCATGCACTCAGAGAAGCTGCTGGCAATACTCAAGGTGCCACAGCCTACGTAACGCTGGAGCCATGCAGCCATTATGGTCGTACACCGCCTTGTGCAAAAGGCTTAATTGATGCTGGTGTAGCAAGAGTTGTGTGTGCCATGGTTGACCCCAACCCACAAGTTGCTGGCAATGGCCTTAGAATGCTCGAAGAAGCGGGCATTGAAACTGCTTTTGGATTAATGGAAGGCGCTGCGCGTGCGTTGAATAAAGGGTTTCTAAAAAGAATGGAAACCGGTAAGCCTTACGTTATTGCAAAGCTTGCAGCTAGCTTGGATGGAAAAACAGCACTACAAAATGGACAGAGTAAGTGGATCACTGGGCCCCAGGCTAGACAAGATGTACAAAGCTTTCGTGCACAGAGCTGTGCAATTTTATCCGGTGCAGATACGGTATTGGTTGACGATGCTAAACTAAATGTGCGGGCCGATGAATTTAGTGATTGTGGTAAAGTAGAGTTACTGACTCAATTGCGCCAGCCTGTCCGTGTAATTATTGATACTCAAAATCGGTTACACCCGACGCTAAAATTATTTAGTCATGACTCTAAAATCATTATTTTACGTACCAAACTTGATAATCAGCATCAATGGCCTCATTTCGTAGAGCAAGTCTGCTTGCCTGAGGTAGCAGGTAAATTAGATTTACATGCTGCGATGATATTTTTGGCAGCGCAAAACTTTAACCAAGTATGGTTGGAAGCCGGTGCTACTTTGTGTGGTGCAATGCATCAACAAAATTTAATAGATGAATATATCATATACATGGCACCCAAAATTATTGGTGAAGGTGGTAGAGGATTGTTTAACAGCTCGGTATTGACCGAGATGGATCAAATTCCCGAACTAGAAATAATTGAGAGTGTCCAAGTTGGCACAGATATCCGCATTAGTGCGATCAAGAAATAAGAGTAAATATGTTTACAGGTATTATTGAAGCAACCGGCACATTGACCGAACTGACCTTAAAGCAAGGCGATTTGAGCGTTAAAGTGCAATCGCAAAATTTGGATATGTCTGATGTCGCGCTTGGGGACAGTATTGCAACAAATGGTGTGTGTTTGACTGTAGTAGAAAAGTTCAATGATGGCTTTAGGGCTGACGTATCAAATGAAACTTTGTCGCTTACCCGATTTGGCGAATATAAAGTTGGTCAAAAGGTTAACTTGGAAAAAGCGCTGCAGCCAATATCTCGCCTTGGTGGACACTTAGTATCAGGTCACGTGGATGGTATTGCAAGCATTGTAGCCGTTGAGGCCAACGCTCGCGCAACTGATTATTGGCTATCGGCGCCTCGCGAATTGTTGAAGTATATTCCATATAAGGGTTCGGTGGCTATTGATGGGATCAGTTTGACTGTCAATGCCATTGAAGAAAGTAAGTTTAAACTTACCATCGTGCCTCACACAGCACAAGAAACAACAATAGCAGACTTTAAAGTTGGCACTTTGGTGAATTTAGAAGTTGATCAAATTGCTAGATATTTGGAGCGTTTAGTGCAAGGCAATCAAAGCGCGCCAAGTGAATCGACTCTCACAACCAGTTTGTTGGCGCAAGCTGGCTTTATTAAGTAATTGGCCATTCAAACAAAGTAATTAATGGGAAAATTATGAGCTTAAACAGCGCAAAAGAAATCATCGAAGACATTAAAGCCGGTAAAATGGTTATCTTGATGGACGATGAAGATCGAGAAAATGAAGGCGACTTAATCATCGCGGCAGAGCATATCACGTCCGAAGCGATTAATTTTATGGCGACCTATGGCCGTGGCCTTATTTGCTTAACTATGACGCAAGAGAGATGTCAGCAACTCGACCTTCCGCTAATGGTTAGAAATAACGGCGCTCAGTTTTCTACTAACTTTACAATGTCAATTGAAGCGGCTAAAGGTGTAACAACGGGTATCTCAGCAGCAGATAGGGCAAGAACAGTGCAAGCCGCAGTTGCTAAAGGCGCGGTGCCTGAAGATATTGTTCAGCCGGGTCATATTTTCCCTATTATGGCGCAACCAGGTGGTGTCTTGACTCGAGCGGGTCATACTGAGGCGGGTTGTGATTTGGCTCGTTTGGCAGGCCTTGAGCCTTCATCAGTGATTGTAGAGATCTTAAACCCTGATGGCACGATGGCAAGGCGCCCTGAACTAGAGGTATTTGCAAAAGAACACAATATTAAAATTGGTACTATTGCTGATTTAATTGAATATAGGAACTTGAACGAAACTACGATAGAAAGAGTAGCTAAGTGTAAGTTACCAACAGAGTTTGGTGAGTTTGATTTAGTTACATATAAAGACACTATCGATAATCAACTTCACTATGTGCTTCTTAAAGGCGAAGTGAAAGAAAATGAACCAACGCTAGTACGTGTTCATTTACAAAGCACCTTTAATGATATTTTATTGTCTGATAGAAGTGCAGATCGTAGCTGGACACTTCATGGCGCAATGAAGCACATTTCTGAAAATGAAGGGGCGCTAGTTATTTTAGGTAAGAGCGAGCAAACTGAAGATTTAGAACAGTTAGTTAAGGCATTTGCTGCCGAAGACCAAGGTGAAAAAATCAATTACCGTAAGTTTCAAGGGACTTCTCGTACAGTTGGCGTGGGCTCTCAAATTCTAGCTGACTTAGGCATTCAGAAAATGCGCCTTATGAGTTTGCCGAAGAAATATCACGCACTTTCGGGCTTCCACTTAGAAGTTGTCGATTATGTAGAGCCGAAATAATCTCGGTCATCACTTTTTACACCTACTGTCTGGTTGGACAGTAGGTGTTTTTCTTTAAGATGTGCTATTATGCGCGTCAATTTGGCTATTGCTAATACTGATCAGGAATCATCTAATGAAAATAATTGAAGGTAACAAGTTCGCACCAGGTAAAAAATTTGCCATTGTCATTTCTCGTTTTAACGATTTCATCGGCAGCAGCTTACTAGAAGGTGCAGTAGATGAACTTAAACGCACAGGCGGCGTAAAAGATGAAGACATCACAGTGGTATATGTGCCAGGTGCAGTTGAGTTACCTCTTGCAGCTAAACGTGTTGCAATGAAAAAAGAGCATGATGCTATTATCGCGCTAGGCGTTATTATTCGTGGTGGTACACCACACTTTGATTTGGTTGCTAACGAATCTAATAAAGGACTAGCATGCGTTTCATTAGACTACGATATTCCAGTTGCTTTTGGTGTATTGACGACAGAAAGTATTGAGCAAGCTATCGAACGTGCGGGAACTAAAATGGGTAACAAGGGTGGCGAAGCTGCACTTGGTGCTCTAGAAATGGTTAACGTACTTGAGCAAATTTAAGAGGAATCTAAGTGAAACCAGCAGCTAGACGTAAAGCGCGTGTGCTTGCATTGCAAGCTGTCTACTCATGGCAGTTAAGTGGCAACCCTATTGCTGATATTGAACAGCAAATGCTAATCGAAAACGACGTATCAAAAGTAGATGTGGAGTATTTTAAAGATTTAGCACGTGGTGTTGCAGTAAACCATAAACAGTTGGATGAAGCGATTCAGCCTCACCTATCTCGTCCATTTGACGACTTAGATATGGTTGAATTAGCGACTTTACGCGTCAGTGCGTATGAGCTTAAGTTCCGTGAAGATGTGCCATATAAAGTGGCTATCAACGAAGGGATTGAACTGGCCAAAATGTTTGGTGCAGAAGACAGCCATAAATTTGTAAATGGCGTGTTGGACAAAGCAGTTAAGAAAATCCGCAAATAAGCAGAATCATGAGGAGAGCCGGCGTTGGCCGGCTTTTTTAATGTATGAAGGAATTTGAGTTAATTAATCATTACTTCAAAGGCAGAGGCATAACTCGCCGTGATGTTGCCGTTGGTATTGGTGATGATTGTGCTGTTGTTGATATTCCCGAGAACTGTCAACTTGCAGTAACCACAGACACCTTAGTTGAAGGTGTACACTTTTTCTCCGACATTCCTGCCAGAGCGTTAGGTCATCGCGTGTTAGCGGTAAACCTCAGTGATCTTGCCGCAATGGGGGCTGAGCCCACATGGATATCTATTGGACTCACTTTACCTAATGTAGATATGGCTTGGTTGGAGGAGTTTACCGAAGGGTTGCACGAAATTGCTGAATACTACAATGTGCAGCTGATAGGTGGAGACACCACACAAGGACCTTTAACCATCACGATTTGCGCCAAAGGCATCATTCCAAAGGGTAAATCTTTAACACGTTCTGGTGCCAACGTTGGCGATTGGATATATATTACTGGGCCTGTAGGTGACGCTGCTTTAGCGATTGAGTCGCGTAAACGCGGCATTGAACTCAGTTCTGAGCAACATAAGCGCGTAGTCGAAAAGCTACACTATCCAAAACCTCACGTTGCGGCAGGGCAGGTTTTAAGAGGCCTTGCGACTTCCTGTATTGATATCTCTGACGGCTTACTTGCTGATCTTCAGCATATTGTTGATCGTTCAATGGTTGGGGCTGATATCGATATCGATAAGGTGCCAATTTCTGATGATTTACGAGCGTTAGAAGACACAGCACTGAGAGAGATGCTGAGTTTGTCATACGGTGATGATTATCAATTACTTTTTACAGTAAATGACAATAACAGAAGTGCCGTCGAAGCAAGGTTAATGCAGTATGGTGTTGAAGCAACATGCATAGGGCAAGTAACAAATACACTTGGCTCTGTAGAGCTTTACAAAGATGGCGAGAAGTACTCTATTAAAGAGCAAGCTGGCTATGAACACTTTAATTAGGAGCGAGCTTGGATAAGTCGTTAAAATTCAATCTCAAACGCCCACATCAGTTTTTTGCATTGGGGTTTGGTACAGGCCTTGCGCCTAAAGCCCCAGGTACAGTTGGGACCTTAGCTGCATTACCTTTCATATTTGCTACGATGACTTTACCAATTTGGTTTCAAGTTAGTCTCGCGATTCTCATGACAATTTTTGGTGTTTGGGTTTGTGGCAAAACTGCACGCGACGTAAATGTTCATGATCATCCAGCCATAGTGTGGGATGAAGTCGTTGGTTTTTATATTACGATGATAGGCGCCGCAATCAACTGGCAGTCATTGTTGGTGGGCTTTTTGCTGTTTCGCTTTTTTGATATTGCGAAACCTGGCCCGATTAGAATGTTAGACAAGAAGTTACATGGTGGTCGTGGGATCATGGCCGATGATGTATTGGCAGGTATTTTTTCATTGATTTGTATTCAAGCTTTGTTTAAAACAGGGGTCCTAGGCGGCTAAATTAAAGTTGAGAAAGAGGGAATCTATGCACAAGTTTTTCCTACTGTTAATTATGGCGGTTGTATTCAATGTGAATGCAGCGATTAACGACTATGTTGTAAAACAGTGGAATATGCAAAATGATTTACCATCACAGAGTATTAAAAGTGTGGTGCAAGATCAGCAAGGCTATATTTGGCTCGGAACACAATTTGGTCTGAGTCGCTTCGATGGACATCAGTTCGTCAACTTTAATACTCAAAATACGAACTTCTTGGTAAGTAACGCGATCAATAAACTTGTGGTTGATCGCTTTGGCATGTTGTGGGTAGGTACGCGACGAGGCGTATTGCGCATAGATCCACAAACTATGAAAGCGCAGAAATTCAAAATTCAAGCTGATGTTAAGGATATTATTGAGGACAACAGCGGAAATATTTGGGTCGCTGCAAATGGGCTTTATTACATTTCTGCAAAGCGTTTAATGTTGGATAAAAACAACTTAGACGACAGTAAATTGTCGCTCACTCACATCAGCCAGATAGTTGGTGCAGTGACAAAAATGGCTCCTTCTCCAGATGGTATTTGGGTTGTTAATGAGCGCCATCTATTGCGCATAGGAGAGGCTCAATTTGTTGGCTCTAATGGTATGCGATTAGAGTTATCAAGCAAAATCTCTCTACCAAGACAGCTTGCACAAACCAATATACACGATCTTGCTTGGGTGGATGGCAAGCTCTTTTTGGCATCCCAACTAGGGGCTTTTTTCCTCGACTTTGATGAAGTCCTACGTCGATTTGATGAAATTGGCAATAGCGCTGTGTATAAGTTCTTGAGTGATGAGCAAGGGGGATTATGGGTCTCTACCTATGGTCGTTTACTTTATAAAGAAAGTGGTGGCGAGTGGCAATCTGTTGATTTGGTTCAATTAGATCAAGGCATTTGGTTTACAGACTTATTCATCGACAAAAGTAACAATGTATGGTTGGCAAGTATTAATGAAGGTCTGTGGCTTGCTCATTCAGGTCGAGTAGAGCGCTTTCAAGCTGGTTTGCGTGGTAAACAAGCAATTTCGGCAATGACAATGGGACCCAGAGGTAATGTCTGGGTTGCCACCCGAGAAGGGGTGGGTATGCTTGATCAAGATGATAATTATCAACCAATTATTACACCTGCGCAACTTAAAGGCGTTGAAGTCCATGATATGGAGTTTTTGGATGGTCGCCTTTATTTAGGCACCGGCCGTGGTGTGGTCATTTATGACAATGGTCAGTTACTGGCCATACCAAATCGGGAATTTCGTCAGACACAAGTATTTACTATTAGCCCTTCTAACCAAGGCGGACTTTGGATCGGGACAGGTAGAGGCTTATATCGCCTCGATTATAATGGGTTAACGCCTTTCACTTACAATGCTTTCCTTGGTAGTCAGTTTGTTACCTATGTCGTAGATTTTCCGCGTTATGGTTTTATTGGTACTGACAAAGGTGCTTATAAATACAACGAACGAGGAATAGAAAAAATAGGTGGACAAACATCGTTAGAAACTGCTTATGTTACCAGTATCTTGCATGTAGAAAATTATACCACTTTAGTCGGCACATTTTATGATGGGTTATATTATCGTACTGAGTCTGGCGACTGGTATCAATTAGATGCTTCCCACGGGTTACCCTATGGTCCTATTTTGTCATTACATTTCGACAAAGAACAAAATTTTATATGGGTAAGTTCTATGAAAGGCGTATATCGCATGTCAATAGAACAGTTTGCTCAAGAAATTGAGAACCTGAAGGTGGAGCAAGTCATCAACCCTTTCGACCGCCAATTAGATGGAATGCCAAGTCAATGTTGTACAGGCCTTGGGCATGACTCGGTAGTTGAAGTTGATGAAGTTTTATTATATCCCAGTTTGCAAGGTGTGGTGCGTATTCCTAAAAGTGTAAAGTTATTCAGTGACAGTGAACTTGAACCACGCTTTGAAGGGATCACAACGCCAACGAGAGAGCTTACACCGAACAAAATAGTAGAGAGCATAATACTTGATACAAACGAAAGAGACTTGACCATTCGTTACACAGCGATTGATTTTTATGCTCCACAAAGTATTGAGTTTAGATATAAACTGGAAGGGCATGATGACCAATGGCGCGATGCATTGGCCCGCCGTGAAGCAATCTACACAAATTTACCACCCGGTGAGTTTACATTTAAATTGGAAGTAAAGCGTCGTGGTGAAGACTGGCAAGAGGCGCATTCTAAGGCGGTTAAGCTCACGTTGCCGCGTCGCTTTGATGAAACAGTGTTTTTTAGACTGATTATCACGTGTGGCTTCATATTTTTGTTCTACCTAGTATTTTGGGTATTCAGAGCGCAAGAGAGGCGTAAGCAAGCAGCGTTAGAAGAGTTGGTTACAGAGCGTACGACTGAATTGAGAAAAGCGAATGAAAAACTCAATAAAGTGAATACGCAGTTAAAACTAGTAAGTCATTCGGATGAGTTGACTGGATTGAAAAGTCGCAGGTTTTTATTTGACCAGTTACCTAAGGATATTGAGCATTATCAGCGTAATGCGAACTCGTTGAAGGCACAAGGGAAGAGCCTTGTATTAATGATCCTGAATATTGATAAGTTCAGTAAAATAAACGATGCCAACGGACCTATTGGCGGTGATAGCTGTCTACAACAATTAGCGACATTACTTAATACTCGGACACAAGGATCTGACTATGTCGCCCGTTGGAGTGGTGATGAGTTTTTACTTCTATTACGAGACTTCCAATGCGCTGATGTTGACCAGTATGTCAAAGAGTTGTGCAAGGCTATCGGCGAGTTTGATTTTACTTTACCAAATGGCAAATCAACCAAAATGACGGTATCTGTTGGTTGGTCATTCTATCCACTACAAATGTTAGGTGGTCATGTAATTGGCTGGGAAGCATCAGTAAACCTTGCCGATATTGCGCTTCATCAAGTGAAGCGAAGCGGTGGAGATGGTGCTGGGACTGTGGTATTTGACGATGAGTTGGATGCATTTGAGTTTGAGCAAAGTCAGAATGTTGAATCTCAGTTGCAACTGTTACAGTCCAATGGTTTAGCTGAAATAAAAGTTTGGATGCGTTGAGAGCACATCTTTTAGTACGTGTAGAGAGGTGCCCTTCGGGGTATCCTCTCACCATAGTGAACTGAATGACATTTATTCATTTATCTGCCGTTGTACACTCAGTAATGCTTCATTCATTCTTTTAATAAAGTCGTATTTATATGGGAATTTCTCGCCATTATCTTTGGTGTAGCCTATGTGTGCAGTACGACTTAATACAATACGGTCTTCTTTAAATTGCTCGACATTTAAATTTGTAAGCTCTCGCTTTACCGACTCAAACCCCATAAGTGTCGACAGCCTATCGTTCACATAGCAATCTAGGCGAAACTTGGACAGCTTTTTGATATTGGTGAGTGTATCTTTATTTTCCCAAATTTTAATCAACCCCTTTTTTCTCGCTGTTATGAGTTCTTTATCAAGGATTAAAAAGCCAGCATTGATACCAATGTTAATTGGGGGGTATTGAGGTGAACGTGCAAGAATGTTTTGTAATGTGATCCCAGGATTACAAAAAGCAACAACCGCCTCTTCTCCGAGGGAAGTAGAGTATGGCCAAATATAAGGTCGCTTATCCTTATGGATGTAGGGGGGGAGTAATGCAAATGCTTCGCCATTTTCCATTGCCGCTACACCTCGTTTCCAGGGGATTGGCTCTAGAATGACTTGGTAACGATCGGATAGCTGCCTCGCAGCAAGTCTAACTTGTTCAATATAAATACCATATAGATAGCCATTACTTTCGTAGGAATAGGGTGGATAACTATCATCTACTAAGATTGTGACACGCGGCTTTGCATTCCCATTTGCACTGGCTGGTACAAGTAGGCACAGGGTAATTACAAACACTAGTAGTGCAAACATGGGACGCGACATAATTTATATAATGGTTTATTTTAAGGCAGCCATTGATAACTTTAGGCAATTTTGATTGAGATTACCAGAGACCGCTTGATTGAACTGCATGTAATAGGTAAAGGGGTATTAATCGTGTAATGAAGCGTAATGTATTTGTTAGGTTATTGAGGTTACACTATGTAGGTGATTAAAGAGGGGTGTTTTCTCTAATCATTTTTCGCAATATAGAGTGTCAAATTAGGAATAGGTGAACCCATGGCTAAGCTTAAAGTAAAGGATTGTTCTGATGTTATCTACTTAAAAGCGTTTCACCGCTTTGGCAGACTGACTTATTCTGTTGATACTCATATAAGTGGCGTTGAAATTTCACGTATTCATGCGGTGATTGAACATAATGGTCAGGATTGGGAACTGCGTGATCTGAGTAAAAATGGTGTATGGCTTAATGGTCAACGCATTGCCTACAATCAAGCGATACACCTTAAAGTGGATGATGAAATTACCTTTTCTGAAATGCATCCGCAGACATTTATTGTTGACTCAATTTCGCCGCCTAAAGATTTGTTAATCCCTTCTTGTAATGAACAACCGGACGAAGTTATTCCGCTAGAGAAATATCATTTCTTGCCGTCAGAATCTAACCCTGAGTTAGTCGTTTTCTATGACAATGAGAAGCTTTGTTGGTGCTATGAGCACTTAGAGAGTGGCAAAATTGTATCTCTAACTGACAGTGATAATCTATGTGTTGCTAATGAGTTATGGTATCTGTTTCAGGTTGAGGCTGCCTCACAAGAAGCGACAATGCCAATTGACAAAGCACATCAATCTAGTCTTGAGTTTGTATTTGATATTAGCTTAGATGAAGAGATCACTGAGTTGAAGGTAAATCACAATGGTGAAATGTTAGATTTTGATATTAGAACGCATCATTATTTAACTGCGCTATTGGCTAGATATAAAGCGCGCGATGAAGCGGCTGTTGATGAGGAAAATGAACGAGGTTGGGTAAGTGTGTCACAGCTTTCAAAAGACTTGGGGATAAGTGAGAGTCATATAAACATACAGATCCACCGTGCTCGCAAGCAGTTTGTTGATTTAGTCGATGATAAAGGTTTAGCTGAACAGATCATTGAGCGTAAGCGAGGTAGAGTCCGCTTTGGTGGTAAACACTTCACGATTAATAAAGGTTCACATACAGAAGCTTCCTACGATGGCTTACAAATGGCGCTATAATTGGGCATGTTGAATTGATCGCTTCAAAGAGTGTATATGAGGCAAATATGTCGTTGTGGTTTTGTGATATGTCTAGCGAGTTTTAGTTTATCCGTCTTCGGTGCTGATATAGAGATTGTGTGGCAACACGGTCAAACACCTAACAAACACACCGTTGAAAAAGTGAAAAATTGGCTGGAGTATGGTTTAAAGCAAACCGCTTCGACACTGACTGACCTACAACAGCCTATTGTACCTGTATTTATTCATCTTAATGAACATGTCAGCGAGCCGGTACCCTGGGGAGAGGTATCTCGTGGCGAACACGATGGCATTACCTTACATATCAACAAACATGCTTCACTGACTCAGCTAAAAGTGGATTGGACGCTGTATCATGAATTTGTACATTTGTATCATCCCTTTTTTGGCTATGGTGATAGTTGGCTAGGTGAAGGGTTGGCAACCTACTTACAAAATATTGTAATGCTACAGGCTGGTATCCTCTCCAAGAGGAACTTTGTGCAGCGTGTTACTGAGGGCCTAGACCGTGGTGAAGCAGCCACGGCAAAGTTTAAGGGGAGGCTATCAAACGTGGCTGAGAATATGTGGCAGCTGCGTGCGTATCAAAGAGTCTATTGGAGCGGTGTCGCATTTTTTATTGAGGCTGAGGAGCGGTTGAAAGTCGCGGGTAGTCAATATAACTTAGCTAAACTTTTAGCGATTTATCAAACATGTTGCAGAGGGAATATTACACCAGGTACCCACCATACGAGTGTTCAGTTTTTAAGTGCATTAGATAGTATTGCCAAAGTTAAAGTATTTATGTCTCTTTACGAGAAATATAGTGAAAGAGAGGACTTTCCTGCTATTTCAGACCGTCAAATACTTAATTTATCAACTCAGTATTCATCACAGTAAAGTAATAGGTAAAGAGTGGACTCTTTACCTATTCAAATTATCACAACCTTGCTTTTACATATTCCCCAGGCGCGTCGTAAATACCCGGATTAGCTTTAGTTTTAACAGCGCGAGCAGGTACTTTTTCATCCGTGAATTGGGTTATCCATTTAGCCCAATGACCCCACCAAGAGCCCTTAGTATGATCTGCTTTTTCAAGCCATGCATTGGCGTCGCCTTGTGGCGCGGGGCCCGACCAAAAACCGTATTTATTTGCTTTAGGTGGGTTGATGACACCTGCAATATGGCCGGACTCACCTAATACAAATGTCGTTTTAGAGCTGGTATATTGGAATCCCTTAAATGTGGCCTGCCACAGAGCAATATGGTCATCTCGTGTAGATAAAGCATAGATAGGCTGTTTGACTTTAGCCAAGTCTATCTTTGTGCCTCGAACGTCGACTTCTTTTGTGGCGATTAATTTATTTTCCAGATATAGGTCTCGCAACATAAAGTTATGGCACTTAGCGGTTAGGTTTGTACTGTCGCCATTCCAGTACAGCAGGTCTAAGTCCATTGGTGGTTGGCCTTTGAGGTAATTATTCACATAATAATTCCAATAAAGGCTATTTTCTCTGAGCATACTGAATGAGACACCCAATAGATGCCCATGCATGACACCATTTTGCAGGTTATATGCTTCTAGTGCTGATATAGTGCCTTCGTTGACAAATACACCAAGCTCACCAGGTTGTGAGAAGTCTAATAACGTTGTTAATAAAGTTGCGCTTTTAATTTTTTGCTTCATACGTTTAGAAGTAAAATACGCCATGGCAGTTGCAACGAGCGTACCTGCTATGCAATAGCCAATGGCATTGACATAAGCTTCACCAGTTTGCTTTTCTATTTCGTCTAAAGCTGCTATGACACCATCGACAACATAATCTTCAAATCCCACTTCCGCCATGCTTGGATCTGGATTTTTCCATGAAATCATAAATACAGTATGGCCATTGTCTACAGCCCACTTTACGTAAGAATTCTCTTCTTTTAAATCTAATATGTAGTACTTATTTACATATGGCGGTACAAATAGCAAAGGTGTCTTGTGCACTTGTTTGGTTGTTGCTGTATACTGGATCAGCTCAAATAAATGGTTTTGGAACACGACTCTGCCCGGTGTTGTAGCAAGATCTTTACCCAACTCATATGCATTTTCACTGGTCATGCTGATCCTAAGCATGTCCCCACTTTTTGCCATATCTTTCTTGAATAGCTCAAGTCCATTAATTAGATTTTGTCCTTCAGACTCGATGGTTAATTTCAACAATTCAGGGTTTGTGGTAATAAAGTTACTGGGAGAAATTGAATTTATAACTTGTCGAGCAAAAAACTCCAGCCTTTCTTTGAGCTTTTCATCTAACCCTGGTGTTTGACGAATGGAGTCTAATAGTGACTGACCAAACAGCAAGTAGCTCTGTTTGATATAGCTGAACCAAGGGTTATCTTGCCACTCGTCAGCGAGAAAGCGTTTGTCGCCTCGCTCTGTTGAAATAACCTCTTCGCTAGATGCGTTGAGCGTTTGCTCCCAAGTTTGTTGAACAATTTTTAATTGTTCTTGCCACCAGTTAATTTGTTGTTTTGCGAATAGCTCTGGCTGTTTAGTGATCTCTTTAGCCCACTGACCAAAGTCTTCAGCGCTTTGCTCATTGAGCGCTTTTTGAACCGGACTATTATTAAAAAGATTTTGAGAGAAAATACTGTAGAGATCTTGATTATACTGCCACCAAGCGGTCATGGTCTGAGTAAAATCTTTATTGTCGGTATCCATTTTATGCTTCCTAATAGGAGGTGTGACAGACGAGTCATTGCTTTAAAAGCTGCGCTGCATGTGCTGAACAAACCTTTAAAAGAGAGTTTGAGTCGACGTTGTTTATTGGCACATATGTTCTCGAGTACTCATACTCACAGTCTTGATGACGAAATAAATAAGCTTGTCAGTGGTAATTGCATAGAATAATGCAGATCAGCCTAGCTCAATACGAATTGAGCTAGGCTGATAAACGCTTTAAACTTTTGCCGCTTTAACAGTCTCGTTTGAGATAGTCTCTAGGTTATCTTTAAACTCTTGACCTAGTTGAGTAAGCTTTTGACCATCTTCGATAAGCTGTTGGCTTAGTTTATTAACAGCACTTAGCTGGCTAGCATTAAAGTCGATGAAAGACTTCACGTCTTTTACTTCTGCCGCTGTTTTAAGTTGCTCAACAGATGTTTCTGTGAACGAATGCGCTGCATCTAGTTGAATCTTCGCAAGTTGCTCGATATTTTTTGCAACAAGTTGATTGAACTGAATTGCAGGTGAAAAAAACTTTTCGCTTTGCTCTGTGATTGATTTAAAAAAGTCGTTGTACATGGCTTGCTTCCTATTGAGAGATAATCCGTTTTAAAATGCAATACCCATCTACTACAGAAAAGTTACCTTTTCTAAATGGTATCGTTGAGTTTTTAGTTCATATACAGGCCGCCATTTAAGGCCAGTGTCTCACCTGTAATGTATGCGGCACCATCAGATGCTAAAAAGCATACTGTTTCAGCAACTTCCAAAGGTGTCGCCAGTCGCTGCATTGGTACTTGCGCCTTAATGCTTTCTAATACGTCTTCACGCATTTTCGCTACCATCGGTGTTTCTGTATATCCGGGTGCCACCACATTAACCGTTACACCTGCTCTTGCACCTTCATAAGCGAGCGATTTGCTAAAGCCAATCATTCCAGCTTTGGCTGCAGCATAGTTTGCTTGACCAAATTGTCCTTTTTGACCATTAACGCTAGAAATGTTGATGATTCGACCTGACTTATTGCCACACATATGTGCAAAAAGTGGTTGAGTCATATTGAACATCGAATTCAAGTTCGTATCGATGACGTCGTGCCATTGCTGTGCATTCATTTTTTTAAATGAAGCATCACGTGTAATGCCAGCATTGTTTACCAACACATCAATTCTGCCGTGACTTTCGATAATTGTTTCAATGCTGTCACCACATGCTTGCGCATCAGTGACATCTAAAAATAATGGTGAAACAAATTTCGGATTGATATTGGATTCATTGCACCAGCTATCAAAATCTGCCTCGTTACGTCTTGGGCTTGCGACTGCAATAACAAAGTAATTATTTTCAACTAGCTTTTGTGTGATCGCTGTACCTATACCACCTAAAGCGCCTGTTACTACTGCTATTTTTTTATTTTCCATAATGTGCTGTTCCGAACATAAAGTGGCAAAACAACCGCACAACTAAGCCACGTATCACTGAAGCTGTTTGCATTCAGTGAAGGGTTAAAACTAACGTTATTGTTCATGTCTATTGTGACGAAATAATAACCAATTTGTTTAATATAAAAGACAAATACTCATTATTTCGTATGTATTTCAGGCACGATTGGTGACTACCTGAGTCACAATACAATTTAATATTAGACTAAAAACTCAATTTTTAATAAATGTAAGTTGTCTAACCAATTGTCCAATCGTACGTGCAGTAAGTAATAGTCGGTATTGGGAATTTCGGTATTAGACTAAAGGCTAGTAGACGAATATATGGCGATGCTAAATTTAACTTTGTTATAAAAATCATATAAATAGAATATTATAAAATATCTGATTTTTTCGATAAAATCTTAAACAGCCAACTTTGTTCGAATTAAATTACATTTCCATATAGGCTTATCACGTATTATATTTTGTCAATAGTTTGGGAAGAAAGTGAGGTGATGCGGATGTCAGGGCAAACATTGAAAGTGGTTTTTGTAAAGTTTTCGATTGTATTATCGTTGTTTTTAAGTGCGGTGGTGAACGCAAATCTCCAACGTGTTAAAGCTGGTGAGCTGCTAGTTAATCAGATGTCTGATGCACCTTATACCATCATAGATGTCCGTACAGTAGAGGAATATAGTGGCGGTCATATTAAAGGGGCGATCAATATCCCATATGACCAAATTGAAGCGCAGTCCTTTCTACTCAATGAGCTTAAAAATAAAACACTTGTGGTTTATTGTCGTTCGGGAAGGCGGGCGAATATTTTTGAGAATGAGTTAACTAAACGCGGCTTTACTCTGCTTCATTTGGAGGGGGATATGTTGGGTTGGCAGGCGCAAGGGCTACCACTAATAAAGCAGTAACCCTTTTTGATACTTAAACAAGGGACGTCAGCATCTGTTCGTTGTATTCAACTAGTGGTTGTTGATTTTTGACCTTTGCAATATAGTCGGGGTTTGCAATTAATGGCCTGCCAATTGCGAGTAGGTCAAATCGGTCTGCCTCGATGGCTGCTGAACCAGTTTGTGGTGTAAATCCACCAACCCCAACTAAGGTTTTTTTGTACCGTGATCTGACATAGTCAGACGCTCTTCCACCCAAATGTTCAAAGGTCATCTCATCATCAAATATGCCAATGTGTAAAAAAGCCAAATTACGCTTTTCTAATTCAGGTAAAAGATAATCAAATACCTGTTTGTCACGAGGGTCTGACGCCATATTAAAGTAGGCACCTGGTGATAGGCGCAGTGCCGTTTTATCGTGGCCGATACGACCCACGATTGCATCGACAACTTCTAATGCGAAACGGCTCATATTTTCAGGTGTTTCACCGTAATTGTCTGTGCGTTTATTACTGTCAAAATGTAAAAACTGATCGATGAGATAACCATTTGCTCCATGGATCTCCACACCATCGAAACCTGCATCAATTGCATTGGCAGCTGCTTGCGCATAGTCATTGACTAGTTCTTGGATTTGTTTAGTTGTTGCCGGTGTCGGTACTTGATAGGTCAGATCCCTCATGCGGGGCACAGTACCTTCTACTGCTGCTGCACTGGGGGCAATTACCGTGTCACCCGCATAGAAATGAGGGTGTGCTACTCGACCTGTATGCCATAATTGAGCAAAAATTTTCCCGCCGTTGCTGTGTACTGCATCAGTGACCTTTCTCCATCCGGTAATTTGCTCTGGTGTGAATAAACCAGGCGTATTTGGATAGCCCTGTCCATCAGGACGAATTATCGTTGCTTCAGAAATAATTAATCCGGTATCTGCGCGCTTTGCGTAATATGCTGCCATGTCATCAGTTGGCACAAGATTATCATCTGCCATACACCGGGTTAGTGGCGCCATTAACACGCGGTTTTGTAATGAAATAGTCGAGTTGAGTTGATAAGGCTGAAATAGTATGTCTGTCATGGGTTGTTGTTCTCTGTATTTTGAATGTTTATTCAAGATAGCTTTATTTGAACGATCATTCAATACTATTTTTGAACATTTGTTCAAATTTGTTTAAGATACGCATAAAGTACTTAGCTGAGTTTGTTTATGAGAAGCGCAGAGTTTGATAGAGAAGTTGTTCTGAGAGCGGCTATGAATGCATTTATGGAAAAAGGGTATAATAAAACCAGCATGCAAGATTTAAAGCTTGCCACAGGATTGCACCCAGGCTCGATTTACTGCGCTTTTGAAAATAAAAAGGGATTATTACTAGCGTCGTTAGAACAGTATAACCTTGATAGAAGTGAAGAGCTTAAGTCAATCTTTAATGGCCAAGTCGATGCGCGAAGTGGGTTGAGGGCATACTTAGATAGCATCGTTGCAGAGTGTATTAGTGGTGATCCAACGCAGTCTTGTTTAAGTCAAAAAGCGATTAACGAAATTGCGCAAACAGATGAACAAGCCCAGGTAGTATTGAGTCAGCAATGTGTGATGTGGCAAAGCTTTATGAAAGATGTATTTTCTCAGGCAAAGCTAGAGGGTGTGATAAGCGGTCCACGTGATCCTCAGCAGCGTGCACAAAGCTTAATTGTCGGTATTTATGGCCTCAGGACGTTTTCTCAAGCACAAAAAGACCCAGAGGTGATTTCAGGTATCGCAAATCAATTGTTGATTGACGTTTGCCGTTAATTTCAAGCATTTGGTGTGATTTGAGTTGTTGGATTTGCACTGCGAGTAGCCGAATATGAGTGAATTGTATGGCAGGTATTACACAAAGCTAGGTAATTTAATTTGCTGCTCTATTAGACATTATTACTAGCACGTGAGGCTAGCTCTGTTGAAGAGTTTGGTATAGTCTATGAATTCTTATGGTTGTTAGTTAATTAAATGGAAATCATAGAGATATGGAATATCAATTTTCCAATGCGGGGTTGAATAGTCGAGAGCAAAGCTTCAAAGTAGACGGCAAAAGCGTGGTACTCGAAGAACGCGCTTTTAAGCTATTAGCCTACTTAATTGATACCCACCCAAAAGTTTGTACCCAAGATGAGCTGGTTGCGTATTTATGGCCTGACTCTGTTGTTTCTCCATGGTCTTTACCGCGTTTAATATCTGATACCAGAAGCCTGTTGAGGCGTTTTGGAGTGCAACACGACTTAATATTTACTGTAAGGGGGCAGGGGTATAAGTTTAATCCTGAGGTGACAATACAGTGTAGCCATAATGTGGATGCTGCCGAGGTACAATTAGCGATGCTAAAAGCAGAGCATAGTTCGGACGGTGCACATTTAAAGTTTTGGATAGGGGTGACCTTGGTGATGTGTTGTGCATGTATATGGTTGATCATTAACCATGCCGTCGTTCACGAACAAGATATCAGTTTTAAGGTTAGTGAGCCAATCGATGCGAAAGGACGCATTTTATGGGTGGATGATAATCCTAAAAACAACATCAAAGAGCAAGGGTATTTTCTAAAGCAAAAAATTGGCGTTTATAACACAGCGTCGACTCAAGAAGCGCTACTCCTATTAAGCATGTATGAATATACCGTCGTTATTTCAGATATGGGCCGCAATGGAGAGCCTCTAGCCGGCCTAAAGCTACTTAGAGCAATGCGAGCGGCGGGAGATGAAACGCCATTTTATGTATACACTTGGGTTGAATCAAAAAAACAGCAAGAAGTGATTGTTTCGGCAGGCGGTCAGGGAGTCGCAACGAAAAAGCAAGCGCTATACGACTATGTATTACTGCATTTTGATGATGAAAAAATTTAAGATTAAAAGTTAAGCATCTGATTTTTATGCTTTTCAATTTTTTTCAAAGTGATTCAAGGGACAAATTCATGCAACTATGTCAACTTTTAGAGGCTGCTCTCTTACAGCAAATGTCTTGGCCTTAACACTCGTACTGTGGTGGGTATTGATGTGTTAAGGCTGTTTTCTATTCATTCATCTGTAAAAGTAAATGTGTATATCTCCCAATCGATGCATATGGTTCAGAACGATTATATTTAAGTTCAAGAGATAATAGTTGCTCGAATTGGTCCTGTGCTTTATGTAGTTCACGCAAATAATCGTGAAAGCAACGCACACCTGTTTTGCGCATAGTGCGAAGGGATAATGCATTTAACCAGTCTTCAACATCCTCACTTTCTAATGGCTGGTTTGGACTAAGCCCGACTTTTTGTTTTACCTCTAATCCATTTGATACGTAATCAAAGTTGCCATAAACCATGTTTGCTAGGCGTTGAGCTGCCTTATTAAAATACATCAGTGATAAAACCCCTTGAGGGGCTAAACAACTTTTTAATATCGCTAAAGCGTGTTGTTGTTCGACAACCCACTCTAAAACGGCATGGCAAAGAACCAAATCAAACTGTCCTAGGGCCAAAGAAGGAATGTCTTGTAGCTGTGCATGAATAAAAGTCATACTTTCAGATAAGCCACTAGACTCGGCTCGACCTTGAGCGAATTCCAGCATAGATGCAGATACATCAAGTAAGGTAACTTGATGTCCACATTCAGCAAGGTAGAGTGCAAGTTGCCCCTGGCCACCACCTACATCGAGTATGTTGAGTGGTTTATTTGTAAAATAGCAGTGGACCAACTCATCCAAATCTCGCTTTAGTACAGCTTCTCTGAGCTGACCTTTAGTCGTGCCGTAAATGTTATTTTTGAACTTGCCAGCGATATCACAAAAGTGGCGATCTTTGGGGTTTGTTGGGGTGTGCTGCTTTTTCATCATTTGGGTTTAGACCGGATTATTAATATCGACAAACTCGACATCGAGGTCATATTTGTCAGCTAAATACTCACCCAGCGCTTTAACACCGTATCGCTCTGTCGCGTGGTGTCCAGCGGCAAAAAAGTGAATGCCCTGCTCGTTTGAGCTATGAATTGTTTGTTCTGATGCTTCACCTGTTAAGTAGGCATCAATGCCTTGGCTTGCGGCTAGATCAATAAAGCTTTGACCACCGCCGGTGCACCAAGCAATTGTCTCAATCTTATGTTCACCAGCTTGATTAACCAGTGGTGCTCTGTCTAATTTATTTTCGATTAACTGTGTGAATTCCTCAACTGTCATAGGTGTTTTCAGCTTGCCTTTGACAGCGACACTGTTCTTATTCCAAGGCTCCAATGGACGCTCGACAATAAGGTCAAGTAAATGACCAAGTTGAGCATTGTTGCCAAGCTCTGGGTGAACATCAAGAGGTAGGTGATATGCCAGTAAATTTATGTCGTTAGCTAGTAAACTTTGGATGCGACGCTTTTTCATGCCTGTAATTGGTTGATCTTCACCTTTCCAAAAATAACCGTGGTGAACCAAAATTGCGTCGGCCTGTTTCTCTATCGCAACGTCGATCAAGGCTTGGCTGGCAGTCACACCGGTAATTACCTTTTTAATTTCTGATTTTCCTTCAACTTGTAAACCGTTAGGACAAAAGTCATTTATTTGAAAGGGCTTAAGTAACTCTGTAAGTTGGTTAACTAATTTTTTGCGCTGCATAGTGACCCCAAAATGCGATAAAAACGCATAGTTTAGCGTTTTTTTTGCGGAAGGAAAGTAGGATATTTAGATCTGTTAAGTGAGACATCAAGCTAGTTATAAAGTTGTACTTTAAGAATATTAGGCTAGCTTTAGTGGCATAATATATCTCAGGAGATTGAAATAATGGCGGTCAAAGCAATTCCCCAAGGGTACCACGCAATAACGCCTTATCTTATCGTACAAGGTGCTGGAGAGGCGATCCAATTTTACCAAAAAGTCTTCAGTGCCAGCCTTGTAATGCAACTCAATATGGCTGATGGTTCAATTGCACATGCTGAGCTTAAGGTTGGAGACTCCCATATTATGATCAGTGATGAATGTCCTGATATGCATTTTAAGGGGCCGAAGCAGCTGGGGGGCACAGCAGTTTCTTTGATGCATTATGTGGAAGATGTGGATTTTGTGTTTTCACAAGCCTTGGCGATGGGGGCAAAAGAAATTAGAGCGGTTGAGGATCAATTTTATGGTGATAGGGCGGGTACACTTGAAGACCCATTCGGTCATGTGTGGACGATTGCAACTCATATTGAAGATTTATCAGAGACGGAGTTGCAAGAAAGAATGAGTGAGTTTATGTCAAAACAGCCTGATGAGTAATGTGTGGTTCAGCACCTTGCTGTGGTGCTGAACGTTTGAGTTTACTGAACGATTATTTTTTATCTTGAGTATTCAAGTCAAAGTCGCTTGCTTGGTGCCTTTCATGGAGTTGCTCGCTGTCTTCCCCCCATGTCCGATTGACCATTCTTCCTCGTTTTACAGCACTTCGGGTACTGATGAGTTTTGCCCAGCGTTGAACGTGTGGATATGCGTCAACATTTAAAAACTCAGCAGCATCGTATAGACCACCTGTCACTAATACGCCATACCAAGGCCAAATTGCAATATCGGCAATGGTGTACTCATTGCCACACAGATAGGTGTTATCTTGTAAATGTATATTTAACACATCGAGCTGTCGTTTTACTTCCATGGTGTAACGATCAATCGGGTATTGAAGCTTTTCTGGGGCATAAGCATAAAAGTGTCCAAATCCACCACCTAGAATAGGTGCGGAACCCATTTGCCAAAACAACCAGTTTAGGCACTCGGTTCGCAAATGAAGAGGTTTTGGAATGAACGCAGAGAATTTCTCTGCGAGGTATAACAAAATGGCACCAGACTCAAACACTCTAATGGCAGGTTGTTGACTATTATCAATGAGAGCTGGGATTTTTGAATTAGGGTTGATATCGCAAAATCCAGATGAAAAATGGTCCTCCTCCATAATATCAATTAAAAATGCGTTATATTCAGCGTCTGCAATGCCTTTTTCAAGTAGCTCCTCAAGTAAAATGGTTACCTTGACGCCGTTTGGCGTGGCTAAGGAATAAAGTTGAAGTGGGTGCTTACCTGCTGGTAAAGATTTATTAAATCTTGGTCCTGCTGTAGGGCGATTGATACTGGAAAACTTTCCACCATTGCCGCTTTGCCACTGCCATACCTTTTCGGGGGTGTAAGGACTTTTTGTCATATATTTTCCTTTTCAATATAAACTGTACATTGAATTGACCGTGCATTGTTTATTTTTAGTTCAGTAGTTAAGTATAAGCCTTGGTCGTTATGTGTAATAAGGCTACTGTGATTAATGTGAATTCTCTTGCTAGATTACGTTTATTTTCTCGCGCCGAAGTGGTACCAGATTTATTTCTCTAAGTCGTTTAGTCAATTATTTTTACTATTTTATTACATTCGACATATTTGGTCTGATTTTTTTAAAAGCTGAAAATTCAAGTTTATAGCGTTTCAAAAAAGGCGATATGAGAAATTTTTTTCTCAAACCTATTTGGGTTAGTCGTTTTTTCGTCCCGATAGTGGGTTGTGTTTTGCTTTATATTAGGTACATTGGTGTTAATAAAATTACTGAATTTGTTAACTTAACTCGAGGGCTCTTGGCAATGCGTAAAGCTTTTCATCCATTACTTATGCTTTTGACATTTAATTGTGCGTTTTTTTCCAATGCTGATGACAGCGCTGTCTCTTTAACCTCAAGCGCCAATGAAAAAGTGCTTGAACGCCGTATCGCAGGATTATGGCATGACGTGAATAATAGCAATTTTAGCAATGGCCACTTAATTGTATCTCAGCATGGAGATGAGATTTTTACCGCACATTATTTGGAGTTTAAAGGAACGCCTTTTGTTGAGCATGGCAATGGAATAAGAAAGCACGACACGATTACTGTCAAGGTGCAAGTAACGCAACAAATACCGGGTTGGACGACCGAGGGGGTCCATACCCTGACTTTATCTGAAGATGGACAGTTTTTGGTCGGAGAATATGCTTCAGGGGGCAGCACAGGTCCTTTGAAGTTTAAAAAGGCGGGAAAATAGGACCTGCTTAACAATAAAAACATGTTGAAGGAAATAAAATGAAAACATCACACAACAGGGCATTAAACAGAGTAAAGCAGGCATTGCTTGTCTCTGGTTTTATCGCCTCCCTTCCTGCATTTGCTGTGGCTCCTGGCGCGCCAAAAGTGGAATGGATGGTCGAAAAGCATAGTCTAGTCACTATAACAGATTCACTGGCATACAAAGACGTAGTCGTTGCGCCAAGTGTAGATGTTTCTGTACCTTGGTCAAAATGGACTGGTGAAGCTGGCGAAACAGTTAAGGTACTACTGGATGGACAAGTTGTTCACAGTCGTATTTTAACAGATGTCGGGAGCTCGCAATCGGGTGTAGAAACATTAACATTTACGAAAGGTGGAAAATTTAATTTAACGGTTCAGCTTTGTAACATTGATGGCTGTAGTGATAGCACGAATAATAAAGTCCTAGTGGTCGCAGACACAGCGGGAAGTCATTTAGATCCGTTGCCGATGAAAGTGAATGATCCGCGTTTCCCCATTGAGATGACCAATCGTTCTTATGTAAATACAACAGGCAAAGTAGTTGCTGCATATGCAGCAGAGTGGTCTGTTTATCGTGTAGAAGGCATGGATTATTACATTGATAATATTCCAGCTGAAAACTTGACGCATATTTTTTATGGATTTGTCGCGATTGCTGGGCCGAATGAGTCTTTCAAAAAGGAAAACCCCACAGGATATGACACCTTTCAGCGTGTTACTGCTGGCTTAAGCGATTTTGAGCTTGCGCCACCTGATCCTTGGGCTGCTTATATGAAGCCTGTTGGTGATCAGGTAAATCAGGATGCTATCAAAGGAAACTATGGTCAAATGATGGCCTTAAAACAGCGCTATCCTGACCTTAAAATCATTCCATCGATTGGTGGTTGGACGTTATCTGATCCATTCTACTTTATGGCTGATGATGCGAAGCGTAAGACTTTCGTTGAATCTTGTCGTCAATACCTAAGAACATGGCAGTTTTGGGATGGTATCGACATTGATTGGGAGTTTCCTGGTGTTGCAGCTGCAAACCCGAATTTAGGTTCTCCAAGTGATGGTGCAACTTATATCAAGTTGATGAAAGAGTTACGTGCAATGCTTGATGAAGAAGAGCTGCGTACAGGCCGCAATTATGAATTGACATCAGCAATCAACGTTGGGTTTGACAAGCTTGATGAGGTCAATTACGGCGAAGCAATTAAGTATATGGACTATATCTTGATGATGTCCTACGACTATTTTGGCGCATGGGATTTAGAGGGTCTTGGTCACCAGACCGCGGTATATCCATCAGACTTTAAACCTTCTGATGTACGTACAACACAATACAACCTAAAAACAGGTATTGATTTGCTTAAGGCGCAAGGTGTACCTGGCAATAAATTGATTGCTGGTATCGCAATGTATGGGCGTGGCTGGACAGGAGTTGAACACACGCCTGGGACGCACCATATGCAAGGTAAAGCAACGGGTCCATCAGCACCAGCTGATGCATTTAAGCTTGAACCTGGCACACTGATGTACGCAAATATTGCGCAATGGGCAAAACACCCTGATTGGGAATATCATTATGATACCGTTGCACAGGCACCATACATTTATCGTCCGAGTACTGGAGATCTGATCTCCTACGATGATCAAAGGTCGATTAAAGCTAAAGGTGAACTTGTGTTCCAAGAAGGGCTTGCAGGTATGTTCGGCTGGGAAATCGACACTGATAATGGTGATATCTTGAACTGGATGCATGAGTCGCTTGGTCATCCGCTAGTTGACGGCTCTAACCGTGCTCCAGTGGTGAATGCCGGTGCGGATCAAAGTGTCTTATCAGGCTCTGTAGTAAAGCTCTCTGCAACAGCGAACGACGTTGATAACGATGCACTTACTTATCAGTGGCAACAAGTGTCTGGTCCTGCGGTTGCTTTAGGCGTTACCAGTGCATTGAACCTAGAATTTGTGGCACCTGATGTAGTCGGTGAAGCGACGGTGACTTTACGTTTTAGTGCTAATGATGGAAAAGGCGGAAATACCAGCGATGAAGTCGTGATTACAGTTCGTGATAGTGTTGTTAATACACCACCTGTAGTTAATGCCGGTGCCGATCAACAAGTTGATTCGGGCTCTGCTAATGTCACGTTAGATGGCAGTGCAACTTCAGACGCTGATGGAGATGTGCTTACTTACACTTGGAGCCAAGTTTCAGGTGGTGCCGTTGTACTTGCTGGGGCGGATACTAGTAAAGCAAGTTTTTCAGCGCCAGAAGTTACGCAACCTGAACAATTGGTGTTCCAGTTAAGTGTATCTGACAATGGTGTTGATAGTTATTCTGATACAGTGACCGTGACGGTGACTCCTAAAGGCACTGGTGGCCATCCAGCCTATGATCCTGTTACAGTTTACAATACTGGCGATCGAGTGAGTCATTTTGATCAAGAAGTTAAGCAAACATTAGTATGGGAAGCTAAGTACTGGGTATCTGGTGTTGAGCCAACGCGTTTTGCAGATGCATGGACCTTGATCAGCCAAGTTGAGTTTCCATGGCATATTAATGTTGCTTACAACGCTGGCTCTGAAGTGAACCATTGCGATGCAACAAACCAATGTGCGCGTTACAAAGCGCTTTGGTGGACTAAAGGTGATGAACCAGGTAAAAGTGGTGCCTGGCAAAAACTATAAGCTAATACGTGTGGGCGGGTAGTCCACACTTTTTTCTAGGAGAAGGTTTAGGTCAAATCTTTTCCTATCCATACCACTTTACCAATAATTTCAAGCTGTTCCATTTCATCAGGTTTAACTACCTGCTCAACATATTCCTTATTGTCACTGATAAGCCTCACAGAGCCATCTAAATATTGCTGTAAACGTTTTGCGTAGAGCTCTTCACCGAGTCTTACAACATAAATGAGCCCTTCACTGAGTTTTTTATCACTTAAATCGACTAAAATGGTGTTGTTGTTATGGATGGTTGGCTCCATAGAGTCACCTTTGGCGAATACCACCGCTAGTTTGCTTTTCTCAAGGTTTTTGTACTCAAGCCATTTTTTTCTAAAGGCTAGATGCCTAGAAACTTGCATTTGGTCATTGAATGCGCCGTAGCCAGTACTAACTGAAACGTGATAACCAGGTACTAAAACAAAGGCATCATTAAACTCGTCCAGTTTTACAACTGGGTGTAATGCACTTTCTTCGTTATCTACGCCATTTTCTTCTCCGGTAATTAACCAGAGTAAGTTGACTTGAGCTTCAGTGGCAATTCTTTCAATGATACTAAGTTTTGGATCTTCACCTTTTAATATTCGACGCAGCGTGCCTTCAGAAACATCAATTTTTGACGCAAACGCCCTTATACTGTGCGGTTTAATTGCTTCCTCGACTCTAGCCGCCAAGGTATTGAGGTAATTTACTCCGTCCATAATGGGTTTATTTCCTGTATCACATAGATTAAGCGTCATGTCCGTCATTATAAGGAGCTTTAAATATAAACTCAATGCAATTTTTTACGCAGATTTAATTTAATTAATGGTTGTTGTGCGTAATTTTTTGCTCTATACTTTATAAAAAATTACGCACTCGAGCTTATATATGGTTCAGTATGCATTAATTACGGTAAGTTATAACAGTTAGTAGGGCACCTCTGGGTGCAGACGTACTCACTTGCGTAAAAAAATAAGGAAAGTGAACATGGCCAAACACCTAACATTCAACACTCAAATGAAAACTAGACTATCTAAGCACTTGGTGTCTGCTCATCGAAGTGATGATGTAACTCCTCAGTCATCTAAACTGATTCGTACGCCGAAAGGCGCGCAATTACTAAAGTATGCAAGAAAGTGCAGAGGCTATACGCAAGCAGAATCTGCCGCTTGTTATGGTATTGAAGAGAGAACGCTAAGGCGATGGGAAAATAATGAATATAATCCGAGATGGAATGATGTCATTTCGTTGATTGAGGATGTCTATTTGATGGATATTACCCAAGTTATCGAAGGTGTGAGAAACAGCCCTGATGTGATTGCGTAAAATATAACGCAAGGTGAGTCACGTAGAAACCGTTTATTAAATTACGCACTTTGCTAATGTGCGTAATTTAATAAGTATCAGTGTGGTGCAAAATTGATAATTAATTATGGTGAAATACATAGGAATTGTATGGTGCTGTTAGGAAGTATTATTTAAATCTAAGTGTTGTCTAATGGGGGAATAGAGCTGATTTATAAACTGATAAATCTATTGAATAAATTCTTTATTTTGTTGTTTTTTCTGAGGTGTTTGAGCATTTTGTAGTTGGTGTGAACTGCTGCTAGGGTTACTCCAACACATAGCTGAGTATGAAGTACAGACTATACAGGTTTCTCTCAATGAAAAGGAAATTGTCATGTCTATGTCTAAACTTTCGTTCGCACTGGGTTCGATATTAACGAGCTTAAATGTATTTGCACTTGCGCAAAATATTGCAGATGAAGATGGTTTCGAGCGGGTTACACATTATGCTGTAGGCCCTGTGAGCAGTGCAATGATCACCAGTGAACATGCACATAAATTAACGCTTAATGTTCAACTCAGAGATGAGCTGAGTACCTGCTACAATGCCAACGTCTATTCTAATGAGACGCACATCAATCTTGCAAACTTAAGTGTGTCTGTCGATACGCATAGTACAAAGAGTTTAACGTTAGAAGCAGATCTTCATGATGAAGCGGTGTTACAAGACTCCAAGACGGTACACATTAATTGCATCGATGCACTTGGCGAAGACTATAACGTACTGGTTAATGTACCTGGTGCACCAATAGTGGATTGGCAAGTCACATTGGCACCAAAGGGAAAGTTTATTCATATCCCTTATTCATATGGATACCATTCGGCATATCGTATTAATAGTCTTTTGAAGGTGAATAATCAAAATACGCAATCTTATTGTACAACGGTTGCAAATCGTGGAGTGTCATTAGGCTTATTTCATGGCGAAGATCGCAAAGGACCATTTCATTCTGACGTGTTTGTTAAAAATGAAGTTATAACAAACCCCGCACATCAAGTTTTATATCAAATTATTGAGTGTGAGAATGCGGCGGGCAAAACTATGGTTGTTAAAGTATTTAATCTTACAAATCCCAATAAGATCCATCTTTGGGAAGATCAAACAATTGTAAAGTAGTGAAATAAGCACAAAAAAAGCAAGCTCCGATGCTTGCTTTTTTGAGTGTTAAATAACGTTATTTAACTTCTTTACCGGCAGCTTGCTGATCTGCATGATAGCTTGAACGTACAAACGGACCGCATGCGGCGTGTGAGAAGCCAATTTCGTCGGCATACTCTTTAAGGGCATCAAACTCTGCTGGTGGCACATAGCGTTTAACAGGCAGGTGGTGCTTGGATGGCGCTAAGTACTGACCAACAGTCAACATGTCTACGTTGTGTTCACGAAGATCCCTTAATACTTCTTCGATTTCAGGTATCTCTTCACCTAACCCCACCATTAAACCAGACTTGGTTTTAACTTCTGGATGAGCTTCTTTAAAGCGACGTAATAACTCAAGAGACCACTTATAATCTGCGCCTGGCCGCGCTAGTTTGTATAGTCTAGGCGCAGTTTCTAAATTGTGGTTAAACACATCTGGCGGTGTTTCTGTCAGGATCTCAAGTGCTCTGTCCATACGACCACGGAAGTCAGGCACTAGAATTTCAATGGTGATCCCTGGATTATGTTTACGGATCTCTCTGATACAGTCAGCGAAATGTTGTGCACCACCATCACGAAGGTCATCGCGGTCAACTGATGTGATAACCACGTATTTTAGTTTCATGTCTTTGATGGTTAGTGCAAGCTTTTCCGGTTCAGCGGCATCTGGTTTTAGCGGACGGCCGTGTGCAACATCACAGAATGGGCAACGACGAGTACAAATAGCGCCTAAAATCATGAAAGTTGCGGTGCCATGGTTAAAGCATTCAGATAAGTTTGGACAAGATGCTTCTTCACAAACTGAATGTAAGCCATGCTTACGCATTGCACTTTTAATGCCTTCAATTCGCTCACTTGATTTTGGCAAGCGGATCTTTAACCACTCAGGCTTACGGAGCATTTGCTCTCGTTCAGTAGGTAGTACTTTGACCGGAATTAATGCCATTTTCTCGGCATCGCGTAATTTTACACCCGGCTCCATTTTGACTGGTTTACTCATTCGTTCTCAAACCCTTCAGTGTGAACAACATGCTCAGCGTTAATACGCTTTAGCATATGTTTGATGAGCCCATTACCCGCCTCTTCAAGCGTAGCAGGCCCATTTAAATCGCTAGTTTGTACCATCTCCATGCCTGCATAGCCGCATGGATTAATACGTAAAAATGGACTGAGGTCCATATTGACATTGAGTGCAAGTCCGTGGAATGAGCAGCCTCGTCTAACTCTCAAGCCCAAAGAGGCAACTTTGCAATTGTTAACATAAACACCTGGCGCATCAGCTTTAGCATAGGCATTGATGTTGTATTCTTGCAAAGTTTCAATAATGGTCTCTTCAAGCCAAGTAACCAGTTCTCGTACGCCAATTTTTAAACGACGTAGGTTGAACAGCACATACATCATTTGCTGGCCAGGACCATGGTAAGTTACTTGGCCGCCTCTATCGACTTTGACGACAGGAATATCGCCTGGTGCAATTAAGTGTTCGGCTTTTCCAGCTTGACCTTGTGTAAAAACAGGGCTGTGTTCAACTAACCAGATCTCATCAGCTGCTGAATCATCACGCTGATCAGTAAAGTGTTGCATTTTCTGCCAAATTGGCTCGTAACTTTGTCGCCCGAGATGGCGAATGATGATGCTATGGTTGCTCATGGACTTCCTTCACTACAGTACGTAACGAACCGCTTCGATACTACCCAGTTCAGTGTATATCTGCTCAATGTGCTCTTTTGAAGTCACAGTTGCAACTAAAGTCACAGACTCATATGTGCCTTTGCTACTAGGCTTGACCTTTGGCGCGTAATCGCCAGGCGCAATGGCTTGCATTTTGGTAAGAATCTGATCTGTCAGATCAACATTTGCCAAGCCCATAACCTTAAAAGTGAATGGGCAGGGAAATTCTAAGTACTCATCAAACTTAGTGTTTTTTACAGGTGTTACCACGACGGTTTCCTCACTACAGATACTAAGCAATGATTGTGTAATGTGAATTGTTTTCACTTAGGCATCATTACCTCAATAATGGCGGCATTCTATCATTTTTATGGCAAAAAAAAACGCCTCAAATTGAGGCGTCGTTGCTTTATATACATACTGAGTACAGGGTTATTGCATGATCTGTAAACGTAAGTAGTCGTATATGCGGCTGAAGAAACTACCTTCTTCAATTTCTTCAAGCGTCACCAGTGGGTATTGCGCAATATCCTCACCATCTAACTGCAAGAATAGCGTACCGACAGTACTGCCTTTAGCAAGTGGCGCAGTTAATGTTTGATCTAGTTCGAAGTGCGCTTTTAGGTTTTTTCGTTGGCCACGAGGGATCGTAATGGGTGTGTCTTGTGTAATACCCAAAGATACCGTCTCTTTATTACCCATCCAGATACGCTGATCAGCGAAGCTATCACCTGCTTTGTAAGGTGTGATTGTTTCGAAGAATCTAAAACCGTAGTTTAATAGCTTTTTACTTTCGACTTTTCTTGCGCGCTCGCTTTCGGTGCCCATCACAACGGCGATCAATCTCATATCACCCTTTGTAGCAGACGTGACTAAGCTGTAGCCAGCTTCCGCAGTATGGCCGGTTTTAATACCATCGACATCTAGGCTTGCATCCCATAATAGCGAGTTACGGTTGTATTGTTTGATGCCGTTAAAGGTAAAAGATTTTTGCTTATACAGTGCGTATTCTTCAGGTACGTCACGGATCAGAGCTGCACCTAACGTTGCCATGTCTCTTGGTGTAGTAAATTGCTCAGGGGCATCCAAACCATGGCTATTGATGAAGAAGCTATTCGTCATCCCTAGCTTTTCAGCGTGCGCATTCATTAAATCTGCGAATGCACTTTCGCTGCCGGCAATGTGTTCAGCCATGGCAACGCATGCGTCATTACCTGATTGAATGATAATGCCATGGTTTAAGTCGTCAACACTGACTTTTTTACCGACTTCGATGAACATTTTTGACGATTCTGGAAAATTTTTAGCCCAAGCATTCTCACTAATAGTGACCATGTCAGTGGGGGCGATGTTACCCGCCAAAATCTCTGTACCGATAACGTAGCTGGTCATCATTTTTGTCAAACTAGCAGGCAGAAGCTTGGTATCTGGTTCACCTTCAGCAATGACTTTACCTGTTGTGAAGTCAACTAGGAAATAACCTTTTGCACTCATTTGTGGTGGAGAAGGTATGATTTGTGCGCTTGCCGAAAATAATGACAAAGAACACACGACACCAAGGATTTTTTTAACTACTTTTGGTTTAAATACTGTCATCATGCTCGCTTTTCAATTTAGTTTGGGCGGTGATTCGTTTTTGCATCGCCCAATTGGTTTTGTTTTTGTCCTACATACCGAACAGTATACTTACATGCTGGCTTTAAGTCGCGGAACAAAAATTACGTAATTCAGATTTAGAATATTTTAAAGTTCATATTCGCTATAAAGCAAGAAAGCTTTGTTAAATTCACCTTCTTGTAAGGTTTGTAGCACCTTTTGTGCTGTCTGGTCATCCAAAATCGGTCCAAGTCGCAATTTGTAGAGATTATCTTCAAACGCGATAGGTGTACCTAATTCAAACTTATTCGAAAGCTGAGTCGCGAGTGCTTGCACATTCTCCATGTTGCTGCCAGCAGCTACTTGGACATAAGTTAATCTTGGGCTTTTGCGGTCAATGGTAATCGCCTCTATCTTAACCTCAGCTGTACCTTGTAAGTGATATCCAAGTTTATAGGCAGCGGCATATGAGAGATCGATTATTCTATCATCATGAAAAGGACCACGGTCGTTCACTCTGACAATCGCGCTCACATTATTTGCTAAATTAGTGACTTTGACAAAACTCGGTAGCGGCAGTGTTTTGTGCGCAGCGGTCATATCAAACATGTTGAAGGTTTCACCGTTGGATGTGTAGTAACCATGAAACTTTCGGCCATACCAAGAAGCAGTGCCTGTTTGGGTGAAACCTTTTTCATCAGAAATAGGCGTATAGCTTTTTCCTAAAACTGTATATGGGCGTCCAGCACTGACACTTTTGCGTTCATTAGTGACTTTGGCATCTTGCATTTCAAGCTGCGTAGGTGCGCGTAATGGCGCTTTATCTTGGCTAGTATGGTACCGGCTGCTACAAGCACTTAGGAATATTATGGCGCTTAAAGGGATAAATAGAGTTTTTTTCATAAATTATTTGAGTAGCATTTTTTTATCTGTTGCTATTGCCATAATGATACCGAAACCAGCCATCAGTGTAACCATTGATGTACCGCCGTAACTAATCAAAGGCAAAGGAACGCCAACCACGGGTAATAATCCTGAAACCATCCCAATGTTGACAAAAATATAGACGAAAAATGTGAGTGTGAGTGCACCTGCCAGTAATTTGCTAAATGCTTCTTGTGCGTTGACAGCGATGTAAAGGCCTCTTCCTATAATGAATAGGTAAACGCTAAGTAACATTACGACACCGAGCAGGCCAAATTCTTCACTGAGGACTGAGAAGATGAAATCAGTGTGTCGTTCAGGTAAAAACTCGAGTTGAGACTGTGTACCGTGTAGCCACCCTTTGCCTTCTATGCCACCGGATCCAATGGCTATCTTTGATTGAATGATATGATATCCAGCTCCAAGTGGGTCGCTCTCTGGGTCGAGTAAGGTTAAAACCCTCTGCTTTTGGTATTCATGCATTACAAAGTGCCACATGGCAAAAGCCCCGGGGATAGCCAGAAGTACACTGGTGCCAATTAGCCGCCAGCTCAGGCCAGACAAAAACAAGACAAATATGCCAGAGCTTGCAATGAGCAAAGAGGTACCTAAATCAGGTTGTTTTTGGATTAGGATTGTTGGTACAAGTACAATAGCGAACCCAATAATGATGTGCAGTATCTTTGGTGGTAGTTGCTGGCGTCCGATATACCAAGCCACCATCATTGGTACACCTAATTTCATTATCTCCGAAGGCTGGAATCGAGTGATCCCTATATCTAACCATCGCTTAGCGCCATTTATGGTGACACCAAAAAAGAAGACGCATATCAGCATAATTAGCCCAATTGTATATAACGGGAAAACAAGCCTTTTGAGCGTGTTTGGTGAAATTTGAGCCATGACAACAAGTGCAATAACAGCACCTAACATGCGTGTTGCATGGCGAGCCATCATATCCATGTTTTGGCCGCTGGCGCTATAAACTACGGCTAAACTGCCAGCCATCATAAGTAACAATGCTGCAAATAGCGGGAAGTCGATGTGAATGCGTTGCCAAAAAGAACGGCGCTGTCTTAATTGATTCATTTACCCTCCGTATGGCTTGGGTAAGTTTCGAAGTAATAGTCCATCAGTTTTCGTGCAATGGGTGCTGCAATAGTTGACCCGCCACCTTGGTTTTCAACAATAACGGTTACTACGATGCGCGGGTCGTTATACGGCGCAAAGCCGACATAAATACCATTATCTCGATGTTTTTCTTTGAGGCTCTCAGCATCGTACTTTTCGCCTTGAGCAATACTCACAATTTGGGCTGTGCCTGTTTTTCCAGCAGGGTCGTAAGTGGCACCTAAAAATGCCTTATGTGCAGTACCTCGGGCTTTTTTTACCGTGTTATGCATGGCATCTAACGCTATTTTCCAATGATGTGGGTTCTTTAACACCACTGGCGGTTTTTCTTCGGTATACATTTGTTCTACATCGTTATCTTGCTTTGCGACCTGCACGAGGTGGGGAGGGCGATGTATCCCTTTATTTACTAAAATAGAAACAGCATTGGTAATTTGCATCGGCGTCGCTGTCCAATAGCCTTGCCCAATGCCTACGGAAATGGTGTCTCCAGGCCACCAAGACTCTTTAAAACGCTGTCGCTTCCACTCGGTTGTCGGCATGATTGCCGGTGTTTCCTCATGGATATCAATACCAGATAAATCACCAAAGCCGAATTGACTCATGAAGTTACTGATTTTGGTGATCCCAAGTTTGTAAGCGGTCTCGTAAAAGTAGGTGTCACAAGATTGCTCAATCGCCTCATACACATCTACGTGTCCGTGCCCCCATCTCAGCCAGTCACGCCAACGGTGTTCGACATTGGGAATTTGAAAAAAACCAGGATCCCATATTTTGGTATCTTCTTTAACAATGCCTTCTTCTAAAGCCAAAATAGCAAGGTGAGGTTTAACCGTCGATGCAGGCGCATATCGCCCTTGAGTTGCTCTATTTATTAAAGGCCTATCGGGGTTAAGTAATGCACGATAATCTTTACTACTGATCCCATGTACAAACAAATTAGGATCGTAGCTGGGGTTTGAATAAAGGGCTAAGATCCCGCCATCTTTTGGGTCCATAACGACAATTGCACCGCGCACGCCTTCGAGTACTTCTTGGGCAATTTTCTGTAAGCCAATATCTAAAGTGAGCACCAGATCTTCACCTGGTTTAGGGTGCTCAATGCTGAGTGAACGAATTATACGCCCACGGTTATTCACCTCTACGCGTTGTGATCCTACTTGACCATGCAAGCGTTGTTCATAGAATTTTTCGATACCCAGTTTGCCAAAGTCATGTGTAGCACGATAATTTTTGGCCTGTCCTTGAGATTCAAGTTCACTGAGTTCTTTTTTATTGAGACGAGACACATATCCTAACGCATGGGTGAGTGCATCGCCATAAGGATAATGCCTAGCAAGCCTTGCTTCTACGCTGAATCCCGGAAATCGGTGCTGGTTGACGGAAAAAATGGCAACCTCTTGCTCATTCAATCGGGCTTTGAGCACTTGGCTTTTAAAACGTCTTGAGCGACGATTACTTTTTTTAACCGTATTTTTTTGTGCATCAGTGATGCTAATTATTTCACTTATTAATTCAAGCGACTTATCAAGGTCATCCACCTGCTCTGGGATCACCTCAAGGTTATAAACAGGCCTATTCTCGGCTAGCAGCACCCCGTTTCTATCGTAAATGAGTCCACGATTGGGTGCAATTGGGATAACTTTGATGCGATTATCATTTGAACGCGTTTGATACGTCTCGTGTTTCTCAACCTGTAACGTGTATATATTGTTCAGTAGCACGCCAATGAGAATGACGACAAAAACAAAGCCAACAAACGCGCGGCGTGCAAACAAATTGGCTTCTGCGCTGTGGTCGCGGATCGTTGGCCGGTTTTTTATCATGAAATATTTATTCTCTGTGGTAAGGGTGGTTATTGTTTAAGCTCCAGCCACGATATAGGCTTTCAGCTACGACAATTCTGACCAGCGGATGTGGCAAAGTGAGGTTTGAAAGTGACCACTTTTGCTCAGATGCTGTTATGCATTCTGGTGCGAGGCCCTCTGGTCCACCAATGAGTAAGCTGACATCTCGGCCATCAAGCTGCCATTTTTCCATGTTATTCGCTAATTGATGCGTATCCCAAGGCTTACCTGTTACTTCAAGCGTAACGATTCGATTTCCCTTTGGGATTGCAGCGAGGGTTTTTTCACCCTCTTGTTGCAAGATCCGTTTGATATCAGCATTTTTACCACGTTTACCCGCGGCAATTTCGATCAGCTCTAATGGCATATCCTTGGGGAAGCGTCTTTGGTATTCCTTAAATCCTGTTTCTACCCAAGCTGGCATTTTAGTACCAACCGCAATTAACTGAATTTTCACGTTAGCCCCAAAGCTTCTCTAAATCATAAAAATCGCGGGTCTGATCTTGCATCACATGTACAACCACATCACCAAGATCGACCAGTACCCATTCACCAGCATCTTGCCCTTCGTGTCCTAGAGGTGTTTCGCCTGCATGACGCGCCTCTTTTGCAACATGATCGGCGATAGATTGTACATGACGCTTAGAATTACCTGAGCAAATGACTAAAAAATCAGTGATTGATGATGTCTCACGTACATCTAATTTAACAATATCACGCGCTTTCATATCGTCGACTTTATCTAATGCAAAGTCTAAAAGTTGTTTTGAATCCAAATCAGAATCTCTTTACTGTGTACACTTCAATTAAGGGCGCAATTCTAACATGATTTTGAGCAGAATTCCCAAGCTGATTAGCGACAGCTAAAGTGCGTATAACTTATTGTTATTGATATAGGCTAAGACAGGCTTGGGCAACCAAGGTTCAACGGTTTTGCCAAATTTTATGGCTTGGCGAATTTCACTGGATGCTGCGCAAAAAGCTTTACCTGTCAAAAAGTAACACTTACCAGCGGGTGTTTGATGTAAATCGCTTGGTGAGGTGGCTTTGGCGTGAGTCAAATAGGCTTCTAGTTGTTCACAGGGCGCATATTGGTCCCCTGGTCTTGCGTAAACCACTATATGGCATAGTCGCGTGATAGTTTGCCATTGGTACCAAGTACTGAATCCATTAAAAGAGTCCATGCCCATTAAAAACGCGATGGGTTCTTCTGGGTATTCTGCTCTGAGCTCTTTTAAAGTAAGCACTGTAAATGAGGGTTCCGTACGCTTAACTTCTCGAGTATCAATGTGAAACTTTGGCTGATCTTGCGTTGCTAACTCTAACATTGCAATGCGATGTTCTGTAGAAATGCTTGGGCCTTTTTTATGAACTGGTGTTGCATTGGGCATAAATGCCAATGAGCTCAAAGAGAGCTCATCTAGACAGTGGTTTGCCATATTGAGATGCCCGAGGTGGATCGGATCAAATGTACCGCCAAATAGTGCAATCATCAGTATACTCCGCCCAGTTGTTCACTATCATTGGTAAATGGCATTGAAAAGGTGACAGGTTGGCAGAAGCTTAACGCAATATGTGCGAGACCTTGAAATGGTGCGTTCAGTGCATTGCTTTTAAACGCTGAGTCAAATTGTCCTAACAATATTATGATATTTTCTAACTGAGATATTGGCAGTCTATCCAAAGCTTGCTGTGTTGGTTGTTGTTGATTTTTCCAGACATTGAACTGTTTGAACAATTGGCTAATTGGTTGGCCTTGCACTAGTGCACGTTTCATATTTAAAAGTGTTTGAGCTTGATTTTGCAGGGTCCACGCAACGCTAGTCGGCTCGACATTATCGGTCGCTAGTTTATTTAGCACTTTGATAATGTACTTGGGGTTGCCTTTTAGAAGGCCTTCATTCAAATCGAAAATATCAAATTTTGCTTGATTGAGTAGGCCGCCCATCAACTGTTGTTGATCTATAAGAGTGTCTTTATAGAGTAAAGATAGCTTTTCTAGCTCTTGATAAGTGGCAAGTAGGTTACCCTCTGTGGCCAATAATAAACTGCGCTTAGCATCACTTTTTAAATTAACTTTTAGACGTTTACATTCTTCATCAAGCCACTTTTCAAGGTGGAAGCCTGTCAAAGGGTAGCAGGGCACAAACAAGCCACTTTTATCCAGTGCTTTGAACCAAGCAGAACGCTGAATATCTTGGCCTGCTTTTGCGCCTTTGATGATCAAAATGACATCAGGGTTTATGTTGGCTGCAATCTCTTTGAGGATATTAACGCCTTGTGTTGGTGGCTTTTGCTGGTTTAAGTCCAGCTCAATGACCGTTCTGGCGCTAAATAAAGACATGCTATTGTATTGGGCAATGATTTCCTGCCAATCAAAGCCTGGTAATAAGGCGAACTTTATCGTCTCATCAAAGCCTTGCTTTTTGGCTACTTGGCGGATATTGAGAACACAATTACCTTCTTGGAATGGCTCTTCACCAAAAACAAGGTAGAAAGGGTGCAGGCCTTTACTTAACTGACCTGCTAATTGATTTGCATAACAGCGCATTAGAGTTGTGACAATTCGCGAATAATTCTTTTGGTGGCTAACTTGCGCATTTCTGTCAAAATAATTTCTAGTTCTTTAGACTTGGCAAGCGAGTTGGTTGGATCATCTTGATAGTTTCGATAGAGTTCAAAGCTTTGCTCAATGGGAGCCTGATCTGGACGTGCAAGGCGATATGAAACTTTGTATGCAAGCTCATACTGTGCGACTTGTCCATTTTGGAAGAGGCTTAACGTTTGTCTGTTTAACTCATCTTGGTATAGATGTAGTTCAGCTGTGAGCTTGGAGTTTTGACTATCAATTTGATCATTAAGTGTTACTTTTGAACGCTGCAGTTCATACTTTAATTGTTCGTATAACGCAGATTTTTGATCATCTCCTGTTAAATGCAGCACCCGTAAATCTTCAGGAATATAGGACGCTTGTTTGAGGTGAAAACCACAGCCTGTGACAGCAAAACAGACTAGCAAAATTGCCAGTCTATTTTTAATGTCTGCAAGCGAGCGAACAGCGGAGCCAATTTGGCCCGCTGTTGAAATGACTTGCTGAACAAAGCCAATCATTAGTTTGCAACCACATTGAGTAGTTTGCCTGGTACATAAATTACTTTGCGGATGGTTTTTCCGTCAGTGAATTTAGTCACATTTTCTTCGGCAAATGCAATCGCTTCTACTTGTTCCTGAGTTGCATCAGCTGCCACAGTTAGCTTAGCGCGCAGTTTACCGTTAACTTGAACAACGATAAGCTTTTCATCTTCCACTAAAGCACTTTGGTCTACCACAGGCCACGATGCATCTAGTACATCTCCGTCATGGCCAAGTTGTTGCCATAACTCGTGACACATATGTGGCGTAATTGGCGCAAGCATAATAATCATGGCATTGAGCGCTTCGTTCGCAAGTGCAATGTCTTGTTCGCTCTCTAGTGGCGCTTTAAGTAGCTTGTTAGATAATTCCATGATCGCAGCAATTGCAGTATTGAATGTTTGACGACGCTCAACATCGTCAGAAACTTTGGCAATGGCTTTGTGAATTTCACGGCGAAGTGCTTTTTGGTTGCCAGAAAACTTGCTGAGATCTAAGTCTGCGTGACCCGCATTTTTCACGTCAACCGCATATTTCCATACACGGCGAAGGAATCGTTGTGCACCTTCAACACCAGAGTCAGACCATTCAAGTGTTTGCTCAGGCGGTGCTGTAAACATCATAAATAAGCGAACCGTGTCAGCACCATACTGCTTGATAACCGTTTGTGGATCGATACCATTATTCTTGGACTTAGACATTTTACCCATGCCGGCAGACATAACAGGCTGACCATCATCTTTATGCCAAGCTTTAATGATACGACCTTTGTCGTCTTTTTCAGTTTCAACATCAAGGGGAGAAATCCAGATATCACCGCCTTTTTCATCTTTGCGGAAATACGTATCAGCTAATACCATACCTTGACATAATAAACGCTCAAATGGCTCATCAGAATTAACTAATCCGAAATCTCTTAGTAGCTTGTGGAAGAAACGAGAGTAAAGTAGGTGCAAAATAGCGTGTTCGATACCACCAATATATTGGTTAACAGGTAACCAATAGTTTGCAGCACCTGGCTCTAACATACCTTCATCGTAACGTGGGCTACAATAACGCGCATAGTACCAAGAAGACTCCATGAAGGTATCAAATGTATCTGTTTCATGGAAAGCTTGCTCACCATTCACAGTTGCTTTCGCCCATTCAGGATCGGCTTTGATTGGCGAAGTTACTCCGTCCATTACGACGTCTTCAGGTAAGCGAACCGGCAGCATTTCTTCAGTGGCCGCAAGCTCAGAACCATCCTCTTTACTTAGCATTGGGATTGGAGAGCCCCAGTAACGCTGACGGCTTACACCCCAGTCACGCAGGCGGAAGTTAACTTTACGCTGACCGGCACCGATGCCTTCTAATTTTTCAGCAATGGCATCAAAAGCAGCTTGAAAATCTAGTCCGTCAAATTCACTAGAATTGATTAGCACGCCTTTCTCAGTAAATGCTTCTTTCGCTAAATCAGCTGACTGTTCAGCATCTGCAGCAGGGCTAATTACTTGCTTTATTTCAAGGCCGTAAGCAGTTGCAAATTCATAGTCGCGTTGGTCGTGACCAGGTACCGCCATCACGGCACCAGAGCCGTAATCCATCAATACAAAGTTTGCAATCCAGATAGGTACTTCTTTACCTGTTAATGGGTGAATCGCGGTAAAGCCCGTTGCGATACCTTTTTTATCCATAGTCGCTAAATCAGCTTCAGCTACTTTGGTGTTTTTGCACTCTTCAACAAATGCAGCAACAGCTTGGTTATTTTGTGCCGCTTCTAAAGCAATTGGATGACCAGCAGCAACGGCAACATACGTGACACCCATAAAGGTATCTGGGCGTGTTGTATACACAGTGAAGCTTTCGTTGTTATCAGCACGCTTAAAGTCGATCTCTAAACCTTCAGAGCGTCCGATCCAGTTGCGCTGCATGGTTTTAACTTGTTCTGGCCAATGATCAAGCTTATCTAAATCGTCAAGTAGTTCTTGCGCATAATCAGTAATTTTAATGAACCACTGAGGAATTTCTTTTTGTTCTACAAGTGCGCCTGAACGCCAACCGCGACCATCGATCACCTGCTCATTCGCAAGGACAGTTTGGTCAACTGGATCCCAGTTTACGGTAGACATCTTCTTGTACACTAGGCCTTTTTCATACAGTTTTGTGAAGAACCATTGTTCCCACTTGTAGTATTCAGGGTGACAAGTCGCGATTTCTCGATCCCAATCATATCCAAAGCCTAATTGCTTTAACTGACCACGCATGTAGTCGATGTTTTCATAAGTCCATTTGGCTGGTGCCGTATTGTTTTTGATAGCCGCATTTTCAGCTGGTAGACCGAATGCATCCCAGCCCATAGGCTGCATGACATTTTTGCCTTGCAAGCGCTGGAAGCGCGACACAACATCACCGATTGTATAGTTACGGACATGGCCCATGTGGAGTTTACCACTTGGGTAAGGGAACATAGACAAGCAGTAGTATTTTTCTTTGCTTTCGTCTTCGACTACTTTAAATGTTTTGTTTTCTTCCCAATAGGATTGAACCTTGGGTTCGATTTCTTGTGGGTTGTATTGCTCTTGCATTGACGTTTCCAGACTTCTTGCAAACTGATTGTAAAATTGGTCAATAGCATACCCGAAAACTGTGCTTGATCACAGCGTCTGATAAGCATTTTCAGCTGATTAATGTGATTTTAGTCGATTTCGTTTGGTTCAATTATCAGCATACTAAATAGTTCATTGGCTGAGGCTCAATGGCCCTTTTTGAACGGTGCTCTATACTTGGCTTATATTAGTAATATTATCCAACGCTTGTTGTGATGACTCCATAAATCAATTGTTTTTGTAGTTTTTTAGTAATGCACTCTGGTTTATTTGAAGTTCATGCACACAACTTGTGGAGTGTAGTTGGGTAGGAGGCGACATGGCAGATTATCAACAATGGCTGAGTGACTTTTCCAAGTGGTGTAAGGACGTGAAGGAACATGAGCTTAAAAAGTTGATGGATGACTTTTTACAGGAAGAAGAAAAGTGGCGACAGTTTGGGAAAAATAAACTCAGTGATTATCGACACTATTTTAAGCGTGACTTACAGCATATTTCGGAGTTTCAGGACTACTATGAGGGGGTTGCATGGGAAGAATTCAAAGAGTCTGTTTTGTATGAGCTGGCTTATTTAGAGGATAGGACGCAGCTTGAGTGGCATGCATTGATGAGTGATTTTGCGCATGATGGTATTTATAAAGAGGGTGAATGGATAGCTTTGGGGCAATTAGTGTGTAAGAATTGCGGCAATAAAATCGATGTTTATCACTCTATTGAAATAAAAGCTTGCAGCGAATGTGGACATGATACGTTTTTAAGAAAAGCGCTCACGCCTTAGCCATCGTGCTTTAATTTTTTAAGGTGAACAATAAAGAAATCAGGAATGACTAAAACAATTAAGCCACTGAGTTCGGAGCAATTGACTCCGACAGTTTCTTTGCAGCATATACGTTCATGTATGCAAAACCCTTATCCAGAGTCTTTACCTTTTATCGGTCAACAACGTGCACAAAGTGCGCTTGATTTTGCACTTGGTATGGAGTTGCCTGGTTATAATGTGTTCGTAATGGGGGAAGCGGCTACCGGTCGTTTTACCATGGTCAAGGATAAGCTAGAAGCCCATAGTAAAACACGCCCAACGCCAAAAGAATGGCTTTACGTCAATAACTATGAAGACCACCGAGAGCCAATAACGATGTTTATGCAACCGGGGGAAAGCCGTCAGCTAGCGGACGACATTGACGCTTTTTTGGATGAGGTGGTGGATACTTTCCCCGCGGCATTTGATAACCCGGGTTATCAGCGCAAAAAAAAGTCGATAGATAGGGATTTTGATAATAAATATAATGCCGCACTCACTGCGGTTGAGCAGTTGGCAATCAACAAAAGTGTGGTAATGCTTGAAGAAAATGGTGCGGTGAGTTTCGTCCCTGTGGTGAATGGCAAGCAGCTGGATGACAATGAGTTCAATGCGCTTGGGGAGCAGGCTCAAACCCAATTCTTCGACGCCATCGATGAACTTGAAGACGGCTTAATAGAAGCCTTAATAGAACTGCCGCGCTGGAAAAGAGAATCCTCAGAAAAGCTCAGAAAATTAAAAAAAACCACGATAGAGTTGGCGACTAAACCATTGCTTAAAGCGCTTGAGCATAAATATGCAAGTCATATTGGCGTTATCCGTTACTTGAAAGACTTGAGAGTTGAAATTGTTGAGGCGGTTTTAGATTGGTTAGATGATGATTCGGCAAGTACAGATGAGCAAAAGGATGATTTTGACGCAAAAGGCATGCTAACTGACTTTTTCGCGCCGAATATTCTCATTGAATATAAAGACGGTGCGCCAGCTCCAGTTGTGTACGAGCCAAACCCTACATTTGGCAATATATTTGGCAAAATTGAATATGAAAGTTCTCAAGGGTCGTTAATTACCAGCTATCGCTCAATTCAAGCTGGGGCGCTTCATCGTGCCAATGGCGGCTACTTAATTATGGATGCAGATAAAGTATTATCATCACCGCAAGTTTGGGATGGTTTGAAGTTATCATTGAAAACGCACCAGATAAAAAATGATTTGCCATTTCAAGACAGCTCGGTAGGTAGTAGTTTTACATTAAAGCCACAATTGATCCCAATGGATGTCAAAATTATTTTATTGGGTTCTAGAGATCTGTATTACACGATCAGTGAGTACGATGAGGAATTTGGTGAGTTGTTCCGTGTATTAGCTGATTTTGACTATTACTTGCCCTCTAGTGACAGGCTTCAATATCAATTTGTCAGCAAAGTACAGGAATATTGTGAACAAACACTAAACTGCGGATTGACGGCTGAAGGCTTAGTTCGACTATTAAAATTTAGCTATCGTCAAGCGGAACATAGAAGCAAGTTATCAGCGCGTTTTGCGGACGTTTTAGAGCTTGTTGCTGAAGCTAGTTATTATGCAAGGCAAGATAATGAAGAGACCATCGATGAGCATCATATCAATGAAGCCCTGATAGGTAAGCAATATCGCACCGGTCAGCTTAGCGAAAATATGCTCAGTGATATCGAAGAAGGGCATACGCTTATTGCGACTCAAGGAGAAGCTGTAGGCAAAGTGAATGGTTTAACGGTTTTACATATCGGTGATACTGCTTTTGGGACGCCTGCGAGAATAACAGCAACAGTATACGCAGGCTCAGATGGTGTTATTGATGTCGAGCGAGAAGCTGAACTAGGAAAATCTATTCACTCCAAAGGTGTTATGTTGCTTACAGGCTATTTGGGAAATAAATATGCGCAGCAATTTAGTTTAACTTTGAGCGCGAATATCGCCATTGAACAAAGCTATGGATATATAGATGGTGATAGTGCGTCTTTAGCCGAGTTATGCGGTTTGATTTCTGCCATTACGCAATTGCCGATAGCGCAATCTCTGGCGTTAACCGGTTCTATTAACCAACATGGTGAAGTTCAAGCTGTCGGTGGCGTAAATGAAAAAGTAGAGGGCTTTTTTAAGCTCTGTAAAATGCGTGGTCTTACAGGCAAGCAGGGAGTTATTATCCCACACTCAAATTTGATAAATTTAGTGCTAGCAGACGATGTGGTTCAAGCTATTGAAAAAAAGAAGTTTCATTTGTATGCAGTAAAGAGTGTTGATGAAGCTCTTGAACTTCTGATGGATGTTCCAGCTGGAAAGGCGACCAATAATGAGATATATCCGCAAGGTACAATCAATCAATTAGCACTAAAACGACTTGAGCAAATCGCACAAGTTGTAAATGGTGAAGAAAAAGAAACATCAGAAGACACGGAGTAGGAATAGATATGTCCGTAACAAGTATCGTAGTGACCATTTTAGCCCTCGGACTGGCTTGGTTTATTTACAATGGTAACCAGAAACAAAAACAAATTGCGCAAATTAATCGACATGATGCGGAAGCGTTTCTAGCCTCAAATGCTCAGAAGGATGGGGTGATAACGACTCAGAGTGGTTTGCAGTATGAAATATTAGAAAAAGGAGACGGGACTGTCTTTCCTACGATCAAAAACAGTGTGCGTGTGCATTACCATGGAACTTTACTCAGTGGAGTGGTTTTTGATAGTTCTGTTGATCGCGGTCAAGCAATAAACTTTACCCCTCAGCAGGTGATAGAAGGGTGGAAAGAAGCGCTACAGCTGATGGTAGAAGGTGACAAATTTAAGCTTTATATCCATCCTGACCTAGGGTATGGAAATAAGTCAGCGGGTAAAATCAGTGCAGGTTCTCTATTAATTTTTGAGGTGGAGCTACTCAGTATTCAATAGAGCTCAACACACATAGTGTTGTGTATTTGTTAATTTTAACTTGCAATTTTTTTTGTATGTGATTTAAATGGGTACAGGTATCGTCATGGCAAGGAGGTGATACTTGACATATCTGTTTCTGATAATCGTTAGTTTTGGTGGGGCGTTACTTTGCAGAAAATTAAGTATCAATAAACTAAAGACAATTGAACGCTACTTGAGCTCTGCTTACCCCCGCATATACCATGAATTATCACTAGATAGGTTTGATATTGGTAAACAAGCATCATTCGAATACAATCTGGCTGAATGTTCTTCTGTTGGGAAAATCAACAGCCTAGGCGATTCAAAGCTTAAAAACCATATGTTTGAATTGTTTGCAGCCGATGTTGGGGCATTGTTTTTTTCTTTTGGCTGCGTACTCTTTTTATCTATCATGGTGTTAGATGTTTAAAACCAACCCACTTTGTTTAACAAAGTGGGTTTTTTATTATTTAACTCCAGCCGTCATATCTTTTTCTACGTGATAAAAATAAAGTCAATAAAACACCTAAGATTAATCCAGACAAAGCAATTCCTCCCCCATAGGTGAGCAGCTTATGCTGTTCTTCTTTGACTTGATTTTGGTTTGACTCGGTTTGCTGCTGCAGTTGAATGTTCAGATCTTGAATCGTGGCTTGTAATTCAATATTTTGAGACTCCAATAATGCATAATCGTTCTGTAAATTGGGGACTGATGCTTTTAGGCCGTCAAGTTGACGCTCAGCTTCTGCAAGCGACTCATTCAATTGATTAACTTGCTGCTTTAATCCAGTTTCTGCAGTGACGAATTGTGATTCAACCCAACCGCTTCTATTTTTGTTATCTATGATCCGCACAAAATTATTTTCTTGCTCGTTGGTTATTTGTACAGGGGTGCCTGCTTCAACGGAGCCTAGAATTCGATAGTTTTTCCCAGGGCCTGAATGCATAAATAAGTAGAGGTTATCAACAATAAAACCATTAGGTGTATTTTGTTGCGCCGTTTGTTCTTGTGGGGCGTCCAGATTGTCTTCCTCTGCATGAAGTGCAATAGGAGCAAAAACAAACAAAAGTGGCAATACGAGGCGTTTGATCATTCTCGAGCCCTTATTTTTTTAAGGTTTATATGAATTTATGAAAATAGTATGGCTTTAAAAAGCGCTTGGCAAGGGATTAAGGTGTGATCATGTTTTTTTATTTCTTTATGTGCATTGCAGTAAAGGTTATCTTGTTTCAAACTCGTGGTGATATGTGTTCCGAAATAGTGTAAATAGCACTGTATTGGTGGCCGTTGTCGCGGTTATGGAAGTCAGTTGTTAAGTATGCAACTTAATGCAATTTGCATTCATTTACCCTTTGTTTGTGGGAAAAGATTGCAAAATTAGGTGTCTTTGTATATTTTGAACGTTCTCATATTACAAAGGTAACCTACCTCCTAATGGACACTGAAATAGAACTGAAGTTTTTGGTTTCAGACAACGAAGTTCCGCTTATTCCAGCATTGATCACTCAGTTTGCAAAGCGGGTTAATAACAAGCCGGCAAAAAATTTAGAAAATGCATATTATGATACGCCTAGTAGAGAATTAAGGGCGTTAGATATAGGGCTTCGCACACGTTGTCAAGACGATGACTGTGAGCAGACAATCAAGCTTTCTGGTGAGGTACTAGGGGGTCTTCATCAACGCCCAGAATACAATTTACCATTAAAAACAAGAAAACCAGATATTTTTGCTTTTGATGCAAGCATTTGGCCAATTGGAATGCGACTAGAGTCAATTGCCGAAAACTTATTTCCGATATTTAGCACAAATTTCATCAGAAGAACCTGGCTGATAGAAACCGAATCGGGCAGTTTAATTGAAGTGGTATTGGATAAAGGCGAAGTATCGGCCAGCGGTAAGTCTGAAGCGATTTCTGAACTAGAGATAGAGCTGGTAGAAGGAGAGCGCGTTGATTTATTTTTATTGGCAGAGCAACTGGTCGCACAGGTCGGACTAAGGCTAGGGTATTACTCTAAAGCTGCCAGAGGGTACCGTTTAGCGGATGATAAGCCGTTACAAGCGAACAAAGAAATCGGGTTTGTACCGTTATCTAGCGATATGAATCAAGAGCAAGCGTTTATAAAAACCATTAACTACGCAATTGCACTGGTTCAAAAACATGAGCAATGTTATGTCAATGAGCCAAGCTTAAAAACTTTAAAACGTATCATAGATGGAGTCCGTTTAATTAAGCATGCTTTTTGGTTATTCGAAGAGTTTGTTGCAAGAGAAACTACGGATAGCCTACGCAAAGAACTAAAGTGGTTGTTAGGGGAGCTTGATTGGGTAGAGAGTGCCATCTATTTAAAGACGTACACATCTAAAAGACATGCTTACTACAAACGCATTCATGGTGCACCAGAGCTGTCTCAAGTGATTAATGACCTGAAAAGTGTTCAGCCGACCAAAACGGATTTAGAAGATCTGTTCCACTGTCCGCGATATAACAAGCTATTATTGTCATTGACTCGTTGGTTAATGGAAAAAAGTTGGCGACAGCAGTGGGATCAAAATGCAATAAAATCGGCGCAGAGCAGTGTCCGTTCGATGGCCAAAAAAACGTTCGATTTAGAGTGGAAAAAGCTTAAATCTATTTTTCCTGAGAAAAGCGCCATGTCTCTCGAGCAGTATGTTCAAACACGTTCAAGTATTGAAGAGATGTTACTGAGTGGTAGCTGTTTAGGTGGGCTATTTGATGAAGAGCTAAGGCTGAGCTTTAGAGCGCCTTGGATGGACATTCTCGCTGGTATTTATGAACTGGAAACATTGCATTATTTACAGCAGCTCTGTGAAGGGCAAGAAGCTCAACCACTGTCTGAAATTTTGGTTTGGTTACAGCAAAAGTCGGATTTTTTGATCAGTGCAATGGATCAGAGTCGAGACGCATCAATTAATTGTGAGCCTTATTGGTAAGAACTGGGCTTCATAATACTGAATCTAGGGCACTTTTTAGCGTCCTAGGTCTATATATATAAACTAAAATTCAGCCGGTAAAAAATATACTTTCGAGCGCTGTTGCCTCTTAGTATTTGCTTCCCACCGAGAATCTTGCGCCCCTAATTACTAATATAATGCTATTCAATCTTATCTAAATAGGTAACTATTAGACATTACTAAATAGTCGCGACAGGTCAAAGTTCATCTACTACACTAAAATCAAAGCCGCCATATAGGTGACCTATGATAGAAATTGATGACAAAGTTTTAGCAGATTTAAGGTCAGGGTTTAGCTTACCTGCCAAGCCCGAAATCTTACAAAGTCTACAAGATGAACTAAATAGAGATGAACCTGAATTAAATCGTGTGGCTGCGATTATTACAGAAGATGTAGCCACATCTGCTGCAGTATTGAAAGTTATCAACTCTCCTGCATATGGCATGTCTAGAACTGTTACAGACATTAAGCAGGCTGTAATGTTTTTGGGTATGAACTGTATTACTCAGGTTGTTACAGGGCATTTGTTAAAAAGTGCTTTTGAGCAAGACGACTGCTGTATTTCTTTGCAGCGTTTTTGGGACAGTGCCTCTGATATTTCGCAAGTCGCTATGCTCATTGGGAAAAAAGTAAACTCAGCGATCCCAGTTGAAGATTTGCAATTGCTAGGTCTTTTTCATGATGCTGGGGTCCCTGCAATGGCGATGCGTTTTAAAGATTATCATGATGTACTGATGCGTGCCGCGCAGCGTCCAGAGCACCCATTAATAGAATATGAAGCGCAACAGTACCCGACAAACCATACTGTTGTCGGGTACTATTTGGCGAGCTCTTGGCATTTGCCAAAAAGGGTGTGCCAAATTATTTTACGACATCATGATCCGGTGTTTTTTCAAGATAATGATTCTGGTGTAGAAAAGCAGATAATGGCCACTCTGAAGCTTGCAGAGAATTTTTGTTTTGAGATTAAGCATTTTAGAAGCTGTGCTGATTGGCATGCTTTTAAAGACGATGTGATGCTCGCTTTAGATCTGAGCGATGATGACTATAACGATGTAAAAGAGGACGTTGAAGAGTTTTTGATAGGTTAAAAAAGGCGCATATTGCGCCTTTTTATAAGTTTGGCAATTATACGCCAGCTGCTGCTTTAAGTGCTTCAGCTTTGTCTGTTTTTTCCCATGGGAATTCTTCACGACCGAAGTGACCATATGCCGCAGTTGGCTGGTAAATTGGGCGCTCAAGGTCAAGCATTGTAAGTAAGCCATATGGGCGTAGGTCGAAGTGCTCACGAACAAGCTCGATCAAACGTGCCTCTTCAACTTTGCCTGTACCAAATGTATCAATGCTGATAGACGTTGGCTCTGCAACACCGATTGCGTAAGAAACTTGGATTTCACACTTGTCTGCAAGACCAGCGGCAACGATGTTCTTAGCCACGTAACGACCTGCATAAGCTGCTGAACGGTCAACTTTAGATGGATCTTTACCAGAGAAAGCACCACCACCGTGTCTCGCCATACCACCGTATGTATCAACGATGATTTTACGACCTGTAAGACCACAGTCACCCATTGGGCCACCAATTACAAAACGGCCAGTTGGGTTAATGAAAAACTTAGTGGCTTCAGTGATTAGTTCTTTTGGTAGTGTTGGCTTAATGATGGTTTCCATGACAGCTTCTACTAAATCATCCTGAGATACTGAGTCACAGTGTTGAGTAGAAAGCACTACCGCATCGATACCAACAGGTTGGCCATTTTCATAAGCAAAAGTCACCTGAGATTTTGCATCTGGACGTAGCCAAGGTAGTGTGCCGTCTTTACGTACTTGAGCTTGACGCTGTACTAGACGGTGAGAATAGGTAATTGGAGCAGGCATTAAAACGTCAGTTTCGTTACATGCATAACCAAACATTAAACCTTGGTCACCAGCACCTTGATCTTCTGGACGAGAGCGATCTACACCTTGGTTAATATCAGGTGATTGCTTACCAATTGTATTTAAGATTGCACAAGAGTCAGCATCAAAGCCCATATCTGAATGCGTGTAACCAATTTCACGTACTGTTTTACGTGTTAGTTCTTCGATATCTACCCAAGCACTTGTGGTTACTTCACCACCAACCATGACCATACCTGTTTTTACATAGGTCTCACACGCAACACGTGCTTTAGGGTCTTGCTCAAGAATTGCATCTAATACTGCATCTGAAATTTGATCCGCAATTTTATCCGGATGGCCTTCAGAAACTGACTCTGAAGTAAATAAGTGTTTCGCCATTATTATATACTCACAAATAGTGCGCTTCGCGAACATGCGTAAAACAGCGCTTGAATAATTTAGGGAGTTATTCTAACCAAAACATAAAAGTATGCATAGTTTTTTTACGCCTAGACGTCTATTTTTAAATACTTGCATTTTATGCATTAAAAACAATGTGAATTTATAACTTTTATTGTGATTTTAATTGCAGTGGTAATTTTATTAGGTAAGAATGGGCCTTTAAAAACACCCGTGCAAACACTTAAAGGTAGGAGAATCCATGCCATCTCGCAAAGAACTTGCAAACGCAATTCGCGTTCTATCCATGGACGCTGTACAAAAGGCTAAATCAGGCCACCCAGGGGCACCCATGGGCATGGCAGACATCGCAGAGGTACTTTGGCGCGATTATTTAAAGCACAACCCAAACAACCCAGAGTGGGTAGATAGAGACAGATTTGTATTATCAAATGGCCACGGCTCAATGTTAATTTATTCTTTATTACATTTGAGTGGCTATGAGTTATCTATTGATGATCTGAAAAACTTTCGTCAGATGCACTCTAAAACGCCAGGCCATCCTGAGTATGGGTATGCACCAGGTATTGAAACAACAACGGGTCCTCTAGGCCAAGGCATTACTAATGCTGTCGGTATGGCTATCGCTGAAAAAGCATTAGCAGCTCAGTTTAACCGTGACGAATACGATATTGTTAATCACTACACCTATGCATTTCTGGGTGATGGCTGTTTGATGGAAGGTATTTCTCATGAGGCGTGCTCTCTAGCAGGCACACTAGGTCTAGGTAAATTGATCGCGTTTTGGGATGACAATGGCATCTCAATTGATGGTGAAGTGGAAGGTTGGTTTAGTGACGATACGCCAAAACGCTTTGAAGCGTATGGTTGGCACGTAATCCCTGCTGTTGATGGCCATGACAGTGAAGCAATTGCTGCGGCTATCGACGCTGCGCGTGCAGAAACAGGCAAGCCAACGCTTATTTGTTGTAAAACAGTGATTGGTTATGGTTCTCCGAATAAATCAGGTAGCCATGATTGTCACGGTGCCCCGCTAGGTGATGATGAAATTAAAGCTGCACGTGAGTTCCTTGGTTGGAAACATGATGCATTTGAAATCCCTGAAGATATATATGCTAAATGGGATGGTGCGGCACATGGGCAGCAGATCCAAAGCGAGTGGTTAGTTAAGTTCACTGAATACCAGATGCATTACCCTGAACTTGCGGCCGAATTTGAGCGTCGTACTAAAGGTGAACTGCCTGCGAACTGGACTGAGCAAACAGAATCATACATTGCACAATTGCAGGCTAACCCAGCAAATCCAGCAACGCGTAAAGCATCACAAAATGCACTAAATGCATTTGGTCCAATTTTACCTGAGTTTATGGGTGGTTCAGCGGACCTTGCAGGTTCAAACTTAACCCTTTGGGAGGGTTCAAAAGGGTTAACAGCAGATGATGCGTCAGGCAATTACATTTTTTACGGTGTACGTGAATTTGGCATGTCTGCGATCATGAACGGTATTACTTTACACAAGGGCTTTATCCCATACGGTGCGACTTTCCTAATGTTCATGGAGTATGCACGCAATGCTGTACGTATGGCTGCACTTATGAAGCAACCGAGTATTTTTGTTTATACTCATGACTCTATTGGTTTGGGTGAAGATGGCCCAACGCACCAGCCTGTAGAACAGCTTGCCAATATGCGTATGACACCTAATCTTGTCAGCTGGCGTCCATGTGATCAGGTTGAATCTGCAGTTTCTTGGCAGCAAGCAGTAGAGCGTAAAGATGGTCCAACATCATTAGTATTTACTCGCCAAGGCCTTGAACAACAACCTCGTACGGATGAGCAAGTCGCAGCAATTAAACGCGGTGGCTACATTTTAAGTTGTGATTCTAATCCAGAGGTTATTCTGATCGCAACAGGCTCAGAAGTTCAGTTAGCTGTAGAGGCGGCCTTCCAATTACGTCAAGAAGGTAAGAAAGTTCGTGTCGTTTCAATGCCATCTACAGATGTATTTGATGCGCAGTCTGCAGACTACAAAGAATCGGTATTACCTTCTTCAGTGACTCGTCGTGTTGCTATTGAAGCAGGCATTGAAGATTTCTGGTTTAAATATGTTGGTTTAAATGGTGCTATCGTAGGTATGAGTACCTTTGGTGAATCTGCACCTGCAGGTGAACTATTCAAACACTTTGGCTTCACAGTTGAAAATATAGTTGCGAAAACTAAAGCGCTATTTTAATACTGAGGAAGTAAAAAAACCGCCTCATTGAAGGCGGTTTTTTTGTTTTTATTACATTTAAGTTTAATTTGTTGCAACTAATTCAATTAAATTATTAAAACTTTACTGAATTTAGCTATATTTAATAAAAATAATTTTAGTTTTTTTCACTTTGGGCTAATTAAACTCTGAACTGTGAGACGGATTGTCGTAATTCTTCAGCCAATTTAGCCACTTCCGAACTCGAAATAGTCGTTTGATTTGCACCTTCTGCTGTTTGCTCAGCAATTGTAACAATTGACTCTAAGCGCTCACTGATCTCTTGTGATACTTGTTGTTGTTCATTTGCGGCTGTAGCGATTTCCTCACTTACATCGTGTGCTCTTGATACTGCGTCGGTGATAGAGTTTAGCGCTTCGTTGGCGATATCACTTTGTGCCACACACGACTCAGCTTGTTGTTGACCTTTAGACATAGCTGTTACCGCTTCTTCTGCACCCGCTTGCAAGGATTCAATCATTGACTGAATCTCTTGGGTTGATTCTTGGGTTTTACTTGCTAAGGAACGCACTTCATCAGCAACTACCGCAAATCCACGCCCTTGCTCACCGGCACGGGCTGCTTCAATCGCGGCATTTAGAGCCAGTAGGTTAGTTTGTTCTGCGATGCCGCGGATCACATCTAAAATCCCGCCTATTGCTGAGCTGTCATGATGAAGTTTGTTGATAACGGTAGAGACTTCCTCTACTTCATGTGCCAATTGCTCAATCGTTCTTTTATTGTCGTGAGAAATACCTTTAACACGCTCAGCTTCTTGGTCTGCATTTTTAATTTCGTCAAGTGCCTGATGGGCACTGTTGCTTACACCGTGCGCCGTGCTGCTCATTTCCGTGGTTGCAGTTGCAGCTTGCTCAACTTGCGACTGCTGACTTTTTATCGCCTGGCTAGATTCTGATGTAATGGCAGAGGTTTGCTCTGAAGCTGCTGCTAATTGAGTAGAGCGTGAGACAATACCTGTGATCAACTCTTTTAAGCTTGTGATTAGGGTATTACAGCTCTGCGCTAATTCACCAAACTCATCTTTAGCTGAAGCATCGAGTGTGTGCGTCATATCGCCTCTTGCAACAATATCAAGTACACGGTTGACTTCTGAAAGCGGCTTAGTGATACGACTTACCGTAAAGTAAGCAATTCCAATAGCCAGCAAGGTGGCTAATATCATACCAGTCCATGTTGCGATATTTGCGGATGATACATCCTCAGTCACTTCACTTTGAATTTCAAATGCTAATTGCTTTGATTGCGCTACGAGTTCACCTAATTGTGCGAGTGCTTTTTCGGTCGCTTTCTCTGCGCTGTTTAGCTCATTTTGGGTATTAATCCGTGCGGTGATCAAGCGCTGGCGATTATTTGCGATACTGTCGCTGCCTTGCAGTTGCTCTTTAAGCGCGCTGTAATATGAATCTAAATCACTGAGTAAATCTTCATCTAGTTGAGCGACAGTGCTGCGCATTAATTCTAGGTTACGGTCGACATCTTCGAACACGTAGCTTTGCTCTTTTTTGACAATATCTAATGTGCTTGAATCATCAATCGTTAAAATATCAGCACTACTTGTGGCTAAAGAGCTAAAGGAATTCTCTAGCTTATTCGCAGCTTGGTAGGCGCGAACATTCAATGATTCAAAACCATCTAAGTCCAAGATATCCAACACCACGGTTGCGGCGTCTTCTGCGGCTATTTCAGCCTCTTCTAATTGTGCAACAAGCTGCTTATTTAAGCTAAGCTCCAGCGACTTATCTGCGAATAGCGATGTAACGGATTTGGAAAAAGTACCAAAGCTATCAGCGACATCTCGACTACTTGCCGATAGAGTGGGGTCATTTTGGACCGTTTGGTTAAGCTCTGAATAGCTCTGTTCAAATGCTTTTTGTCGGGTGCTAAAAGCGGATTTTAAACTGCCTAAATCATTGCTCGATTGAGTGTAAAAGCTAGCTTGAGCAATTTTACTCATTTGAGTAAACTCAATTTGTAACGCTGCGCTTCTATCTAACGCTGGAAGAGACAAATTATTGACCAGTTGAGTGGAACTATCGATATTTGCGATCCTGAGCAGTGAGTTCACACCGATAGATAATAAAAGCAGGGTAATTATTATAAAGCCACCCCAAATACGTTGGCTAACGGTTAAATTCATACAAACATACCATCAAGTTAAAGCAGTACAACTACTTATCGGATTTATTGCGCATTAGTTAAGTATTTTATAGCAGATGTGAATATAAAATTCAGTAAAAACGGATAGGTTTTGACTAATTGCTGGTAATTTGTTCGTTTGTGGACAAATTAAGCAAGGTCATTGGACCACCCCATACACAACCTGTATCTAAAGCAACTACATGATTGAGACTTGTTTGTCCTTGCAGCGCTGCCCAGTGCCCAAATATGAAACGTGTTCGGCTCATTTTAAATCGTGGGTGAGCAAACCAAGGCTGCAGTAATTCATCATTATCAACTTCCCCCTTGTTGTCAAAATCCAATTCCCAGTGCTTTGTCAAAAATCGCATTCTGGTAAATACATTTACAATGGTATTGAATTTAAGTTGAGGATTGGATGATGTTAAATCGATAGCGGGGTGCTTACCATACATCTTTAATAGGTAATTTGCAGCCGTTGAGCCTTGATAACAAGACTGTGCCCATTTTGATAACTCGAGTGCTTGTTCAATATCCCAGTGAGGATGTATACCTGCATGAGAAATAAAACTGTCGGACTCCGGCAGGTAAATACACAGAGGCTGTGACTGCAAAAAAGCGATGTAATCGGGTAGCGCTGGGTTTGAAAGTAATGACTCTAGTTTGTCTTTAGGGTTAGCTGGTTTATTGTTCAGTACTGTAGATAACAAATGTAAGTCATGATTGCCGAGTGTGACTGTTACTGAGCTTTGTAGCGAGTACACATATTCTAAGCAAGCTAGGGAGTCTGGTCCTCTTGCGACCAGATCTCCTACGAGATATAAGTGATCTCTACTTGGATTAAAATCTACCTGTGCCAAAAGCTGTTTAAATGGCGTGTAGCACCCTTGTAAATCACCAATTGCGTAATTTGCCATGCTCTAATCAGTGCAGTATGTCTGGGCGATTCAGTCTGAATACTTGGATTGGCGCTTTAAATTCTGAGCCAAATTCATTTCGCATCAGATAGTAACCTTCCATTGTCCCCACAGGCGTATCTAAAACAGCACCGCTCGTATATTGGTAACTTTCCCCAGGGCGAATCGTTGGTTGCTCACCAACAACACCTTCTCCTTCGACTTCTGTTTCTTTGCCATTTGCATCTGTTATCAACCAATAACGGCTTTCTAATTTTGCACTGCAAAGGCTATGATTTTTTAAGGTAATTGTATAAGCAAACACGTACTTATCTTTTTCCGGTTGAGACTGCGCCTCCACATAAAAAGTCTCAACAGAGACTTTTATTGGATTGCCTATTTCACTGTTTATTGTCATAGATCCAGTTAGCAATTTCGATAAATTGAGACAGAGAGATATTTTCCGCACGGAGTGACGGATCAATACCTAGTTGAGTTATTTCCTCTACAGTTAGTAGATTCGATAGACTATTACGCAACGTTTTGCGGCGCTGGTTAAACGCTTCTAAGCACACGGTATTCAATATTTTAGTACTTTTTGCACTACGTTGAGCTGCGTCTTTTGGTATTAACCGCACGACTGCAGAGTCTACTTTTGGTGCTGGTTTGAAACAAGTAGGCGGTACTTCAATAACCGGCATTGCGTGACAATAATACTGTGTCATTACACTTAATCTGCCATAAGCCTTGGAACCAGGCCCTGCGACCATTCTATTTACGACTTCTTTTTGAAGCATAAAATGCATGTGTTCTACGTGGTCAGCAAATTCAAAGAGGTGAAATAGCAGTGGTGTTGACACGTTATAAGGTAAGTTACCAAAAATTTTCAGCTTTGCTGTTTCACTGACTAAGCTAGCGAAGTCAAACTTCATAGCATCGCCTTGATGTACGCTAAGTTTGCTACCCATAGTAGGGTGAGCAATCAAGCGTTCTGCGAGATCTCTGTCAAGTTCTACAACAGTCAATTTACCACTGAGTTCAACGACGGGCTCGGTGATTGCACCTAAACCGGGACCAATCTCAACGAGGTTATCATCTGGTGTTGGATCTATAGCCGTTACAATCTTGTCGATAATATTGTCATCATTTAAGAAGTTTTGGCCGAATCTTTTACGGGCACGGTGGCCCAAATGTACTTTATCTGTCATGAATTCTGTATTTTCTTGCTTGCAAGCTTGATTGCTTCACGAATTGCCAATTCAAAACTACCGACTTCTACATCACCAGATGCAGCTAGATCTAGGGCTGTGCCATGATCCACGGACGTTCTGATAAAAGGCAATCCTAAAGTGATATTAACTGAGTTACCAAATCCTTTATATTTTAACACAGGTAATCCTTGATCGTGATACATCGCAAGTACAGCATCTGCATTGTCCAGATACTTTGCTTGAAAAAGCGTGTCAGCTGGGAGAGGTCCAATAAAGTTTTTCCCCTCATTATTCAGCTTTTCTAGTACTGGCGAGATTGTATCTATTTCCTCGTTACCTAAATGTCCACCTTCACCTGCGTGAGGGTTTAATCCGCACACTAAGATCCGAGGGTTTGTTACACCAAACTTAGTCTGTAGATCATTATATAGAATATTAGCGACTTTGGTCAGACGCTCTTGAGTAATCGCCTTTGATACATAAGCGAGTGGAATATGTGTTGTTGCTAAAGCGACTCGTAAACCTGTAGTTGCAAGCATCATGACCACATCAGGTGTATTTGATTGGTGTGCAAAGTACTCTGTATGGCCACTGAAGGATATCCCAGCTCTGTTGATAATGCCTTTGTGAACGGGGCCGGTTACAACAGCATCAAAAGTGCCATCCATATTTTTTTCTGAGGCAATTCGTAGTGTATCTAATACATACTGGCCATTTTGTTCATCTAGCTGACCGGGAACAACATCACATCCTTTATCGACCTGAAGGTAGTAAAGTTGTTTTGCAGCAGCAGGCTTAACATCTTGTGTAGGATCGAATGCGAGTAACTCTACCTCTAAGCCGAGTTCAGCCGCTCTTTGCTCTAAGATGGACTTGTCGACAACAGCCACAAGCTGGGCTGGCCAGCTTTGCTGTGCCAACTTAATGACTAAATCAGGGCCAATGCCAGCCGGCTCTCCAGGCGTAATCGCTATTCTCAAGCTCATATTTGCTCTTCTTATTTGCTTTCAAGAACTTCAACGTGAGCTTGCTCTCGCATTTCCCTCATCCATTTGAAGCTTTCTTCTTTGAATTTTCTTCTAAATAACAGCTGGTGAGCACGGTTCATTTTGGCTTGCTCAGTTTTATCTGCAACGCGCTTATCTAGAAGCTCGACAATATGCCAACCAAATGTACTACGAAATGGCTCACTGATCTCGTTTTGTTCAAGACCCATTAAATTTTCTCTAAAAGCTGGTACATATGTAGAAGGATCGGTCCAGTCGTATTCACCACCTTTTAACGCTGATCCTGGATCTTCTGAGTATTCTCTGGCTAGCTCTGCGAAATCAGCTGTGCCAGCTCGTAAATCTTTAACAAAGCCAGCGAGCATATCACGCGCTTTTTCTTCACTTAAAATAATCGAAGGCTTTAATAAAATATGTCTAGAACGCACTTCAACCGTCTCTACAAGCTCACGGCCTCTTACGTCTTGAACTTTGACTATATGAAAGCCAGCACCTGAGCGCAGCGGCCCAACGAGTTCATCTTTTTTCTTACCTTTAATGGCTTCGGCAAATAGGGTTGGCATTTCGTTGATACCCATCCAACCTAACTGACCACCTTCCAGTGCATTTGCCCCGCCAGAAGAAGCGATGGCAATTCGTTTAAACTCTTTACCTTCATTTAAGAATTTAATAACGTTTTCTGCACGCTCTCTCGCTTCAGCAATCTCTTCAGGGTTTGCTTTGCTATCGATTTTAATAAGAATATGGCCAATGTTATATTCTTCACTTTGACCACTTTGCTGCGCTAAGATTTTATTGAGGTTTTCGATTTCCTGAGGGCTAATATAAACCCTTCTATCTACAGCACTGCGCTTAACTTGTCCTATCGTAATTTCTTTACGAATTTCTTCCCTGTATGCTTGAAAGCTATCTCCTGACTGTTCAATAGAGCGTCGTAAATCACTTACAGTGCCTCCTTGCTCTTTAGCAATATTTGCTAAAGTTTGGTCCAAGTGTGCGTCAGAAATTGCTAAACCCATTCTACTCGCTAACTGAAGAATAAGGGTCTCATCAATTAATTTATCAGTGGCTTGAATACGCAGCACTTTATCTGATGGTAACTCAGTACCTTGCTGATTAGCTTGATCTTTGACTCGGTTTACAATTTGGTCAACTTCACTTTGTAGTACTACGCCATCATTTACTGTGGCAACTACTTTGTCAATTTGTATACGTTCAGCAAGTGCTGGCTGACACAGTGCAGCACTTAATATGGGTATGAGTAACAGCTTTTTGAAATTCATAAGAGTCTTTGTTGTTAATTATTTAAAAAATAGGGTCTACGGTAGCCAAATATACCTTGTTTAAGTAATTGGCTTGCATCGTATCTTGACTTACTTCCCAACCCTTTTAGCACAAAATTAAAATTTATGCTTGAGTCGAAAACTGGGTCTTGAAAACTCGTAGATTGATTCAAGTCAGTTTCTATCGTTCTGTTTCCTGTGATTTGCACAGCCCAGCAGCATGATTCGTATTGCACGCCGGCAAAAACTTCAATACTGCGTTTGCTGGTCAAATCTCGGTGGTAACTTGCTACAACTTGCCAATTGTCATCAATTGGTAGACTGGTGAAGATGCCAACCTGATCTATCTCATTACCTGAGACATCATTTACGTAGTGATGGTTCAACTGTACCAGTTTTTTATTATTACCTCGATAGTCAATTGTCATATGCGAGCGTATTAAATCTTTCTCATCGGCATCGTACTGTATCCCACCAGAGAAGTACCACCTTGGATGCCAATGTATTTTTGTCTCTGCTGCGAATAATGCGTTATAGTTTTTCTCGCCAAAGCGGTTGTCTAATGCACTTTCTGTTGGTTTAGCTGAGTTACTGAGGTAGATAATTTGGCCAACACTTAAACTAAAACGTTCAGTATTTTTGCTATCTAGTAAGCGTGTTGTGGCACCAAGGGTAAACTGATTTGCTTCAGATATATAGTCTACGCCAGAAAAACGGCGCTCTCTAAATAGTCCGAAAAAATCGTCCTGCATTTTAACTGTGTCGTAAGATCCAATCCTACTTTGGTCTTTTTCTGGGGTATATAGGTACTGTATTTGTGGCTCTAAGGTTTGAATACCATCAGAAAGCAACAAATTCGTACTACGTTCAAGGTTTAATTGGCCATGAAGTCTAACTTGAGGCAGGGTACGCGATATTGACTCAGCATATTCTGTTTTATTGAAACTGCCGTTTTGCTCATAATGTGTATGTAGCAGCGAGAGTTTTGAATCGAATGACCAAGCATAGTCGTTCAGGTTATATGTGACGCTTGGTTCTAAGTGAATTCTAGTTGCGTCCGTTATTTCGGCATCATCATTTTTAAAATGACTCATTTGCCCAGTAAATTGCCAATCCACACCAAAGTATTTTTCTGCAGTTCGATTTTTAACGGTAATTTCGGGAAATGCTGCGTATGATTCTGCATGATTACCGAGTACTTCAAAGTTATGTAACTGCAAGTCGATCAACCAGTCTTCACCAAGGTAACTTAATTGAGCTTTCCTTGATAATTGGGTGTCAGTTTGGTTCGCATAATTTGATCCCAAATCTGTTAGGTAATTATCATCACTGACATTGGTGACATCAATATTGGCGCGCCAGTTATCACCAAAATAGCTTTTTTGTTGCCAATGGACTAAGTAACGCTCTTCCAAATCCGGTTCAGACTTGTCATCGCTAAGAAATTCAGTCGCAAATATACCTGCATGCTGCTCAGTTAAATAACGAAACTCACCTTGCAGCTGCAGTCCTTTATTAGACATGTATCTTGGCGTGAGTAGTGCATCATAATTTTCTGCGAGGTTGAGGTAGTAAGGAGTAACAATTTCTAATCCATAGCGATTTGAGCTAGATAGAGTGGGTGTTAATAGACCTGACTTTCTTTTATCGTCAATTGGAAATGTGAAATAAGGCACATAAATCACTGGAGTATCCAGTATTTTAAGAACTGTATTATATGTTTCGCCCCAACCTTTTTCTTTGTCTAGTGTAATAGAACTGGCTTCAATTTCCCAAAAAGGGGTATTGCTCGGGCAAGTTGTAAAACTTGAGTTGAATAAGTCAACTTGGGTTGATGTGGCACGTAGTTTTTCTGCTTTGCCTTTACCAAGCTGTTGAGTTAATTGATACTGGGCACCAAGCAAGCTAAATTCACTTTGGCTTAGATCAGCATACATACCGCTGCTATTTACCATGGTGTAATTGTCCTGAAATAGCAATGGGCCTGAGGCGTTTAGCAACCCTTTACGCTTGTCAATGAGAGCACTCTTTGCTGTGACTGTCATTGTTTGAGTATTCACGGCGACGTCCCCTGAAAACTCTGCGCTATCAGTGCCTTGTAATTCAACTTTATTTGCTTGAATATCGATGGTTTCAGGCAGCAAGCCTTGCATAGGTTGCCAGTCTTTTGGTTGAAGATAGTCTTTACAGAGTCCGCTAACAGTGTTCGAATTAGCGATAACTTGTGTACTAATAAGGGGTAGGACTAAAATGCCCCAATTTTTGCTCATTTATCGACCTTGTCTACCTAGCACCACGATTGAGCCAGACATGATAAATGAAAATAGTGCTAAATACAGTAATTAAGATCAGTAAATGGTGAAAATATGGCGAGTTTAACTCCGGCAATAGAATTAAAAAGAGCGCAATATAGGACACAGTTTGTCGATGAGCAACTAAAGCGACTTACTGATGGTTTTGATGCTTATAGTATTGATGCGATTACTGGTGATGCAAGTTTTAGATTATATTTTCGGATTCAATTCAAGCAAACCAAATACATTTTAATGGATGTGTCACCTGAAAAGGGCTCCATTGAACCGTTTGTGCATCTAAATCAGGTTTTTGCAGATGGTGGTTTGGCTGTACCAAAAATTTTAGCTGTTGATGTTGAGCTAGGGTTTATCTTGCTTGAAGATTTAGGTTCAGTGCATTTGGCTGATATCGTTGCTCAGCAAGATGGTGATGATCATTATCAAGCTCTACTTTCATGGCTACCTCAAATTGCCAAGCTCAGTCCATCGAAATGGATGAACCCATATGATGCAGCCTTCATTACTCAAGAAATGGATATATTTAAATTTTGGCTGCTGGAGCAATGGCTTGGTTACTCTAGTACCAATGATTTTAAAAAGAATTGGCAGCAGCTGACAATATTGTTAACGGAGTCTATGTTAAGGCAACCTCAAGTTGTAATGCATCGAGATTTTCATAGCCGTAATGTGATGTATTGTAAAGACCAAGGCAGGTTAATTGATTATCAAGATGCAGTTGTGGGTCCAGTATGCTACGACGCTGTTTCCCTACTGAAAGATTGTTATATTAAACTGCCCGTTGAGCAATTTGAACGCCTCAGAGAAGAGAGTTTTTGTCAGTTATTTAATGCAGGGCTATTAAGTAATATGACTTATGAGCAGTATATTGAGTATTTTAATTTTACAGGGATGCAAAGGCATTTAAAGGCCGCTGGCATTTTCGTTAGGTTGTATTTGAGAGACGGTAAATCAGGATACCTGCCAAATATATTACCAACGCTAGAGTATGTTATAGAAGCCGCACAGATGTACCCTCAGTTTCAATGGCTTGCAACTTGGCTACATTCCGAGATAATACCCATGATAGAAGAAAAGTTAGCAGAGTCGTTATGAAAGCAATGATCTTAGCTGCTGGCCGCGGTCAGCGGATGATGCCACTGACAGCCCAGATGCCAAAACCGATGCTCGAGGTCGCAGGTAAACCATTAATTGCTTACCACCTAGAGCGACTGAAGCAAGCAGGCATTAAGCAAGTTGTGATCAACTTGGCTTGGTGCGGTGAGAAAATTGAGCAGTATTTTGGTGCGGGTGAGCAGTTGGGTATGCAGATTGAGTACAGCTATGAGCATGATGGGGGCCTCGAAACTGCAGGTGGTATAGCGAAAGCACTGCCAAGCCTGTGCACAGATAATGATGTATTCATCGTGATAAATGGAGACATTTTTACTGACTATGACGTACATGCCTTGACGCAATTAAAGCTGATGCCCGGTGAAGCTCATATCGTTCTCGTTGAAAATCCGCCTCATAACCTTGATGGTGATTTTTGCTTGACACATCAGTCACTAAATCAGCAAACATACACATTCTCAGGTATTGGTTTATATCACAAAGCATTTTTCAAAGATGTTACTGTTTCCAAAGTCCCTTTAGGTCCCATGTTAAGAAGTGCGATAAGAGATCAGGTGCTCTCTAGTGAACTGTATTTAGGGCAATGGCATGATATTGGTACGCCTGAGCGATTAAAAGAGATAAATGCAGCCGTGGAGGCAAATCATGTGGGGTAAGATACTCGGAGCTGGATTCGGATTTTTATTTGGAAAATGGTTAGGTGCAATATTGGGAGGCTATTTAGGCCACTTGTTCGATAAAAGTTTAAAGCAGGATTTTGATAAAGCAGGAGGGTTTCAAGGCTTCTTTAACGGTGATGACCTAAATGAGCGCCAAGCTTTATTTTTTTCTAGTTGTTTTGCTGTTATGGGCCATATTGCAAAGTCTAATGGCAGAGTCAGCGAAATGCATATTCAAGCGGCGTCAGCGTTTATGGATGATATGGCACTGCATGGCGATGACAGAAAGGAAGCACAAAGTGCTTTTAATTCAGGTAAACACGGCGATTTTTCCATTAAAGAATGTGTTGGTGATTTTAAAGAAGCCTTTGCCAGGCGCTACGACTTATTGCAGCTTTTTTTAGAGATTCAAATTCAAATGGCGTTTTCAGATGGCCATCTTTCTTCAAAAGAGTTGGAACTTTTAAAGTTGGTAAGTAAATACTTAGGCATTGGTGCAAAGCACTTTAATTTTGTACTTAAACGCTATCAGGCTGAGTTTAAATTCCGTCAGCAGCGCGCTCAATGGCAGTCTCAACAACGTAGTCATCAGTCAAGTCAGAACGGCCATCGTGAATATCAGAAGTCAAACCGTAGTTTCACGGCACCTGAGCCAGAGGTTTCGAGGCATCAAGCTTTAGCTGTGTTAGGCTTGGAGCAGGGAGCGAGTGAAAAAGAAATTAAACGCGCTTATCGCAAACTAATGGCGCAGCATCATCCTGATAAATTGGTCTCGCAAGGCTTGCCTGAGCATATGATGGAAGTCGCTAAAGCCAAATCGCAGAGCATTCAAGCTGCTTATGAAGCACTCAAAAATTAGTATTTTATAATTGTCTCAAAAACCCTGATAGTTCTTTTTTTAATCTGTATTGCTGATGCATTTGAGAGCTTTGGCCAAATAACTCTCTTTGTCGATAATCGTATTTACTATTTCTTTTCGCCCAGCGGCGTCTGTCTTTTATGGTATGAAGAACAGCTGGGTTATCATATGAATAAAACACATCAAGTAGTGCCGGGCTGACAAGTGACAAACTTGCAGCGAGGTGTTTATTTCTATTTGGATTAGCAAGTTGAGCACTGACCGTTATCAAAGCATCAATACGAATTTTGGGTAGGGTTGCTAAATGTTCCGCAAATAACCCTGCGCTATTACCAAATGCGACAATGGCAATATGTTCGTGCTCACGTAATGCAAGCGTTTTATAAAGCGCATCAAAACGAGCAACGAGCTCAAGCTTATATTCATTTAATGCTGACTCACTGACAGGGGCAATAGCCATTTTTTGTTTTGATTTCGGTTGGCTTTCAATAATACCGTCTTGGATCAGACTTGCATTGAGATCGAATTGGGGTGAAGGTATCACATAGGTATCGTAGCCATCATCATTAAGCGCTTCTCTTAAAAAACTTAATCCATTTCCCTGTAATGGGGATTGTTCTATGCCGGGCAGCATCACAATAATGCCACGTTTACTGCCACTCATATACTCGGAAAATAGAACTGGGATCTCTCGCTCATCGTCTTTGATGGTGACAAAGGAGTCGCTTGATAAATAATAGCCAAGATCTGACTCAATGATCTTGGTTTTGGGTGTTGGAGCAATATGCTCAGCAGCCATGCACAGACCTTGAAAACCAACCAGAACGGATATGCAAAGCATCAAATTTAAAAAAGTCTGTTTTTTCATAACATCGATAGATCAGCAGGTTGGTAATTGTCTTTAGTATCGGCTAAAAAGCAATGAGCTTTAGTATTTTAATTTTGGAATTTGGTACACTAAGCAGATAAGAAGAAATGGAGATTAGCTGGTGTCTAATAAAGCAGACAGTAAACGTGATTACATTTGGTTGTTTTTTAAAGGTGCAGGCATGGGGGCTGCAGATTTGGTACCGGGGGTATCGGGTGGTACGGTGGCTTTTATAACAGGTATCTATGCTCGGTTATTAGCTGCGATAAAAAGTGTTGATATGGCTGTTTTAAAAATGGTGTTAAAAGGCCAAATTAAGGACGCTTGGTCACATATTGATGGTAATTTTTTACTTGCAGTGTTTGGCGGGCTGTTTACAAGTGCGCTTTCTTTATCAAAAATTATTGCTTATTTACTCGAAAATCATCAGACTTTTGTTTGGTCATTCTTTTTTGGTTTGATAATTGCCTCCTTTGTATATATTGCCAAACAAGTAGAGCGTTGGCAGATACAGCACATTGTCAGTTGTTTAAGCGGGATTGTGATTGCTGTCATGATCACCTCTTTGAGCCCTGCAGAAGCGCAGGCGCAGCCATGGTTTTATTTCATTGCTGGCAGCATCGCAATTTGCGCAATGATACTACCTGGTATTTCAGGCAGCTTTATTCTGTTACTGTTGGGTATGTACGGTCATGTTCTTACAGCACTCAATGAGCGTGAATTTTTATTGATAGGATTGTTCTTGTTAGGGTGTATATGTGGCTTGATGGTTTTTTCACGTTTTTTATCATGGCTTTTGGCACGATATGAACAAGTTACATTTGCATTGTTAGCTGGCTTTTTAGTCGGTTCATTGAACATGTTGTGGCCATGGAAAAAAGTGGTATCTACCTATGTGAATTCGAGCGGAATAGAAAAACCTTTAATGCAAAAAAATATTTCACCAATGGAATTCACACAACTTACAGGCCAAGATGCTCAATTGGCCGTATGTATTGCGCTTGCAATATTCGGGCTAGCTCTAATTCTTGGCTTGGATAAACTCAGCCATCAAAAATAAAAATGGCGCACGTTACATGGTCGGGAACTTGTAGCGTGCCCCTCTCAGCACTAATGCTTTCCAGTATTTCAACTTATATTCAAAATAACGCAATAATGATTAAGTAACAAAATAATCATATTTGCTGTTTATCATAAAGGCTATGACAAAATGTCATGCTTTAACCTGTAGTTTCGTAAATTAGCTGTAAAATTAGACTAGAGTACAATGTCGCAAGTGTAAAAAGTGTGTTACTTTCTGGCGAAGATGTACTCACTAGACAAGGAAACACCTTGAAATGAAACTTGTAGGGAACAGTTGCCTGCTGTTGTTCTGTTTGCTGGGGATAAACTTTCCAGCGTTTGCTGCTACCACTCAACTCGATTTGACTGCCAACACTCTGGGATTTGTATGTATCGCTATTTTTGTAGTTGCATACACACTGGTGATGCTTGAAGAAAAATTACATATGCGAAAGTCTAAACCCGTTTTGGTTGCGGCAGGCTTGATATGGATTTTAATTGGTGCGTTTTACATTGAGCAGGGCATGCCAGATGCTACAGAGCATGCGTTTCGTCATAATTTACTTGAATTTGCTGAGTTGATGCTGTTTTTACTGGTGGCGATGACTTATATCAACGCTTTGGAAGAGCGCAGATTATTTGATGCTTTGCGTTCTTGGATGGTGAGAAAAGAGTTTAATTACAAAACTCTATTTTGGTTAACCGGATTCTTGTCTTTCTTTATTTCCCCAATTGCAGATAACTTAACAACTGCCTTGTTAATGTGCGCAGTAGTGATGAAGGTAGCTGAAGGGGATAAGAAGTTTATCAATTTAAGCTGTATAAATATCGTGGTTGCTGCAAACGCTGGAGGCGCCTTTAGCCCCTTCGGTGATATTACGACTTTAATGGTTTGGCAAGCGGGTATGGTGAAATTTAATGAGTTTTTTGTTTTGCTGATTCCATCAATTGCTAACTATGTGGTACCCGCGGCCATTATGAGCTTTTTTGTGGCAAACAAAAAGCCTGCGGCTAGTTGTGAAAGTGTCGAGTTAAAGCGCGGGGCGCTTCGTATTTTAACGTTATTTCTACTGACTGTTGCAACCGCAGTAATGTGTCATAGCTTACTTCACTTGCCACCGGTGCTTGGTATGATGATGGGATTGGGGTATTTACAGTTTTTTGGTTATTTTTTAAGGGTGACATTACCGGGTTCATTGGCTCGTAAAAAGGCGATGGCAGAGCGTGAGGGTGATAAAGAACGATTGAAAAAGCTGGGTAGTGTCGTACCATTTGATGTCTTTAGTAAGGTTTCAAGAGCAGAGTGGGACACTTTATTATTCTTTTACGGAATAGTAATGTGTGTTGGCGGCCTTGGGTTTTTGGGTTACCTAAATTTGATGTCTCATGTGCTGTACGGTGGGTGGTCAACCACAGGTGCTAATGTATTTTTAGGTGTTATCTCAGCCGTAATTGACAACATCCCTGTGATGTTTGCTGTGTTGTCAATGCAGCCAGAAATGTCTCATGGTCAATGGTTATTGATCACCCTGACGGCAGGGGTGGGCGGTAGCTTACTTTCAATAGGATCAGCAGCAGGAGTGGCTTTGATGGGTCAAGCGAGAGGAAACTATACCTTTTTTGGACATCTTAAATGGACCCCGGTTATCGCTCTAGGATATGCGGCAAGCATTGCTGTTCACTTATGGCTGAATGCTGATTTATTTACTATTTATGGTTGATCAGCTTTAAGAACCGATGCTAATTTGATGGTAGGCCGAGCGTAATGCTTGGTCTACTGGTTTGTTTTGTTCCGTGGCTCTGATAATACAGTGGCGAGTGACTTGTCCTGCCACTTTACCGATCATGACGCCAGTGCTTTCTTGAGCTGCTCTGACCGCTTCAATGCCGAGCTCTGTCGCTAATATGCGATCTTCTGGTGAGGGACTGCCACCGCGTTGTATATACCCTAATACACATACCGCACTTTCAATCTTGTCTGCATCTTGTAGATCTTTCTTTAAACCCAGAGGCCCGTTTGGCCAGAGATTTTCAGCAAGCACTATGACAAACCCATTTTGATTAGTCTGTTTTTGCGATTGAATTTTAGCGACTAAGTCAGTTTTTACTTGATCTAAACTATTTATATTACAGTTTTCAAATGACAGGATTGATTCTGCTCCTGTAGCGAGTCCGACATTAAACGCGATATGGCCACTGTGGCGACCCATGACCTCGACGATAAAAACGCGTTCAAATGCGTTTGCGGTATCGCGAATTTTGTCTATTGCTTGTGTTGCCGTATTAACTGCACTGGCAAAGCCTATGGTTGTGTCAGTACAGGCAAGATCATTGTCAATAGTTGCAGGGATCCCAATAAGATTGCCAGACCAATAGGTTTGTAATGCCATCATCCCGCGAAAGGAACCATCACCTCCTATGACAATTAAGGCATCGACTTTGTGTTTTGTCAGCGTATTTGCAACTTGCTTGAGACCTTCATCTTGATGCATTTCTTGACAGCGTGCACTTTTTAAAATCGTGCCGCCATGTTGAATAATAGGAGCCACTAAATCGGCCGATAGGTAACGATATTCATCATTTAATAGTCCGTTGTAACCATGGTAAAAGCCAATACACTGGATTTTTTGATCATGGCATGACAATACAATCGAACGTATTGCCGCATTCATACCGGGTGCATCGCCGCCGCTGGTGATAATTGCTATGCGTTTCATGTATTCCCCAATTGATTAGGAGCATGCAAGTTTTATCGTAGACAGCGATGCCCAAATGTCAAAATTGTTTATTTACTGGATAAAGACCAAATTGACACGCTGCCAGAAATTTCATTACCTACAACTAACAAAGCTTCTCCTGTCGGACTTTGCGCTTGATCAATAAACACCATACCTTCTGGAGCAAGGTCGCCGCTGATCTGCTCGCCGGCTTCTAAACCCCTATTTATCATGTATGTATTCATGGTAACGTTGAACGGGTTAGTGACATCATAGACCAGTATGCCTCCCATTCTTTCTAACCCAATGAATGCATAGGTACGGTCATTGATTTGACCAATTGCCAGTGCTTCCGGCTCAGCGCCTTTGGCATCTGAACGTGTATCGCCTTTATTCTCGTCTTCATCATTGTTAAATGCTGAGCCATGAATGGCTGATGTGATTTTCCCAATCTCGTCACCAGAGTCATATACTTTATGACCATGATGATCCCAGATTGAGAATGAGCGTGCTCCGTAGGTATAGAGCTCTTCATATTGGTTATCATTGTCTGAATCACCTAATACGGTGCTCACTTTTAATCTGCCTATGTCTTGGTCGTCATTGTTTAAATAGTCGAAGTTATTACTGAGTGTTAAATCTTCTGCTCTTATTTCATCGGTGTATGCAAGACAGCCGTCATCGCTATCAAATGATAGCCCGCCGTCAGCTAAACAGGTAGCCTCGTCAGGTGAATCAAAAAAGTATTCACGCCCATCTCCTTCGTTGGCCGAAATGATGAAATTTGCCCCTTGCCACTGATAAGCCGAAATTGTGTCTGGTTGATACATACCATATAATCCGGGGTAGGAGGCAAAATTGATGGCGTCATCTTTATCAGATGCATCCAGTGTCCAGTTTCCCCAGTCTTTGAAGCCAAGACCATGTATAGATAAGCTATTATCTAAGAGGTCAACTATTGCAATGGCATTATTTTCTTGCAACGAAACGTAGGCATAGCGACTATCTTTGCTAATTGTGACGTATTCAGGCTCAAGATCCATAGAGACAGTGGTGTTAATGCTGTTTCCTTTGATTGTGCGCCCTGTTGGATTTGCGAACACGACTCCTTGTGCTTTCAGTGCCGCTGATTGCCCGTCAAACTGATTAAAATTCAGGATGGTCGCGGTGTCAGCCACTTGGTTATCGTTGATATCTATTATGGCAATACTGCCTTCAGGATCGATACTATAATCGCCGTTAGGCTCACCTTCGTTTGCAACCACGACTTTTTTACCATCAGGACTAAATGTGACCATATCTGGTAAGTCGCCAACAGTCACTGCTTTAATAAATTTAGGATCAGCAGAAATATCAAAAAAAACGATATTACCTGATTGGCCTGTTTCTTTGGCGATTGCGACCGCAAGTAAATTATTATAAATAGCGAGGCTGTTTGCATCACCACTTTCAAATTCGCTCAGATTAATACTTGCATTACTTTGTAGGTTGGTATTTGTTACAACTCCCTCTGCATTGTGAGTCAATGTGTGTGGATCTATTTCTGAAATATTGACGATTTCTATAGTTGCCGGAGATGAGGAGCTGTTTAGCGCAAAGATACGTTGTTTTTGTGCGTGGTAGGCGACAATTTCTGCAGCCCCCTCTGGGCTTTGTGCATTGAGTACAGCTCTACCAACAAGAGAGGGCGTGAGTTGTTGGAAAGAGTCTATGCCAGGCGTGCCATCTAAGCCATTCGTTCCAGTTTCTCCTTTGTCCCCTTTTTCTCCAGGGCTGCCAACTTCTCCGATTTGGCCATTACTTCCATCCTTGCCGTCGATTCCATTAGTGCCATCTTCACCATCAAAAGTACACCCAGCTAGTAAAGTGGAAATCAGTACAGGAAGTATGAATTGTTTCATCGTTATTGTCCCAAAATGTCATTATTTTCGGAGCATAATTAAGCACAGAAGATTTACAGTTAAGTGACAAAAGGGGAAGGGCTATAGAATAGTTAAAATTGTAGGCCAATAAATTTGGACAGATTGCTATTTTGGGCGCTAAATGGCCCTCGCACTTTGTGCGAGGGAGGCCAATTAATTACCACCGGTAGTGATACGGTTTAACTCTTCACGCTGTGCTGTAGGCAGGTTGTCTACAACAATATTGTATGAGTCATCGATTAACTTTTTTAATTCGTCTTCAGGAATACTGCCATCAAGTACGATGGTGTTCCAAAGGCGTTTATTCATATGGTACCCAGGTACAATTGACGAATACTTGTCACGAAGTAACAATGCTTCATCTGGATCGCACTTAAGGTTAAGCCACCACACTGGTTCACCATTTTCATTTGTTTGGCCTTCTTTACCTTCGTACAGCGTTGCAAACATTTTATGCTGCACTTTATACACATCTACTTCTTGTGCAAATGGCTTGGTAATAAAGGTCCCAGGCTTCGCCTGTAAAAAATTATGTACACTCTTCTGATCCATAGCCCGTGTCCTTGAAAAAACTATATTAATTTAAACAACATGGGGCTAATTTTAGCAGCTATTGAGAGAATTCTGTAATGAGTAAGTCTTCTTATGCAAAATGTCATGAAATAACAAATACAGTTGACATATTCACGTAAATAATTATTCATCTAATTACATAAACCGAAATCACAATCCATTGAAATTTATTAAATTAGATGAGATAAGTTCGAAAAACATGTCTAATTTGACTTTCTCACCTTTAAACTGTCTCAAGCAGACTTAAAAAGCTCCACTCTTATGTAGCTGCTAACTACACCATGACCAATTGATCTAACAAGTACTACCTGAACTACTTAATACTTACTTTAGCTTAGTATTCGTAAATTCACTATTACGTTTTACCAAACTCGAAATTTCGCCATGTAAAAAAGTGATTTTGATATTCTTTTAACGTCAATATGCAGTTTAAAACATAATGAAATTTACATTTTGGTGCATAAAAGTACTAATTTGTCTGCATTATCCAGTAATGTTTTGTTTATTAAGGATTTTTTAAAGCTCAACAACAGTGTACTTTTTTTCACTATCAAATAGCTGGCAGTCACTTGTATCTTCAAGACTGGTATTAAATTAAATAATGCAATATTTTGCAACAATTTTGTGTTTTTGTTTGGATTTTATTCGTAAAAATGCAGGTTTGGTGGGTTTTTGAACTGTTTTGTGGCTATAAGGCTGCCAATAGAAGTATCTGTATCTTTCACTCATTTGAGTGCTCATTGCTAAAGTTTAGTGTGTCAGTGAAGGGTATATATCAATTAACTAATTGTAGGCTTGGTTTATTTTCTAATTCAGATTGTAAGAAGCGTTCAAATTCATCGCTGGAAAGAGGTTTAGAATAATAATACCCTTGAATTGTTTGACACTCTAGTTGTTTTAAAAGTGCCAGCTGCTCTTCTTCTTCTACGCCTTCAGCCACGACATGCAGGTCTAAGTTGTGGGCAATGGTTACAATGGAGTCGACCATATTACGTCCTCTTTCACTGCCCATGTCATCGATGAAAGCTTTGTCGACTTTTAATGTGTTTAATGGAAACTGTTTTAAATAGGCTAACGAAGAGTAACCTGTACCAAAATCATCCATGGCTAGGTGAATGCCACGTGAGTTTAACGAGCGCATAATTGAAATTGCTTCTTGTGGGTCATCCATTACAGTCCCTTCGGTTATCTCAAGCTCAAGAAAATAAGAGGGAAGTTGATTTTTTTGCAAGATAATATCTATTCGAGCGGTGAGATCTGGCAAACTAAACTGCTTGGCAGACAGATTGACAGCGACTCTACCATTGAAGAGTCCCTTATCCACCCAGCGTTTGACATCTTTACAGGCTTTATCGAGGACCACTTCGCCAATCTCGATAATCTGGCCAGTTTCTTCGGCTATGGGGATGAATACGCCTGGACTAATGATGCCTTTTTTCGGTGTAATAAAGCGTACTAATGCTTCCATGCCAACGAGTTTACCGGTTCTAATATCCATTTTGGGTTGATAATAAACAACAAAGTGGTCTTCTTTTAAGCCAAATCGCATCAGGTTCTCGATTTGTAAGCGTTTCACAGCTTGCTCATTCATTGAATCATTAAAGAATAAGTAGTGGTTGCCTTTTTGTTTTGCGTGATACATTGCAGTATCGGCATTTTTCAATAGTATCTCGGGTGTTTTTCCATCTTCAGGGAATAAGACTATGCCCACAGAAGAGGTGATCACAAGCTCATGATTCGCCATTTTAAATGGCGTAGCGATCGCGGCTAAAAACTGTTTTGCTACTTTAGTAATGGTATGTATGTCATTAGTGCCAGACATTACCAAAGCGAACTCATCTCCTCCGAGACGGTAGAAGGTATCCTGTTGTCGGCATAGCTTGTTTAGCCGCATAGCAAGCTTTGAAAGCAGGCTATCTCCCAGCTGGTGGCCTAGTGAATCATTGATTTTTTTGAAGTTATCCAAATCGAAAACAAGTAGGGCGTGATGTGTACCTTGCTGCGATAACTTTTTTAAATTAGTAAAGAATAGGTTTCTATTTGGTAACCCTGTAATACGGTCTCGATTTGACAGGTTATGAAGCTGTGATTCTGCTTTTTTTCGTTCTGTTAAATCAGAAAATACCACGACATAGTTTGTGACATGGCCATGACTATTTTTAATTTCATCAATACTCACTTCTATGGGCAACATGTTACCTTTTTGGTCATAGATCTTTAGCTCTTCTTGCCAGTGTTCCGTTTCCTTTAACGCTGATTTAATCTGTCTTATGAATCGGGTGTCATATCCAGGAAGCTGAAAATCTGAGTCGACATACTGTGCTCGTTTTCCACCAAAGACTCGAATATAGCTTGGGTTTAAATCAACCAATTTAAAATTATGGTCATAGATTGCGATAGCATCAGTCAAAGACTCCACACATTTTGCAAATAAGTTTAGCCGCTCTTCTGTACTTTTGAGGTGGTTTATATCTCGCACAGTACCTGTCATTCTGAGCGGGTTGAGATTGTCATCTTTACTGATGACTTTGCCTTTATCTAGCACCCAATGATATTGGTTTAAATTATCTCTTAAGCGGTAGGATGCTTCAAAGAATGCAGTTTTTTCAGCAAAATGTAATTTTAATTGTTTTTCGACTAGGGGAATATCTTGCGGGTGTATACGCCTTGCATTAGGTATAAAGTGACTACTCTTTTCTTCATTCAACGCATATTTATCATTAATACGAATTATGTCACCGGATTGAATATTCCAGTCCCAGAGTGTATCACCGCTTCCTTCTACGGTGCTTTTTAACCACTTTTCTGACATTCTGAGGTGGTCGAGTTTTTGAGTGGCTCTACGGTTAAGTAACAGCATGATAAAAAATGGCGTCAAACAGACAACAGCAACCAGAACAAGCAGAGCGTTGTTGTTTGTTAAGGGCTCTAAGACGTGTGCCTGTACAGAGGTACTCGAAGTGAAAAGATAAATAAGAGCCAATAAATTACTTATATTTTTTTTATATACCATAGTGTACAAGATTAAAACATTCATCGTTAATCTAATCGAAATAACTAGCCCGAGTCAAAGCATAATTGATGAAATGTGGAAAGAGTTAGGTAGATTTAAGGTTTTTTGTACCTTTTTTGTTGCGATGTTAAAGGGGAAGCTGTTCGACAGAGAGCGATGCCCTATTAAGTATCGCTCCAGGGGGAATTTACAGCCTTAATTTATACGCAATGTAATACTTGGAAAATCTTTTTTGGTGACAGTAAAGATGAAATCCTTGAGCTCGCTAAATGTGAGGTGCTCTAAAGCCTCTAACAATTGGGCTTGCATCGTGAAAGTATGATCTTCATTACCTATCGCTATCCAAAAACGTTGAGACCGTAAACGCAAGTTTTTATCTTTTTCTGCAATTTGTGATTGAAGACTTGATTTTACATCTGTCCAATGTGAACCATCTAGATCGTCTATATTTGTAACAAAGTCATCAATAAAAGATTGGTGTTGCTGGAAAAGTTCACCGCTATTAAATTTAGGCGATTGAATATAAAAGGCAATGCCTGCTCTATTATTAAATGGTGCGTAACCTGCGCCTACTAAATAACCAAGCTGGCGTTCTGTGCGTAGTTTTTCAAAGTAGAGTTGGCTAACCAGCTGGTTGAAAGCCATGATTTTTATTTTATCTTGCACACTGTGATTTGGGGCTTGAATATAGTGGATAAAAGCATGCTCGCTTTGCTCATTAGTCAGAGTAGCCTCATAGTACGTCTCAATTGTATTGAGCGGCTTTTTTAAGTCTTCCAAAATTTCACTTTTGGCAAAATTGGATAGCAGTTGATGCTTAATATCAACCGCATGTTGCAGCTGCCAATTACCATGTAAAAATGCTTTTGCATGAATGGAGGTAAAAAATGACTCTCGAAATGAATTAAATTCATTAAAGCAGACGTTTTGAAGCGCTTTGGCGAGATCATTTGGTGTTGGGTTCCACGGCATGAGCTTTGCGCCTAAAATACTGAACAGCTCACTGACTGGCTTGTTTTTGTTATGGTTTTGCCAATGACGTATCAATTGCTTTTTATATTCTGCAAATCGAGCAGCACTGATAGGCTGCTTTTGTAATGCCTCTACAAGCTGAGATACTAATTTTAACTGGCAAGACGATAACCCCGCTGTATGAAGTGTTAGTCCTCCCTGATGTGATGTGAGGTGATAGCTGAGTCCGGCAAGTTCTGCTGAATAAAACTGCTCAGCAACGCTATCCATAAACAAATCAGCAAATAGTCGTGTAAGTGCCATTGCTTTATGGTTAGAAATAGACGCTTCAGAATCGATTTCAAGGTAGAAATGCCCTTTAGTCACTCTGAATGTTGCATCCTGCTTAAACCAAAATGCGAACCCCGGTCTTTCTTGTAATTGACTCGGAATATGGGTTGTTGACTCAATATCATACAAAGTATTTTCGTTACTTAGATACGGGTTGACATTGGGAAGGCGCATTTCGGGCAAAGGTTCGTGTACGCGGGATAGTGCTTCAAGCCACTCTTTATCTATTTGAGCGACTTGATAGGGCGTGTTGTACCATTGAGCGATTTTATTGACAGCGCCTTCCTCATCGATTGCTGTTGGATGTATTAAGACGAGTCGCATATTGTTAGGGGATAGATAACCTAATAATTCAGTGTGAAGACTTTGGTTAAAATGTTCCATGCAGTAGTCGCCATAAAGTGTGTACTCTTGACTATAATGATGCATATTCACACTAACATTACTGACCCAATCGATGAGCTTATTCACTTCCTGATTATCGAAAGCCAATTCCATCAATTGTTTTTTGTCCGCGTATAATGCTGGCAGTATCTGCTGTTGCTCTTTGATCAAGCTGATATACTCAAATAAGAGTTCGACGATATCTTCGTAAAATTCAATTCCCAAGTCTGTCAGGGCAAAGCTGATATTAAAGTCCTTAAAGTTACTGCCGTTGACTCCGCCGCCTGCAGACAAAGCATTTATCCAGCCATTTTTTTTAAGTATTGCATAGAGCGAGCCTTCGCCTTCATACCCAAGCAAGTGAGCTAAAAAACTTAAGCTTTTATAGCGATAAAGTTCATCAATATTGGGCATTGCAAAGCTGACAATAAGCTTCTGTAAGTGTTTCCTTGGTTTGATATGTAATTTTATCCCAAGATCTTCTGGGCGGTAGAAGGGCACCGATATTTGCGGTTTTAGATGCTTAATATTTCCTTTAATAGCCGTAAAGTGAGTATGAGCAAGCTTCTCTAACTGGTTAGTCTTTTGAGGGCCAGCAATAACTAAGGTCATCCATTGCGCTTGGTAGTGATGTTTAAAAAAGCTGATGATTTCTCGTCGGATATCCCCATGGCTATCGCCTAACGTGTCATGATTTCCAACTGAAAACTTGGTAAAAGGGTGCGCTGGATTGGCAGTTTCTTTGTGGGCTTGAATAATTCGACGGTTATCATCTTTGACTTTGAGATTAAACTCAGCATCGATTGCATTGCGCTCGTCCGTCAAAGCACTTTGCTCGAACAAGGGGGCAATGAAAAAGTCAGAAAAGCGCGAAAGTAGGTGGTCTAGCTTGGTGCTAAGACAGTCAAAAAAGTAACAAGTGTGCTCTGTGCCCGTCCAAGCGTTGCTGTTTCCTCCACTTTGACTAACAATTTGCGAGAACTCCCCTTTAATTGGGTATTGCTCTGTACCTAAAAACAACATATGCTCAATGAAGTGGGCCATGCCTTGGCGACCAACTGGATCGTCGAAGTGGCCTACATTAATAGTTAAAGAGGCAGCGGACTTCTCACTACTCGGGTCGGTTATGAGTAAAACCCTAAGACCATTGTCCAGTGTTATGTGCTTATATTGTTTATTATCATTGTTGCTTAATTTCAAGTTTACGCCGCCGATATAAGAAGTGAGACAGTCTTAAAAGTAGTAAACCACTTACCAGTTCTAAGTATTTTGTTTTAATATAGCGGACATGCAACTAGGTTTACTACTGAATAGAGATAAAAAACCAATACTTTTCGGAGAGCTATGAAAACAATATTGATAATGCGTCATGGTGAAGCCGGCCCCATGCAGGCAGATGATGCCGCTCGCTTACTGACCGAACGAGGTAAAGTACAAGCGTTCGAAATGGGAAAATGGTTATCTCAGTCATATCAACCAAATGCATTACTCGTAAGCCCATATTCTCGCGCACAACAGACAGCTGAAGCCGTAAAGCAAAGCAATGAATTTGCTTATACAGAGACCTGTAACGATGTGATACCCAGCGGTAATGCTTCTTTTGCTGTTGATTATCTTGAAACGCTTATTAGTATGAATGAGGCGTTAGATAATTGGCTGATTGTTGCTCATATGCCGATCGTCAGTTATATGGTGGATCAACTTGTACCTGGTGAGATGCCTATTTTTCCTACTGCTGGTGTGGCCGTGATAGAGTATTGTCCTAGGACACACAAGTCTACTTATAAAGGGCTTCATTCTCCTTCCTGTTAATGTTCCTAGGACTGCAATCGAAATAACATACCTTGAGTAAAGTTATGTAATTTTGCAGTCTATATGTCATGCCTGCTGTGCCTCTATGTTATTTTGAATAAAAATTTAATTCCACTTTTGAACTATTGGGCTGTGGTGTGTTCTTACTTTTATCTGTTGTAATGTGATAGCAGAGGTCTAATGTCCTCTTATCTCAATCTACAGTTCGATAAGATAACAAAGCTTTCATGACACCGGTTACCATTTTGGGCGATGGTCATCAGTGCAAACTAAAGATATTTCATTTTTTTATTGCAGAGACTAGTTTGACCTTATTTTGCTTCATCAATGAAATATTGATCTTTTGTTTACTAATTGGGTAAAAAATAATTTCTGGAACATAGTGTTGAACAGTTTATAAGGACAAATGTCCGCTTTTTGTAGCTAAAAGTTGTTAAATTTGACCTAACGTCGTCGAACGTTGTGAAAATGTGTGTAATTTATGTGTTTATTAGAAGCATTTTAAAAATATGCTGCTATAATTACGCCCGTCGCGTTCAGCCTCGTTTTGTCGTTTTGCACTCTCGAGATCGAGGTCCGCGTTGTTTGTCATCAACGCGCAAAATTGAACGCCATAGCCAATGTGATACGGCGCCCAAATATACCGTTGAACTCAAAGAGTGCATTAATAAGGTCAAAAACCAACATGAAAGCAATGAAAAGATCTACGTTAGCAACTTTAATCAATGCAACGTTGTTCTCTGCTGTGGCAGGTACTTCATTCACTACGCTAGCTGAAGAAGAGCAAGCGAAAAGCAATCAACTGGAAGTGATTCAAATCACCGCACGTAAACGGGTTGAAAATGCACAAGAAGTGCCAGTTTCAGTGTCTGCATTACAAGGTGATAATTTAGACGCCTATAGTTCTGCTGGTATGGATATCCGCTTTATGAACGCTAAGATCCCGAGCTTATCGGTTGAATCTTCGTTTGGACGTACATTCCCGCGCTTTTATGTTCGCGGTCTTGGTAACACCGATTTCGATTTGAATGCATCTCAGCCTGTTTCACTTGTGGTTGATGAAGTTGTCCAAGAAAACCCTATCCTAAAAGGCTTCCCTGTTTTTGATATTGAGCGTATCGAAGTATTACGTGGTCCACAGGGCACTTTATTTGGCCGTAACACGCCAGCTGGTCTAGTTAAATTTGACTCTGTAAAGCCAAGCCAAGAGTTTGATGGCTATGCGTCAGTGGCATATGGTAGCCGTGAGTCTGTTGACTTTGAAGGTGCTGTAGGCACAGGTCTAACTGACAAAATTTCTACACGTGTATCTGTATTATGGCAAGAGCAGCCAGACTACATTGATGTTCGCTCTCCTGAAGGTGTGACAAATGAGTTCGCTAAAGATGACTCATTAGGCGGTTACAGCGAAAAAGCAGCACGTATTCAATTCTTATACGAAGGTGATGATTTTACAGGTTTGTTAAACTATCACGTCCGTGACCTTGACGGTCGTCCAATCCCTTTCCGTGCAAATCTAATTGAGAAAGGTTCGAACAACATCAACCCAGCTTATGACAATGATGTCGTATACCATGATGCTGCATCACGCGCGACACAGCAAGTAGAAACGCAAGGCTTAAGTTTAAAGCTTGAGTGGGATCTTGCTGAACACACAGTGACGTCAATCACTGCTTGGGAAAGTGCTGAGATTTACTCTCGTGCAGACATTGATGGTGGATATGGTGCAGTATTTTTACCTCAATCTGGTCCAGGTGTAATTGCTTTCCCATCAGAAACTGCTGATGGTTTACCTGACCATGACCAATATACGCAAGAATTACGTCTCTCTAGTAATTACTCTGGCGATTTTAACTATCAAGTTGGCGTTTTCTTATTTGAAGAAGACATGACCATTGAAAGCTTTAGTTATGATACAACTGTTTTTGATGCAACCGCTGGCGCATATGGATTACAAAACGGTTATGCTGTACAAACACAAGAAACGTCAGCTTGGGCAGTTTTCGGTTCATTTGACTATACAGTAAGTGATCAGTTGGATGTCACTCTAGGTCTCCGTTATTCGGATGATGAAAAAGAGTTCCGTGCAGAGCGCACTAAGAGCCCAGTTGGAGCGGCTGACTCTTTAGTGGGTACTGCTAATCCAAGTGACAGCCACGTTAGCTGGGATTTGAGTGCAACTTATAAATTAACTGATGACGTTAATCTATTTGCTCGTTTGGCAAACGGCTTCAGAGCACCAAGTGTTCAAGGTCGTATCTTATTTGGTGATGTAGTGACTGTTGCTGACTCTGAAACAACTAACTCAATTGAGTTTGGTGTAAAGTCAGATGTGCTAGACGGCCAAGGTCGTGTTAATGCAACTGTATTCTATTACCAGATGAGCGATCAGCAATTAACCGCTGTTGGTGGAGGTGCAAACTTTAACCGTCTACTTAATGCTGATAAGACGAATGGTTACGGCTTTGAACTTGATACTGAGTGGGTACTGACTGATGAACTAAACGCAACGTTTAACTTAAGTTATAACGAAACAGAGTTAGATGATGCCGATCTTGAAGTGGGTGCTTGTGGATCTGCATGTACGATTCAAGACCCATTCCGTCAAGTAGCTAACCCATTTGCAGCTGATGGCGATGGCATGGATGAGATTGCAAATATTGACGGTAACTCATTACCTCATGCGCCAAAGTGGATTGTGAATGCAACGCTTCGTTATTCGACAGAGATTGGCGATGGTGAGTTCTTCACATATGCAGATGCATCTTACCGAAGTAAAATCGACTTTTTCTTGTATAGAGCAGCAGAGTTTACTGGTAAAGAACTGTTTGAAGTAGGTCTGCGTTCAGGTTACGCATGGGCTTCGGGTGACAACGAATACGAAGCATCTGTTTTTGTACGTAATTTATTTGATACACAGCGTGTAATTGGTGGTGTGGATTTCAACAACCTTACTGGTATGTTGAATGAAGAGCGCTTCATTGGTGCTGAGTTCAAGGTTCGTTTCTTTTAATTTGTAACTGAAATGAATTAGTCAATTTTAAACCCGTGTTATTGGATAAATAACACGGGTTTTTTATTTCTTTAATGCAACTGTCGGAATTAGCTGATACAGTCGCATCGTAGTTTTAGTAAGAGGAGTTAAACATGTCTGGGTTTTGGAACTATCGCGTGATTTTTTGTGAAGGTAAAGATAGTGAGTCACCGCTATACCAAATTCATGAAGTTGAATACAATATCAATGGTAAAGTGACTAATTGGTCAGAGACAGGTGCCGCTCCTTTTGGTCACACAATTGAAGAGTTACAAGCGGATTCTGATAGACTTAAGTCTGCTTTTGAAAAGCCTGTACTTAAAGTTGTGCGCAAACAACGTGGCTATGAATTAGTTGAAGTGGAGACGGGTGAAGAAGCTTATGCGGAGCCGCCGACTGCATTAAAAGGTTAAATAAAAAAGGAGTGTTTATGGGTTTACAGGCAATATTGTTCGATTTTGATGGTACGTTGGTAGACTCAGAAGCGCTCCACTACACCAGCTGGTGTAAGGTTTTGGCACCATTTGATATTTTTATTAGTGAGGCTGATTTTTGCGATGAATTTTCAGGCGTGCCCACTGTCAAAACGGGCCATATTTTACAGCAGCGCTACAATCTACGTTATTCAGGTGATGAGCTCGCCAAACAAAAAAATCTTCAGTTTATAGAAACGGCTGCTAGTCAAAAGCCTAAACTGATGCCCCATGCTGTCGATGTCCTTTCTCTGTGTGCGCAGCATTATACGTTGGCATTGGTAACAGGCAGCACACGAGATGAAGCGATGCCTGTGTTAAAACATTATCGGTTGTTAGAATTTTTTGAATGCATTGTCTGCAAGGATGATGTCACTAACCCTAAGCCACATCCAGAGCCCTATTGTTTGGCTATGTCCAAGCTTAATATTAACGCACAAGATGCCATTGCCGTAGAAGATTCACAAACAGGGTTAACATCTGCTACCGCTGCAGGATTGAAAACGGTGGTGATATCCCATTTACACTCAGCAGGCCAAGATTTTTCCAAAGCTACATGGCGAAGCGAAAGCTTGGATGCAATGTGGCAGCAAATCGTAAAGCCGAGTTAAACTGTACAAGTTGATTAAAGGTGCTATTTTAAATAAGAGCCATTGAAAAGCTGACAAGATGTTTAGCTGTGATGGCTTTTATTTTTTGTTTTTATCTGCAAAGGAAAGTAGCATGAAACACGTCTTTTTTGGGTTCTGTACAGCCCTTATTGTTTGCGCCAGCCCCACTTCTTTTTCTAATATTGCACCAGATGTTCAACTTGCTAAAGAGTATGAGAAGCAAAAACCCGTCAGTGATTATTTGATAAGTGAAAAGTATGATGGTGTACGTGCAATTTGGGATGGCAAGCTGCTCAAAACCCGCTCTGGGCATATAATTCATGCTCCAAAATGGTTTACAGCCGTATTACCTAATCGTTGGCTGGATGGAGAATTATGGGCAGGGTATAACAACTTTGCGTTTGTCAGTAGTTTGGTGCGCAGAAAGGTGCCTGATCATGACAATTGGCAGCAGGTTCATTACCTTATTTTTGATGCCCCAGATCCGCTGTTGACCTTTGAGCAACGCTTTGAAAAATATCAAGGTATTGTTAACGGGTTACACAGTATCCATGTGAAGCCTATTCCTCAGCACCATTTTACGAATAAAGCTCAATTAGATGAATTTTATACTCAGGTTCTGTTGCGTGGTGGTGAGGGGGTAATATTACATGAAAAACAAGCAACCCATCAGGCTGGGAGAACAGCTCAGGTGCTCAAATATAAACCAAAGTTTGATGCGGAAGCGATTGTGTTGGCGTATTTACCAGGTAAAGGTAAATATCAGGGAATGATGGGCGCAATCAGGGTTAAAACGATGGAAGGGGTTATATTTAACATCGGTACAGGGTTCACAGACGAGCAGCGTATGTCCCCGCCCGCTATCGGAAGTACAATAACATTTCAATACCAAGGGCTTACCAAATACGGCAAACCACGATTTGCCAGCTTTTTACGCACACGTGATGCTTTGTAAGGAGCGAGAGTCTTTTAAATCTATTTGAGCTATGGTAAATTTCGTCCTTTTTTGCGAGCGAATGCGAGGTAAAAATGGTCGTTGGGTTTGATTATGGTAGCTCAAATTGTGCAATGGGTGTAATGCGCGCAGGTGCGGTCGAGTTGATCCCTTTGGAAAACTCGAAGTGTTACCTTCCTTCAACTTTATATGCACTACATAACTCGCTTATCTCTGAATATGTTGCAAAGGGCATTCAAGAGAGTGCACAGTCCCAGTTCAGAGCACAGAGAAATGGCATATTGAAAAGTGCACAATTTGCTCGTAGCGACTTAGGCTTGATGCCACAAGAAACGGGCGTTTTTGTTGGTCAAGAAGCGATTGAAGAATACATCTCTATGCCAGAAGAGGGCTATTTTGTTAAATCGCCAAAGTCATTCTTTGGTGCAATAGGACTGAAGCCTGAACAAATCGCATTTTTTGAAGATATTGCCACAGCCATGATCTTAGTGCTCAAAACCCGCGCTGAACAACACTTAGGTAAAGCGCTTACACAAACGGTGATTGGCCGCCCTGTTAATTTCCAAGCTGTCGGGGGAGAGGATAGTAATCGCCAAGCGATATCCATTTTAACCACAGCGGCGAAACGTGCGGGTTTCACTGATGTTGAGTTTCTCTATGAACCCTTGGCCGCTGGTATTGATTTTGAATCAGATCTGCAACAGGATCAAAAAGTACTCGTGGTTGATATTGGTGGTGGTACCAGTGATTGCTCATTTGTACAAATGGGCCCAAGTTATCGGGATTGTGAAGATCGAAGTGCCCACTTTTTGGCGCATACGGGGAAACGGATCGGGGGCAACGATTTAGACATTGCTCTTGCATTTCATAAGTTAATGCCTGTGTGTGGTTTAGGCGGACAGTTTAAATCCGGCCTACCACTGCCAAAACAAGCTTTTTGGCAAGCATGCAAAATTAATGACATTCAATTGCAGAGTGATTTTTACAGCGGTGCCTTTGGTCGTGAGCTGAATACCATGCTGCGTGATGTCTGTGAGCCTGAAAAGCTAAAGCGCTTGCAAGTGATCCAAGCAAACAAGATGACACATCAGTTTGTCAGGCAAGCTGAACTTGCGAAAATTGCGTTGAGTGATGATAGTGCGCATCAAGTTGATTTATCATTTATTGAAAATGAATTGGTGCAAAACCTCGATCTTGTTCAATTAACCGAATCTGTTGAGTCAAGTTTGCAGCAAGTTGTGGCACTTGCCGAGCAAGCGATTTCAGACGCCGGTACTAAACCTGATGCAATTTATCTGACCGGGGGCAGTGCACAATCGCCTTTGTTAAAAAGTGCATTACAGGCAAAGTTGGGCGATACCCCAATGTTGAACGGTGACAACTTCGGTAGTGTCACCGCTGGCTTAACAAAGTGGGCTGAGCGGATTTATCGTTAACGAATACGATTAGAAATATACGCTGAATAATCGGGCTGTGTTCTTGGCAGCTCAGTATTCATCAAAGTTGAAGTCAGTAGCATATCTGCGCTGGCTTCATTGCACGCCACTGGAATATTCCAAACAGCAGCGAGCCTCAACAGGGCTTTAACATCAGGGTCGTGGGGCTGAGATGACAAAGGGTCCCAAAAGAATATCAACATGTCTATTTGTTGCTCAGCAATTTTGGCCCCTATTTGTTGATCTCCGCCCATTGGCCCGCTCATTAGCTGTGTAACTTCTAGCCCTGTTTGTGATGCTATCAATGCACCTGTTGTGCCGGTCGCATTCAAAATATGTTTCGCCAAAACAGCTCTATGTGTTTTGCACCAATGAGCCATACTTGATTTTTTGCCATCATGGGCAACCAAAGCAATACGTTTAGTCGCAGGTATTTTAGCTTGTGTGTATTTCATATCTTTCCTTACAGTAGGAGGTTTACAGCTAATGCGATAAAGATGGCTGCCGAAATTCTATCAATCCAAATAGGCGCACTTGGGTGCGTGCGAAAGTAGCCGGCAATCTTATCTCCACCATATACATATACACAATCTACAGGAAAGGCCAATATGGGGTAGAGTAGACCAAATAATGCCAATTGAACGGTTGTGGAAGTATCTAAACTGGTATCAACAAATTGGGGGATAAAGGCGATAAAAAAGAGTGCGACCTTGGGGTTGAGTACTTCGGTCATCATGGCTTGAAAAGTCACGTTCTTACTGGATTTGCTCGGTGTACTATTATCACCCTCAGAGTGTTCGTCATGGGTATTCGATAAGGTTGCTTTAAAGGTCATTATTCCGAGATAAGCAAGATATCCGGCACCAAGATACTGAACGGCTGTGTAGGCCGTCTCTGACGCTTTTAAAATAGCAGACAGTCCAATTACGGCAAAAATAGTGTGCACCACTCCACCGAGTGCAAAGCCTAATGCGCTTTGCATTCCTGCAGTTTTACCATGCGTAAAGGTTTGTGCCATTAAAAATGCATTTGAAGGCCCCGGTGCTACGGCAATAATGAAGCTTGCAAATAGGAACGAAATTAAAAATTCAGGATTCAGCATAGTAGATTAAATGTAATACAGTTAGAGGGTAGTTTAATCACTCGGAAGAAGATTGAAACTGTTTTATTGCAATTTTTAAAAACTATGCGAGTTATAAAACCCGCATAACAAGGTTGGGGGATATTGATTCGATATAAATAAATGCTAAAAAGAAGTGCTATGCCTTCCAAACAACAGCCTGTGCAGCTATTAGAAACAGTTTACCTCTCTCATATGACAGATTTACGACGGAATAGAAAAAAGTGTCATGTTAATTGGCACTGTGTAATGCCTGTCTATATTTCGAAAAGAGCAGCAGTAAGAACGGCAATCCTAAACATAGGTGTAACGCTAATTGCAAGGGGGCAATGAGCCCCAATGGCTGTGTTAAGATGGCAAGTAATCCCGCACCACTCATTTGCATAAGACCTATTAATGCTGAAGCGGTACCTGCCTGTTTTGGAAACTCAGCCAGTGCGTTTCCAGCTGCAGCACCAATGGTAAAAGCAAATCCGATAGATGCGATATACATTGGTAACATGAAATAGGCTGCGCCAGTTTGTGGCAGGGCCAACGTGATCATGCCTGCACCACAAAATAATGTTAAGCCAAACTGTAATGCTCGGCGGCTATTGCGTTTAATAAATTGTGGAGCAACAAAACTGGATACGATACTAATGAATGCATTGAGTGCGAACCAGAAAGTAAAGTCCGCCATAGGCAGGTTTAAGTGGGACATTATCCAGCCTGGTGCGCCAACCACAAATACGAGCATGGCAGACATACATACCATGGTAATAGAAGCGTTAAATATGAACTTCGGATTGCCTATCATAGGCCCAAACCGACGTAAATCTAAGATGTGTCCCTTATAAATGGAATCTTCCGGCTTCGTTTCTTTAAAAATAAAAAACAACAAGACAAGCCCAAATACAGCAAAAGCAAACAAAAATGTGAAGTTGCTACGCCAACCGAATTCAACAGTAAGCCAGGCCCCTAAAATAGGCGCGAGCGCAGGGATAAAACAGACTATACCATTTAAGTAAGTGATCATTTGTCCACTGCCTTTGTTGCCAAAGCTGTCCCGAACAATGGCAAAAGCACTGACAAAAGTGGCACATGCGCCAAGTCCTTGCAGTACTCGAGCAAACATCACAGACTCCCATGACTCGACAACCGTTGCCAATGCTGCGCCGACCATAAATAGGCTTACCCCTGAAAGCGCGATTGGCTTTCGTCCATACTTGTCTGCTAGTGGCCCCGCAATCAATTGTCCAAGACCTACGGCAAGCATATAAATGCTGACGGTCTGTTGGATTTTTGCTTCGCTGACTACCAAGGCATTTTGCATATCGACAAAGGCGGGTAAGTATAAATCAATACCGAGTGGGCAAAATATAACTAAAAGGGCTAGGATGAAAATAAGTGATTTACTGGTGTGCTGTTGCATGCTGTCTCCTTTTCGACGCTATTGTATTGTGTGATGGGAAAAAAGACAGGACAAATCGCCGTAATACGGAAATATTTTATTAATCGAAAGGATTTAATAAGAATTATGAATGGCTAGTAGTCATTAAAACAATGCTTTACCTTTTATTGGCTCAGGTTGTTTGTTGTACTTTTTCTTCTCAAAGGAGTTTCCTTTTTGAATAGTCTATATAGATATATAGATATATGGATATTCTTATATGCTGATAACACTAGAGTTGACTGGTCTGATGTGTTAGGTTTGATAAAAAACAGGATAAATTATGCCAAGTTCACTTTTAAAAACCTATAAAAGATTTAGCTGGTTACCTTTTGGGAGTTGGCTATTTAGCAAGGCTGTGTGTAAAAGAGCGCCTTATTTTTCGACTATTAAACCTAAAATCACTCATTTAAGTCTTGGTCGAATTTGTGCGCATATGCCAAATCGCAAAGCGGTTCATAACCATATAGGAACAGTCCATGCAATTGCACAATGTAACTTAGCTGAGCTATGCGCTGGTGTAGTCACTGATGCGACAGTGCCTGTTCAAACACATAGGTGGATCCCTAAAGGGATGACTGTGCAATACCTAAAAAAGGCTGACAGTGATTTGAAGGCCGAAGCGGTGATCCCACTACCTCATGAATGGCGAGATAAGGAGGACTTGATAGTGCCAGTTGAGGTATATAATGCTGAGGGCGTGAAAGTGTTTCACGCCGATGTCACAATGTATATTACCGCACGAAATTAGGCTTTTTCTTGCTTTTCAATGGAAGTGACATTTGAGAGGTCAGTTTTATGCGTGAGCTGGCCCTCAATATGCGCCCCTGCTTCGATACTCAATGTATCGTGAATGATATCACCATGCACTTTGGCTGAAGGCTCTAAACGAACTTGTTGAGCTGAGATACAGCCATTCACTGTGCCTTTTACATGGACTTGTGTCGCCTTGATATTGCCTTCTATGGTCCCTTGCTCACCAATGACCAAGTGTTCTACTTCGAGATTGCCAGACACAATGCCATCAATTTGTATTTCGCCATCACAGTGAATATCACCGATGACTTTGGTGTTTGGGGAGATCATGGCAACGTAGAGCGCTGAGGATTTGTTATTTTTTAATTTATTGAACACGTTCGAGTACTCTTGCAAGTTTAACAGGGTTAATATGCTTTTTATCCTGTAATACTTCGTAGTGCAAGTGTGTACTGGTACTTCTCCCTGTGCTACCCATTAGTGCAATGACATCAGATTGCTTAACTTTTTGACCTTTTTTAACTTTAATTGTGTGTAAATGTCCGTAACGGGTCGTGATCCCATTGGCATGTTGAATTTCAACAAATTTGCCATAACCACCATACTTACCAGCTCTGACCACTTTACCATCTGCGGGGGCGATGATTTCTGTTTTGTGCCATCCAGCTAAGTCGACGCCTTTGTGGTAAGCACGGCGACCGTTAATTGGGTCTTTTCGATAACCAAAAGTACTGGAAATATAATATTTATCTTCTCTTACTGGCATACTGGCAGGTAGTTTTTGGACCAAACTCTCAAGCTGGTTTAACTGCACTGAACTATCTATGGCGTTGAGGTAAGCTTTTGGCAAGTTGTCGCTTTGGACTTGGTGATATGGACCACCTTGAGCGTTGTTGGTGGAGTTTGCTTCGATACCAGCTTCTTGCATACTGGCAAGCAATATCTCGTTTCTTCTGGTAATTAAATTGTGTAACTGCATCAGAAGCTTGCCCTGAGCATCGTTTAGCTCAGTTGCATGATGATGAAACGACTCAGAATGCGTTTCATGTAGGTCTGTCGCTTCTGTATGTTCTGCTTTATTTTCAAGTATTTCAGAAGACGTGGAATCGTTCGCTTTAATGTCACCTTCAGTGATGGTATTCGGTAAAGACGCCATCAATTCGTTTAATACTGCGTGCTGCGCATCAAGCTGTGCAATACGTGTTTGTTGCTGAGCAAGTTGTGCTTCAAGTGCTGCTTGTTTACTTAGAAATTCAGATTCTTTTTTCGAGACTTCTTTCGAGATTTCGAGCAGATGTGTTTTTTGTGAGAAATATTCTGAGGTTGTATAGCTCAGCCAAGTGAAAGTCGTGATTAAACACAATACACAGGCGATTTGAACCCAAGCAGGCACAGTCAACAAGCTAACTTCGCCATTTTGACGTAGCATAACTTGTTTGGGTTGAAATAGCTTTAAAACTAGGCTTTTGATAACGCTTAACATAACACTTTAAAAATTAGATAACGCCTAACTCTAACAATTTTTATACAAAAATCCAGTATAAAAGCATAAAAAAAAGGCGTGTTTATGCACGCCTTTGATTTGAATGAAATTATTTTATTCAATTATTTTGCAGGAAGCACAGTGCCTTCTACACAACCAAAGCCGATACGGTTAAAGCCATCAGCTTCACACCAACCACGCATGATCACTTTGTCACCATCTTCAAGGAACTTACGCTCTTCACCGTTGCTTAGTGTTATCGATTCTTTACCACCGCGAGAAAGTTCTAGAAGTGAACCTGCTTCTTCGTGCTCAGGGCCAGATTGTGTGCCAGAGCCTAACATGTCCCCTGGTAAGAAGTTACAACCGTTGACTGTATGGTGAGTTACCATTTGTGCAACCGTCCAGTAGCTGTGCTTGAAGCTTGACTCAGATACTTTGCTCGGTGCGACTTTGTCGCTGCGCATCTTGTCAGTTTCGATAAGTACATCCATTTGAATATCAAATGAACCTGCTTCACGGTTTTGTGCGGACTCTAGGTAGCTCATTGGCTGAGGGTCGTTTTCATCACGGTGCCACGCAGTACGGTAAGGCGCAAGCGCTTCTGTAGTTACAATCCAAGGTGACACTGTAGATGCAAAGTTTTTCGCAAGGAATGGACCTAGAGGCTGATATTCCCATGCTTGTAGGTCACGTGCTGACCAGTCATTGAATAAACAGAAACCAAATACATGGTCTTCTGCATCTTCAATTGTAATCGCTTCACCTAATTCATTGCCTTTACCAAGGTAAATACCGAGTTCTAACTCGTAGTCTAGGCGCTTACACGGGCCAAATGATGGTGCGTCTGCATCTGGTGCCTTAGTTTGCCCTTTAGGGCGCGGGAAAGTCTGACCTGATACATCAATTGATGAAGCACGGCCATGGTAACCGATTGGTACCCATTTGTAGTTAGGCAGCAATGGGTTATCAGGGCGGAACAAGCTACCTACAGCAGTTGCGTGATAGATTGATGTGTAGAAATCAGTGTAGTCGCCGATATGACAAGGTAGTGCATATTCAACGTCATCTTGTGCTATAAGGGCGCTCTCAAGGACACTTTGGTGCTCAGAGCCTTCGCGTAATGCACGAGAAAGTGCTAAACGTAAGCCTGACCAATGTGCTTTACCTAAACCCATGAATTCGTTTAGTGCTTGTGCATTTGCCGCTTCAGCCGCTTCTTGCGCTACACCGTCAAAGATATTTGCAGTTGCTACGACTGCTAGATCTAGTACCTGATCACCAATAGCTACGCCGCCACGGAACTCTTCGTTGCTGTCTTTGCGACGAAATGAAGCAAATGGTAAGTTTTGAATTGGGAAATCGTTACCTGCTTGGTTTGCACTTGCAACCCAGCTTTTTAAATTAATATCGTGTGTTTCATTGATAAAAGACATGGTCTTTCCTTTTTTCTACAAGCTGCATATGACTATGCATTTTTATTTGTGCTTTCGCCAGAATATGGCCAAGTTTAAATAGCAAAAGCAGCTTAGAAAAGCTGCTTTTTAATTTGTCTTAACTGGTAAGTGATTAAATCACACCACGACGCTCTTGGTCACGTTCAATTGACTCAAATAGAGCCTGGAAGTTACCTTCACCGAACCCACCGTCATCAACACGTTGGATCATCTCGATGAAGATAGGACCGAATAGGTTCTTCGTGAAGATTTGAAGTAAGTAGCAGTTTTCGCTCTGGCTATCTACTAGGATCTGGTGCTCTTTGATTTTTTGCTTATCTTCAGCAACCCAAGGAACACGGTCGAAAATTGTATCGTAGTAGTGGTCAACAATATCTAACGTTGCGATGTTTGTTTTGTCTAGCTTATCTAGAGAGCCAACAAGGTCGTTTGTTAAGAACGCAAGATGCTGTACGCCCGGACCATTGTACTCATCTAGGTACTCATCGATCTGGTTGTTGTTGTCATCTTTACCTTCATTGATTGGAATCGAGAAAGTGCCACAAGGTGATTTAAGTGCGTAAGAAAGTAGTGCAGTCTTTTGACCTTTGATGTCGAAGTAACGCACTTCTTCAAAGCCAAATACGCCTTTATAGAAGTTTGCCCATGTTTCCATTGTGCCTTTGTAAACATTGTTAGTTAGGTGGTCAATGCGAATGAAACCTTTGTCTTCAACAATGTTTTGCTCAGCTAAATCTTCAAAATCATTTTCAAAGATAGAGCCTTTATCACCGAATACATCGATGAAGTAAATTAGGCTGTCACCAATACCGTAAATTGCAGGGTATGGTAGATCTTTGTTTGCAGAATCAGTCGCAGGTTTTGCACCACGCTCTACAGCAATGTCAAACGCTTTTTGTGCGTCTTCTACACGCCAGCCCATTGAACAAATAGCTGGACCATGTGACTTAGCAAACTCAGCAGAGAAACCGTCACGCTCGTTGTTTAATAGGAAATGGATCTCATTCTGGTTGTAATGAACGATATCTTTGCCTTTAAACTTTTTAAGTTTTGAGAAACCAAAATCAGCAAAGATTTTGTCCATGTAATCTGCATCTGGGGTTGCGTATTCAGTAAATTCGATACCTACAAGGCCAAGAGGATTATTTACTTCACTCATTGTCATTCTCCTGCATTAAGCACTGGATTGCTTGTTGTAATTTATGCAGTGGATGATTAATCAAAATGACCTAAAGTGAAAGGTTTCTGCTTCAATTCCCTCATGACTGTTTTGTAAATTTGATTGCACGTTTGGTGCGGTTTTAAGACAAAATGGCAATAGACAATTTTTTTAGATTGAAAAGCGGTTATTAAACTGAAAACTAGGTCATTAATTTATATTCTTTAGATTGAAAAATAAATTTAAAATTTTGATTTAAAAGTGTTTTTTGTTTTTTGTTTTGATTGTTCAAGAAGTCTACAGTAATGTGCGCAATGTGAACCGCTTGGGTAAAAAGCAGGTATGCTGTAAATTAATATATACATTTTAAGGTTGCGACATGAAAAAAGCCGCACTGAAAAGTGCGGCTTTTCCGTAAATTTTATTTATGCGTTATTGTCTTTCGCCAGTCACTTCGAGCTCTTTTTCAAGATAGTGTGCTTGCGTGTGGGGTTCATTGTCGCCTTCTGCACCATGCATCCAGTCAACTAGCTTGTTACTGAGTAAGTACATGGCCAGTGCAGAAAGAAGTGCTGTTGCGCCTAAACCAATAAAGATACCCATAGCGTTGCCCATTGCTTCTTGGCCTTCACCAATAAACGAACCGACAAAGCCTGCGATTTTGTTTGCGACTGCTGTACATAGGAACCAAATACCCATAAGCAATGATGCAAGTCGCAGTGGAGCAAGCTTGCTCACCATGGATAGACCGATTGGAGACAAACATAATTCACCCAGGGTATGGAATAAATAAAAAAGTACCAACCACATCATGCTGATCTGCAGTGTACCACCATGTGCTGCGCCTTCAGTCATTAATGCAAACATCATAGTTAAAAAGCCAAGCGCTAAGAAGACTAAGCCAATGGCAAATTTGACTGGGGAATTAGGTTCACGTTTGTCCAATTTCAACCAAATCATGGCGACAATGGGGGCAAAAATAATAATGAATATTGAATTTAAAGATTGGAACCAAGATGCTGGGATTTCAAAACCCATCAGCATTCGATCAGTGTAGTCATTTGCAAATAGGTTCATGAGTCCACCGGCTTGCTCAAAGCCCATCCAAAAAATAATACTAAATACAGACATCGTAAAAATGACGCGAATACGGTCTTTTTCAACTTGAGTTAACGGCTCTTTCTTGCCTGATTCTGATTGTTGCTGTGATAGTTTTGCGGATGGAATAACACCAATATCGCCTAAGTACTTTTTGCTCAATAACATTTGCATAATAACAGAGATCACCATGCCGATGCCCGCAGCTACAAAACCTGCTTGCCAGTTGATTTCGGAGGCGACATAGCCGGCGACAAGCGGGCCTAATGCGCCACCTAAGTTAATCCCCATATAGAAGATAGTAAATGCGCCGTCACGACGCTTGTCACCGTCCTCATATAAGTCGCCGACCATGGTCGAAATGTTTGGTTTGAATAAACCATTACCGATACAAAGTAGCGTTAGACCAACGTAAAAGACATTTTCTTCTTGGCCGGCTATGACACTGTGTGGGATACCCATAATGAAATGGCCTGCGGCCATTAAAATACCACCAATAATGATGGCTTTGCGCTGTCCTAGTACGTTATCTGCTAGCCAGCCACCAAATAAGGGGGTTAGGTATACGGCCATGGTAAAGGTACCGTACAAGCTAAGTGCGTCGGCATTGGTCCAGCCAAAACCGCCATTTTGCACCTGAGCTACTAGATAAAGTACTAAAATTGCACGCATCCCGTAGTAGCCGAATCGCTCCCACATTTCCGTGCCGAATAGTAAGAATAGGCCTTTAGGGTGACCTAAAAACTCACCTCGATTAGGTATTGAATTCATATTAATTACTTCCAGATTTATCACATGTGTGTTGTTTGGCCTTTATTGTCGCGGCAAACTATTTACCCATTTGAGTGTTAGTTTTCACGCAGCTTTAAATGGGAGGCCAGTTCCCAAAAGTCCTACATGCGAAGTCAGTATTGACTAACTATGCAAGAAAAACGCGTCAGTATACCCAGCACATAGGCGATGGGGAAGCCTTACCAGCTAGGTTTAGACGCTTTGTGGTATAAAAAAACCAGCCAAAGGGCTGGTTTTTCAAGATTCATAATTATTAGCGACAGTAATTATCAACAAAGGTGAGGTCACTGATATGTGCTGGACCTTCCATCATTTCAGTCGCCACTGCGGTATTTGGGTTAAGCGAGTAAATTTTCGCGTTCTGTCCGATTTGTCGGCCAGATACATATAAAGTGCCCGTCTCGGAAATCGCCAAACCAGAAGCCCAGTTTACGCCATGTTCGCCAATTTTAGTGAGACTCATATCTGCTGTATCTAGGGTATAGAGTGCTTTACCTGTTAAGACGTATAAGGTGTTGTTATCCGCTGAGTATGCGATATCACCGTGGCTAAAGTCGTCGCCTGAATATTTCAGCTTGCCTAATACCGTTTTTTCACCTGTCTGTAGGTTATAGTCATACATGTAAGTCTTACTTGTAGCGCGAAGGTGTATTCCATCGTCGCTCACTGCTGAACGATAAATAGGCCAAGAGGTCGCATTGGCAACAGCCGTCTCAATATTGCCATCTAAATCAAGTGACCATAATGTAGAAGCTTTGGTTTGCTTGTCATTTTGTTCCATGAAATACAGCACACCGTCTTTGCTCGCGATATTAGAAGCTGTATGAGAAACGCCTGCAACCTTACTGTAAGTCATCGTATTTAAATTGAAATTAAAGATGTAACCTTCGCCAGCGTTGCCGTAATTGTTGATGCCAAACAATCCGGTTACGCAATCCGCGGTCACGGATACATTGTCTAATAATGCACCATATGAATCTGACGTGCCGCTACCAGTAAACGCAAGCGTGCTTTGTGAACCATTGGCTGTAACGGTAACTGTGACATGTTGCCAGCCTTGGCTAGCGCCATTTAGGTTAGCGATAACTTGTCCATCCCAAGTTACAGTTGCTTGATTGGTTTGGTTGTTGTTTTTTACTCGAGGTGAGTAATAAAAGCTGACCACATAACGCTTACCTGCTTCGGTCGCAATGTTTTGGTAAGCAGTATAATTACTGGTTGAGTCTAACTCGAGATACTGAGTGCCATCTTGTGGTGCGATTAAACCTAATCTATCAGTTTGAATTTCAAAACGAGCACCTGTGCGCTCCCAGCCAGAAAGGTTGTCGAAGAGTTTCCATGTCCCTGAAATATTTCCTGATTGTTCAAATGAACCATTGGCAATTAAATTATTGTCCGCCAGAGCACTCTGGCTTGCTGTCAATGCAGTAATGAATAATACAGATGACGTGGATAGCTTCATATAATACTCCCAACTTGATTACACAACATCCATTGTTAGTAAAATGTTAATTAATTTCGTTTTGTCTAATCTTATTTTCCTAGTTTTGCGTGTTCAGGTCAATTAAAAAACAAAAAATGACTGGAATTTATTATTCTTAAAATTAAATTTCATATGGAATTAGTTAAAAAGTACTAATTTTTTGAGTGGTGACTTTTCTTCCGTTTCTGTTGAAGGGCCAACCAACCGGGTTTCTGGCTTCGGTTTAACGCTGCCAATACTGCAATGGCCTTCTCAAGTGTTATTCGCTGTGAAGCGATGTCTTTATATACTTGTTGTGCCGTTTTTTTGCGTTTAACAGCTGCGCCTGCATCTAAAAATGATTCTACGACTTGTAGTACAAATCGAGTCACACGGTTTTGTTTTACGTCGCTAGTCTCCTCCTTTGATTTAGGGTCTTTACTTTGTAGGCGCTCTTTTAAATGCGCTATTTCAGCTTGGCTAAATTCGTTTTGCGCGTGCGGTAATTTACTTAGCTTACCAAGAAAGTCATTGAAATAGTCGTGCTCTATTGCGCCAATTCGAGAAGTTTGAGCGAGTTTAAGTAGTCCCTGTCTAAATTGCGCCTGACTTATGTGAGGAGTCAGCAAGTGCTCGCAAGTTTGATGTAAGTGGTGCCACTTTTGCCATGCATATACATAATTAAGTCCTGCACCTTTGATATTTTGCATTCCAACAATCAGCTGATGTTGCCCATCCAGTCCGAGTTTAGCGACTTTTTTTGTGAGCTCATCGGCGCTAATGTACGGATTTTCAATCAGTCGAGTGCGTGCAGAAAGTAATGAATTTAGGTGTTCAGAGATTTCTTTTTGGTGTGTTTTTAGTTCTTCTATCGACATGATTGTATGAGCCATATGCCAGCCTTCAACTAAGTGATTCAAGTAACGACGTTGGCGCCCGCTACTGACATGTTGTTCAAAAAATGCAGCCATATGCTCTGTGTTCTGTAATGTCTGACAATCCAAATGTGCTTCTGGTAGCAGCGCATTTAATTTATCGCAGAGCATTTGATCTGAGGCCAAACACTTAAATTGTTCGAGTAATTTTGCAAGGTCCTCTCTATCATTATTGTCAATGATACGAGTTATGCGGGCATGTAATGCTTGTTTAAAGTACGCAAGGAAACCGTCAACATTTGTTCCAATCACCACAATGTAATCAAAAGTTAAATCCTCAATCAGTATTTGAGCAAAAACTTTGGTGCGAGCAATTCGGTCATTGCGATTATTGATAAGGGCGATAGTTTGCACTTTAGGTTGTTGGCTCTGACCAAATAAGTTGAGGCGTCTCCAGTTTTCTATCGTAGCAAGCCGTTCATTAGCTGACATACTGTTGACAAAAGACTGTGTGACATTACCTATTGGCGCTTGTTCAAAGTGCTGTAACACACCTATATCAGGTACGATGCGCTCGGCTGTTTCTTTAAAAACATAGTCCTTGTTAATCCCGATGTATTGCGCCATTTTACACACCAATGCGATGTTATCAGGGTGTTCTTCATAGGGGTAGAGGGCCCTAATATCGTCTGTAATTTGGAAGCCTTCCCCCCAATGAACTTGAATGAGCGTCGAGTCTTTTTGTTCTGCTGATTTATTGAGTACAGGGTACATACTCTGTTCAGCAGTAAATACTTGTGTATTTGACCCAATAAATGAAGACATCTCAGTGGCAACATCTAAGCCTGTTGGACCTAATATATCCTCATGATCAGGGTAGGCGTTGGTGATCGTTGCGAAGTTATCATTCATCCAGCGACGCAAGATCCGCACATAGCGTGGGGTTAACCCCATACACTCCCACAAAAACACGTCTGCTTTGACTGATTTGGCAAATGCTAAGACGTCGCTTTGCTCCCAAATACTGGCTTTATCAAAAGGTCGAAATAAAGGCAGTTCATGCTGGTCGCCATTACTGGTGGTGTAGATCATCATAGCTTCACACCCCGTTGTTTTGGTGATAACTTTTAATGCAATACTACTAAATAAAGCAGATTTTAAACGTTCTGTGCCTGACTTCCCTCGTGTTCCCCAGCCACCTATTGAGATAGGAATTTGTTTACGATTACGTTGTATATCTTGGCTTACTTTAATATGTCGGGACCAAAAATAGGCTATAAATGCACAGACAAAAAATACCAGTTGACCGATACTATTTTGGTATATTGAGTATAAGTATTCTTTAAAACCAAGGCCTATATTAATGAGCGCAGTGGTGATAGAAGCGCGTGAAAAGAGCTTAGCAATACTTGATTCAACGGGGAATTGCGCTTTAAGTGTTGAGCCATAGCCGATAAATTCCATTTGAAAACCAAGCTTTCTGATTGCATCAATATAATTTTTTTGTTCGAGATCCCCACCTTTTCTAAGCCTATCTAATGCCGCAAATTTTAAAGAAATATGCCAATATGCGCGGATGCGTTGAATGAGCTTTGGGGGGCGAGTAATGACTAAAATACCATCTGGTGTATAGCTTTTTGCCTGCTCAGGAAGGTGATCTTGACTCAGGATCGACAGTAAATAGTCTGGCAGTGGTAGGTAAGGTCTCGCACTGTGCTCTTTTAAATTGTAGAGCGCCTCTCCGGGGACATTGGTTTCACTGATCTCCGCTGTTGAACAACTCGGTACATGCAGCTCTGCAGAAGGTTTTTTGGCTTTGGTATGGCTATAGCTTTGGCGTTTATCAGTGCTGGGCGTGAAGAACTCATGCCAGAATCGCCAAAACCTCCGGCCCTTTAACGTACCATTGTGGATCTGCCATTGGCCATCTCGCTGATAACCATTAAAGCCAAGCTCTGACTGGGCAATATAGCTGAGTGCTCTGCCCAAATCTTGATGATCAATATTGCTTGGCGCTGTAATCGTGTTGTCTAATGCGAGTTGGTCTTCAATGCTAACGATAAGCTCTTGTATATAAAAGCTATTTAGTTGTTCTCGTGTTCGAGATATAAAGCGTTTTACCGCAATATTGGGTTCTTGCTCTAGCTGAAGATTAAGAATGTCGATAAATTGTTCAAAGACAGAATCAGGGTCGTCAGTTTCGAGTTGAATATTGAGCATGAGCCTTGCGCTTTGCTCTAAAACAATACGCTTTATTTCGAAGCTTTCGTCGCTTTGCAAACACTGCTTCCAATGTTTAAAGGCAAAGCCATTTTCGCTAAACCTCGCTGCGGTGAGCTGTTTGACCAGTGTAAACCGAATGGCATTTTCAGTCTCATTACGAAATCGATTCTCCAACAATTCAACGGCAAAGCTATCTTCATAATTAGGAATACATTCAATCGTTGCTTGTCTAACCCGGTGATAAGGGTGAGTACTGAGTTGTTGGAGTAGTTTAATATCTGAATCGGTTAAATTTCTTTGCTGTATAAGTACCTTAGGCATCGCAACCAAAATAAAGAGCTGGTCGTTATTTTTAGGTTTTTCAGCAAAATCATTTATCGATTCGGCAACTTTTGCCCACATAAAGCTACGAATGAACGTGGGCCTTTGATGGATCAGGATTTCTAAAATATCGATGATAGCAAGGTAAGGCGTATTGTCAGCTTCTAGTAGTTCAATGAGCTGGGCTACCAGCTCAGCATCTAGTTCAGGGTCAGCGCTAAATTCATGGATCAAAGAGACTTGATTGACGAGTGCACGGATCATACCGTGTCGAATATGTAGACTGTTACTGTGTGCGAGTAAATGAATAAAGAATGGTTGCAAGTCGAGTTTTTGCCAAGCAGTATTTAAGTCATCTTTACTGGATCGCAGATACCGGTTGGTAAGCGCGCCTAATTTGGCAATTAAGAATTTTAAGTCTTGCTCAATTTCGGACACCTTAGATTGGTAACGTGCAATAACGGCACCTTCGTCGAACCAACGTGCGAATGCCAGTTTATCTTTTTGTAAATCAAGTCGTGAGGCGCCAAGCTGCTCGGCATACTTTAAAATGTGTAATTCTTTTTCTGCTTTTAATTCTGCTTTGTTCAATCTTTCTATAAAGCTTTTATAATCAGCATCAATGGCTTGTAAGTTACCGTGAAAGCTCTCGATTTTATGACGCAAAAAAGCGATGGTTTGTAGTAGCTGCCAGTATGAAGTCTGTTCTTGTTCTGGTTTGTTTCTTACTAACTCCCAGCTGGCTAATTCGTCTACGAGTTTTTGATATTTATGCTGATAAAGGTTGAGCCAAAATTGCTCTGTGTCGGCAAACAATAGGTCTTCTAGTTGTCGTTTTAATGTTTTATCTGCCATTGATGTCTTGCTCTAAAAAATGGGTCAGTTGTAGAGATTCAAATATAATTTCGTCATGGGCAAATGGAGCAAAACCGGTATTTTGTAAGTTACCTAAAGTCACCTCGAAGCGCACGTTATGGTTGTTTCTAAACCAATCTTGGGTCCAGTTTAAGCTGATCCACCCCGCTGTTTGCTCGCTGAAATCAAACAATGTTTGCCAGCTCAGCGAGGTTAAATACTGCCAAGTTGCGTTTGGACGATTTTGATCGGCAAATACGTAGCTACTGCTGAGTCCCAGAGTAAAAATATGCCCTTCGTAGTATTGTTGCCAATTACCGCTAAACGTTGCAGTGTCTAGGCTCGTCCAATCTTCATTGGAAGTGGTACTTATTTGGGCGTTAAATTGGCTATCTACCCAAGGTTGATAGCGGATGCGGTAACCGCTTCGCCAGCCATGCATATGGTCAGCACGATAAAAGTTATACATATCTTGACTGATGAATGGATCATCTAAATATTCTTGTTTATCTATGCTGGTATAATAATAATAAGGTTGCCACCACCATTGATGCCTAACAGAGACATCATCGCGCCAAATTTGTCCGATGGTTGCATCTATATGGCTAGTTAAGTGGCTTTCTTGAGCCAGCTCTGCCTCTTGCCAGCGGTTATATACGCCAATTTCACCATACCAAGGGCTGTCGTGATCTAACCAATTGTATATGCCGTTTATTGCTAAAGACTCATAACGTAAATTATTGATTCTATAAGCCCCTTCAAGTCGATACCAGTGTTGTCGGTATCGATTCCTGAGTCGTATTCCAAAATCAAGGCGATGGGCTGTGTCGATCGGATCGTTGGTTTGAAAAATACCATCTCTGTCATAGCGCATAAACCCCTCAATATGCGTCCGATTACCATTGGCACTGATCAATGGTTCATTGAAGTGCTTAGCAAGTCGCTCGAACTTCAATTCTGCTCTGTTTAGTTTTAGAGGGGTAACTGGAGGAGCAACTGCCAGTTTTTGACGATTCATATTGAGTCGCCAAGCAAATAGTCTTGCAAGACGCGCATAGTCGCTCGGGATTTCGATGTTACCAGCAGGGTAAAAACCAACCTCCTCTTGGCGGAGTTTATTTTTAAAGCGTTCAATTTTAACCAAAGCGTCTTTATCGAGCTGCGCTAAGATTGGTTGCGAGCGCGTAGCATAATAGAACAGTTGACGCTGGTCCAGCTCAATACTCTGCCAAGTCCTACCACTTTTCACCTGTACTTCAACTTGAAGAATTTGCGATAAATAGGGGTTTAACCAACGGACCTTTACAATGCCGTTGTCCAGTTCACTTTGGGTCAAACCAAATGGACTTTGCCGATCAGATACGGGCCAAGCAACTTCGTCTTTGCCCGTATCTATTGCGACCAAAGTGGCGGCATTTGATACCAGTTCAGCATCAGAAAAGTGAAATATCAGCCGTATTTGCATTGCTTTTAGCTCACTGAAATCTAGAGACAATGTATGATACGGCCGGATCGTAATCCCTTTGACATCATCTCTTTTGGCAGTATGGCGACTGATCTGTTCCGCAATACTACGTGTTTCTATTGGTGAGAGGTCAACAAGTTGAGTGCCAGCATAATTCAGGTACTTTTGCAGGGGGACCCAATGTCCAAAGCTTTGTACACGGTCGTGAAGTTTTGACAGTGAAGCTGGCATGTCTAGCCCATTAAGCTTGGAGAATAAGGCGGTAAACTCATGTTCAGCTAACGTGCTGTTTTCAAGTCGATATAAGCTGTTATTGAGCAATGTTGTGAACGCAGCGGTATTTTGTGCATTGGTGGTATGTAATAAATCCAAAAATGGCGTACCGAGTGCAAATTTACTCAATTGCTGTGTAGAGTAAGGGTTAAAGTGGGCCTTATCAAAGATCTGAATTTGTGCAAATGTGGTTTGTTTGCTGCTTAATGTGAGTGTCTCACCTGCGTGCATTGAGATCATACTGTTAGACGCGACAGATAAAGGTGCTTCAATTGGCGTCGTGACTGATGTGGTCGACAATATATCACTATAAATTGGCATAAAATAAAGCTGGTTGTCTTTATCAAGATGTAACCAAGCGATACTACTTTCATCGGATTGCATACCAAAACTTCGCGCACTTACTTGAATATTGATATCTGAATGGGCTGTGATAGATATTGGCTGCTCACCAATTTGATAAGCTTTATAGGCGGCGGTTTCAGCAACCAATTGGACTTGTTTGTGGTGGACAATATCATATCTAGGTTGTACCTCAGGTAATTGCCCGTCATAGGTAGTGTAACCTAACCGGTTATAGATATGGCCTGAAATATGCTGTTTATCATGATCTAGCCATAGTGTTTCGAGCAGCTTGCCTTGGGATAATAAAGTGCTGCTCAGCAACTCGGCACACCCTTTGAGCTGTTGTTTCAACGCACATAAACCCTGAATATTAAAAACTTGGTTAGTTTGCTGATAACGACTTAGTAGACCTTCTGCGGCAAAATTACTTAAAGCTGTGTTTGGACTTAGCAGCAGCGCACCTAGATATCGCAGAACAACATTGTCTCGGTCAAGTTGTGTCAGCAAGGTTAAACGCAATTGCCAAGCACGTAATTGCACATCAGTAAAAGGGCTACTCAATAAAGTCCTGAGTTTGGGCAGTGCTTTAGTAGGCGACTGTTTTGCGAGGTATTCGACCTCACCGAGTTGGTACATCCAATGACTTTTTTTGTGGTTTGTTAAAGGAGTGGTTATTGAGTTAGTGTCTAGCTTGAAGTTGGATAAGCTATTGATGTAGCTTTTTACCTTATCGGATTGTATTCGTGATAAAAGAGCCGAGGTGGTTGGGCTTTTTTGTGCGAGTTTGCCTGGTTGCGAATAAAGTAGTTCGTTATTGGGCAGTGGTAATAGAGTTCGAATTTGTAGGGCGATTTCTATTTTTGCATCACTGGCTGAAAAAACTCGGATATGATCTGTATCCATAGCAATATCCAAGCTTATGGGCGCAAACCCGTGTTTTGGGTTCACGGCTATTTTATGGCGCACAGTGTTGATGTCGACTACCAGTTCCGCTGAACGATTCGTTCTGATATACAAAAGCGCATTATTTGTGACCCGTTGTTCCTGGCTCAAATCAAAAGTCAGTGACTTGGCAAGACGGTTATACTGCAACATATTGTTTGTCTGACTTTGGAATAATTGTTGTTTTGCGGTGCGCGCTGTTTGGTAAACCGCAACCAGTCTTTTATGTGTCGTCAATGGTTTTGACCCATTGCTCAGGGGGGACAAAAATGTTCCCGTTGATATTGTGCTAATAAAGTCTTGATGGCGTCTTAGTTCAAGGGCAGTGGCCTGTTCAGCCCTAAACTGTGTGAGCTGGTTGATATTATTGTCAAAATAGATTGTGTGTAACGCATTATCTAAATTATTGACCCAATATGGATTAAGTAGCTTTTCTTGATGCTTTATTGCGGCATTTTGATCATAGATAGCACGGTGCATTTGCTCGAGTTTAACCCAAGTGTGACTGCTACTTGATAAAGTTAAATAACTATCTGCAGGGACGGCCAGATAGTCGACATTACCTACACCTAGTTTGTGTCGTGTGTACTCTTGCGCTTGGGCTTCTGATACGTTGATTATGCTGATCGGTATATCATTCACTAACGCGACTACTTTGCCACCTCTTTGTAAATCATATAAATCACGATGCACGGTGAGCTTTAACTTTTTAGCCTGTTTAAAATACACCTTTACACTTTGCTGACTGTGCAATGGGTAGAGTGTGGTGTGTTCTTGTGCCAGTGCGATGGTTTTTCCGGGCATGGGTAATTCAACTGCACGGCGAAAAGGATCTCTATGGGTATGCTGATAGCCTCTCCATATTTTAAACTTACCATCTTGCTGGTGGTTGATGACTTTGAAAATACGTGACCGAGTAGAAGCACTTATCTGACACATACTCTGTTGACATAGCCATTGTTGGTCAGTGACTTGCATTAAAGCATTGACGGTTTGACCTTGCCAAAACGACAACGATTCAAGTGTGTCATAGGGTGTTGAAAGCCATTGGCCTGCAGGTAAAAATAAATATTTAGCTTGCTGATGGACGAGGCTAATATCAGCGGCGCTGCGCTCAAGTTCTAAAGTCTCTATGTCATACCATTGCACATCAGCTTGCATGTTGGCATCTTGCGCAAGACAGGCGGCACTGATTAAGCTGAAGATCGCAATCAACGTGAATATGAGAGGCATAAATCAAATTGCTCCATACTGGTTGATTGAGAGATAAGTCTTTTTCGCATTGGTTTACTGATTTCTATATGAATAAACCGGTGAGGGGCCAGCCCTATTTTGTGAAGAACATTTTTTGTACCGCCTAGTTCGAAAATATCTTTTTGATAAATGAACGTATGACTACTTAACCCCATTAAACAGCCTTGTAGCTTGGTCAGTTTGGCATTATAACTTCTACCTTGGCTGAGGATAAAATCTGCTTTTTTCCCCTCAGGAGATTTGCGCTTTTTTTGATTAAACCCATGTAGCTGAAAAATTGCAGCATTGGGATGGGTATAGTGAAATGCTTTAACCGCAGCTATATGTATCCCTTGCTTGCGCTTAGAGTAGTCCATTGGCAAGTCATCGGGGCTTTGACTGTGCCTGTGGTGGGTATTATACACCATCATACTACAGGTGTTTTCAAACAAAGACTGCCCGATTTTGAGTGTATATTTGTCATGAAATTGATGTGGCACCGAGACAAAGCAAGGGGGAGCCGCCACACGGTAAGTTAATACACCACCTCCATTGAGTGCAGAGTTGGCGATCAATGTATGTATGGGGCTTCGCAAAGTCCCTTGTTGCTGATATTCCCAGGGCGCAATGGCTTGAGGCTTTGCCACCCAGCTACTGATTTGCTGCCATTGTAATTGCGTCTGTGCAAAGCTGTTAAAGCTCGTAATGCTAATGAGCGCCGAGATAATGTTATGTATTTTCATTTTGCCACCATAATGGAGTAAGTGGTTGTGCGCTATGTTCTTCTAAAATACTTATCCACATGTCATCTTCAGCTGTGATAGCAAATTTTTCAAGTGTTTGCATGTCTGTCCCTATTTTTATTGTAATGGACGGATAGCTGACAATATCGGTTGATTGTGGATGTAACATAAATGCAGGGTTTTGTGATGGCATCAGCGCATATCTTTTTGCTGCAACTGTATACTCATTAGTTATACCCGCTTGGTATTGCCCTTTAAGGTGTGTACTGATAATAAGTGGGATTTGCTCATTCTTTGAAGCTGGATAAACAAAAGGTTTAATCACAATTGATAAAGGCTTATGTTTGTCTCGATAATTTAACGACAGCACATCACCACGGTTTATTTTGTATAGCCTTGTTTTGATAAAGTTGCGGTTATTACCTTGATTTATAAACAAGCTGTTTGCCATGTTTGCTCTAGCAATTAACTTGTCATCGTTGGCATTGTTTGTTGCGTTAAACTCTATATATTGTGGTAAGCTTTTCATTAAAGCGATGACACTCGGGGTCTTAAGCGTAGGGTCCTGAACAGTACTTATTGAATGGATGCTATCGAGTTGTCTAAAGTGCACCGGTGTGGGTTCACTGAGAGGCTCAAAGTAGTTAGCAGGACTATAGACAAGTGCTGTGTTGGAAATTGGGTGCTGGTCAAACAATGCTTCTGATGCATAGTCTGTTTCTTTAAGAACAGGTAATGGCGGCGCCTCGAATAAGCGCACCTTGAGAATTTGCTGTAACTCAGTAAAGATAAATTCATTGGTGGCTTTTTGTGCGAACCATGCGCCAATTTCAACAAAATTGGTCAAAGGGTTGTCACATAATTGCTCACAGACGACATTCTGATAGTGGAAATCACGACGTCTGCTTTGTAACTTAACGGCGACGCTGCTCTGACTTGAGATACTGAGTTTAGCTGCATTTTTAGGTAGCCTGAGGTAGTACTTCTCACTCTCATTGACAGCTTGGCGCAGTGTTTCCGGTGTAATTAATCGATCAAATTGCGAAATGCGAGACTCTAAGTTTATTTTATGGCGGGCAAAAGCGCTATTTTGTGCGTCGTATAGGGTGATCAATGCATGTGAGTCTTCAGCATCTAAGCCTCTGATGTCTAAAACTACATCACTTCCGCCTGCAACGGTGTACATAGCAGGCGTATCTGTTGTTAGAACATAGTAGTAGCTGTGTAACGCCGCAATAGGTTGATCCAGCTGAAACCATTGAGTGAGTGCAGGTAGGCGTGACTGTACTGTCAATAGCCCAGGGCGGACTTGCTCAATTTTATATAAATTGTCACTCACATTTACAGCTTGAAGTTCAAATGGGGCATGTTGTTGGCTCAGGTCATGCCATGTAAGGCGTAATGTACTCAGAGGCACATTGGCTGAAAAATGCAGTGGCTCAGCGCTTTTGACTCTAAAAGTTGCCGTTAAATTTGGTGCGGTATAAAAGCTATCTAGATCCCACTGCTGCGCGGAGAAGTCATAGGTTATGACGTTGTAGGGAAGGGTCTCGTATAATATGTCACTGACAAAATCAATATTTGGGATCCCCTGAGGTGCTAATTTCTGCCAGTCATATCGCACGGCATTGGTTAGTTCCCAAGCTGTGAGGGCATTACCACCTAGTGTGTGATAGTTTAACATTCTTTCTCGCCAATCAAGTGGCAACTTTAACCAAATTTGTTGACTATCATCTGTATCAGTGGGAGTTTGCGCATGGAGCCTAACAACAACGCCTCTGAGCGTGTCCTCTTCAGGGATGAGCTTTAATCTAATTTGACTTGCGGTAGGGTAGCGAGAAACATCGATATAAAAAGATTGCCCAGAGGCAACTGACAAGGCCTTTCTGTCTTCGATAATCTGTTTTACTTGTTGTTCTTGTGCAGCCAGTACTAGTTTAGAGGCATGATGATAAGTGTGCTTATCTAACAGTGTTCCCTGATTATCAAACAGTTGGTATTCAATTGCATAGTTAACTGGCTCATCAAATACTTGTTGACCCTCAAAGATGGCATTTGATAATAATCTAACAGAGCGGGTTCTGGATGATGAAAAATTAAAGGCGATATATTTGTCGTTCGGCAGCCAATGTACAACTGAACGCGTTTCTTCTTCGCTGCGCTCTTCTAATTGCTCCGCAGACACCAGCCATAAAGCCCCCTTAAAACTTATCCATAATATTAATAAAAGTAGTACTGAGCTGGTAGCTAGGTGGAGTAGTTTTTTAATCCAATACATGCATTGGCCTCCCTATAGCGTAATTGAAGTCCTTTATTGTCAATACCTTGTTGCTAGTGGGCGTATAAATCGCAAGCAATTTGTTTTGCAGTTTAATAGTGAGCGCCAGTTGCTGTGATTGCTCAATTCGCACTGCTTGCAATTGACACTCAGAATGCTTTTGACAAAACTCAGACAGGAGAGGTAAATGTTGGTCTTGTGAGTATTGTTCGGCGAGTTGTACAACCTTATGTATAGAAGGTGGACTATCCAATACCCAGTCATTAGGGCTTAATACCAATGTATTCAATGATTTGACTTCAGGTAGTGTTGATACAGCTAATAACCGTTGTAATAGAGCTTGCTCAGAAATCGCAAAATGCTGCTTGAAATCAGAAGCAAGCCACAATGTCGCTAATTCACTGACGGGGCTAAATAAGCGATATCCTGATTGTGGTGAAGTGCCTATTTCTAGTCCTCGGGTCTCTACTTGTCCGCCAACAACTTGGGTATTAACACCTAGGTCATTTAAAGTCTTTTGCAGCGCGTCTAATGTTTCAGTGTGTTGTACATCTGGATGGGTAAACTGAAACGCGATAGCACTGGGCCTAATATACGAAGGTGCACTGTGGCTGCGCACTTGCAGGCTTAGAACAGGCTGTTCAGCGAAGTATCGTAACGTACTTTGGTGCATCACGTTAAATAGACTTCTCACATTTCCAGGGGCCATTACATTGGCTTGTTCATTTGCATATGGGTGTGCGCCGGCAATCAATAGGGCTTTGGCCCCAGTGCTAGCAAAAAGCTGACCTGAAAATTTCAGCGTGTTACTTTCAAATAAAGGTCGCGGAACTTGGATATTGAGCATAGCGCTTGGGTGAAGGTTAATAACATATAGGCCTTGCCCTTGCTGTAGGCTTTGTTGGTTATTAAGCGGCGCTAAGACAATATATTGTGCCTGATCATTATCTATAATTTGTAATTGGTAGCCCATCATGTTGGCAATGTGATTGATTCGCGCCAAACGATTAAGCTCATCTTGGTCAAAGTCTCGATCGGATTGCTGAGCCACCAGTTTGTAAAGGGGGCCAAGAATTTCAAATTCCCAGAGGGCCGCTTCGTTGTTATTAAGTTCTTGATAATGGTTACTGCCTTTTGCACTGATATAGGGGGCAAAGCTATCAATGACCTCGTCGAGGTTAGCGTCAGTAAAAGAGGCTGCGACATCGTTGCCACTATCTGCGCTCAACACCACTTCAGACAGTAAGTTGGAATAACTCGCTCCATCAATATATGCCTCAACCATTCTTCCGTTAAAATCGGGGGTTGGAAGACTACTACTGTGCAACATTCCAAATTGGCCGCGTTCAAACCCCATTAAGTTTGTTAGCTGCCTTTGAGACAATGAAGTGGGTAGCTGATTAAAAATCCAGAATTGGCTTTTTACGCCGTATGGGCTCAATTGCAGGTGAACACGTGTGTATTGGTTGACTGAACGTATTTGTAAGACTTCTAACTCTTCAAAGACAGAGAAAAAAGCGTTGTAATAGGGACTTTGTTGTGACACTTGCTGTGTAGCTATTGAGGGGGTGAATTGCGTACCTAGCACGAGGGCATCACTACCAAGTAATTCAAATAAAAGACCCGCAGCATCGCTTGCGACACGTTCACTGGAAGGAAAAGGGACGCTAATTACATGGGATTTATTAGACTGTTTAGATAATGCAAAAAAACCTCTTACACTGCTCGTATCTGTATCCTTGATATATATATATTGCTCATCTTCAGACAAAGAAAATTGTGCCTGAGCTAAAAGACGTCTTGCTAAAATGATGTTTTCTTGGTCTTTTCGATCTCTATTGAGTACGCGAATCGCACTGACAAAATGTTGGATGGATTGCGCCTGCTGATACTGGCTAATCGATACAGGCTCACTTTGTTGTGTATAAAGGTAACTTTTATACGCACTTATTTGCTGGCTTAGTGCAATTTCGGTATTGTCATTTGAGCTAACTTGGGCAGGCTGTGTGGCAAAAATTGCAGGAATAAACATGATTAAAAAGCCGGTGGTGATCGCAATGAGTCCACCGACTATAGACGTTTGAAAAGTTGCACGTATTACTAATCCCAAGGCATTTTTTTGATATATTTTTAATGCCAGCAAGGTCGATAACATGTAGCCAAAAGCAAATGTATCTGTGACCTTCAATGTGGGATAATAATGAACGACCACATAATTCAAAACAATCTTGTATAAGAAACCGATATTGAAAAAGAACAGCAGTAATCTCGCTCCTTCAAAATTTGCATGGCGTAGCCGAGTAAAGGTTAATATCGAGCCACCAAGTATTAAGATCACCGCGGTTTCAGCAAATGACGTAAGTAATTTGCTGGGTTGCATTAATTGCAAAGCCAGAAGGGCTGGCAGCATAATGCCGTTAAATTCCCACCCATATTTAATATTGGCACGAGAAGCAATAAAAGCGGTGATCACCAAGATAATATAGGCTTTGGGAGCAGCGACAATTGAGGCCGCAACCGCTTCATACATGATTGCTAGATTGGCGATACTGAAATTGGTAAAAGGCATCAGAACAAAACGAACCAATAGATATGTCACAAAAAGTTGGATCAGTGTGACACGCATACCGTATTTGAATCCGCCATTCCACATAACGTTTGCGGTTAGAGCAATGATGACTAACCCTAAGCTATATAGTTGGCTAGAATAATCAAAAGTGATGTCCCATTGTGCTAAGTACATTGCAACAAGAGGCCAAAACAGAGTATCCATCACGACCCGAACTAAAATGCTGATCAGAATGATGGCAAAAAACCGGTCTCTGCCAAACATTTCACTATAGCCAAAACGTTCCATTATCGTTTTTGCACTAAATAACATCGCTGCATAAACAACGATGGCTTCTATAATGATCACGACAGCAGATACGGGGGTGACGATAAATAATGGTACTAAATAACCCGGTACAACCAAGCCGGTTAGAGGAAATCCAAACCTTAAATTCAGCATACAAACAACGGCGATACCTACCCAAACAGTTGTGATAACCGATTGGCCCAGGCCACTGCCAGTAGGAAAGAGTTGTAGCACCCACTCCATTAAGTCTGCACCTTAATTTCGTGATCCTCTGGATCAACCGGTTGCATCATTTCAAGCTGTTTTAATAGAAGAGCTGGATCTTCCAATTGCTTAATCAAGTAGGAAATATCAATAAATTCAAACAGGATACCTCCCACTTCAAAAGGCTCGCCGATACTGCTGGTGGAGCGAGATGCACGTAATGAGCGAATGCTCAAAATGAAAGTGGCTTGCCCTAACTGAGCAGGCATGTAGAGCTCACCTTGCTGTAAGGTAATGTAACGCAACTTTCCTTTGGCTTTTTCACTGTCTAAATGTGTGACGCGCTCTAACAAATCCAGTGCGGTCATTTCAAATAGTGACATCTCATTATGCTTGGCTATCTCTTCTATTTTTTGGTTGGTTTGTACCACCTGCCCAAATAGATTAAACATAATTGCGGCAGTGTGGATTTGATTAAATACGTGCTCAAGTGTTGAGAGCTTCTGTTCCATATCGCCGATAGATGATTTTACTTGTTGGCTCAAAGGTTGCTGCAATGCGAGGGTTAATACTTTGGTTAGCGCACTGGTATTGGCTTTTTGTTGATTTTCGAATATTCGAAAATGAAATAGGAGCTCACCAATTTGGTTGGCAAATCGATTGACATTCTGCACGAAGCGCTCTTCATCAAAGTACTCATTAGGCTCAACGGTCATAGCCCAAAAGCCTCGAATATCACCAGCGTACATGAGAGGGACGACATATTGTGCTTCTGCCTCTTTGAGATCGTTGAAGAATGGTCGTGTGATATGAAGTGCGCCAAACGCTTTAATAGCATCTGAATAGGGTGGGCGTTCGTAGTCTCTGCGCATTTCATGAATATCAGAAAGGCTGCAATTGATAGCACGGATCTCATGGAGCCTATGATCGCCTTCAGTGCGCGCGAGAAAGATAGACCGATTGAGCGCAAGTTGCTGGTTTACTAATGTAATTATTGCATCCCAAGGACTACTTTGCGCACTAAAAGCTTGCGGTAGATATCGTCCCATCATGCGTTGTTGCACGTTACCGATAATGTCATTTAATTCTATTTCTTCCACCCATTTTCGAGAGAAGAAAACCCAAAGCAAAGTTACAAGGTTAGTAAAAATTACTTGCCCAGTTGGTAGAAAATAGTCAAAAAAACGTACGCCAACATATGCTGAGAGAGTGGAAGTTAAAATCACCGCACATGCAATAAGTAATCCCGTGTTAAAGCTTGAGCGCTGAAAGGTTATGATCAGAATCGTTAAGATTAAAAGCTGTAATGCAGCTGCATACGAGACAGGCATGAGTGTTACCAGTGTCTGCTCGGCAAAGTTATCTGCAATGTATGCGTGTAGGTAAACTGGATCTTTGAAAGAGTTTATTTTGGGTGCTCTTACAGGTAATGCAAATGCTAATTGGCGCTGTGAAACTAACACCACTTTATCTTGTAGTTGAGCCGAAAAAATATCATTGGAGAGCAGTCGCTTGGCGCTAAATTTTGTCAATGCTTGTGGTGCGAGTGAAAAGTCTACTAATTTACCTTGTGCGTTGTATTTTGGGTCAAAAATATTTTGCCAAACATTTTTGCATGTTTGTGGCGTATCTTGAATAACGATTTCATAGCCTAGCCAAGACTCTACTTTAGGTAAGCAATACCTTGGATCTGAGTAAGGAAAGTAAACGTTATCAAAAGAAAGCTGCTGATTACCTGACACATGATTGAATATGACAATCGCTTTTGCTTGCTGCGATCTTAATTTTGAGATGATCTCTGTTTGCTCGGCTACCAGGTTATCTGACTCAATCACAACTATCTGTGTGCTTTGTCGGTTAAGATTTTGACTAAGTTCAAGATAAATAAGTGCATTAAGCTTGTCCAAGGTACCACTTAGCGTGACCAATAAAATGAGCGCGCATAGCAGCATAGTAGACCAAAAAGTCTTTTGCCGTTTGATAATAAAAAACTGCTGCTTTATCGACACTTTGAATTACCTAATCAAGAGCTGAAAATTCAAAAGATAAAGTCACGTTCTGTTGCGTTGTAACCCTCAAAAAGTCTAGGCCATGAATGGTGTTGTCTTGCCAAATATTGTCGGACAACGAAATATCTTTTTGCCATGATATTAAGGCTAAATCATCTAAGATGAGAGTGGCTTCACCATTGTCAGGTGGCGAGTGTAAGTACGTGAGCTTGACTGCACGAGCAGGCAGTTGCTCTGGCCCTAGCGTGTTTGTATCATCAGGCAAAGAGAAACTATATTCAAACTTGCGCCAATCATATTCACCAGGCTCTGCAATACGTAAGGTTTGTTCAGAAAAGAGTAAATTGTCTTCCGATGTAGTGATGGATAGTTCAACATCCAGCGCCCCCGCATTCATCCCTTTACTGTACCCATACAGGCTCATCTCATGATAAGCCTCTAAAGTAGATTCGTTGGGTGTAATTGGCATGGTTCTAATCGTATGTTTAAAAGGCATGCGTAATGGTCGATTGTCAAATTGAGTACGTACTAAGCACATTGCCTGTCTGCCGTTGCGTGCGCCAGTTAAACAGGGGGTGATATTGTCGCTTTCATTTTCCCAACGTGAAACTTCTCCAAAAGTGTCATCGTTATCCCAATCCTCGAAGTCACCAAACAACATTAAATCTCTACCTAACTTCAGCGAAACAGGAGTGTTGGAGGATACCTTAGTTAAAAAGGCGTTGCTCGGTACAAATTCTCTTAAATCAACAATATGCTGGCCGGGACTGAGTGTAACTTGTGCTGTTTCTACGGGGTTTGGGGCCTGGGTAGTATAAAAGTCAATATCTGCGTACCCTTGTCTTGGGATCACAGAGACTCCCCCTTGCGAGAATTCACCTAGTCGCCTCATTAAATAGTCGCTCAAAAAGCCGGTGACTAATTTAGGTTGGTAGTCTTCTAAGTATATAGGGTATGCTCTGGCACGAGTGGTTTTTGGTGTTGACTTGGGGGACACTTCTAGGAGCACGGCGACTCCAAGTAGCGTTTCTATTCGGTTTTGCTCAAACACAAAGTTACCCAGTCCCAGTAGCACAGGTGTATTATTCAGTAAGCTAAACCCTTGGGCAACATGCGGGTGATGTGCAATTAATAGGTCGGGTTGTAGGCCACTGAGCAAATTAAAGCGATTCGAAATATATCGAGTGGGCGCATACGAATATTCATCACCCCCATGTAGTTGGGCGACAGCATAATCACTTTGTGTGATTGCTTGCTCCACAGCAGAGATTGCTTGCTGACTTTCAGTGAGATCTGCAGCCCCCCCTTTTTGTGCTTCTGCGACATAATTAATGGGGTTGTCATCGCCAGTGATAGAAGTTGCAGAGACGAGTCCGATTGACATGCCCTTGACTGTGGTGACAAGTGGCGCGTAGGCTTCTGTATTGTTATTGCCTACGCCGCTGAAAAGCAGTCCTGCTTCCGATACGTATTTTACAGTATCTTGCAAACCTAATTGCAAATAATCGTAGACGTGATTATTACCCAGAGCAACGTAATCGACGCCAATTTCGGTAAGCCCTTGGAGTGTTTCAGGCAATGAGAAGAATGCAAACTCTTTAGTTGGGTGAACACTTGTTGGGGTACTTAAGATAGGCGTTTCTAGGTTCACCGATGCGAAATCAGCATGTTCTACCAAGGGCTTAATGTAGCGAGTAAGTTCTATGGTATCTTGCGCGGCTGATCCTGCTCGAATAAGCGCACCTTCTACATCGGGCACAGAGTTCCCCATGGTGGTTAAGCTCGGATCCATGTAACGTCGGCCAAACATCGTATCACCGGCAAAAAATAAAGTTAGTGAGTCAGCCGGTTTTGCGTTCATGTGTAACTTGAGCTGAGAGTTTGTGTTAGACACCTGCACTGTGCTCAATAACGGTTCAAACCCTTCTTTAAGCACTGTAATACTATAATTACCTTGTTTTAAGGCGGGTATCGAGATGACGCCATTTGTATCGCTTTGATAAGTGTTACCTTCGATAATGACAGATGCATTCTCTACACCTTTATCCGAAGCGTCTAAAAGGCTTATCTGCCACTGTATTGACTCTGTTTGCTGTTTATCTTGCTCTGCTTGTTCAGTTTGTTGTGACTCAGTGGGGCCGGTTTCATAGGGATCTTCAACGGAGCACGCGCTAATGAAAATGGATGTTAGAACTATGGCTACTATTTTTGCTTTCATTGGCTCTCCAACCACTTATGTTAACATTGTTTAGTTATTTAGTATTATAAATTGCATGGTGATCAGCTTGCAATCTTTTATTCTTATTTAAATGCTTTGTATATCATGTATTTATTATAGGTCATTATCATTAATTATGACTTATAAAATATCTGTCCAAAAATGTTTACAATTTGCTAGGCTGATGACTATTCTTAGAGTATGATCCGCCCAGAGGTAAAAAACCGTTTTGAGGAACAGATGCGTTTAGAGATTCATTGCGCCGACCGTATAGGTATTGCACAGGAAATACTCAATATATTGGTTAACTATCGAGTTGATTTAAAAGGGATTGAAGTTGATTCTGTGAATTGCCGTATGTATGTGAGCTTTCCCCCCATTGAATTTGAGCAGTTTCAGAAAATCATGCCTGAAATTAGGCTCATTGATGGCGTTGAGGATGTTCGTACTACGGCTTTCTTGCCATCAGAGCGTGAGCACAATGAATTAAACACGTTATTAAGCGCATTGCCTGATGGGGTGATTTCAATTGATGCCAAGGGGGGTGTCAGACATTGTAATGATGCGGCGTGCAGAGATTTAAATCTATCACTGGATGAAGTCATCGGGAGTAGTATTAATTTACTATTGAAAGGGTTTAACTTTACCCGTTGGCTTGAAGGCAGCGAAGTACTGGGCCAAACAACCCGAGTAGAAGTTGCTGGTGAAGACTATATTGCTGATATCTTACCTATTTCTGTGCCTCAGGGAACAGAAGGGGATGTCTTGGCGGGCGCGGTAATTAACATTAAGTCGCAAAGTCGTTTAGGGCAACAGGTCAGTGCTTTTAGGCGCTATGGCCAAGAAAGCTTTGCAACCATCCATAATCAAAGTACAGCGATGAGACGCGTAGTGCGTGAAGCGCGCAAGATGGCACAATTAGAAGCGCCTATCTTAATTACGGGTGAAACGGGAACTGGTAAAGAATTGCTGGCAAGGGCATGTCACTACGCTTCAAATCGATCTTTGAAGCCTTTTATTGCGTTGTCATGTGCTTCTCTACCAGATGATGTAGCCGAGTCAGAGTTATTCGGTTACGCGAGCTTTGATGAGCAAGTGCCCACTAAACGCGGTGTATTAGAGCAAGCCGATGGTGGTACCGTATTTCTTGATGAAGTGGGAGAAATGTCTGAGCAGTTGCAAACTAAGCTGCTGCGCTTCTTACAAGATGGCACCTTTAGAAAGGTGGGTGATGAAAATGAAGTAAAGGTCAATGTACGTATTATCGCTGCAACGCAAAAAGATTTGCCCGCTATGGTTCAAGAGGGCGGTTTTAGAGAAGACCTTTACTATCGTATTAATGTACTGACTTTGGAAATAGCGCCACTAAGGGATCGCAAAGCAGACGTTAAACCGTTAGCAGAGCATTTTATTCAGAAATATGCGCAACAAAACGGTCAAGCGGTGCCTTCGTTACACCCTGAGTGTTTAGAGTTTTTAGAACAGTACCCGTGGCCTGGAAATGTCCGTCAGCTTGAAAATGCAATTTATCGTGCAGTGTCATTACTTGATGATAAAGAGCTACGTATTGAGAATATGCAGCTGCCGACGTTCACTCATGATTTAGGATATCTCGAGTCAGACTTTGAAGGCACACTTGAACAAGCGGTAAAGCGTTTTGAAGCGACCTTGTTAAGAAAGCTCTATCCTGCATACCCGAGTTCAAGGCAGCTAGCTAAACGCTTAGGCTTGAGCCACACAGCTGTCGCAAACAAGCTCAGAGAGTACGGCATTAATCGAAAAACGGTTAAAGTTTAGTGCACCGTTAAATGGGTACCTATTTTTTGGTACCCATGCTTCTTGTAACTCCTTCTAATCTGACATGCTTGACACCAGACTCATCGAAATGCACATCAATACTGACATTGTTTCGGCTAAGGAAGTAATCTACGTTGTTGAGAGTGAGGAGATAATCCCCTTTAACTGGCACCTTAAAGTCTTTTTTCACTAATTGCAGCTTATTGGTACCAATTTGCCACTCAAAAGCTTCGATGTAACCAGCATTAAACTCTTGGATCCAAACTCGAGACTCATCTTTACTTAACGTTAATGCAATAGAGTAAGACTCAGGCAACTGAGACATAGAGTACGCTTTTTTGCCGATGCGAAATTTTTTATCAGCCGATTGCCAGCCAAAACCAAAATCAAAGCTTTTGGTGATCCCCGTTGGGTAAGTCACCATGCCTTTACCTGCTAAATCAAAGTTAGCAAGGGTATGATTACTAAAGCTTAGGGTGGCAATAAAGAAGCTAAGTTTGAATATATTATTCATAAATAAATACTTATCTCGAAGATAAAGAAAACTTAATCCAGTTTATAAAATAAAGCAAGTTGCTCAAAATTTAACATGTCATTAAATATATAACTGAACACGCTTGTTGCAATTAAAGGCTATGATACACTGGCAAGACAAATTACTGGTTAGACCAATTGAAACATGAATTTATACTTTCGACTATTGCTTCTATTTTGGAAAATTAAACAAAATAAAAACTACGAAGGGATGTTGGATCCAACAACTATTGACTTTAGAGCATTGCCAACTGACTGTGACATTAATTTGCACCTTACTAACTCTCGTTATTTGGCGATGATGGACATTGCTAGAACTTGGATGACAGAGCGATTAGGGCTTTTAAATAAAATTCTAAAAAGAAAGTGGTTTCCGATAGTTAATGCGACGGCCATTACTTATATCCGTGATATCAAGCCTATGCAAAGGTTTTCTGTGACCACGCGTGTGGTGGGTTGGGATCATAAATACTTTTACATAGAGCAGAAATTTCATTCTAAAAAAGGGTTACATGCGATAGCCTATGTCAGAGGCGTATTTAAAAGCCGACAGGGAATTGTTGCAGTTGAGGATTTATTAGAACTTGCTGAGTTTAAAGGAGAACAGCCTGAACTCCCGACTGAAGTTGTACATTGGAAAGAAATGCTTGAGCAAAAAAAGGCAAATAACAAAAAGGCCACGTAAGTGGCCAAGATTGAGAAATTTACTCTTAGATTAGAACGTATATTTAGCGCCAATCATTGCAACAAATGGGTCGATTTCAACATCTGATGTTAAAGCTTTGGTGCCATTCGCGTAAACCGTTGCATCTGTATCTATATCCATTTTTGATACCATGACATGTAAGCCCCATTTGTCATTAATTTCATAGTTTAAGCCTAACTGTAAAGCCAATCCAAATGAGTTATCCAAGTCTACTTTTACATCGTCTGTGCCAAGTGTTTGTTTTAAAGCAGCAGTTGGCTCTTCATCGAAAAATACGGTGTAATTTAAACCTGCGCCGATAAATGGTCGTAGTTTGGCGCTTTTATCAAAAAAGTGGTACTGCGCTAAAAGCGTTGGCGGCAAGTGTTTAATATTCGCGATGTCATTGCCTGCTAAACCACCTGCCCCTTCAACAGTGTGAGAAAAGGGGGTCGCAGCCACTAATTCAAAAACAATATTGTCGTTGTAATGATAATCGAATGTGATACCAAGTTGCGTGTCTGAATCTGCTGACAGGCCTAGTGCTTTGTTTTCATTAATTGCAGATGCCGAGTCTATAGGGTTTACATGAATAGCACCTACGTTAACACTAAATTGTGCATGAGCAAGTGGCGCTGTTACTAATAAAGTTGAAATCAAAGCAGCTGTTAGTTTATTCATTTTCATCTCCTGAACCTAAACAAGGTGGTTCTTTTTAATGACTCCATAGTAAGGACTTTGATGAAAAAAAAGCTGTTCTAGATCAAATTTGACTTTTCATCTTTCAGAATTTTTTGAAAGTTTGATTTGGATTAAGTTTTATCATGTATGAGAGTTGCAAATTATATATAAGTACAATTTAGCAGGACTAGATTGACTCAGATTTAGTCATAAATATGCAATTAGCCAGTCATATTCTGGACACCTTTCTTACGTTTAATGAGAAAAAAGTCAGATAAATGGTTGCTCATGCCTTACCCACTTCAAAAAAACGCTAAAAACTTTCCAAGTGTTGTTTCTATTTTACAATATTTGATCAGAGCCAACTCAGTGACACCAAATGATGCTGGAACAATCGCGTATCTCGCTCACCAATTATCCCAACTCGATTTTAATATAGAAGTGATGGAGTCAAATGGAGTCAAAAATTTGATTGCCCACAGACAGTTTGGTCAGGGTTCGACTTTTGCCTATTCCGGGCATGTAGATGTTGTGCCGGCAACCGCAGAGGGTTGGTTAGTCGAGCCATTTTCTGGTGATATTATAGATGGCGTTATTTATGGTCGAGGAGCTGCTGATATGAAGGGGTCTGTGGCTGCAATGCTAAATGCCACAAAGGCCTTTTGTAAGTCTAACCAAGCTAAATACGGTACTTTTTTTTGGTTAATCACGTCTGATGAAGAAGGCGAAGCGACTGATGGTTCTGTACTTATTGCTGAGTATCTTCGACAAAACGGAATATCATTAGACGCTTGTCTCGTAGGTGAGCCAACATCTCACAAGCAAGTAGGCGACACAATAAAAAATGGACGTAGGGGGGCTATCTCAGGTCGTTTTACTGTACATGGTAAATCTGGACATGTTGCTTATCCTGAATTTGCGCTCAATGCTGCGCATATCGCTGGAAAACTGGTCACTCAGTTATCTAATCTCGAGTGGACAAAGGATGTGCCGGGTTCAAAAACAACTCTTCAGGTCACAGGATTAACTGTCCCCGACATTGTAGATAATTTGGTACCAGCCATATGTGAAGTAACATTTAATGTACGTTATAGTCACGGATACAAAAGCCATGATATTTGCCAAAGGCTTGCCGATATAGCTCAAAATATGGAAGGTGACATTAAAATAAATTGGGAACGCCCATGTGAATCCTTCTACACAGGTAAAAAATCAGACAATTGCTTCTTATCCTTGATTGAAAATGTCATCTCTGAAGAGCTAGGTCAATATCCATCCCTCAGTACAGCCGGAGGCACATCCGACGGTCGTTTTTTTGCAAGCGAACAGACACAAGTCATAGAGTGTGGTGTAAAAAATGAAACCATACATCAAGTTAATGAGCATGTGGCAATAGCAGATCTATTGGCCATAGAACGGATTTATAAACGCATACTGTTTAAATACTTAGGCTAGAAGTAGCTGTTTAAACCACAAGTGGTGGGTTGATGGCTTTGGTTCAGTCAATGTCCTGGGCATCTAAGGCTATATCTAATGGGTGTTATTTTTGTATTCCGTTATACTTATGTGACAACTTTGATAGGGTCATTGCAGGCCAGATAAGATTCATACTGGCTACTCTAGTTACACAGATGCAGTACTCAGTAAGTTGAGTAATGTTCAAACTTATTAGCTGAGCAAAAATGTATTAGATACGATATCCTTTTTATTCGACATACACATATATGCTCTGCCAAGATTCCTTTTTGATTTAAGTGACGATAAATGGAAGATATTAAATGGAATTAACTACTACAGCTTCATCATCAGATAGAAATGATGACCCAGTTTTTAACCAGCGACATTTACATCTCAATACGCTATATCAAGTTCAGTTGGAAAATGAAGAGAGGGAATTGTTTTCTTGTTGTATGAGAAACGCTCAGGTATGATCTGTAATTGAATTCGGCACAAACGCTAAATAAAGATAATAAGTAATGAAAAAAATAACGTCCATGCTGCTCACAATGTATTTCATCATTGTGGGTAAGGCATATGCTGAACCTTGGTACGATGAAAACGACTTTGAATGGCAACTCAGTATAGGTGCCTTTTACGTCAACACGAAACTACCAAAGTTAATTGGTGCTAAACATGAGTTTTCTTCCCTATCACCTTTGATTGATGCCAAAATCCAATATAAACAGTTTTACCTGAACACGCATTCGGGCGACTTTTTTGGTGGATCTGATTTGGGTTATCAGTTGATCCAAGAGGAAAACTGGGGGCTAGATGCAATTTTTGGCAACTATCAAATCCCATTTTCAGACAAAGGCTATTACTCCAATGAAGATGAGCGAGTTGAAGCGCTAAAAACCATTAATCAACGTAAAGTTGATCAATCTTTAGGACTGGCATATTACCGAACAATAGGTGATTTTCTGGCTGTTGCAGAGCTGGTATATGATGTATTTGGCGATTCAAGGGGCTGGGTTTTCCATATAGAAGCCACGCGTAACTTCGAGCTACGTAACTGGGATCTATGGTTAAATTTTGGTGCTAATTACTACTCTCAAAACTTTAATAATTATTTTTATGGCGTATCACCTTCTGAAGTGAACGATTATTTATATGGTTTTACAGCAGGGGATGGCGCGACGGTATTTGTGCAAACTCAGGTTAATTATCCGATTGCACAAGATTGGGTATATAGTGCAGGTGCTTCAGTATTAATTGGATCTGGTGGGGTCAAGAGCAGCCCTTTAGTTGATTCTAACTACGCTCGAGTATTTTTTACTGGAGTGAAGTATGTATTCTAGATTCACTTGGGTTATTTGGGCTTCATTGGCAATGATGACAACAGAGTCTACTGCTAATGAAAAACGTAAAGGAATATTGAATGCATCACCAACAAAATGTGTTGCGCTCAACCAAGGACGTACCTGCTATGCAGATGTTGTGTTTGATATATCGGCACCAACTGCAGGTGATTATTGCCTTAGAGAAAGTGAGTCTAAACGTATATTACAGTGTTGGGCTAATACAGATAGTTTCTCGTATACACTAAATTTTGGTTCTATTGAAAGTGTAAGTTATGAATTGATTGCTAAAACACACAGTGATGTTCTTGCTGTAACGACGATAGAAGTAAATTGGGTTCATAAGGTACGCACGAAAAAGCGTCGTTGGAGACTCTTTTAGAAGGATAAGCTGGTCATGCTTTGATACAGCATGACCAGCAATAGTTAATTACATTGCTCGATTAAACCACGTAAATGAGTACCGATATCTTCGGTTTTGGTTTGCCCTTGTTCAAGTAATGTAGCGAACTGTGTTTGAAGTTCGGCTAAGTCATACGTTTCTAATAGTGTTTTTAAATATGTAACTGTTTCTGCTCCTGCTTTTAATAACTCAGGTATGCTTTCTAAGCTAATTTCTTGATCTGTTAAGCTGGCAATTGAATTTGCCAATTCAGCGACGCTTGCGCCATCTTGAAGAGCACCTTCTACTTCTACTAACGCGCCCATCGGGTCACCGTCCAGTTTGCTCGCTACACAACTGGCCATCGTGCCTGCTTGTGCACTGTGTGCCATTGCTTCTAGTCCCTGCTCACGGATCTGTTCGATCACTGCTTGCAGCTCTTGATTTTCAGCTAAGTACTGCGCTTCAATTTGGGCTTTGGAGTTCTCAAATACATCACAGCCTGTGGTCAAAAATGCACTTAAACCCAATAAAATAGCGATACGTTTCATAAACTCACCTTATTAACCTAATTTGGGGTCAGTCTACTGATTATGTGCTAGGTTGTCATCTTTACTTCAAGAGTGGCCAATTTGTTTCTTTTGTCTAATTTGATCTAAGTAAACAATATTTGACATGCCAAATAGTTCCGCTTTGAGTACGTTTGCGACAATGTGCAAAGCACGTTTCCACGCATTTCTCACAGCTAATGTAAACTGTTTACCTAAGTGGACTTTAAGCGTATCTAAGAAACAGTTGCACAATATTCGTATATCGCAGGCTGATGGACGGAGCGATTTAAATGTAGAGGCGTTTTCAGCTATATAACGGCATAGTTCTTGTTGGTTCGCCATACGTATCAGGCTTTGCTGAATGAATGCCCTAAGTTGGTATTCGATGGTTAATATTTGTGCTTCCCCGTCGGGAATGACCATCGACATGGGATGCATTTTTAGACGATGGTTGAAACTCACACAAAAGCAGTGAAAGTTTGGCTTAATCGTCGCAAAAGTCTGGCTTAAAAGTTGATACTGATAGGGTGAAATACTCATAATCGCTCCAATTACGATCAGAGCGGATCCGTGCTCAAGTTTTTTAATCAAATTTGTTTCGTAATCACTTAAACTGATACAACAAACAAAACAAAATAAACTTGGGTGACTGCTTACGATGAGACTTTAATTTGTATAAAAAAACCACATCAAACCTAAGTATAGCCATGAGACTTTTATGATTGCAAACTTAATTGTCAATAATGCAGAAATGAAAATTGTACATTTCTGCATTAATTTATGGAATTACTTGATAGGTGAAAGTAATTTAGGATCAGTAACTAACTGTCTTACACCGTGGGCATGATCTTCTTCGAATACATTATCTTCACACCACTTCGCTAAGCTGTTTATATCAACTTTTGCACAGGCTGGACGAACGCTCCACGTTACTTGTAGAGGAGAACACTGCTTATCGTTGTAGCTAGGTCCAGTTGTTGAACCAAGGAATTCGACCGGTTTACCCGTTGTATTAGGGATATGCTTCGGTTGATGATAGCCATTCACAATGTTGCCATCATAACTCAGATCATTGAAGTCTAATGCATTTTCATCATTAACAACCAGGAACACTTGCGTTTCTACACGCAGATCTGGGTTCGCACATTGATCATTAAGACAAGCACCAAGCCCTTTACCAGGCTTCACATCACAAGAGCTATGTACCCAGTGTACTTCGATGGTGTCACCAGGCTTAACGTTTTTACATACTTTGCCTTTTGGCGCTTTTAATTCAGCCGGAGTTAGGCTGGATGTTGCATTACACTGGTAGCCACCATATTTTCCGTCGCCAGCAAATACGGAGAAATCTTTAGCTTTGTGTTCTGCATTTTTATGAAAGTGGATGTTACACAAGTTCATTTGTGATGACGGGGGAGCGAGACTGAAAATACGCTTATTTTCACCTTCAAGGTTATCTATATCGCGTGGAGTTTGCGGGCCTGCACTAGCACATGAATTGGCAATTGCGACACCACTAAAAACGAAAGTAGACAGTGCAGCAATTGTTGCTTGGAATGACCTTTTATTCATATTATTGTCTCCTAATTGTAAGAAATGTGCAGTATAGAGAAAACTAAAACAGGTACAAGTATTGTATGTTAATGATTGTTAAAGAACTAATGGATTTGAGAGGGTATTGTTTAGGTCTGTCTATTTTATCTAGTTAGTTGTTGCGTATTAATGGAACAATCTCTATAATACACGCCAATTGAGCAGCATATTGCTGCATGTGGACGCGGGATGGAGCAGCCTGGTAGCTCGTCGGGCTCATAACCCGAAGGTCGTCGGTTCAAATCCGGCTCCCGCAACCAATATTAAGAAATTTGATATTTCTTAAAGGTCGCGCATTCATAGTAATGCGCGTTTTGCGTTTAAGCGCAAGCTTAATTTAGGCTGGTACAGCCCGCAACCAAGCACGGCCTTTGGCCACACAGTTTGTTTTTGGTGTGACGCCCCGCTTGGTTCGGGGCGTTGTTGTGTCTGGTGCTAGATATTAGCAATTTAGGCCCAGGAACATGCAGCTGAATTGATGGGGCCATGAGCCCTTTTTTTGTTTGTATGGAGGTAATTTGTGTCAAAACTCGAGCAAGATTTAACCGTAATGCTAGAGCCTGCTGTTGAAGCATGTGGTTTTGAGTTACTCGGTCTAGAGTTTGTGCAAGCTGGTCGTCATTCTACACTTAGGGTGTACATTGAACATGAGAATGGCATTAATGTTGACGATTGTGCAGAAGTAAGTCGCCAAATCAGTGCGATTATGGATGTAGAAGATCCCATTACAAATGAATACAACTTAGAAGTGTCTTCACCGGGTGTGGATAGACCATTATTCAAACAAGCTCATTATGAGGACGCGCAAGGTGAAGAGGTGCGTTTGCGCACTAAACTTCCACAAGACGGTCGCCGTAATTTCAAAGGCGACCTAGTAGCAGTTAAAGGCGATATGATCACGCTGACTGTCGACGGACAAGAGCACCACATTATGCTTAGTAACGTCGAAAGAGCTAATATCATAGCCAAATTTTAAGATTAAGTGCGAAGGACCAGGGCAAGCGAGGCAAAACCTATGGCAAAAGAGATCTTGTTGGTTGCAGAAGCTGTATCCAATGAAAAAGCAGTCCCAAGAGAGAAAATTTTTGAGGCGTTAGAGTTCGCACTGGCGACTGCCACAAAGAAAAAACATGACGGTGAAATTGAAGTACGTGTTTCTATCGATAGAAAAACGGGTGAATATGATACATTCCGTCGTTGGCAGGTAGCAGAGCCGCTAGAAGATGGTTCATTAGAAAATCCATATTCTGAAATTACCATTGAAGCAGCTCAAGTAGAAGAGCCGGAATTACAACTTGGTGATTATGTAGAAGAGCAAATTGAATCAATTCAATTTGACCGAATTACAACTCAGATGGCAAAGCAAGTGATCGTGCAAAAAGTACGTGAAGCTGAGCGTGCATTGGTAGTTGATGCATATAAAGACCAAAAAGGTGAGCTGGTTACTGGTGTTGTTAAAAAGGCATCACGCGATACCGTGGTGATTGACCTTGGTAACAACGCTGAAGCAGTCATCTACCGTGAAGATATGCTACCACGTGAAAGTTTCCGTCCAGGTGACCGTGTTCGTGGTCTACTTTATGAAGTGAAGCCGGAAGCGCGCGGTGCACAGTTATTTGTAACGCGTTCTAAACCAGAGATGCTGATGGAGTTATTCCGCATCGAGGTACCAGAAATTGGTGAAGAGATGATCGAGCTCAAAGGTGCAGCTCGTGATCCTGGTTCACGTGCAAAAATTGCGGTTAAATCAAATGATAAGCGCATAGATCCTGTAGGTGCTTGTGTTGGTATGCGTGGTGCACGTGTACAGGCTGTTTCTACAGAGCTAGGCGGAGAGCGTGTTGATATAGTATTATATGACGACAACCCAGCTCAGTTCGTAATTAATGCAATGGCACCAGCAGAAGTTGCGTCGATTGTGATGGATGAAGATTCACGCACGATGGAAATTGCTGTTGAGGCTGATAATTTAGCGCAAGCAATTGGTCGTAATGGGCAAAACGTTCGTCTTGCTAGTCAGTTGACTGGGTGGGAATTGAATGTAATGACAGTTGAAGATATGGAGCGTAAGAACGCTGAAGAATCTGATAAACTGATCAGCTTATTTACTGACAATTTAGACATTGATGACGACTTTGCTGAGTTCTTAATCAACGAAGGTTTCTCAACACTTGAAGAAGTGGCATATGTACCAGTTGCTGAATTCCTTGAAATTCAGGGATTAGATGAAGAAACAGTTGAAGAGTTACGTAAACGTGCAAAAGATGCATTAACGACTAAAGCATTACGTGATGAAGAGTCTTTAGAAGGTGCCGAGCCTGCTCAAGATCTACTAGACCTGGAAGGTTTAGATCGTCACTTGGCGTTTGTGATGGCGAGCAAAGGCGTTATCACCCTAGAAGATTTAGCAGAACAGGGTATCGACGAATTAGTTGAGATCACTGAATTATCTGAACAGCAAGCGGGCGACTTTATTATGGCTGCACGTAATATTTGCTGGTTTAGTGAAGAGTAGTTTATTAACGGGAGGTAACGCATAGCATGGCAGAAGTGAGCATAGAGAAACTAGCCGAGAACATTGGTACAACTGTCGATAAATTACTACAGCAGTTAACAGATGCAGGGATCACCAAAGCCAAAGGCGATCAGGTAAGTGAATCTGAGAAAGCCAAGTTACTTGATCATTTGAGCAAGCAACATGGCGGTACAGGTTCAGATGGCCCTGAGCGCATGACTCTTCAGCGTAAAAGCAAGAGTACATTAAGTGTTACTGGTTCTACTGGTAAAGCTAAATCGGTTCAGGTAGAAGTACGTAAAAAGCGCACTTACGTTAAAAAGAGCGCAATCGAGCAGCAAAAAGAGCAAGAACGCTTAGCTGCAGAGGAAGCTGCGCGCAAAGAAGCAGAATTGAAAGCTCAACAAGAAGCTGAGCAACGAGCGAAAGAAGAAGCTGAACGCAACGCCCAACAGGAGGCAGAGCGAAAAGCCAAAGAGGAAGCTGAGCGCAAAGCTAAAGAAGAAGCCAAACGTAAAGCAGAAGCAGAACGTCAAGCGAAAGAACAGCAGAGTAAAGAAGTGGATAGCGCCCAACAAGAGCAAGAGAAAATCGAAGCAGAACGTCTTCGTACAGAAGCAGAAGCAGCAGCTGTGAAAAAAGCTGAAGAAGAAGCAAAACGTCAAGCAGAAGAAGCTCGTCGTCTAGCAGAAGAGAATGAAGCACGCTGGAAAGCTGAAGAAGAAGAGCGCAAAAAACGCGAAGCTTCTGCAGATCACCACATGACGACTTCTACATACGCACGTGAAGCAGAAGATGAATCTGATGCACGTGAAGAAAAAAGTGCACGTCGTAAGAAAAAGAAAAAGCCACAGGCGAAAGGCGAAAATAACGCACAGTCACGTGGTAAAAAAGGCAAGCTTAAAGCGCCTACTTCTCTTCAGCACGGTTTCCAAAAGCCTGCGGCAGAAGTTAAACAAGAAGTACGTATTAGTGAAACTATTACAGTATCAGAGCTTGCATCACGCATGGCTGTGAAAGGTGCTGAAGTAGTTAAAACACTGATGAAGCTTGGTGAAATGGTAACGATTAACCAGGTTATTGACCAAGAAACTGCACAGTATGTTGCAGAGGAAATGGGTCATAAAGTTGTTCTTGTTAAAGAGAACGAACTTGAAGAGAAAGTACTCAACGATCGCAGTGACAACGAAAGTGTTGGTCCACGTGCACCGGTTGTTACTGTAATGGGTCACGTTGACCATGGTAAGACGTCAACGCTAGACTATATTCGTAAAGCGAAAGTTGCTGATGGCGAGGCTGGCGGTATCACACAGCACATTGGTGCATACCATGTTGAAACTGACGGCAACATGATCACGTTCCTTGATACTCCGGGACACGCAGCGTTTACATCAATGCGTGCACGTGGTGCAAAAGCAACGGATATCGTTGTACTGGTTGTAGCTGCTGATGATGGTGTAATGCCGCAGACTAAAGAAGCTGTACAGCACGCAAAAGCTGCTGAAGTACCGCTTATCATCGCTGTAAACAAAATGGATAAAGAGGGTATTGACCCTGATCGCGTTAAAAACGAACTTGCTCAATTGGATGTTATTCCAGAAGAGTGGGGTGGTGACACGCAGTTTGTTCATATCTCAGCGAAAACAGGTCTAGGTATTGACGACCTACTTGAAGCTATCTTGATGCAAGCTGAGCTATTAGAGCTTACAGCGCCTCAAGAAGGTATGGCACAAGGTGTTGTAATCGAATCTCGCCTAGACAAAGGTCGTGGTCCAGTTGCTACTGTACTTGTACAGGGCGGTACGCTTGAGCAAGGTAACATCGTTCTTTGTGGTCTTGAGTACGGTCGTGTTCGTGCGATGAGAGACGAAAACGGTAAAGAAATTTCACAAGCTGGTCCTTCAATCCCTGTAGAGATCTTAGGTCTTTCAGGTGTACCTGCGGCAGGTGACGAAGCAACGGTTGTTAAAGATGAGCGTAAAGCACGTGAAGTTGCTTTATATCGCCAAGGTAAGTTCCGTGAAGTGAAACTTGCACGTCAGCAGAAAGCGAAGCTTGAAAACATGTTCACTAACATGACTGAAGGTGATATTTCTGAAGTTAATGTTGTACTTAAAGCAGACGTTCAAGGTTCAATCGAAGCAATTTCTGATTCACTAACTAAGTTGTCTACAGACGAAGTTAAAGTGAAGATTGTTGGTAGCGGTGTTGGTGGTATCACTGAAACTGATGCAACACTAGCAGCGGCTTCAAATGCTATCATCGTTGGTTTCAACGTACGTGCTGATGCATCAGCGCGTAAAGTAATTGAAGCTGAAAACCTTGACCTTCGTTACTACAGCGTTATCTATGACCTGATCGAAGAAGTGAAACAAGCAATGGCTGGTATGCTTGCGCCTGAGTTCAAACAAGAGATCATTGGTCTTGCTGAAGTACGTGACGTGTTCAAGTCGCCTAAGATTGGTGCTGTTGCTGGTTGTATGGTAACTGAAGGTATCGTTAAGCGTAGCGCACCAATTCGTGTATTACGTGAAAACGTGGTTATCTACGAAGGTGAACTTGAGTCACTTCGTCGCTTTAAAGATGACGTACAAGAAGTTCGTAACGGTATGGAATGTGGTATCGGCGTTAAGAACTACAACGACGTTAAAGTCGGCGATCAAATTGAGGTATTTGAAACTGTTGAAGTACAGCGTTCACTGTAATTCTCACAGGGTCTAAACCTTGAAATGGGGGCATTCGCCCCCATTTGTGTTTGTATTTTTTGGGTTTTTATAGCATAAAAATCAATAGTTTATATAAGTGGTGACAATGAGAGAATTTTCTCGTACGGATCGCGTTGCACAGCAAATTCAAAAAGAAATTGCGGTTATTTTGCAACGAGAAATTAAAGATCCAAGATTAGGTATGGTGACTGTATCAGCAGTTGAAGTATCTCGTGATTTATCCTACGCAAAAATCTTCGTAACTGTTTTAAACAGTAAAAGCGATGAGGATACGAAGCAAAACCTAGCAATTCTGAATGATGCAACGGGCTATATCCGTTCATTGCTGGGTAAACGTATCCGTGCGCGTATTATGCCAGAGTTACGATTTGTACTTGATAACTCACTAATGGAAGGTATGCGTATTTCTAACCTGGTTGATGAAGTGATCCGCACTGATAAAGAAAAGCGCGGTGAAGATACGGATTCAGTTGAAGGTGGTGAAGAGTAATGGCCCGTCGTAGTAAAGGTCGCCCGGTTGATGGCATTGTACTTTTACACAAGCCACAAGGGATCTCATCTAACAAAGCCTTGCAACAGGCTAAAGGTATCTACTTTGCACAAAAAGCGGGTCATACTGGTGCGTTAGATCCACTTGCAACAGGTATGCTACCAATCTGTTTTGGTGAAGCAACAAAGTTTACGCAGTTCCTATTGGACACTGATAAAACTTATGTTGTGCGTGCACAATTGGGTGAACGTACAACGACGTCTGACTCGGATGGTGAAATCGTTGAAACACGCCCTGTGGAAATTACGCAACAGCAATTAGAGCAGGAAGTGGCTAGCTTTTTAGGTGAGTCTGATCAATACCCTTCGATGTATTCTGCGCTTAAATATCAAGGCCAGCCTTTATATAAGTATGCACGTGAAGGCATTGAAGTACCGCGTAAATGCCGCAAAATAAATGTGTACAGTATCACGCTTGATGAGTATGACGTTGAAAGTCAGCAAATCCAGATGACCGTACACGTTTCAAAGGGCACCTATATTCGCACTATTGTGGACGACTTAGGAGAGAAGCTAGGTTGTGGTGCGCATGTGATCATGCTACATCGCAGTGGTGTTGGTCACTACCCAGCAGAAAAGATGATCACCATTGAAGCATTAGAAGAAAAGTTACAACAAGCTAAAGCGGACGGTGTTGAGCCATCAACATACATTGACGAGTTACTGCTTCCGATGGACACCGCTCTGGTCGACTTACCGACGATTACTTTAACCAAAGAGCAAGGTGTTGCTTTTAGCCATGGACAAACCGTGGTGGTGGGTGAGGTACCTGAAGGCGTTATAAAGGTAATGGCTGAAGATACGTTTATCGGTATTGGCGAACGTAACAAGCATGGCCACCTAAAAGCAAAAAGAGCTCTATCTAGCGCACAATAGCTTTGTCAGCGGCATCAATTACTGATACAATGCCGCCGCTTTGTCGCTTTGGCTGAATTAGTGATCGGCTGAAGCATTAAATTTATTTAAATTGGAGTTTATTATGTCACTAAGCAACAAAGAAAAAGCAGAAATCGTAGCAAAATTCGCTCGCGCAGAAGGCGACACTGGTTCTCCAGAAGTTCAAGTTGCACTTCTAACTGCTGATATCAACAAACTACAAGGCCACTTTGCTGACCACAAACACGACTTCCACTCTCGTCGTGGTCTACTACGTAAAGTTAGCCAACGTCGTAACCTTCTTGACTACCTTAAAGGTAAGAACGTTGAGCGTTACGCTGCGTTGATCAAAGAGCTTGGCCTACGTCGCTAAGAATTTGATGAATTGTTGGATTTTTATCCGACAATAAAAAAGGGGCGAATTCGCCCCTTTTTTTGTGCGTGTACTAGCAGTATACTTACCCTCGCTCATGCATAGTGCTGAGCAAGCGCCGATACTTCTGCCAATTGTAGTGCTTAAGTAGAACTATATGAGTAACCAGTAATTTTGGTTGTTCTATTTAAGACTGTAATTGGTTGTTGTTGGCGTTTTAATATATTTTTTAAGGAATATTTTTGTGCAAGCAATAATTAAAGAATTCCAGTTAGGTCAACATACAGTGACTTTGGAAACAGGTGCAATCGCACGTCAGGCTGACGGTGCGGTTTTAGCAAGCATCGGTGATACATCAGTACTAGTGACTGTTGTTGGTAAGCGTGAAGCAGCGCCTGGTCAGGACTTCTTCCCACTTACGGTTAATTACCAAGAAAAAATGTACGCAGCTGGCCGTATCCCTGGTGGTTTCTTAAAGCGTGAAGGTCGTCCTTCAGATTCAGAAACACTGACAGCGCGTCTAATTGACCGTCCAATTCGTCCACTATTCCCAGACGGTTTCGTGAACGAAGTTCAAGTTATCGCGACAGTTGTTTCATCAGATCCAGAAATCCAGCCTGACATGGTTGCGTTGATCGGTACTTCTGCGGCACTTGCTATTTCAGGTGTACCATTCAATGGTCCTATCGGCGCAGCACGTGTTGGTTACATCGATGGTCAGTATGTACTTAACCCAACTGTAACTGAACTAGCTGAAAGCAAGCTAGACCTAGTGGTAGCGGGTACTGAAAATGCAGTACTAATGGTTGAATCAGAAGCTGAAATCTTAACTGAAGAAGAGATGCTAGGTGCGGTTGTATACGGTCACGATCAGTCTCAAGCTATCATCAAAGCAATTGAAGAGTTTAAGGCTGAAGCTGGCAAACCAGCTTGGGATTGGGCTGCTCCTGAGAAAAACGTTGCACTAGCAGACAAAGTCGCTGCAATTGCAGAAGAAAAAGTAGGCACGGCTTACCGTATTACTGACAAAGTAGCACGTAAAGAGTCGCTATCTGAAGCAAAAGCAGAAGTAATTGAAAAGCTAACTGCTGAGCTTGCTGAAGGCGAAGCGCTAGACGAGCAAGAAGTGGGTAAACTATTCAGCTCTCTAGAGAAGAAAATTGTTCGTGGTCGTATCATTGCAGGTGAGAAACGTATCGATGGTCGTGAACCAGATATGGTACGTGCACTTGACGTAATGACAGGTGTACTTCCACGTACACACGGTTCATCAATCTTCACACGTGGTGAAACTCAGGCATTAGTTACTGCTACTTTAGGTACTGAGCGTGACGCACAGATGATGGATGATCTAGTTGGTACTCATAAGCACCACTTCATGCTTCATTATAACTTCCCTCCATTCTGTGTAGGTGAAACGGGTTTCATCGGTTCTCCAAAGCGTCGTGAAATCGGCCACGGTAACCTTGCAAAGCGTGGTGTCCAAGCTGTCATGCCAAGCTTAGAAGAATTCCCATACTCAGTGCGTGTTGTATCTGAAATCACAGAATCAAATGGTTCATCTTCGATGGCATCTGTATGTGGTACTTCTCTTGCTCTGATGGACGCAGGTGTGCCTGTTAAAGCTTCTGTTGCTGGTATCGCAATGGGTCTAGTTAAAGAAGGCGAAGAGTTTGTTGTTCTTTCAGATATCTTAGGTGATGAAGACCACCTAGGTGACATGGACTTTAAAGTAGCAGGTAGCAGCGCTGGTGTTACTGCACTTCAGATGGACATCAAGATTGAAGGTATCACGAAAGAAATCATGCAGATCGCACTTAGCCAAGCTAAAGCGGCACGTATGCACATCCTTAGCGTGATGGACCAAGCAATTGCTGCACCTTCACAAGAACTTTCTGAGTTCGCTCCGCGTATTTATACGATGAACATTCCACCGAAGAAGATTGCAGATGTAATCGGTAAAGGTGGTGCAACAATCCGTCAGCTAACTGAAGAAACTGACACAACTATCGAAATCGAAGATGACGGTACAGTTAAGATTGCTGCAACTAACGGTAACAGCGCGAAAGAAGCGATTGCACGTATTGAAGCTCTGACAGCTGAGCTAGAAGTTGGCACTATCTACAACGGTAAAGTAAACCGTATCGTTGACTTTGGTGCGTTTGTAAATGTACTACCTGGCAAAGATGGCCTTGTACACATTTCTCAAATCAGCAAAGAGCGTGTGAATAACGTCTCTGATCACCTTAAGGTCGGTCAAGAAGTGAAAGTAAAAGTGCTAGAAGTAGACCGTCAAGGTCGTGTACGTCTGAGCATTAAAGAAGCACTTGAGCCGTCAGAGCCTGCTGCAGAGCAAGCACCAAAAGGTGAGTAATTTTTTGTAAAGAAACAATAAGTTTCGTTAAAAGGGGCTGAATGGCCCCTTTTTTTGTGCTTTAATGGCTGACATAATCAATTATCTAGCCCAAAGAGGGATACACCTTGAGATTTTTATTATTACCACTGCTAGGATTGAGCTTAATGGGCTGTCAGAGTACACAGCAAGATAGCATTGAAGAAATGCTACAACCGTTGTTACCTGTACCATTTACCGAGCCTCTACAGCCAGACCCCCGTGCTCAAATTGAGGTGGCTAGATACAGTGAGCTATTAAATAGTGCGGAGTTGACTCGCAACCAAAGAGCTGAGTTATACCATATTCGTGGTAAGTTGTACGACAGCTTAGGTCTGCCCCAGTTGTCTCAGGTTGACTTTAACCGTGCTTTGAAACTAAAGCCTGATTTAGCTGAAACCTATAACTTCCTAGGAATACATCATACCTTACGTCAAGAGTTCACAGAGGCTTATGAAAGCTTTGATTCGGTATTAGAGCTGGACTCCAGTTATGAATATGCGTATTTAAATCGTGGTATTGCGCTTTATTATGGTGGTAGAGCGGAACTCGCGGTGGATGATTTTGAACGTTTCTTATCCAGCGCACCAGATGATGCTTACAGAATGCTATGGTTGTATATAGCGCACAGTTCAGTTGATCCTATTGCAGCAAAGGCTCAATTGAACCAAAATAGTTTGCAATTGGACAATCAGAACTGGTCTACACAAATTGTTCAATTTTATTTAAATCAATTAAGCGAAGAGCAGTTTCTTACCGGTATTTCAGAAGGGGCCCAGTCTCAAGAAGAATACGCACAAAGACTTTGTGAAGCATACTTTTACATAGCTAAGTTACATTTGAGTACAGGTAGTTTTCTAAAGGCTGCAGAGTATTTTAGGTTGACGTTGGCGACTAATGTTTATGAGTTTGTTGAACATAAGTATGCGAAGTTAGAGCTACGCCTTCTCAGAGAAGCTTTGTTGCGTGCTAGATCAAGTTAAGTGATGTTTCGTCAGTATCTTACTGGCATTGCCTTTATTTTGTTGGCTGTGCCAAGTAGCAGCCAGCAAACTTCATCTCGAAATGTCTCGCTTACGACCCAGATCTCTTATTTGGTGGCGCAAGCCGCCCAAACTTACAACCCACTAAGTAGTGCTTATTTAACACTGACAAAGGTACCAGAGCTACTCAGTGATGAACAAGTTTTTGTGTTACGTCGTATAGGCTATGCTGTTTTTGCTTTTGAGTGGAGCCTTCGATTATTCAAGCATGATAACAGCGAACAGGCGTGGTTGCTATTTGAACAATATTGGAACAAGACTCCCAAGGCTTCACATATCCGCTTACTGGCGTTATTACAAGAAAAAAAACGATTCCATGCTATGGAACGTGTGCAATCACGTGTTGGAAATATAGAACCATACGCATCTATTAGTGCCATGGGGTTGGGCCGTTCTGTTGATGTGTTGAACAAAGCCAGTGTCGCGCAATTGGGCTTGAAAGTTTTAGATGAGCACACGCAAGTAAATAATTGTGATCATGCAATCTTGCTATTGGCAGAGACGTTGAGTGGGCTAGAGCAACTCGAGTTACTAAAAGAGCAGTATGTTCAAAATGCGCTATCCGATGTTTTGCCTTATTGCTTATCAGAACCGCTTTATATTGGTGATATAACACAGTGCAATAGTCACGCATCAGCATTCATTCAATGTGATATAAAGCCGCTAGTACAAAAAAGTACGATATTACGGGCAAGACATTTGGTAATTATGACTGAAGAGCAGGGTCTAGCTAATGTGCACAATGGCGTCATGCGTTTGCATCACAAAAGTGAGTTTGAGCTATTCATCCATGAGCTGATGCATTTTGCGTATTTTGAAGATGAATATCCAGTGCCAAGTAGCAAAGCAGACTGGCTTTGTAAAACAGAGGGGTTTAAAGCTCCTAATTTATATGTGGGAAAAACTGCACCATCAGGTTGGTATCAAAGTGATACATGTAAATTTGGCCTGCTTCAATCCTATAAACCGCAACATATCGCATCAAAAATGCAATATCACGAAATTCACTTGTCAAACCACTATTTAGGATTATGGTTAAAGTCATTAAATAAAACTTTATCAGTGCCCAGCGATTATCAAGTTTATCTCAACGAGCTAAATACCAAGCATTGATCTGAGTTAAATGAGCGTACCTTTTATGAACAGGATCTGAATTGTTTGTTAATCTTGTCTACAATTTAAACAGCCAGTACGTGAAACCCTAGACAAGTCAAACACTAATAAAGTATAACTGGTAGACGTTATGTGTGATAAAAATGCACGTAAAAAATAAACAGAACACGATCGCCATGACGTAATCATAACGTGCATTTAATAGTGATGAACGGCATCGAAGATATAAGGCTTCTTTATGACTTTGCTTTGGATACCATTGATATCCTTGTTAGGTAGTTTACTCTCATCGTTAACAGGTAAACTCTCTCGCAATCAGTCTACTGCAATCACCTTGATTGCACCTACTGTGGCTCTTTTATTAGCCATTGATTTAGCTCCCGCAGTGTTTGCTGGGGAAGCTGTTCGCGCAACGCTAGATTGGGTACCAATACTCGATCTTGACGTGTCTTTCCGTTTGGATGGTTTGGCACTTTTATTCGTATTTATGATCTTAGGTATTGGTATATTAGTTATTTTCTATGCACGCTATTACCTGAGTGAAAATGACTCAATGCCCAAGCTTTATGCTTATCTAATGTTATTCATGACAGCCATGCTAGGCATTGTAATGTCTAACAACGTCTTGCAATTGTGGGTGTTTTGGGAATTAACCAGTATCAGTTCATTTTTGCTGATAAGTTATTGGTGGCATAAATCAGAAGCGCGTAAAGGCGCAAAAATGGCGCTGGCAATTACTGGTGGCGGCGGTTTAGCATTATTGGCTGGTTTACTGTTACTCGGGAATATCGTTGGAAGTTACGACTTAGACATTATTTTGGCCAGTCGTGAGCTTATCCAATCGCATGATTTATATGAAGTGGCATTAGTACTTGTTCTATTAGGCGCATTCACTAAATCTGCTCAATTCCCTTTCCATTTCTGGCTACCTCACGCTATGGCCGCACCAACGCCTGTAAGTGCTTACTTACACTCCGCGACTATGGTTAAAGCGGGTATTTTCTTGTTAGCTCGTTTTTACCCAGCTTTGGCGGGCACAGAAATTTGGTTCATTTTAGTAGGTTTGACAGGCCTTATAACGCTACTTGTCGGTGCGTATATCGCTCTATTTAAGCATGACTTAAAGGGCCTACTGGCATTTTCGACTATCAGTCACCTTGGTCTTATCACCCTGTTACTGGGCTTGGATACTGAGCTTGCAACTGTTGCGGCTATTTTCCATATCATTAACCATGCCACGTTTAAGGCGTCGCTATTCATGGCAACCGGCATCATTGATCATGAAACTGGCACCCGAGATATGCGTAAACTCAATGGTATGTGGCGCTTTATGCCTTATACCGCTACATTGGCGATGGTTGCAGCTGCATCGATGGCGGGTGTTCCGCTGTTAAACGGTTTCTTGTCTAAAGAAATGTTTTTTGCGGAGACATTGCATCAGCAGTTACTGGGTTCAATGTCATGGCTTATCCCTATTTTAGCAACCATTGCTGCTGCTTTCTCCGTGGCTTATTCAGCGCGATTTATTCACGATGTTTTCTTTAATGGTGATCCGGTTGATTTACCTAAAGAACCTCATGAAGCACCGCGTTATATGCGAGTACCGATTGAGATTTTGGTCGCGCTATGTTTGATTGTGGGCATGTTCCCGAACTTTATTGTCGACGGCATTTTAAGACTGGCTTCTGGCGCTGTTTTAGGTGGCGAGCCGCCTGAGTTCTACATCGCCATTTGGCACGGCTTGAACTTACCTCTGCTAATGAGTGCAATTGCTGTTTGTGGCGGTTTACTGATATATACTCAGCGCAAATACCTATTCCAATTCCAAGCATCTCTACCACCAATTAATGCAAAAAAAGGTTTTGAGAAGACCATGCATTCTGTGGTGATCTGGAGCCAAAACAAAATTAGTGCTATTGAAAATGGTTCATTGCAGCGTTATTTAATGCTGATGCTGCTGGTTGTGCTTGTCAGCGCAGGTTGGCCTTTATTTGAGATGAGTCAATTAGTGGGTGAGAATACACTTACACCCGTTGATATTCATAATGGCATTGGCGCAGGACTATTAATGATTGGTGCGATTAGCACTGTGATTTGGCACCGTACGCGTATGGTTGCGCTGTTGATGATATCTGTTGTGGGTTTGATGGTATCTGTGGCATTTACTCGTTTCTCCGCACCAGACCTTGCACTGACTCAATTAACGGTAGAAGTGGTAACAATTATTTTATTGATGTTGGCATTGTTCTTTTTACCCCAGAAAACGCCAAAAGAATCTAGCTCGATTAGAACGCTGAGAGACTTGGGGATCGCGTCAGCGATTGGTGTCATTATCGGCAGTATTTGTTATGCCCTGATCACACGACCTTTGACTTCTATCTCTGATTTCTTCGTAGCTAACGCGAAAACTGGCGGCGGTGGCACTAATGTCGTAAACGTCATTCTTGTTGACTTCAGGGGCTTTGATACGCTTGGTGAAATCGTTGTATTGGGTATTGCTGCTCTGGGTATATACAAACTGATTATTCATTTGCCGTTGTTTATGCCGGGCAGTGACTCTGAAGGCAGACCTTGGGCGAAAGAGCGTTATCCGCTTTTATTGGCTTCAATTTCTCAAAGCTTGTTACCACTTGCGCTATTAGTGTCGTTCTATATTTTCTTAAGAGGGCATAATCTACCTGGTGGTGGCTTTATAGCAGGTCTAGTCACAGCAATTGCCTTTATTTTGCAATACATTGCACATGGCTCAAATTGGATTGCAGAGCGATTTACCTTGAACTACAGAAAGATTATCGCATCAGGTATTGCGATAGCGATGTTATCTGGTTTAGGTAGTTGGGTATTTGGACGTCCATTCCTGACTACGTGGTTTGATTATTTTGATATTCCATTGATTGGTGAGATTGAGCTTGCCAGTGCATTAGTATTTGATTTAGGTGTTTATATCACCGTTGTTGGCGCAACGCTGATGATACTAGCAAGTCTTGGTAAAGTGACTGCAAATGCACCCAAAGAAGAGGTGAATATTTAATGGAGCTTTTGTATTCTTCATGCGTGGGCCTGTTAGTGGCCTGCGGTGTATTTTTGATTTTACGCGCAAGAACGTTTCCAGTTGTACTTGGTTTGACCATGCTCTCGTATGCGGTTAACTTGTTTTTATTTGCATCAGGTCGTTTGTCAATGAACCAAGCCGCTGTACTTGGTTACAGTGAAAGTTACGCTGATCCACTGCCTCAAGCGCTAGTTTTAACAGCTATCGTAATTGGCTTTGCGATGACAGCATTTGTGGTGATTTTAGCGATCCGTGGTCGTGCTGATTTAGGTAATGATCACGTTAATGGGGTAGTACCTGATAAATCGAAAACGAACTCTCGTCAGGTGAAGGAGCAGGGTAAAGCATGAGTCAACATTTAACTTCTTTACCTGTTTTACTGCCTATGTTGGCGGCAGTGCTTATGTTAATGCCGCCATGTGGAAAAAATTTAAAAATTAGGCGTTACGTCTCTGTTTTGATGGGCTTGATAACGACAGTGGTATCTGTGTCACTGCTTGCTTATGTAAAAGTAAATGGGACGCAAGTGTACGCTATTGGTGATTGGTCAGCGCCATTTGGTATTGTGTTGGTTGCGGATCCTATCTCGACTTTACTGGTCTCGCTCACGTCGTTTTTAGGCTTAGTTTGTGCGCTTTATAGCTGCGCTGGTGATGACGAGCAAGGTAGTTTTTTCCACCCACTTTTACATTTCTTAATTTTAGGTGTGAACGGTGCTTTCTTGACAGGAGACGCATTTAACCTATTTGTTTTCTTTGAAGTGTTGTTGATTGCATCCTACTCATTGCTGATGCATGGTGGCGATAAACGCAATACCCGTGCAGCATTGCAATATGTTATTTTAAACCTTGTTGGTTCATCTGTGTTTCTAATTGCCCTCGGTATTTTATACGGTACTTTGGGTACATTAAATATGGCCGATATGGCAACACGTGTGATGGAATTACAAGGCGATGATGTATATCTGGCTAAGATAGGTGGCTTGTTGCTGCTGGTCGTATTTGCTCTAAAAGGTGCTCTATTACCGCTTCATTTATGGTTACCAAATACTTACTCGACAGCCATGCCAGTTGTTGCTGCCTTGTTTGCAATCATGACTAAAGTTGGTGTGTACTCGATGATGCGCGTTTACACCTTAATTTTTGGTGAGCAAGCAGGCGAGTTGAGCCATATGGCACAACATTGGTTGTGGTGGCTTGCGCTGGCAACTATCGTAATGGGTGCAATCGGTGTGCTTGCAAGCCAAGATCTTCGTAAGATGGTTGCAAACTTAGTGGTAGTTTCTGTTGGCACTTTGGTGGCACTTGTCGCTGCACAAACAGTTGATAGCAGCGCCGCAGCAATTTATTACTTAGTGCATTCAACACTTGTCTCAGCAGCTTTATTCTTAATTGCTGATTTAGTGGGTAAGCAAAGGGGTAAAGTGAGCGACCGTATAACAGCGGGTCGTCCTGTAGCGCAGCCGCTGTTCCTTGGTGGAGCATTTATTTTTGCGGCAGTAACTGTCATTGGTATGCCTCCATTGTCAGGTTTTATTGGTAAAGTTTGGATCTTAGAATCTACGTTGGAGTCAGCACATGGACATTGGTTCTGGCCAATTTACTTAATTGCTAGTCTTGCTGTATTGGTTTCCGTATCAAAAGCCGGTAGTACTGTTTTTTGGCATCATACCGGCAAAGGTGAAGCGAATACCGAAGAAAACGCACATCCTGTGCAGATGGTTGCCGTGTTGATGTTGGTTTCGGCATCTCCATTGATGGTTATTTTTGCAGGGCCAGTTACTGACTATGCCCAGTTTGCAGCAGTTGAGTTACACAACTTTTACGGCCTAATCCAACATGTATTAGGAGGCAAGTAAATGAGATTAGAAGCTAAATACAAATGGTTACCTACTCCGTTTAGAAGTTTACTGCTATTTTCGGTATGGCTCTTGCTCAATAATACTGTTGCCCTCGGTCATGTTGTATTAGGTTTAATCTTGGCGATTGTGATCCCATTGATCACACACCCTTTTAGAACTAAGCAACCTCTGGTTGTGAGACCGTTTAGAGCGCTGAGCCATTTAATGTTGGTTTTGTATGATATCTTGACTGCCAATATCGAAGTTGCGATTAAAATTTTAGGTCCGACTAAAAAGTTAAAGCCGGGTTTTGTAAAAGTGCCGCTAGATTTAAATGAGGCTATGCCTATTACTATTTTAGCGAGCACGGTATCGTTAACGCCAGGTACTGTTAGTGCTGAGGTATACCCTTGGCCAGAGACAGTCGAGGGTGAAGCACCGGATTGTCAAAAATACTTACTTATCCACGTTTTAGATTTGGATGATGAGCAGGCGTTGATCAATACCATTAAATCTCGTTATGAGGCGCCTTTGAAGGAGATCTTTGAATGTTAGACACGATCATCTTAATTGTTTTTGCCATGATTGGTTTGGCGCTACTGTTAAACTTATGGCGCTTAGTCGTTGGCCCATCAGTGCCAGACAGAATTTTGGCACTGGATACCATGTACATTAATACCATTGCGTTAATTATTCTATATGGAATGAACATGGGGACGTCGCTGTATTTTGAGGCTGCGTTGTTAATTGCTTTACTTGGCTTTGTTAGTACGGTTGCGGTGTGTAAATACCTGCTTCGTGGCGATATTATTGAATAGGAGGCCATGTAAGTGGATATTTTAATTTCAGTTTTGCTGTTAATGGGTGGGGTCTTGGTACTAGTAGGCTCAATCGGTTTAGTAAAAATGCCAGACTTTTTCATGCGCCTACATGGGCCGACTAAAGCAACCACTTTAGGCATGGCATGTTTGCTTTTTGCCGCGATGGCACATTACAGTCAATATGGTGATGGGCTTAGTTTAAAAGAGATTCTAATTTCCTTGTTTTTACTTATTACCGCGCCAATCAGTGGTTATATGTTGATTAAGTCGGCAATTCATCACCGAATTGATTCGACAGATAAGACGACAGGTAAAGACAAAATAGAAGAAGATTAAACCCTTATTTCAAGCTGGGTGTGTAGGCACCCAGTTTTATTTGTTACCCCACCATTCGATTCTTCAATATTTATATTCTAATTTAATAATTTATATAGATTAATTTATTCTTGCACATTTCAATTTAAACACTTATTGTCAATTAATCTTTAATATTTCTGTAGCATAATCAATTTTAGAAATTAAAGAACCAACTTCTAACAGTTCACTCTTCGTGCGTTTTTATACTCACCTGTGGTTAGTCAAATTAGAATTACAAGGTCACTTATGCGACAAATCTCAATCAAATACAAACTCATGTTCTTTGTTATTACGATAATAATGGCAGTAATAGCAATGCTCGTGATAACAACATGGTTGCATTTACAAGATGAAAATAAAAAACAAAGTGAGCAAATACAATCTGTAATTCTATCGGAAATTAATACCCGCTTGGCTGCTCAAGGAGATTATTACGCACAGAAAATTGCTGCCTTTTTAAACTCCGCGTATCGTGTACCAAATACATTGGTGGGCGCATTAGAATCGACAATAACTGCTCCTCTTGATCGTAGTGATATTCAGTCAATGCTTAGAGGTGCCTTGAAAGCAAGCCCTGATCTCTCTTCTGTATATGTGCATTTTGAAGAAAATGCCTATGATCATAAAGATATGCATTTTACTAATGGTGCTGCGCACTCGGTTTTAGGAAGTGGTACACTTGAAATGTATTTTACTCAAGATAGTGTGGGTATCACTCAACATAGCGTCATGTCCTCCTCAGCAAAATATTCAGAAGCACTCAATCGTTATGGTATACGTGAGGCTGAATGGTATTTATGTGCAAAAGAAAGCAAATTGCCATGCATTATGGAGCCGTATTTATACGAAATTTCCAAAGGTAATGAAATGCTGATGACATCACTGACCGTGCCTATTACACAACATGGACGATTTAAGGGGATTATTGGTGTGGATGTCAACTTGCCAAATCTACAGAGATTAGTGCAAGAACTTTCAAGTCAGCTTTATCAGGGACAAGGAAAGGTATTATTACTCAGTGAGCTTGGCTTGGTTGCCGGTGCAAGTCATCATCATGATAGTTTGGGTAAACCTCTCACTGAAATTTTAGAAAGTTCATTTGCTAAGCAACTCACATCTTTGCATATGAATAAAGGCTATCAAGAAGTTGGCAACTCCATTTTTGTTGCCAGTCCAATCACGATCCAATTGGCAAATACGGTCTGGTCTTTAGTAATTGAAGTCCCAAAGCAAGAAGTTTTATCCTCAGCCTCTATGATTGAGAAGCAGTTGCATCAGTCCACTGAAGACCTTGGGATCTGGATGTTGATGCTGGGAATAGTGATTGTCACTGTGGCTTTGGCTTTGAGTATCTATTTAATTAATACCATTACCAAGCCGCTTTCATATATTCAAACCCGGGTTAGCAACCTTGCCTCTAGTGAAGGCGATTTAACTCATAATCTTGATGTAGCACATCATGCAGAGTTAATTTCTTTGGCGAATGGCTTTAATTTATTCACTAATAAGCTGAGAGACATGATCAAAGATTTAAAGGGACTTGCTCAGCAATCATATCAACAGTCTTATGCTACCACTGAAGCTGCAATAAACATAAAAAACAAGGTCTCAAATCAGCATATTGAAATTGATAGTGTTGTAACAGCGATTAATGAACTTAGTGCGACAGCAAGTGAAGTTGCTAGAGCTTCTGAGCAAGCGGCATTGACGACGGATAAAGCTGTTGGAGCGGTCAAAGAATGTGAGACGAGGATTGTGGCAACAACGGTTAAGGTGGAAGAGATTGCCGAGCAAGTTGCAACTGCACAGTCTGCATTCCACAAAGTTGCTAAGCGCAGTAACGATATTTCCCACATCCTTGATGTGATCCGAGCTATAGCCGAGCAAACAAATTTATTAGCCTTAAATGCAGCAATAGAAGCTGCACGAGCTGGTGAACAGGGAAGAGGATTTGCAGTGGTGGCTGATGAGGTAAGGTCCTTAGCTTCAAAAACACAAGCATCTACAGACGATATCGCTACATTGATTGAAAATTTACAAAATGAGATCACAGGTTCTGAACAAGTCATTGAGCAAACGGTTAAGAAAGGCAATGATGCGACATTATTGAGCCAGCAAGCGGCTAGTACAATGCAAGTGCTCGTAACAGAGTTGCATCATATTTCTCATGAAGTTACTCAAATTGCGACCTCAGCTGAAGAGCAAAGTATGCTGATGAAGTTGAGTTAGCAGCCAGCGCGATGACTCAACTAGTCGAGCAAAAACATGGGCAGCTGAATCTATTAAAGACATAAATTATTCTATACAGCTAATTATATAAGATTATCGTGCAGTGACGGAATTATCAGCTCAACATATATCTGACTCTAGATTTGTTGAATAGAGTTGGCTAGAATAACTGTAAATATATACAGTTAATGAATTTTATGAAGCTATACATAGCAGAAAAACCTTCACTCGGGCGAGCAATTGCCGACGTACTTCCAAAACCTCATAAAAAGCAAGATGGTTTTATAGAGGTGGGTAATGGTGATTGTGTCACTTGGTGTATTGGTCATCTGTTAGAACAAGCTGAGCCTGAAGACTACGATGAGCGTTATAAAAAATGGCTAATACAAGATTTGCCGATCGTTCCACAGGAATGGAAGTTCAAGGCTAAACCAAAAACAAAAAAGCAATTGGCGACGGTAAAGCGCTTAATTAAGCAAGCGAGTATTGTGGTTCATGCAGGAGACCCAGATAGAGAAGGGCAGCTACTTGTTGACGAAGTCATTCAAGAAGCGAAGCTTTCTCAAGCCAAAAAGTCATTAGTTGAACGGGTGCTGATAAGCGACTTAAACCCCAGTGCTGTAAAAAAAGCACTTAGTCAGTCTAAATCTAATGCTGATTTTATGCCACTCAGTATATCTGCGTTAGCTAGGGCAAGAGCAGATTGGCTGTATGGTATGAATTTGACGCGTGCATTTACATTGGCAGGACAAAAAGCAGGTATTCAAGGGGTGTTATCAGTCGGCAGAGTACAGACACCTGTGTTGGGTTTGGTTGTCCGTCGTGATGAAGAGATTGCAAACTTCGTGTCAAAGCCTTTTTATGAAGTCAACGCCATCATTGAAAAGCAAACTGGTGAGCAGTTTGACGCAAAATGGATCCCAAGTGAGGCTTGCTTGGCGTATATGGATGAAGAAAAGCGCGTATTATTAAAGTCGTTGGCGGAAAATGTTGCCAGTAGGATAAAAGACACACCAGCGAATTTAATTGAACTTGAGCAAATCCCGAAAAAACAAAATCCACCGCTACCCTATAACCTATCGGCACTGCAAATTGATGCAAATAAGCGGTTTGCTATGTCAGCGAAACAAGTATTGGATATTTGTCAATCTCTCTATGAAAAACATAAGTTAATAACTTACCCTCGCTCGGATAACCGGTATATACCGAAAGATCACTTCAACGAACGCAGTGATATATTGGCTGCGATGCTCAATAATAAAGGAGAGGAAAAATCGCATATAGAAAATGCTGATATGAGCCTTAAAAGCAAATGTTGGAATGATAAAAAAGTAGAGGCACACCATGCAATCATACCAACTAAAAAGCATTTAAAAACAGCACAATTAGGTCATCAAGAACAACAGGTTTATGGATTGATTTGTAGGCAATATCTAGCACAGTTTTACCCTGCTTATTTATACTCTCAAACAAAAGCACATTTACAGATCTCTGGCGGCAAGTTCATTGCAAAGGCCGATACAGTCATCGATATGGGCTTTAAAGTACTTTATAAATCAAATAAGAAAGATCAAGAAGAGAAAAAGCAATTACCTATACTTGAAGTGGGAGAGCCTCTGCATTGTATCGAAGGGGTTGTGATTGAAAAGCATACTCAGCCTCCAAGTTTTTACACAGAAGCGACATTACTGAGTGCGATGACTGGTATTGCTCGCTATGTAAAAGACAGTGATATTAAAAAAGTGCTAAAAGAAACGGATGGTTTAGGAACCGAAGCGACACGGGCAGGTATTATAGAACTTTTATTTAAAAGAAACTTTTTAAACAGGGAAGGAAAATCAATTAAGTCCACAGAGCTGGGCCGTGGTCTCATTAATACAATACCTAACAATCTATCGTTACCGGATAGAACTGCATTGTGGGAATCGCAGTTAACGAACATTGCCCAAAAAGCTGCCTCTTATAATCAATTTATGCTTCCTCTTCAAAGTGAGTTATCTGAATTAGTCGGGTTATCGCAAACACTGAATACAAATGCGCTAAAAGGGATTTCGACAACAAGTAGTTTTAAAAAGAAAGGTAATTACCGCAAACCTCGCCGTAAGTCAGCTTATACAAAAGGAAAAAGTAAATAGTTGGAAAGAATGACCTTGTAAAGTACAAACAAGACACTATATAGCTATTAGAATCTAATTTAAGAATACCGATTATGGAAAACAAAATCACATTAACGCCAGAAAATATTCAGCAGGTACTGTCATCATCATCGGCAGAGCATATTGTATTGCTTAGCTTTTACAGTGCTCAACACCCTGATTGTATAGCTCAAGCTGCTATTTTGGATGAATTAGCTACGCATTATAAGAGTAGCATTACAGTTGCCACATTAGATTGTGATATTCAACAAGCGTTAGCAGGTCAGCTTGCTCAGCAAGTTGGCTTACAAGCGCTTCCTACTATAGTGGTATTAAAGGCAGGTTCACCAGTCGATGTATTAGCAGGTGCTAAAACAAAAGAAGAAATAACTAAAGTGCTTACGGAGCATTTACCTTCACCAGAGTTGATCTTATTAGATCAAGCAAAACAATCTTTAAGTGAAGGAGATCTAAATGCAGCATATTCTCATGCTAAACAGGCGTATGAGATTGCTAAAGGTAACCCAAGAGTAAATCTGGTATTTGCAGACATTTGCATTCAAATACAAAAAACAGATGATGCTGCCGCATTACTTGCAACGATCCCTGATGATCAGCATGATGCTTATTATAACAATCTGCAGGCTAAGTTGGTTCAAGCGCAAGAGGCGCAAGAATCACCAGAAATCAAAAGGCTTGTAGCAGCAGTTGAACAAAGCCCAGAAGACCTAGCATTGTGGTGCGAGCTTGCCCAAGCGCAAGTTGATGCCGGTAAAAAAGAAGACGCATTGACTTCTTTGTTTAAAGTATTGAGTAAAGATCTGGCTTTTGGCGAGGCCAGAAAAGGTTATTTAGACATTATTGCTTCTTTACCTGAAGGAGATGCTGCGGCAGCGACTTTCCGCAGAAAGCTATACAGCTTGCTTTACTAGTCTCGATAGCATATTGGTTTATTGGCGTGAGAAGATCGCGCCAATAAATTCTTGCAACTTCTCAAATATGTACAATACTTAAATTCCTTTTTCGAAAAATCATGACATTTTGATTAAAAAATGATGACAAGGCTTGTGTTTTTACACGTTTCGGACTGATTTTTAATCGTTTAGGTGTTTTTTATAAATTTTCTCAAAAAACACTTGATCAAAGTTAGGATCTCCCTATAATGCGCACCCACTGAAACGGCGGGATGCGAGAGAAAGCGCAAACCAAAGTAAAGGTTAAAGTTAAATTGGAAGATTAATTAAAAAATTAAATTTTCTAGTTGACTTTAAAAGTGAAGCGGTTAATATGGCGCTCCACTTCGCAGCAACGCTGCGGTAACTAACCAAGAGTTAGTTACACTGTTCTTTAAAAATATGAAGCAATCATCTGTGTGGGCACTCGTACAGATTGAGTTCTAACAGCTCTTGATTCAGGAGCAAAAGAATTAGAGTCTCAATTTCTTATGAGTGACTATATAGTCAATTTATACAGAATTCATTGAGCACGAAACTTCGGTTTCAAAAACTTTTAATTGAAGAGTTTGATCATGGCTCAGATTGAACGCTGGCGGCAGGCCTAACACATGCAAGTCGAGCGGTAACATTTCTAGCTTGCTAGAAGATGACGAGCGGCGGACGGGTGAGTAATGCTTGGGAACGTGCCGTAAGGTGGGGGACAACCATTGGAAACGATGGCTAATACCGCATAATGTCTACGGACCAAAGGGGGCTTCGGCTCTCGCCTTATGATCGGCCCAAGTGGGATTAGCTAGTTGGTAAGGTAATGGCTTACCAAGGCGACGATCCCTAGCTGGTTTGAGAGGATGATCAGCCACACTGGAACTGAGACACGGTCCAGACTCCTACGGGAGGCAGCAGTGGGGAATATTGCACAATGGGCGCAAGCCTGATGCAGCCATGCCGCGTGTGTGAAGAAGGCCTTCGGGTTGTAAAGCACTTTCAGTAAGGAGGAAAGGTTAGTAGTTAATACCTGCTAGCTGTGACGTTACTTACAGAAGAAGCACCGGCTAACTCCGTGCCAGCAGCCGCGGTAATACGGAGGGTGCGAGCGTTAATCGGAATTACTGGGCGTAAAGCGTACGCAGGCGGTTTGTTAAGCGAGATGTGAAAGCCCCGGGCTCAACCTGGGAACTGCATTTCGAACTGGCAAACTAGAGTGTGATAGAGGGTGGTAGAATTTCAGGTGTAGCGGTGAAATGCGTAGAGATCTGAAGGAATACCGATGGCGAAGGCAGCCACCTGGGTCAACACTGACGCTCATGTACGAAAGCGTGGGGAGCAAACAGGATTAGATACCCTGGTAGTCCACGCCGTAAACGATGTCTACTAGGAGCTGGGGTCTTCGGACAACTTTTCCAAAGCTAACGCATTAAGTAGACCGCCTGGGGAGTACGGCCGCAAGGTTAAAACTCAAATGAATTGACGGGGGCCCGCACAAGCGGTGGAGCATGTGGTTTAATTCGATGCAACGCGAAGAACCTTACCTACACTTGACATACAGAGAACTTACCAGAGATGGTTTGGTGCCTTCGGGAACTCTGATACAGGTGCTGCATGGCTGTCGTCAGCTCGTGTTGTGAGATGTTGGGTTAAGTCCCGCAACGAGCGCAACCCCTATCCTTAGTTGCCAGCGATTCGGTCGGGAACTCTAAGGAGACTGCCGGTGATAAACCGGAGGAAGGTGGGGACGACGTCAAGTCATCATGGCCCTTACGTGTAGGGCTACACACGTGCTACAATGGCAGATACAGAGTGCTGCGAACTTGCGAAAGTAAGCGAATCACTTAAAGTCTGTCGTAGTCCGGATTGGAGTCTGCAACTCGACTCCATGAAGTCGGAATCGCTAGTAATCGCGGATCAGAATGCCGCGGTGAATACGTTCCCGGGCCTTGTACACACCGCCCGTCACACCATGGGAGTGGGTTGCTCCAGAAGTAGGTAGCTTAACCTTCGGGGGGGCGCTTACCACGGAGTGATTCATGACTGGGGTGAAGTCGTAACAAGGTAGCCCTAGGGGAACCTGGGGCTGGATCACCTCCTTAACGATTTAGAACGAATTTGTTCGAAGTGTCCACACAGATGATTGTTAGTTAGCTTTTAAAGCTAATTAATATTGCTCTTTAAAAATTTGGAAAGCTGATAATTAAATTCTCGAATAACAAGTAATTGTTATTCAGAGTTTTCGAAAGAAAATGCCGATTAATCATTTAGTTGATTAATTAGCGTCTACTTTAGTATTACTTAACTTCTGGCGAAGTTAAAACTGTCTTTGACTTACAACTGGCTGAAATATGCCGTAGGTTCAAAGTTATTTATTCTGAGGCGAAGCCGCCGAAGATATTGTCGCCGGGAGCATAGCTCGTCTATGTGACCAAGCAATATCTGATGGCAATGAAGCATTCAGGATAAAGAACGACGAAACTACTTTGGGTTGTATGGTTAAGTGACTAAGCGTACACGGTGGATGCCTTGGCAGTTGGAGGCGATGAAGGACGTACTAACTTGCGATAAGCTAAGTCAAGCCAGTAAGAGGCACTTGAGACTTAGATTTCCGAATGGGGAAACCCACCGCACAGCGGTATCTTACAGTGAATATATAGCTGTAAGAGGCAAACCGGGAGAACTGAAACATCTAAGTACCCCGAGGAAAAGAAATCAACCGAGATTCCGAAAGTAGCGGCGAGCGAAATCGGATTAGCCCTTAAGCTTCAGTGTAATTAGTGGAACCTTCTGGAAAGTTGGACGACACAGGGTGACAGTCCCGTACACGAAAATTTATCTGAAGTGAAATCGAGTAGGTCGGAGCACGTGAAACTTTGACTGAATATGGGGGGACCATCCTCCAAGGCTAAATACTCCCAACTGACCGATAGTGAACCAGTACCGTGAGGGAAAGGCGAAAAGAACCCCTGTGAGGGGAGTGAAATAGAACCTGAAACCGTGTACGTACAAGCAGTAGGAGCCCTTCGAGGGTGACTGCGTACCTTTTGTATAATGGGTCAGCGACTTATATTCTGTAGCGAGGTTAACCATTTAGGGGAGCCGTAGCGAAAGCGAGTCTTAACTGGGCGCTTAAGTTGCAGGGTATAGACCCGAAACCCGGTGATCTAGCCATGGGCAGGTTGAAGGTCAGGTAACACTGACTGGAGGACCGAACCCACTAACGTTGAAAAGTTAGGGGATGACCTGTGGCTAGGAGTGAAAGGCTAATCAAACCGGGAGATAGCTGGTTCTCCCCGAAATCTATTTAGGTAGAGCCTCGGACGAATACTTACGGGGGTAGAGCACTGTTAAGGCTAGGGGGTCATCCCGACTTACCAACCCTTTGCAAACTCCGAATACCGTAAAGTAATATCCGGGAGACACACGGTGGGTGCTAACGTCCATCGTGGAGAGGGAAACAACCCAGACCGTCAGCTAAGGTCCCAAAGTGTATGTTAAGTGGGAAACGATGTGGGAAGGCTAAAACAGCTAGGAGGTTGGCTTAGAAGCAGCCATCCTTTAAAGAAAGCGTAATAGCTCACTAGTCGAGTCGGCCTGCGCGGAAGATGTAACGGGGCTAAACATACCACCGAAGCTACGGCTGCGAACTTTGTTCGCGGGGTAGGGGAGCGTTCTGTAAGTGGCTGAAGGTGTGCCGGGAGGCATGCTGGACATATCAGAAGTGCGAATGCTGACATGAGTAACGATAATGCGGGTGAAAAACCCGCACGCCGGAAGACCAAGGGTTCCTATCCCATGTTAATCAGGGTAGGGTGAGTCGACCCCTAAGGCGAGGCTGAAGAGCGTAGTCGATGGGAAACGGGTTAATATTCCCGTACTTGGTATAAATGCGATGGGGGGACGGAGCAGGCTAGGCAAGCATGGCGTTGGTTGTCCATGTGAAAGGCTGTAGGCTGGTGACTTAGGAAAATCCGGGTCGCTAAGGCTGAGAGTCGAGACGAGCCACTACGGTGGTGAAGTTGTTGATGCCCTACTTCCAGGAAAAGCCTCTAAGCTTCAGTTTATATCGAATCGTACCCTAAACCGACACAGGTGGTCAGGTAGAGAATACTAAGGCGCTTGAGAGAACTCGGGTGAAGGAACTAGGCAAAATTGTACCGTAACTTCGGGAGAAGGTACGCTCTTGTTTGTGAAGGATTTACTCCGTAAGCAAACGAGAGCCGCAGTGACCAGGTGGCTGGGACTGTTTATTAAAAACACAGCACTGTGCAAAATCGTAAGATGACGTATACGGTGTGACACCTGCCCGGTGCCGGAAGGTTAATTGATGGGGTTAGACTTTTGTCGAAGCTCTTGATCGAAGCCCCGGTAAACGGCGGCCGTAACTATAACGGTCCTAAGGTAGCGAAATTCCTTGTCGGGTAAGTTCCGACCTGCACGAATGGTGTAACCATGGCCACGCTGTCTCCACCCGAGACTCAGTGAAATTGAAATCGCAGTGAAGATGCTGTGTACCCGCGGCTAGACGGAAAGACCCCGTGAACCTTTACTACAGCTTGGCACTGAACATTGACCCTACATGTGTAGGATAGGTGGGAGGCTTTGAAGCACAGTCGCTAGATTGTGTGGAGCCGACCTTGAAATACCACCCTTGTAGTGTTGATGTTCTAACTTAGGTCCCTAATCGGGATTGAGGACAGTGCCTGGTGGGTAGTTTGACTGGGGCGGTCTCCTCCCAAAGAGTAACGGAGGAGCACGAAGGTTGGCTAAGTACGGTCGGACATCGTACGGTTAGTGTAATGGTAGAAGCCAGCTTAACTGCGAGACAGACACGTCGAGCAGGTACGAAAGTAGGTCATAGTGATCCGGTGGTTCTGAATGGAAGGGCCATCGCTCAACGGATAAAAGGTACTCCGGGGATAACAGGCTGATACCGCCCAAGAGTTCATATCGACGGCGGTGTTTGGCACCTCGATGTCGGCTCATCACATCCTGGGGCTGAAGTCGGTCCCAAGGGTATGGCTGTTCGCCATTTAAAGTGGTACGCGAGCTGGGTTTAGAACGTCGTGAGACAGTTCGGTCCCTATCTGCCGTGGGCGTTTGAGAATTGAGAGGGGCTGCTCCTAGTACGAGAGGACCGGAGTGGACGAACCGCTGGTGTTCGGGTTGTTATGCCAATAGCATTGCCCGGTAGCTACGTTCGGAATCGATAACCGCTGAAAGCATCTAAGCGGGAAGCGAGCCTCGAGATGAGTTCTCACTTTAACTTAGAGTTAACTGAAGGGCCGTTGAAGACTACAACGTTGATAGGCGAGATGTGGAAGTGCTGTGAGGCATTGAGCTAACTCGTACTAATTACCCGTGAGGCTTAACCATACAACGCCAAAGTGGTTTTAAGCTTGTTAGAAGTTAAGAATAGAAAGTAGACGATAAGAATTTAATTACGCTTCCAGATTTTAGCATTGTGAATAGATAAACTCTTATGAGACATCAATTCACCTTGCGCAAATGAAATGACAAAAAGACGTCATTAACCATTTGCACGACAAGAATTTGCTTGGTAACCATAGCATTTTGGAACCACCTGACTCCATGCCGAACTCAGTAGTGAAACGAAATAGCGCCGATGATAGTGTGGGGTTTCCCATGTGAAAGTAGGACATTGCCAAGCGCCAAATAAAAGAAACCCGTTGCAGAAATGCGACGGGTTTTTTGCGTTTAAGTCCCTCGTCAACAGCTAAAACGGCTTATTGCACCTTGCGCAAAAGAAATGTACTCACTTCGTTCGCTGTCGCTAACCTTTTGCACCATGTCGTCCTGAACTCGTTTCAGGATCCAGACTTTGTTAGTTTTTACTCGGCTGCTGCGCTTATAGGGGGGTATTGATTATCTCTTGTTAAAATGGGTTACTTCACCTTGCGCGAAAAGAATGGCAGCGCTGTGCGCTGTGTCATAAACCTTTCGCACGATAATCACCTTGCGCAAAAAGAGCGTACTCACTTCGTTCGCTGTCGCTAACCTTTTGCACGATAATCACCTTGCGCAAAAAGAGCGTACTCACTGCGTTCGTTGTCATTAACCTTTTCCAGTATGTCGTCCTGAACTGGTTTCAGGATCCATGTTTTGCTTGTTTTGACTCTGTTGTTACGCTTATAGGGGGATTGATTATCTCTTGTTAAAATGGGTCATTTCACCTTGCGCGAAAAGAATGGCAGCGCTGTGCGCTGTGTCATAAACCTTTCGCACGATAATCACCTTGCGCAAAAAGAGCGTACTCACTTCGTTCGCTGTCGCTAACCTTTTGCACGATAATCACCTTTCTTATGTAAAAGCAGAGTATTCACTATGTATGCTGCTAAACCTGTAACAGCTTCTTAGTTCTTGTTATTGGTGGAACAAAATGTGCTTATTCTACTGACTAGTAAATAGTATAAATACTTTTTTGACACAAAAGGGAATATAACACTTCCTAAATTATTGATAATAATCAATTTAATTAATAAAGGTTACCAGTGTCAAAGTTGGTCTTACTTTTGCATTAACCTGTATATAGTCAAATTTTTGGAGTTGGTTATGGCAATTAGTTTTGATAAAGCGCTTGGAGTGCATCAGCATACAATGCTGATCCGTTCTCAACGTGCCGAGATCTTAGCAAGCAATATCGCAAATGCTGATACTCCCGGTTACAAAGCAAAAGATATCGACTTTGGTCGAGCACTCAATGCGGCAAAGTCGGCACAACAAAGCGGCAATCAAATGACCCGTACCAACGAAAAACACATCAGCGGTGGGACTAGGTTAGCCAATGGTGTTGAACAATTTCGTAATCCAAATCAAACAGATACGGGTGATGGTAACTCAGTTGATATACAAGTGGAACGAAACTTGTATGTACAGAACTCATTAGAGTACCAAGCTAGTTTGAACTTTTTGGGTGGTAAATTTAAAAGCTTGAAAAAAGCGCTTGGTGGTGGTCAAGGAGCCTAATTATGAGTTTATATAACGTTTTTGATATTGCTGGCTCTGGCATGAGTGCACAAAATGTGCGATTGAATACCACTGCCAGTAATATATCCAATGCAAACAGCATCAGCTCTAGTCAGGACAAAGTGTATCGTGCAAGGCATCCAGTATTTGCTGCTGAATTAAATAAAGCAGCGGCTGCACATCCGAATACATTAAGTTCGTCTGTGGGAGTAAAGGTTTTGGGGATTGTTGAAAGTGACAAACCTCTGCAGGTTGAATACAACCCGAATCATCCCAGTGCTGATAAAGATGGTTATATCTATAAACCGAATGTGAATGTTGTGGAAGAAATGACAAATATGATTTCCGCTTCACGCTCGTACCAAACGAATGTTCAAGTAGCAGACGCAGCAAAGCAGATGTTAAGTAAAACTCTGTTGCTTGGTCAGCGCTAATTGGGAGTATAGCTGATGAGTAATGATGTCAATTCCGCAACTTCGTCCTTTGTCGATTCGTTGCGTTGGCAAGATAAGCAAGTGCCAACTGAGAAAAATGATGAGTTAAAGCAGGAAGACTTTTTTGCGTTACTTACTCAGCAGTTGTCTTTTCAAGACCCGAGTAAGCCTGCTGATAATGATCAAATGATATCCCAAATGACCAACTTTACGATGGCAGAGGGTATATCAAATTTAAATACAAAGTTTGAATCGTTAGCTGCTTCAATGACATCAAACTCAGCACTTCAAGCTTCTACTTTGATCGGTAAAAAGGCTTTACTTGAGTCTGACACGATAGAACATGGTCCAGGTATGCAGGCAAGGGGCTCCATTATCGTGGCTGAACCTGTTGAAAAGCTAACGCTGAGTATTGTTAACGATAAAAACGAGCTTGTTAGAAAAATCGAGCTAGGAAAGCAGAGCGTCGGAGCAACACGCTTTGAGTGGGATGGTTTAACAAACAATGATGAACCAGCACCACCAGGTGAGTACACAATTAAAGCTGAAGGGCAGTTAAACGGTAAGTTTGAGTCTTTGCCTACAGCGACTTTTAGAAATATTGATAGTGTCAATGTCAATGGCTCTCAGGGCATTGTCATTAATACTAAAGCTGGTGCAGTTAGACTATCTGACGTTGCAGAGATAGCTTAATCAAAAGATTTAACCTTCATTTATAGAGGTATTAGAGTATGAGTTTTAATATTGCTTTAACAGGATTAGCTGCAGCCCAAAAAGATTTGGACACCACAGCTAACAACATTGCGAACGTAAATACGACAGGTTTTAAAGAGTCTCGAGCAGAGTTTGCTTCGGTATATGCTTCGTCAGTGTTTAGTGCTGGTAAGACCAAAAACGGTGATGGTGTGTCTACGACGATGGTTGCTCAGCAGTTCCACCAAGGTTCATTGAACTTTACACAAAACTCACTTGACCTTGCTATTACAGGTGAGGGTTACTTTGCAACAAGTGAAGATTTAGGCAGCCAAGATTATACGTTCACTCGTGCAGGTGCATTTAAGCTGAACAAAGATAACTTTATTGTGGATGCAAACGGTAACTTTCTTCAGGGCTTCCCTGTTGATCCAAGTACAGGTGATACAACTTCGGTGAGTTTAAGTACATCGTCGCCACTGCAGATACCGGACGCATCAGGTTCTCCTCGTGCCACGACAAATGTTTATTCATCATTTAACTTAGATTCAACAGCGACGGCACCAACCATTGCATTTGATCCAGATACAACGGCATCTTATAACAGCTCAACGTCGACGACAGTGTACGACTCTTTGGGTGAACCACATACTTTACAGTTGTTCTTCCGTAAAGAAGATCCTGCAACTGATGCAAATGAGTGGCAGGTTTATGCAACGTTAGGTGGCAAGCCATTTGATGCAAATGGTAGCGAAATTGTTGCCCCTGCAGCCATAACGCCTATTACGGAGTTTGGATTTAATGCACAAGGTTTTCCGGCACATACTGGCGCTGCAGAAACAGCTAATACGGGCACAACCTTTAACTCATTGAATTTAACCGCAGCTAATGTATCAGGGTTATTAACCAATGGTGCAACCTTTCCATCTGATATTCAATTGAACTGGCGTGATGAAGCCAATACAACCAATAAACTACCGACGCAGTTTGCCAGCCGTTTTGAAGTGAAAGCACTGGATCAGGATGGCGCGACAACGGGTCGACTAGCAGGTATTGATATTGGTTCTGATGGTAAAATTGTGGCGTCTTACAGTAACGGTGACTCTACTTTCTTAGGCCAGGTTGCGATGGTAAGGTTCTCAAATTCACAAGGTTTGACGGAAGCTGGTAATACAGGGTGGAAGAAAAGTCTAACCTCTGGGGAGCCTATTGCAGGTGAACCTGGTTCAGGTACTCTAGGTACTATCAATTCATCGGCGTTAGAGCAATCTAATGTAAACTTAACGAATGAGTTAGTTGATTTGATCAGTGCACAAAGAAACTTCCAAGCAAACTCCCGTGCACTTGAAGTTAACTCAACACTTCAGCAGAACATTCTTCAGATCCGATAGGATAAACCACTTCTATAAAAGCCGCTTTTGCGGCTTTTTTATTTTTTGACACTCACTCTGGCACTAATATTGCTTTTATCACCATATATTGAACAGTTTTAGGTCGTTCTCATGGATAAAATGCTCTATGTCGCCATGTCAGGTGCTAAACAAAGCTTACGTGGCGTAGCGCTCAAAGCTAATAACTTAGCTAATGCTAATACCACAGGCTTCAAGGCTGACTTTGCTCAGGCTCGCTCTATGCAGGCGTTTGGAGAAGGTTTGCCTACACGTGTGTTTGCCATGCAAGAACGCCCAGGTACAAATATGTTAAGCGGCGCGGTTGCAGAAACAGGTCGTGATTTAGACATCGCGGTTGATGAGAAATCGTGGATCAGTGTTATGGATGCCAGTGGTGAAGAGGCATATACAAAAGTAGGTACGCTTAACATTACTAGTGACGGCGCGTTGGTTACTAGTCATGGTCGTCAATTAATTGGCGAAGGGGGTCCAATTATATTGCCTTTACCTATCGATAAAGTGGTATTTAGTGATGATGGCTCTATTCAAGTTCGCCCGCAGGGGGCTCCCGCGAATTTCTTAGAAACCGTTGATCGGCTAAAAATAATTACCGCTGATAATAATCAACTTGAGAAAGGCAACGATGGTTTATTTAGACCACAAGAAGATCAGTTAGATGATGGTCATTGTGGTTTTTGCGAAGTATCTCCAACGGCAAAAGTGATGAGTGGTTATTTAGAAATGTCTAATGTTAATCCTGTTCATGAGATGGTGGATTTAATTAATCACCAAAGACAGTTTGAGATGCAAATTAAGTTAATGAAGTCAGCAGAAGAAATCGACGAGCGACACACTTCGCTCCTGCGCATAGTATAAGAGAGTGAGGTAAAGATTATGAATCCAGCATTGTGGATAAGTAAAACTGGGCTTGATGCTCAACAGACTGATATTTCGGTCATTTCCAATAACTTGGCTAACGCCAGTACTGTTGGTTACAAAAAGAGTAGAGCGATTTTTGAAGATTTGCTTTATCAAAATATCAATCAGCCAGGTGGTCGTTCATCTCAGGATACAGAGCTGCCGTCGGGTTTGATGCTTGGTGCAGGTTCGAAAGTGGTTGCGAACCAAAAGAACTTTTCTCAAGGGAATATGATAAGCACGGAAAACTCTTTGGATTGGATGATCCAAGGGCCGGGCTTTTTTGAGATCCAAATGCCTGATGGGACGATTGCGTACTCAAGAAATGGCCAGTTCACCACAGATGAAACCGGCCGTGTAGTCACATCTGGCGCAGGCTTTCCTGTTCAACCAGAAATGACGGTTCCGGACAATGCAAATTCCATCACTATCTCTCAAGATGGGGAAGTGTCGGTCAGTATTAATGGTCAAGCTGAGAACACTGTCATCGGTCAGCTTGTGATCAGTGACTTTATTAATCCATCTGGTCTAGAGCCGATAGGTCAAAACTTATACACAGAAACAGCGGTTAGTGGTGCGCCAGTGCAGGGTAACCCAGGTGTTGAAGGCCTTGGTTCTATGGTACAGGGTGCACTTGAAACATCCAACGTAAATGTGACCGAAGAGCTGGTCAATCTCATTGAGACCCAGCGTGTTTATGAAATGAACTCAAAAGTAATTAAGTCTGTTGACGAAATGCTGAGTTACATCAATCAACAACTGTAATAGGGTAGGACAGATCATGCGTAAATGTATTTTAGTCTTTGCGTTGGGCTTTAGCCTAAGTGGATGCATGTCTACGGAAAATAGTAACGTTGTAAGAGATGATCCTTATTACGCTCCTATGTATCCTGAAACGGAAGCTGAACCTGTTGTATCGACGGGGTCATTATTCAATTCATATTCGAATGATCTGTACTCAGATAAAAAAGCAGTCAGAGTAGGTGATATTATTACTGTGGTATTGAGGGAGTCTACTCAAGCCTCAAAAGCTGCTAACTCGAAACTAGATAAAGATAGCGAAGTAAATGTTGACCCATTCCTTGGTTTGGGCAATGTACCTGTAAATATTGGTGGAGATGCCATTCAACTGGATATGGGCGCAAACTCCTCTTATCAGGGTGATGCTCAGGCCAACCAGTCAAATAGTTTGTTTGGTAACATCTCAGTCAATGTTATGCGTGTATTACCAAACGGTAACTTAGTGATCCGCGGAGAAAAGTGGTTAACATTGAATACTGGGGAAGAGTTTATCCGACTTGAAGGCTTAGTAAGACCGCAAGACGTGTCTTATGAAAACGAAGTACAATCTAATCGAATTGCTAATGCTCGGATCCAATACTCTGGTAAAGGTCAAACGCAAGAAGTTCAGAGTGCAGGTTGGCTAACTAAATTCTTCATGAGCACATTGATGCCATTTTAAGGAAGTAGATCATGCGTATTCTGCAAACTCTTATTTTAATTTTTACATTGGCGGCCTCACTTAGTGTAAGTGCTGAGCGAATTAAGGATGTCAGTGTGGTGGAAGGAGTGAGAAGTAACCAACTGATAGGCTATGGTTTGGTGGTTGGTCTGCCGGGGACAGGTGAGCAAAGCCGGTTTACAGAGCAAAGCTTTAAAGCAATGTTGAACAGCTTTGGGATCACTTTACCTGGTAACCTGAAACCAAAAATCAAAAATGTCGCAGCCGTGGCCGTGCATGCGGATTTACCACCTTTTGTAAAACCTGGGCAAAGTATTGATGTCACAGTGTCTTCTATTGGCAGTGCAGGTAGCTTAAGAGGTGGGACATTGTTGCAAACGTTTTTGAAAGGTGTCGATGGTAATGTATATGCGATTGCGCAAGGTAGTATGATCGTTGGTGGACTAGGTGCTGAGGGCTTGGACGGAAGCCGAGTTGTAATAAACACACCAACCGTTGGCCGGATCCCCAATGGAGGGATGGTGGAACGTGCAGTAAAAAGTCCATTTACACAGGGCGACCATATTACGTTTAATCTTAACCGTCCTGATTTCACAACAGCTAAACGTTTAGCCGATACAATCAATGGGTTAGTTGGACCAAACAGTGCGAGTGCTTTAGATGCAGCCTCTGTCCGAGTTATTGCGCCGCGAGATCCGTCACAGCGTGTGGCATATTTATCTACACTTGAAAACCTTGAGTTTAAGCCTGCTGATACGTCAGCCAAAATTATCGTCAACTCTAGAACTGGCACTATTGTGATTGGTAAAGATGTGAAATTACAACCAGCAGCGATTACGCACGGTGGACTGACAGTGACAATTGCGGAGCAGACAAACGTATCACAACCTCAGCCTTTAACTGAAGCGGATGCTGTAGTGACAAGGCAAAGTATTGTCGATGTAGATCAAGACGATTCTCGAGCATTTGTTTTCGATCCTGGCAGTAGTCTAGATGATTTGGTTCGCGCAATTAATGCTGTCGGTGCGGCACCTGGCGATTTGATGGCGATATTGGAAGCACTCAAAGAAGCAGGTGCCATACATGGTCAATTAGTTGTCATATAGTGTTCTATTTATATTCAATAAGTTAGCCTCATATTTATGAGGCTTTTTTTGGCTTAATAATTGCATTAATAGTTATATCCCTTTTTTAACGACGTGTTTTTGAACCATGAATACTGATCCGACACATAATCAAAGCTTTTTTGATTTAAACAACCTTAACTCATTGAGACAAGATGCGTTAAAAAGTGCTGGTGATGGTGATGCATCAAAGCAAGCGCTAAAAAAGGCTGCACAGCAGTTTGAATCAATCTTCACGCAAATGCTGTTAACGAGTATGCGTAAAGCCAATGAAGCTTTTGAAGACAAAGATAGCCCATTTAACTCGAGTAGCGTGAAGTTCTATCGTGATATGCATGACCAGCAAATGGCGCTAGAACTATCAAATAAAGGCAGCTTAGGGCTTGCAGACTTAATAGTACAGCAATTATCTCCACAAAAAGATGGATATATGCCGTCCTCAGTAATACGCACAGGTGCAGAAATCCAAAGCGATAAAATCGCTAATGGCGAAGCCCAACAAAAAAGATCCTCTGAACCACTCAAATTAGACGAACCAGCTGCACAAGAGGTCGCTCAACCAGAATTTGCTGAGCCTCAGAGCTTTGAAAGTCCTGAAGAATTTATAAATACGCTGTGGAATTACGCGAAATCTGCCGCTGAAAAAATTGGCTTAAACCCCGCTGTAATGGTCGCTCAAGCCGCTTTAGAAACTGGCTGGGGAAAACATGTAATCTCGAAACCAGATGGCAATAGCAGTTTTAACTTATTTAATATCAAAGCGGATAGCCGCTGGACAGGAGACAGTGCCAGTAAAATGACACTCGAATTTGAACAGGGCTTGCCTGTTAAAAAACAAGCAAATTTCCGAGCATATGAATCTTTGAAAGACAGCTTCAGTGATTATGTGGACTTTTTGCAGTCGAACCCTCGTTATGAGGAAGCACTCAAAAAAGCCTCTAAGCCAAGTGAATACTTAGATGCATTGCAACAAGCAGGTTATGCAACTGACCCTAACTATGCGAACAAAATTAAAAATGTGTTAGGTGGAAGTCATTTCCAATCAGCTGTGTCTTCATTTATACGTCAAGGAGTAAACTAAGATGTCTTTTAATTTAATGAACATTGGCACCTCTGGCGTTAGAGCAAGCAGTGAACTGTTGCAAACGACCAGTAAAAACATAGCAAACCTAAATACGGTGGGCTACATTCGAGAGCGTACTGAACATGCAACCATGGTTGGGAATCAGGTTGGTCGTGGAGAAACGGTTCGTTTATTAAATGAATTTGCCCAAAAACAATTGTATAGAGACATCTCGAGTCAGTCTTATTATAACCAGTTTGTGACTGAATCTAGTCGAGTGGACACTTTGTTTGGGGAAGACTCCAATAATTTAAACTCCAGTATTAACTCCCTGTTTAACAACTTGCAAGAAGCAATGAACTTGCCCTCTTCTACAGTTACACGCTCATTATTTCTAACAGATGCGCAAAATATGATTGATCAAATGGATCGATTGTCAGGCATTGTGTTTGATCAAAATAATATTGTGAACGAGCAGTTGGCGATTTATTCACAAGAAGCAAATAACCTAATTCAAAAAATTAGCGATCTCAATGGTCAGGTTGGTGCACTTAACGCAAACCCGGATAACGACAATGCAAACTCGGTACTAAATGAGCGAGATCAGGCAATTAAAGATCTGTCTGAATTGGTAGATATCGAAACATTAGATGGTTCTAACGGTGAAAAGTTGGTGTTTTTAGGATCTGGGCAATCGGTTGTAATGGAAAATGGTACCTTTAACCTGTTTTCATTAGATGGCGATCCGGATCCAAATAAAAAGGAACTTAAACTAGATATCACGGAAGGTGCCGCTATCGCATTAGAAGTAGATCAAACCAAATTACAGGGTAAAATTGGTGGGCTTTTAGCATTTAGGGATGAAATTTTAATCCCTGCCCAAAATCAGCTTGGACAAATTGCGCTTTCTTTAGCTGATGCCTTTAACCAGCAGAACAAGCTGGGTATGGATCTTGATGGTAATTTGGGGGGTAATATATTTACCATCCCGACGACAGCTGGTTTTCCGCATAGTAGTAACACCAGCACTACTCAGTTAGCTGCAACATTGGAGCCTGGTCAAGGTAAACAGATCCCTGCTACAGACTTTAGAGTGACTTATAATGCAGGTAATGTAACCATTGCAGCAATTGATGCTCAAGGTAATACCATTGGTAATGCAACAACGGTTCCTTACACTGCACCTTTAAACTCTCAAACGGTCACGCCTACTGGCGCAGAGTTATATGGTTTACAAATTAATTTTACCGACGTGAGTGGCGCAGCTGCGCTACCAAACAACGGAGATATTTTTGATATTAAGTTAAACTCTGCGGCTGCCAGTACCCTTGCTTTGGCAACGGATAGACCAGAGTCACTTGCTTTAGCATCTCCTATCCGTACCGAGTCTTCAGTAAATAACGTCAGCAATGCGATGATTTCAGTAGGCAGTGTTTCTAACACTGACCCGGCGACGAGTAACTTTTCAGCGACTACGCCGCCAACACTGACCAATGGCGCTATCACGTTAGTCAAAACGGGTAATCCTGATGAGTATCAGATAACAGATGCCAGCGGCACTACCACTTTTACTGCCCCAGCGCCTAGAGAAAATATTTTAGCCGCGGCTGGTGGTGCATTTGCCAATTATGGTTTTGATTTTAACATTGATGGTGAACCGGCGACTGGTGATACCTATACTATTGAATTTAATGAAAGTGGATTTGACGACAACCGAAATGGACTTTTATTAAGTGAATTGCAGTCTGGTGAATTAGTCAGACAAAATGTCATAACGACAGCGGTTGCGGATAATTTAAAAACATTCAATGAAGCGTATGCAGGATTAGTCACTGAAATTGGTGTAGTTGCAAATCAGGCAAAAACTAATGGGGCAGCTTATGATGCATTGGCTGCTCAGTCTGAAGCATGGTTTGAGTCTGTCGCGGGCGTAAATCTAGATGAAGAGGCAGCCAATTTGCTACGTTTTCAGCAGTCATATTCTGCTTCGGCTCAAATATTAAGTGCCGCAAGAACCGTGTTTGACACTCTACTTAATGCTGCGAGGTAATTATGCGTTTATCTCATAACATGATTTTTAAGAATAACTTGAATTCTATCTTGAATAGTCAGCAAGAAGTGAATAAATCGATGAATCAAGTTAATACACAAAAGCGTGTATTATCTGCATCAGATGATCCTTCTGCGATGGCAAGATCACTACTATATTCAGATAAAATTCAAACAAATGAGCAATATGATAAAAATTTGACGATGTTAAAAAGCCGTTTGGATACGCAAGAGGGTGTACTTACTAACATCAAAGAGTCATTGTTACGCTCTATTGAATTGACAGTTAATGCTGGTAATGGTGCCTTGACCGCACCGGATAAAGCGTCATTATCTGAAGAATTGGAAGCGATACAAACAGCTGTTTTAGAGTTAATGAATTCAAAAACAGAAGATGGTCGATACATATTTTCTGGTTATCAAGACAATAACAGGACGTATGAGTATGACAGCTTAAACAATAGGTATGCATACAAGGGAGACCAAGGGCAACATAAGATTAAGGTTGCTGAAGGTGTTGAGATCAAGTCAAGTGATAACGGGTTCGACGTTTTTGAAAGTGTTGAGCAGCGATTAAATGTGGCCTCCAATACTGCAACTCCAACAGGGGGCATAGTGAGTGCTGATGTATACGTAACTCAGCAAGGTCCTTTTGATATTTTCCATAAAGCTAATTACAACCCTGATCCAACAGCACCAGCCGGTTCGAATCAATTTCAAGTAGTTTTGAATGGCACAGTCTCACCAGGAACTTATCAATTACGTCAAGGTGCGACGGTATTTGAATCAGGAACTTATACAGAGAACAATATAAAAGTGGCGGGAATGGAGTTCAGTTTTACTGGGGTTTCAGGTGCTGCTGATACGATAACCTTTGAGTTGGAAGCGCCAAAAAAAGATAATGTATTAAACACGTTAGAGAACTTAATTAATGCGGTTCAAGACCCAACTCTATCCGATAAAGATTATCGACAAGTGTTAGCTGACTCTATGATCGGGCTAGAAAATGCCAAAAATACGGTGTCACAGATCCAATCTGGGCTTGGGGGGCGGAAAAACACCGCAACAAGAATCATTGATGCTAATACTGATTTGGATATTAATAATAAGATAGCGCGTGCAGATTTGATCGAACTTGATATGGCAGAGGCCATCACAGAGTTGACTAAGCACGAGACACAATTACAGGCGTCGCAAGCCACCTATGGGCGTTTATCCAACTTGTCTTTATTAGACTACATTCGATAGTCTTAGTGAGCCGCCATCCACTTGGCGGCTTTTTTATATCGTAACCTGCCAAATATCACAATTTTCTCAGTAACTTTTTGAATTAGATTTAAAAACTTTATCCATATTTTTTTATTTTAGCAGGCGGAAACTCCTTTCCTACTATTCTAAATAAAGCGATTTAATGTTTTTAACTAATTTATTTTCAATGACTTATAAAAAAATTGAAAAAAAATCTAAAGGAAACTTTTTGCCGTCCGATAACTTAATTAACCAAGCCGGACAGTTCAAATAACTTGAAGGTGACAAGAGTTACAAGTTTGAGAGTAAGTACTCAGTTTACAGTGGGAGAATTACCATGGCACTTTATGTAAATACTAACGTAAGTTCATTGAATGCTCAAAGACAGTTAAACAATTCAGGCAATGCCCTAGACGTTTCATTTAAACGTTTGTCTTCAGGCTTCCGTATCAACAGCGCAGCAGATGATGCGGCAGGTCTACAAATTTCTGACCGATTAACTTCACAGATTAACGGTCTAAACCAAGGTAACCGTAACGCGAATGACGGTATCTCTTTAGCTCAAACAGCTGAAGGCGCGATGGACGAAGTTACTTCGATGTTCCAACGTATTCGTACATTGGCACAGCAAGCGTCAAACGGTTCAAATACCGATGAAGACCGCTTAGCGGTTCAAGAAGAGATCCGCTCTCTATCAGCTGAGGTTAACCGAGTTGCAGCAGATACAACTTTTGGTGGCCAAAACCTGTTAGATGGTACATACGAAGCAAGCTTCCAAGTTGGTGCTGATGCAGTACAAACAATTGGCTTCAGTATGAAAAATGTTGCCGGCACAACTAATGATATTTCGGCAAATAACGGTTTCACATTGTCAGGTATTGCTGGTATCGCAAGCTCGATAGCTGGAAATGACTTATCAGGTTTTGCTGATGGTGTCAGTGCTATTTCAAATGCAGCGAACAGTTATACATTTAGTGATACGTTCCAGGCAGGCTCTATCAGCGTATCATCTCAAGCAAACGCTCAAGCTGTATTAGCGGGTATGGATGCACTTATCGCGGTAGTTGATAAAAAGCGTGCGGAGCTTGGTGCGGTTCAAAACCGATTCCAATCTACGATTCGTAACCAGTCAAATATCTCTGAGAATCTATCAGCTGCAAAATCTCGTATCAAAGATACTGACTTTGCTACAGAAACAGCATCACTTACTAAGATGCAGATTCTACAACAGGCGAGCCAAACAATTTTAAGTCAGGCTAACCAACGTCCTCAGGCTGCACTAAGTCTTCTTGGATAATTAAACTAGAAGGTAAAGCGGGGGAATGTGGTGTCAGTGCTTGATGGGGTATTAACACTGACACCGGAATTGGATGATAAAGCGGAGGAGCTTAAAATCCAAAACAGTTCATGTTTTCAATGAACACATTAATGTTAGCACTTTCCGTGCCAATATTTAGAATAAAATATTGACACTCACTCTCAAACTTAAAAAAAGGAGGCGCGCAGCCTCCTTTTTTATTTCTTGAATAACTTTTTCTTTTTTAAAATCATATCCTTATTGTTTGATTTGGTTTGTAGTCAAAAAATCATTTCATTTATTGGCATATTGTTTGCTTTTACTTATTCAAACTTAGATATAGTTGTGCAAGTGGCAGTTTATTGCCCCATCGCTAAAAAAATTTATCGATTCGGATTGCCTCCTTGTACTCAATAACCGCTCTTGATAGAGCGTTTGAATAGAGAGAGTGAACCATGGCTTTATATGTAAATACCAACGTCAGCTCGTTGAATGCACAAAGACAGCTGCAACAGTCGGGTGTAGAATTAGATACCTCTTTTAAGAGACTTTCATCTGGTCTGCGTATTAATAGTGCTGCGGATGATGCGGCAGGTCTACAAATCTCTGACCGTTTGCAGTCTCAGATTTTAGGCTTGAATCAAGGTAACCGAAATGCGAATGACGGTATCTCACTGGCGCAAACCGCTGAAGGTGCAATGGATGAGATCACATCTATGTTCCAGCGTATTCGTACTTTAGCACAGCAGGCGGCGAACGGTTCAAATACTGATGAAGACCGTCTAGCTGTTCAAGAAGAGATCCGCTCTTTGTCTGCTGAAGTAAACCGTGTCGCATCTGATACAACATTTGGTGGGCAAAATTTACTTGATGGTTCATATGCAGCCAACTTCCAAGTTGGTGCTGACGCTGTTCAAACAATTGGGTTTAGTATGCAGTACGTTGGTGCGACCGCAAATACGATGGTTGCCAATGGCGGCTTTACTATTTCTGGTATTGCTGGTATTGCCAGTGCGGTTGTTGGTAATGATCTATCTGGATTTGCTGACGGTGTGAGTGCTGTTTCAGGTGCAGCGAACAGTTATACATTCAGTGATGTGTATCAAGCTGCAACAATCAGTGTGTCTACTCAGGCTAATGCACAAGCTGTTATGGCCGGTATGGACTCTTTGATTGCCGTTGTTGACAAAAAACGTTCTGAGCTTGGTGCCGTGCAAAACCGATTCCAATCTACGATCCGTAACCAATCGAATATTTCTGAAAACTTGGCGGCTGCAAAATCTCGTATCCGCGATGCAGACTTCGCACACGAAACAGCTATGCTTACTAAGAATCAAATTTTACAACAAGCTAGCCAAACAATTTTGGGCCAAGCGAATCAAAGGCCACAAGCTGCATTGAGTTTATTACAAGGTTAATAAAATTATTTTTTAAAAAATTTGCAAATAAAGCTAAAGCTTTCGCTTTATCAGTCGATAGCGGAGTTAGAGAACTATAACTTTAGGACTCTAGCAATCGCTAAAACAGGGTAGGGGTATCCCGTTCTAGCGACAAAAATTGATAAAGCGGAGGCTATTATGGCTTTATACGTAAACACCAATGTGAGTTCTTTGAATGCGCAAAGGCAATTAAACAACTCTTCAAATGCTTTGGATGTTTCATTCCAAAGATTGTCATCAGGTACTCGTATCAACAGTGCGAAAGATGACGCAGCGGGTTTGCAGATTTCTAACCGTTTGACAGGACAAATTAATGGCCTGAATCAAGGTATTCGAAATGCAAACGATGGTATATCACTGGCGCAAACTGCAGAAGGCGCGCTGGATGAAGCGACGCAAATGTTCCAACGTATTAGAACACTTGCTCAACAGGCTTCAAACGGCTCGAATACAGATGAAGATAGATTGGCGATCCAAGAAGAGATCCGTTCACTTTCTTCAGAAGTTAACCGTGTTGCTGCAGATACAACGTTTGGTGGTCAAAACCTTTTAGATGGCACATATGATGCTAGCTTTCAGGTTGGTGCTGATGCAGTGCAAACAATTGCATTCAGTATGAAAAACGTTTCGAGCACATCAAATGACTTGACGGCAAATGGTGGTTTTACCTTATCAGGTATTGCTGGCATCGCAAGTTCTATTGCAGGAAATGACCTATCAGGATTAGTTAGCGGTGTAAGTTCGATTTCTAACGCAGCCAATAGCTATACATTCAGTGATACATTCCAAGCCGCAACTGTCAGCGTATCGTCTCAGGCGAATGCACAAGCAGTGTTAGCTGGTATGGATGCTCTGATTGCTGTTGTGGATAAAAAACGTGCGGAATTAGGTGCGGTTCAAAACCGATTCCAATCAACTATCCGAAATCAATCGAATGTATCTGAAAACTTATCAGCTGCACGTTCACGTATCAAAGATACAGACTTTGCTACAGAAACTGCTAGCTTAACCAAAATGCAGATACTACAGCAGGCAAGTAGTTCAATTCTAAGTCAGGCTAACCAAAGACCTCAGGTCGCACTCTCTCTACTTGGTTAATTTGACGTTATGGTTGCGTCAAGTTTGGGACTCAATACAAACTTGACGTATACTATAAATTAGGCTTGTTACTTGGAGGTGTATTATGAAAGACGTTCAATCAGCTGTTGGAGTTGGAACGAACGGCATGGTGCCAGCTCCTGATAGGATAAAGCCCGAAGAAGGAAGTGAAACATTACGAGCCGTTGAGGATACGAGCAAACTTGAACTATCTCGAGAACAGAAAGAAGAGGGGAGTAAAGTACAACCTGAACTTTTTGAGGAGGTGAAAGCTAATCTTGATAGGCTAAATAATGTTTTACCTGTTACTTCGACTAATTTGTCTTTTGAGTTTGATGAAAATGGTGATCCACCTTTTATCAGAGTAATTGACAGGGATAGCGAAGAAGTTATCAGAGAAATTCCTTCTGAAGATTTTAGAGAAGTAGCTAAGGCTTTAGATGAATTTGCCGATAAGGTATCAGGAAAAGGCTTGTTGTTCGACAGAACGGCTTGATTATTTGTTGGAGGTAGCAAAATGCCACTTATTACATCAGCTGGGGTAGGCTCCGGTTTGGATCTTGAGAGTATTATTAAAGCGTCTGTAGATGCTGAAAATAGACCGAAGATGCAACAGTTTGCAATTAAGGACGAGCGCTTAAGCGTCGAACTCTCAGCGATTGGCGAGGTGAAGTCTGCCTTATCTACCCTCAACGACACTGTCGAAAAATTGGCGGACATTGATAATTTCAATAAACGGGTTGCGAATATTACGCAACCTACAAGTGGAGATATTATCAGTGTTACGCCGACATCCGATATTTCTGTTGGTAACTTTGATATTGCTGTTACTCAGTTAGCGCAAGGTAGTCGAGCAGTGAGTACGGACGGTGCATTTGCGAGTGCCGATGCCGTTGTAAGTGCGTCAGGCGGAACCCTAACATTTGCAGCTGGTACAAATAACTTTAATCTTACCGTGACCGCTGGCATGACTCTAAATGAATTGAGAGATGCCATTAATGCGGATGACAATAATTTTGGCGTGACAGCAAATATCATCAATACTGGCGATACAGGTATCGGTAGTAAATTGGTTTTAACTTCAAGTGTTACTGGTTCAAACAATAACTTAGTAATTACTAGTGATACAGCAGAGCTTGATGCAATTGAAACCCATGATGCGACAACAAACCCGACAGGCGGCATGGTGATTGCGGATGACGATAAAGCGCAAGATGCAAAAATTTTAGTTGATGGTTTAGTTGTGACCAGTGAAACAAACACGTTTAAAGATGCCGTGCAAGATATGACAATCACGGCAAAAGCTAAAAGTGTGCAAGATGCTACGACGTTAGAGTATGAAACTGCTAAACTAAACATTGATTATGATAGAGAATCAGTAAATACCCTAATTGATGAACTGATCACAAACTACAATGCAGTTATAGGGCAAATTGGCTTTAGGACGCGTATCGGTGAACCACTTAATGGTGATTCTTCGATGCGAAGCTTAGATGACCAACTGATTTCTGCGTTATCAAAGTCATTGACTGATGCTGGACCATTTGAGTCTATATTCGATATAGGTTTGGGTGTTGATAAAGAAGGTTATCTCGAGAAATCGTCGTTAGTGCGCAGCATAAACGATGCGATGGATTCTAACTTTGATGATATTGGCACAGCGTTTGCAGGAGAAAATGGGGTTGCCAAAGAACTTGAAACTTTACTTGGTAACTACGTAGATTCAAGTGGATTACTTAAGCAGCGGGAAGACAGCTTGAATAGTCAAATTAAGGAACTTGAAGATGATGTTATTGATCATGAATATCGAATGGCATCTTTGGAAGATAGATTGCGTAAGCAGTATGCAGGTTTGGATGTGTTGATTGCTCAAATGCAACAAACTCAAAACTACCTTGGTGCTCAGCTTGCTAATTTGCCTGGATTTACTAAGAAATAACAAATTAAGGAGCCGTTATGTATAACGCAAGAGTCAAAAATTATCAGCGTGAGGCACTTAAAACGCGAGTAGCAGGTGCTGATAGATACGAAGTAATCCAAATGCTTATGGCTGGTGCAATCGAGAAAATGGTATTGGCAAAAGTCGCGATTGAGAAAAAGCACTTAGAGGCCAAAGCTGAGCATATCTCAAAGTCTTCTGCAATTATTGGTGCATTAAGAGACTGCCTTGATTTTGAAGTCGGTGGTGAAGTCACTGAAAATTTATATGCATTGTACACTTATATGCTAGAGCGCTTATTGGATGCGAGCATGCAGAACGATCCAGCGATTGTAGAAGAAGTGTCTAACTTGTTGAAAGAGATTAAATCTGCATGGGATGCGATCCCTTACGATGTTAGAGAAAAAACTTTAAATCAAAATGGTGCAGATGCCAATGTCGGGTGAGCTGGATAAGCTTGCTGACTATTTACAAAAACTGGAAGCTCACTGTGTAGCGGGTGAGCTAGACAGTGCAGAAACCATTTTAAGCAAGTTAGATACTGTACTAAAGAGTATATTCTCAAACACCTCACTCGATCTGTCTGACACTCAAGTTAAACATCTTCAAAGTTGTTATACAAATATCGTTGATTTAAATGCAAAGTTGCAAACGCAAAAAGCGGATATTAGTTCCCAGCTGTCAATGCACCTAGGCAACAAAAAAAAGATTAACGCATACAAAAGTATATAATCAAATACCCTATTACTTATGAGCCAAAAATCCCTCGAAGAACAAATTCAACAGCTTGATGAACAATTATCCAGTTCCGTAGAACATCAAGAAAGAGAAACAAAGTTTGCAACACAAGCGAATGAAAGGTTTGCGCGCAACATTTCGTGTTTTGAAAAGTACTTTCCTGATATTGCGAAAGCAATCAGTGAATATGAATTGCGTGATGACTTCTGTATTCATGTGACATCTACAGGTTATGGCAACTTTGTACCAAAAAATCATAAAGCGCCAATTTATAGTGATGATCCAATCGCACAGGTTACAAAGCAAGTAGAACATAGTATTCAACATCCCACATTTAGTGCTACAGATTATACTTCCTGTCCAGTTAATGACGACGATGAGCGGGTTCATATCAGGTATATGGGAGCATTAACTAAGGCATTTAGAGAAATTCAGTCTCAGCAGCAAGAGCGTATTTCAAAATTACCTGAAAACTTCCCCACTGCGCTGATCTTTGGTATTGGCCTGGGTTATCATATTGAGCTATTGCTAGAAAAGACCAATTTTGATTATTGCTTTTTAATAGAGCCTGACTTTGAAGTTTTTTTTGCTAGCTTATTTTGCACTGATTGGTTTTCAATCATCGAAAAAGTCGACAACAACGGCGGGGCATTATTTTTCCAGTTAGGGGCTGATAAGGATAACTTTATCAAGGACCTTGAAACCCTAGCAGATGACATCGGTGCATTTTCTGTCGTTCGCTCATTTTGCTATCAACACACGCCCTTACCAGAAATTATTGAACTGATACAGCAATGGTCGATGCAGTATTTTAGATTCCAATATGGTCACGGCTTTTTCAATGATGCTATCACTGGAATGTCGCATACAGTTCATCTGGTAGAAAAAAATACACCAATATTGGCTTCACCAACGCAAAATCGAGTGGACTTATCAACACCTATCTTCATTGTTGGCAATGGACCTTCTTTGGATGAAGCTGAGGAGTTTATCAAGGAAAATGCGAACAAAGCCATCATTTTTGCAGCAGGGACAGCGATCACATCGCTTTACAACAAAGGCATTCAATGTGACTTTCATGTATTGGTTGAAAGGCCATATTCTAATTACAAAATTTTTGGTGATATCTTACCTGCAGAAGAGTATAAAAAAACGAACTTAATAGGACTCAACACATTATACCCAGATAACACGGATAGATATAAATGGGCTGGTATTGCGGGTAAAGGTAACGAGGCGGGAACGTTCTTGTTGGAAGTCATGAGCCAAACATTAAACAATAAGGGCATCCCTTTAATGCCTTATTGTAACCCTGTAGTGGCTAATACAGCACTGTCTTTTGCTATGTTTGCTGGTTTTAAAAATATTTATCTATTTGGCATAGATAATGGCAACTTAATGACTGGTGAGCACCACAGTAAAGACAGCATCTATCGCAACAACCTAGAAGATGAGAATGAAGATGGTCTTGTGTGCATTAGGATGGATGGAAAGTATTTACCTGCAAACTTTGGTGGGCAAGTTGAAACCAATGACTTATTTATGGCTGCACACAGTCAGTTAGAAAAGTTAATAGGGCACTACCCTTATAGGTCTGTATACAACATAGGTAATGGCGCAAAGTTAAAAGGGGCTCACCCAGTCCGTGCGGAAGAACTTATACCTTTGCCGACGAGCAGAGATATAGATCATCAAATTGAATTCTTAAAAAGTGATTATTTTGAGCAGCTTAATTTAACTGATTTTGATGATACCCTTTTGGGGGTAGGTGCGTTTAACGAAATTTGTGATCATGTTTTGGGTATAGCACAAGAGCCTGTGGGTACGATAAAAGAGGCTTCGGAGAACCTAATGCGTCAGGCCAGGTATGTTTATTCATTGCGTAATACCGCATTACACCACTTACATCATATGATTAAAGGTGCACTGCTATATTACCATTGCCCAATGCTATCCCTACTTTATACCTATACAGATGAGCAGTTCACATTGGAAAGTTATGAAAAAGTGAATGTGTTATGGCAAGGCTATGTGACTGAAATGAAAGATTACTATCAGCATAACTACAGAACTAAATGTGACTTGGGCAAGGAGTAACGCGTGCAATATCACGAAACTGAAGCATTTTATAGTGAACTGTATGACGAGCTTTTTCCAATACTACGCTCTATAACGGGTCCTGGTTTGCGTCAGAGTTATGGCATCTTCAATCGTTTTATGCCACTTGAAATTAGCTCGATTCGTTCCGGAAGCATGATTTTTGACTGGCAAGTCCCTAAAGAGTGGCATTGTGAAGATGCATATGTGCTTGGACCTGATGGTGAAAAAGTAGCTGATATGAAACGTCTAAATTTAGAGGTGGTTAACTACTCTGAACCTGTAAATGTAGAGATGGGATTGGATGAGTTGCAGGACCACCTTTATAGCCTTCCCGAATTACCACAGGCAATCCCTTATGTTACAAGCTACTATAAAAAGCGGTGGGGGTTCTGTGTTTCTCAAGAAGTCAGAGATAATTTAAAACCAGGTCAATATCGTGCGGTTGTAAAAAGTGAGTTTGTAGATGGTTCACTGGATATTGCGCAAACGGTTTTAGCTGGGGAGTCAGAAAAAGAAGTATTACTTAGCTCCTATTTGTGCCACCCATCTATGGCGAATAATGAGCTTAGCGGGCCTCTCGTTTTACTCGGTCTTTATCACCGTATAAAACAATGGCCAAAGCGGCGATATACTTACCGCTTTGCGTTACATCCTGAAACAATAGGAAGCTTAGGGCTTTTGCACCTCGAAGGGGAGGGGTTAAGAAAAAACCTTGTGTCAGGTTTGGTGATTAATTGCATGGGGGGAGAGCCTGACGAGCTCGTCTTTAAACACAGTCGCAATGACAATGGAGTGCTAGATAAATTACTTTATCACTTAAATGAGCATGGTTTTAATCATCAAAATATTCCTTTCAGCCCGCTTAGTGGCTCTGATGAAAGGCAGTATAATTCTCCTGGATTTCAGCTACCTGTGTGCTGTGTGAGCCGTTGTTTTCACAGTGGATTTAAGGAATATCATACGTCGTTAGATAACAAGGAAAAAATGGGTATAGCGCCATTAATAGACAGCATAGATAAACTTGAAAAGATCTTATTGGCACACGAGCAGGTGGCGACATTTGAAAACAAGTACCCATTTGGAGAGCCAAATCTAGGTAAGCGTGGTCTGTACCCGACATTGAGCTTTTTTAGTAAAGAGCGTACGAGTCAGCTTGATGAACTCAATGATATTAAAATGCTCTTGAACTACAGTGATGGTGAGCACGACACAATAGATATCGCTGATAAACAAAACAAATGTGTTTCTGATATGTATAGTGCTATCAATAAGCTTGAGGAACAAGCGCTATTAGAGATGACATAATGGCCAATTGGGAGTCAATTTATCGGTCAGGCAAGCAATTAAACCGATATCCGTTTAGCGATATTGTATCATTGGTCTTTCAGCTCAGAAGTAAAACTCCAGATCTCAGGGTACTGGAGGTCGGATGTGGTGCTGGAAATAATATTTATTTTATGGCATCGGAAGGCGTTGATGTTGCGGGTATAGATTGTGCCCCTAGTGCAATTGAATTTGCAAAGCGACGTATTGGGAAGGATGGCCTATCGGCTGATTTAAAAGTGGGTAGTTTTGTCGAATTACCTTGGCAAGACAACACATTCGATTTGGTAATTGATCGTAGCGCTTTAAATTGTGTACCTAGGCCACAAGTTCAATTAGCGCTTAAAGACATTGCGCGTGTACTTAAACCTGGTGGGCGCATATATTCCCAGATTTATTCAGATCTTCATCCTGCACATAGGAGTGCAAAGAATACGTCTCGAAATTTTACAACTGAGCTCACGTATTCAGGATTTACCGATATAGATGGCCTTTATTTTGCATCAAAAGAAGATAGTTTACAGTTGTTTAGCCATTTTGAATTTGTTGATATTTTATTGAGTAAGACAGAAAATTCATCAGGTGAAATCATTGCTGCGCAGTGGTCAATAACTGCTTTTAAAGCTGATTTAGATCAGGTGTAAATCCTGGCTTCAAAGGCAGTATATAAGTGTTTAAATTCAAGTTTAGAGGCGATTATGCACGATAAAGCAGTAGTAGTCGGTGGTGGTATATGCGGTTTAATGGCTGCATTGTTACTTAAACGTCGTTTCAAGCAAGTTACACTGATAGAGCAAGGGAGTGAAGTCGGAGGCTTGTTTCGCTCCATACAAGATGAACGGGGTGCCAGTTATGATATGGGGTCTCATATCCCGAATGCAACAGGGATCTCAGAACTCGATGATCTGTTATTTGGAACTGAAGCAGAGCGTTCAAATTATTGGAATGTCATTACAAAACTTAAATCAGGCAATTATTTTCAAAACAGCTGGGATCTAAGCTCTCCTTTCGCAGATAGTAAAAAGCTTGATAAAGAAGTTTATTATCAGGGTTGTGCTGAAATGATCCAAAGCACAGACTTTCCAGATGAAAATCTTATCGTCCCGTACTGCAGAGCATCATTAGGTGAGACGTTTACAGACCACATTGTAATACCAATTTTAAAAAAGCTATACGGCAGGCATACAGATCTTAATTCATTGACAATGGGGGCAGGTCTATTTGGTTTTACACGCATCCTTGCATTTGATGCTGACGTTGCAAATGAACTCAAAAATATGCCTGTATTTGATGCAAAGTTGGGTTACCAAACACATGAACATTTTTTGGCTAGGCAGCGCAGAGATGCCTCTACAACACCTGATTATTTTTATCCAACGACTAACTCAGGGATTCAAGCATGGGTTGATTTTCTTAAAACTAAGGTTGAGTTAGCTGGGGTCGATGTAAGGTGCAATTGTAAGATCCGCTCTTTGGAAACCCGTGCACGTCAAGTTGAAAAAGTGTTTATTGAAGGTCATGACAGTCCATTGGAGTGTGACTTATTGTTTTGGAGTGCGCCTCCTTTTATTGCGCTTAAAGCACTGGGTTTGCCTGTTGTTGCAAATAAACCTGAATTGCGAACAGCCATCGTATTTCATCTAAATTTAGACAAGGCGCTGTTGGACAGGCAGTCTCATTATTTGTGGGTTTGGGATAAGAGCACAGATATTTTTAGATTGACTTTGTACCCAAATTTAAATCCGAATAGTACGACAAATACTTTATCTGCTGAGATTCTGTGTAAACCTGACGAAGTTGAAAATTATCGAATTGATTCAATCATTGAGGAACTCAAGGGCATGGGGGTGATTGATATTGAATCTTCGTGTATCGCTCATGTTAAGCAGGTTATTCATAATACTTTCCCAGTCCCGACAGAGGCTTTCGAGAAGAATAATGATAAAAATTATCATACACTTGAAAGCAGCGTGGACAATATGATTATTTCAGGGCGCTCGGGCGGCAAGCAGTGGCGACAAGCAGATGTACTTATCGCTGCTTATAATGAAATAAATCACTTGATAGGTGATGTGTAAGCTATCTCACTGCCGTTCTCAAAGCGATATAAATATTGAGGACGGCAATTTAATAGCGCAAAGGGATCATCTTTTGTGAAATTCTTAATAAATTCATAGAGCGCTTTCATTCTCACCGCAAAAATAAAACCGCGTCCAAAAGGCTTCTTCAGCATTACGCCGCTTGATAGCAATGAGGCTTCGAGTGCAGCATAATCTTCTCTATAGGCATTGTTTAAGGGAAAGCAGAAATGATAAAAGTTATCTTCGATAGTCTGCCCTGTTGAGAGTGTCACTTGACCAAAAAAAGGTTTATTAAAACGATAGGGTAACCCTAGCATAGCTTCTATTTGTACAACGACAGTGGCTACCCTCAAGCCGATCCCTTGTAAAACTAATACACTATCTGATTCGATGAGGCGATCGTATGTTGAACCCTGACCAAATGCGTATAATTCAGGCCGTTCGGGTTGGCATATTTTGTGTGCACTTGCTCCTGCACCACAAATAGAAAACATTGGATGAGCTGATCTAACCACATTTTTTTGTTTTCTAAACCATTCAGGCCAAAAACCAAGCGTTGTTTCTTGGATAGTGAGGTCCGCATGGCGCGTTTTTGGAAAGTCATAGTTAAAACAAGGCATGAAAATGCTGCCTTTGTTTCCAATAACTGTTTCAAAGCAAGACAGCAGGACCTTAGGGATGTCTTGAGGCTGGACGTCATCAATTTTTCCTACTGAAAAGAGAGATGAATGAATGAAGACGTTGTCATCCTTTTTTATCCCAAGGCCGTAAAGTGTTTGTTTAATTGCTTCTACAGAGGCTGATTTCATAAAAAGTCCTTTCCACCAAATGCCGTTTTGACTTCATCATATATTTGGTCAATGCGCTCAGAGAATGCTTTATCCTTCCACGGTTTGCCTGAAAGAATCATCCACTCGTATTTAGTGATAAATTTTTTCAATTGTTTATCGTCTAAAGTATTGATGTGTCCATCCATTTTCGTTTTAAGACGGTCAACAAGCTCTTTTAGACAGCGAAAAACGAATACGACTTCGGGATCCTTTAGTAGTGGCTTGAGGCTAACGGAAAGTTCCCTTTTAATCCGGATGGATTGTTCTCTAACTAAAGTACATTTATGGTCTACATCTGGATCACGGTAAAATAAATCCATTAATGCGGCATATTCAAAGTCGTAAATGGTACCTGTTGCGTCCACAACTGGAAAATAAGGATAAATGCGGCATATTAATGGGCGATGGCCGTGTGGTTCACAAACCCCGCCACAATTGCAAGACAGTAAATAAATGCTAAATGATTTACCATTAGAGAGTTTAAATGTTCGCTTTTTGGGAGGTTCAGTAATATTGGTTATGCCACCAATAGACTGGTAGTATTTATACTCTGACTCGAGCAGTGGTAAAGACACCCCATTTTTATCCAGAATATTAAAGTGCTCACCATAAAAATTCTTACAACAATAACCACCACATGTTTTCCAACATTCAGGTGCTTTGACATACTCAGTGGTGTATATTGTTTGCCAATCGACTTTATTAGGCATTTTCTTGTTCGCTGAGTAGTTTAACCAATCCATTTATCGCGGTAAAAGAGACAGGGTCGACGTCCTCAAAATCGATATCAATATCAAACGTGTTTTCAAGATTCATCAGCATCGTTATAAAGTCCATGGAGTCTAACAAACCTGCAGTTATTAGGCTCTCGTCCTTATTAATAGTATTGGTAATGTCTTCACCATGTTTTTCAATCAATGTTTGATAAATAGTATTTTCAATATTTCTTGCTAAGCTCATTTTTTCTCCAACATTGCATACAAAGCTAACTTGTCTATTTTACCATTTGAATTCAAAGGCATGCTATCTAGCCAATAGATATTTTTTGGTACCATGTAGGCAGGAACTTTGGCTTTGAGTTTTTTGATAGCAATCTGCTCTAGCTCTTTATCGGCATTACCACAAATAAATAAAGTGATGGATTGTGGTGCACCTCTAGGGGTAGCAACACTTTGCACCAAAGGGTTAGACAGAATTGATTTTGCAAGTGTGTCGATTTCAGAGAGTTCAATGCGATAGCCTTGAATTTTCACTTGGTCATCGCTTCTTGATACATACTCTAGCTCGTCCATCTTGTTGTATTTAACTATATCTCCACTGTGGTAACAACTTTTATTGTTAATCTTCACTAAACAACTGTTTGTTTTTTCTACATTATTTATATAACCGGAAAACACTTGTGGACCTGATATTAAAAGCTCATTTTGATCTGTTAGAGAAAAGTGCATGTGAGGAAAAGGCTTGCCAATTGGTGTATAGCAGTGAGCGTAAGACCGCTTAGCATTAAATACATGGAGTGAGCAGGCGATTGTTGCTTCAGTTGGTCCATATAGATTGATGACGGTGCTGTTGGATGCTGCTTGTTGGAATTGCGTAGCTAGTGCGATAGGGAGTGGTTCTCCACAAAATAAACTGAATTTTAAACTTGGGTAAGAGTCGGGTTTTAACATACCTAATTTACCCATAATTGCTGCGGTTGAAGGTACACTAAACCACACGGTAAGATCATGTTTTTTCACAAACTTACCTGGGGCGATCATCGCTTCTTCTGGCAGCACATATAAGCATGCGCCACTGAGCCAAGTAACAAATATGTCGTGAATACTGAGATCGAAAGTAGGGTCAAATAATTGACTGACTTTATCTGTCTCATCGAGCCCTAGATAATTGATCATATAGCCGAGGTAGCTGTTTAAATTAGCATAACTAATAGGCACACCTTTAGGCTGGCCTGTTGAACCTGAAGTGAACAGAATATACGCCGGATGGTTACCTATTATATCAGAGAGTGGCAAACTCAGATTTGCTGTTTGTGTTGGGCTATCGGCACAATAAAACGTCACGTTTGGAAGGGCTTCTTTGAGCTCAGTAGCGATATGCTGATAGCTTTCACTGTAGGCTATCTGACGAATGCCACTTTGCTCAATTACTGAAATAAGCCTATTGATTGGAAACTTTACACCGAGCGGAACGAACGTGCGCTCAGACATCGCGCAGCCGTATACTAAGGCATAATAGCTAATATCTCGATAGCATAGGATCCCGATTGGGCCGGTATCATCCTGGAGTTGAATCATGATAGAGCTAGCGATATGTTGCAAACTATCATAAGAGTAGTGTTTACCGCCGACATAGAGCGCATTGTTACTGCGTGGCGCTTTGAGAAGCTCTTTGACAATATTCATTTTTTACTTAATTTATTTTTGACTGCAAGTTCTGGTATGCAGTTGGCGTACCAATATCTATATAAATGTCAGAAGTTTTATAAGTGTATAACTTGTCAATCATCAGTGGTATAAAATCTACGCTGATTTCGTAAAATTTATCTCGTTCGAAGTGGGATAACCAGTTTTTGTGGACCTGTTCAGAAAAAATGAATAATGCCCCACTTGCGAGGTTACTCGGTGGATTAGACTCCTTTTCATGGAAGGCCTGCACAACTCCGTCATGGGTTAATTCTACGATACCACATTGTTGTGGTGTTGTTGTTTCGAATAGTAATAACGTGGCATGGCATCGAGATGGTCGATTTTTGTGTGCAGATAATAATGAATCTAGAGAATCTTGACAAAAGTTATCGGCGTGAATGACGAGCGTTGTATCATTTTTCCAAAAATCTTCATTTGCTATGAGTGTCCCACCCGTACCTAAAAGCGTCTGCTCTTTTACCAAGGTTATTTTAGTTTTATGAGGATGTTGGTGGACAAATCGTTCTACTTGTTCAGAAAAATAGTGAGTATTGATCAGGATATCATCGACACCTAATTTGATAAGCTTTTCAATCCAAAAATCGAGCAAAGGTCTACCATTTATTGGTACTAAGCATTTCGGAATAGAGTTTGTAATAGGGCGAAGGCGTGTGCCAAGGCCCGCTGCAAGTAAAATAGCTTTCATTTAACTAAACGAGTCCATAACGGCTTTTTTTAACGTGGTTAATTCCAGTGGTGTGTTACCTACAGAGCCTACTTGGCATGCGGATGCGATGCTGCCCAAGTAGCATGCCTGCCAGGATGTAGCGCCTGCAGTGAGTGCTAAAGCACTGGCGGCCAAAAAGCAATCACCAGCACCGGCAGGATCAACTGCGTTCTTATTCACTGCGGGTAATCTGTCGTTTTCCCATTGCTGGCAATTATCACTTGGTTTGTGGATGAAGATCCCTTCTTCAGCCAAAGTAATAACAACATTCTTCGGGTTAGATTTCTCTGACAGTTTTTTAGCTAAGATCACTAAACCGTCATCTGGGTTGTTCAGCGCAACACGTACCTCTTTTTCGGTAGGCGTGATGAGGTCCATGTTCCTGTAACGAGAGATATCTCCAACTTGTGACGAGGTTTGGCTATCTGCGACAACTTTGATTTGTTGTTGTTGGCAAAGTTGGGTAATTTGGTCAACTAGCTTCTGGGGTAAAACGCCATAATTAAAGTCAGAAAACACCACTAAATCTAAATCATGAATTAACGATTCTACGGTGGAGAAAATATCCTGTTGAAGTGATTTAGATATCTTATGTTGGCGAACTTGGTTAACTCGCAGCAGTGTTTTGGAACTAGCTCTATATCTTGTTTTTAGAGGCGTGGGGCGGCTTTCATCGGTAAAAAAATGAGGTTCTAATTGGTAATCTCGTATATGTGTTTGGGTATACGATGCCGCGTCATCATTTCCCAGCACAGATATCAAATGCACCGTTTGTGCGCCAATTGCTTTAATATGTCCTGCAGTTATGGCTGCCCCCCCCAAGAACGTCTCTTTTTTACTTGGTGTCATCACAATGGTGGGATCTTCTTGGGACAGCCCAACAGCGGTTCCTTGAACATACTCATCGACAATGACCTCGCCAATCACGAGTGCTTTTACTTGCTTCACTCTATTTAGGCAATCTTCGATTTCTTGTAATTGTATATCATGCCTTTGCGCATAACTGATGGCTTCCGAATAATCAAAGCTGCGATCTATTGGGCGATTTTTTTTAATAAATTGTTCAGCATTTGATTCGAATTCACCCGAGCCAAAAATGAGTTTGCCCCCGTATTGAGACAAAACGTCTAGTTCATCGTTTGGCCTATCTTCAAACTCTTTACCTTTGACTACCAAGTCTGGTTTGTACTTTCGAACGACTTCTGTTGGTGTTGAGTCCGTAAGAAATGCATTTGAAACACATTCTAATGATTGCACCATTTCTAAACGATGACGCTCTGAAACTCGACTCTTAACAGTCATAGATTTGTCTGAGTTAACGGCGACAATGAGCTCTTTTCCACACTCTTTAGCAAAGTTTAAAAGACGAATATGGCCAGGGTGTAAAACGTCAAAATTACCTTGTACTAATACTGTATTTTTCATCTTTTAGCCTTTCTTTCATTTACCCTGAACATGCTATTCAAACTCAATCATCGCTCGGACAACAGCACCTCGCTCAAGGTCGTCGAATGCGTTATTAATGTCAGTTAAAGAATATCTATGAGATACGAATAACTCGGTTGGTAGCGTCATACTTTGTAAGATACGGCCAATTTTGACCAGATCGGTATCCGGATTTGAACCTCCGCCCCAAGAACCTTCAATTTTTTTGCCGCAAATAAGCGCATGAGGGTCGAGTTGTATTTTTTCACCGTTTGGTGGATGAGAAGCGAAAATACATCTTCCTGAATTATTAATCAGCTCAAACGCCAGTTCAATGGAGCTGGTCTGTCCCGCGCATTCAATGGCGATATCAAAGCCACTAGGGAATAGCTCACTGAGGGTATTTTGCAAATTTTCATCAAGCTCAAAGCCGTGAGTAGCGCCCAGTGATTTGGCTAACGCTATCTTACTGGGGTTGGCATCGATGACAACGATTGATTTTGGTTGGAAGTGCAACAGCATAAGGAGGGCGCTTAACCCAATTCCACCCAGACCAACCAGCACCACCGTGTCATTTGGGGTTGGTTTTGCTTGATTAAGAACAATGCCGGCGCCGGTTGGCAGCGCACAGCCCAAAAGCACCGCCATATCATCAGTAATATCATCAGGGCAGGGGGTTACTCTATTTTCTGCTACAACAGTATATTCTGAAAATGTCGTGACGGGCCCAGCATTAATCTGTTCTCCGCTGACTGACGAGAACACCATACCGCCTGTGTCTATGCCACTGCCTTTGAGCCAGCCTAATATGACGCGTTCACCGACTTTAACTTTAGTGACCCCAGACCCTGTTGCAATGACCTGTCCCACACCCTCATGACCAAGTAGATGCGGTAAATATTTGTCTTCACCTCGATGCCCTCGTGCTTCCATTAGCTGGCTACGACACAATCCCGCTTGCTTTATTTTTACAAGCACATGTCCTGATTCTAATTCTGGTGTTTTTATTGATTTGATTTCCAGTGCTTTATTTGTCTTAGTTAACACGGCCGCACTAAACTCATTGGGAATACTATTGTTCATGGGGTAACTCACATAAAAAGCGCGTTAAGGCATCGTACAAGTTTGGTATGCACAGTGTAGGAAAGTGAGAAATTAATTTTGAATTATCCAAAGACAAATCAAAATCTCTATCTGATTTATCAGAGGTTAAATTAAGCTCCGCTTTTTTGTCGCAGTTATGTTCTATTAAATTTACTAGTTCGACAATGTTTAGCTCTTGCCCGGTTGAGACATTAAACGTACCACAGGTGTTGCATCTGACTAGCTGTTTAATCGCCTCAGCTAATAGTGTAACAGGCACAAAGTCACGTTTGCTTGAGCCATTATTTGACAAAGAAATAGTCTTTTTGTTGATGACAGAGCTGTGCAAGCGATAAATGAGACTAGTGGTATCTTGATCACCCCCAAACACACCTGAAAACCTCAGCACGGAAAGCTTGCACCGCGCAGCAAAGTTGATCCGCAGCATATTTTCTGCAAAGACTTTAAATGCGCCATATTCATTTTGCGGTGTTAATACGGCGCTTTCTGTGGCGCGACTTCCATAATGACCATATACATCTGCGGCGCTAAGATATATCACTCGCTTTGGTAAGTAAGTCTGTAAAGCGGTAATAATTGTCTGGAGTTGCTTAATATTTTGGTTGCAGCTGTTGGTGTCATTTGCCGATGTGCGGGTAATGGCTGAGCAGATAACTAGATTTTCAGCATCTAACAAATGTCCGGCTAGCTTTGAGACAGCCGCTGCGCTATCTTCAAGATCTACGTCTTTTCGACTGAGCGCAACGACTTCAATCCCTTGCTGATGAAGGGCTTTGCTCACATTGCTACCGATGTAACCACTACCGCCAAGGATGACTGTTTTATCCATAGTTACCTACTTTAAAGTAATAGAGTCAATGATATTCAATTTAGGGTTAGGTCTTATCCAGCCACAGCGGTTACAGCCCTCCACAAGGTGTTTGGATAAAGCATCTTTAAACTCAGTGAATAGCTCCCCAGTAACAATGTCTTCTAACGCGGTATCTTTTACGTTACCCATACTGACAGCGATACAAGGGAATAAATTGCCATCAACGTTAATGTGAACACTAGACCAAGGAAATTTGCAGGCTTGAAAATCTTTGGGACGGAATCGCTCACTGTTGATATAAGACACTTTGGGTATAGGCTCGGCTGAGCTCAAATCACAAATCTTTGGGTGAACAAAGGCATTGCATTGGCTGTGCTGATTGTATTGTCTGACTAGCTCTAACTGCTCTAAGATCACGTCGAAGTGCTCGTAGGTAGGCGCATGTGAGGTTGCATACATCTCCACCATGTCATGCATTTTATCAGAATGCTGTAAGTGACTGCCTTTAAGGAATTGGAAAGCGTGGGTATTAGCACCTAACGTTTCAACACTGTACTTATGTATCGTGAGTAAGTCTTTTGCATTTTTGTCTAACACAACGGTTTTAATGTCTAACACACAATCGCTATTTAGCTCGGCTTTACGCTTGTGAAAGTAGTTTATTTGGCTGACTAACTTCTCCCATTGGCGTGGTTTTACATCTCGATTTAAGTTGCCGATATCATCGATTGAGATAGACAAGACTTTGAAGTTTTTCTTACTCAATATAAAGTCTATTTTCTTTTCAGAGAGTAACAGCCCATTGGTGATCATATTACAATCATGTTTTTTTGCTACTGCGTTGACAATGACTTCAAAGTCTTTAAACGCTAAGGGCTCACCACCAGTGAAAGTGACACGCGCATATTCTGGCAGTTGCTCAACGACTTTTAACCAGTCCTCAGTGGTCATTGCATCGTCGCGTCGATCTCTGTCCTGAAAGCAAAAACTACAGTCAAGATTACAGAGATTTGTCAGCACAAAGACATACCTATGAGGCATTATCAATTCACCGCTGAAAATTTTATTGGTGATGAGCTCGTGTTTGTTGTGGAAAGAAGACATAGTGTTGCACCCCTATATCGTTCCGCTTAATAAAGAAAACGGGTAGTAAATTTGCTTTGGCTGAATTTCATTACTCAGTCTTGCTAGCATCCTTTTTGCATTTAAGCGAGAAGAAAATGCTGTGAGCATAACGGCAGCATCATTAAGACCTTCAGCGCACTCGGTGGATACAATTGGTGTGGTTGAATTTAAGTAATATTGACCATTTCGATTTGGGTTATCATCAAAAATTTGACTAATAACGTCAAGCTGATTGGGAAAGTGATATTTGATCACCGGTAGCATCAGTGCGGCACCGTAGCCATAAACAGGGAGTTGACGCGCGGCAGTTTCTAATGCCAACTCACAAGCTTGCATTTGGTGTTGAAATACTCTGATACTGGCGCCGACAGACTCGATGTCGACGGTTTGGATTCGACCTTTGGTTGCCGCTGTTTGGTTTGTAAATGCAAAAATAGCACTATTCCAATGTTGCTCATTGACGGTCCAGTCAATAAGTGAGCACCCAAGTGATTCTAAAAGGGTGGTAAACGAAGCCAAGCTGAAATAGTTCAGGTGCTGGTGGAAAACATGGTCAAAGTTGTAATTTTCGACAAGTTTATCCCAGATAGGCACTTGGATTAAAAACAGAGCGTTGTTTTTAGCTACGCTGACAAGCTCTTGAATAAGGGCTTTGGGATCAGTGACGTGTTCAATGACATCTTTGCATATGACCAAGTCAGGCGATTGGCTCACGTTACAGCTTTCAAAAAACTCACCGTATACCGTGACTTGCTCATCGTTAATATCAGCTTCATGGCCTTTTAATATTGGGTCGATACCAATTAGCTCTTTTGCTATTGGCTTCAATTCTTTGAGTAAATAGGCATCATTACAACCGACTTCTAGCGCACAGTTATAGTGTTCTTTAAAGTTCAGTGAGGTTAAAAACTGCTTGAAGAATTCTGCCGTTTTTCTCCCTGTGTAGCTTTGAGAGCTTCTAAATTCATAGCCTGTTTTACTAGAGTAAAGTAATGATTGGTCGAGCACATTTTGTAATTGGGCATGGCCACATTTTGGGCAGCAATGCAGTGATTGATCTGTTTCCCCAAGTGTTGGAATGCCGGGCTGATTGATAAAGACTTCGGTCAGTGGCAGTGCTGGTAATTCCAGCACTGGTACGGTATTTTTAAAGCCACATACGGAGCACGATTGCCGTGTGTCATAATTAATATTGCGGTATTTATTTAAGTCGTGCTCATCTGACATAACTACGCCTTTTTTTTCTCAAGCATGGTAATTGCGTGATCACTAATGTGCTTTTCGGTTAAACCAGCAACTTGGCACAATTGCTCGTAGGTTCCGTAATCATGGATCATTTCTTTAATTGCTAACTGCTTAAATTGCGCTTTGTCACGGCTTGCCCAGTGGCGCATAACGACATCATAGACACCTCCATGCTCCGACAGCTCTTCACATACAATGACTGCTCTTGTTTTAGCTATGCTATCGATAACTGTTTGTGCATCAAAAGGCTTAATTGTATGAATGTAGATTAATTCGACACTATGTCCATGAGCAGTGAGGTTTTCATATGCCGACACAGCTTGTTTCAATTGAGGTCCTACAGCAATCAATGTTAGATCGTTTCCTTGCTCAACTACGATGGCTTTGCCAAGTTCTACTTTCCCAGTAAAGTCGATACTGTGCGGGTTTTCAGTGAGCTTAAAATAGTTAATTGTACCTTGGTCGTAACATTGCGAGAATAATTCAGAAAATTCATAATCACTGGCTGGGCTTGTGACCACCGTATTGTCCAATTGGCACATTAATGCGATATCATTGTAGCAATGATGGCTGCACCCCAACTGAGCGTAGTCAAAAGCGCCGCCAACGGTAATAAAATTGCCGGCTAACTGTTGATATGCAAAGTCTAGTTTGATTTGTTCGAAAGAACGTTCAATGAGAAAAGGTGCGATAGTATGGGCGACAGGGACAAGGCCCGTGCTTGCAATGCCTGCTGCCATACCGACAATGGTTGGCTCGCAAATACCCACGTTATAATACCTTTGTGGATACTCTGCAGCGAAAGGTTTTAAAATACCATGACTGATGTCTCCCACCATCACCACTAAACGAGGGTCTTGGGCACCAACAGAAAGCATCTTATCTGCGAATGCTTGTCTTAAATTACTCATGACAGTGCCTCCAAAATATGTTCTAGTTCTTCTTTTGATGGGATTTTATGGTGCCAAGGGCCGTGACCTTCAGTCATACTTACCCCTTTGCCTTTGATATTTTTTGCAATTAAAACAGTGGGGGCTTTAGCGTCATTTTGGCAAAAAGCCGCTTCGATTTGAGCTTGATCGTGACCATCAAAAACCACGGTATGCCAACCAAAACTGCGCCATTTTGCAGGGAGATCATCGGTTGGGCACAACTGCGCGGCAGATTGGTTCCAATCAACAATGACAGTGAGGTTGTTGAGGTTGCGGTTGGCCGCAACGTGGGCGCTTTCCCAGATAGTCCCTTCGTGGCACTCACCGTCCCCCACCAAACAAAACACTTTATTGTCATTCCCCGTTATTTTATGCGCAAGTGCACAGCCTACTGCCATTGGCATACCATGTCCCAGTGAGCCCGTCGATGCTTCAACAAAGGGGACTTTAGTTCTATCAGGGTGACCACCCAAGATCCCACCAAATTGAGAGTATTGTTCCAGAGCTCGCTCTGGCAATAAGTTGAGCTTTTCAAGCACTACCCATAAGGCCGCACATCCATGACCTTTTGACAGGATGAAGTAATCTCTTTTTTCCCAATTTGGGTTGTTGCTGTCATAAGACAGTACTGATGTGTATAGATGATTGATAATATCAACAATTGAGTAGGAGCTTGGTATGTGCCCTTCTTTTGCCTGATAAATGATCTCTGCTATACGTTTTCTCAGATCTTGATTCATAAATTAGCCCTCATAAAAGACGCGGCCTTGACCACCATCAACTAGCAATGAAGTACCGACACAAAATGATGCTTTATCTGACACTAAAAATGCGACTAGTTCGCTAACTTCTTCTCTGGTGCCAAATCGCTTAATGGCCATTCTTTCATTGAGATATTTCTCTACGTGTTCTGGGCGTGTTTTGCTGGTTTCGTCCCAGTACCCACCTTCAGTGAACACGGCCCCAGGTAAAATTCCTGTCATAATGACATTGTGTTCAGATACATACCTTCCTACGCTACGAACATATGCATTCAGTGCGGCTTTGGCTGCACAGTATTGGGGGGCGCCTTGGTTCTCAAGAGAAGCGATAGAAGAGACATGGCAAATCCGCCCCCACTTTTTATCAACCATGCTGTCAATAAAGTGGTTGTTTAACTCGATTGCATTGAATAAATTAAAGTCGAAAACGTTTTTCCATGCGGTGACGTCTGAGAGAGGATCTGTGACGCCTAAATTACCGCCAACATTGTTAACGATAATATCCGGTATAAGATTTTGTGCTTTTAATTTTTCAGCTAACTGTGCTGCACCGGTGCTATCTTTTAGATTTGCTTCAATGACAATATTTTTGTTGTTATATTCTCGCTCACAGCGCGCTGCATTTTCTTTGAGTTGTTCAAGATCTCGAGCAGCCCAAATGACGTTAACGCCTTCTTTTGCAAGAGACTCCGCAATAGATTCACCTAACCCTCTGCTGCTACCTGTTACTAACGCGAGTTTATTTGTAATTTTTAAATCCATAACTAAAAGGGCCCTTTAAACCATTCTCCAGGAACATCATGGTGTTGACGTGTCTTTAATTGTGCAATTTCTATACCGCAGTTGTCTGAGACTGTTTTAATAATTGTATTGACATCTGGGTAATATTCTTTGGTTAAACCATAGCTCGTTGGCTCTGGGTAATTTGGGAGTCCGATGACGGATACAGGCGAAAGCAATGTGTCAAAGCAGTGACTGTATACTCTATTGGCAATCTCGCTGGCTAAAGAGCAGAATGTGTGGCCCATATCCGTGACGATACACCGTTTTGTTTTACTGACTGATTGATAAATGATGTGCCAATCAATGTTCGTTGGTGAGGCAATTTCTATGACTTCACAGTGCACATCGTATTGTTGCAAATACTTTTGTGCTTGAAGCGCTTCAGACAACATATAGCTGTTGCTGATAATTGTATAGTCACTACCTGTGCGCAGCACTCTCGTATGCTGTGGTACTTCGGTGAAAGGCTGGCAAGCAGATTTATTGGGGGCAATTTGATTGTGCAGCCATCGGTGTTCAAGGAAGATGGTTGGGTTGTTGTCCATGATAGCGTTATACAGTAACTGACCGACATTCTCTGTTAAGCTTGGCACCACCACTTTTAGCCCTGGTATATGTGAGAACCATGACTGTAAACTCTGTTGGTGAGTGGGGCCCTGTCCCCAACCTCGGCCGACAATAAGCCTGATTGTCAAAGGCACGGCCATTTGGCCATTAAACATGTAATGCCATTTAGCTGCATTGTTGACAAGTTGGTCCATGGCAAGTAAAAAAAAGTCTACACGTTGATGGGTCATCAATACACGTGTGCCAGCCACCGCGGCGCCAATGCCAATTCCGGTCATGGCGTTTTCTGCAGTTGGCATGTCAAAAACTCGCTGCTCACCAAATGTTTCTTGCAGCCCCAGAGTCGTACCAAAAATTGCTTTAGGGTCATCGATACCAAGACCCATGCAGATCATGCTAGGATCTTCCTGCATTGCTAAATGCTGAGCGTCAAGAATTTGTTGCGCAAAACTGGTCGTTTTATCAGTCATAGATAAACCTCTCATTATCTTCGATTAACCCAAAAGAGGCTGTTTCTGCTGCGGCAAAAGCTTGCTCAATCTCTTGATTGATTTCGTTTATTGCAAGTTTTTGAAACGCACTAAACTCGGGGTCCTTATCTAGGGCTTTTTCAAGGTTGGTGAGTGGATCATTGTCAAGCCATGCTTGCACTTCTTCTTGGTTACGATAGCTCAAGTCATCATCAAAATGTGGTCCGCAATGTTCCCGATGACGATAAGTAAAATACTCGACAAGTACAGGTTTACCATGATCCCTAACATGGTTAATCGCTGTTTGAGCAACTTTCAGTGCTTGCGTGGGGTTATTGCCATCGACTGAGAAGCTTTTTAGCCCTATTTCAGCTGATAATTTGGAGATGCTACGATTGTTTGGCTGCCTAACGGACAGAGGGCTGTACACCGAGTATTGATTGTTTTCACACACATAGACAATAGGCAAAGATCTTAACGCAGCAAAGTTTAACGACTCATAAAAGGCCCCTTCCTCTGTCGCACCGTCACCGAAATAGCTGATGGTTAATCCCTCAGAATGCGTTAACTGTTGATGCAGTGCATTGCCCGTGGCAAGCGGAATACTATTGCCTACAATGGCTGTGCTGGCAATAAATCCACAATCCAAATCACTTAAGTGCATGGAGCCGCCCCGACCAGCTGTACAGCCACTCACTTTGCCATATAACTCGGCGATTAATTTAGTTAAGTTACCGCCTTTGGCAAGATAGTGCGCATGTGCACGGTGAGAGCTATAAGCCTTATCTGAGTGTGTTAGAAAGTTTGAAACAGCAACGGGTACCAGCTCCTGTCCAATAGATAAATGTGTTGGACAGCGCATTTTTTGTTCTGGATATTTGGCAGCGATGGCTTCTTCTATTTTCCTAATTCTCAGCGTTTGAAAATAGATATGCTTCAAATCAGCCATGTGCTTTTTTACCTATACCTACAGCAAATAAATAATGTGCCATTGGGTAGTATCCCGTATGCACCACTTCGTCATTCATTGAGAAGAGTAAAACGTTATCAAAATGTTGTTTCATCAAGGCACGTAATTCATGATGATGCTTTAAATTTATATGGCCAATTTTACTGGCTTCAGAAGCGTACTCATTGGCTGTAATATTAGGACAGCCGACGATAAAAATTGCGTCTTGGGATAAGTTTTTACAGATATTCTCCATGTAAAGGTGCTCTCGCTCCGTTGGGATATGCTCTATAACATCCAGTGAAAATGCACAGTCAAACTCTCCTTCAGGGACATTTTTTGTTATGTCCAGACACTGGAAGTCGCAATTGTAGTCGGCAAGCCTGATCGCGTTATCTTCCATTAGCAGCGGTTCCCAATCGACACCCGTCACTTTATTAACGGTTTGCAGTACAACAGGTGTACCAAACGCATCGCCACACCCCATTTCAAGGGCCCACTTTTTACCTTCTAGCATTTTTGCGACAAATTTATAGCGCGCCAACAAAAAGCCGAGATGTCTTGGATCTGTTTTCCAAATATGAGAAGTGTAGGGGCCAAGAGTGACGCCGCCTTGTGAATTATAATCGTCGAACTGAGACTGGTTTTGTACTTCTTTTGCTTTAGTTTCGAACATATCTGAATTCCTCTCTTTTAGGGTATAAACCAGTAGTAATCGCCACTGTAGCCAACTTTATTGAAGAAGCTTTTCCATTCATCAACGTGCTTCATGGTTTTGGCGGTTAGGTTCCAAGCTTCCATTCTCTTTTTTTCATCGTCATTGCGATACGCATCGACAGTAACAAAGCTATTTCCTGCACAGACACGCTCTATTTCTTGCAAAGCTTGTGCACAGGCATCTTCTTCCAGGTTGTGAATTGTATTGATTGAAATCACAGCGTCGAAACTGTTGTTTTCAAATGGCAGGTCAGAGGCACAAGCTTTGGACACGAAAGGTTTCACTTCAGGAATTGCATGTTCTAGCGCATACTCGGAAATATCGACGCCTTGTATATTGAGTTTCGGTATTGCATTGAGCAAATCATATAACATGAAGCCTTTGGCACAGCCCACATCTAATACTCGACTACTTTCTTGAAGAGAAAAATGACTAATAAAATCAGGTACAACTGGTTGCCAAAAACGAGGGTGATAACTGAATCCCCCGTAGCCATGCTCTCGATCCCCGTCAAAAAACTCTTTACCAAATTGGCGAGCTATCGCTCGGACTGCATCGGTTTTTGATTCCAGCCTACCTGATAAATCACGCTTGGATTTTGGATAATTGTGTAATAAGTCTATTTCTCGTCCCATCACTGTACTCGCTATGGTTTGTGAACATATTCTTTGGGTAACGTTTTTAGGACATCTAATTTGTTTTTAGCCCACCCAATGGTTCTATCTAGCCCATTATCTAGGGAAACTTGGCTTTGCCAGCCCAGTTCTGATTTGAGTTTTGTGTTATCTAGTAGATATGCGGCATCTTTCCCCAAACGATCTTCACTGACATGACAGACTTGCTCGAAAGGCGTGTTAAGCATCTCGCAAATTCGCATAACAAGCGCACGGACGGTGATGTTTTCAGATGTAGAAATATGATAAATATCGCCAGTATTACCTTGTTCGCCGATTAACTGAGTGGCATGTGATACGTCATCCATATGAATAAACGAACGAGTTGAGTGCCCCCCTCCGTGAAGTGGGAAGGTTTCGTTATTCAGCACGCTATAAATTGTTTTGGGAATGATCCGATAAAGTTGTTGCCCTTCACCAAAAACATTGGCAGCGCGCGTAAATACAACTGGAAAATCATAAACCTCATTAAAGGTGTGTAAACTCATATCTGCGGCGGCTCTAGAAACCGCATATGGGGTACTTGGATGATAGCTCGTCGATTCAGTCACCAACCCAGAGCATGAGCCGTAAACTTCAGGTGTTGATATATGAATGTATTTTTCAAGACCGTCATATTGTCGTAATGCATTGTGAAACTGAACGGTTGAGACGGTATTTGTCATGAACCAGTGCTCAGGATGCTGCCAGCTTTGACCAACCATACTTTGGGCGGCAAAGTTATATATGTAGCGTACTTTGTGCTGCTTGATTAATGACATGATTTCATCAAGATGATGGTTTAGATCAAGCTGATGAAATGTCACTAAATCTAGGTTTTTATGCCATTTATAGGGCAGCAGTGCTTCATTAGGTTCGAGGGAACGGCTGGCTGCGATTACCTCTAATCCTTGCTTTATCAAATGAGAACAAAATGAGGCGCCAGAGAAGGAGTTGCTACCAAGTACAAGAATAGGTGAATTACTCATAATTTATTTCTCACTGCGTTGTATGCTTTCATCTAGCTGTTGGAATTGAGTCAAAAGGTTATCGAATGAATCATCCATCCAAGCATTGATTTGAAATTGGTTGTCATTGAAAAAATGATTCTCACCAACTTTGAAAAAGAAATTTTGATTGGTGCGTTCTGACAGGTTAGGGATGGCATTACTTTGTCTGCGAAAAATAATTGAGCGCGCGCCTTTTAGATAACTAATTGAATACAGGGGGCCGTTTTCTATCCCCATATTGATATAGGCGCTTTGGTACAGTGCTAATCGCAAATGCACATCGATGGAAGCAGCAGGGTAAGTTGGAATGTGACTGAACTCCGATGGTAGTGGTTGACCCATCGCATAGGTGTCACGAATGATTAGAGGATAGAAGCCTTTGCCTTGCAAAGTTTGTGCGAATCTAAGCCAGTCTGATAGTTTGCTATTTCGGTACTCTGGATTTGCGTCATATTCTCTCAAAGTGAGTGTGATTAACTTTTTGCCCTGAGTATAATGTCTCATGTAGTCTTCAATGATTTTTTGTGCTTGCTTAGGGGGAGTCAGTACACTTAAATTTGCGTTTTCTTCGACCAACCGTTTTAGTAATTTAAAGTCTCCAGCGGGCTGGCGGTTATTCTGAAAATAATTGTCGGGGTAAGTGACCACATTTAAAGCTTGGTAAACTTCTATTTGATTCCGATTCAAAGGCTGTTCTACGGAAATGCAGCTGGGTAGGCATGAGAGCATGGGCTTTACTACTTTCTCTAAACGCCATTGCGTATCATCTTTGGTGTGGAAAACATTTACACCAGCATCACTGTCGTTCCAGCTAGGCAGTACAATAAATTGAATGTACTGCTTGTTTTGTTTTAAACGTTCTTGTTCAGCTAAAATGATAAAGGTGATCACGTCAAAGCACGGCAAGTTATAGGCGAGATCGTAAATAGCGTATAACGTGGAGTCTGTGCAGATCGAGTTTGTAAGTAAGCTATCACAGGGGACTAGCTGTTCACGCATATGATTGAAGAAGAAGCATTTGCTGATATCAACATGAATGCTTTTGAGTGACTTTAAAATGTCTTGTACAAACTCTGAGCAAATGACGACGCGTGAGATTGAGGTTGGATCTAACTGGGCTAAGTCTTCCAGTGAGTGTGCTAATTGACCTTGGTATTCTTCCTTGCCATAAGTACAAGCAAATACGTTGTTACCGTGATTAAACTCAGACTTCATGAACATATCGGTAGAAGATGTAATACCATATACTACGGTTAGCATTAAGACTCCTGTAATATCAGTTGATGAAGTGATTGCATTAAAATGTGGCCAAGAATGACCTGCATATCTTCAGATACTTGCATGTCATCGATATTGAAATGAAAGGGCAAATCTAGCCGCGGTTTTGCCCCGCCTCCGCTATAACCTAAAATACCGACGGTCATCATTTTAAGGTGCTTGGCTTGTTCAATTGCATTGATGATATTTGAGGAGTTACCACTGCCGGACAAAACAAGTAAAATATCTTTCTCACTCGCTTTTACCTTCAGCTGGTGGCTAAAAATATTCTCATAGCCAATATCATTGCCTAAGCACGTTAAAACTGAGCTATTTGCACTCAGTGCTTCAACTTTTAATGCATCACCAGAGGGGCAAATACCAAACGTAAAGTCATTGGCTAAATGAATCGCATTGGCCGCTGAGCCACCATTTCCGCAGATGTACAACGTGCCAGAACGTTTGCGCATTGACATCAAAGCACGAGTAAAACTTTTTATGTCTTGGTGGTTGAGTTGTTGCAATACCAAACTCAAATTATTGACATACTCTTGCGTAATAGTGTCCACGATTGAAATATCAGGTAATTTTGGTAGTGCATTGTGTGAACTCATTTTAATACTTCCTGTTGCATCCACTTCAGGTTGTAGTAGCGGTCTTGGTTGGATAACTTGCCTTCGTGAAACGCTGAAGCAATTTCATCAATGGCAATTGAGACACTTTTTTTAGGCTTGAAACCCGTAGCCAGCAATTTGTCTGAGTTAATGCGATAGCATCGGGGGTCATTTGATGGAGTAACTTCGATTTTACAATCGACTTTCTGTTGGACCATTTTGGCAATATCCATAATGGATATGTTTTCAAAACCAGCGTTGAAGATTCCGCTGGTCTTTGTGGGGTTTTCCAGCATAAATACATAGAGATCTGTGATGTCGTCTATATGTATATTTGGCCTTACTTGCGCGCCCCCAAATACGGTAATCAAGCCGTTGCATAATGCTTGCATGGTTAGCATATTCACTGAAACGTCAAGACGCATGCGATCAGACAAACCACATACTGTTGCAGGACGAACGATTTGCACTGCCATATCATTGGCGTAGCTCATTAAGACCCGCTCTGCGACCATTTTCGTTTTGTTATATTCAGAAATCGGCTCTAGCGGTAAATCTTCTGTTACTTGAAGTTCGTCTTTGACGCCATAGACACTGCCAGATGAGGCATAAATGAACTGCTCAATGCCAGCGCGTTTTGCCTTATCTGCGAGTTGCATGGTGGCAAGCGCACTGACTTCCCAAGTCAACTTAGGGTCGAGGTCCCCACATGGGTCGTTTGCTATAGACGCTAGGTGGATGATGCTGTCTATGCCTTGAAGGTTGATGTCAGATGTATGCCTAACATCTCCTTTTACTACGGTGAGATTTTCATGTTGTGGTAAAAAGTTACCGAACCACTGTGTATCGAGTGCAACGACTTTATAGCCTTTATCAAGAAGTTTAGGGACAAGCCTTGTACCTTTATAACCCGTTGCACCTGTGACTAAAATATTTTTTTGTATCATCAATATGTTCCCGAGCTAAACTGCGTGTAAACTATAAGTCAATTTTACGTTAATTCATAGTGGGTTACGTCCTTTTTTGCTCCACATGCTTATTTATATCGGCAAGTTCGGGGTGTTTCTTGAGCGTTTTTATTAGTAATTCATAAGAAAAGTTAAATTTATGTTCCATTTTTAGGTATATTTGCTTAATCGCTTTGTAATCATCAGGCTCATCAAGCGTGAGTCTGTAATGGCTGTAGTCATGTTCTGCGCTGAATGTATACTGGCTACAAGAGTTAAATTTGCAGATACCAAGAGTGACATGCTCACGATCGCTTGGCGTACTTGCTTTGTTGTGTGTATCTTCGAGCAGCTTGAATGTAAATGCACTGCAGTCTAGCCCTCTAGGGTAGCCGCTATGAGGTCCTAAGTTGACGAGATCGTACTGTCCTTCTTGGTGTTTATCTATGACCTTTTGACAAAGCGATTCATCGATAAGCGGACAGTCACTGGTCAATCTGACAATGGTTGTGTCTTTAGTCGCACCAAATTTTTTCGCTGCATGGTAATACCTTGCAAGTACGTCCTCCGTACTGCCTCGGTAATAAGGTATTTGCAGCTGATCGCATAAATCAGTAATGGGCTTTTCTGAACCATCATCGGTAGTGGCGATAATGACGTGTTTTTTTAGATGGGGTAATCGCTCCATCATGACTTGCAGTACAGGCAAGTTACACAACTCCATCATCACTTTACCTGGTAGTCTTGTCGATGTCATACGTGCTTGAATAATAATCTGAATATTGTTCATAATGTATTGTTATTGAAGATAAAACATTGGTTTCATAGTATAGTGGTGGCTGTTTATAAGTAAAGTCGGTGTCTCCTCCTTTCAAATTAAGACAAGCACATTGACCATATCGGTCTAAAATTTGCTTAAACTATTGAATAAAATATAAATACACTGGGAGCTGCAATTGAAATTAGAAAGTGGTGGTTTTTACGTTTACGGTGCCAGTCATTATGGGCAAGCACTTCTACGTTATCTTGAAAAAATTGATCTTTTACCATTGGCGATATTGGATCGTGCCCCTAGATTCGACAGCTACTGTGGTGTACCTGTTGAAGTGTTTGGAGATCAAGAGTTTGCTACTGATTTACCAGTCTTGGTGACCATTTTGGGATTTGCTGGTGTCACTGAATCCATTGAGGCTAAAGGGTTTACCAATATTGTTGAGACATTAGATGTATTTGCTGCGTTTCCAGAATCTTTGACAAACTTAAACGAGTGCGGTGTTTTATGGATGCAAGCGCCCGCCTCAAGTCAAGTTAATGTTAGTAAATGCGAGCAATTAGCACCATTATGGGCCGATGCTACTTCAAAGCAACTTTTTGATAAGATCGTACGTTATCGCTCAAACCCGAGTGCAGAAGATTATGCATTACCTGAGCAGTACGAGATGTATTTCCCGCCGCAAGTTAAAGGCCTATACGATTATCCGCAACTGAATGTATTAGACGTGGGCATATATGATGGGGATACGTTTGCTGGTTTTTATCAACGCTATGGCGAAAGAATTGAGAAATATACCGGTGTAGAAATCTGTGTGAGCAATGTAGAAAAGCTTAAAGCTAGATTGAAAAGTATGTCATTGCCAGAAGATTTTATTGCCGTTGAAAGGGTCGCAGTGGGTTTGCCTGCAAATGCAGCTTTAGTTGTAAATGAGAACGCATCAGCGTCCACAGTAGAAGTGGTATTTGACGAACAAGTAGACAGTGAGCATACCGTAGAGGCTGCTGATCTAGGTGAGTTGATGAACAGGGTGCAGTGCAATATTTTGAAAATGGATATTGAAGGTGCGGACTATGACGCATTGGTTCAAGCGCAGCACTATATCAGTGCTAATGAACCAACGTTGGCATTGTCTCTTTACCATAGGCCACAAGATTTATGGGAAATTCCATTATTAATAGAAAACTTTGCACCCGGAAAGTATGATTTCTATCTACGCCAAGAAGGACACTGGTATTTAGAGACGCAATTTTATGCCGTGCCTAAGAGCCTGTAACTGATTGAAATATAACAATGGCGCTCGAAAAGCGAGAATAATATGAAGTTTAAAAAGTCATTTGAAATTAACGGCCACCAAGTCGGCCATGATTTTCCATGTTACGTCATTGCTGAAATGTCAGCGAATCATGGACAATCGCTCAGTAAAGCGAAAGAGTTGGTACATGCAGCAAAAGAGGCTGGTGCCGATGCGATAAAATTGCAAACTTATACCGCAGATACCCTGACAATGGATTGCAAGTTACCACATTTTGAAGCAACAGGCCCTTGGAAGGGGCAATACTTGCATGACTTGTATAAAGATGCCTACATGCCTTGGGACTTTCATGCAGAGCTATTTGAATTGTCAGCAAAACTTGGGCTAACTTGTTTTTCATCGCCATTTGATAAGACGGCTGTAGACCTATTGCAGCAATTTGATGCACCTGCATACAAGATTGCTTCTCCTGAGCTGATTGACCATCAATTGATACGGGATGTTGCAGCGACGAAAAAACCAGTGATCATGTCTACTGGTGGCGCCACGCTGACAGAAATTGCCGAAGCCGTTAAAGTTGCTGAAGATGCGGGTATTGAAGCGTTGGCATTAATGAAGTGCACGAGCACGTATCCTGCGCCTGCAGAGTCGATAAATCTGAGAACAATTCCACATATGCGTGATGCGTTTGGTTGTCCTGTTGGGCTGTCGGATCACACGCTTGGGAATGATGTACCTTTAGCGTCGGTTGCAGTTGGCGCATGTATGATTGAAAAGCACTTCGTATTAGATAAAAAAGACAATACCGCAGATAGTTTTTTCTCAATGACCCCCGATGAGTTAAAGGCGTTGGTACATGGTGTGCGTCAAATTGAAAAAGCCATGGGCACGGTACACTATCCTAGCGAGGCGTCAAAAGCTCGTCGCTGTGTATACATTGTGAAAGATATCAAAGCGAATGAGGTACTGACTGCTGAGCATTTAAGACAAATGAGACCCGGTGGAGGTGAGATTATGCCAAAAGAGTTGCCTAACCTGATTGGTCGTCGTGTTAATAAAGCGCTAACTTGTGGAGCACAGTTGAGCTGGGAGGATTTACAATAATGGCTACTAGAGAGTCTTTACTTGACTACATCCAGCAATTCTTGGAGGAGCGAGGAGTGCTATTGGCTTCCTCTTCGCTCGAAAGCTATAACTTTGTGACAGAAGGGGCGTTGGATTCGTTTGAGATCCTAACCCTTACCATGGGAATAGAGGCGCATTTTTCTGTTGAAGTATCTCCTGAGCTACTGTTGGATGAAAAAAATGCCATTGTTGGTAATCTCGTATCTGCGGTTTTGGGTAAAGCATGATAGCGTTTCGTGTTGATACGCAATGTGGGCTCGGCCACTTTATGAGAATGAAGTGGTTAGCGTTAGAATTGGAAAAAAGAAATGAGCAAACGCTGTTTTTTGTTGATCAAAGCAATGTGATTGAACATTTTTTTTCTGAGCTCAATGCAATTTGCGTGACTGTTCCGCCGTTTAACCATTGCGAGGATGACGCTAGTTTCTGTCTTAACTATCTAAATACCCTTGAACAGCCAACTAAGTGGCTTGTATTGGATGGCTATAATTTTGGTTTAAAGTGGGAAAATACAGCGAAACAAGCAGGACTGAAACTGTTAGCTTTCGATGACTTGGCCCGTGAACATTGTGCTGATGCGGTTGTTGATATGAAGTGGGCAGGCAATGCAACGCAAAGCCGATATGATGCCTTAACACCACCCGATACAGATTTAATGCTTGGTCCGCAGTTTGCGATTTTGTCACCCGAATATTACCAAAGCGAATTTGCCGCTTCTCGAGATGAATGCATTACCTTTTCTTTAGGTGGCGGCGGTGATTGGTGCGCACTTGCTAAAATCATTGAGCAGTTGTGTTTGGTACTGCCAGAAGTCAAGCTGATAGCCATTGTTGGTCCTAAAGCTAAGAATACACATGAATTGGAGGCATTGGGTCAGCAATTTAAACAAGTAGAACTGATACACTCGCCACAGAGCTTGGCGCAATACTATCGGAGCACAGGCTTATTTGTTGGGGCGCTAGGGACTTCTTTATACGAATTGGCTGCAACTAAAACACCCGCGTTGACATTTTCTCTTGCTGCGAATCAAGAGAATAATATAGAAGACTTAGAGCAGCTTGGGCATTTTCATCATGTGGAAGCATTACTGACATATCCAGCGGAAAAAGTGGCTCGGCTAATCGTGACCTTGTATGAACACCGAGATAGACAAACACAACTGAGAAGTAGCCCACCCATTGACGTAGATGGAAAAGGCGCTTGTCGTATTGCTGATTATATTACTCAAGGAATATGCGCGGATCCTCTATTATTACCTGAGCCTGTAAAAGTGTCGCCTGAAGTGGTATCAAAGATAAGTAGCTCACTTCAAGTTCGAACTATTACTGATGGTGATATAAATCGATATTTAGCGGCGCGTAATCGTCAGGAAAATATGTGGCGAATGACAATAACTGACACGATTAAACCCATCGACCATTATACGTGGTGGTACAATAATCAACGCCATTCTTATGTGCTGGAACAAGATAACGAGCCGTTAGTATATGTATGGCACCAAGTGTATCGTCATAATAATAAAGAGTATTTATTCGGTGGGTGGTTTGCTGCGAGTGATAAAGTTAACTTCGTTCACGCACAACTGATCCTAAAATGGCAATTGACCTATTGCCATGATTTACACCCTGAAGCGGTTTGGGTTGCCGTGATCAATAAAGACAATAAGTTCGTCAACTTGCTGAATCAAAAAGAAGGGTTTGTTGCCTTAAGAACGGATTCAGAAGCGTATCTAGTTACTCAGCAACTATTCTCTCAAGCATCACAGGAAGAGTTTAATTATGTTGCAAAGTTCCCCGTCGGCGGAGGCTAAAATGGATGGAATTTATTCAATCTTCAAACGTAACGTTTTATCGATGCCAGATAAAACGGCGGTGATATTTAAACATACGTGCCTAAGTTACCGAGAGTTAGACGATAAAGTTTGTCGATTAACATCCTATTTTTTTCAGATGGGGCTAACACCTGGTCACCGAGTTGCGCTGTTTGCACCCAATGGTATTGAATACCCGATTGTCCTGATGGCAGCTGCCAAAATGGGGTTAGCGATTGTGCCATTGCCAATGAGTTTAAAGGGCGCGGCATTAGAAGTTGCGTTAAAGAAAACGCCTGTTGCTGCTGTATTAGCTTGGCCAACCATTAGTAAAGTGTTACTTGAGAAAGATTTGGTAGAACGAGATAAGCTGATCAGTTTTGAAAAAAGCGTTGCTGGGGAGGTTACCTGGCAGCAAGTATTTTTAGAGCCCTGTGTTGATACGTCGACAGATTTGAAAAACGATATTGACGTACATGCGCCGTTTATACTGACCATGACATCTGGCTCGACTGGCGCACCTAAACCGATTGTTCTAAGTCAGCACTGTAAGGTGCAAAGAGCCATTGAAGCAACACAAAATTACTATGGCTTAGATAAACAAGACAAAGTATTGGTTGCAACACCACTTTATCATTCCTTAGCTCAGCGCGGCGTGCTTATGCCTTTAATGTTGGGCGCAACCACGGTGATCATGGTGAAGTTTGTGCTGCAAAGCTGGTTAGATGCGATTGAAACACATCACATCAGTTTCCTGTTTGCAGTGTCTGCACAGTTGGAGAGTCTACTGTCTTATCGAGGTCCTGAGTTCGATTTGAGTTCACTGCGGTGTTTGGTGTCGTCGTCAGCGGTGCTAAATGCTGATTCTAAAAAGGCATTACTAGAGAAACTCGATTGCGCCTTTCATGAATGTTATGGTGCATCTGAGGTGGGCGTAGTAACGGATTTTTGTGTATCGGATCTGCCAAACAAAAATGGCAGTGTTGGAAAACCACTGCCATTTGTAGATATAAAAATCTGTTCTCCTGAGCGTGCTCTGCTTGATGCAGGCCAGATTGGTGAAATTGCCTGCAAGACAATTACAGGCTTCAGTGGCTATCATAAAATGCCTGATGCGACTCATGAGGCGTATGATGCGCAAGGTTATTTTTATACTGGTGATTTGGGGTATATTGATGAACAGGGATATTTATACTACGTTGGCAGAAAGAAAGAAGTGATCTCCAGTGGAGGGATAAATATCTTTCCACAAGATATTGAATCTGTGATAAAGCGTCATCCCGACATTATTGAATGTGTCGCATTTGGTGTTGAAGAGCCTCAGTTGGGTGAGATTATCAAAGTCGTTTATGAACAGCGTAGTGATGAATCATTAGATAAAGTACTGCGCTTAATGTGTTTGCAGGAACTGACGGATTATCAGCAGCCCAGACACTTGGTGAGATTACCCGAAATGCCACGAAATCAAATGGGTAAAGTTTTAAGAAATGATGTGAAGTTACAAAACCAATAAGAGAGTGAAGGCTTGTCCTTCACTCTCTTATGTTTACTTTATGTTTTCCCAGCTACCAGATTCATTTGAACGCGTAGCCGCCTCAAATAATGCGAGGCCATCACGAGCTTGTTCAAATCCAAATACATACTCGTTTGTATTCGTTGTTTTATCTAAGTAGCTAACAAGCGCGTGGTGAATGTCGGTGTATAAATTGGCAAATGCTTCGACAAACCCAGTTGGGTGGCCAGGCTTCATTCGATTGTACCTGAATTGATTCGCGTACTGACATTGACCCGCTCTATCGAGGATCTCTCTGCGGCCGTCGTTATAATTTAACTCAAGCTCATCTGGGTTTAATTGATACCAAGTTGCACTGCCCTCGGTCCCATAGACGCGCACTTTAAGCCCATTTCTATGACCTATGGCTGTTTTAGACATCCACATGCTACCGGTGACGTTGTTGGGATACTTAAGCAGCATTTGCACGTCATCGACTAAGTTAGTGTACTCTGAGTGTGTTGCAAACAGAGCGCTGGTTTTTTCAGGTTCTAAGTCGAGTAAGTAACTAGAAAGGTGGTGTAGGTGTACACCTAAATCAAGACAAATAGTAGGAACTGCGTAGTCTTTCAATCGCCAAGCCTGAGGAGGTGATGCCTTACCTGCGATGGCTGGTGGCCTTTTGAACCCTTCTTGTGGCATCTCTAAGTGGATTTTCTGAATCACACCGAGTTTATTGTGTTGTATCAGGTTTTTGAGCTCTCTGACCATGGCATAGCCGGAGTAGTTAAATGTCACAGCAAGAAAGTGCTTTTTGGCATCGTATAGTGCTGCAAGCTGCTGCACTTCATCACTGCCGCATACCAAAGACTTTTCGCATATAGTCGGAATATTAAGTTTAAAGAGTGCTTCAAGTACTTCCAAATGATGGGGAGTGGGGGTGAGCACCACAACTGCATCAATGTGATTTCGCTCTTGCTGGAGCATTTCTTGCCAGTCATCATAGGTATGTTCATCAGCAATACCCCATTGCTGCGCAGTCAGTTGATTGTGCTTTTTGTCGCGGCTAAATGCACCTGCAACGACTTTAAACCGGTTATCTAATTGGGCGGCTGAAAAGTGCACATAACCTACAGCTGAATTTGCGCCGCCCCCGATGAATGCGAGTTTTAAACAGCGATTTGACATGAATTTTTCCTATAGTTGATCATCGCTCAATACGTCGAGCACATCGACGAGCGTAGCAACGATATATTCCTGTTCCTGCTGAGTTAATTCAGGGAATAAAGGTAAAGTGATTGCACTATGGTAGTAAGCCTCTGCATTAGGGCAGTAACCTTGGGAGAAACCTTGTTGACGGTAATATGGTTGTAAATAAATCGGAATGTAATGTACATGGCAAAATATATTTTTTGCTCTTAATTCTTTGACTAAGTGTTCGTGTAACTCGCCAGTGCAGTCAACAATTCGAACCACATAAAGGTGATACGCATTGTACACGCCACCACATTGCTTTAAAGGGTGAACGTTTGCATGTGCGTCAAACAGAGTATCATAGTAATTAGCAAGTGTATTTCGTTTGCTAACAAATTGGTTTAATTGCTTAAGTTGAGAGGCCCCAAGTGCAGCATGTAGGTCTGTCATTCGATAGTTAAAACCTAGTACTTGCTGCTCATAATACCAGGGTCCGTGCGGGTCATTCTCCAGCAGACTAGGATCTGCCGTTACACCATGACTACGGTACAACTTTAATTTCGCATCCAATGCCTTATTGTTGGTCAATGCCATTCCACCTTCTGCAGAAGTGACAATTTTGACAGGATGAAAACTAAAAATACAGATGTCAGAATACTGGCAGTTACCAACAGGGCTATTTTTATATTTCCCACCGACAGCATGAGATGCATCTTCGATGATTTTAAAGTCGTATTGCTTAGCAAGTGTATGAATTGCTGCCATGTCGCAAGACTGTCCAGCAAAGTGAACAGGAATTACTACTTTAGGAAGCGTGTTATTTTGCTGTGCGATTTCTAGTTTTGCAGCGAGTGTTTGTGCGCATAGGTTGCCAGTATGAGGGTCAATATCGACAAAGTCGACTTTCGCACCACAATATAAGGCGCAGTTAGCAGATGCGACAAACGAGTTTGGGGACGTCCATACAATGTCATTATGACCGACACCAAGCGCGAGACAAGCAATATGAAGCGCTGACGTTGCACTGTTTACCGCTGTGGCGAAGTTTACTTGGCAGTATTGACTGACAGCAGCTTCGAATTCCGGCACCTTGGGTCCTTGTGTTAACCAAGGTGAATTTAATACCTCAATGACTGCATCAATATCTTGTTGGGAGATAGCTTGTTTTCCATATGGGATCATAACAAGGCCTGTTTATTAAATTCAGCTATCTCTTCTATCGTCAGATATTCAGGGTTGGTTAGCGAATTATATTCAAACCCTGGGGCAACCAGTTTGCCTTTTTCATTAAGCGCATTGACGTCAAACGCATTAACGCGACTACTGAATTTAATACCTGGTGCAATAACAAAGTGATCATCGAACTCATAAGTGTCAAAGGACAAATCTTCAGGACACATTACTTCATGTAGCTTTTCACCAGGCCGTATACCAATGACTTTTTGCTTGATATTTGGCGCCATGGCTGTTGCTAAATCGGTAATCTTGATGGAAGGGATTTTTGGTACAAAAATTTCGCCACCTAGCATGCGTTCAAAGTTCTTTAGAACAAAATCAACACCCTGTTGCAAGCTTATCCAAAACCTTGTCATATCTGGGTGAGTAATGGGGATGTGGTCTCGTTGCTCATCAACAAAAGTTTGGAAGACTGGGACCACTGAGCCCCTAGAGCAAACTACATTGCCATACCTGACAACTGAGAACATGGTTTTATGACCGCCCGACATGTTATTTGCAGCAACAAAAAGTTTGTCAGAGGCAAGTTTGGTTGCACCATATAAGTTGATTGGATTAGCGGCTTTATCAGTAGATAATGCGATGACCTTATCCACATTACAATCTAGCGCAGCTTCAATGACATTTTCAGCGCCATTGATGTTGGTTTTAATGCACTCCATCGGGTTGTATTCAGCGGCTGGGACTTGTTTAAGTGCGGCTGCATGGATGACGTAATCAACACCTTGCATGGCTCTACGAAGTCGATCTCTATCGCGCACATCGCCAATAAAGTATCGCATGCAAGGCGCATTAAAAGTTTGCTGCATTTCGAACTGCTTAAGCTCGTCACGAGAAAAAACTATAATCTTTTTAGGGTTATACCTTTCTAGTAGAGTCTTTACGTATTTTTTCCCGAACGATCCTGTTCCGCCAGTAATCAAGATTGTTTTATTATCAAACATATTTTACCCGTCTAAAGGTGCAATGATTTCTTTACGCTATGGAAAAAAGTATTAGGTAAAGAATTCGCCCTTGAATCCTAAAAAAATTGATTACTCAATACTTTATATCACTTTTTTAAATTTTGCAGTATTTAACGAGAGAGGGCAGGTGAATTTTAGGCTTTAGGTGACTTTTTGCACTAATAGGCGTAGACTAAGGTTATTAGTATTGCGGAGGAAGGTGTCATGTTACAGATTAATTCACCGAGTAACTCTTTCTTTAATAAGACAGAGCAAGCGAATAATAAATTAAACCAGCAGCTTGCTACCGGTAAAAAGGTAAACTCAGCAGCTGATGATGCTGCGGCATTACAAATTATTAATCGTTTAACGTCTCAGCAAGAAGGCTACAATCAATCTATCCGTAATGCCTACGATGGTATTTCTTACTCTCAGACAGCTGATTCTGCATTATCTGGTGTGAATGATGCGGTGAGTCGTATCAGAGAATTGTCAATTCAAGCGGGAAGTGGTGCTTTGAGTGACAGTGATAGGCAAGCTTTGCAAGATGAAGTATCTCAGCTACAAACTCAAATTACAGAGACATTTGAGAACACGACATTTGGTGGTGACCCGTTATTTGATGGGGAGCAGGCAAGTTTTCAAGTAGGCCCTGATGCTAACACTACTCAAAGCTTTACTCCGACAGACGGCACTGTAGCGGCTGGTATTTTAAGTGTTGATATTTCGACGCAGGCGGGGGCGCAAGCTGCCATTACAGCAGCAGATCAGGTCGCTAAAGATGTTAATACTCAACGATCTCAGTTAGGTGCGTTTGAAAATACGTTGGATAGCACCATAAGAGGGTTAGGCAACCAGAGTGACAGAATTGCAGAAAGCCAAAGTCGTATCGCAGATACTGACTTCGCACAAGCAGCAGCACAAAGAACAGCAAATGATATTCTGTCGCAAACGTCTGTAGCTTTGAGAGGACAAGCAAATCAATCTGCGTCATCCGTGCTAAACCTCCTTCAGTAATAAATTAATACTATTGTATTGATTAAAAACATACTCCGTGGCATTTATTTGGCGTTTACGTCAATAATTTGCCACTTAGGTATTGCATCCCTAAGATACTCCCTTACAATCATACTCATAGACTTATAAATACTCTCGGATCCAGTCCAAATGATACTGATCATCGATAACAACAATAATCGCGCTTCTGGACTAGCTGCCGCGTTGTCATTTTGTGGGCAACCAGCATGCGTGGTTGCTGAATCTGACTTTTCCCCTGAGTTGGTCAAAAAATATCAAGAATGCAAAGTCGTATTGGGTGCACTCGACGGATTGGATCATGAGCGCCACATAAAAAGCCTGCCTGCGCAGCCGTTTATACTAGTCGGAGAGACGCTAAGACCTTTGTTATCCCTGGCAAATGTAATTGGGTTGATCACAGAACCATTTAGCCACGATGTGACAATGCAATTGTTACATGACTGTCAGCAGTATTTAAGCTTATTACCGGGTCAAACGGAGCAAGGTAGAGATGCGAAGTCATTTGATGGCCTTGTTGGGGATACGGATGCAGTCAAAGAAGTTCGCTTCCTTATTTCACAAGTTGCACAAACGGATGCCAATGTCCTGATTTTAGGTGAGTCAGGAACAGGTAAGGAAGTTGTAGCTCGTAATGTTCATTTGCTTTCAAATCGTTCGGATGGCCCGTTTGTACCAGTAAATTGTGGCGCGATACCTGGAGAGCTACTTGAGAGTGAGTTGTTTGGCCATGAAAAAGGCGCATTTACAGGCGCTATTTCTGCGAGAAAAGGGCGCTTTGAACTTGCTCAAAATGGCACCCTATTTTTAGATGAAATTGGCGATATGCCACTACAAATGCAAGTTAAGCTATTGCGTGTTTTACAAGAGCGCAGCTATGAGCGAGTTGGTGGAACCAAGCCTATTCAGGCGAATGTCCGTGTTATTGCTGCAACGCACCGCAATCTTGAAGAGATGATAGAAGAAGGTAAGTTTCGAGAAGACTTATTTTATCGTCTTAATGTTTTTCCAATAGAAAATCCGTCTTTGAGTCAGCGTGTTGATGATATTCCTTTGTTGTTAAAAGAGTTACTTCGTCGAGTAACAGAGCAAGGTAATAAAGGCGTGAAGTTCACTGATAGAGCGGTTGAGAGCCTTAAGTCACATGCATGGCCTGGAAATATACGTGAGTTGGCTAACTTGGTAGAACGAATGGCGATTATGTTTCCTGACAAATTGGTTGATGTTACAGATTTACCAACAAAGTATCGTTATATTGAAGTGGAAGCTTTTGAGCCTGAATATCCTGAAGAACTTATGGAAAGAGATGCCTTCAATGACTTGTTTAGTGAAGGTTTTAGTGATTTTGAGGAGGAAGAGGAGATCATAGCGCCTGAGCAACCTATGCTTGGTTTACTGCCTGATGAGGGGATCGAATTAAAAGATTACTTAGCAGATTTAGAGGTTAGCCTTATAACTCAAGCATTGGAGCGATACGATTACGTGGTGGCACGAGCCGCGGAAATATTGGGTGTAAGGCGCACAACACTTGTGGAAAAAATGAAGAAGTATAATCTCAACAGAGATTAGGTCAGATTAACCACACGCATTGTTTAGTTCATCGGCTATGTTTAGCGTAGCCAACAGGTCAATTAGCGGCTGCTTGGCGTGGCAGTCGTTATCATGATCATTAACCATCCCAGAAGCCTGCATATGCGCATAAACTGTAGTGGGTCCTAAAAATTTAAACCCTTTCTTTTTTAAGTCTTTGGCAAACTTTTCGCTTATTTCACTGGTGGCAGGGTAGTCCTCTTTGCTTTTAATGTCATTGATGATGGGCTTGAAATTTACGAATGCCCACTGATATTTAGCAAAGCTACCATAGGTCGCTTGTACTTCAATAAAGCGCTGTGCATTGTTAATGGTGGCCAATATTTTGGCTCTATTACGCACAATTCCTTTATTTTCCATCAGTGTCTCGACATCTCGCTCTGACATATTTGCGACTTTCTGCACATCAAACTCTTTAAAAGCGGCTCTATAATTTGCGCGCTTTTTTAAGATGGTATACCAGCTCAATCCAGCTTGTGCCGATTCGAGGGTAATAAATTCAAATAGCTTGTTATCGTCCCAGACGGGTACGCCCCACTCTTGGTCATGGTATGCAACATAATCAGGTTTACTCTCATCAAGCCATAAGCATCTTTTGCACATAAATATGCTCCTAGATAGAGTGTCATAAAGGTATAAGCATTTATCTTACATTGAGTAGTTAAAATCAAGGTTTAACTGTACTCGTTAGCGCACGTTTAGCATTTTTGTATTTTACATGAAATAAGAGCTTGGAGAGTACCTATAATACGTGTGTCAAAGTTTTGTCTGCTTAAAATCAATAGTAAGTTATTGTAAAAATTGAAAAATAAATCTGGCACGTCATTTGCTTTATTCATGCTAGGAAGATTCATGAGAGTAGTGTCATGGCGTTAGCGAAAGTGATAAATCCACAATTTGTGCCAGAAAACCATTTTAACCCTTGCTTGCTGCAAGAAGCGTATATTGGTGAGCTGAGCGACTTGCGACAGCAAGCAAGCTGGTTGAGCCATTTGGTTGATACTATGCCCGCAGGCATCGTTGTTTTAGATGGGCAAGGCATGATTGCCAAAGCAAACCAAATTGCTAAAGATATGTTGGGTGAACCGCTTGAGGGTGAAAAGTGGTTTAACATAATTCAGCGTTCTTTTAGTCCGCAACAAGATGACGGTCATGAAGTGTCGTTGCGGGATGGGCGCTTAATTAAGCTGGAAATCACCGCGCTTACACCTGAACCTGGTCAGTTAATTTTGATGACTGACTTGACCGAGACGCGTCGATTGCAAGCGCGTGTTGCACATATGCAGCGCTTAAGTGCACTTGGAAAAATGGTGGCATCACTTGCACACCAAGTCAGAACACCTCTCTCTGCCGCTATGCTTTATGGTGCTAACTTGGGTAGTGAGAACTTACCAACTAAGTCCCGAGAAAAGTTTCACAATAAACTGATGTCGCGACTGAAAGACCTTGAGAATCAAGTTAATGATATGCTGCTATTTGCCAAAAGTGGCGAACAGCAAGTGATTGAACAAGTTTCTATGCAGCAACTTCTTAATGAAGTGAAGGCTGGAGCCGATGCCATGGTATCACTCCATAATGCTCAGCTGGATGTTATCTTACCAGATCCTGACATTGAAATTATTGGTAACAAGACAGCACTCGCCAGCGCAGTTCAAAACTTGATCCACAACAGCGTACAGGTGATAGGCTCTGGTGCACTCATTACCTTAAGCGCTGTGCGTGACAAAGAAGATCATGTTCGTATTTCGGTTTGTGACAACGGACCAGGGGTTGATATGAGCTTGGCAGATAAATTATTTGAACCTTTCTTTACTACTAAATCACAAGGCACTGGACTGGGGTTAGCGGTTGTTAGTTCAGTGGCAAACTCGCATAAAGGACGTGTTGAAGTAAACAATACGTCAAACGGAGGAGCATGCTTTAGTATGCTGTTACCCATATCTCAACATACTCAACTTCAGGAGGTTGTATGAGCAATAAAATTCTAGTCGTTGAAGATGACGCAGGTTTACGTGAAGCACTATTGGACACTCTAGAGCTTGCTGGCATTGATTGTGTTGAGGCTGATAGCGCTGAACAAGCCATGATATTGCTTAAGCAGCAAAGTTTCTCACTCGTTGTCAGTGACGTTCAAATGGGCCAAATGAGTGGTATAGATCTGCTCAAAAGTATCAAATTGAACTTTCCAAATTTACCGGTATTAATGATGACGGCATATGCCACCATTGACGATGCTGTTGAAGCTATGCGCTTGGGGGCGATTGACTACATGGCAAAGCCATTTGCGCCAGAGGTGCTACTCAATATGGTTAGCCGATACATGCCGGAAAAAGAAAAAGAAACTGATGGTCCTATTGTTGCAGATGCAAAAAGCCTTCAGTTATTGAACCTTGCCAAAAAAGTGGCACTGTCCGATGCCAGTGTTATGGTTTTAGGTCCCAGTGGTTCAGGTAAAGAAGTGTTGGCACGCTATATCCACGATAGCTCTGAGCGTAAAAATGAGCCTTTCGTCGCGATTAACTGCGCTGCTATTCCTGAAAATATGTTAGAAGCGACTTTATTTGGTTATGAAAAAGGTGCTTTTACTGGCGCGATCCAAGCTTGCCCGGGTAAATTCGAACAAGCACAAAAAGGGACTATTTTGCTGGACGAGATCACGGAAATGGATCTTGGCTTACAAGCGAAGTTGCTCCGTGTATTGCAAGAGCGGGAAGTAGAGCGACTTGGTGGTAGAAAAACGATTGAGCTAGATGTCAGAGTTTTGGCAACCAGTAACCGAGATTTAAAAGATGCTGTCGCCGAAGGTAAATTCCGTGAAGATTTGTATTATCGATTGAACGTCTTTCCATTGACGTGGCTACCACTAAAAGACAGGGCAGCAGACATTGTACCTTTGGCTAAACATTTAATTGAAAGGCATTGTCAGAAGTCTAGTCAACCTGTGCCGTCGCTCACTACTGCTGCTCAGCAAAAGCTGTTACAACATGCATGGCCGGGCAATGTACGAGAATTAGATAATGTCGTTCAACGTGCCCTAATACTACAACAGGGTGGCCAAGTATCTGATGCTGATATTTTTATTGAAAACTTGACACCAATTGAAATGGTTAGTGAGTCTGCATTTACTCCAACCCCAGTTGAGCTTGATGCTTCTCCATATCATTCTGAACCTGCTGCCGAGGCTGCCTCAATGAATCAGAGTGATAGCATGAGTTATAAGGAAGAGCTACAAGATAAAGAGCATCAAATTATTTTGGATACACTCACCCGTTGCAATGGTAAGCGTAAAGATGTTGCTGAAATACTTGGGATCAGTCCAAGAACGCTCAGATATAAACTTGCTAAGATGCGAGATTTAGGTTTGCCTGTACCCGCTTAACTTTTTAATAAAGCAACCAGAATTATTCTGGTTGCTTTATAACCTGTCAAAAAAACGTCCTCTCCAATTTGTTGATAAGCTATTGATTATAAATAATTTAAAGTTGGCATGAATGGTGCATTATACCTTGTATCAGAATTGACAGGGTGAGCAACATGAAAATTCAAAACACCAGTTTATACCAAGAAATGCAGTCAATGGCATCTCAGGCCGGTAGAGTTCAACCACAGGCTAAATTGCCAATTCAAGAAAGTGCTGCAACTTCTAGCGCGCAGTTCGGCGATATTTTGCAAAACGCTCTTAACACGGTTGCAGATTTACAAAGAGATACAAAATCTAAAGTGACGGCAGTGGAAATGGGCGATCGTAGTGTTTCTCTTGCCGAGGCAATGATTGCGAAAAACAAATCATCTGTGGCCTTTGAAGCAACCGTACAAGTTCGTAACAAACTTGTCGAAGCTTATAAAGACATTATGAGCATGCCGGTGTAATTGAAGAGAAGATTGGAGAGTAACTGTGGCTACAAATCAAACGACAGATCTAGCACTTTCAGACGGCCAAGCAGGTGCAGTAGCTGAAGGCGCAGATACCCAGCAAGAGCAAAAGTCTGGTTATTTTAGCGCATTGAGTGGCGTTGATATGCTGCGTCAAGTTACGCTCGTGATCGCACTGGCAATTTGTTTGGCAATTGCTATTTTCATCATTATTTGGGCTCGTCAGCCTGATATGCGACCGCTTGGTCAATATCCAACGGATGAACTCGTTCAGACTTTGGATTTCCTAGATGCGCAAAAAATTGAGTATGAATTAGACGGTAATACCGTCATGGTTGCAGAAACCGATTATCAAGATATCAAATTAAAAATGGCACGTGATGGGTTTACTCAGTCACCGACCTCTGGCACAGATATTTTGATGCAAGATATGGGTTTTGGCGTGAGCCAGCGTCTCGAAAGAGAAAGGTTAAAGCACAGCCGAGAACAGCAACTAGCACGCACGATAGAAGAACTTCAAGATATTAACAGAGCCAAAGTGCTACTAGCGATTCCAAAAGAAAATGTATTTGCTCGTCGTGAGAAAAAGCCTTCTGCAACAGTTGTGTTAACCATGAAACGTGGTCGCACACTCGATGGTGAGGAAGTTGACTCAATAGTAGATATTGTCGCGTCAGCGGTGCAAGGGCTTGAGCCATCACGGGTTACTGTAACTGATCAAAATGGTCGTTTATTAAATTCAGGTTCTCAAGACTCTTTAGCTGCACGTTCTCGCAAAGAATATGAAATTGAGCGCAAACGTGAGTCTGAATATTTATCGAAAATTGACAGCATTATGATCCCTGTTGTGGGGTTAGGTAACTTCACTGCTCAAGTTGATTTGACAATGGACTTTAGTGCGGTTGAAGAGACGCACAAGCGCTTTAACCCAGACTTACCTGCTGTACGCAGCGAAACAACCTTTGAAGAAAACAATATTGGCGGGATCACCGCAGGAATTCCAGGTGCATTAACTAATCAGCCGCCAATGGATTCTAATATTCCTGAAATAGCTGGTGCAGGTGGCAGTGGTAAAGGAACTACTCCAAGTCGCTCACAAAGAGAGGCGACGCGTAACTATGAACTTGATACGACGATTTCTCATAAGCGTCAACAGACTGGTGTAATACGCCGCATAAGTGTGTCCGTTGCTGTTGATTACGTCGCAAAGGCTGATGCTGAAGGGAACGTATCAATGGTGCCAAGAGCACAAGAAGAATTGAATAATATCCGTCGCCTACTTCAAGGTGGTGTTGGCTTTGACATGCAACGAGGTGATGCGCTTGAAGTTGTGACGGTACCTTTTGTACGCGAAGACATTTTAGAGGCATCAGAGCTGCCACTTTGGGAGCAAGAGTGGTTTATGAAGGTTGCGCGTCTTGCAGCCGGTGCTTTGGTTATCATCGTGTTGATTATGGCAGTAGTTCGCCCTATGCTGAAAAGACTTATTTACCCAGATGATACTCTTGAGGACTATGATGAGGATGCACTGACTGCTGGTGTAGACTTAGGTGATAGTACATTAGATATGCTAAGTAATGACTTTGATGAATCAGCAGTTGGCTTCTCCTCTGATGGTACATTACAATTGCCAGACTTACATGGTGATGAAGATCTACTGAAAGCGGTTCGTGCATTAGTAGCCAATGAGCCTGAGCTTTCTTCTCAAGTGGTCAAAGCGTGGTTAACTGAAGATGAGTGATGAAGAACAAAAACAACTGCCTCCAACGTTCGATGTTGAGAAGCTTGATGGCGTCGATAAAGCCGCCATCTTACTTTTAAGTTTAACAGAAGAAGATGCAGCACAAATTTTAAAACACCTAGAGCCGAAGCAAGTTCAAAAAGTGGGTATGGCGATGGCGGCGATTGACGATTTATCGCAATCAAAAATCAGCGCTGTACATAATTTATTTATTGAGCAGATCCAAAGCTTTAGTACTATTGGTTTCCAGTCTGAAGACTTTATTAAAAAGGCATTGACGGCAGCTCTAGGTGAAGATAAAGCAGCAAGCTTGATCGACCAGATAGTGATGGGGTCAGGTGCCAAAGGTTTAGACTCCTTGAAGTGGATGGACTCCAAACAGGTTGCCAACATTATTCGTAATGAACACCCGCAGATCCAAACCATTGTTTTATCGTATTTAGAGCCAGAGCAATCGGCAGAAATCTTGTCTCAGTTCACCGAGAAAGTCAGATTAGATCTGACGATGCGTATTGCTAACTTAGAAGAAGTTCAGCCAGCAGCACTGCAAGAGCTAAATGAAATCATGGAAAAACAATTTGCAGGTCAAGCTGGTGCGCAAGCTGCGAAAATGGGCGGCTTAAAAGCGGCAGCAGACATCATGAACTATCTAGATACCAATGTAGAAGGTCAGTTGATGGATTCTATTCGTGAGCATGACGAAGAAATGTCACAACAAATCCAAGACTTGATGTTTGTGTTTGAAAACTTGATGGATGTAGAAGATAGAGGGATTCAAGCGATTCTGCGTGAGGTACAGCAAGATGTTCTGATGAAAGCCATCAAGGGGGCTGATGATTCCTTGAAGGATAAGATATTGAGCAACATGTCGAAGCGTGCTGCCGAAATGATGGCTGATGATTTGGAAGCCATGCCTCCAGTTCGAATTAGTGAAGTTGAAGCTGCACAAAAAGAAATATTGGCAACAGCCAGACGTTTAGCTGACTCGGGAGAGATTATGCTCGGCGGCGGTGGTGGTGAGGAGTTCCTGTAAACCATGTCAGAACCTAAATTTCAGCGTGGCCGGCCAGTTCACGGGGAAGCAGTAGATGCTTTGCTTGAACATTTAGAAGACTGGCCTATTCCAGATGTAAAAGAGGACCTCAGCGGCTTAACTGGGCGCTCTACAGCCATGGGGACTCCACTTGAAGAACTTTATACCAAGACAGAGCGCAATACTGAGCCGGAAACAGTTGAGCCGGAGATCCCTACTTTGACTCTGGAAGAGCTCGAGCAAATCAGGCAAGACGCTTATGATGAAGGTCTGAAGCAAGGCCACGAACAAGGCTATATTGAAGGGTTTGAGAAGGGCGCAAAAGAAGGGAATGAAGCTGGGCAAAAAGAAGGGTTAGCAATAGGTAAACAACAAGGCCTTGAAGATGCAAAACCGTTAGTTGAAGAGAGATTACAAACACTCACTCAACTAATTGAAAAAATTCATGAACCACTCAAGCAAGTTGATGAAGCCTGTGAAAAACAACTGATTGAGCTTGTCAGTTTATTGACGCAACAAATTACTTTCCACGAAATTAAAGCGAATCCAGACTTAATCTTACAAGCGTTAAAGAAAGGCTTAGATGCGCTACCCATAGCCGAAGTGCAGCTTAAAGTGCACTTGCATCCTGACGACCTGACCTTGGTTGAGGAAGCTTACGGCGCAGAAATGATACAAAAGCAGCAATGGCAGCTAATCCCTGAACCGACATTTGAACGCGGTGGTTGTGAGATTAAATCCCCCATTTCTTCTATTGATTTGACGATAAAAACAAGGCTTTCTGAAATTCTGGAGAAGTTTTTGCATGATAGCGGTATCTAAGAATTATCGCGCCATGTTAAATGTCAGAGCTAGAACAGCAAAATTCGTCTTTTGCACAACGAATACATAAATACCAAAAACATATTCATCCATTTGGTGTTGCCGTGGCAGGCAGCCTAACACGTGTTGTTGGGCTGACCCTCGAAGCAAAAGGGCTCAATGCCGCGGTGGGCAGTCAGTGTAAAATAGAGACGATAAATGGTTTTGTTGATGCCGAGGTGATTGGTTTCAATAACGATGTGCTTTATCTTATGCCGAATGACCGCATTTCTGGTGTACTGCCAGGTGCAAGAGTTATCCCACAAGTCAAAGAAGCCGGCTTGCCTGTTGGTATGGGCCTTCTAGGTCGAGTTGTCGATGGCTTGGGCCGGCCTTTAGATGGGCTCGGCGCTATCCAAGCAGAGGCGCGTCTAAAATTCGCACAAGCACCGATAAACCCATTGGCTAGACGTCCAATTAAAGAGCCGATGGACGTTGGCGTGAGAGCAATTAACTCAATTATCACTGTTGGGCAAGGGCAGCGAATGGGACTGTTTGCCGGAAGTGGTGTTGGTAAATCAGTCTTATTAGGCATGATGACTCGGGGCAGTGAAGCTGATGTTATTGTCGTCGGTCTAGTCGGTGAGCGTGGCCGAGAAGTTAAAGAATTCATTGATGAGATTTTGGGTACTGAAGGGCGTCGTCGTTCAGTTGTTGTCGCCGCTCCTGCTGATGCCTCCCCTTTGATGAGATTAAAAGGCTGTGAGAGTGCAGTCACTATTGCAGAGTATTTTAGAGATCAAGGCTTAAACGTTTTGTTGTTACTAGACTCAGTGACTCGTTATGCGATGGCTCAGCGGGAAATCGCACTCGCAGTTGGTGAGCCCCCTGCAACCAAAGGTTATCCACCTTCTGTATTTGCTAAGTTACCCGCTTTGGTTGAAAGGGCTGGTAATGGTGGAGAAGGCCAAGGTTCTATTACAGCCTTTTTTACAGTGCTTAGTGAGGGCGATGATATGCAAGACCCCATTGCAGATTCTGCGAGAGCCATACTTGATGGGCATATTGTTTTGTCCCGTGAGCTGGCAGATAGTGGTCACTATCCTGCAATTGATATAGAAAAGTCCATTAGCCGTGTAATGCCACAAGTGGTGTCAGATACACATATGCAGCAAGCTAGAATAGTAAAGCAAGTCTACTCTATGTATCAACAAAACAAGGACATGATCACATTGGGCGCGTATCAAAAAGGCAGTGACCCCATGCTAGATCAAGCCATTGCAATGATGCCCAATGTTAATGGTTTCTTGCAACAAGGCATGAAGGACGTACTTAATTACGATGAATGCTTGCAAGGCTTATCACAACTATTAGGACAAGGCTAATGGCGACGGATAAATTATCTTTGTTACATAAGTTAGAGTCAGATAAAGAAGATTCATTGCGAATTAACTTTATTCAGGCTGAAAATAGTTTAATTGACAATCAACAGAAGCTCAAAGGGTTGAATGATTTCCGGTTGGAATACACACAACAATTGCACACTAAGGCTCAGCAAGGCTTAAGCAGTAGCGGGTTTACTCAATATCACAGTTTTATAAATAAAATTGAAGAGGCAATTAAGCAACAAGCAAATACAGTGGCAACGGCAAAGCGGGTTGTCGAGCAGCGGAGAAAGCTCTGGTTGAGTCAGCAGGCAAAAGTAAAAGCAATCGCAAAGTTGATTGAGAAGAAACAAGAAGAAAAACAACGTATTCAAGCAAAGGCGGAGCAAAAAATGCTAGATGAATTTGCAACAAATATGTTTATGAGAAATAAAGTGCTCAATTAATGGCTTAAAAATTGCATTTTATAACAAAATTGGTATTTGAAGTAGGCAAGCGGTCTTAGGTTGCCACATTAAAAGGTGAGAGTATGGCTAATGTTTCGCTAGATGTAGGTATGAACAATTCAGTTTCACCTCAACATAGACAGGCAGATGAAAGGTCAGCAGAACAAGGGTTCATGGCTGTATTGGCGCAGGCAAATGAGCAAGAAGAAGCTAAAAGTGCTGCGTTAGCGTCAGAAGCAAAAGCTGAAGCGCAGCGCAGGCAAGCTGCATCACAGAGTGACACAGACTCAGGCGAAGTTGAGCCTGTTCAGGTACAAACGAGTCCTGACGAGCCGTTAAAACTAGATGATTCGCACTTGCCTAAACCTAAGACTGGTCCAGATATCATGTTGCAGGTAGAGATGTCAGAAGACATTGATGCGCAGCCAAAAGAAACAGGACAAACACCTGATAATTTGTTATCGCAAATAACAGCTTCAAACAAACAAAAAACCGATGTGGAGCATCATTTAGCACCGGTTCCAAAAGCGATGCGAGAGCATGCGGGTAAAGTTGACGTACTGCCTGATAGCTCCAACATTGATAAGGGTAAAAAAGGGCCTATCGACCTGATTGGCCCAATAGTCACTCAAGGTAAGCAGTCTGAAGCTGATACTGAAAACACTAAAGGCTCGTTATTGCAATCAGATAAGCATTTAAGTGAGGATATACCTCAAAAGCAAGGCCAACTTACCGGAGCTGAAAGGTTTAAAGCTGTTGACCCAGGTCCTCGTTACTCTGAGGGGCCAGTTGGTGATCCCAGTCATGTACAAGATGACGTAAAAAAAGCTATCAATAACCCGCTGCCACAAAAACACTTCAACACAGATAAAGAAGTTTTTAACGGTGAAATAAAATCACGTGAATGGTTCTTACACAATAAAACTGTTGCCGCTGACGAGTCAAAACCTCAAGTGCAGCCTGAGTTAACAAGTAAAGCAGTAAAAGTGGATGCGGTTGATACCAAAATAGGATCAGAATCTAATAAAGGTCACACAGAATTAAAGACTGTTCTAAATGATGTTACGAAGTCGGTTGAAAGCACGCCTAAGAGTGATACTTCATATTTGGCCTCACAGATTAGAAAAGCCGTTGCTCAGGAGGAGCAGGTGACGCAAATTAAAGGGACGACTCAAGCTGATGACAATTTTTCTAAGACTGAGCTACAAGCAAAATCCTTAATACAGAGTACGGCGCAAGGTCATGACAAAGAATTGCCAAATACCAAAGTTCTCTCTGAACTAAAAGCCATGGTTGAGCAACTCTCTCCTCAAGAGAAAAAGCAATTGGAGAGCGCCTTAAATGAAAAGTTAAGCGGTGATAAAGCGTCTGAACCTCAGGTAAAGCGCTTAGAAAGTGCGATCTATACATTAGTAACGGGTAAACCAGCACCCGATGCAAATTCAAAGCAACCAAAAAGTATTGAGGACACAGAACAAATAACAGATAAGTCAATTGATACTAAAGTCAAGTTGGGTAATGCAGCGGTTGAACTCACTACTCAACAGGTTGCTAAGCCTGAAATGAGCTACAATTCTACTAAAGTTACATCTATGAAAGAGACGATTGTGACTGAACCTACAAAACAAAGCGCAGACATGGTGTTAAGTGAGGAAGCCCCTGAAATAGCTACGGAGTTAGATGGTGAGCAGTCACAAAATAACAGTGGTAACCAACGTCAAACTGCCAATGCTAATGTTGAAAATATTTTTAAAGCGATCCGAAGCTTAGGCTCAGAGCAAATTCAGAGTAAAGAGGAATTTGAGCAAGTTATTCATCAAGTAGAGCAAACTCGCCAAGTTCAACAAACGGCTCAGCAACAAACCTCAGCTCAGGTTAAATTGCAAGCTGACCCTGCTTTGATGCAAAGCCTTAACCTAGCAAAGAGTGATGCGGCAAAAATGCTTCAGGATAAAGTTAACATGATGATTAACTTAAATAATCAAGAAGCTGAAATCCGTTTGAACCCGGCGGAGTTGGGGAGTATGCACATTCGCATTCGCTCTGATGCAGAGCAAGCACAGGTGAACTTTGTAGTACAAAACCAGCAAGCAAAAGAGTTACTTGAAGAATCAATGCCAAAGCTTAAAGAAATGTTAGAGGAACAAGGTATTCAACTCGGTGACAGCAATATCGAACAACAGGCCGAAGGAGGCAGTGGTCAGCAAGGGAATGAGCAAAATGGTCACGGAAAACTTGCTAATGAGAGCAGCGAAGCGCAAAATAATAAAGAACAATCAGTGACTAGCAGAAAACAAAGTGACTCAGCGATAGATTACTATGCTTAACAACTGCTATCATTAAAAAAGAATATTGAATTATAAGAAGCGCATATATGGCAGAAGAAACCGATTTAGAAATAGAAGAAGCGGGTGGGTCGAAAAAGAAACTCATCATCATTATTGCAGCAGTGGTAGTGATTTTAGGTGGTGTAGCGGGTTTCTTCTTAATGTCAGGTGGTGAGGAAGAGGAAGCTTCACTTGCGGAGGAGTCAACAGCTGTTCAAGAAGACTTAAGTGAGCAAAATGCAGCTGAAATGGGTAGTGCTTTGTATGTTGCGATGCCAAGGCCTTTTGTATTCAATGTACCAGGTGCAAGTAGAGATAGAATTGTGCAGATTAAAGTGCAATTACTTGTGCGAGGTGATGTCAATGAAGAGGTGGCTAAAAAACACATTCCCTTGATTGAAGGCACTTTATTGGGGGTCTTTTCTACTACGACCGCAGATGAATTAAGTACGAGTGCAGGCAAAGAAACGCTTCGACTGACTGCATTGGACAAAGTGCAAGCTGCAATGGAAGGCGTCGAAGGCAGCAAAGTTATTGAACGTGTGCTGTTTACTGGTTTTGTAATGCAGTAGGACGATATTGTGAGCGACTTATTATCACAAGATGAAATCGACGCGCTACTCCATGGCGTCGATGAAGTTGAAGAAGATGAAGTATCCACGGGAGAAGACGGTGAGGACGCAAATGCCTTACAGTATGACTTCTCTTCTCAAGACCGCATTGTTCGTGGTCGAATGCCTACCCTTGAAATTGTAAACGAACGTTTTGCAAGACATATGCGCATTAGTTTGTTCAATATGATGAGACGCACAGCTGAGGTGTCCATCAATGGCGTTCAAATGCTCAAGTTTGGTGAGTATATCCATACACTGTTTGTACCGACGAGCTTGAATATGGTGCGGTTTCGCCCACTTAAAGGGACTGGCCTAATCACGATGGAGGCGCGATTAGTCTTCATCTTGGTTGATAACTTCTTTGGTGGTGATGGGCGTTATCATGCCAAAATTGAAGGACGTGAGTTCACGCCTACTGAACGTCGTATTGTTCAAATGTTACTTAAGATTATCTTTGAAGACTACAAAGAAGCTTGGGCGCCAGTAATGGATGTGTCATTTGAATATTTAGATTCAGAGGTTAACCCTGCAATGGCGAATATCGTTTCGCCAACGGAAGTGGTTGTAATAAGCTCTTTTCATATTGAGCTTGACGGTGGGGGAGGAGATTTTCATATCTCATTACCTTACTCTATGCTTGAGCCCATCAGAGAATTACTCGATGCCGGTGTTCAATCAGATACTGAAGATACGGATTTACGTTGGAGTAAGGCCCTACGTGATGAAATCATGGATGTAGAAGTTGAAATGTCAACGCAGTTGCTAGAAGTGGATTTATCGCTGCAGCAAATAATGGAACTGAAAGCTGGAGACATTATTCCTGTAGAGATGCCGGAACACATTACAGTATTTGTTGAAGAGTTACCTACTTTTAGGGCGAAGATGGGCCGTTCAAGAGATAACGTCGCATTACAAATAAGTGAGAAAATCAAGCGTCCGGAATCTGTGAAGTCCGAGCTTCATGTCTTTACCAAAGGCGGTAAAAAGCTCGATTCGGATGCAGAATTAGCTGAATTAGAAGAAGATTTGCACCTATCAGAAGGTGTGGATCTTGACTGGTGATCAAGTTTTTAAGGTAGTAAGTGCATGAGTGATGATCAAGATACAATGGACGAATGGGCGGCAGCGCTTGCAGAGGCTGAAGATACCGATCAAGGCAGCGCTGAAGTTGCTGAGCTAGAAGAGCTTGAAGAAAGCAATGCCAACCTAAGTGCCGATGAAAAAAGAAAGTTAGATACAATTCTAGATATTCCAGTAACCATCTCAATGGAAGTTGGACGTTCTAAGATCAATATTCGAAACCTATTACAGCTGAACCAAGGTTCGGTTGTGGAACTGGATCGAGTTGCGGGTGAACCACTGGATGTATTGGTCAATGGCACTTTGATAGCGCACGGTGAAGTGGTTGTAGTAAACGACAAGTTTGGTATTCGTTTAACCGACGTTATTAGCCAAGTCGAGCGAATTAAAAAGCTCAGATAAGCGATTTAAAATGACTTGGATAATGTTTACAAGCGCGGCTGCGATATCGCAGCCTCAGGGACCGAGTTTGGAAATCGTCACAGTGATGCTCTCGTTGGCTTCTATTGTTGCTCTGATAATAGGTTTAGCTTGGTTAGTCAAGCGAGTTAACCCCAATGTGGGGAACAATCAAGATTTCAAAGTAATTCGTAGTTTACCGCTCGGCACGCGAGAAAGGTTATTGGTCATCGAAATCGACGAAAAGCAACATTTACTTGGTGTTACGCCTCAAAATATAAACTATTTATATCAATTAGAAACCCCTTTAAGCGAAAACCAATCGGCCCCTTTTGTGAAGGAGCTCAGTCGTTTTATGAATCAACCCATAAAAAAAACAAAGTGAATATGATGCTTCGATTCCTAATCCTATTTGGATTGACCCTATTTCTACCGCAGGTGAGCGCTAATGATGGCATCGAAGCGCTCAGCGTAACTACAAACCCCGATGGTTCTCAAGAATACTCAGTAACGATTCAAGTTTTGGCTATCATGACGGCGCTCAGTTTTATACCTGCTGCGTTAATCATGATGACGTCTTTTACACGCATTATTGTGGTATTGGCGATATTACGTCAAGCAATTGGCTTACAGCAGTCTCCCTCTAATCAGATTTTAGTTGGAATGTCGTTGTTTTTAACTTTTTTTATCATGGCTCCGATTTTTAGTAAAATTTACGACGAAGCTGTTCAGCCCTATATGAATGAGGAAATGACGTCTGTCCAAGCGCTTCACGCTGCCAAAGAGCCAATGAAGGCGTTTATGCTTTCTCAAACGCGGATAAAAGATCTGGAGACTTTTGCTAAAATTGCCGGCTATGACAAATTAGATAGCCCAGAAGATACGCCGTTTATTGTGATTATTCCGGCATTTGTAACCAGTGAATTGCAAACCGCGTTTATTATTGGGTTTATGTTTTTCATCCCATTTTTGATAGTTGACTTGGTTGTTGCTAGTGTATTAATGGCTATGGGTATGATGATGCTGTCTCCTATGATTGTCTCATTACCATTTAAAATCATGCTTTTTGTATTAGTGGATGGGTGGTCATTAGTCATGGGAACGCTGGCCAGAAGCTTTGGCTTGGGGGTTTAAGATGGAACCGGAAGTATTCGTTGATATTTTAAGTGACTCTTTATTTGTTGTGATTAAACTTGTGTCAGCAATTGTTGTACCTGGTTTGATGGTCGGCCTAGTGGTATCAGTCTTTCAGGCCGCAACATCTATCAATGAACAAACTTTAAGTTTCTTGCCAAAACTCATCATTACACTGGTTGCTTTAATCGTTGGTGGTCATTGGATGACGCAAGAGCTGATGGACTTTTTCAAACTAATGGTTATGCGGATCCCTGAAATAGCAGGCTAAAATGGAGTTTTTATTTTCGGATATCATGCAGGGGCTAAGTGATTATTTAATCCCTTTCATTCGTATCAGTTCGATGATCATGGTAATGGCTGGCTTAGGTGCTCAGAGTGTATCTAAGCGTATTAAAATATGCCTTTCAATGGTCGTGACACTGGCAGTGGCGCCAGCTATCCCTCAGTCTCAATTCACTGACTTATTTTCATTTCATATGATATTGGTTGTTATCCAAGAAATGATCATTGGAGTCGCGATTGGTTTTGCATCTTTGTTGTTACTCAATACATTTATATTGGCAGGTCAAATTTTAGCGATGCAAACCGGTTTGGGTTTTGCATCAGTAGTTGACCCGTCAAATGGATTGAGTGTACCTGCAGTAGGCCAGTTTTACTTAATTTTGGCCACACTACTCTTTTTTGTTTTCAATGGTCATTTGATGATGTTTCAAATGATTATATTTAGTTTTCAATCTTGGCCAATTGGTGGTGATTGGTGGCATGTCGATAATTACTATGATATTGCTAAATGGGGCTCATGGTTATTTGCTACTGCGCTGTCGTTATCTCTAGCACCATTGACCGCTATGCTCGTAATTAATCTCGCTTTTGGCATTATGACTCGAGCAGCGCCGCAGATGAACATTTTCTCGGTCGGTTTTGCATTTACTTTGGTTGCAGGGTTAATGATTATCTGGGCAACGCTCGGTAATTTTACCATGCAGTATGAATTTCAGTGGCTTAAAATGACAGAGCTAATGTGTAACTTGATTGGTTGCTCAGTATAGGAGAGTCAGATGGCTGAAGATTCGGGTCAAGAACGTACCGAAGAGCCCACCGCAAAAAAAATAAGCGATGCTAGAAAAAAGGGGCAGGTGGCACGCTCTAAAGAGTTGGGCACGACGTTTGTTTTAATTTTCTCTGCGGTCGCGCTCATTCTTTATGGCGCGGATATTGCCAAAGGCCTATATAATATCATGGGCCGAATGCTAACTTTAAATAGAAATGAAACATACGATACAACAAAAATGTTTTCGGTTTGGGGGGATGCCTTTTCCGAGTTGTTTTTCCCTATGTCTATGTTTGTTCTGATTATTGCAGTGGCCGGTGTTATTGGAAATACTTTGCTGGGAGGGTTTAACTTTAGCTGGCAAGCCGCTGCGCCTAAAGCAAGCAAGATGTCACCACTAAAGGGAATAAAACGGATGTTTGGTCCCCAAGCTGCGGTGGAGCTTGTTAAGTCAATTTTGAAGTTTGTGTTAGTCGCAGGTTTTGCAATTTTGTTTATCAAGTGGATGTTTTATGACATTTTACACTTGAGCATTGAATCAGTTCCAGGCAGTGTTATTCACTCTTTGGAGATTTTGGCCTGGCTTTTCCTGGCACTCAGCTGCACCATGATTATTATTTCTGCTATTGATGCACCTTATCAAAGTCATACGCATCATAAACAGTTAAAAATGACATTGCAGGAAGTGAAAGACGAATATAAAAACTCTGAGGGTGACCCGCAGATTAAAGCGAGGATCCGACGGACGCAGCGTGAAATGTCACAACGGCGTATGATGCAAGATGTGCCAGACGCTGATGTTGTAGTAACAAACCCAACGCATTACTCCGTTGCATTAAAGTACGATACAGAAAAGGCGGGTGCACCTATTGTTATTGCAAAAGGGGTGGATGAATTGGCAATGCAAATTCGTAAAGTCGCTAAAGGCAATGAAGTCCCGATTGTTGAGTCTCCTCTATTAACCCGTTCTTTGTATCATACGACAGAAGTGGGTGATCAAATACCTGATCAGTTGTTCACCGCGGTCGCGCAAGTCTTGGCATATGTTTTTCAGCTCAAAAAGTTCAACAAGGGAAGAGGCAGAAGGCCTACTGCGTTGAGTAAAGACTTACCTATCCCTGATGATCTAAAACATTAATAGTTGGAACAAAGCTTGCTTTAACTAATCTGCGTCAATAAATTGAAGTTGATAAGTTATGGATTTTAAAGCGGTTCTACAACAGATTAATCGAGATAAAAAAGAGTATGCTAAAGGCATCGGTACCCCTTTGCTGGTTTTAGCTGCTTTGGGTATGGTGATTTTACCTATGCCCCCATTTCTCTTGGATATCTTATTTTCTTTCAATATAGCTTTAGCTTTAGTCGTGTTGTTAGTCACCGTATATACCATGAAACCGCTTGAGTTCGGTATGTTTCCCGCTGTGCTTCTTATTGCGACCATAATGCGATTAGCATTAAACGTAGCCAGTACAAGGGTTGTGTTACTAGAAGGCCACAATGGTGGAGATGCCGCGGGTAAAGTAATCGAGGCATTTGGCTCTGTGGTGATTGGTGGTAACTATGCCGTTGGTTTAGTTGTATTCCTTATCTTAATAATCATTAACTTTGTAGTAATTACCAAAGGTGCGGGCCGTATTTCAGAAGTATCAGCACGTTTTACCCTTGATGCGATGCCGGGTAAGCAGATGGCAATTGACGCCGATTTAAATGCAGGCTTCATTTCAGCAGAAGAAGCACGTACTCGCCGTGATGAAGTTACAAGAGAAGCCGATTTCTATGGCTCAATGGATGGTGCCAGTAAGTTTGTAAAAGGTGATGCCATTGCGGGCATCGTTATTTTGGCTATTAACATCATTGGCGGATTATTCGTCGGAATGGTGCAGCATGACCTGACGTTTTCACGTGCGATGGAAGTGTATACACTTCTAACAATAGGTGATGGTCTAGTGGCACAGCTACCTTCTCTTTTGTTATCCATCGGTACCGCGATTGTTGTAACGCGTCAAAATGAATCTCACAACATGGGTGAGCAGGTAACTCAGCAGTTAGGTAACGAAAAGTCACTTTACATTGCCTCTGGTATCTTGATTGTGATGGGCTTAGTTCCTGGCATGCCTCATGTCGCTTTCCTTGGATTAGGCAGCCTGATTGGTGGACTTGCTTATTATTCAAAGCAACAAAAGACAAAAGCTGCTGCTGAGCAAGCTGAATCAGAAGCGAAAGGCACTCAGGTTGCGAACAAACAACAAGATCAAAAAGAGTTGGGTTGGGATGATGTTCAACCTGTTGACGTAATTGGTCTTGAAGTAGGTTATCGATTGATCCCATTAGTAGATCAAGCGCAAGGTGGCGAGCTGTTGAGTCGCATTAAAGGTGTACGTAAAAAACTATCTCAAGAACTTGGATTTCTTGTCCCGCCAGTACACATTCGTGACAATCTTGAGCTAGACCCAAATGCATATAAGATTACATTGATGGGGGTTGGCTCAGGGGATGGAGAGCTAAAACATGGCGATGAGCTTGCAATTAACCCAGGTCAAGTTTTTGGCCCTCTTCAAGGTGTGGCGACAAAGGACCCAGCTTTTGGTCTAGATGCCGTGTGGATAAAACCGGATCAAAAAGATGAAGCACATTCTTTAGGGTATACAGTAGTAGATGCGGCGACTGTGGTTGCTACGCATATCAGCCAATTACTGACTAATAATGCGTCACTGTTATTAGGTCACGAGGAAGTACAAAACTTATTAGACATGCTTGCTAAGACTCACCCACGCCTTGTTGAAGGGTTAGTGCCAGATGTTTTACCTCTGACTACAATCGTGAAAGTACTCCAGAACTTGCTTAACGAGGGTGTGGCTATTAGAGATATGAGATCAATTGTGCAGACTTTAGTTGAGTATGGACCAAGAAGCCAAGACCCTGATGTACTAACGGCTGCAGTAAGAATTTCACTACGTAGACTTATCGTTCAAGACGCGGTTGGCAACGCTGATGAGATACCTGTCATAACATTGGCGCCTGAGTTGGAACAGATGTTGCATCAGTCACTTCAGAACGCAGGTGATGAGGGGGCAGGCATAGAGCCAGGTCTTGCAGAGCGACTTCAAGGTTCATTGAGAGAAGCGCATCAAACGCAAGAAATGTTAGGCGAGCCGTCCATCTTATTAACCTCAGGTATGTTAAGAAGTGTTTTATCTCGATTTGTTAAGCATACGATTCCTGGTTTAAGAGTGATGTCTTATCAGGAAGTACCGGACGAGAGACAAATCAAGATTATTAGCTCGGTTGGGCAATAATAGAGGAACGAGGTGCTGAGTCATGAAAATTAAAAGATTTTTCGCAAAAGATATGCGTACGGCTTTGAAAGAAGTAAAAGATGAATTAGGTGCGGATGCTGTAATCATGTCAAACAAAAAACTAGCTGACGGTGTTGAAATTGTCGCAGCTATTGATAATGATAGAGTTGCACCACAGGCTCAACCTGCACCAGTAGAAGCACGCCCTGAACCAGGTCCAGCTGCAACGCAAAAGTCAACGTATAGTCAACCAGCTCGAGTGGTCAAGCCTCAAACACGTCGCCCTCAAGCACAGCCACAGGCAAAAGTTGCTGATAGCCTAGAAGCGCTCTTAGAGCGTCAAGCTCCAAAACCTCGTTCTCCTGAGCTTGCTTCTATGTTTTCACAGTCAGGTATTGATACAGGTGACTTGTTCCAACCTCAGCAAGAGCAAAGACCAGTATATAACCAAACTCAGCAGACTCAGCAGACTCAGCAGGCTCAGCCTAGCCCAACACGTACTCGCCCTGTACAACAAACAGACCCCTTAACATCTGATTGGGATTTTGGTGACGAATTAGAAGCCGATATAGATGCACAGCCAACGACAAATAGCGCATCTCAAGATGAAATGAGCTCTATGCGTGATGAGATGAATGCCATTCGTCAATTACTTGAATATCAGGTGTCTGGTCTAATGAAACAAGAGATGGATCGCAGAGATCCAACCAGAGCTTGTTTAATCAATCGTTTGCAAGGCATGGGAATAAGCTCGGAAGTAGCTGAGCAAATGGCATGTTTTATACCTGATGACGTTTCTAGAAAAGAAGCGTGGAATGCACTTTTAAATATGGTCGTAAATCAGATGCACACCACCAATAATGACATCCTTCGTCAAGGCGGTGTTTATGCGATGGTCGGCCCAACAGGGGTGGGTAAAACAACGACGGTTGCAAAGTTGGCAGCGCTTGGCGCGCAGAAGTATGGTGCTGATAAAGTTGCATTAATTACCACAGATACATATAGAATTGGTGCTTACGAGCAGTTAGCAACTTATGGTAGAATTATTGGCTGTCCGGTTAAGCAAGTTAAAGATGCAAATGAGTTAGCAGAAGTTCTTTATCATTTGCGAAATAAGCGACTAGTATTAATAGATACTGCAGGCATGAGTCAAAGAGACTTGCGTTTAACCGAGCAACTGAATACATTGATGCGCAGTTCACGCGTAGATATTCGCAGTTATTTGGTGCTTAGCGCGACATCGCAAATGCATGTTTTGCAGGAAACGGTTAACCATTTCAAAAAAGTAAATTTGAGTGGTTGCATCTTTACAAAACTTGATGAATGTCTAAGTTTAGGTGAGATTATTAGTATTGCGATTCAAAATCGTCTGCCAATAGGGTATCTTACCAACGGACAGCGAGTGCCAGAGGACATTCGTGTTGCAAATGCTCAAAAATTAGTTAAAAAGGCTGAGCAGTTGTATTTAAAAAGAACAAAAGCACAACATTCACGACGTGAAGCAGTGGCGTCCCAGACAGTAGGAATGTATGATTAATACAGTTTTAGATCAAGCAAGTGGCCTGCGTAAAATGAATCAAAAAAGTAACCACGGAGTAAAAGTAATAGCAGTAACTGGTGGTAAAGGAGGAGTCGGCAAGACTAATGTTTCATTAAATACTGCAATTGCGTTAGGACAACAGGGCCATAGAGTATTAGTTTTAGATGCTGACCTTGGATTAGCGAATTGTGATGTGATGCTCGGCTTGCGAGTAGAGCGCAACTTATCTCACGTGCTATCCGGTGAATGTGAGCTGGATGAGATATTGGTTGAAGGCCCTGCGGGAATAAGAATTGTCCCAGCGACCTCAGGTTCTCAAAATATGGTTGAGTTAAGTCCCGCAGAGCATGCTGGTTTAATTCGCGCCTTCAGTGAGCTTAGCAACGATTTCGATGTTTTAATTGTGGATACCGCAGCAGGTATCTCCGATATGGTTTTAAGTTTCTCTCGAGCCGCCCAAGATGTCATGGTCGTGGTTTGTGACGAACCGACTTCGATCACAGATGCTTATGCACTGATCAAGGTGTTAAGCCGAGAGCATGGCGTATATAAATTTAAAATTGTAGCGAATATGGTAAGAAGCCTTCGAGAAGGCCAAGAGCTTTTTGCGAAGCTTTCAAAAGTGACGGATAGATTTTTAGATGTTGCCTTGGAACTCGTCGCTACAATCCCTTTCGATGAAAACATGCGCAAATCTTCGCGCCGCCAAAAAACAATTGTTGAACTCTACCCTAATTCTCCTGCTGCCGTGGCATTTAGAGGGTTAGCGAGCAAAGCTGTGAAATGGCCAGTGCCACATCAGCCTTCAGGTCATTTAGAGTTTTTCATTGAGCAGTTAGTTAACGGGTAATTATGGCTACACCGGTCAATCGAATGGCGGGATATCAAACAGCAGACCGCCTCAACAAGGTGGTCGAGCGTCATACACCTTTGGTCAAAAAAGTTGCTTGTCATTTGCTTGCAAGGCTCCCTGCGAGCGTTCAACTCGATGATTTAGTTCAGTCAGGCATGATAGGTTTGATTGAGGCAACAAAAAATTTTGATGCCAGCAAAGGCGCAAGCTTTGAAACGTTTGCAGGCATCCGCATTCGGGGTGCTATGTTAGATGAAATACGCCGTGGAGACTGGGCCCCACGCTCTGTCCACAAAAATAGTCGTATGGTCGCAGAAGCAATTTCAGAGTTAGAAACCGCCTTAGGTCGCGAGCCTAAAGACACTGAAATCGCTGAAAAACTTGATATTCCCTTAGATGAGTACCATCATATTTTACATGACGTGAATGCAAGTAAGATTATTGGTATTGAAGACCTAGGAGTCGACCAAGACGTAATTTCACCTGCGGGCAGCGATTTAGCGCTAGACAAACCATTCAATAACGTTAAGAATGAGCGCTTTAATGAGTCGTTAGTAGAGGCAATTAAAACGTTGCCAGAGAGAGATGCAATGGTTTTATCTCTATACTACAACGATGAAATGAATTTAAAAGAGATTGGCCAGATCCTAGATGTGAGCGAATCTCGAGTTAGTCAGATTCATGGTCAGGCAATGATTAAACTCAGAGCCAAGATAAATGACTGGATAAATTAGAGTACATTTTATTTTTTTATAGGTTCAAACCTCACCGGAGGAAGTTTTGGATAAGAACATGAAAATTCTCGTGGTTGATGATTTCTCTACAATGAGAAGAATTATCAAAAACCTGTTGAGAGACTTAGGCTTTACAAATGTTCAAGAGGCAGATGATGGCAGCACTGCGCTTCCAATGTTGCAAAATCAAGAATTTGACTTTGTTGTTACTGATTGGAACATGCCTGGCATGCAAGGCATCGACTTGCTTCGAGCAATAAGAGCTGACGATAGCCTCAAGCATATCCCAGTATTAATGGTAACTGCAGAAGCCAAAAAAGAACAAATTGTTGCAGCAGCGCAAGCTGGGGTAAACGGTTACATTGTTAAACCTTTTACCGCTGGAACACTGAAAACTAAGTTAGAAAAAGTTTTTGAACGCTTAGGCTAGTTACAAGTAAGGATAGGCTTATGTCAGAATCCTCTGCGCCACAAATTACATTAGAGCAAGCAAAGCAACTTGTTGAGTATCTTGAGAATGGTGAACAAGAAAAAGCTGATCAAATTTTAATTGAAGCAACTAACAAAGAACAATCTGAGTTATTTGCTGAAGTCGGAAAATTGACACGTCAGTTACACGAGTCGTTGAAAAACTTCGAGTTAGACACGCGTTTATCAGACTTAACTACAGAAGCCTTACCAGATGCAAAGCAACGTTTAAACTATGTCATGGAAATGACAGAAAATGCGGCGAACAAGACCATGGATGCGGTGGAAGCTAGTTTACCGCTTGCTCAACAGTTGGCTGACGAGCTTTCTGAAATAAAGCCTACTTGGGATAGGTTGATGAGTCGTGACATTCAGCTTGGAGAGTTTAAATCTCTCTGTCACGACTTAAATGATTTTATGCAATCTTCACAAGGCCGTACTGACGAGTTACAGACCTTGATGACCAATGTTTTAATGGCACAAGATTATCAAGATTTGACTGGTCAAGTTATTCGTCGAGTCATAGAACTGGTGAGAGAAGTCGAAGACAGCTTAATTCATCTTTTAACTGTGTTTGGCACGTCAGAAGTGGGTCAACTTAGCACGGCTCAACAACCACAAGAAGTAGTTGAAACCACCACTGATGAACTAGCGGGTCCTGAAGGACCTATCATTGACGCTGAGGAACGAGACGATGTTGTGTCTGGTCAAGATGAAGTTGATGATTTGTTATCTAGTTTGGGTTTCTAATAGGAGAGTATAATAATGAGCTTTGAAGTCGATGAAGATATCTTACAAGACTTTCTTGTTGAAGCTGGAGAAATACTCGAACTGTTATCTGAGCAACTTGTTGAATTAGAAAATAACCCAGATGACAAAGATCTACTCAATGCAATTTTTAGAGGCTTCCACACAGTAAAAGGTGGAGCAGGCTTCCTAGGTATGAACGAGCTGGTAGACGCTTGTCATGGTGCTGAAAATGTCTTCGATGTTTTGCGCCAAGGCCAACGCTCTGTCAACCCTGAATTAATGGACGTGATATTACAGTCACTTGATACCATTAACGACATGTTCGCTTGCATACAAAATCGAGAGCAACCGGAACCTGCAGACCAAGAGTTACTCGACGTCTTACATAAATTAAGTCAGCCAGAATCTGCTGATGAGGTAATTTCAACACCAGCTGCTGAGCCTGTTGCTGAAGCACCGCCACCCGAGCCCGTCCAGGAAGCTGAAGATGATGTGCTGTTTGATATAGGTAGTGAGGAGAGCTCAGAGCCTGCAACCTCAGATAGCATTGATGAAATTACAGAAGAAGAATTTGAAAGCTTGTTGGATGAGCTTCATGGGTCAGGCAATGGTCCTGCCGTTGAAGCACCTCAGGCAGCTCCTGTGGCACCGTCCACTCCGCCAGCAAATGCGAATGATGGGGACATTACCGATGATGAATTTGATAGTTTACTAGACGAACTTCATGGCGTTGGTAAGTTTGGTGCTGCGTCGAGTGAAGACACCCCAGTTCAGAGTGCTTCGCCGGAAGCACCTGCCGCTCCCACAGCATCTGCAAGTTCACAAGAAAGTGGTGATGACGAAATCAATGATGAAGATTTCGAAGCGTTACTTGATGAACTTCATGGTAAAGGTCAAGCGCCAAAGAATTTAGAGGAAAGTAAGGCTACTTCCGAGCCTGCAAAAGCTCCACAAGCTCCACAAGCTCCACAAGCTGCACCGCCACCGCCACCAGTAGCTAAGCCGCAACCTGCGCCAAAAGCCGAGGCACCTAAGCCAGCAGCCAAAGCGGCTCCAAAACCTGCGCCTGCAAAAGCAGAGCCAAAAGGCGGAGCACCAAAAAAACCAGCTGCACAAGCTGAAACAACGGTTAGAGTAGATACAAAAAGGCTAGACCAGATCATGAATATGGTGGGTGAGCTTGTATTGGTTCGAAATCGTTTAGTGAGCTTAGCAAATAACAGCAATAGTGAAGCCATGGGTAAAGCCATATCGAATTTAGATGTGGTCACGGCAGACTTGCAGGGTGCTGTTATGAAAACCCGAATGCAGCCAATTAAGAAAGTATTTGGCCGATTCCCGCGTGTTGTTAGAGACCTTGCTCGTAGCCTTAAAAAAGACATCAACTTGATTCTAGAGGGTGAAGATACAGATCTAGATAAAAACTTAGTAGAAGCTTTGGCAGATCCATTGGTTCACTTGGTTAGAAACTCTGTTGACCATGGCATTGAAATGCCAGATGTACGTGAAGCGGGTGGAAAATCACGCACAGGTACTGTTACGCTCTCAGCATCGCAAGAAGGTGACCATATTCTGTTAACTATCAGAGATGATGGTGCGGGTATGGATCCTGAAAAATTGAAGAAAATCGCGATTAGCAAGGGGGTTATTGATTCGGATCAAGCAAGCAGATTGTCAGATACTGAAGCATATAACCTAATTTTTGCACCTGGATTTTCTACTAAAGAAGAAATCTCCGACATCTCTGGACGAGGTGTGGGTATGGATGTTGTTAAGACGAAAATTACGCAGCTTAATGGTCAAGTGAACATTCAGTCTGAGCTGGGTGTGGGTACAATTCTTGAAATTAAGGTACCACTGACACTGGCTATATTACCAACGCTAATGGTGATGGTAGGAGAGCAAACTTTTGCGTTACCTCTTGCCGGCGTCAGTGAGATATTCCATCTTGACTTAACGAAAACCAATGTGGTCGATGGGCAACTTACAATAATTGTTCGTGAGAAAGCGATACCGCTGTTTTATCTTGAGCATTGGTTAGTTAAAGGAACTGATATTAATCAGAAGAAAGCTGAAGGGCATGTGGTTATTGTACAAATAGGCACTCAGCAAGTCGGTTTTGTTGTTGATTCACTGATAGGTCAAGAAGAGGTGGTAATTAAACCGCTTGATTCCCTACTACAAGGCACACCTGGTATGGCTGGTGCCACTATCACTTCTGATGGTGGTATTGCGCTGATTCTTGACGTACCAAGTATGTTGAAGCATTACGCAGGCAAATAGCGTTAGACGCTTTTTGCTGTCACCGAATTAGTGGTGCTAAAGGCACCACTTTTCGGATCTGTAACATTAAAAAAGAGCGATGCCAATGGCAGTAAAAGTATTAGTTGTTGATGACTCAAGTTTCTTTCGTCGTCGTGTAAGTGAAATACTAGAGAAAGACGCAGGAATTGAGGTTATTGATTTTGCAGTTAATGGCCAAGAAGCTGTTGAAAAAGCAAGTAAGCTACGTCCAGATGTGATCACAATGGATGTAGAGATGCCGGTATTGGACGGTATCAGTGCTGTAAAAAAAATAATGCAAAGTAACCCAACGCCAATTTTAATGTTTTCTTCATTAACACGAGAAGGAGCAAGTGCAACATTAGATGCACTTGACGCTGGGGCTGTAGACTTTTTACCTAAAAAGTTTGAAGATATTGCCCGAAATAGTGAAGAAGCCACGCGAGCATTACAGACAAAGGTAAAAGAAATTGGTCGTAAGCGAGTCAGTCGATTTACAAGACCGATGACGTCAGCAAAACCATCGACACCGGTTAGCCCCGCTGCGAAGCCAACTTCTAGCTTACGTTCAAGTACAACTGTGGCTCAGCCAGATAGAAGTTTTCAAAAAGCTGCACAAGAGACGACACTGCAAAGAAATTTCAAAGCGTCTGGTAAAGCATACAAGATAGTCGCTATTGGCACCTCCACCGGTGGCCCTGTGGCTCTGCAAACTATTTTGACTCAATTACCTGCGAATTTCCCTCATCCAATATTGCTTATTCAGCATATGCCTGCTGCTTTCACGCCTGCTTTTGCGCAGCGACTCAATAGTTTGTGCAAAATTAAGGTAAAAGAGGCAGAGCAAGGCGATAAGTTGATGCCAGGTGTGGCGTATTTAGCACCAGGTGGTAAGCAAATGATGGTAGAAGCTCGTGGTGGGAGTAAAACGCTTAAAGTGTTTGAAGACGATAGCCCCAGAATTACTTATAAACCTTGTGTAGATGTGACATTTGCGAGTACTGCAAAAGCTTACTCAGGTGATGTACTTGCAATTGTGCTGACCGGTATGGGGGCTGACGGTAGAGATGGTGCTCGTATGCTGAAGCAGGTAGGCGCAACTATTTGGGCGCAAGATGAAAAAACCTGTGTGGTATATGGCATGCCTCAAGCCGTTGCTGCTGCAGGGCTGTCATCTGAAAGCCTTGCACTTCAAGATGTAGCGTTGCGCATCAATAAAGAGCTGGGTATTGCTTAGGATATATATGTTTGTTTGATACAGCTTTGTCATGAAAAGTCACAAAGGAATAGAATAATAAAGTGAAAATTTGGACGGTTGCGAATCAAAAGGGTGGTGTGGGTAAAACGACCACAGCGGTAAGCTTAGGGGGTATTTTAGCCGCCGAAGGAAAAAGGGTATTATTGATTGATACTGACCCACATGCCTCACTGACTTATTACTTTGGAATTGATTCTGAAGACTTAGAGGTGAGCGTATATGATATTTTCATTCGCGGCTCCAATATGCAAAGCGAAGAAATATTACAATCTTTGTGCCCTTCAACTGTTGAAAACTTAGATATTTTACCTGCAACAATGGCCATAGCAACGTTAGATAGAAGCATGGGGAACCGGTCAGGTATGGGGTTGGTGTTGAAAAAGGCACTGGCAAAAATTAGTGACTATTATGATTATGCCATCTTAGATTGCCCACCGGTTTTAGGGGTATTAATGGTGAATGCTTTAGCTGCCAGTGAACGTATACTCATTCCGGTGCAAACCGAGTTTCTGGCATTAAAGGGATTGGATAGAATGATGCGCACAATGACATTAATGCAAAGTTCGCATTCTAAACAATATCAATATACTATAGTCCCTACAATGTATGATAAACGCACCAAAGCATCTTTGGAAGCGTATAAATCTTTGGTTGAATCATATCGGGATAAAGTATGGCCTGGCGTTATCCCCGTTGATACAAAATTCAGAGATGCTAGCTTGGCACAGAAGGTTCCGGTACAATTCTGCCCGAAATCAAGAGGTGTATATGCATATCGAGCGTTACTCGAGCATATTGGTGAATTAGAAAGAGGTAAGAATGAGTAAGCACCTGTTTGCAAACGAACAAGTGATGAAACAATATCTTGGCGCCTTGTTGCAAGAAGAGGAAGATCAAGATGTTGCACTTGCGCCCGTTGCGAGGTTGCTTGAATCTGTGCCGGATGCACAAAAGCAAGAAAAACTGCTTGAAGAAGCAAATGTAGTTGAAGTACCTGCAGGTGAAGTTGAGCTGAAAGTCGAGACCTCTGAGGCTGCTGTAGAAGAAGTTCTGCAAGAAACTCCTGTGTTGCCGGTCCAAGAGCTTGAGATAACTGAAAATACAACTATTATCAAAGAACAAGCACCTGCGCAGAGTGCAGCAAAAGAAGCTTTCATTGAAGGAGAGTTTCAAGCTTTGTTTTTTGAGGTTGCAGGTCTGACATTAGCTGTTCCATTGCAAGCATTAGGTGGAATTCATCAGCTGACAGAGGTTAACCAATTATTTGGAAAACCAAAGTGGTTTAAAGGTGTAATGCTAAACCGTGAAGAAAAGCTGAATGTTGTTGATACAGCTCGTTGGGTTATGCCAGAAAAGTATACACCTGAGTTGGAGTCACAGCTGAACTACCAGTATTTAATCATGCTAGGCGACAGTCAGTGGGGGCTGCTAGCAGAAAAATTAGTCAATAATATTACGCTCACAGCTGATGATGTTAAGTGGCGAACAGCATGCGGAAAGCGACCATGGCTTGCAGGCGTTATTAAAGAAAAAATGTGTGCGCTTATTGACGTAGAGAATTTAAATAGGTTGCTAGAGCAAGGCCTCGATAGCCGAGAGCAGTAACTAGCATCAATCTGGAGTTTAATCATGAGCCAAGAAAGAATACTTTCTGCAGATAAAAATGCCGATAGTAATGATGAAGTCCTACAGTGGGTGACATATAAACTAGAGGAAGAGACATACGGTATCAATGTAATGCAAGTACAAGAGGTGCTGCGTTACACTGAGATTGCACCAGTACCGGGGGCGCCAAGTTATGTACTGGGTATCATTAACCTGCGTGGTAATGTTGTAACCGTTATTGATACTCGCGCCCGTTTCGGGTTGATGAGTGCGGAAGTTACAGATAACTCTAGGATCGTTATTATAGAGGCTGAAAAGCAAGTAATAGGTATCTTGGTAGATAGTGTCGCTGAGGTCGTATATTTACGTAGCTCAGAGATTGACAGTGCGCCAAATATTGGCACTGAAGAAAGTGCCAAATTTATTCAGGGTGTGTCTAATCGCGAAGGTGAGTTGTTAATCTTGGTTGACCTTAATAAACTACTCAGCGATGATGAGTGGGATGAGTTGAGTCATCTGTAAGTTGTGGCGGCAGTAACGTTAAATGATGTACTTATTATACTGGTGATAGCTTCATGCTTTATTAGCTTGTTATGCTTGGGTTTGTTGTTCATGTTTAGTAAACGCCTGCAACAGATGCAAAATAGTAATATTAAATTACATAAACAAGTACATAATGACACAGAGCAAATAAGTATTTTAAGAAGTGAAATCGCAGAAGTTAGAGCGAGTGTATTAAGCATAGGAAAACGGCTTGTTGAAAGTGAAGGCTATGTTAAAGAGTTAGCTCAGCAACAAGCAGCACAAAAATATGACGATCCCGACGCGAAAATATACTCTCGCGCAGTCAAAATGGTTGAGCTTGGTGCTGATCTTGAAGAAATAATGAGAGAGTGTGAGCTCCCTAGAGCCGAAGCTGAGCTGTTGATGTCTCTACACAATAAATCTTAAAATAGGTGCTGTAAGGCACCTTTTTTATTGTCCAAACATAAGTTGCTATTAGGTTTGTTAAGAGGTAGTGATTTATTGTGTATCTAACAAGGCATATGGATTGATCACTATTGGTATGGATATTTATCAGGGAAAAATGCGTGGCTCATAGATTAGTCGTATTTATTGCTTTGTGGTTGCAAACTGGGTGTATGCAAAACGACTTGTCTTTTCGCGATAAGTTAATTCATCAAGTTGAGAATAATGCACAGTTACATGGGATCCCAGCTCAAGCAGTGTTAGTTAACGATAATGGTGATATTACCTTTAAATATGCGTTTGAGGCATCAAAAAGCAGGGATGATTCTACCCTGAATGAGCATAGCGTCTTTCCCATTTTTTCTGTTAGCAAACTGTTCGCGACAGTCCTTGTTTTTCAATTGGTAGAAAAAAACAGCTCTCATTAGATGAACCAATCGGTAAGTATGTTCAGCTGCCTCGTCAATGGCTGGATATTCCAATAAGTGCATTGTTGAACCATACTTCTGGGATACCTGAATATTTTTCAGTTACAAATCAGCAAGTGAGCGCACCACAAAACTTTGAACACGTTATTAAAGCTTTAGGTGATAAAGAGCGTGTGTTTGAGTTCAATACTCAAGTACAGTATACCCAAATTAATTATCTTCTTATTGGTGCCTTGCTAGAGTCTGTTACAGGCCAGCCTTATGAGTCATTAGTCCAAGAACGATTAATGATGTCTAATACTTTCTTAAAGGCTGTGCAGGTCCCAAGAGACGTTGTGCCTTCATATCTGCCAAATAGTGGTGATAAGCTCAAACCTAATCAGTATGTATTCCCAAGCTATAGCACTGCCCATACTGGCGTTTATTCTACTGCTTATGACTTAAACCTTTTCTATCAAGTTTAATGGAAGGAGAATTAGTCGATAAGGCGTTATTGACTAAGCTTTGGCACCCACAGAAGCTTTTAAATGGACAGGCTAATTTCTTCGTATCTGGCTGGGATTATGAAAAGAAAGGCGATTGGCACATTGTAGGGCATGATGGAGGAGCGTTGTTAAGGGTGTCTGCATTTTTTAATGCAGAGTTCAGTGATTATAGGGTTGTTATTTATTTGACTAACGGTAACTTAGATGGGGTGTGGAGTCGAAGATTAGTTAAATCTTTACAGCAGTATTGGGTAACGAACCCCTTTTCTCGTTTATTAGTTTGGGCGGGGCTTTATGAGTCGTTTTAATCGATTTAAGACTTTTTATTATAAACTCTTAAATACTTACCTTTGATGACATACTGTGTATGCCTTAATAAATAAAATTTGTTATTTTCTTAAAGTAAGTGTATTCGAACTTTTCTTTTCTTTAATATTAAATTAATAAGGGGTCTAATTATTGATGGGCTGCATAGGTAATGGAAAGCTAAGTAGTGTTAATGTGATTTTTATTTTTTGTGGGTTATTTTCCTCATGGTTATTATTTTAAATAAATATATATTATTTAATTTCTTAATTTTAAATAGAGTGCGCGGTTGTTTTTTGTCCACCCTGGTGGGTTGGGTTTATTTTATAATTTCATTAGCTGTTTTCTTATTAAGTATTTTAGTTATCTTTTTTCATAATTAATTCTTAATTTTATCTATATATTTTATTTTTTATTGTTTCTTTTCTTTATTTTTCTCCCCAAAGTGGTACTTTTCTTCTGTGTGAATGACTTTCCAAACTCTATGTTTTTATGAAGATATCTAACTGGTGTTATTTTCTATGAGGTGTAACTAGGAAAGTGGTTTATAAAATATGATTGTCTTAACAATACTTTATTATAAAAAACAAGGATTTACCCAATGAAAATAAATAAAGTGACGCTTTTATTATCAGCTTTATTCTCTTCAGCGTTATCTGCAAATGTTGTTGTTGAAGCCACTACAGATGACGTGTCTCCAATTGTGGAAGTAACTGGTGGTAATGTAAGTTTTGACAGAGCGATTAAAAATATCGGTAATGATGTATTGAACTTAAGGTATTATGATACGCTGGTTTTTCCTAATGGTGAGCTTTATAACCGCTCTAACGCAGCAAACCTAACGTTAACTGCTGGTCAAGTATTTTCTCAAACACAGCCTAGGATCAGTGTTTTACCAGAATTTCCTGCGGGTGAATATAAATATGTATTGTCTGTATATAATAAGGATACTGGCGACATAACATCTGCAAACTTTACTTTCCATAAGCAGCACTCCGAGCTCGTAAGCAGTAGTTGTGCAGAAATACTTGCCAATGGTTTAAGCACTGGCAGCGGAATATATTCAATTAAACCAAGTAATGTTCAATCGCCATATCAAGTGTATTGTGATATGGAAACACATGGCGGTGGGTGGACGCTAGTTGGCATTAAAAGTAAAACACAGCCAAATATCCAAGTAGATGAATTACTCTCATTAGATCAAAAAGCAAATGTTATCACAGACCAAAAGTGGGCAGGTTTCAAATATACCGCACAAGAAATGTTAGTAACTGCAGATAACGACACAGCAGCAATTTTAGACATGGTGACTTTAAACTCTGCGAACTGCACACCTTTAGCCAGCTCATTAACTGATGATGTATTGGCTCATGCAGAGTCTTCTGGTTGTACCGGTGCAGGGCAGGATTATTCATTCTTAAACTCAGCTAAGTTCAAAACGTCTGTGTATGACTATTCAAATACAAAATTTATCATCGAACGTTTTGGTAATGGCTGGGGTGTGGGTGGTAATGGTCCATACCATTACAATGCGCAGAATATGTGGCTTTACGTAAGATAAGTTAGATTTTACATACTAGGATCAGTGTTGTTATATCATCAGCACTGATCATTTATTTGACCATGGGTTCAAATATGATGTTCATCCAGTGCTATCTGTCCTCATACACCTTTCTCTTCTACAACCCTACAGATCCGCAAAAAACTGATTACATGCTATTCAGATGCCACTTCGCTTGAAGCTTGTATGCTGGTCTGAAACTCAATATCTTGTTGCATCAAACATTACGTGCGATTTATCGTGTGCACAGATAAGGTATTAGCCTCTTCATAAACCTGATCTATTCATAAAATTGATGATACTTTAGGCTTTAATATTAAGTTTACCTTGGAAGTTTTTCCAACCTGGAGGAAATTTACCGCGTAGTACATAAGAAAACGCAATTAATTCAGCGATGACATAGTAAAGCTCTTTGGGGATTTCTTCGTGTAAATCTAACTGCCCTAGAGTTTTTACTAGTGCAGGGTCTTCGTGGATCATGATGTCTTTTTCTTTGGCTAAGGCAATGATTTCTTCCGCGAGTTCGCCAAAGCCTTTGCAGACTACCTCTGGTGACTTTCCTGCTTCGTATAAGAGCCCAACGGCTGTTTTTTGTTCCATATTCATACCTTAATATTTACGATAGCGTGCTTATCGTAAAACTGTTTTACCTGCACTGCGTCTTCACGCAGCGCGATATCACCCACTTGTAAGCCGTGAGCAGCCAGTTTACTCCTAAGCGCATCTAAATGTGGTTCAGCTAGCTGACAGACACTCGGGCTGTCGCCGACAATTTCGCAATCGACAGCTTTATCCATCAGCTCAGCCTGGACACTGAGCTGACCAAGCGCCTCATAATCAAAGTTTAGCCTGACAAACCATACTTGCTTTTCTGGTAACCCAGCCTTTGTCGGTTTTTTATATTTTCCAATTTGAAGCTCGCTTTGTCTGCATTCTGGCGGCGTCTTCATTGGTAAAAATAAATTGATCAGCAGCTGACTTTCACTGTCAAATTTTTGACCCAACGCTTGAGCTTGATTATTGACTGACATGGCGTTTTGAATAAAGCCTAACTCTTCTACTAAGTTTTGTTGTGCTGATAAATTCACAGCTTGGATAAATTGCTTTGGTTGTTGCAACTTATTGCCTGGGAATAAGGTTTCTACCATACTCGCGACTCGTTGTTCCTGAGATACATTTTTGGGTAGTAGGCTCTCATGCTGGCTACTTAACTGTGTACCCATCAATGCAACAATTAACTTGTCTAGCGCTTGGGTAAAGCTAGTCATGGGTACGCTAGTATTGAGAGGTGTAGCTATGCTTGGTAGGCGGCTAAATAAGTCTTGACTAACGATTTCGGGGGTTGCCTTTCCTTCATCCATCAAGCGTGAAAAAGCTTGGTGCACAAGTCGTGTAAGGTCTACAGAATCACCACTTTTAAAGGTCATCTTTTCAGAAATTTTCTCGCTGAGTAATGCGGGATCTTTGGGGTCAGGTGGTTGCTCTTGTTGTAACGAAGCTGCTCTTAATGGTTTGTTGAGAATGTGTGTTAGAGGCAATGAAGCGGGTGCCGTGCTTGGCGATTTTTGTGCTCCGCGCAGTGGTATCATATCAGTTATTTGTGTTTGCGCTGCTAACTTTGTTTGTGTCATGCCCAGCTGCTTGGAAGCAATTAGTTCATCGCTTTTTGGCAAGGCAGCTGCAAGTACTTGTTGGATCAATTGCAAACGCATCTCAAAAGGTATTTTTGCACCGCTGATTTGAGTTGTTACTAAGGTGTTGGCGGACATAGGCTGTCTAGGGGGGCTTTGCGTTTTATTGGCCGATGCACCGTCACCTTTAAGGTGTATAACAGGTGGTTTTTGTGAGTCTTTAGCAGTCGTTAATACTGTTTTTGTATTACCTTGTTGTGTTTGTGAACCGTGCAGATTGACTGGCTTATCAAGCCCCGCAAAATTTTGCTTAATGCCATCAGAGAGCGCCATCAAAGCCAGATTATTTGGTCGTACTGCAGCTGGTGTAATGAGTGGTTGATGTAAATAGTTTTTAACTGTGGAAGCGATAGCCGGAACTTGTTGATTAAGTTGTCTATGCGCTTGCGTTGTTGCTTGTGAAGCTGCACGATTAAAAAATGGGGTTTGTGTAATGGCTTGCAGTGCTTGTTTGACTGTTTGTTTTATATCTGCCAACGAGACATTAAAGAGTGGTTTATCATATTGTAAGGTTTGCTCTTGATATGACTGAATCGCTTGTTTTAATTGAGTTTGAAATACTTGGGTATCTAATTTTGGAAGGATACTTTTTAGCGATGTGGCCAGCTTTACCTTAGTCGATTTCGAGGCAATGGCTACTTCTATGCCATCTTGGTGTGGACTGAGTTTAGCGCCATGCCATACCTGTTTTTGTAATTGTTTCAACTCAATGGGTGTCGATGTTTGGATGTGTGCAATATCATGTTGATGACGGCCAAGTTTCAATGTGCCTTTATTTTGGGCGAGTTGCACATAGTTAGAGGCTTGCTGACTGAGTTGACTGACTAATTGCGCAATGGCTTTTTTTGCAACAGGCATTTGATGTAGTTTGTCACCAAACATATTGAATACCTGCATCAATATTTTATCATTTTTAGCACTTAAGCTAGCGACCAATTTGGATTCTTGCTGTAGTAAAGTTGCAATGCTTACTGGAATTGGCACATTGATCCCAAGTTTTGGCAAAGTCAGTTGTGAACTAGGTGATTGCTTGACGTGAGAATCGGTTTGTATAGCGCTGTGGTCGCCAAAGCCCTTTAAAACTCCAAGTAAACTTAATAATGATTGTGCTGATTTTAGTGATAATTTAGCTTCAGGTGTAGCGAGTGTCAGTACTGTGCCTGTCGCATCTAATTTTAATTGTGCTTCAGGCAGTTTCAGAACTTGATCAACATTGGCTTCGCTACTTAAGCGCACGGGTTGCCATCGGCCTTCAAGTGCAACTTCCATTTGAATCGAGTCTGGCTTAATGACAATATTTCGGGCTAAAAACGTTTTATCTGCTTCTAATTGCGGCTGGTTGTTGCTACCTTGTGAAGATAATGTTGTCGGTGACACATTTGCCGGATGTTGTACAGGAATTGTTTGCTTATTCATTATTCTAAATCAAATTTTCGGTAATCGGTCACAAGGTATTATTCGTATTACAATATCACTATGATAGACTTACGCCCACATTTAGGGTCGTGAGAATAACAAATTTTGCTAGAGATTAAGGCTTTAACTTGTATCAAACAAGACCGTTGTTTGTTCGAATCACTTAACTTTTCATTGTTATCTGGTCAAATCATGCAAATAGAAGGCCCAAATGGTGCAGGAAAAACATCGTTGCTTAGAATTATTGCCGGTTTTTCTCAGCCAGATGAAGGTAGTGTTCTGTTTAATAAGAAAAATATAAACGAAGATTACGATGAATTTGCGCTGTCATTACTTTTTATTGGCCACAAAACGGGTGTTAATCAACAGCTCACAGCCTATGAAAATGTCATGCATTGGCTAACTGTACATGGTTATAAAAGTACTGAACCGGAAATTTATACCCTCCTTGGCAAGTTAGGTCTTGTCGGTTTAGAAGATGTCCCCGTGAGAACTTTGTCTGCAGGCCAGCAACGTCGTGTTGCTTTGGTGCGTTTGTGGCTCAATAATGCCAGTCTGTGGATTTTAGACGAGCCCTTTACTGCACTCGATAAAAAGGGCGTAGCCATGTTACAGGCACAGTTTCAGCGACACTTAGACAAAGGTGGCGCGATTTTGTTAACAACTCATCAGGACCTCACTAATACGTTTAGCTCTTTGCAAACCTTGGCTTTGGAGTACCGTCATTGATGCAAGTTAGTCATTCATACTGGACGTTATTTTGCTCCGTTTATAAAAAAGATGTCGCATTGGCATTTCGTCAGCGTGCTGAAATAGTGAACCCTCTGCTGTTTTTTTTAATTGTAATTACCTTATTCCCGCTTGCGATTGGTCCAGAGCCGGGGTTATTAGCACGAATGGCGCCGGGTATTATTTGGGTCGCCGCGCTTTTATCAACTATGTTAGGGTTAGATAAGATTTTTCGTGATGACTACATGGATGGCTCATTAGAGCAGTTGATTGCTTCTCCATATCCATTGTCACTGGCCGTGCTGGCTAAAGTTGCCGCACATTGGACAACGGCTGGACTGCCAATGGTAGTCATGGCACCTGTGTTTTCTATGTTGATGAATTTAGAGTCACAAGCGCTCGGTGCCACTATGTTAACGTTATTAATTGGTACCCCATTGTTGAGTTTTATCGGTGCTATTGGGGCAGGCCTGACAGTCGGTTTGCAAAAGGGCGGTATTTTGATGAGCTTGCTTGTGTTACCGCTTTATATCCCAGTACTTATTTTTGCAACGTCCGCTATTGATACTAGCATCATGTCATTAGCGTATAGCGGGCAACTTGCAATCCTTGGTGCGATGTTAGCCGTCGCTTTAGTCACCGCACCAATTGCCATATCGTCAGCTTTAAGAGTGAGTGTAAGTTAAAATGTGGAAGTGGTTACATCCTTATGCCAAAGCGGAGCGTGCTTACCAATTGTGTAACACCTTGCTTCCGTACTTTGTTGTGGTGTCGGTGCTATGTATTGTGGTTGGATGGGTTTGGGGGCTTGCGTACGCTCCTGCAGACTACCAACAGAAGGATAGTTACCGGATCATCTTTATTCATGTGCCTTCGGCGATTTTGTCGATGGGGGCATACTCTTCTATGGCTATTGCAGCCATCATTGCACTGGTTTGGCAGCTCCGAAATGCAGAGTTAGCTGTCATTGCAATTGCGCCTGTGGGCGCGGCTATGACTGCGATTGCACTTATCACCGGATCTGCTTGGGGCAAACCAATGTGGGGCGCTTGGTGGGTGTGGGACGCACGGCTGACTTCAGAATTAATCCTGTTATTTTTGTATCTTGGTGTGTTATCTCTATTTCATGCTTTTGAAGATAAAAAAGCAGGTGGAAAAGCTGCATGTATTTTAGCGATTGTGGGTGTGGTTAACTTACCGATTATTCACTTTTCAGTAGAGTGGTGGAATACGCTTCATCAAGGTGGCGCAATTACTAAATTTGATACATCAGCAATCGACCCTTCTATGTTGTGGCCCTTGCTAATCAATATACTTGGATTTGCGGCTTTAGTCGGAACACTTACCTTAATCCGCCTCAAGAATGAAATCATGCAGGTCGAGCAGCATCGTCCTTGGGTCCGTCAATTAGTTAGTCGAGGTTGATTATGCAGTTTGAATCATTAAGCGACTTTATCGCCATGGGTGGTTATGGTTTTTATGTATGGCTGTCTTTTGGCAGTTGCGCAGCCATTATATTGGGTTTGTTATTTGGATCCCTTTATGAAGGCAAACAATTAAAGCAACAAGTGAAGTCTCAAATGGCCAGAGAAGAGCGTATTAAAAAGGCCAAAGATATGGAGGCCCAAGTATGAACCCAAGGCGCAAAAAACGATTGTTTACTGTATTGGCGGTGATTTTTGGTATTGGTTCAGCGGTGGGTTTGACACTTTATGCACTGCAAGAAAATATCAATTTGTTTTATACACCGAGTGAATTAGTGAATGGCAAAGGGCCGGAGTTAGAAAAGCCAACAATAGGGCAAAAGCTGCGTATTGGTGGAATGGTTGTACCTGGGTCTGTAGTACGTGATGAGACTTCGCTTGATGTGGAGTTTCAGCTTATAGATACGGGACCATTGGTAACTATCCGTTATCAGGGCATTTTGCCGGATTTGTTCCGTGAAGGGCAGGGGATCGTAGCTCAGGGGACATTAATTGAGCCAAACGTGATAGAGGCTTTTGAAGTCTTGGCAAAACACGATGAAGAATATATGCCTTCTGAAGTGGCTGAGGCAGTTAAGGGGATCAAGCACGAAAAACCAAAATACAACTTAAATAGCGAGAATTAGTATGATCCCAGAAATAGGCTATTTCGCGCTAGTTTTAGCTATGGCGCTAAGTTTACTCCTGTGTATTTTCCCATTATGGGGGGCTTATACCGGTAATTTGAGATTGATGCGTGCCGCTCCCTCTTTAGCGTTAGGGCAGTGTTTATTTGTTTTATTTTCATTTGGTATTCTTATTTATATTACGTTGACAGATGATTTTACCGTTGCGTACGTGGCACACCATTCAAGTAGCACCTTACCTTGGTACTACAAGGTGACCTCAACGTGGGGCGGACATGAAGGTGCGATTTTACTCTGGCTAGTGATGCAGTCTAGCTGGACCGCTCTGGTTGCTTTAATGTCAAAATCATTGCCTTGGGTGCTCAGAGCGCGCGTACTTGGGGTACTTGGATTTCTTGGCGTTGGCTTTATGCTGTATACTTTGTGGATGTCGAGCCCGTTTGAGCGCTTGCTACCATACTTCCCAGTTGAAGGACGTGATTTAAATCCACTGTTGCAAGATCCTGGCATGATCATACATCCACCATTGCTGTATATGGGCTATGTCGGGTTGTCGGTGTCATTTTCTTTTGCCATTGCGGCACTTTTAACAGGTAAGTTAGACAATACTTGGGCGAAGTGGTCGCGTCCTTGGACTATGGTTGCTTGGGCATTTTTAACTTTGGGGATCACCATAGGGAGTTGGTGGGCTTACGCTGAGCTTGGCTGGGGCGGCTGGTGGTTTTGGGATCCGGTAGAAAACGCATCTTTAATGCCTTGGCTAGTTGCAACAGCGCTACTGCACTCTCTGGCTGTGACAGAAAAACGCGGTGTGTTTAAATCTTGGACTGTTTTACTCGCAATCACTGCATTCAGTTTATGCTTGTTAGGCACCTTTATTGTCCGCTCCGGTATCATTGTCTCTGTACATGCATTTGCTACAGATCCCGATCGGGGTTTGTATATACTTTCGTTCTTAGCGGTTGTGGTAGGTGGCAGCTTAGCTTTATATGCCGCACGCGTATCACAAGTTCATAGCGAAGGTCGTTATCGCTTTGCCTCTCGAGAAGTGGCTTTATGGCTCAATAATATTTTCTTAGTGGTTGCAACCTTAATTGTATTATTAGGTACTTTGCTGCCCATGATCCATAAAGAGCTCGGTCTTGGGTCGATTTCTATTGGTGTCCCTTTCTTTAATCAAATGTTTGCCATTTTAATCGTGCCTTTTGCGTTGTTGTTAGGGATTGCCCCAATGTTGCGCTGGAAGCAAAACAAATTATCTCCATTGGCAAAAAAATGGTTGGTCAATGTTGCGCTTAGCCTTGTGGCGACTGCTGCCTGGTTGTTTTCTAACTATGAGCAAGTCTCTGCCTTGACCTTTATGGCAACGGCATTGGCAGTTTGGATAATGTTTTCTACAGTATCGGATTTACTGCAAAAAATCTCGTTACAGGCTTCGATATCTGAAGGTTTTAAACGTTTAGGTTTGAGCTACTGGGCCATGGTATTAGGGCATGTGGGACTTGCATTTGTTATTGCCAGTGTCACATTGACTTCTGCCTATTCGGTAGAGCGTGCTGTTGCCATGAAACCTGGAGATATTGCGACGTTAAATGAGTACCAGTACCGGTTTGACGGGGTCAAAGAGATCCGAGGGCCAAATTATAGCGGTCATGCAGGAGTCGTAACGGTGCTTAAAGATGATGAGTTGGTTACAGAACTTTATGCGGAAAAGCGCTTGTACGATATTGGTATGCAGTTTATGACTGAAGCTGCCATTGACGATGGGTTTTTCCGAGATTTGTACTTGGCGCTGGGTGAGCAGATGAGTCAAGGAGCATGGTCACTACGAATTTATCATAAGCCTTATGTGCGTTGGATGTGGTTAGGCGGGATTTTAATTTCATTGGCAGGTTTTATTGTACTGGCAGATAAACGCTATCGCCGTCGTGTGAAAAAAGGAGCTCAGGCGTAACTATGAATCGTAAAATACTGGGCTTTCTGCCATTTTTAATTTTCGTTTTACTGTGCGTGTTTTTATATCAAGGCTTATTTGGTAACCCAAGAGAATTGCAAACAGGACGACTTGGGCAAACTATGCCAAGTTTCAATTTGCCAGATTTAATGGATGAAAATAAGCGCTGGACTGAGAAAGATCTATTAGGAGAAGTGTATTTAATGAATGTGTGGGGTACATGGTGCCCCACGTGTATCGCTGAACTTGGTTATTTGACTAAGCTACGAGAGCAAGGTGTTAAAATAGTAGGTTTGTACTATGAACAAGCCTATGACCCTGATTTTGGTGACCACTTTGATATGAATGCGCTCAGAAAAGAAGTGGACACCATGCTAAGCCGAGCTGGAAACCCTTATCAATTTAATATTCTTGATTTAGAACGAAGTCTTGCCTTGGATCTTGGTGTATCAGGTGCTCCAGAGACATTTTTAGTTGATAAAAAGGGGACTATTTTACTGCATCACACTGGGGATATTAATCAAAGAGTGTGGCGGAGTAAGTTTTTACCTGCGCTAGAGGAGCTGCAATGATGAAGATCAGAGTCGTATTTCTATTGGTGATGGCGCTGTTATTGAGTGCGGCTGTCGTCAATGCCGCTGAAGATGAATATGAATTTAAAAATGCAGAGCAAGCCCAAACGTTCAAAGAGCTAACATTGGAGCTGCGTTGTCCAAAGTGTCAGAACCAAAATATTGCAGACTCAGATGCAATTGTGGCAAAGGATTTACGCGATAAGGTTTTGACGCTGGTTCACGAAGGGAACTCGAAGCAGGAAGTGATTGACTACATGATTGATAGGTATGGATACTTTGTGCATTATCAGCCGCCAGTGACACCTGCCACTATCATCCTGTGGGTGTTACCTGTGATCATCGTTGTCTTGGGCTTTGGGTTTATCGTCTTTAGACAAAAAAAGGCTGCCATAAAGCAACCATGGAGTGCCGCCGATGATAAACGCCTAGAGCAATTAATTGCACAGTATCAACGTAAGGAGCGCCAGCAATGATGGAGTTAACTTACATGTGGGGGATGTTTGCACTGTTGGCAATATTGAGTTGCTTGTTTGTGGTAACTCCTTTCATACGCAAAGAAAAAGTTGTTTCTGTTGATCATGATGCAAATGCACAACGTATTGAAATTTATCATCAAAGGTTAGATGAACTAAAAGGCGAACTTGAAAACCAGCGAATTGCACACAATGACTTTGAAGAGTCTGTCATTGAGATGAAAAGACGTCTTCTCAATGAGTTATCGCCAGAGCAAACGTTAGATACCCGAGGCAATAATTTAGTGTTAGGTGCGACAGGGGTTGCATTTACTTTGGTTGTAAGTAGTGTGTTTTACTATTTCACAGGTAGCCATCAACAAATTGCTAGTTGGCAAAAAGCAGTTGAAAAGTTGCCTGAATATGGTGAGCGAGCAGTACTAAAAATGGGTACGCCATTGTCAGCAAATGAATTACAAGCGTTTGCTTTGGGACTGCGTACCAAACTAGCCAATAGTGGTGATGATGCCGTTGCGTGGATGTTGCTTGGGCGTGTTGCTATGTCATTAAATGATTATGAAATGGCGATGCAAGCATTCGATAAAGCGTTAATCATGCAGCCTGATAATCACAATGTACTAGTAAACTATAGCCAAGCATTACTCATTGAAGGCTCTGAGCAGAGTATTAATCGCGCGGCAAAGATGCTATCGCGTGTACTGAGCAAAGATCCGCAGAATATTGATGCAATTTCTTTGTTGGCGTTAATTGCTTATGAGCGCGAGGACTGGCTTGAAGCGAAATCTGCATTTGAGGTATTACTATCAACCGTGCAGCCTAATGACCCGCGTTACGCCATGATAAAGCAACGTATTGATGAGATCGCAGGCAAATTAGGAGAAACGGAGACTGTGCCTGTTGGAGCTGGGCCTCAATTGAGTGTGAAGGTACGCATTGATGATAAGCTTGTGAGTCAATTGCCAGACAACGCAACCTTGTTTGTGTTCGCAAAAGCAGCAAACGGACCAAGAATGCCGCTTGCAGTGCAAAAACTTACAGTTTTTAACTTGCCTTTAGTTGTCACTTTGAATGATAGTATGGCAATGTTGCCAGATCTGAAGTTATCGAATTTTAATGAAGTTGTGATAACGGCGCGTATTTCTGTTGATGACTCGGTTATGACACAAGCTGGTGAGCTTGAAGGCACTTCCGACGTGATCACGATAAATAACGATACGCACCAACAGGTTAATGTCACTATAAGTCGTGTTATAACCAGCACAGGAAGCTAAATGTATAAAAAAATTGTCGGTGCAGCACTTGCGTTAATGCTTGTTGGCTGTGCGCAGGTCCCTGAGGAGAAGCAAGATCCTCGTGATCCACTACAATCAATGAATCGGCCCATTTATGATTTTAATATGGATGTGCTAGATGCCTATATTCTGCGCCCAGCAGCAAAGGGCTATGTTGCAATTACACCTGCACCAGTTCGAAGTGGCCTTGTTAATTTTACCACAAACATTGCTGCTCCTACTGACGCAGTCAATGCCGCGTTGCAGGGAAAGCCGGGTGATGCAGGGGTTAATGTTGCTCGTTTTTTAATTAACTCCACTGTGGGGATTTTGGGCTTTTTTGATGTAGCGAAAAAAATGGGCCTAGAGCATAAAGACGAGGATTTCGGCCAAACGTTGGGTGTTTGGGGCGTAGGAGATGGCGCATACCTCATGTTACCCGCCATGGGACCGTCGACTGCTAGAAACCTTACTGGGGATTTAGTCGACAATATAGTGTTACCTGAAATCGCTTTGACGACACCTCAAACTTTGATTGTTTTCGCACTTCGAGCGGTTGAGGCGCGTGCTTCATTGATGTCACAAGAAAAGTTATTAAATGAGTCATTAGATCCATATACTTTCTTGAAAGATGTCTATTTCCAAAGGCAACTTTATGAGCTGCATGATGGTAACCCGCCTATGGAAGAAGAGCCAGAAGACTTTGATGATGATTTTTTAGAAAATCTCTAATCAAAATAAAAAAGCCAGCATTTGCTGGCTTTTTCAATTTTAAGCCACGCTTAAAACTTCCAGTTCATATTGAACCATACTGTTCTGCCAGCTTCATTGACCTTAGCTGTTTGGGCGTAGCCACTGACCATTGCGCCTGAGCGGCTTAAATGTTCCGCGTATGTTTTGTCGAAGACATTATCGAGACCTAAATTGAAGACCAGGTCTTCAGAGTGCGAATATGACGTATTGAGCGCCAGTGTACCAAAACCGTGGCTCTGTGAGACATCTTGTCCAGCAATATTTCCTTGGCCAATAGCTACTCGATGCTGACCTTGGACTACTCGCCATAAGCCGCCAATTTGCCACTTATCCTTTGTATAGTTGAGCGCAACGCGAATTTGTAACGGAGGCTGCTGAGCAAGGGCAATATTGTCCGTGCGATTTTCACCTTTTACATAGTTTATACTTGCTGTCGCCATGAGGTTTTTGTTGACGTTGAAGCGGCTCTCTGCCTCGAAACCATAGGTTTGTGCATCAATATTACGAGTCACGTTACTGACCATGCCCATTTTTTCGTACAGATTATCTGTAAGCAGGTAATTGTCTATTCGATTGAAAAATACAGAAACTGAGTTGGTAAAAGATTTCGATTGACCAAGCCAACCAATATCTAATTGGTCTGTGGTTTCATGTTCTACGAGGAATGCACTTGGGCTATCGACAGCTCCACGACCACCTCCCATCACTTCCCAATAATCTGGGAAGCGTTCTGTGCGGCCAAGGCCAATATAATAACTGCTGTTTTCAGATTGCGCCTGATAACGTGTAAAGCCACTGATTAGAGTATTATCTCGTGTGAGGTCTGCTGTTGGGTTGGGAACGACATTCATCATCACAGTACGGGTTTGACGTCTATCTGTTGCTTCCCACTCATCGACTCTTAAACCGCTCACCCATTGACTATTTTGGCTTAAACTATATTCAATTTCAGCAAATAGGCCGGTTTGCTCGAATTCAGCCGTTTCTTTTCGAACTAATGAGTCGATAGGCGTATTTTCTAGATCTCGACTGATCCGAATACGATGGCGATTTTGTTGATGATCTAATCCGTAGGCTAAAGCGGTTCTCTCGTTTAGCTCTGAATTGAGTAATATTTTACCACCGAAAGTGCTTCTATCAGGGTTTGAGGAAACAGGTGTTTTCATCATCATATTAGGCGTAAATTGGCGTAAACTGTGATTATCCATGATGTGGTCTATATGGTTATAAAATACATTAGCTTCGATGCTAGTTACAAAACCACTCAGCTCACTTTTTGATACTTTTAAAGCAACTTGCGTTCTATCAAAGAGACTTCCGTCCATCATTCTATCGGCATACGCCACTTCACCATCACTGCGACCTAGGCTTAAACTATATAAACTTGTATCATCTGGGGTGTATGCAAATTGTGTATCCAAATTCCATTTTTCATATGCTGAATGAATACTATTGCCGTCGCCATCTTGGTAATCTTCAGCTTCACTGTAGCTGGTAGCAACTCGTGCGAAATAATCTTGTGTTCCTGTTTTTATATCACTGTTTATGACGCGCTTTCCAAAGTCACCAAGTGTAGCATTCACAAAACCCGTAGTACCACTTTCAAGTAAGCGTTCAGATTCACGTTCAAATACCACGGTTGCTGCGCTGTTGCCAGGGCCATATAAAACAGTTTGCGGCCCTTTAATGACGGTTAAGGTATCGTAAGTTTGCGGCGTAATATAAGCAGTAGGAGGATCCATTCGACCGCCACAACCGCCCAACGTGACACCACCGTCAGTGATAATATTAATACGAGAGCCCGCCATGCCTCTAAAAACAGGGTCGCTACTTGCGCCACCTTTTTTGACGAGTGAAAAACCAGCGATACTAGAGAGAAGGTCAGCCCCATCCTGCGCAGGCAAAGGTTGCCGTGTTGCTTTAGGATCTGTTTTGATATCGAGTGGGCTATGCATAGGTGCAATGACCTCGATATGTTCCATCGTTTGTTCGGATTGTGCTTGTCCTTGCCAAGCAATGGATGCTGTTATCGCTGTGCAGATCAGACGCTTCTTCATGTTTGTCCTCAGAGTTATGTCCAACGTAATTTTTAATGATCACGTTGATTTAATTATCAATAGTTTATTCTGATAAGTATTTTACTGATGCAGGGACAAGTTGGGATGTGACAAAATGTCGCACTATGACAACAAGTTGAAAGAAATTGATTTAACGCAAAGTTTAAGAGTATCAAAAGTGGTGACTGACACTATCACCACTTGTATTTGTGAGGGTTAAATGCCCATTGCCTCAATTTGTTGATCGCACCATTGTAGGGCTTCTGAATACAGTTCTGGGAGTGATTGAGCCTGCAAATTTAATTGCTCAGTGAGTTTTGATGCGCCAGCCCAGTTGGCTTGCTCATAAGCCATAACGAGGCTTAAATATTGCGCTAACATGCCTTCACCTTGTAACAATGCATCTTTGATGTCTATGGTCAAAGGGAGCTTTTGCATCACGCTTTGCATGGTTTCATCTAAGATCGCGTCCATTAATGACATCATCCCAGTTAAAAATGCCATGCCAGTATCACGCATCTCATTGTGTTTAATCGAAATAAGCTCACAGAATCTCGCGCGTGTAAGCGACAGGCGGATAAGCTCCATGGGTTTTTCTGAGGCAACTTGTGAGGCAAATAATAAAGATAGAAACTTTTTCAGTTCTTGATTGCCCAGTACAACGAGAGCTTGTTTGATCGTAGAAATTTCTGCTCTGCGTTTAAAAGCTGCCGAGTTCGAGTAACGCAACAATTTATAGCTGAGGTTTACATCGCGCTCGAAGACTTGCGTAATGCGTTTTAGGTCCACATCTACACTAGATGTTTCATATAAAAGCTCAGCTAAAGCCATTTCTGATGGCGGAAGGGCTTTTGTTTGTACCATTTCAGGTTTAGCGAAGAAAAACCCCTGGAACAGGGTAAACCCAAGATCAAGCGCAAGCTGATATTGCTCATAGGTTTCTACTTTCTCGGCAACAAGTTCAATATCTTGATGTGGAGCGATAGCTTCTTTAAGCTCATGGATCTCATCTACGCTAGTCACCAGCATATCTACTTTGATTTGATCAATGTAGGGGTAGAAATGGCGCCACACTTTCTGATGTTTATAGTCATCTAAAACCAGTTTGTAGCCTTTTTCTTTAAGATCTTGTACCGCAGCCAACAGTCGCTTGCCGGGTTGAACTGTTTCTAGTATCTCTACTATCAACTGATCACGTCCCATCATAGTCGGGTAACCTTTAACTATGGTTTCTAGGGTAAAGTTGATATAGGCAGGTTTACCATCAGTGAGATCTTCTAATCCGAAGTTAAATTGACTGCCCTCAATTAATTTTGATGTTGCTTCGACGTCATCTACATTGGGAAATACATTGTCAACGCCGTCGCGAAACAGCAGCTCATAGCCAACGACTTCTTTGTTGATGTTTAAAATAGGTTGCCTAGCGGCATAAAAATACATGGAACGAGACACCCAATCGTTACTTCATTTCATTTCAATATAAGGCAATCTACAACGTATTTCATTATAAAATTTACACTTTCTTAGTATTTTCGTACTAAAGGGTAATATTTTAGAGTGTGAAATGTGCAATAGCAGCTATTTAAACAGACTTACTTGGGGGTGAGAGGGAGCCATGATATAGTGCGCCTTTGTTTTTGGCTTTTGTTCCAATATCAGTTAAGAAGTCAGTTTACTGTTATTCGGAGAGAAGCTCTTGTTAACGGAGGTCATTTTGGAAATTGGCACGATGATATCGCTGGCTTTGTATTTTGTTGCAATGTTGGCTATTGGCCTTTATGCCTATCGTAAATCTACCAATGATGTATCAGGCTACATGTTAGGGGGGCGTAATTTACCACCTAGTGTAGCAGCCCTATCAGCAGGTGCATCAGATATGAGTGGTTGGATCTTAATGGGATTGCCAGGTGCAATGTTCCTAACTGGATTCAGTAGCACTTGGATAGCGGTTGGTTTGGTAATTGGTGCGTTCTTAAACTATTTACTTGTAGCACCAAGACTACGTGTCTACACCGAGGTTGCCAATGACGCAATCACAATTCCAGATTATTTTGCAAATCGCTTTGAAGACAACAGCAACGCACTACGTATTGTATCAGCGATTGTTATTATTGTTTTCTTCACTTTATACACCTCATCAGGGGTTGTTGCAGGCGGTAAACTCTTTGAAAACTCGTTTGGCATGAGCTACGAAACGGGATTGTATGTGACAACGGGTGTTGTTGTACTTTACACGTTATTTGGTGGCTTTTTAGCGGTGAGTCTGACGGATTTTGTACAAGGCTGCATTATGTTTATTGCCCTTGTATTAGTGCCTTTGGTGACATTTAGCCTACTAGAACAACCGTTAATTTCGACGTTGAATGAATTAAATCCAGAGATGTTGACTTGGGTTGGTGCTGGTGGCGTGATTGGTATCATTTCTGCAATGTCCTGGGGCTTAGGCTATTTTGGTCAGCCGCATATTATTGTTCGCTTTATGTCTGTTCGCAGTGTTAAAGATATGCCAACAGCTAGAAACATCGGTATGAGCTGGATGATTGTGGCCACAGTGGGTGCGATCACTACGGGCTTGTTTGGCGCGGCTTATGCACATGAAAATAGTATCGTTGTTAAAGATGCAGAGACTATCTTCCTAGTTTTATCTGAGTTGCTGTTCCACCCATTGATTGCAGGCTTTTTACTTGCAGCGATTTTAGCGGCAATTATGAGTACTATTTCGTCTCAGTTATTGGTAAGTTCAAGCTCTTTAACTGAAGACTTCTATAAGGTATTTATTAAACCAAATGCGACTGACAAAGAGTTGGTTATGGTAGGGCGTATTAGTGTCGCGGCGGTGTCTGTACTGGCTATTTATCTTGCGCATGACAGAGAAAGTACCATTTTAAGCTTGGTAAGTAATGCTTGGGCAGGCTTTGGTGCTGCATTTGGCCCATTGGTCCTGTTTAGCTTATTTTGGAAGCGTATGAACTTCTCAGGCGCACTCTCTGGTATGGTAGTTGGTGCTGTGACTGTGCTTATCTGGATTTATGCGCCATTCACAATCGCAGGCCAGAGCCCAAGTGGGTTTATTTATGAAATTGTACCTGGCTTTATTGCCGCATCTATTGCGATTGTTGTTGTGAGCTTAATGACGGCGCCGCCCTCTACAACGATTGAAGCAAAATTTGATGAAATGAATCGCGGCCTGTAATACGCAGTAGTGATAAAAGTAAAAGGTGAGTTTCGGCTCACCTTTTTTGTTTTTTCGGTAAACTTAAAAATTAAAGACGCGTGCCGAATTCATAAACGCAATGTTGGCTTACATAGTGTTTTTCAATCGGTTTTAGTTGTATTAATTCAATTTCACTGACTTGATCTCGAGTGACTAACTGGTGTATTTCAAAATAGCGGCTCCAGCTAATACCTTTATAAGGTCTGAGCTCCATATATGGATATTGCACATAGTGCCAAGTACCTTTTAAAAAAACCTTTATTTTCTTCAGAGATGTTCTGACCAGAGAGCTGATAGGCACCATTTTGATGGAGCTTGAGCTGATATTCATTGTCACATGAGGTTGTTTTAAAATGCTGTGCTAAATCTGCCTTAAGGAGGGGACTATTCTGTTTATCTTTTGGAAAGGGATAAATTGCAATGGCGTTTTTGGTGTACCAATGGTTACCTTCTTTAAGCGCTTGAATATCTGAGATCTTAAAGCCACTTTTGTTGGCCGTTTGCTTGGCAGTATCTACTGCATTTGGGTCTTGCAGCATAAGCGAATGAAGCATTGTATTTTGGGAAATGCTGGTTGGAAAAGCGAGAGTATTGGTCTCGACGTTGAAACCTTCTTCTTCTAATGCTTGTTTCAATTGAATAAGAGATTCACCTGGGATGTATTTAGCGTAAATGTGAATGGTTGTCGTATTTGAACATCCAGCTAAAAATATGATGAATACGCAAAGAAGGTACTTGCGAAATATTGTTATCATTCTGTCTTTCCATGTTTGGGTGTATTGCTATTTTAATCACAGATTGACAGGGTTGAAAATAATGAATTGAACGCTTGAATTTATAAGCAGCCGTGCACCTAAGTGGCGCACGGCTCGGTATGAGTTAGTCTTGCACAGAGCGAAGTAGGGCATTTACACCGACTTTTTCACGTGTCTGTTGGTCAACTTTTTTCACGATGATTGCCGCGTACAGACTGTGTGTGCCGTCTTTACTAGGCAGTGAGCCCGGAACTACAACAGAGCCTGCTGGGACTCGGCCATAATGAATTTCACCGGTTTCTCTGTCATAAATACGCGTGCTTTGCGAAATGTAAACACCCATTGAGATAACAGCGCCTTCTTCAACTATTACACCTTCAACAATCTCTGAACGTGCACCGATAAAACAGTTGTCTTCAATAATTGTTGGGTTAGCTTGAAGTGGCTCTAAAACACCGCCAATACCAACACCACCAGATAAGTGAACATTTTTACCAATTTGTGCACATGAGCCGACAGTTGCCCATGTATCGACCATTGTGCCTTCGTCAACGTACGCACCAATATTGACGTAAGAAGGCATAAGCACCACATTTTTACCAACAAAACTACCTTGACGCGCGACTGCATTAGGTACAACGCGCATGCCGCCTTGTTGGAATTGCTCGGGTGTATAATCACTGAATTTAAGTGGTACTTTGTCGTAAAATTGATTTACGCCATCGTTCATTGGCTGATTATCACGAATTCTAAAAGACAGTAGCACTGCTTTTTTTAGCCATTGGTGAACAACCCACTCACCGCTAACTTTCTCAGCAACTCGCGCAGCGCCTTTATCTAGTAGCTCTAGAGAGTCGACAATTGCATTTTTAATTTCAGGTGCAACAGATGATGGTGTGATGCTATCGCGGTTTTCCCACGCTTGTTCAATAATACTTTTTAAATCCGACATGGTTTCCTCTTTTATTCAGATTCGGCGTTTAATTTTTTCATCAGTGAATGATGTAAAGCTGTTTTTTCATCTTCACTTAATGCTAAATAATGTTCATTTGAGACTACGAAAAAGTCTTCTGCACGCTCCCCAACAGTGGTGATCCGTGCTGCGTGGATATGAAGGTTATGAACCTGCAATACTTCCGCAATTTTAGTTAATAGACCCTGAATATCAACGGCCTGTATCTCTACCAAGTTTCTGTCGACACGGGCATGTGGGCGTACAATGACTTTAGGCTTAATATTAAAGTCTTTAAATCGCTGCGAGCGATTTTTCTTGAGCCGTATTTTTTTCTTGGGATCTGCAAGGATGCTATCGAGCCCTCTACGTAAATTTTTTGCGCGGCTACCGCTGATGGCATCGCCATTGACTTCTAAGATCACAAAACTAAAGACCACATAGCCATCTTTCGTTGTCATAACCTGCGCATGTTGGATCTGTGCTTTTTTACTGCCAATAACAGACACAAGCTTGGCAAATAAGCTGGCCTCATAAGGCGCGTATACAAAAACTTGTGTTCCACCATGCATTGGCTTTTCAGACACGGCAACTCCTGATTTAGTTTCTTTATCAAGAGAGAGTAGGTACTCACTTTGCCATGAGATTTGCTCTTCACTGAAGCCTGTAAAATAGTTAGCTTTAAACCGTGACCAAAGTTGTACGACATGGGCTTCATCAAAGCCGAGTTCTACTAGTCTTTGCATCGCTTGAGCCTTTTTATCACGGATCTGATCACGCATATCCATGGGGTGCTCAAGACCTAGCCTTAAAGCTCGCTGTGCATGTAAATAGAGCTCACGCAGTAGGGTGTTTTTCCAATCATTCCATAAATTGTCATTGGTCGCGCGGATATCTGCAACGGTTAAACAATACAAGTAATCGAGCTGACGTTCGTTTTTCACTTTAGAGGCGAATTCATTAATGACGTCTGGATCATTGATGTCTTTACGCTGGGCGGTTACAGACATAAGCAAGTGATGCTCAACTAACCACGCAACAAGCTTTGCGTCGGAGGGGGTAAGTTTGTGCATGCTGGCAAAGGCATTGGCATCAACGGCGCCCAACTCTGAGTGGTCACCTCCTCGGCCTTTGGCAATATCATGGAAGATGCCAGCTAAATACAGCAATTCTGGCTTATCCATGCGCGTCACTATCTCAGCACAAATTGGAAAGTCTTTGTTGAGTTGCTTGTCACGGTATTTATGGATGTTATTTATCAGCTTGTGCGTATGCTCGTCTACTGTGTAGGCATGAAATAAGTCAAATTGCATTTGGCCAAATATGCTGCGCCACTGCGGCAAATAGGCTGCAATAATGCCGTGTTTGTGCATTAAAGTGAACGCTCTCCCCATGCCATTTGGGTGCTTCAGAAGGCGCATAAATGCATCTCTACAAGCCGCATAGTCTTGTAAATCTCCAAGTAAGCGTCTGCGTACTTGTCTTACTGAGCGAATCGTGTTCGGATCAATATCTGTGATGTCAGTATTGTCTGCGATATGTTCAAAAAGTACGATGAGGTTTTCTCGTAAAAAGAATGCGGAGGGATCTTTCACCCGTATTTTATTGCCGATACGTTCAAAATGTGCGTCTAAAGGCGTGATAAGGTGTGCATCGTGATCAGGCAAGATACTCTGTTCAAAGTAGGCGAGTAGCATTTGGTTCATCTCACGAACACGACTCATGATCCTAAATAAACGCTTCATCATACGTTCGACCGAAGGCTTGCCCTCCGAACCAAAGCCAAGCAATTCAGCGGCATGAGGTTGATAATCAAAGAGTAACCTATTTTCACTGCGACCAGCTGCGAGGTGCAGCGCAAAACGAATATTCCATAAATTTTCCAAGCACTCCATCAGCTCCTGATATTCTTCATGGGTCAAATAGCCATGGCCAATCAGTTCTTCTAATGTTTCCGCATGGAAGTGCTTTTTAGCAACCCAAAAAATAGTTTGTAGGTCTCTCAAACCACCTGGGTTTTCCTTTATGTTTGGCTCAAGGTTGTATGCTGTACCATGACACTTTTTGCGTCTGAGCTTTTGCTCTTTGACTTTAGCGATAAAGAAATCATCGGATCGCCAAATAGGGGTTTTGACGATATGGCTTTTTAATCGTTCAAACTCGACGAGATTGCCGCAAATGAGCCTACTTTCTAGCAAACTTGTCGTAAAGTGCACATCTTTGCGTTTTTGTTCTAATACTTGCTCATGTGTTCGGACACTATGCCCTATGTCTAAGTTTAAATCCCATAAATAGGTAACAAATTCTTCAAGTGCATTGCGCAGCTCGCTACTGGGTTCGCCATCGGTCAATAGCAAAAAATCAATATCTGAAAAGGGGTGTAGCTCACCGCGTCCATACCCGCCAATTCCTATTAATGCCAATTGTGGAAACTCTGATAAACCAGTTTGCACAAATAACTTTTTTAGGAGTGTATCTATGAACTCAGAGCGTGCTTTGATCAGCAATCTGACTGGCTGTTTTGAAAATTGATTGTTGAGCCACTTGTAAAAGTAGGTCATACAACCTTTATAATCATTGAGTTGTTCAGCTTGTTCAAGTAACAACTTTACTTTGTTTGGTAACGCCACGAGAGATCCTTGGAACACAAGATGGAATCAGTTTACTTGTATATTGGGATGACTTGAAGCAGCGAAAGTACGTTTTTTGCGGGATTTATAGAATTGGGGTGCTAAATGGGTATTTTTTACCTAATAAGGTTCCAAACTAAGCAGTGCTTAATGATGCTGCTTGCATAGCACAAGCAGCATCAATTGGCTTAAGCGTGCTCAATTACACGATCAATTGTGTCGTCTTTACGGTGTGTTAGGATTTCAACGCCATTGTCGGTGACGAGTAAAGTGTGTTCCCATTGAGCAGATAAACTGCGGTCTTTCGTAACCACAGTCCAGTCATCTTTAAGTAACTTACACTGACGCTTACCCGCATTTACCATAGGTTCAATGGTCAAGCACATACCCGCCTTTAAAGTTTCGCCAGTACCTGGTTTGCCGTAGTGCATAACTTGAGGCTCTTCGTGGAACTGTGCACCGATACCGTGACCACAGTATTCACGTACGATTGAATAATTGAACCCTTCAGCAAACTTTTGAATTGCTGCACCAATATCACCAAGGCGCACGCCCGGTTTCACCATTTTTATAGCAAGATAGAGAGATTCTTGCGTGATTTCACTTAAGCGTTTGCCTTGAATACTTGGCGTGCCTACGTAAAACATTTTTGATGTATCGCCATGGTAACCGTCTTTGATAACGGTCACGTCGATATTAACGATATCACCATCTTTTAGAGGTTTTTCATTCGGGATACCATGACAGATAACATGGTTAACAGATGTACAAATTGACTTTGGAAATCCGTGATAGTTGAGTGGTGCAGGGATACAGCCTTGCACATCTACAATGTAATTATGACAAATTGTATTTAATTCGTCTGTGGTAACCCCAGGCTTCACATACTCCTCGATCATTTCTAACACTTCAGCCGCTAACCTACCGGCAACACGCATTTTTTCGATTTCTTCAGGGGTTTTAATCACTGCACTCATTGAGACTCCAAGTCATATTTTTCACAAAGCAATGACGAGCAAATTTTGGTCTCATCATTGAGTTAATTTATTTTATATGGTATAAAGCGCGCCGTCTTTTTACAAATAAATCTTCTCGATTTGATCTTGATGGTTGTTTGTACTTAAGACACGCAAAATTTAATTTTAACACACACACATATCGACACATACACTTGGGTGCATGTTTGTATCGACAAATGATACGCAATAAGCATGTTGGTGCTATGGGATATGTGGAGGCCTAACCCTACTAAAATAGAGGAAAATACAATGGCAAACGTTTCAATGCGCGATATGCTTCAAGCTGGTGTTCACTTCGGTCACCAAGCACGTTACTGGAACCCTAAGATGAAGCCATTCATCTTCGGTGCACGTAACCGCGTTCACATCATCAACCTAGAAAAGACAGTTCCACTTTTCAACGATGCACTTAAGTTTTTATCAAACGTTGCATCTAACAAAGGTAAAATTCTTTTCGTTGGTACTAAGCGCGCAGCTGGTGAAGCAGTTAAAGAAGCAGCTATCTCAAGTGAGCAGTTCTACGTAAATCACCGTTGGTTAGGTGGTATGTTGACTAACTGGAAAACAGTTCGTCAATCAATCAAGCGTCTTAAAGACCTTGAAGCTCAAAGCCAAGACGGTACTTTCGAGAAGCTTACTAAGAAAGAAGCGCTAATGAAAACGCGTGAAATGGAAAAGCTTGAAAAGAGCCTTGGTGGTATCAAAGATATGGGCGGTCTACCTGACGCTATCTTCGTAATCGATGCTGACCACGAGCACATCGCTATCCGTGAAGCTAACAACCTAGGTATTCCAGTAGTATCTGTTGTTGATACTAACTCAAACCCAGATGGTGTTGATTTCATCATCCCAGGTAACGACGATGCGATCCGTGCAATCCAGCTTTACACTGGCGCTGTTGCAACTGCTATCACTGAAGGTCGTGAAAGCAACATCGTTGCTCAAGCAGAAAACGACGATTTCGTAGAAGCTGAGTAATTAGCTGTCATCAAGTCTTCATCCAATTGTGATGAAGACTTGATATTCTTTACAAGCGGTAATTCGCTTATCAAAAAACCGAATTCAGAATTGAGGATATTCTAATGGCTGTAACTGCTGCCCTAGTTAAAGAACTTCGCGAGCGTACTGGCGCTGGCATGATGGATTGTAAAAAAGCACTAACTGAAACTAACGGTGACATCGATCTAGCGATCGAGAACATGCGTAAAAGTGGTGCTGCTAAAGCTGCTAAGAAAGCGGGTAACATCGCTGCTGAAGGTACAATCCTTATCAAGCAAGGCGAAGGTTTTGCTGCACTTCTTGAAGTTAACTGTCAAACTGACTTCGTTGCTAAAGACGAAAACTTCCTAGGTTTTGCTAACACTGTTCTTGACGACGCTGTTGCTACTAAGGCAACAATTGCTGACCTTCAAGCTAAGTTCGAAGAAACACGTGTTGCACTAGTTGCTAAAATCGGTGAAAACATCAACGTTCGTCGCGTTGAGTACATCGATGGCGACAAGCTATCTGCATACCGTCACGGCGACCGTATCGGTGTTGTTGTAACTGGTGATGCTGACGAAGAAACACTTAAGCACGTTGCAATGCACGTTGCTGCTTCTAAGCCTGACTTCCTAAAGCCAGAAGACGTACCAGCTGACGTTGTTGAAAAAGAAAAAGCGGTTCAAGTAGAAATCGCTATGAACGAAGGCAAGCCTGCTGAAATCGCAGAAAAAATGGTTGTTGGTCGTATGAAGAAGTTCACTGGTGAGATCTCTCTTACTGGTCAAGCTTTCATCATGGAGCCTAAGAAGTCTGTTGGTGAGTACCTGAAAGAAAAAGGCGCTACAGTTTCTTCATTCATTCGCCTAGAAGTAGGTGAAGGTATCGAGAAGAAAGAAGAAGACTTCGCTGCTGAAGTTGCTGCTCAAATCGCAGCTGCAAAAGGCGAATAATCGCAATAGAATAATCTTATTGACATAAAAGTGTTGATTTGCTTTTGCGTCAATGAAGAAAATTCTCTAAAATAACCGCGCATTTATGTCTATCATAAGCGCGGTTATTTTTTGTCTCAATTTTAACTTGGCCCGGAAATTATGACTATCAATCGAAAACCTGTTTTTAGACGCGTTCTTCTTAAATTAAGCGGTGAAGCTTTAATGGGAGATGAAGGCTTTGGTATTGATCCAAAAGTATTGGATCGTATGGCTCAAGAAATCAAAGAGCTTGTAGAACTCGACGTAGAAGTGGGTTTGGTTATCGGCGGCGGTAACTTTTTACGCGGTGGCTCGTTAGCAGAAGCGGGCATGAACCGTGTTGTTGGTGATCACATGGGTATGCTGGCGACAGTGATGAATGGTTTAGCAATGCGTGATGCACTTCACAGAGCATTCGTAAACGCCCGTTTGATGTCAGCTATTCCACTAAATGGCGTGTGTGATGCCTACAATTGGGCTGAGGCAATTAGCTTGTTAAAATCAGGTCGTGTTGTTATCTTTTCAGCAGGTACTGGTAACCCGTTCTTTACAACTGATTCAGCTGCGTGTTTGCGCGGTATTGAAATTGAAGCTGATACAGTGATCAAAGCAACTAAAGTGGATGGTGTTTACAGTGATGACCCTGTTAAAAATCCAGAAGCAACTTTGTATAGTCAGCTTACCCATGACGAAATCATTGATAAAGAATTGAAGGTAATGGATTTAGCTGCATTCACTTTGGCACGTGACCACAATATGCCACTGAGCGTATTTAACATGAACAAGCCAGGTGCATTGAAGCGTGTTATTATGGGTGAAGATGAAGGCACCTTGATCACGTCAAAAAAAGCGGCAGAGTAAATAGCAATTGAGAATGGGGCTTGAGGCCCCATTCTTATAGAATAACCCAGCCATTTAGCATGTATTGTTGAGGTTGGAACAGTAAAAATAGGATTGCAACTGTGATTAATGATATCCAAAAAGACGCTCAAGAGCGCATGAAAAAAAGTGTGGCAGCACTTGCTAGCCAACTTTCTAAAATTCGTACAGGCCGTGCACACCCAGCACTACTAGATGGTATTTCAGTATCCTACTACGGTGCTGACACACCTTTAAACCAAGTAGCAAACGTAACAGTTGAAGACTCACGTACACTTGCTATTAATGTTTTTGATAAATCTTTAGCGCAGGCTGTAGAAAAGGCAATCATGGCTTCAGACTTAGGTCTTAACCCTATGTCTGCTGGCACAGTTATTCGTGTACCTCTACCTCCACTAACTGAAGAACGTCGTAAAGATTTAATTAAAATCGTACGTGGTGAAGTTGAAGGTGGTCGTGTTGCAGTTCGTAACATTCGTCGTGATGCGAACGGTGACATCAAAGCACTATTAAAAGATAAAGAAATTTCTGAAGATGAAGCGCGTCAAGCAGAGGATCAAATTCAAAAGATCACCGATGCACACATCAAAGAGATGGACACACAATTAAGTGCAAAAGAAGCAGAGTTGATGGAAATTTAATTCTATATTGATCTGTTTTTTTACTCAAAAAGCCGCGTTTTAGCGGCTTTTTGTTGTATTGTGCCCAACAAGGCTGACGTGCTAGCCCGTAGCTTGCTCTATTTACACACATTTTTAAATTCAGTGTGAAAAGTAATCACTTTGTCTTAAGTTTGAAGATCAAGAATTTTATTAGGTTTGCAGCGATGACTGCGCTATACTAGGCGGCGTTTTTTTTATTTAAAATAGTACTATGGTTTTAAACGCTGACGCGATTTCTCAACAATCACTACCTAAGCATGTTGCCATAATTATGGATGGCAATGGACGCTGGGCTCAAGCCCGCAAGCGCCCGAGGGCTTATGGTCATAAAAAAGGTGTCGACTCTGTTCGCAGCGCTGTACAGTTTTGCTCAAAATTAGGTATTGAGTCTTTGACTCTGTTCGCATTTAGCAGTGAAAATTGGCGTAGACCTGAAGACGAAGTAAGTACCTTGATGGAATTATTCCTTTTCGTCTTAAGTAAAGAAGTAAAAAAGTTACATAAAAATAATGTAAAACTAAACATAATTGGTGATATATCAAAGTTTCCAACAAGTTTGCAGGATAAAGTCCATGATGCGCATGCTTTGACTGGCCAAAATACTGGATTGCAGTTGAATATTGCTGCAAATTATGGCGGTCGTTGGGATATTACCAATGCTGCCCAAGCACTTGCTGAACAAGTAAAAAGCGGTGAACTGGATGTTACTGATATTACTGAAGATGCACTGACAAATAATATGTCAATGGCAGATCAAAGTCCGCTTGATTTACTGGTACGTACTGGCGGTGATTATCGGATCAGTAACTTTTTGCTATGGCAAGCTGCTTATGCAGAGTTATATTTCACAGAAACTCTTTGGCCTGATTTTAACGAAGAGGCTTTCTCAGAAGCAATCGCTTGCTATATTTCAAGAGAGAGGCGCTTTGGTTGCACAGGCGAACAAATAAAACAACTACTCGCCGAGAGCAATACAACAAGTTAAAGGTATTCAGTTTGTTAAAACAACGTATTATGACGTCGGCTGTGCTTGCACCGCTGGCGCTGATTTTAGTATTTTACACTCCACTAAGTCTATTTAGTGTGATTGCCGCATCTATTGTTTTGTTAGGTGCATGGGAATGGGCGTCTCTGATGGGGATATCTAAGCCATTATACCGTTTAGTGTACGTCGCAATTACCGGTGTATTTATTACCATATTACACTTTCACTGGCCGATTGAGAGTCTCTGGCATTCAGGTAAATTAGTCGCGGATGCTAATTATGTTTTCACACTCGCAGCTGCTTGGTGGATTGTCGCCACATTACTGGTAATGCGTTATCCTAAAATGGCAAAGTCATGGAGCCAAGGGCTTGTGATGCCAGCGATTGCAGGCTTCTTAACGCTCATTCCTTTGTGGCTTGCTTTAAATGTTTTAAGAAGTGCCGAATATCAAGCATCTGAACAATTTGGTTCGGTACTTATCATGGTCGTTTTGGGTATTGTATGGAGTGCTGATATCGGCGCGTATTTCGCTGGTAAAAATTTAGGTAAAAGAAAATTAATGCCTAATGTGAGTCCCAACAAAACAATCGAAGGGCTCATTGGTGGGTTAATCACGGCGGTAGTGTTTGTATTAATTTTTTGCTATTGCTCAAATGTAGAGCACAAACAGTGGCTATTATACGGCGTATTAACTGTCGTAATTGCATTGTTTTCAGCCATTGGCGATTTGCTCGAAAGTATGTTTAAGCGAGAAGCTGGTTTAAAAGATTCAGGAAGTTGTTTGCCAGGACATGGCGGTATTTTAGATCGCATTGATAGCCTGACGGCTGCGGCTCCGATGTTTGCCCTGTTTTATGCTTGGACGGTGACGCTATGAGCATAGCTGTTATGCCCGCTGAGCAGGTTGTTATTCTCGGTTCAAGTGGTTCTATCGGTACGTCAACTTTGGATGTGATTGGTCGTAATCCAACGCGTTATAACGTATTTGCTTTGGTGGCAGGCAAAAATGTTGACACCGTGTATCAACAAGTTGTTGAGCATAACCCGAAATATGTCGTGATGAACGACGAAGGCGCAGCAAAATCGCTCAGAGAGCGAGTTAGTGGCTTAATAACAGAAGTCATGAGTGGTACTCAGGCTATGTGCGATGTAGCATCACATGATGATGTTGATATTGTTATGTCTGCGATTGTCGGTGCTGCAGGTCTCTTGCCAACGTTGGCTGCGGTTGAGGCTGGCAAAAAAGTATTGCTTGCGAATAAAGAGTCTTTGGTCATGTCTGGTAAATTATTTATGGACAAGGTCAAAATGCATAATGCCACTTTATTACCTATAGACAGTGAACATAACGCGATTTTCCAGTGTATGCCCCGTGAAATGCAGCAAGGGACGACGACTGACTTTTCTCCTCTTGGTATTCATAAAATACTGCTAACTGGTTCAGGCGGTCCGTTTTTAAATCGTGACATAGATACTTTGTCTCAAGTCACGGTCGCTGAAGCTGTCGCACATCCAAACTGGTCAATGGGCCAGAAGATATCAGTTGATTCGGCCACAATGATGAATAAAGGCCTTGAGTTTATAGAAGCTAAGTGGCTGTTTGATTGTCAGGCTGATGATATAGACGTTGTTATTCATCCTCAAAGTATGATCCACTCTATGGTGCAATATCAAGATGGCTCTGTGATTGCACAGATGGGACAGCCTGATATGCGGACCCCAATCGCTTATGGTTTGGCTTACCCTGAGCGTATTGACGCGGGTGTTCAACCTCTTGACTTCTCTAGTATGAAAGACTTTACATTCACTGAACCGGATTATAACCGCTACCCAAATCTTAAGTTGGCGATTGAAGCATGTCGTTTAGGGCAAGCTGCAACGACGACACTGAATGCTGCGAATGAAATCTCAGTCGCTGCATTTTTACAAGGAAAAATTGGTTTTATGGAAATTTTTGAAGTGAATGAGCAAGTACTCAGCGGTAGTTTGCTAGGTGAACTAAACAGCTTGGAAGAAATTATGGATGCAGACGCCCAAGCACGTCGACTGGCTCAAGCGCTTATTGCAAGGCAGGCGGGTTAATGTTTGATTTTTTCTGGAATCTGGGTTCTTTTATTGTCGCGCTAAGTATTTTGGTAGCGGTTCATGAATATGGACATTTTTGGGTTGCCAGAAAGGCTGGGGTAAAAGTTCTACGCTTTTCTATTGGATTTGGAAAGCCGCTTTTTACTTGGTATGACAAACTGGGAACAGAATATGCAATTTCTGCCATCCCACTTGGTGGGTATGTCAGAATGCTTGACTCACGGGTTGATGAAGTTCTGGAGCAAGACAAACTGCTCACGCTCGATAGTAAATCGGTGTATGCACGTATGGCCGTGGCAGCGGCAGGGCCGATAGCTAATTTCCTATTCGCTATTTTAGCACTGGCGGTTATGTACATCGTTGGGGTGCAAAATGTTAAGCCAGTTGTTGGTTCAGTTACAACGGAATCAATCGCTTTTCATGCGGGTATGCAGCCAGGTGACCAGATCACTAAAATTGGTGGTGATGAGGTAGCGTCATGGCAAGAAGTTAACTTTGCCGTTATGTCTGGTTTAGGAGAGCACAGGTTAGACGTTAAAGTGATTGACGAACGTGGTCAAATTGCTATTCGAACGATGAATGTAGAAGGGTGGAAGCTGGACAAGCGAGATGTCGCACCTTTAACATCTATTGGTATTACACCATTTCGGCCAGACATTACTACAGAGTTAGCCTTAATTGCTGATGGGTCTGCGGCGGCACGTGCCAATCTTCAGACAGGCGATGTGATTTTGTTTTTTAACCAAATGCCTATCTCTAGCTGGACGCAATTTGTAGAGCTTGTCCAACTTGCACCTAACGAACAAAGTGTCATTACAGTGTTAAGAGGCGACACGAAGATCACACTCAATATTACTCCAGATTCGAGAGAGGGCGCTCAAGGCACGACGATAGGTTACCTTGGAGTTGTACCGAAACAGAAAAGTTGGCCGGCAGGATACATTGAGACTAGACAGTATGGTGTATTCGATAGTATCTTGCTTGGCGTTCAGAAAACCTATGCCCTTACAATGTTGAGCTTCGAGATGATAGGTAATCTGATCACGGGGCAAGTATCTGTAAAAAATATCAGTGGACCTGTTGGTATTGCAGTAGGGGCTGGAGACAGTGTTAGTTATGGATTAATTGCCTTTTTAAGCTTCTTAGCATTAATTAGCGTCAATTTGGGGGTTTTCAACCTTTTACCGCTGCCGATGTTGGATGGTGGACATTTGATGTATTACTTAATTGAACTAATTCGGAAAAAACCGGTCTCTGAAAAGACACAAGAGTTAGGTTATAAGCTGGGAGCAATGATGTTACTGGCATTGACCTGTTTTGCACTGTTTAATGATGTATCGAGGCTCTAGGCTCTTAAAATAAGGGCGATAGCGCACGTGGCGTTTAGTTCGCCGTAAGCTGTAAAGGATAAAGATAAAAAAATGCCTATAAAAAAACATTTAGCTGTAACGAGTTTACTTGGCGCTAGTTTTGCCGCTCTAGGGCAAAACTCCTTTATCGTAGAAGATTTAAAAGTTGAAGGGTTACAACGTGTTGCACTTGGTGCAGCTTTAACTCATATACCAATTAACGTTGGCGATGAAGTTGATAATTATACGGTTTCTAAAACCATCAAAGCGCTCTTTTCTTCGGGGCACTTCGATGATATTTCAGCATTCCGTGATGGCAATCAAATTGTTTTCAAAGTGAAAGAGCGACCTACAATTGCCTCTATCGAATTTGATGGTAATAAAGACATCAAAGATGAACAGCTTCAAGAGAGCCTAGACGGCAAAGATATCCGTACAGGTGAAACGCTTGATAGAACTGTGATAGATGGCATCGAAAAAGGCCTGATTGAGTTCTTCCATAGTATCGGTAAATATAACGCTAAAATTGAAGTTAGCATTGTTGAACTACCACGAAATCGAGTGAAGCTAAAATTTGAATTTGACGAAGGTGACGCTGCATCTGTCCGCCAAATTAACTTAGTTGGTAATGAGCTCTTTTCTGATGAGCAGTTACTGCGTCTCGTAGAGTCACAGCAAGATTTACCATGGTGGAAGTTTCTTTCAAGTGACCGCTATCAAAAGCAAACAATTGAAGGTGACTTAGAGAAGATCCGTAGTTACTACTTGGATAGAGGCTACTTGAGATTTAATATCGACTCTACTCAAGTATCGGTAAGCCCTGAACGCGAATCAGTTTATGTAACTGCAAATATTTCCGAAGGTGAAAAATACACGGTTAAAGGCTTTGACTTCATTGGTGATTTACTTGGCCGAGAAGAACTGATTAAAAGCGTGATCCCTTTGAAATCTGGAGAGTTATATAATGGCTCTTTGGTGACTTCATCAGAAGAGTTTATCAAGAGTTATTTAGCTCGCTTTGGTTATGCGAACGCAGAAGTTCGTACCATTCCTGATATTGACGATGAAAATAAAGAAGTGCAGTTAACGCTTTCAGTGGACCCTGGAAAACGTGTTTATGTCCGTCGGATACTTGTTAATGGTAACCAAAGTACCGCTGATCATGTCGTGCGAAGAGAGATGACTCAGTTAGAAGGTGCTTGGTTGTCAAACCAAAGCTTAGAGCGCTCTAAACTGCAAATTCAACGTTTACCTTATATGGAGACAGTTGACTTTGAAGTAAAACCTATTCCAGGTGTAGATGATCAAGTTGATATTGACTTTAATGTTAAAGAGCAACCTGCCGGTAGTTTCCAAGCTGGTGTGGCTTATGGGTCTTATGCGGGCCTTCAATTTAACGTTGGTGTGAGCGAGTCAAACTTTTTAGGTTCAGGCAACCAAGTTGCATTTAATATCAACACTTCAAAGGCCTCAACCCGTTACAGTGTGTCCTATACTGATCCATATTTTACTCCAGACGGGATCTCTCAAGGTAGTAGTGTTTTCTTCAGTAAATTCGACGGTTCAGAGATAGGCTTGATCGATTACGATTCTCGTAGTTATGGCCTTGGTACTCATTTTGGTATCCCAATTAACCCAGTTAACCGGTTAAACTTTAGTTTCCGTTGGGTAGAAGAAGAGCTTGATAGAATTGCAGATTACGAACAAACGCGTGTTCTGAGATTAAGTTTCTTAGATCTGGATGATCCTGCAGGCGGTTATGATTTTACTAAGTATGAATTGGGCTTTGGTTGGTCACGTATTACTGTAAACCGTGGTATGTTCCCGACCGACGGTTCTCGTCAAAATGCGAACTTTAATATCACCACACCTAACTCAGATCTAAATTATTTTAAACTGAGTTACGATTCTCGTTTTTATTGGCCAGTAAGTAATGACCATCGCTGGGTATTTTCGACCAGAGCGTCACTCGCTTATGGTAACGGCTATGGTGAACAGAATGGCTTTGACCAAGTATTGCCTTTCCAAGAGTTCTATCGAATTACGGAAATGGAACTGAGAGGGTTCGAGAGAAATACCATTTTACCACGCGCAGTTCACCGCACTCCTCAACCAGTGCCCGGTACATGTCTACCAGATGGCACCGAATGTGGTGTGATTGGTGGTGATCCTGCATTTGATCGATTACAACAAGGAGGTCGAATTGGTGGTAATGCGAAAGCTGTATTCGGTGCTGAAATGATTGTACCAACGCCATTTTTAGACGAAGAAAATACCAGCTCAGTACGTACTAGCTTCTTTGTCGATGCTGCAAACGTTTGGGATACTGAGTTTGACGTTGACCGCTACGCCAACTTACCAGAACACCAATACAAGCAATTGTCAGATTTCTCTGATCCAAGTCGATTTAGGGTTTCAACAGGTATGTCTATTCAATGGATATCACCAATGGGACCAATGTTAATTAGTTTTGCGTATCCACTGAAAAAAGAAGATGACGATGATACTAAGAACATCAGCTTCAACATCAGTAATACATTCTAAGGAGTTTATTGTGAAAAAGATTTTTAAAACCTCTGCTATGGGTATCTTAGCTGCGCTTTTAATGGGTAATTCTATCAACGCATTCGCACATAAAGTGGGTATTGTTGATATGCAAACTGTTTATCAACAGTTGCCTCAGATGGCAAAAATTGAGCAAACACTGAAAAGTGAATTTTCGGAGCGTCGCCAAGAACTTGAAAAACTACAAGGTGACATTCGTTTTGAAGCTGAAAAGTTCAAGCGTGAAAGCGCGACAATGAGTGAAGATCAAAAAACTGCGCTACGTGACAAAATTCAAGGTATGCAACAAACCCTTGCTGAAAAGGGCCGTCCACTTGAGCAAGAAATTAAACAGCGCCAAAGCCAAGAGCTAGCAAAAGTACAAAAAATGATCTTGGATGCAATTGAAAGTGTTGCTAAAAAAGGAAAGTTTGACGAAGTTAGATTAAAAGAAACGACAATCTACTTCAACCCTGATAAAGTTAGCGATCTGTCGGATGATATTGTTGAAGCAGTTAGCAAAAAGTAATGACTAAACACTATACGTTGTCGCAACTGGCTGATCATTTGGGTGCTAAAATTGAAGGCAACCCTGATCAGCCAATTGTACAAATTGCCACTTTATTGAATGCGAATGCTCAAGAGATCGCATTTTTGGCAAATAAAAAATACCGCAGCCAGCTTGATTCAACCCAAGCTGGCGCTGTTATATTATCAGCGGATGATGCGGATTATTTTTCGGGTAACAAATTAATTTGTGATAACCCTTATGTGGCGTATGCCAAACTTGCACAGTATATGGATACTACCCCCAGTGCTGCCAGTTCCATTCACAGTACAGCCGTTATTGACCAAAGTGTTCACTTAGGTGAAAACGTAAAGATTGCAGCCAATGCTGTCATTGAAGCAGGTGCTGTTATTGGTGACAACGTTGAAATTGGAGCAGGCTGTTTTATAGGCCAGCATGCTCGCATTGGTGCAGGTACGAAACTTTGGGCAAATGTCACTATTTACCACGAAGTTGAGATTGGTGAGCATTGTTTATTCCAATCGGGCAGTGTGATCGGCAGTGACGGATTTGGTTATGCAAATGAATCTGGAGAATGGGTCAAGATTCCACAACTTGGTACTGTCATTATTGGCAACCGAGTGGAAGTTGGGGCATGTACGTCTATCGACCGAGGTGCATTAGACGACACCATAATTCATGATAACGTTATTCTGGATAACCAAATTCAAATTGCACATAATGTTGAAATTGGTTACGGCACAGCCATTGCCGGGTGTTCGGTGCTAGCTGGTAGCGTTAAAATTGGTAAATATTGTCAAATTGGCGGTATGGTCGCTGTGAATGGTCACAATGAGGTGTGTGATGGTGTTGTTATCACAGGCATGAGCATGGTAACAAAGGGCATCTCTAAGCCCGGTATATACTCTTCAGGCATGCCTCACACTACCAACAAAGAATGGCGTAAAAATATCGCTCATTTACGCAATCTTTCCGACTTTAAAGCACGCATAAAAGCATTAGAGACTCTCACCGAGCAGTTAAACCAGACGGATAAATAAAAGGTACTATTTTGGCCAACGAATTAAACAGCTTTGATATTCAAGAAATCTTGAAGTTACTTCCTCACCGTTATCCTATGCTACTAGTGGATAAGGTTATTGATCATAAGCCTGGCGAATATTTACATGCTGTGAAAAATGTCACAGCGAATGAGCCCATTTTTACAGGCCACTTCCCAGATCAGCCAATTTTTCCGGGTGTTATGATATTGGAAGCACTTGCTCAAGCAACGGGTCTACTTGGCTTTAAAACGGTCGAGAATCGCAGTGAGAATGAGCTATACTTGTTTGCAGCCATTGACAATGCAAGGTTTAAGCAGCCAGTTGTTCCTGGCGATACGATGCATTTACACGTACAGTTTGTTAAAGAGCGTCGCAACATTTGGAAGTTTTCAGGTGAAGCGAAAGTAGACGGCAACGTTGTATGTAGTGCAGAAATAATGTGTGCGAGAAGAGAGTTTTAAGCGTGATCCATCCTACCGCAATTATTGAGCCAGGCGCTAAATTAGGAAATAACGTCTCAGTCGGACCATACAGTTATATCGGTAATGATGTGGTTATCGGTGATGATTGTAAGATCGAGTCTCATGTCGTTATCAAAGGGCCAAGTGAAATCGGCTCTGGTAACCACATATTTCAGTTCGCGTCAGTAGGCGAGGCCTGTCAAGATAAAAAGTACAAGGATGAACCAACGAAACTGATTATTGGTGACAACAATGTGATCAGAGAGTGTGCGACGATTCATCGCGGCACTATCCAAGATCAAGGTGTAACCATTATCGGTAGTAACAATTTATTCATGGCATACACCCATGTTGCGCACGATGCTGTGATTGGTAATAACGTCATATTTGCCAACAATGCGAGTGTTGCTGGCCACGTACATATTGGTGATTGGGTTATCCTTGCTGGTAATTCAGGTGTACACCAGTTTTGTAAAGTTGGCTCACATGCGTTTGTTGGCATGTATTCTGGTGTTAACCAAGATGTCCCACCGTTTGTAACAACGACAGGGACCCCTGCAAGGCCTGTTGCGATTAACACTGAAGGGTTAAAACGCCGTGGTTTTGAATCTGACGAAATTATGGCGACACGTAGAGCATACAAAATGCTTTTCCGTAAAGGCCTTAAGTTAGATGAAGCAGTAGCCGCTTTACAAGATGAAGCTAAGCAGTACCCTTCTGTACAACTGATGCTTGATTTTATTGAAACATCAGAGCGTGGGTTAGTACGCTAATCGAACTTTGCTCTATGTCGCAATTTTTAGCATAACAAAGAGCTGGTTCTGATATAATAACGCCATACTAAGTATGGCGTTTTTTATTTTCTAGAAGAACAAAAATGGCAAACGAAAAATCAATTACGGTGGGGATTGTCGCAGGTGAATTATCCGGCGATATTCTTGGCGCAGGCCTTATTAAAGCGCTTAAAAAGCGCTTTCCGAATGCCCAATTTGTAGGCATTGCTGGTCCTAAAATGCAAGCTGAAGGCTGTAAGAGTCTTTTTGATATGGAAGAGCTTGCTGTGATGGGGCTTGTGGAAGTATTAGGCCGACTTCCACGCTTACTCAAAATTCGTAAAGAGTTAGTCAATTATTTTATTCAAAATCCACCTGATGTATTTATCGGAGTTGATGCACCGGATTTTAATTTACGTGTTGAAAAGCCGCTGAAGGCTGCGGGCATTAAAACGATTCAATATGTGAGCCCATCAGTTTGGGCTTGGCGACCAAAGCGTATTCATACCATTGCCGAAGCAACTAATTTGGTTTTATCTTTACTGCCATTTGAAAAGGCATTTTATGATAAATATGACGTGCCGTGTACATTTGTTGGTCATACACTCGCGGATGAAATTCCACTAGAGTCAGACTCGTTAGCAGCAAGAAAAGAAATTGGTTTGAATGAATCAGACACGGTATTGGCTTTGCTACCAGGTAGTCGAGGCTCAGAAGTCGGTTTATTGAGTGAAACCTATTTACAAACAGCGAAACAATTAGTTGATAAAATTCCAGATCTTAAAATTGTGGTGCCTTTGGTCAATGAAAAACGCCAACAACAGTTCATGCAAATCCTAAATAAAGTTGCGCCTGAGCTACGACCTATTATGTTAGATGGCCAGTCATCATTAGCAATGACGGCTTCAGATGCAGTACTGCTTGCATCAGGCACCGCGACGCTCGAAGCGATGCTATATAAAAAGCCGATGGTTGTAGGTTATCGCCTGAAAACACTGAGCTATAAAATATTCAGCACATTTTTCACGTTCAATATTAAGCATTTTTCATTGCCAAATTTACTAGCTGACGCGCCTTTGGTCGCAGAATTTTTACAAGAAGATTGTAACCCTGATGCATTGACCGATGCGCTATTACCTTTGCTAAGAGGGGATAATTCGGCATTGATAGAACGCTTTTACGAAATACATAAAGATATTCGCTTAAATGCCAGCGAACAGGCAGCAATTGCTGTAGCGGAGGTTATAAATGCAAATTGAGCGTCCAAACGTTAATTTCATAGCAGGGGTAGATGAAGTAGGCCGTGGTCCATTGGTTGGAGATGTGGTTACTGCTGCTGTTATATTGGACCCGACTAAGCCAATTGAAGGTTTAACTGACTCAAAAAAACTTTCTGAGAAAAAGCGCAACGCATTGGCTGAAGAGATTAAAGAGAAAGCCTTGTGTTATTGTATTGCTCGCGCTTCGGTTGAAGAAATTGACGAGCTAAATATTTTGCATGCTACTATGCTGGCAATGAAAAGAGCGGTTGAAGGTTTATCTATTCCCGCCGAATTTGTTTTTATCGATGGCAACCGTGTGCCTGATATTACGGTTCCTGCACAAGCAGTTGTGAAAGGCGATAGTCTTGTTGCTGAGATCAGTGCAGCGTCAATTCTAGCCAAGGTCACACGTGATAATGAAATGATTGAGTTAGATGCTCAGTATCCTGAGTTCGGTTTTGCGGGCCACAAGGGCTACCCTACCAAGGCGCATTTTGAAGCGCTTGCACAACATGGTATTACACCTCATCACCGTAAGAGCTTTAAGCCAGTACAAAGAATTATCGCGGAGCAGTCGTAACCATGCCAACGCCTAATTTTGTGCACTTACGCGTGCATAGTGACTTCTCAATGGTCGATGGTTTGGCAAAAACTAAACCGATTGTTGCGAGAGCTCAAGAACTTGAAATGCCAGCGTTCGCGATCACTGATCAAATGAACTTGTGTGGTTTGGTGAGATTTTATGGTGGTGCTCATGGTGCGGGAATAAAGCCCATGGTAGGGGCTGATCTATGGCTGAAAAGCGACGAGTTTCCTGATGAGCCCTGCCGTATTGTGGTATTGGCAAAAAATAATGAAGGATATAAAAACCTTACGTTACTAATCTCAGAAGCTTTTCTAAGAGGCCATGTATTTCATCGCCCTGTGGTTGATAAAGCTTGGTTAGCTCAGTTCAAAGAGGGGTTAATCTTACTCTCTGGCGCAAAAGATGGGGATGTTGGTAAAGCTTTACTTAAAGGTAACCAGCAATTGGCTTTAGAAACATTAGCTTTCTATGAGGAGCATTTTGCTGATCATTACTATCTCGAGCTACACCGAACTGATCGTGAACAAGAAGAAGAATATTTACATGCGGCTGTGGCGCTTGCGTCGGAACGCAACCTACCCGTTGTTGCCACTAATGAAGTGGTGTTCCTACATGAGGAAGACTTCGAAGCCCATGAAATTCGTGTAGCAATCCACGATGGTTATACACTAGAAGATAAAAATAGGCCAAAGCGCTTTTCTAAAGAGCAGTATCTTAAAACACCTGAACAGATGGCAGAGCTGTTTAGTGATATTCCAGAAGCACTAGAAAATACCGTTGAGATAGCTAAACGTTGTAATGTGACGGTTCAGCTTGGTACCTACTTTCTTCCAGACTACCCTACGGGCGATCTAAAAATTGATGAATTTTTAGTCAAGGTGTCTGAAGATGGCCTCGAAGAACGTTTACAGTTTTTATTCCCTGATGAAGAAGACCGCAAAGTTAAGCGTATTGAGTATGATGAACGCCTCAGGATTGAGCTAGACGTAATTAACCAAATGGGATTCCCAGGTTACTTCTTGATCGTAATGGAGTTCATTCAGTGGAGTAAGGATAACAATATTCCAGTTGGCCCTGGTCGAGGTTCAGGTGCAGGTTCATTGGTTGCATATGCACTGAAGATCACCGATCTTGACCCACTTGAATTTGACTTACTTTTCGAACGATTCTTGAACCCAGAACGTGTTTCGATGCCCGATTTTGATGTCGACTTTTGTATGGATAGGCGTGATGAAGTTATTGATCACGTTGCTAAACTTTACGGGCGACAGGCGGTATCTCAGATCATCACTTTTGGTACGATGGCGGCCAAAGCGGTAATTCGAGACGTAGGGCGAGTGCTTGGTCACCCATACGGCTTTGTCGATAGAATTTCGAAGTTAGTGCCGGGCGATCCGGGCATGACACTTGCCAAAGCTTTTGAAGTTGAACCAAGACTACCTGAAGCTTACGACGGCGATGATGAAGTGAGAGAGCTCATCGATAAATGCCGTATTCTTGAAGGGTGTACCCGAAATGCTGGTAAACACGCCGGTGGTGTTGTTATCTCGCCAACCAGTATTACAGATTTTGCAGCCTTGTACTGTGACGAAGAGGGTAAATTTCCAGTTACCCAGTTTGATAAGAACGACGTAGAAACGGCTGGTTTGGTTAAGTTTGACTTCCTCGGTCTAAGAACACTGACCATTCTACAGTGGGCATTAGATATGGCCAACGAACGTTTGGCGCGAGAGCAAAAACCGTTTGTTGATATCAACGCTATTCCACTTGATGATCATGCCAGTTTTGAATTGCTGTTGAGAGCGGAGACAACTGCGGTATTCCAGCTTGAATCTCGTGGTATGAAAGATCTGATCCGTCGTCTGAAGCCAGATTGCTTTGAAGATATGATCGCACTGGTTGCTTTATTCCGTCCGGGGCCTCTGCAATCGGGCATGGTAGATAACTTCATTGACCGTAAGCATGGTCGAGAAGAGATCTCTTTCCCTGACGCCCAGTATCAGCATGAGAGCTTAGCACCTATCCTAGAGCCGACCTACGGGATCATCCTCTATCAGGAACAGGTTATGCAGATCGCTCAGGTCCTTGCTGGCTATAGCTTAGGTGGCGCTGACTTACTTCGTCGTGCGATGGGTAAGAAAAAACCTGAAGAGATGGCAAAGCAGCGTTCAACCTTTGAAGAAGGCTCGATCAATAATGGGGTTGATGGTGAACTAGCGATGAAGATCTTCGATCTTGTTGAAAAGTTCGCCGGTTATGGTTTCAACAAATCTCACTCAGCCGCATATGCATTGGTTTCTTACCAAACGCTCTGGATGAAGACGCACTTCCCAGCTGAGTTTATGGCAGCGGTAATGTCTGCGGATATGGATAATACCGACAAAATCGTTACCTTGGTTGATGAATGTGAAAACATGAAATTGACCTTGTTGCCTCCTGATGTGAACGCGGGGGTTTATAAATTCACGGTGAACTTACAAGGCGAGATAGTTTACGGTATTGGTGCGATTAAAGGCGTAGGGGAAGGCCCTGTTGAGGCTATTCTGGAAGCACGCGAGCAGGGTGGTGAGTTTAAAGACTTATTTGATTTTTGTGCCCGTGTAGATTTAAAGCGCCTCAATCGTCGTGTTATCGAAAAACTCATTTATGCAGGTGCTCTAGACAAGCTTGGTCCAGAGAAGAAGCAAGGTGGACGTGCCACCTTACTTGCGAGCTTAAAGGATGCCATGAAGTCTGCCGAGCAGCATCATAAAGCGGAGCAGTTGGGCCAATCAGATTTATTTGGCTTACTCGCGGTAGAACCGGAGGAAGTCGCGCAAGCATTTGTTCAGGCACCGCCGCTAAGCGACAATGAGTGGCTCAATGGGGAAAAGGAAACGCTTGGTTTATATCTGACCGGACATCCGATTAACCAATATCGAAAAGAGCTCAAGCATTATACTTCTGGAAAATTGGTAGACCTACAACCAACTAACAGGGATATGCAATCGACAGCCGCTGGATTGGTTATTAATGCTCGGACCTTGATAAACAAAAAAGGTAATCGCTGGGGCCTTATCACGCTCGATGACAAGAGTGCGCGTATTGACGTGCGTTTCTTCCCTGAGCAATTTGAAATGTACGAAAGCCTTCTTCAGGTTAACCAAATTTTGGTGATCTCAGGTCAGGTGAGCTTTGATAATTTCTCCGGCGGTATTACGATGACTGCCAGAGATGTGAATACCATAGGACAAGCGCGTGAGAAACGCGTTAACTCGATGAAGATGAAGCTCAATATGGCACAAATTGACGCGGGCTTTGGTGAGAACTTAAAACGGGTATTGGAGCCATACAAGTTTGGTACATGTCAGGTAGTCATTGAGTATCAGCGTCCTGATGCAACTGCAGAATTAACACTAGGAACACAGTGGTGTGTGACACCCAGTGATGAATTGATGCGAGCACTGAAAAAGTTAACAGGGCAAGACGTAGAGTTGATCTTTGATTAACTCTAGGTAGACAGAAAATAAAAAAGGCCACCCATTGGGTGGCCTTTTTTATTATTAATTCAATTAGCTACAGTAACCAAAAGACATCAGGCGTTGGTATCTTTGCTCAAGCATTTCTTCTTGGCTAAGTTTAGATACGTCATCAAGATCTTTGATGATCTGTGCTTTTAGATTTCTTGCCGCTGTATCATAATCACGGTGTGCGCCACCAAGAGGCTCAGCAACGATTTCGTTGATTAGGTTGTTGTCTTTGATACGCTGTGCAGATACACCCATCGCTTCAGCTGCAAGTGGGGCTTTTTCTGCACTCTTCCAAAGAATTGAAGCACAGCCCTCAGGCGTGATCACTGAATAAGTGCTGTAACGTAACATATTAACGCGGTCGCCTACACCAATTGCCAGTGCACCACCTGAACCACCTTCACCGATAACGCTACAAATTGTCGGTACTTTTAAAGAAGCCATCACTTTTAAGTTCATAGCGATTGCTTCACTTTGGCCACGCTCTTCTGCGCCAATGCCTGGATACGCGCCTTGCGTATCAATTAATGTAATGACAGGCATCTTAAAACGTTCAGCCATTTCCATAAGGCGCTTTGCTTTACGATAGCCTTCTGGACGTGGCATACCGAAGTTACGTTTGATTTTCTCAGCTGTATCACGACCTTTCTCTTGGCCGATAACCATAACTGGTTTGCCGTCTAGTCTCGCAGTACCGCCAATAATTGCTGGGTCATTAGCAAATGCACGATCACCTGCAAATTCATCGAATTCTGTGAACATGCGTTTGATAAAATCGCTCGCATGTGGACGCATTGGATGGCGAGCTAGTTGTAGCAGCTGCCAAGGATTAAGTTCTGAGTATATTTTTTCAGTAAGCTGTACACTTTTTTCTTTTAATTTACTGATTTCTTCTTCCAGACTTAGGTCCAAAGAACCTGAGCGACTAACAGCTTGTAGCTCTTTAATTTTTTGCTCTAATTCAGCTACTGGAAGTTCAAATTCTAGATAATTTAAGCTCATTTTCTAACCTATCTGATAATTTTTTAAAGTTTGTCTCGGTTTTATGTAGAGAGTACAGATTTAAAATGCCGTGACTCAGTTATTTTCAGCCTATTATTTAGCATAGTCTATTTTGCTAAATGGAGCTTAAACTAAGTATTAATATTGCTTATTTAAGTCAGTTTTTGTAGAAGATGTCGAATTTTAGCGACATTTACCTTCTTCATTTTTTAACTGTTTTTCCTTCGTGAAGGCGCGTTCTCTGTCATCACATACAATTTTGTGCACATTATACTGCCCCGAGCTGGATCTTGAAAACAGACCAGCAAGATAATGTGACTTTTTAAACATAAGTAGGGATTTACCTAGATTTTAGCACTAATGTCAATTAATTTCGGGTTTGTTTTATCCATGTAAAATTTGAAAATGAATTTTGTTATATATCAACGTTAGGTCACGCTAAGTGATTAAAATTGTTTTATTAATTGGTTTTGGTTTAATTAAAGGCAAAATACTGCCTTTTTTACCGATTTTAAGTACGGTTTTAGTAAAAGAATAAAATAGAGTTTAGCGAGTTAAGTTTTGAACTTGGGGTGATCTAGCTCATTATAATCTTTTACTCAGCTGTGCGTTCATTGCAATTTATATAGGATAAGGTATAACGCCTGTTGAAAGTATGAGGAAAGAATATGGAATCGACAGGCATATATAAACAATTTTCCAGCGCACTTGAGCAACAATGTGGGAGTCGTTTAGGGCAAGGGCTCACCGTCGCTTTATCTGGCGGTGTTGATTCGGTTGTACTACTTCATCTATGCCAACAATACGTCAAATTAAATGCAGAGATAACGCTAGACGCGATTTATGTGAATCATGGTTTATCTGGTAATTCATTTGAATGGCAGCAGTTTTGTGAGCAGTTATGTGCAAGTCTTAATATTTCTTTTCGGACCGTGTCGGTTAATATTCAAGCGCAAGCTAGGACCAGTTTAGAAGCGCAGGCCAGAGATGCACGTTACGACGCACTTGATAAACATGCAGCGCAAAACTCGACGTTAGTACTTGGTCAGCATGCCGATGATCAAGTTGAGACTTTTTTTATTCGTTTGAAAAGAGGTTCTGGGCTAAAAGGGCTTGGTGCAATGCATGCAACTACCCAGCTTGCAAGTGGTCGATTTTGCATCAGGCCACTGCTCGGGATTGAACGCAAAAATATTGAGGCATTTGCACAAATATTTGGTTTATCTCATATCGAAGATGAATCTAACAAAAATGATGAATTTGATCGCAACTTTTTGCGAAATCAGGTAATACCTCTTTTAAAATCTCGCTTTAAAGGGTTTGTACCCAGTGTTATAAGGTCTATTTCTTTATTGCAGGCTCAACAGAGTTTAATAGACGAAATAACGCAGGGGGATTTGGTAGCTTGCCGACATGGCAAAGAAATCAATATATCTAGTCTAGCCGCACTATCCCACCTTAGGCAATGCAACCTGGTGCGAGCTTGGCTCGAGAGCAAAGGCGTAAGCATGCCATCACAAAAGCAGCTTACTCAGATTTTGCAGCAGGTCATTCATGCAAAAGAAGATGCGCAAGTTCATGTGCAATTGCGAGCTGGCTCAGTTAAATGCTACAACGGGCTAATGTACTGGGTGGTCCATGAGGCCACAAAATTAGTTGATATTCCTTTGTCGGATTTGGCTACAAGAACGGTACTTAGTGATGGCAGAATCTTAGTGCTCATAGAAGGAAAAGGTATTCGTAGGCCTTTGGAAAGTGAGTCTATTTCGATTCGATTTGCGCGACTTAATGAGAAAATTAAGCCTTTTGGAAAACCAGGGCGAAATACGGTTAAACATTGGCTCAAAGAAGCAAAAGTGCCTAGTTGGGAAAGAGGGGCGAAGCCGATGGTTTATTACAACGACACCTTGGTCGCGGTGGCGGGGATATTGGTCAATGCAGATTATGCTTCGCATTCAGGAATTAACTGGCAGGTTGAAGATGCAAAGAAATAAACAGATTGGTGGGTCACTGGCACCTAAAGCACCCAGTGCCTTTTTAATATGTGCACTGATATTTTTATTATTATCGATAAGCTCGCCGCTGAATGTGGCAAACCTTATTTTGGCGCTGAGTATTGGGGCACTATCGGCGGTGTTGTTACTTGCTTATTGGCATGGTAAAGGCGGGATTTACTTCATTTTAGGATTGGCTGCGCCCATGTTGTCCATATTGTTTAGTGATCTTCCTGACTTTTGGGCATTGGGTTGGGTTATTAACGGCTTTTTTTGTGGCTTTGCTATTTTGCTGTGGTTATTCCAGCTAAAAAATAGTCAGGGTTAAAAAGTGGTACTTATCATTAGGGGATGATAAGTACCTGTGGGTTTATACTGCGCGTGCGCAATTTCTGCCAGCCGCTTTTGCTTTGTATAAACCGCTGTCTGCACGTGCAAAGATTTCATTAGAGCAATCTTGGCTTGAAGCCAATGTGAAACCAATACTTGTGGTGACGTTATGTTTTGCCAACAGGGTATTCGTGTTTACTCGCTCCATTATGCGCTCTGCGATGACTTTATTTGTTGTAAACGCTGGATCATCAATCAGAATTGCAAATTCATCGCCGCCAAATCTAAACACCGCATCTGTAGCACGAATACTAGATGTTAATATGTTGGCAAATTCGACAAGTACTTCATCGCCTGTTTTGTGGCCGAACGCATCATTCACTTGTTTAAAATTATCGAGGTCCAACAGCATTAAACTAAAGTTTCTGTGCTGTCTGCGGCTGCGCTCTAATTTAGTCTCGAGGTATTCATTAAACTGGCTGCGATTATACAGTCCGGTTAACGTGTCCTTAGTTGCCAGTTGTAGTACACGGTGATACATCAGCGCATTTCTTAATGGGTATAATAGGCAAGTATGCAGCTGCATTAATCGTGCGCGTATTGTGCCACTAAAACTATATTTACTGAAATAGACCAATTGCCCCAAGTGTTGGCCCTCTAAATCGAGGTCAAACGTATAAGGTTTAAGTTGGTTATCACTTTGTTGAGTTTGAAACAGTCCTTGATTGGTATGAAACTGCAATCCTGCAAGATCAGTGATGCGCTTAACGTAGGATGCAAAGATATCTAAGATACCGTTAATCTCCAACGTTGTTTGCAGCTTTTCAACGAGCACATTCGGTTGTTCAGGCGCTTGCGATACGTATTGTTCGGTCGTGAACGGAACGTAATCACCGCGCGTAGGCGTTCGTTGTGCCAAAATATGGACATTTTCCATCTGGTAATTCCCCTAATTACAACATTCCCGAACAAATAAGCTAGTTTCGTGCCAAAAAATTAAACTGGCTGAAAAACAGTTGGTTGCTATAGTTAAATTGTGTGAAAAATACACCGCAACATTTCTTTGACACTTAGGAGGCCATTTGCAGCAAAATTTTGCCGGGTTTATTTCCGATAGAATCGTCACCGTGTTTATGACCGCGATACATGGTCATTTTACTGATGTTGTTGCGCTGCTTCTATGTGCTGTTATCTTGGTCTGGTCCTTTAAAAGGGTAGGGCTGCCACCTATTTTGGCCTATTTACTCACTGGTCTAGTGGCGGCAGGTTATAGCCTGATGGACAACAGCCATGAAATCCATTTAATTGCTGAAGTTGGAATTGTATTTTTGCTATTTAGTCTTGGGTTAGAATTTTCTATACCTAAATTAATGGCGATGCGTAGTGTTGTATTTGGATTAGGAAGCACTCAAGTATTGCTATCTATTCTGATTGGCACCTTTTTAGTGTCATTTTTTGGATTTGGTTGGTCTGAGTCGTTGATAATTGCTTGTATTGTATCTTTGTCATCCACAGCCGTGGTGGTTAAGATCATGAAAGAGTCAGGCATGTTGAATTTGCGTAAAGGGCAGTTGTCTATCGGCGTGCTACTTTTTCAAGACATTGCTGTTGTGCCCATGTTGATTGTGTTTCCGCTGATGGCGAGTACTGATAACCAATTTTTGGTCGGGGCGCTCATTTTGGCACTCGCCAAAGGCGCATTTGTATGCCTGTTATTGTGGGCGATTGGAAAATGGATATTACCGAAGGTCTTTAATGAGGTTGCGCTGGCAAGAACTGATGAGCTGTTTGTTTTAACGACCTTGGTTGTGGCTTTGTGTGCCGGTGCTTTGACCTATGCATTTGGGCTTTCAATGGCGCTGGGTGCATTTTTAGCGGGCATGATGCTTGGAGAAAGCCAATATCGACATCAATTAGAAGCCGAGATAAGGCCCTTTAGAGATATTCTTATGGGGTTATTTTTTGTTACTGTTGGTATGCAGCTTGATGTGGCTTATGTGATAAGTGCATTTGGCTACATAGTTGTGGCAATGGCGGTATTACTTACGGTTAAAGTGAGCATAGTTTATGTTAGTGCGCAGATGATGGGGGAGCGTAAACGTGATGCACTCGCCTCCGGGGTTATGCTTTGGCAAATGGGGGAATTTGGATTTGTATTAGTTGCGCTTGCTGGGCAGCATCATTTATTAGCGCCAGATACCGCGTCATTTTTAATCGCGCTTGGGGTTCTTTCAATGGCATTTACCCCCTATTTAATGAGTGAAACAGATCGACTATTAAAATTATTTAAGCTCGATGGTGAACATAAGTCTGATTTTACCTATGCCGGATTTAAAGAAGACACGGTTAAAGATCACGTCGTCATCTTTGGATATGCGCGAGTTGGACAAACTATTGCTCGTTTTTTGAAACCAGAAGCTATCCCTTATGTAGCCATCGAGCGCAATCCAATAATTGTACAAGAAGCACAAACAGCTGGTGAGCCTGTCATTTTTGGTCATGCAGGACAAAAAGCCATATTAAAGTCTGCTTGTGTGAACAAAGCAAGGTTAGTCATTGTGACTATGGATGATTTTGAGCAAAGCCAGATCGTTATCGATGCACTTAAACATTACGCGCCTGAAGTTAAAATTTTGGTGAGAATGCAAGATGACACTCACCTAGAAGATTTAAAGCAACTGGGAGTGACAGAGGTTGTGCCTGAATCTTTAGAGGCAAGTTTAATGTTGGTATCTCATGTACTCTATATGTCAGGAGTACCGATGCGGCGGATATTCAAACGCGTAAGTAAAGAACGGCAAAATCGCTATGAGTATTTGCATGGCTTTTTTACTGGCAGTAGCGACGAAATGAGTGAATATGGTAATAGCCATTCACATTCCAGCTTTGTGACAGATCGCCTAGAGTATTTGCATGCAGTCGCATTGCCAGAAGACGCGTACGCAGTTGAGAAAACAATTTCTCAACTTCAGTTAGTGCGTCATAAAGTTGTCGTTAAAGCTTTACGGCGTGATGGCACCGAAATTCCAATGCCGGATGAAGATATTATCTTGCAAGCAAGCGATGTATTACTGCTCAAAGGTAAGCCTCGACGGGTAGAGCGTGCTGAGCAATTTATTTTAGATGGGTTACCCTAGTCTAACTCTAAAAACGCTTTTATTTCGTCTAATCGAGCAAGGCCATCTTCATAACCGATTTTGATCAATTCTTGGGTATAGCTTTTCTCAAACAGTAAGTAACTGGTTAAACTCGATTGGGAGTGCTTCTTTACGCCGATGGTTCTAAGTAGCAGCTTCACCGCAATTGGTAAATCATCATAAAAGTCGAGTGCCAGTTCATTGAAGTTTTGAGATGGGTTAACAACCAAGGTATCGACGCGTTTGAGCTCTTTATGTTTTTCTCTGGCTGGAAGTAGGCTGATAGTGCGATTAACACGTTCAAGACGTTCTAAGTCGGACTGCAAGGTGTCACTAAAAATACTGTCCAATAAGTGACCTGCAACCACCGACATACCCGGAAAGTGGGGTTCGTAACCCAATGGTTTTTGTACTTTAGGTTGCTCAACACCTATGATGAATATTTTACTTGCGCCTAGGTGAATCGAGGGGCTAAGTGGGGACAATTGGTGAATGGATCCATCACCGTAATAATTATGTTTTACGCGCACACTCGGAAATACCATAGGTATGGCACTGGATGCCATTAGATGGTCAATATTGAGTTGGGTTTGAATACCTTCGCGCTTGGCTCTTTGCCAAGGCTTTGCGTCTTTGGCTTGGAAAAAGGCCACTGACTTTCCGCTGGAATAACTTGATACGGTGACAGACAAAGCATCAATAAAGCCGCGATGGATATTGCGGTCAATTCGCGCCAGATCCATCACTTCTTCGAGCAGTTGTCGAAGGGGCGTATTGTCGAGCAAGCTCGCTGGTGGATGGTTTAAATAGTCAGCTTGAAAACTGCGCATGACATTATTAGTCAGATGGCCAAAAGCACCAAACAGGCTACTTTTATAGACCATATTGGTATGAAAGTTTTTCCAGATCCACTCAATTTTTCGAATTGCCAAATGCATATTGGAAGAATAGCAAGCCAGCCCTGTAGAGTTGATCGCGCCAGCGGAAGTACCGTTAATGATTTTAAATGGGAGGGGAGCGCTGCGCGGCAAACTAAGCGCAATCGCCTTTAATACTCCTACTTGATAGGCTGCCCGTGCACCGCCCCCAGTGAGTAACAGTGCAATATGTGGTTTGCCAATTTTACATTGTGCTTTTTTCAAATCTGCTCCTTCGAAAATAGACTGTTAATCACAAAGGTGATAGCTCCGCTCTTTCTTATACTATACTCAATTACAGATGAATGTGTATTTTACATCTCTTATAAATATCAGCTTGTTACGGAATTTTGACAAATTTTAATACGTTAAAAAATGTCATGATTATGTGGTTTTTTGTCTGGATGACGTTTGTTTATACGTGCGTTCATGTAATTGTCAGCAAACAGATGCGAGTTTGAGATAAACTCTCGTTAATGCGCGTTGACGCAGATGAGATATCTTTTAGTTTGTGTTTTAATTAACGACGTACTGCTAAGCAAATAACCTTAGTTGCCAAGTTTTTTAAGCGAATTTTACGGAGCCTCCATGTCAGAGCACAGTTCAGCAGAACCAAGGACAAATAAAAAGCCTTCTAACAGTCAGTTACTTCTTGCGGCAATTGCAGTGGTTGCCTTGATCATTGTGGCTGTATTTGTATTAGCAAATAAAGAAAGTAAACCTGCAGACAATACTAAATTTCGACAGGATGTCGTAGTGCCTGAAGAAACACCTAAAGTCGTCGTAAACACGGCACGTCAAGAAGTTGAGCAAACGAAAAAAGCAGACATCATGGCAACTTCAGAACCAACTCCAGTTGATGAAGGGATTGCAGAACCTGTGGTAACAGTTAACGAACCAGAGCCGAAACCTGTGGAACCTGTTGAACCAGTGTTACCTAGCCTTGATGATAGTGATATCAGTGTACGTGATTCGGTAGCAAGTTATTTAAGCAAGCAAGCGATGGAATTATTAGTGACTGAAGACATGGTTAGACGCAGTGTGGTGTTTATTGACAACTTAGCGCAGGGTAAAGTAGCTAAAAAACATTATCCAGTGAGTAAGCCCACAGATAACTTTATGGTGATTGAAGATGATTTGATCATCACAGATCCAAACAGCTTTGAGCGTTATACGCCGTATGTAAATATGCTCAATGCAATGAGCACAGCTCAGCTTGTTCGATTATATGAGCAATATAAGCCGCTTATTAGTGAAGCGTATGAAGAAATTGGCTATAACGGCAATGAGTTTGATTACACGCTTCAAGAAGCGCTTGGCGAACTGTTAGAAACACCTATTCCAGAATCAAACTTACCACTTATTCAAGAGTCAGTGACGTATAAGTATGCTTATGCCGAGTGGGAGCAGCTCTCTGATGCACAAAAACTGTTTTTGCGTATGGGCCCTGAAAATATGAAAAAAGCGAAGAAACGCTTACAAGCTTTTCAGCGTGCAATTGCCAATTAGTACAAATTTAATACTTAAATAATCAAAAGCTTGCTTACTTGCTTAAACAAACAGCAAACGAGCAAGCTTTTTTAGTTTTCACTTGCATCCCAGTGAGAAAATCGCCATAATTCATCCCGCGCCAAACAAGGCCCTCAATGGTAGTCTTATTGGTCCTCTCGCAACAATAGTTCGTGAACCTGGTCAGGTCCGGAAGGAAGCAGCCACAGCGGATGACTTGTGTGCCGGGATGTGGCTGGTAAGACTACCACCCAAATTTCCTCATGTTGTTGTTTGAAGTGTAAGTCTGCAAATTTGTAGTAAGACCCCGCATAAAAATTGAATTATAACCCTGCATAGCCTACTTTTAGATCGTCTCACATATTCGGTATAGCTCAAGGTCTGACTCCTTGATTTCTGCTTACCTCAACCTCAACGACAAACACATTTTTATCGCAAGCGATTTCTAATGCCTTTTGAAAAGCTACTTTTTTGATTGTATTCAAACCAATTTTTAATATTCATAAGTATCTTTAACTAATAAGGCAGAGTTAGTTCTATCATTATTTTATAAATAACATGGCTCCTGAATACGTCTAAGTTTTAAATCAAAAAATTTAATATTTTTAGCTTAGAATGTGTGTGCTACTTAAAAGTGTGAATTAATGCACCCTAATTTAGTTGCGCAGAGTAGTTTTAAGAAAACAATAATAGGTGTATAATTCTGTTGTATTTTATCTATTTATTGAACTAAGTTCTTTTATAATAGTTATGTATAGTTTGAAATTGCAAAGCGATAAAAGTATAAAAATCAATCATATTTTAAATTTTTGCAATAGCCTCAAACTTTTTTAATCTAGATTTTAAAGCCTTTATCGGTAACTACCAGCATGAATATAAGAATATTATTACTTCTATCTATCATAATCTTCCAAATGACAGGTTGTACCTTGTCAAGAGTTACACCATCTCTTAGCCCTGAAATCCCAGAGGTGTCATATATAGGAAAGGGAACAAATTCGGGACCGATGTTGGTTGGTGCTCTTGGTGCTGCTGGTCTTGCTGTAGGTATAGCAATAGATAAAGGTATAGCTAAAGACTTTCATAAACAAATTGAAATACATAAAGCCAAATATATCGAAAATATTGCTTTTCTACTTAAAGGTTATTTTCCAAGCGCTGAAGGTTTTAGTTTGTCAAAGCTTGAGTTCACCGCTGCAAAAAACGATGCAGATTCGGTAAACACAAGCTTGGTTATTAAAGTAGAAGAAAATAGCAACATTGATTTTGTATCTATCGAACTAGAAGTAATCAAATTCGATGATTTAAAAACGTCAGATGCTTTCTGGCAGAACTTCGAAAAAAAGCTAAAAAAAGGACTGTAAAATGAAAAGAAATCTATTTATTGGACTACTCACTGTGGCTATTTCTTTTGGATCCAATGCGAGTACATGGGCAAATGCATCTGGAAAAATCAGTAATATTCAAGTATGGGCCAATGGTAGTGATCCGTATGGAGTCTGGGTTACTTTAGAGAGTGGCTCCTCAATTCCAAGCGGTTGTGGTATGACTTATTATTTACAACATAACGCTTCAAACAAAGATATCGTTTATAGCAGCTTACTTGCATCAAAGGTGTCTGGTGGTAATGTTACTATACAAACAGATAAAAGTAAGAATGCGACGGGTTTGTGTCGAATTCATAAAGTTCTTTTTTAGAGGAATATATTTAAGGTTTAAAAGCCAATAAAAGCAATAAAGAAGCAATAAAGAAGCAATAAAGAAGCAATAAAGCAATAAAGCAATAAAGCAATAAAGCAATAAAGAAGCAATAAAGCAATAAAGCAATAAAGCAATAAAGCAATAAAGCAATAAAGGAAGGAAGCAATAAAGGAAGGAAGCAATAAAGGAAGGAAGCAATAAAGGAAGGAAGCAATAAAGGAGCAATAAAGGAGCAATAAAGGACAGGCACAAATTCTTTGCATAAACTGCGTTACTTAACTACTGTTTAAATATCCAGTTAAAAATTGAGTTGAATAGGAATGACAAGAGCACGGAACGCACTGATAGATTTGTCGTCGACATCTTATTATCACTTGATAGCGCGGTGTGTACGCCGTGCTTTTTTGTGTGGACAAGATGCGTATACAGGTAAAAACTTTGACCATAGACGGATATGGTTAGTAGAGCGAATGAAGCTGCTGAGCAGTGTATTTGCCATTGATATAGCGGCTTATGCCATCATGAGTAATCACTATCATTTGGTGGTTAAAGTGAATAGACAGCAAGCACTTAGTTGGTCAGATAATGAGGTGATAGCTAGGTGGTACAAGTTATACAAAGGTAGTCCAGTCATTGATAGACAACTAAACGGTGACGCTCTCAGTGAAGCGGAGCAATTGCTTGTATCTGAGTTAGTAGAAAAGTGGCGTTCTCGGCTGTATGACATTAGCTGGTTCATGAAAAACCTCAATGAGTTCATTGCAAGAGAAGCAAACAAGGAAGATGACTGCACGGGTAAATACTGGGAAGGGCGATATAAATCACAAGCCTTGTTAGATGAAACGGCATTGCTCAGCTGTATGGCTTATGTAGACTTAAACCCAATTCGAGCAAAGGTGGCAAATAATCTAGAGGATAGTGATTTCACCTCGATTCAAGAGCGTATAAAGCACCTTCAAAATGCCAAAGCAAAGGCAAAAAAATCAAACCAAAACAACAAAACCAGTCACCAAACCAAACAACCTAATTCACTAAAACCATTTGGCGCAAGAGAGCATGAAAACACATTACCCTTCTCATTGTTGGATTACCTTGAGCTAGTTGACTGGACGGGTCGTCATGTTCACCGCAAAAAGAGGGGATACATACCAAAGAATATACCCAATATTCTAGTATCACTTAGAATTGAAGAAACGGTATGGTTGGATAGGGCACTGAGTTTTGGAAGTGACTACGGTAACTTTGCAGGTTCGCAGACTGTATTAAGAGCACATGCCGCTAAAAATGATATGAATTGGTATAAGGGGGTTGGTTAGTAAAAAATAGTGATGGTCGTACTTTTCAATCTAGACTCTTCTTGTTCGACCAAATGAAAATATTCCTAAGTTATGTTTATTGCTACCATAAGGTGGAGTTTGGTTGCTTTGCCTAACAATAAAGCTCTCTGTTTTGAAATATATTGCTGTGATTTGAACTTCGCTTAAAAAGGAAAAAATGCCTGTCCAAAATAGAAAAAAAGTGCCTGTCCAAAATAACTGGTATGACCCCGAATTTATCATGGTTTTTTAGCTTTCCAAATTCTTTGTTTTTGTAGATTGATTTTCTTTTCCTATTTTCATGACTTTCAATAAACTTTTTTAACTTTACGAATGGTTGTTTTTATTTGGATTAAAATATAATGAACGTTTATAATGTTAGGTTATATGGACTTTCATTTTACCCGCCAAAAAAGGCTTATAACACATCCACTAAAGCGTCCGAAGCTGTATCTCAGGCAGCGTTGTCTTTGGGGTATCACCAAAATCTCTTCATATGAACACGTATTTTGACTATTTACGTTGCATCGCTTAACAATATTGATTTGGTCGAAGCTGGTTATGTCGAAAGAATACCCTAATTTTCGGTGTCATGATATTTAACCAGTGTTTTTAAATCTTATCTTGTCTGATTTTTGGTTGTAGTAAGCGCTTGCTTTTATAAAGGTCGATCTAAAACTGGCGTAGCAGAATGAAATGTTAAGTTAAATTTTACGTTTCAAATTTTAAACAAAAATTATACAAATTTATCTTTTATCCAAACGTAAATGAGGTTAATATTTAACCATATGAAAATAATCATTAACAAGCTAGGGAGTTAGTATGTTCCGTGATGTAAGTTTGGCGACCGGTTATCTGGCATTTTCGGTGTTGTTTTTTACTGGTACTAGGTTATATATTTTTACATCTACAGATGTGTTAGCGAGGGTAGATATATGGCAAATTTTTGGTGCGCAAATATCCTATGTATTTATCATAGCTATAAGCTATTACATGATTAAAAAGTCACATTTCAAAGCTGTGAACTTAGCTTTATCAATAATTGCAATCATTATTTCAATTCTTTTCGTTCCTTACTTAGGTTTCATGATTTTATTTCTTATGTTCTTAGTGAAACTATTAGGAAATAAACGTAGCGGAGCCAAATTAACTCAGTGATTTAAAAAAGCATATACGTTGACGGTGTTTTTAGCTTATTTCTTATGAATAAATAAAATAGCCACTGTTAAATAATTCAAATTTATTAATTTATTTATACTTTGTCATTTCTGACGAAGCGGGACCTTTTTGTCTTAATTTGGAGGTGAAGATTAAAAAATAAACACATTTTTTTAATTTTTTTTGGGCAAGGATTAGTTGCCTGATTTTATTTAAGGATCAAAAAATGAATTTTAAATTTAAAGGTGTAAAGCCGTTTGTGAGGGCGCTTTCACTGCTTACAATACTTACAGCTTCTGGAGCATCTGCTGCTTCACAAATAGTTGATGAGCAAGCTCATCAATTTGCAAATGGAGAACTAGAGCCGTTTAGAGCAATAGACTCAGGTCAGTTGCCGAATTCAGTGCATATAGTTCCTCTTGATTTAAAGTCTAACTCAAGATTGTACCTTCATTCTGATTCATCGCATCAGATGCTTGATATTCGAAACGAAAGCGTACAGTCCACTGATGCAACTTTGTGTGCTCAAGGTTGTCCGACTGCAACTAGTGCAAGTGTTTTCTTGGACGAAATGCTGAGCCAGTATGAGACTTATCCATATTACTACGGAGCGATTAAGGGTCCATCAATGGTTGCTAAGGATAAGTCAGGTAACCCATTTGAATTGGCGTCTTTATATGCTGCCGTGATAGCAAACAATGCTCTGGTGCATGACTGGAGATATGTATTTGGTCGTGTTCAAGTGTCGGGTGAGCAATTGAAGAAGTTTGTTGGTGTTGATAACGCGATGGAAGCCGCACATATCTTACATACTTCAGGTTATCAGGTATCAGGGTCTGTAGACTCAACTGGTAAATTGGTCATTGCACAGTTTAACCACGTGTGGTTAAAAGTGAAAGAAACATCATCATCAGCCTGGGTGAGTGTCGATCCCTCTTTTAAAGCGCATACTATTCCAAATAAGTTTAACTTAAATGCGTTGGCTGGGGTAAATCCGTCCAGTTTACTGAATGGGTTAAGCGATAGCGGTGCGCTTAACAACCCCAATGGGATTATGATACCAGACATTCAGATAGCTGAAGAGTTTTCTGAGTCTTCTCAAGATATGATCGCAAATTACCTGAGTGCGAATCGGTTATTAAGCTACGAAGATGTTGTTCAGCAAAGAAAGCCAGTAAAAGATATGTACAATGGCTTTGGTCATGCTCTCCCATACCAACAAGTTGGCTCTGCGAGCGAGTCACAATCTTTCAGCACAAATCATAAGCACCGCATCAAAGTAACGGTCGCAGGGATCAACCATACAGTAGACTTACGCGATGTAATTGGAAGCCGATTAACCTTGAGTTATGAAGGTGCCACTACCACCGACAAGAATAAGATTACAGCAAATGGTGGTGTACTTGGTCTGCTATATAAAGAAGTCAAACTTGTACCAGTATTAAAGTCAAATGGTACTGTATTAGCCAGAGGTTCTGCGGCTAGTCTAGGTGAATATCAACAAGTTACAGTAACATTTTTTAATGGTTCAAAGAACGATGGTTCGGCTACTCACTATATTACGGTTGGTGGTATTCATGCTATTGCATTAGACCCGCAGCATATTAGTGATACGTATTTTGAAGAGCAGCTGGCAGTCTTAGAAAATGCTTCACAGTTGTACCGAAACGATGCAATGGATGAAAGATACTCTGGTCAGCTAATGCATATTTTGGGTTTGTCATATTACAAGCAATTAGATAATGCGATTAACAATGTCAGCTCTGGCTCTGGTGCCATGATTTACCATAAAGTGTCTGAGGCGTTGATGTCAATTGACTTGACGGCAAAGCGTCAGCCTAATGGTCAATACCGTATGGCAGTTGGTAGCAGGGGTATTGATGCTCCAAGAAATGTGTATAGCATATTCTCATATAAGGAAAGTGAGCGTGTTGATAGAGCAGCAGTGCTGTTTGCAACTGGTATTGCGGCATCGGGTTTAGAGCACGCGGTATTTGAGAAAACACTTGGTTGGCCATCTAACTCAACCATGTCGATTTTACGGTTTGCAGCGCAGCATGAAGTGCCAATTTACGTCGTAAAAGCAAGTAATGTTGATGCGGCACTTGCTGAAATCAACATGCCCGCAAATATTGAAACCAGTATGCGCAATGCTGTAAACAGTGGTCGAATAGTTATCACTCCGAAGGAGCAGATGCTAATTGGTGAGTGGAACGGTGTTGGTTACATTGTATTAGACCCTAATACAGGTGCGGCTGGTTATTTAATCAATGGCGGTAATGCAGGTGGTAAACAGGCATTTGAGCCTATGGACTTACAGCAAACGAATGATACCTGGTTTACCGATGTGGTTAATATTGGTGAGGCAGTACTTAATGGCGTATTGATGGGGGAGTTTGGCACAAAAACCTGGGATGATCCGTTGCTACAGAGTGTAAATGATGGCTCTGCTTTTGTCGCGGATTTATTTTTTGTTGGTGATGTTAGAAATTTAGGGATTACTACCTTTGACCTTGTGTTTAATGATGGCAGTTTCTCTGATGTTGCTCTTGCTGGTGTTGGCTTTATTCCGTTATTTGATATTGGTAAAGCGGGATACAAAGTGGCTGATAGTTACTTTGATGTGGCGAATCTAAGTCAATATAAAAATGCCTTTGAACAGGTGATGCCAAATGCAGATGTAACCTTAGCTCAGTTAAACAAAAACAGTAATATCAGTGCTGCAGGTTTACAGACGCTACATGGTGGTTGGAATTCAGTTGTCACCAAAGCCAGTCGAAATGATATGGGCTTTACCAATGTTGCCTTACAAGATGGTCATGGCTTTGTGAAGAGCCTAGGCTTAGACCCTAATAATTTAACAAAAGCAAACAAAGGGCTGGTTGGTGAAAGCGCATCAGAAATGTATGCTCGTTCACAGGGACTTTCTTGTGTTTTCTGTGGTGGAAATCCATCGGCAAACGGTCTGGATAACATTTTCAAAGACACCAATGGCAACTATATAATCGACGAAACTAAATTTGTATCGGGAAGCGGCAATGCAGGGCTGTCAGGTTTAAGTACATCAACAGGAAACCGCCAGCTGACGAATGCTTATTTGTTTGGTAATGGAACATCGGTTGGAGGGGCTCTAGGGCGCACGTCTGGATTAAGCAATGTTGAGAAGCAGAAAATTTTTGTTGCTTTTCAACAAGGAAAGGTAAAAACTCGGTACACTGTCGTGAAGGACAGACATGTCGGCGCAGGGGTTACACAAGGTTTAACGACTCACCCTGAGTTAGGTGTTGGAGGCTCTTCACAAATTGATGAAATTGTTATTATAGAACTGCCAATAAAAAATTAATCTTAAATATGAGGGCCGTTGGCCCTCCTTTAATGATGTGAGAAATAAATGAAAGGTTTATCACACGAGACACAATTGGAACTTGAGTATCGATTAGGCTCAAATGAAGGGATGATAAATATTTTGGTGCCTGAAGATGCGATTGCTGAGCGCAAAGCTTGGTCTTATGGCGCGTTAGCGGGTAGTTACTTTGGCAGAGGTGTGTTGTTACAACTTCTTGGTCAAAACGCCAAAGCCGAAGAAGCATTCAGCCAGGTGATTGCGAATTCTAAAAACTCGGTGGGGGCCAACTTATTTGAGCAAGATCACTCTCATCAGTACGCACTTTTCATATTCGCACTTTTGGTTGGGGATTATGAACAGGCTAATGAATCAGCATATGTGATATCTAAACTGGGGGTCACAAGTTCTAGGCTGCAGGCGCCTTCAGAGGTATATGTTGCTTTTGTAGAACTTTGGCTTAAGAATGCTGACAGTGTAAAAGCATTAATACCTAGCTTAGAGAAAATTGAAAATAAAAAGAATGAAAAATATATAAAGTCGGGCTTTGTTAATGCGTTAAAAGGAGTTTTAGATGGTAATTTATCACTTGTAGTTGATGGTATCCAGAATATGCTGGCAGCCCATAAACATGAAGCGAAGTATTTAAAAGAAGCGCTAGATCATAATCACTTTATATGTATACCTGCGTTGTTGCTCAGCATAGTGGCGATCAGATATGGTATGGATATTAAAAAAGCAGTTGAAGGATCTGAAGTGGTTCTAAAAACCAAAATGGAATCGCCACTTGACAGGCCTGAGATACCAGAAAAAACTAAGTTTGAAGTACCTGTTGATCTTATTCCTGATTATATTATTGAAAAATGGTATTAGCTCCCTGTTAAGGGCGAAACTTCCTGAACATTGACGAGCGAAGCTACACCATCATGTATATGATGAGACAGTGCGGTAAGTCGGATTGTTTTTGAGTAAATTCATAATTTCTGTTTGATGGCGGTGCTGCGCGCCTTGTGCCGACCTACATCCAAGAGGAGAACAATAAAAAACAATAAAGGACAAACAATAAAGGACGAGAACAATAAAGCGAGAACAATAAAGGACAGGCACAAATTCTTTGCATAAACTGCGTTACTTAACTACTGTTTAAATATCCAGTTAAAAGTTGAGTTGAATAGGAATGACAAGAGCACGGAACGCACTGATAGATTTGTCGTCGACATCTTATTATCACTTGATAGCGCGGTGTGTACGCCGTGCTTTTTTGTGTGGACAAGATGCGTATACAGGTAAAAACTTTGACCATAGACGGACATGGTTAGTAGAGCGAATGAAGCTGCTGAGCAGTGTATTTGCCATTGATATAGCGGCTTATGCCATCATGAGTAATCACTATCATTTGGTGGTTAAAGTGAATAGACAGCAAGCACTTAGTTGGTCAGATAATGAGGTGATAGCTAGGTGGTACAAGTTATACAAAGGTAGTCCAGTCATTGATAGACAACTAAACGGTGACGCTCTCAGTGAAGCGGAGCAATTGCTTGTATCTGAGTTAGTAGAAAAGTGGCGTTCTCGGCTGTATGACATTAGCTGGTTCATGAAAAACCTCAATGAGTTCATTGCAAGAGAAGCAAACAAGGAAGATGACTGCACGGGTAAATACTGGGAAGGGCGATATAAATCACAAGCCTTGTTAGATGAAACGGCATTGCTCAGCTGTATGGCTTATGTAGACTTAAACCCAATTCGAGCAAAGGTGGCAAATAATCTAGAGGATAGTGATTTCACCTCGATTCAAGAGCGTATAAAGCACCTTCAAAATGCCAAAGCAAAGGCAAAAAAATCAAACCAAAACAACAAAACCAGTCACCAAACCAAACAACCTAATTCACTAAAACCATTTGGCGCAAGAGAGCATGAAAACACATTACCCTTCTCATTGTTGGATTACCTTGAGCTAGTTGACTGGACGGGTCGTCATGTTCACCGCAAAAAGAGGGGATACATACCAAAGAATATACCCAATATTCTAGTATCACTTAGAATTGAAGAAACGGTATGGTTGGATAGGGCACTGAGTTTTGGAAGTGACTACGGTAACTTTGCAGGTTCGCAGACTGTATTAAGAGCACATGCCGCTAAAAATGACATGAATTGGTATAAGGGGGTTGGTTAGTAAAAAATAGTTTTAGTCGTACTTTTCAATCTAAACTCCTCTTGTTCGATCAAATGAAAATATTCCTAAGTTATGTTTATTGCTACCATAAGTTGGGCTTTGGCCGATTTGCCCATCAATCAATCCCATTGTTTTGAAATATATTGCTGTGATTTGATTTCCACTAAAAAAGGAAAAATAAAAGTGCCTGTCCAGAATAATATTTTCTCGCCTTGTCAATAATCTCACGGTTATAGAGTCGGGTAAGTCAGGGCGCTTCTTCTTAGCCTGCGGCGTCGTTGTCAAACGAACCCGCTTATCTTGCTTCCCTAAGCTATCAATCACTTCATACTGGGTCCCTTTCTTGAGGGGGAGCAGCCAATGCGTGTTACTCCCTTTTTGCTCCCATTCATGTAGCAAGCCAAGTGAATAAAACCCCTTATCGAATAGCGTCAAGCTGTTATTTGGAATATGGTTAATGAGCCTGCTCGCTAGGTTCATCTCGTTTTCACTTACACTATCAAAGGCACTCCCCAGAATGAGATGACTGCTTAACTCCATTAAGCAGACCATTCTGACTTGCGGATAACCAGCATAACTGGCTTTATTGGCCGTTCGAGCAAAGGCCGAACTGTTTGCTGCGCTATCAGGCGTTCGCCAAACTACACCATCAACACCGTAAATATTAAGTCCATTCCAATGTGGATGCTCCGCACGGTCATGCCAAGTTTGGGCTGTACGGTAAAAAACATCTTGTACTACATTGCTACCTAGCTTTTTTCTAGCTTGAGTGACGGCACTTCGAGCGACATAGTCCACGTCTTGAGGCAAGACGATGTCTAATTTATTAATTAGCTGACGAACGGACTCAGTTCGGAACAAGGACATACCAATGACTGCCCAAATCATGGCATCCATTGGGAGCTTGCGTTTACGCAATGTTGCTACACCATTGGAATCTAAACAGGCTTGTATAATCTCTGGCTCTAAAACATCAGCCAAGCTTTTAAATTCAGTGAGACGAGAGATAGATGTACGTGCAAGTGCTTCTGACAATTCCATTAAAAAATCCGATACCAGTAAACTGATATCGGATTTTGAAGCCTTGAAAAGATCAGTCAACTGATCATTAAAATATTTCTTAACTGATCGGCATTAGGGCCTAAGCCCAGCTTTTAATAGGTAAGAGTATAATTTCTAATAGCAAGTGTATGTACAAATAGTTATGTCACGAGAATCGCAACCACAGCTTAATACGCTTAGGTGAGAGTTTGCGCCAGGTCCTGCGCCGCCACCTATTTTAGGTGTCTGTGTATTTTGAATTGGAGCATTGCTAGAAAGAGATTTAATTGCTTTTTTATTTATTTTAAGTTTCATAATAATACCTTGTTTATTGAGTTTTTAGTTATTTCTACGTCATAAAGGTTATTAATGGCCTTTAATTTGTAGGCTGTGTTGGTCAGTGTTTAACTTGAAGTAGTGACCTATAATTTATTCAGAAATAAAAATTTAAGCCGTATTTGAATTTCCATTTTTATTTAAGAGGGGTTTTTCTTTCGCTCTCTTTTTGACATGTTTTAAAGTTATCTGATACAGGGTTTTTGTGTTATTAATATTAGGACTATCACTCACAAAATTGAGACTTTGATATTTATTAACATTTAAATCATTAACTTATAGAGTTTGGTTTTTTTGACTTTATTTGCTAGTTTTAGCGGTGAGGCTTTGTCTAAGTATAATAAGAATAAAATGAAAATAATAATCCAAGTATGGCTTTTTTACCTATTTTTCTTACCAATGGTGTCTGCTGCTTTGCAGTTGACTCCTCCTGCATTCACTCACATAACAAGTCAAAAGTTTAGTGACGTGAAAAAGGTATTATCCGGGCCATTAGGCTTTAAGTGGTTAGCAACTGACACCGGTGTGTTTCGCTTTGATGGTTTCGAATTCATACATTACTCTGTTGAGGCTGATTCGACAGAGGATGTGATAGACATAGTGTTTGATGACTTTGGTACACTGTGGGTAGCTACGTATGGAAAAGGACTCCTTTACCTCGATAAGTACTCAAAAAGATTGATAAAAGCAGATGTTGTTAATGAAGAAACTCACAATGCACATATATTAAAGCTTTATATTGATAGTAAAGGTGCTCTGTGGGTTGGGCACTTAGATGGTATTTCTAAATATACTATTTTTAACTCAAAAAAATTAACATCAATAGATCCTTCATTTCAAATCGCAGAAGAAGCAACAGTCTGGGATATATATGAGGATAGTCAAAATCAATTATGGATTGCGACCTTAAAGCAAGGTGTTTTCCTGCATGAGCTGGATTCATTAAAAACGCAGCAAATTACCAAAGAGAACACGCCCAGTTTAGCAGATAACATTGTTCGTAGTATTTTTGAATCTAAAGATGGGCTGATATGGATTGGGACAGATAATGGACTGACAGTCTATAACCCCCAACTGGATAAATATAAAAGCTATTGGTCAGAAAAAAATAATGAGCGGACTTTGTCTACAAACGCAATAAATGAAATCTATCAAGATAGCTTGGGTAGGGTTTGGGTTGGTACCTATGGTGCTGGATTAAATTTGTATCATAAAAAATCGGATGATTTTCAGCGAGTTGATGGAAATAATAAACATGATTTCTTTGCTAAAGTAGTTAATTTTATAGGTACGGATGAACAGGGAAGCCTTTGGATTGGGTCTGATGCAGGGCTGTTTCAATCAACTGCAACGGCTTCTGTGTTCAACCATCAGGTTTGGGATACAGAAAGCCAGTCTCTTACACGTACAATGTTTCAAGACCGCAGCGATAAGCTTTGGTATGGCACAGAGCAAGGAGTGATTGTACAAGATGCTAAGTTGAATACTGCGAGACTTGTGTCAACTGAGATTTGGGATGCGCTGTCGTTTTATGAAGATGAAGAGGGACATATCTGGATAACGACATTAAAGCAAGGTTTGTACAAGATTAATGATAAAGGTGACATTTTAGCACATTTCAATGTAAGTAACAGTGATATACCATCTAACACAATCACCAAATTAGTTGTTGATAAAAAAGATAAAAATAAGCTTTGGTTAGGTCTACTCAGTGGGCAGAAAAAAAATAATGGACTGGTTAGTCTTGATTTAAAGACAACCGAGTTTAAGCAATATGCGCCTGAACGATTTGTGGTAGATATTGCTAAAATCGATAATAACACGTTGATGGTTGCTAGCCGCACTTTGGAGCCTGCATTTTTCGACTTAGACACAGAGCAGTTTATTTCGACTGACTATAGCGGTGAAGTAAAACCGTTCATTGACAAGCTTTATGTTGATAGGAAAAACAGGATATGGGGAGGAACATATAATAGTGGCTTATGGCTGTTGGATAACAATACCTTAAAATGGAGTAAAGTAGAAAAAGTAAAGATTAATCATATTTTTGGGGTGACAGAAGATGCAGATGGTACGCTTTGGGTGATAGGCGGTCCGGACTTGGTTGCATACCACCCTGACAGTCAGACAGTGCTCAAATTTGATTCACTTGATGGATTAAAAACGGAAGGGTATACAGATAAAGGGGCAGTTACGGTTGAAATTGACAATCAGGAACGTATTTATCTCACTGCACATAATGGCATTTCTTATTTCAGTCCAAGCGTATTAAAAACACATATTGAATCTATTGTTCAGCCTAGACCTATATTTACTGAACTTAGAATTGCCAATCAAGTGAACCATTCTGTTCAAACTCGTGAGGATCAAAAACAGCTCCCGTTTGAAGAGTCTCAATACTTAGAGCTCACACATCGAGATTATTTGTTTTCAATCCGATTTAGCGGGCTAGATTTTAATAAACCAGAAACTCAGCAATTTGAGTATAAACTAGAAGGTCTTGATACTGATTGGTTAACAGCTAGCTCAGAGAGTCGGGTTGCAACGTACAGTACGCTACCTGAGGGCAGTTACATGTTAAGAGTCAAGCGAGCCAACTCAATGGAAGAACGTACACTCGATATAAAAGTGCTGCCACCCCCTTGGCGAACTTGGCCTGCTTACGGAATTTACCTTTGTATAGTTATTTGCCTCGTTTGGATCATCGTATTCTTAAAACAAAGAGCGCTTAAGTTAAAAGCAAACGAGTTATCTAAAGCTGTTAATTTAAAGACGTTGCAGCTCAAAGAAGCCAATGAAAAATTGGCGCAAAAGCATCATGTGATAGAGTCTTTATTAAAAGAAAAAAACAATATGTTTACGCAAATCTCTCATGAACTTAGAACGCCATTAACTTTAATACTAAGCCCGATAGAGCAGCTATTGGGGCAGGTACAACAATCTAAGCATGTTGCAATCTTAGCGGTTGCAAAACGCAATACTTTGATCTTAAAAAACCTCGTAGATCAATTACTACAGCTTGTTAAGTTAGAATCTAAGCCACAACATACATTTTCTGTATATGATGTAGAGAAAAGCTTAAACGCCATTATTGCATCTTATACACCTACACTTACAGATCGTGGTATGACTTTATCTTGTTCGAGTATGAACGGGGTCTATTTACGTTTGGTGTCTGACAGTTTAGAAATCTGTGTAAGTAATTTACTCTCTAATGCAGTTAAGTTTTCCTCAGAGGGAAGTGAGGTTCGAGTGAGCTTTCAAAAAAGTGAAGCGTTTTTTGTACTCACAATTTCAGATGATGGAATGGGGATAGATGCGCGTGATCAAGCGGTTATATTTGACAAGTTTCATCGTTTACCACCGCCTGAAAATGCAGAGCTAGTTAGTGGCTCCGGTATTGGTTTATCGATAGTGCAAGAACTCATGCTCGCAAACCAAGGGCGGGTTAAAGTGCAAAGCACACTAGGTAAAGGAAGTCAGTTTTCACTGTTGTTCCCTGTCGAATGTGAAGTAGCCAGCGAATGCTTTAGTGAAGCACATAAACCAAGCGTGCCAGCGCAAGTAAATACTCCTTTACTGACACCTGACATGTTCAATGAGTTTCACACAGTGCCTTATTCATACCAAGAAGGAAAATTGAGTGTATTAATTGTTGAAGACAACACAGAGTTAAGAGGGTTTTTACAACAGCTCTTAGAGCCATCATATAATTGCTTGACTGCGAGTGATGGACTTGAAGGCATTGAAAAATCGACAGATTCGATCCCTGACCTGATCATTACTGACATTATGATGCCTAAGTTAAACGGATATGAATTGACTCAAACGTTGAGGAGGAACCAACTTACTTGTCATATCCCGATCATAATGTTGACTGCGAAGAGTGACAGTGAAAGCAGGCTTGAGGGATGGAAATATCAAGCTGACGAGTATATTGGTAAGCCGTTTGATAATCATGAACTGATACTGAGGGTGGAGAACTTAATCTCTATCCGAAAAATGCTGCGTCAAAGTTTAGGTAGAGACCTGGGTGTAGCCAGACCTGTGCTGGGTGCTGAAAATGATATGATGAAGCTTGACCACGAATTTATTTTGAGGTTTGAGAAAATCATTGAGGAGCATTATCAAGATGAGGCATTTAGCCGGACTATAGCTGCTTCTGAGATGCATATCAGTGAACGGCAACTAAACAGAAAATTAGCGCATCTTTTGGATCATAATTTCTCAGAATATTTAAGAAAATATCGCTTAAGACAATCGTTGGGCTTTATTAACTCTGGGTTACAGATAGCGCAGATTGCTGAAGAGGTTGGGTTTTCTTCTCCAAGTTACTTTAGTCATTGTTTTAAAGCAGAATTTGGAAAGACCATATCTCAGTATAGGAAAAGTCCAAAACAAGAGTGATCTAACTAAAGACAATGAGTTAACCTAGTTGTAGGCAAACTAATCTACTTTGAATCCCCCTTTTCAGTGGTTTGTATACGAGTTGGTCAACTCATTTCGAACCGCTGATAAACGTTACAAAAGCTGCATACACCTTATATAGTGTAATGGTCATGTAAAGTTTTGATGGTCAATGCTATTTTGCTGATGAGTAAACTTCTAAAGCCATAGAGGATTAGTGAAAGTCTGTCCTATGAAATAAAAATAAATTAATTTAAATCATATCAGGCCACCGACAAACCACTTTGTATTTATCTAATATTAAGCAGTTTTAAATTGCTATATCTTTAGTTTGGCCTTGGCACGAGTCTGGGCCGCCAGCTTTCCATCAATCAGATACTCTTTCAAAGGCGCAAGCTAATTCATTAAGACTGGGTAATGACGAAGAATACCGCTATTCGAAGCACTTGATCCTATCATTTTTTGTGTTTCGTAAGTGTCAACTTAGACCCAAATACAGGGATTTGTTTAAAGTTCGAGCTGGTGGAATTTTATTCTAGTGATCGCAGTGTGTATTTTAAAAAGCTTGTTTTAACTCGTATGAATTGGTGAGTAAATATCGTGGAAAAATCGGGTTTTGAGTTTTTAGCCGAAGGGAGGGCGTTTGCGCTTAAAATATAATGTAACATATTGATATTTATAATACTTACCAGATAAATAAGCAATCTTTCAGTTTAGGCATCATTTGTGCAGTTCTAATCATTGTGAAATTCAGATCACGAACCTTCATGAGAGTGAAAAGCGAAATTTGGCAATAATAGAATTTTAATCTTTGATTTAACTCTATGAATATAAGTGATAAATTTTTTTTGAACGTGCTGCGAGCACGACTAAGACTTGGAGTGATACCTATATGAAATTATCTCTTTTTGCAATGTCTACGCTTTTTGCTTCGCAAATTGCAAATGCCGAAAATTTAGTCACAAACGGATCTTTTGAAGAAGATGCCGTAAATTCAAAGTGGACACTACTTGATTCTGTGACAGGGTGGCAAAGCGAAGGTGCACGGTTTGAAATTCAAACATCGCGCCTTGGTATTATTACTGCCGCAGATGGCAACCAATATATTGAGCTAGATTCGACGGCTAATCACAGTGTGTTTCAAACTTTGGCAACCGAGGTTGGAAAAACATACGAAGTATCGTTCTACTATTCACCACGTGTTACAGGGAACAATCGGACAAACAAAGTTGATGTAAAGTGGAATGGCACAACGGTGTTAAATTTAAACGCAACACGAAGAGGTTGGCAATCTTTTACATTGTCTGTTGAGGCGGTCTCCAGCAGTTCGGAAATCCGTTTTACAGGATCTGGCACGAACGATAGCTTAGGGGGCTTTATTGACAATGTAGCCGTAACAGAAAAAAGAGCTTGCCACACGGGCATTTTTGGCATTAATAATTATGGCTCAGCTCAAACGGGTTATGTCTATAAGTTTGATTTACAGACAAACACGTTTAGTGTCGTGGCCGGCGCTCAAAATACGGCATCAAACATTGCTAGTCACAATGGTAAGCTTTATTTCATGGAGCAGCTGGATAAAGGCACTAAAGCTTCAAAACTTTGGTCACTGGATTTAGAAACGGGTGTGCAAGTTGCTGAGGCAGATGCTAAATCTTGGCCAATTTATCGTTCTGCAGTCACAGCAAGTGGCCAATCTTTGCGCGCCACCAGTAAAACTTATATGTATGACTACAACTTGCAAACTGGCGAAAAAACTGTGTTAGGTAAAATGCGTTACTCAGGTGATTCTTTCTCTCACGGTGACATCGCGTATTCTGCTGATAACAACACATTATATGTGTTAACTGGTAAGTCTTTATATTCAATAGATGAGAGTTCAATGGAGTTAACCTTGATTGGGCATCACGGCATCAATTGGGCGTCTGGTTTAGCAATTTCTGACAGTGGCACATTGTACGTTTCAGGAAGGGTTTCAGGTGAAAACGCGAAAATTTACACAGTTAACGCTCAAACCGCGGTTTCGACATATGTTATGGACGCGCCAGAGCATATTAATGATTTAACTTTTGTCGATAATTACTGTAATTAAGTTTTGTTTATATAAATAGCCAGGGAAGGCTATTAAAGCTTGCTGTTATGAGCCAACGTAAAGCCCTTTTTGAGTGTATTTTGTAAAGACATTAATTTGACTACACCTAACCTAACTGATCCAGACCGTGCATTATGTTTTGGATGCCAAAAATAATTTTGTTCACACCACTGATAAATGTAAATTATGAGGTACTGTACGATTACATTGAACTGCCTAATAGTAAAGTCAGTACAAGAAAGTTGAAGTCAACACTGACCAAGTGATAGAGAGCGACTGTAAATACATGTTTCGTTATTAAGCCTTGTCGTTCTAAATGGGCAAGGCTGGTCGCTAAAGGTTTTAAATTACTTAATTTTAGATAAAGTAAAAAGCGCATTGAGCATTTTACTAGTGCGCTTTTAGAAAGGCATACATTTAACGTCGCTAGCAAATAGAAAGCGAGTACTTTCGAAAAGCGCACAAATGCATTAGTAACAATCTATTTCGATAGAGTTCCAAGGGTTTGGGCTGCCATCTACATATTTATTGCAGATACCTTTTGCAAATAAGTTCTCTAAGTGAAACCCAAAGCTGGTAAAATCAACAAGGTTGCCGAAGAAAGGGAATTTACCGTAAAAATGTAACTCCATTAGCATATGAGCTAGGTTGTAATTTGTTTGCTCTGCAATAAATTTTTGGTCGATTTCTTGTAAATTGATGATTTGAAAATCTGGGAATCCTGGCACGACAACATGTAAGTATTCTTCGTCGTATTTACCATCAAAAAACTTTACCATTTGCATCATTTCAGAAGCCGATAGCTGCGTCATGGCCAGTTTATAATCGGTCACAACTAAGACTTCTTGTGTGAGATTACGGTTGACGATAATTTTTCCGGGTAATATATCATGAAGAGCACGCATGACAGCTTGTTCGTCATCATTGACGTTTTGAGCCAGTGCATAATCTGGAAACCTGGAGTTTGTAAAACGTTCATAGGACTCTTTTACCATCCCGATAAAGAATGTAACAGTCTGTTGTCGAGCGATTATATGTGCTTGTTCTTCAGTTACTTTTCTTGACATTAGTAGTGTGGCTTTTTTACCAGAATAGTAACTAACTAGGCTTTGAGTTACAGAATAGACGGCAGTGTTTGACGCGTTTTTAGGATTGCCTCCTTGATGGATTTTTGTGCCATCCGCATAGTCAAATATTGTACTTAAATCAAAGCGTCCGTTTTCTTCATTTTCACGCGTACGTGAATTCCACTGAAAAAGGTCATGCGATGCTAGACCCATTACGCCAATATCTGCCACTCGTATAGGTTGCTTTGCAAATGCAGGCACAGTGAATAGCAAGAGTAATAACACATAGATTAATTTCATTTTAGTAATTATCCTTTTTGGAAATGAGAATCGTTATTATATTGCGGTTGGTGCTGAATGTAATGTATTTTTGTGAATTTAATGTGAAATGTGTGTTTTTGTTGTTTCAGTGGTCGAGTGTCGGAACGAATATTAAAAATACTTGTTGAAAATAAAAGTAGGGCCTAATGAGAATTGAATCAGTAAATTAGAGCTGATGATATTTAGCGCTTTTTCATTCAAACATTTACTTTTTAGAGTTAGAGAATTAGATGATGTCGATTTAATATCAAATTTCTAGACGTTGTTGGGATTCAAAGCACATTGTGAGAATAAAAAAAGGAGCATGTTTATCATGCTCCCGTAGTCTTTATTAGTTGATGTTCCAGACTTGCTGCTCTTGGCTTGCATCTAACTCCCAGTTGTATACCAGAGGCTCTTTTGTTGTGCTGTAGAACCAAATTTCTGCTTTAAGTTTCTGATCTGCGTGAGGTAACTGTATTTGTGTTGTAAACCCGTTACTGTCAAGCGGTGCTCTCAAAAAACAGTTACTTGTGTTGGTAATGCTCTCACCTTGCTTGCAAATGTTGACGAACGCTCGCTCACTAACCAGATTTTGACCAAATGACACCTCTACAGCGACATTACTTCTAAAATCAAAAGTGACATCTACATCCATACTTTCCATTCCTTCCCCTTGTGGTTGAGCCGCTGCTGTGTCGTCTGTATCAGTATTATCTTGTTGCGCCGTGGCAGGCGTGCTCGTGCTCGTTGCCGCTGGAGCTGCCGCTGGGCTGTTGCTCGAAGTGGTTGGGGTTGGGTTGCTTTGCCCTTCAGAGCCACCAGAACCGCCGCCACATGCTGTAAGTACTAATGTCATTAGAGTGATAATTAACTTGTTCATGGTCTGCTCCTAGTTCTGTGATGCGCTGCTGATGGTGTATTGGTAATTTGCGACAGGATTCTCAAACCAAGTCACGTTGTTCTGGCCTGCTGATGATGCGAACTCTGCAAACTGAGGGTATGCAATTGACATTTCAACACGCTCTTTTGGATGCTGCCAATCTGTATCAATAATCAATGCCCATGGTAAACCTGTGCCAGTTTGGAAGTACCCATTTGTTGATGATGTATCATCACCTTGGTCAAGATAGCTACTGTCAAATGCTTCTGTTGGCGCTTGGTTTTTCAGGTGTACTTCCCAACCGCGACCATTATTGCTGTCAACATATGGTCCGTGGTAATGACCATTTACTGCAAAAATGAATGGGTCTAACTTGTTTAGTGTCGCTACGTTGGCGTTGTAGGTGGTCGACAATGGCAGAGTTAGTTCAAATGGAATAGGCGCACGCTGAATATCACTGCAGCCTTCTTCTGTTCGGAAGAATTTACAGCCTTCCTGTGTAGGTACCATGTCTCTTGTGTCTGCGAAGATAACGGCGATGGCTTCATTTCTATTTGCTTCAAGCGGACTAGTCTGAGACTCTACGCCATCAACGATTAGCTTAATTTGTGACTCATTGACATGATTTCGAGCTATATCTTTAAAACGAAGTGCAAATGCATTGTGGTATCCTGCACCAACAGCAACCAATGCACCTTCCACTTTGTATCGTACGATTTGGTTACCAATTTGGCCAGTTGTTGCTCTATATCTTACAACCACATCATTGAAATCATAATCGCCTTTTTGCGGCCATAAGTCTTCAAATGCGGCGGTTTGCCAAGCTGTAGACGACTCAATTAGGCTGCTTGCAACCACAGAGACAGCAACATCTTCTACCTCGCCAGTATCCACTCCACCTGTTGGTGCGATATCTTGATTGTTTGATACTCTAAAGCGTGCCCATGTATTTCCTTCTACTGCATCGACTGGTACGGGGATTAATACGCGGTTTTCACCTGCCACACCTGAATATTCGCTAATGATGCGCTCGGATGATTGGAATTCACCATCTTGATTCCAGTCTATCCATGCATTAACGTAACCGTTTGTTGAGAGCGTAAATGAGATGAGGGCATCATATCCTGTTTCAATACTTGTAACGAAGCTAACACCATCGTCATCATCTTGCGCTTTTGGCAAATGCTCTGCGCTAACGCCATCACCGAAGTAAAGGTCTCCGGCTACGTGACGGGCACCATTTTCAGCTAAAGATGTACCGTAGCTCTCTGGTGCATCGCCATAGTCCATGGTAGGGTCTTCACTTTCATCAATGATTGGGGCGGTTGCACAGCGCGCGCCGTCATTGGAACCTGAACTAGGACCGTATGCGAACAGCTGTGTATCAGCAGGATCATTAATATTTACTTGATAGATATGGCCGTCTTGGTTACGGCTGATATAAAAATTATTGTCGATATCAAAATAGACTGCGCCAAACGTACCGGTCTGGCCAACATTGCCTAGTACTGCGCTCTCACCGGTTGTTGCATTGATACGGTGCAAATTACCATTGCTATCCACACTGTACGCCATACCAGCTTCGCCGTTGGGGGCGAACGCCATATCGAATATATTTAAATTGAGGTCACCACCATTGATGACACGCGTTGCCTGTAAATAGTCGTTGCTCGCTTCATCAAGCGACACGCGGTACAAACCGTATGAACTGCCTTTTCTGTAAACATAATAAGCGTTTTCGTGGATAGCAACGTCGCCTACGTAAAAATTAGTGTCAGGGAAACCAATGGTGTTTAAAGGTTCTAACGTATAGTCTTTGCCTACACGGCCAATGTCTTTGCGGCTGTAATCCCAACCATATAGGTATCGATCGTGGAGACTAAATCCAAATCCATTAAGCTTGTTGTTGGTGCCAACGCTTGGTGCGAACTCTGTATATGCACCAGATACTAAATTTACGCCAAAGATGGATGCTGTATTTCCTTGCACTAAAAATGCCTTAGAAGGGCAAGTATCGAAAGGTGCTGCGTTCACGCCTGCAGACAATAGGCACAAGCTCAATAGTTTGTATTTCATGATTTTCTCCAAGATGCAATTTTGCTGATTTAACTGATTGCAATCGCAGTGCCAATTTTAACTTTTTGATTTTATTGTGTTTTTTTATTTTCGATTTCGCGGGTTCTCAAAATGCAAAGCCATATCGAAATCAAAATCTCATTTTAGGAATGGGAAATACAAAGAGTATTAGGTTGAATAAAGTGCGTCTGTGAAGAAGGGGAGGCCATTGATTTTTGAGCACGCTAGATAAAAGAGTAAAAGCCGTTAAAAGGGGAAGGCTTTTACTCCATGAATATGAATTTTAGCTTTTAAATTCATCGCGCCTTAATCTAATAAGCAGCGCGAATATACACATACTGAAGATACCGAATGAACCACTGCTGCCTGAGTCATTATTTGACCGAGACGCGGGGGCGGTTACATTTATGTTCATCTCATGCGAGGCTGTGAGCCCATATGAGTCAGTCACAGTGAGTAAGAAAGTTAAGGTTTCATTTCGTGTGACTTGTGGGGCTGTGAATTTCAATTGATGACTATTTTGAGGAAGTGTGACTTGTGTTCCCGCGGTTTGTTTCCAAGCATAAGTCACTTCATCGTTGTCAGGGTCGGAAGACGTTGACGTAATTACGACTTCGTTGCCAACAGGTACAGTTTGTGTATCGCTCGCTAAAGTTACTTCAGGTGCTTTGTTTGCACGTATGTGCACAGTCACTTGTGTTGTGCTCGTGGCCTCATACTCATCAATGACCGTTACTTGATAGGTTTTAACTGTATCTACGGCTACTTTTTCAGCGGTGAGCTGCAATACGCTGTCTGTGACGATGATGTCATTTGGCGAATTTATATCACGCCATTGATAGGTTAAGTTATCACCTTCAGGGTCACTTGATTGGCTCGCGTTTAATTTAAAGCCTACCTCACTGCGCACTTCAACATTTGAGTGTTCAACAACCACTGTTGGTGCTTCATTTACAAAGGTGGTTGAAAAGTTGTAAATAGTGACATTATCACTCCCTTCAGAGGTGTCATACCCTTTGTTATATAAAATCGCAATCTGATTGCGACCGGCCTCTAGCTCAATGTTTATATTTGTTTTGGTCTCTTGGAGCCCACTGTCTCTAAGTAGTTGCTTGCCATTGTGGAAAATGTCTACAAAGTCATCATACTTTTCACTAGAAACAAGGTAGTCAAAACTCACTGCGCTGATATGTAAATTGTCTATATCAGCCGTTATGTAGGTTTTTTGCCAAGCTAGTTTATGGTTAGGGTCGTCTGAATTATCTATCATATCTCCGCTAACTAAGACTTTTTCTCCATCGTTAGTGGTTGCTGTATACCAGTTCGCTTCTCCACCCGTTGACCATTCAATGTGTGCTGGGCTTGATAGGTGTTGATTGACATCTTCTTCGATTGCTCGGGTTTTGTAAAAATTTAAATATTCAGAGTAGCTTGTCTCCATAGGTGCGCTTATATCGACATATACTTTATAAGTGCTATGGTCATATTGCTCAGGTAGCTGAGCTTTAAATTGACATGTTTGTTGCGGTTCCAGTGTCAGGTTAGGGCAGTTTTTCTCAATTAATTCAACATTTGTTGGATTTGGGTCAAGCAATGAGGGGTCCGAATCATCAGGAAATCGCAAGTTTGTAATTGTAACCGGTGTGTTGAGCGTGTTGGTGAATTCGCCTGTTATAACCGTTGGCGCCTCTGCTCTGATGAAAGCATGTTGGCTCTCAGTCTCAAAGCCAAACTCAATTGTTCGTCCAAATAACCAATCAGATACATTTGCTACATCAGCAAATACACCTGGCTTATTAGGCGCACCGCATTGAATGCCCCAGCTAACGACGCCAACTTGTATCCATTCATCTTCTTTTTTGACGATAAGTGGACCCCCGCTGTCACCATTGCAAGGGCTTTTATCTCCAGCCTCAACCCCTGCACACATCATGGAGTCAGTTATGTCACCATCATAATGCGCTGCATCATTACAAATTTCGTTCGGGACATATTGTAAGTCAACTTCTTGAAGTTTGCTGGGGGTGTTTCCGCCATAGCTTAAGCGTCCCCATCCCATCACTTTAAGCGTTTCGCCTGCTACTAAGTTACTGCGAATGTCTGAATTGGCAAGTTTAATTGGTGTGATGTTTTCTACCGGGCGGTCAAGTTCTAAAATGGCAATGTCATAAGCTTGTTCGTTGTCAAAAACCCAATCGTAACTATCGTGCATATGCACACGCATCACTTGATAGGTTTGCCATTGTGCTTGGTCATTTAAGTCATGCCCTTCAAATTTAACGGTGAATGACTCAGTGTAACCTCTTTTTACACAGTGAGCTGCGGTGAGCACTTTATTATCACCAATAAAAGAGACTCCACAATTATGCACACCATTTTTTTGCAAACTACCAATAAATGGGTAGGCAAAGGGGGTTGTCTCATTGCCACCAACGATATACGGAGTAATCTCCATAGAAGATTGTGTTGTGTTGTATGTGCTAGGCGAAATTACAGGAGAATTTTTTTCAATCGCATTACTGATGGCTGGGGCAATCGCAGTCACGAGAAGAAGCAATCCTTTCAACTTAACGAGCATTTTTAGTCCTATTTTCTGATTGAATTATATACTTAATGAAACTCTTAGAATATGGCTTATATGAGAACGGAATTGTTAAAAAATGTTGCCTTTTGTGTGTTTTTTGTTGTCGTATATAATAACGTTGTGTTTTAAATAATTGAAGTGATAGTTCTAATTATTGTAATTTATTCGTTTTTTAGTTGTAATTTATTCGTGCTTTAGTTGTTGTTTATTTTGTGGTTAGGGTGTAGTTTTTTTTTGAAAAAGTGCTTATATGCAGCATAGGAACAATAAAAAGTGAATAGGGTAATAATACTGGGTCCTAGTAAATAAAGCGATTATTGTTAACTCAGTTTCACCTTATAAAAACACAGCGATATTGACCAGCCAACACAGTTGCCAAAAGCCTTCTGGTGTTTCAGAAGGCTTGAATTGCAACTTATTTGCGGTCGAACCGTCTTCTCATACCGGTAGTCATTAGCATAAGCAGCAAAGTGATATAACTAAATGAACCGCTGTCTTTTTTGGCATTAACCGTAATGCCGATATTTTTAGATTGTGATGACCCATAAGCGTCTGTGACCGTTAAGCTAAACGTCAAGCGTTCAGCTTGAGTAACTTCAGGGGCAACAAAGCTAAGTTGCTCGGTGTGATCTGGAAAAGAGATTTTAGTGCCAGACGTTTGTGCCCAAATATAGGTGATATTATCGCCATCGGGGTCGGCTGCCTGAGAGGTGATCAAGACAGTTTCTCCTGAGGAAACCATTTGGGTGTGACTTACCAACGAGAGCTCTGGGGCAGTGTTCTTAACAACCTGAACTTCTATGATCTGCGTTGAGCTTGCGCCAAGATGGTCGGTCACTGTGAGCTGATAACGAATAGTTGAGTGCTCAACGTCTTGACTCGGCGAAATGGTAAGCGTATCTGTATTACTTATTACGTTATTTGGTGCATTGAGTGAGTGCCAAGTGAAGTGCAGCAGATCTTGTTCTGGGTCAGTTGTGGCGCTCGCATCGATGATAAATTCAGCGCCACTTCTGGCAATAAAATCACGATTGTTAAAGTGAATTTCAGGGGCTCTGTTTGCTGCTATGTGAACGTTTACCTGGGCAGTTGAAGTGGCATTGTACTGGTCAGTAACTAAGACTTGATATGTTTTCGATATATCCTGAGATGTACTCTGTGCGGTGAGAGGAAGCGTGCTTTCGGTGCCAATCACTTTCTTGGGGTCATTTAAGTCAATCCACTGAAAAGTAATTGAATCACCATCAGAGTCTGATGATTGGCTAGCATCTAGCACGTAATCAAATCCACTACGCACGTCAATACTAGCCTGTTTTATATTTGCGCTAGGGTACTGGTTTGTAGAAGTGAACGAGATATTTTGAATAGCAACGTTATCGTTGCCCACGGAGCCATTATGATCCTTACTATACTCAATGAGAATTTGATTAGGGCCTTTCTCTAGGTCAATACTGACATTGACTAATTCCTTATTTTGACCGCTATCAGAATGGATCTCTGCTCCGTTATGGTTTATTTTGAGCATGTCATGATCCTTCTCACTTGAAAGCAAATAGTCAAAGCTGACTGTGCTTATGTGGGCATCATTTACTTCTAAGAGTAGATATGTTTTTTGCGATTGCTTTTGTAAAGAAGGCGTCGTTTGTTTATCGGTAATTTGACCGCTCAATAGTGCTTTGGTACTTGAGTCGGTTGTATCGGTATACCATTTTTCATCTCCTCCAGTTGACCACTTTATGTTATCCGGTGTCGATAAATGCGCATTCACTGAAGCGCTGATATCGGTAACTTTATGATAACTTAGCTCACTGGAGTAGGTGGTTTTTCCCGGCTCCTCAATTGACACGTCAAATGTGTATTGCCCATAAGGGACAGCATCTTGTGTACGCACTTCAAATTGACATGATTGCATCGAGATAAGGGTCGAATTAGCACAATTTTGACTGATTATTTCTACATCATGTGTGGATTTATTAGGCTCGCTTACCAAAGTGAATTCAGCAATAGACAGTGTGGTATCTAGTGTGTTTGTAAAAGATCCAGAAATCGAAGCCGCAGGCTCATCTGGTAAATATAAGTCGCGTAACTGTGCAGAAAACCCAAACTCGTTGGTATTGGCATAAGTCCAATAAAACAAGGAAGCAACATCAGTATAAACTCCAGGTCGATTTGGTTGGGCGCAGCCATTTCCCCAACTTGCAATGCCTAGCTGTATCCATTCATCATTTTGCTTAACAATTAAAGGGCCACCACTGTCGCCTTGGCAAGCATCTTTGCCACCTTCATCAAAGCCTGCACAGATCATAGTATCTGAAACGAGGCCATTATAATGGGTCGCGCCATTGCACACAGTGTTGGTTATAAAAGGCACGTCGACTTCTTGCAGCTTCGTTGCTAGCGCGCCTTTTTCGCTTAATTTACCCCAGCCGATGATACGTAACATATCGCCTGCGACGAGCGTATTTTTCACATCTTGAGTGGCAAGTTTAATGGGTTGAATGTTTGTAACCGGACGGCCCAGTGTTAAAACGGCAATGTCATTATCGTAATCCATTCTCAATTTGTAGTGCTCATGCATGACCATGTTCTCTACTTGATATGTTTGCCACTGCGCACTGTCTGTTACATCATGGCCCCCAAATTTTACGATAAACTGGTCAGCACTGTGGTTTGCAACACAGTGGCTTGCCGTCAGAACCTTGTTATCGCCGATAAATGATATACCACACCAAAACTCGCTGTTTGTGTCGCTTTTTTTTAAGTAGAGGCTTCCCATAAATGGGTAGGAATAAGGGGCCGCTTCATTGCCGCCGACAATACGTGGCTCTATTTCGTTTGTTGTTATGGGACCATTAATTTGCTGGGGGTGTGTGATCACGACATGGTGATTGCTTGCATTACTCATCAATGGTGAAGTCGCCATGGCAAGCAGAAAAGCGCTCTGGATACTGCTGAGCATAAATATTCCTATTTTTTAAACTGTTTGTTTATTAGCTTATATTTATTGATAATCGGGGAAACCGAAGGTGCTTTAATTTTTAGGGCACTCTATCAATATTGTTTTAACGACGCCATTAAAAGTATTGACTGTTGCACTGCACTAAATTGTTATGACAAACGTAAAAAACTAGATTAAGGTTATTGTCAGTGTGATTTTGGACAAAAAAGGACAGGTGAAATAATGAAATTTGAGCAACTATTAAGTCATTTTGATACGGGGATTTGTATTGATCAATTACAAAAAGAGTCGCTATTAGACCTTGCCTTATTGTTTATCGGTGTAGATGGCAAAATAGATGACAGTGAAAAGCGCGTAGTGTATGAATGGGCTAATGAACTTCAGTGGAATTCGACAATTGGATTGGAAGACTATTTCGAAGACAGCTTGAGTAAAGCAGTGCTAGCTGTGCAGCAAAATGACATTGAGTCGTTCATTCAGCACAGGATGCATCACATTGTTGATGAGCCAATGCGGAAATTTGTCAAAGAGCTTGTTATTAAAGTTATCGAGGCCGATGGTGTAGTCGATGATGCGGAAAAGCGCGCGCTTGCTGTGTTGGAAGCTGAGCTGTAATAAATCAATAAGATAAATTTGAGGCAGCGCTTTGATGTGAACTGCCTCATTGTAGCCTACCTTGTTTCCCACTCTGGAAATGGATCGGGTAGTGTGCTCCAAAGCTGCATACCGAGTGCCATTTCTTCATCGGTTAGCAAACAGTCATTCAGTGCGTCGATAATTGCTTGTTTATCGAGTTTTTGGCCGATAAACACGAGCTCTTGGCGCATGTCGCCGTAAGGTTCTTCCCACATATCTTGTATTGCATCAATATACTCTGGATCGGTCGGCCACTGCTCTTGGGGGACGGCTTTCCAAAACAGACCCGCCACGCCATATTGCGCCATACCGCCTGCTTGATTCCAGCTACCAGCAAACTGTGGGCGGGATGCAAGCCAAAAAAAGCCCTTAGAGCGGATGAGCTTCCCTTTTTTATCTTTGCTGTGTAAAAAGTCATAAAATCTTTGAGGGTGAAAAGGCTTTCGTGCGGCATACACAAAACTGCTGATGCCAAATTCTTCTGTTTCTGGCACATGTTCACCACGTAGCTCTTTTAGCCATCCCGGTGCAAGCTGCGCTTTTTCAAAACTGAACTTACCTGTTGCAAGGATCTGTTTGAGCGGCACTTGACCGTTTAATACGGGTATTTGAATGGCTTCGGTATTGAGCGTACTTAAGATGCTCTGTAGACGACGTAGCTCAGTCTCAGTGACCAGATCGGTTTTATTGATCACAATCACATCAGCAAACTCTATTTGGTCGACTAACAAGTCAGCAACATTGCGGTGGTCGTCTTCACCTAAGCTTTCTCCAACGTCTTGTAAGTATTGGGCTTGGCCGTAGTCTTTTAAAAAGTTAAGGGCATCGACAACCGTCACCATGGTATCTAAGGTGGCAACATTAGACAAGCTCTGGCCATTTTCATCAGTAAAGGTGAAGGTTTCAGCCACAGGGAGAGGCTCAGATATACCTGTGGATTCAATAACGAGGTAATCGTATTTCCCTTCTTTGGCGAGCTGAGTGATCTCTTCAAGTAAGTCTTCTCGTAGCGTGCAGCAAATACAGCCATTGCTCATTTCGACGAGTTTTTCTTGTGCTCGATTAACGCCGATTTCATTTTTAACGGTGGCGGCGTCGATATTAATCTCGCTCATATCGTTGACAATAACCGCTATTTTTAGCCCATCTCGGTTATTGAGTATGTGGTTTAACAGTGTGGTCTTCCCCGCACCAAGAAAACCGGAAAGTACTGTAACAGGTAATTTTGACGGTGTATGTAACATAACTTGCTACCTTATCGTTACTGAAAAAAGAATGAATGTGCCGATTAAGAGCGGATTAAATGCTCCTTCATCTCTTGGCATGCTTTAACGTCAATACAGTATTCTGCGGTTGGCCTTGCCATCAGTCGTTGGACTCCGATGGGCTCGCCAGTTTCGAGGCAATACCCATAGGTGCCTAAACGAATGCGCTCAAGGGAAAGTTGAATTTTAGGCAGCAACTTTTGCTCTCTGTCTACAATACGCATAAGGAGTTCGCATTGCTCTTCCCAAGAGGCCCGGTCGTTAAAGTCTGGTAAATCTGGTTGGTTAAGCATTTCCTCTTTGGCTTCTTTTATTCGAGCTCTTGTAGTGTCGTGTAGCTCAATGAGTAGCTCTTTGAAAAATGCCAGTTGCTCGTCATTCATATAGTCTGACTCAGGAGCATTAATAATTTTTTGTTCAATTGCGGAGGTCATAATTGATATACCACTATTTTTGCTTATTTGTTATGTTATAACATATTTTGGTGATTTCACCATTGGAATTACCATTGGCCTCTAGGTTTAAGGGTACGACCAGCAAGTTTAATTCATTACTGCGATGAATTCTCATTTTCATTTGTGTATATTGTTGTGTTATATCGTATCAAATTTAAGTTTTAACAAAATAGGTGAACCTCACATGATCAAAACGGAAGTCGTAATCGTTGGTGCAGGCCCTGCGGGGCTTGGGTGTGCAGCTTTATTAAAGCAAATGGGGATTGAAGATGAAGAACTCATTGTGCTTGAACGAGGCGAGGTGGGGGAGAGCTTTTTAAGATGGCCAGAAAGTATGCGCTTTATTACCCCTTCCTTTCCTTGTAATGGCTATCACCAGACAGACTTAAACGCCATCACCCCAGATACTTCACCTGCTTTTAATGCAGGTAAAGAGCACTTGAGCGGCAAAGAGTATGCGAAGTATCTCAGCATGGTGGTTAACCATTACAAAATTCCGGTTACAACACAGACTGAGCTACTGGAAGTCTCATCGATAGGGCCAAGTGATGGGTTTTATTTACGAACAAGTGATTCTGAGATTAAGTGTAAATTTTTAATTTGGGCTGGTGGCGAATTTCAATCACCCAGTATGAATGCCTTTAGTGGCGCAGAGCTGTGTCAGCACAATACCCATATTCGTGATTGGCAATCATTAGAACAAGGTCACTATGTGGTTATTGGCGGGTATGAGAGTGGCGTTGATGCCACGTTTAATTTGGCAAAATCAGCAAATAAAGTCACGCTACTCGATTGTAAGCCAAATGACGCCGATACCTACGACCCCAGCCAAGTTTTATCTCCGTATACCATGGAGCGAATGAAGTCGATTGCAGACAATAAGGACATTGACTATGACGGCGAATTTGAAGTCAGCTCTGTGTACAAAGAGGGCGATGAGTATGTTGTCCAATCTACCGATGGCAACGAGGTGCGTACGCCATTTCCACCGATAAACTGCACCGGCTTTGAGATGGATCTTGGGCCAGTGTCAGACCTTTTTGTCTATCAAGATAATGGCTATCCATGGGTTAGCGCATTCGATGAGTCGACTAAACGCAGAAATCTATTTTTAGCAGGGCCGAGACTTTATCATGATCCAACTCTGCTGTGTTTTATCTATAAGTTTAGAGGTCGTTTTTCTGCGCCGTGCAGGGTCATTGGTTCAGAACTAGAGCTTGATATGTCTGTGATGAAACATTACCGCCAAGCAGGCATGGTGCTTGAAGATATGGATTGTTGCAAGCAGCAGGAGTGCTTCTGCTAATGACGCAGTTTATTGATGTACAAACTTTTTACCCAGAGCAAAAACAAAAAAATAATTGGTTATTGATTGGTAAAGAGAGCGTGGGTAAAACCGCGTTCACGGAAAACTTGATTGGTAAAAAGTCAGGTAAAAGCAACTTTCAAGGTAGCTCTTTATTTTGCAAAGAGTACTCATGGAATGGCCAAACAATCACTGACACCCCTGGTATTCAAACCAGTATGGACAGTGTGGTGACTTCTCAAGTTTTGAGCCGATTAAAAACCAGTGAGCATATTATTTTGACGCTAAAGGCGTCTGATTTACAGAGTGATTTGTCTGACCTATGGCACCTGGCAAAAGGGCAAACAGGCATTGTAATTTTAACTTACTGGGATGTAGTGAAAGACAAGGCAGGCGTTAAGGAGGAGCTGGCGAGACTTCGAGAAAGCACTAATTTGGCTTGGGTAACTGTTGATAATCGGGAAATTTCAGATCAGCAACTGACAGAAATCGAGCGGGCGTTATCGCGTCCATCTCGATTTCCAAACAGGGTACCAACGCTAACGGCTAATTGGTCGGTAAAACCCAAGTTATTGTTTTTTGAAAAAACCGGTTTGGCTCCTTTGTTGTCCTTTGTATTACTGGTGCTGCCCGCATGGCTTGCCGTGACCAATGCAAATACATTTGCCGATTGGTTGTACCCGACGATTGAACAGCCAGTCGACTTGATTAAAGCAAAGCTCTCCCATTTGCCTGAACCGTTTAACCATATGATGGTGGGCGATTATGGTTTAGTGTCTATGCTGCCATTTTTGATCCTGTATGCATTGCCGACGGTGGTCATTTTTTCGATTATTATTTCCTTGTATAAAACCACAGGGCTCATAGATAGACTGTCTTATCGTTTAGACCCAGTTATGCACAAACTCGGATTAAGTGGTCGTGACTTGGTACGTGTGATCATGGGATTTGGCTGCAATGTACCTGCGATAATTCAAACCCGCAATTGTTCTTGCTGTACTCGTGGCAGCTGTGTATCGGCGATATCGTTTGGCTCTGCTTGCTCATATCAATTGCCAGCCACTGTTGCGGTGTTCTCCGCAGCGGGTAAGCCCTATTTAACCTTACCGTATTTGATCATTTTAGCCGTGACTACCTGCATTTATTTGATTGCGACAACCTCTGCGGCACAACGAAAAGCAGCTGCCTCTCATAACTTATTGAATCGAGGGTTTTTACAGCCGCCTAATTGGCGTTTTGCATTCAATGAAATGATGGATGTGCTCAAGTCATTTTTTATGACGGCATTCCCGCTTTTTGTGGGGATCTGTTTAGCGGCTGGATTTTTAGCATGGCTTGGCTTTTTCGATGCGCTAATTGGCGTGATAGCGCCATTGATGAGTGTGGTCAATTTACCTGAGAGCGCAGCAATTGCAGTGATCTTGGGCGCCATTCGTAAAGATGGTTTGGCGATTGGGTTGATTGATAGTAGTACACAAGGGCTAAAAATCGCTGAAATCACAGACGTTCAATTGTTATGTGCGGTGTATTTGGCGGGAGTGATGTTGCCTTGTATTGTATCACTGCTCACCATTATTCGGGAAATGCAGTGGCGCTTTGCAACTAAAATGGTGCTAAGACAAATCTCATGGGCAGTGATGTTTACCATGTCTTTGTCTTGGGGGATAGGTTGGGTTTTAAGCTAATGAAGTACACAGGCATCGTACATCATAACTGTTCGGATGAGATGAGAAGTGACAGAAAACCCATGCACTATGCTGGGTTTTTAAATGACTTTTTGCCTGATCTTCAGATTAGGGTTATGTGCTTTTTGATTACTTGTTGATTTTGCAATAGTGTTATTGGTTTATTTTGTATAACCTGAATAAAAAATTCCATGAGTTTTGGGGTTTTATTATTAAAAGGGCACACAATGGCAATGTCGGCATTTCAATTAAGCAGTATAACCCTGTTATTTTTATCACTCACTGGCTGTGGTGGAGGCGGTGCGGATAATGCGTCATCACCGACCAATTCGACAGAAAACACAGTACCACAATGCGCCGTCAATTCGATTGATATACCACGAGGCAGCGGTGCTGTCGCAGTCAGTGACTCATTACAATGCAGCGATGCGGATGGCGATACACTGAGTTATGAGCCAAGTACAATTCAAAGTGATGGGGTTGCATCTGGTTCGTACACTCAAACTATAACTATCTCCGATGGCCAAGGTGGTCAAACGCAAGTGGCGTTGCCATATCAAATCACAAATCAAGCACCGAGCTGCTTGCAAAGCAGCCAGCCGGAAGTGTCTTTATCCCAGTCAAGCTTGATTGTTAGCAGTTATTTATCTTGTAATGATAACAATGGCGACAGCCTGACTTTTACACCGCAAGCTATTGATACCTCTGAGCAAACAGCAGGCGAATATACCCAGCAAATAAGCTACAGCGATGGGGAGCTTAGTGCCTCGTTAGATTTCAAATATACGCTCAGCGGTGATGTGCAAACGGAACTCACACGTTGTGAACTCATTCGCCAATCAGTGGAGATGTCTCCGGAAAGTGATGTTGTTGTAACCTGTGATGATAGTTATGCCTATATCACGTCAGATACTTACCCCAATCATGACTTGATGAACGGTATAAAGGCAACGAATGAACAGATCCCTGTCCCTGCGGTTGGCTATGCCGCGCCAATTAAATTGGAGTCGCAACCTGCGGCTAGCCCTACGACGATTGATGCAGCGCTCGGTGTGGCAATAAATGGGGTGCCCATTTATGACTACTCTGCTGCGGGTGAACTCGACTTGTTTAATTACGACCCAAGTGTTGATACGGTTGCACTTGGGCAATTAGATAATTGCGGTGGTCATGCGGGCAGAGGGGATGATTATCACTATCATGCTGCACCCACTTGTATGATGGATGCGATGGAGACGCTCAGCGACGATACCATTATCGGCTGGGGGTACGATGGTTATCCGCTCTATGGCTTTAACAACCCTGATGGCAGTGCTATCTCGCAAGGAGATTTGGAGTTGTGTAATGGTATTGCTGATGACACATTTGGTTATCGATATCATTTATCCGCTGCGCCCCCTTATGTGTTTCAGTGCTTAGTCGGTGAAGTGGATACTCGTGATTTACCGCGCGTTGCGCCATTGAGTGGTGGGGCAGATCGCGCCAATTTGAGACCGCCTTCAGGTGATGTGCAAAACTTAACGCATACTGTAGATGCCGATGGTAAACGAACCATGCGTTACGACTATCAAGGCGAGAATTATTATGTCACTTATTCACCCAGTAAAGACAAAGCCAATTGTTATGAATTTGAAATGAAAGCCATTTCTAATAGTGGTGCTATTCAAACTGGGACATACTGCCGATGAACCTGTTTAAACACTTTTTATCTTTTAGTATTTATACGGTGATGTTGTGTACAAGTGCCATAACCCACGCACATGCACTAAAAGAGACTACAGCAACGATAACGGTGCGTAGTGGGCAGATTGATGTGCTCGTTAATGCGGATTTTAGTCATTGGCTGAGTTTATTACACAGTAATGAGGCATGGTTGCTCGGAGATACTGAGTTGGTATTGCAAGATGGGCAATCAGAGCAAGTAAAACGTAAACAGCTACAGGAACTTGTACTTGCACATACAAAAGTACAGGCAAATGGTGCATTACTTAACTGCCAACTGAATCAATTCCCCGCAAAGCTTATTCAGCTTCATAAAGGGCACCATAGCCGCGCTTATTTCAGGCTGGGCTGCGTATCTCCTCATAAGCAGTTGAATTCAGTCTCTCTGATACTACCCAAGTCACTCGGTCGGGCTTATACCAGTTTAGTACAGCCAAAACAGCAGCTTATTGGCGCAGGGAAAAAAGCAGAATTTAAATTATAAGGTGTAAAGAATTGCGGGGGCGAATAGCGCTTTTTTGCTCAGAGAGTTTAGGTGTATCGAGTCGTCAGAAGTATTTTATAGTGGATGAAAAATGTAAATATTCATAAGAGTAAGCGCATCTGTGATGGCTTACTCTTTAAGAGAAAAGTTATTTCTTTCTCTGAATACTGCTGTATTGGTTTATGCCAAACAGCTCAATTGCTTTGGCTATAGGAGTTAGATACTATATTACTCTTAACGTTTAGTTTCAGGATTACTATTTGGAAATTCAATAGACTGTGGCCTATGGGGTAGCCCTGGTGCGTCTGCACTACCACCCATAATGGTCATTAAAAGTTCTTTACTTAGTTGCTTCATTGTCGTTCCTTGTACCTATAATCTCTGTAACTTGATATTGAGCAGGTAGTTGCGGGGAGCGTGAATTGCCTCCAACAATATGTATAAATATTTCTTTTTCTAAAACTTTCACAATACAAATCCTTTCATACAACTTTAGCTCGCAGTATTTGCTAACAAAAGCCTAATTAAACTTCACTGATATTTTTGAGTTCTTACTTTATTAGTACTTTCATATATCAATTCCCTCTATACAGTTTAAACTGAATAGTGTTTAGCTACTTTTGCGATGTATTTGTTGCTTAGCTATAGGCTTATTATCTGGCAGATTTATAGCATGAGCTCTGTGTGGAAGCTCCGGAGCACGTGCATCACCGCCAACTATAAATGCCGATAAATCTTTATTTAGTATTCTCATAATTCAATTCCCTCGATTCTGCTTTTAGTGCATATGATAAAAAGCAAGCACAAAGCATAAGTTGTATAATCGTAATGATATTATTTCTAAAGTATAGCTTAAAGTAAGCATTATCAATCCAATAATACTTATATGCTAACACCTCAAGCCACGTGTATGAATTAACGAGAACAGCCCCGCAAAAAATGATTAAAATCATACATTCTTGAGAGGACAGCTTTTGTTTTTCATAGACTTGCTTATAAAAGTTAGCGCCTGTTTTGTTATATAGAAATAATGCTAAATCCCTACGATAAACTATTGGTAATATAAATACAATATTTAGAAAGGCTTGGAAAATGTAGTAATGTGTTTTCCATTCGAATGTAATTGGAAACATGGTCATATTAATTGAGATAACTACAAGATATGAAATAAAAAACCATCTTGCAGTGGGAACTTTCCAACTAATAAGTAACCCTAATACAATAAAAGCTAATTGTGCATGATCTACCAATGAATAAATTTCATACATGATTTTGGTTACTCCTTTCCTTGTTTTTCTTGTTGTCTATTGGTAATTGTTGAAGATTTAAATTCGAAGACTCCGCTCAAATCCTTACCAAATATAAGAAATAGCTCAAATAGTTGAGTGCATGTCATATCTGTTTTGCCAGACTCATAATTACTAATTGATGCTTGGTCGACACCGAGCTTTTTCCCTAATTGTTCTTGTGTCCATTTTCTTTCTTTGCGCAGCTGCCGCATTGAGCGTTGGACATACGCTCTAAAGTTTTCTGTCTTGATCCTTCTTGTGCTACTCACCGCCACACCCTTGTACCTCTTCCTTAATCGATTGTCGTAAATTATCAGTTGATACTTTTTTTGCAACTAAAATTTAACAAAACACCTTATAAATTAGCACTTTATAAAAGTATTTATAAAAAGTTTAGGTAAGGTAAAATATAAAATGTGTGTGAAAAAGCCCTATTTTTAGTGAAAAAATAGCCAAAGGTTGCAGAAGTTTGTTTAAAAGTGAAGTGCTATTTATCTATTTACCGCCTTGAGCAATATGCGCTTTTAAAGTGCTGACATAACTGCGTGAAACAGGGATGGGTGCATCGGTACCAGCAAGTCGCACAAAGTGCTTTCGATTTTGGTATTTAAATTCTATGAGCCGTATAGCATGAATGATGTAGCTTCGATGTAGACGATAAAATTGCGAACTTGGTAGCTGCGCTTCAAAACTATCGAGAGTGTGTTCAGAGATAATGGTTTCAGTGTTATGCGCTTGAGCACCGTGCTCGGTTAAATGAACTCGGCGATATCGACCAATGCTTTCGATAAAGTTAATATGGTCAAATTCAATGACTTTTTGTTCAGCGTGATCGCGGAGGATTAGGCGTTCGGACGGTTTATTAGTGTGGTAGCAGCTCTGTTGATGGATTATTTTATTGATGCTTTTTGTTATGAGTTCTGGCCTTGCTGGTTTGACTAAATAATCAATGGCTTTGGTATCAAAGGCTTTTAGGGCATAGTGCTCGTAAGCGGTCATAAAAATAAGCTGATAGTTTATATCTTGGGTCGCTTTGGCAACATCAAAGCCATTTAATTCTGGCATCTCAACATCGAGAAAGACGATATCAGGACGTTTGTTTGTTATTTGTTCAATGGCGGATGTGCCATCGGCCGCTTCAGCAACAATGTGTAGCTCAGCAAAATCATGGATCACATCTCTCAAGTTTTGTCTGGCCGCGGGTTCGTCATCGACAATGATCACGGTTTTAGTATTCATATTTTCTCAATGTTATGCTGGTAATTTGATATATGCACTGGTGCCTTCGTCACTGGATTTTAGCAATAATGAGGCATTGCTTAAGTAGTGTAATTTGAGGGTTTCAGTTGTGATACGCAGCCCTTCACCTTGTACAACTTGTTTGTCATCAAACTGCACACCGGTATCTTGTACTTCAATCAGCAGATCAGTGTCTTGTTCTTCAATAATGATACTGATATGGCCCGCCTTGGCATAGGGCGCAATGCCGTATTTCACGGCGTTTTCGACAATAGGTAATAAGAGTAAAGAGGGGACAGGCAGCTGTTCCAATGCACTATGGCAATCAATATCAAAGGTGAACCTGTCGGCAAAACGTTTTTGCTGTAAAACCAAATACAGTTCTACCAGCTTTAGCTCTTGCTCAAGAGGGATAAATTGCTTTTTGGCCTGTTGAATGGTTTGACGTAGTAGGTCGCTCAAGTCGTAAATTAAGCCTTTTGCGTTTTGTGGGTTATGTGTCACTTCGCTTGCGATGAGGTTAAGCGTATTAAATAAAAAGTGTGGGTTAGACTGCATTTTTAGTATTTGTAGTTCTGCTTTTTGTGTTTGTAGCTGTGATTGAAAGTGATATGTTTGCTGTTTAAACATGAGCATCACCGCAATGTAAACCAAGGTCTCAAGTAACATAATGACAATCGGTAAAAAAGTCACTTGAGGGGCTGCGGGGTTGATGGGTAAGTTCACAATTGGGCCAATGAGTGCATAGAGTATTATGATGACAAACGGCCTAAGCATCCAAATATTGTGACGTAGGTGTGGTGGAAAAAGTCGCGCTAACACAGGCTCTAAGGCATTAAACAAAAGGTAACCTGCGCCAAACCCGCTCCAAACCTTGAATGTAGCCTGAGCAAATAACTGTAGTGTGAAGGCATCAAGCACAAATAATACGCTCGACAGCAGCAAGATATTGAACCAAGGCCAAATCAGTAAAAATATCCAAGCTTGCGTTTTTCTTTTGTTATATAGCCCAATTTGACTCGGTGGCATATCTAATTTATCCACTTTGTATTCCAGCAATTAGCGACATGCTGCATGGTACAAGCAAATTCGTTGTGATGATACGCCGCGAAAACACCGTTGATACAGACTTTTACACCATCTACACACAACTGACTACGTCACAGCTATTTGCGGTGATATTCCTATGTCTCAACACGACGAGCAATTGTTCGCTGAGACATAAGGAAAAACAAACATGGTTTATAACATTCGAGAAAAACAATTTAAGTTAAAACATTCTGTGGTGGCTTTACAAAAAGTACTTGGAGTGTGCTTACTAAGTGGCTTATTAGCCGCATGTAGCGATAACGATGATGAAGTTGTGACAGTAGAGGAAACCGTCACGCCAATACCTGTTGAGACGAGACCTGCCACCGGTCCACTGAGCGATGCGTGTTTAGAGGCAGAGATTAAGACATTGACTACAGCCAAAGGCGTGGAGTTTATTAGAACGCCAGATATTTGTTTTGACGATTTGCCCGGCTATGACTTTTCAGCCAACTATTTGGAGCTAGAAGGGCTGAGGTTACATTATGTAGATGAAGGGCCAAAAGAGGGTGAAGTGGTACTGTTACTTCATGGTCAGCCGAGTTGGTCATATCTATATCGAAAAATGATCCCAATTTTGGCAGATGCCGGCTATCGTGTCATTGCACTGGATAATATGGGGATGGGTAAGTCGGATAAACCTGTGAATACCGCAGTTCATCAATATGAACATCATGTGGCTTGGACTAAGGCATTTATTGATCAGTTACAGCTCACAGATATCAATTTGCTTGTGCAAGACTGGGGCAGCCTTATCGGGCTGAGAATAGCAGGTAATATGTCTGAGCGGTTTGCCAGAATCGTGGTCGCTAACGGTGATATGCCGATTATCCCGACCGGCAGTAACCCTTATCAGTTACCGAGCTTTGAGATTGATGAGTCGATCACTTTAGATGCGAGTACGTTTTTTGATTCACGGTCCAGTGACCGTGTCGAAGGGTTTCAGCAATGGATCAATTATGCAGCCACTGTTCCTGAGTTGATAGCGGGTGATGTGGTGCAAAAGCTTTCAGCAATTGAATTGAGCGATGCGGAGGTCACAGCATACAACGCGCCGTATCCAAATGTGCACTATAAAGCGGCGATTCGTGCATTTCCGTCCATGTTATCTGGTATTGAGATGCAAACGTTACCAGCGTGGCAAACGTTAGGAGCGTTTCACAACCCATTTATGTTTAATGCTGGCGAGTACGACACGGGGCTTGGAAGCGAGTCTAACCAACAAAAGTGGGTCGATCATGTTCCGGGGGCTGACGGGGTTGATCACCGACGTTTTCTTGCAGGGCATTTTATTCAAGATGATGTAGGAGAAGAGTTGGCGCTACATTTTTTAGCGTTTTTGCAATCGACTACGGTAGTTGAGCCACTTGTTACCGGTGGACCAAGCTACAACATGCGCTATTGTGAAATTTTATTGCCGTATCAGCAAGACGGTAAGGTGGTTGCGCAAGTATGGGGCACCCCTGGCGTTGATATGTGCCAGCAAACACAGTGGGATGCCATTGAATTTGATGATGTTGCCGAGCAATACGGGGCCTTGGATGCCATTCCAAATGGACCACGCTTTTTTGTGGTGGACGAAAGCCGAGATGGTGACACAATCACGCTTGACGCAGACACTGAGTTTCGTCAATTTGGCGATGTTAAAATGCGCCTGCTCACAACTGCTGATTTGAGTGTGGCAGGTGGTGAGCAAGTGCCGTATGTAGCCGGTGCAGTAACTAGAAGTAATACTTGGCACTTTTACCAAGGTAGACGCGTGTATGAAATTACCGATAACACGGGGCAAGTTTATGTGATGCAATCGTTTAGCCGTATTTCGGATGCGTCATTGCAAATGGATGACTTAAAGGAGTTAGAAACACGGCTAAACTTACCCGATGGTTGGCACTATTCAAGTCGTATTTTGACCGAGCCATTAAATGTCACTGCGGTTGGCGGTATAGCGTATGTAATGCAAGATGAATTAGGTAACAGTTACCAGCTTGTGCAGTAATCCACTCTGTCACCTCGTTGTACGGGGTGGCACATTTTTATTGATTATGACTTTTTTGTTTTTTAAACAGTCGTTTAGTTGCATGCCAGCATCGCCAGCCGATAAATAGGAGTGTGCCAAAAAGAAATGAATAAATTGCAAATGCAGCGACTTGAATAATAAAAACGATGGAAAATACTAAAAAAACAATTATTCCTATAAGCAGTTTGGGAGATCTTGCCAGGTACTTTGCAAAGAGTAGGGGTAAAAACAGCTCTAAAACACGCTCCCTTCGATGAACATTCATGATAAAACTTTCCTTGTTAAATAAATTAATATAAAAACCAATAATAAATTATCAGTTTATTAGGTTCAAAACAAATGTTAGGTAATTAGTATTATTCATCTATTAAATAACTAGCTTATTAATAGGCTATTGGTTGCTATTTATATAGGAGGCTCATAGGTTTTGTTTAAATATCATTGCATATTGTTAAATGTTAAATTAGATTGTCACAGGTCTTGGACAGTGAATCTATTTATGTTTTATTTTTATGCATTATAAGGAGCTAGTTAATGCGAAAAAAAATACTCCCCATTGCGATGGTACTTTCATCATTTTCCGCTTTCTCTGCTGAGTTTGAATTTGCGACAGGAATTGGGTCACAGTATGCAGGGGTGTTAGGTGTGCAGGCCGCTGTGAAAGTCGACAACAGCAGGTATTTCGCAGCCTTAGGGCTTATCGGTGTGACCGCAGGTGCGCAATTTCAAATTCCTGACAAGCCTCATCATTCTATGGGCGTAAATTTTGGCAGATTTTATGGCGTATTTAATGATGATACAGATTTTTTAGGGCTGACCTATAACTACCACTTTAATGGTTTTCACAACTCAGGTTGGGAGATAGGAACGGGCATAAGTTATTTTCGAACCGATGAGTATCATGCGCTCTTTGGCCATAAAAAGCATGAAGAAGAAAGGGAAGTGGGACTACTATTTAACATTGGCTACAAGTTCTAAGCTGATTGTTTCATTGGCAGTCAGGCACGTAATGTATGAGGCAAAGAGTTAGTTTGTTGTGATTAAGGATAGAAGTGAACAGCAGAACAATAATATCCATCTTTTCACGACTGTGATAGTGCCAACTTGATTGCTTGCAAAGCCGCTTAATGACCGACTTGCCTAGATCCTTGCTAGGCAATGATATGGTATTTTGGCCGTTACTAATCGGATCTGCGATCCATGATTGAAGGCATTCTAATCACTGCGCATATCACTTAGCACCATGTATTACTCAATTTGTAAGTGCTGAAGATGAGTTTGAAGGGATGATGCCAACCTATTGGCATCGTAAACCTGACCCATATTCGATTACGTGTTCAATGATTGCTTCATTGAAAAGGGTAAAATCTCTTGATCAGAAAAGTGGACTTTATAACAGGGGTGAGTGCTCCATAAGCCATTTGTTTTACGTGTTTCATAGCCAACACTAAATGCGACTATCTTTCTATCATTACGTACTAATTTAGCTGAAATATCACAATATCTGACATAAATATCGCTTAAGGCTTCAAAGAACTTGCCACTTGTAATAGGCCCTGTTTGCATTTGCTCTTCACTTTGTTTAGTGACTTGCTCTAATGTTTCCTCTGCTTTATTACACTGACTACCAGTCTCTGCTGCAGGTATGGATTTATCCATGAGAAGCTCCTTTTTTGGAACATTGATGTTACACTTAGTTTACATCTCAAGTGCTTACATATTCAAGATCAGTCGTGTGAAATATAATGGGGAATTGATCTTGAACAGGCGGTTTCAAAGTACTGTATTGCTAATTGCTAATTGCTAATTGCTAATTGCTAATTAAGCACAGACAAAACCATGCGAGATTGTAGCTAGCATCATCGGAAGTATGACAGCATTTTGAGATGTTTGTTGGTTATCCGATAGGACCGTATCGATGAGTCGGCTTTTCATTTTAGTGCATTTGCACATTAGGTATTAATGCACCTACTATACTTTTCATGTTATTTTACAAGCTAGTAAGCCCGTTGTTACCACGAGAGTTTAAGCACAATGCCAGAACCTTTTAAGCATGTTTTTAATCTAGAACTTGTTCGTCTTATGGCGCTGCATTTTCATCGCAATTTCTCTGAATTTTCGTCTGATGGTTTTATTTCACATATCGACAATCAATTCGATGGATTGGAGTTTAAACAACGCAGTCAACGAATTTGTGAGGCGATGATAGCGTATCTACCTGATGACTTTGAAGCTGCAGCCAGGATCATCGAACAGTCTTTAGGAGATACAATCGAGGGAGATTGGAGTCTCGCAACCAGCAATGAGCACGGTATCTCTGGTTGGGCAATTTTACCTATGGCGCAATACGTTGCTATCAGGGGGCATGGGCATTTTGATCGTGCCATGGGCTTGCTAAAAGAGATGACAAAGCGTAATACGGCTGAATTTGCGATACGGCATTTTTTGGACGCAGATCCTGATCGCACATTAAGCGTGATGAAAACTTGGACACGTGATGAGAATTTAAATGTAAGAAGGCTTGCCAGTGAAGGGTGTAGACCAAGGCTACCGTGGGGCCTGAGATTGAAACAATATGTTGAAAACCCCGAGCCGGTGATAAGCCTATTGGAATTATTGAAAGATGATCCCAGTGAATATGTCAGGCGATCAGTGGCGAATAACCTAAATGATATTGCTAAAGATCACCCTGACACCGTTTGCGAAACTGCGAAACGCTGGCTGAGACAAGCATCACCTGAGCGGACAGCACTCGTTAAACATGCGTGTCGGACTTTGCTTAAGAATGGCCACACAGAAACGCTACTCGTATTGGGGTACTCAGAGGCTGTATTATCATCAGCGATATTACGGGTGTCTTCACCAGCGCTCGCATTTGGCAATCACATAGAGTTAACCGCTGAACTTTCAAGTAGCAGTGATATGGCTCAGCCTTTGATGATAGATTATATTGTGCATCATCAAAAAGCCAATGGCTCAACGTCACCTAAAGTGTTTAAGTGGAATACACAGGAGTTAGCACCGCATAGCACCACAAAAATAAAAAAGAAACACACGATAAAGCCGATCACAACGCGTACTTATTATCCAGGTATACACAAAGTAGAATTACAAGTGAATGGTAAAGTAGTTGCTCAAACTCAGTTTGAACTGATGATGTAAATTTACTTTTTGCAAAGCTAGCGCATTACGCACTTGGCTTTGCCTATTTTGATAGTTTCACGTTTCTTTAATAGAAATAAATTTCAAGTTTACTCTACCTCAATTCTGACTAATTCACAGGAGATGATTATTTTTCAATGTCTACAAACTGCTTATAAATCAAGTTTATGTGTTTTTTTATGTGCATTTCGAATTTTTTAACTTGCATCTTGTTCATTAATTAAACACAGTCGTATTTAGATAAGTGCAACAACGAGGTGCATTTGTCTACTTGATAAAGGTTGAAAAATAAATAGGAATTAGTATGAAGCTGAATAAAGTAAACTTAAAAGAACTAAGCAGTCATAAAAATTTAAACAACAAACAAACACGCCAAATCGGCGGTGGTGCGTCTGCGTACAGCAGAGATTATGGTGCATGCCATACTGCGCCGGTATTTTGTCCAACAGCAATAATTTGTAATTAATGTTAAGCCCAGTATTGCTGGGCTGAACGCTAAGTTAAAAATTAATATAGTTCATAAGGTGCTTTAACGTACAATGTTGTAAAAGTTACTATTTTTCCCCATTTTTGGGTGAAAGTACAAATTAAGCAGCATTGAAGATGAATTCACCTTTTGAACTATTTGGTTTGACGTTAAACGCTGGGATCGTCATTTCTTTTCTTCCAGCATTATTGTCCATTTGTACCCTTTCTTTTTTGCTGCAACGAACAGCAATCGCTTTGGCCGCCTTATCGACCTTATTTGCTTACTATTTTGGTATTGTTGATGTTGCTGGCTTGCTCGGGATCTTCAGCCTATTTGCGATGAGTTTTGGCTTCAGCTTATTCAATCATGCTGGTGTTCGCTGGCTACTTGGGATCGGTATTTTTGTTACATCCATTTTGTTTTTTGTTCATGCCTTTCCCGGTTTCAATAACCCATTAGTAATAGAATCTTATTTAGTGAGCGACAATGCAGTGCCATTTTCGAAGCATTTAAACTTTGACAAGTTGATGGTTGCAATTGCTTTGATGGCTTTGGTTGTTCCGCGTACTCAATCCTCGACTGGCAAAGATGCCGTGAAGGTCTTTGCCGTATCAACACTGGTGATTTTAATTGGCTTAGCTGGTGGCGTTTTTTCCGGTTTAGTTGAATGGGACCCAAAGCTGAGCCCAATTTTACTGGGTTGGGTGATTACCAATTTATTCATCACATGTTATGCAGAAGAGGCATTTTTTCGGGGCTTTATACAGACGCAATTTTTCCAAGCTTTTAAACATCGCAAGTTTGGCTTTTGGCTAACGGTTGTCTTTTCAGGCGTCTTGTTTGGTGTAGTCCATTTTCCTGGTGGCTTAGCCTATACCTTGATAGCTTCGCTACTCGGTTTGGGCTGTGCTTATAGCTATCAAAAAACAGGTAATATTTTGGTACCGATTTATATTCATTTTGCTTTTAACCTCATGCACTTTAGCCTGTTTACGTATCCTTTTTTGGCGTGATTTAAATATATGTGGATCTTCACTTAGGCACTCCTGACATGGGGTGTCAGGGGGCAAGCATATACTGCTCAGACAATAAATATGAATCCATTAAAAGGAAGAGCTAAGTGAAAATGAACTATTTTGTTGTTGGGACAAACGACATGTCTGCGGCGATTACTTTTTACAATGCGTTATTTGAGCACACATCATTCATGCAAACCTATAGCAGCGAGAGAATGACGTTTTGGCAAGCAGAAGATCCCGATTCAGCATTCGCTGTTGCGATCCCGTTTAATCAACAAGCCGCGACAAATGGCAATGGCACGATGTTGGGGTTTAACGTAGGTAGTGCCGCTGAAGTGGCAAGGCTCTATCACAAGGCGCTTGCACTTGGTGGTAGTTGTGAAGGCGAACCAAAACAGCGTGGCCCCAAATTTTCGGCTTATGTCAGAGATTTAGATGACAATAAGTTAGTATTTGGTGATTGATAATCACGCAATTCAATGTCTTATTACCATACTTTAGGCGTGGAGATAGAGGCCTAATACTTACAGGCCTTTCATGTCATTGAAGTTGTCTTCACTGCTGCTGATGGCAGCGCATGCTAATTGAAATTACCTAAAAAACTAGTCTCAGTAACTCCACGTGTTGATTAGCGAGTGTATTGAGCAAGCTTGAAATTACACCTCATATCTAAACTATGTTGTTGTTCACAGTTCATGATTCATACTTTAGTCTAATATGTTTCATTTTTAGGTCTGTGCTTTTGCAATCAATATGAGTAAAGAAAGTAGGGGGATCTGCGGCATTCATATTAGTAATTTTCTCATAAGAATCAATTTTTAATGATGAGTACAATTTTTATCTATTAGGTAGATAAAAGGGGCTAGTCTGGCCGATCGCACATGATGAAGGTGGTGTTAATTTGGCAGATAAGAACATGCTGAATACTTGAGTTCCTCGTTTGGGTGTGTGAGCATGTCGCGGCTTGTATGACTGATTTGACCACCAAGGGCTGTTTCCCGGTATGGCGCTGAGCGTGCATGGCGCGTTTTAAGAGATTTTTCTTCGGCACATACAGTTGAGATTATCACTAAAAGATTACCTGCGCGGCCAAAACAAAGGAATCGTACCATTACTATTTTGAAATATGCGGCGACCTCATCTATTCAACCTCAAAATAACGATATTGTTGTGACGTTAAACAGTGCAAATCCCAGCTATGGTCAAGCGCTTGGTAATGTAATGGCGAACCATTCAACGCTGAAAAATGCACAAAACATTACGCGTATAGTTAACAACACAGTACATCTTAAATAAAAGGATTTGAAAGATGATAAAAAGATTTAAAACGTTTAAATACTGGACAGATAACATCATCGCTAAAAGCCTAATATTAGTTGTAATGCTTGTGGCAACGTCCGCTTCGGCAGGTATTCAAGGGCAAATCGTGGCAAATTCGCCGACCACGCCATCTGTGCCGATTAAAACGGGAGATGAAAGTGCGACATTACTATTTGACGTACAAGGCGCACAGAGTTTTCGTGTCGAGTTAGTTGTACCTGTGGATGGCGCAAGTGTTCAACTGTTTGATCCACGAGGTAATGTGGTTGTGGATATCAATGATCCTAAAACGCAGTTTATCGCGGGCGCAGAACTAGATGCCGTTAATCCATTACCTGGCGGTATTTTCTTGCTTCCAGAGCAGCTGCAACCGCAATCAGGCCAATGGAAAGCAGTTGTTCGTTTTCCTACTGCGACCTATGATATGGTGGTGATGAGCACGGTATTTATGCGTTCTAACCTGCAAGTCGGGATGGCCATTGCGCGCACTGAGTACTTGGTAGACGAGGTGGCCCCTCTGGCTGTGATTATCTTAGATAAGGGCTTACCGATCGCAGGCGCTTCACCTGAGTTCACTATAACAGGCCCTGATGGCATTAACACAGTTTTGATTGCACAAGATAATGGGGAAGAAGCTGACGCACAAAAAGCTGATGGGATTTACAGTATTGATTTTCTGCTGGGTAAACCTGGTCAATATAAAGTAAGTATGACGGTTGATATTAATACCAGCAATGGCATGGTTCGCCGTACAGACGGTATGATGCTTGATGTGAAGAGCCCTTTTATTGACGTTAATGGCATCACGTATGACAAAGTATTAGGCAGCACAGGGTGTGTTGAAGCAATTAATGCACGTGTGAATTTAGAAGTGCTGGAAGCTGGTCAGTATGTCGTGAATCTCGATGCTTCTGATGGTGAGAATAAATTTCTCAGCAATAAAAATGTGTCTTTGCCAGCAGGTGCATCAGTCATAAATTTAAATTACTCACGTGATGCGCTCAAAGCTAATTTGAATAAAACATCTCAATATCAATTAACTAAGTTCTGGGTGAATAAAGTTGACGCAGAAGGCATTCATTTAGCAGCACTGTTACCTGATCATGTTTTAACTACTGATACGACTTATGCTGATTTATGCCGAGATGACATTGAGATCACGCCTGAGATCACCGAAGCACCCGTTTTGGCTGATGGATATTATTCTGGTATCGATGTCAGCTTTCCTGTGTACGTAAAGCAATCTGGCCGTTATCAGGTGTCTTTAAAAACTTTCGCTGAAAATAACACTGATTTAGGTCTTACTACGTTTTCTGTCGACTTGGCAGCGGGTAACAATGAAGTGATGTTTAATGTCAGCAATAAAGCACTTGCCAAAGCGGATGGTCCGTATCGCTTTGTTGGGCTACTGGTGACCAAAGGCAGAGTCTCCGCCAGACTGAATTTATTGGGTGAAAGCCGAGTGTATAAAAAAGAGCAGTTTATGCCGGTGTTTACAGCGGTCTTCGACGCGCAGCAATATGCTTTAGAGCGCAGCAATTGGCAAACATCACCAGTGACACCCTCTAATAATACAAGAGTGGGTGGTTACTTACGCTCAGGTGCTTCAATTCTTTATGACTATGAAACACTATTAACTTTTAGCCCAGAGATTTCAGGTAGCCATGTTTTGGAGGCTAAATTGATCATCGAAGTGGGTGAGTCGAGTCTGATGTCGCCATTTAATACGATAGAAGTATTTAATCAAAATAAGCTTACACTAAATGGACGCGCAGTGAGTTATGATGATTTTTGCCAAAGTTTTAATGTATGCCCTGCTTGGGATTAACGCTTAGGTACTATCCCCCCTGCAATAGTAATGCGGCACCAGCAGTGCTGTGCTCTGTTGAAGTACAAGCAACTCGATTTTTTCGTGTCACAGGAGACATCAGATCTAGTAGTAAATTTTTTATTCATTAAACACGATAGTTGATTAAGTCGAGACTAATTCAATTAAGTACTTTAGAGAGAAATTAATAATGTCGCTTTAAACTCTTTGCCTGTTGTTTCAAGCTTTAATTCTCCGTGGTGTGCGACGATGATGGCATTCACTAATGTTAATCCTAACCCCAACCCATCACTACTGTTGGCATTTGAGCCTCTAATGAATCGACTCGTCAGATTATCGAGCTCTTCCTGTTGTATTGGCTCGCATGTATTTTGGATTGATATTAATAATGTGTGTTCGTTGATGTCTGTGAAAATCGCAATATCAGACTTATTCGGTGAATACTTGATTGCATTATCTAATAGGTTGAGAAAGGCTTGGAAAATTAGGTTTTTGTCTACATAGGCCCGCATTGGTTTGGTATTCACTTGTAACTTTTGCGTTTTTAACTCGGCTATCGGTAACAATAAGTCAACTGAGTCAATAATAATACCTTCAATATCAGAGAGCTCTTTTATCAGTCGGGCATTGCCTGTTTCCAAGCGCGAGATCCGTAATATGGAGTTAAATACTTCTGCTGCTCTTTCGGTGCTATTTTTTAAAATGACATACTCGTCATAAGGGATGTTTAAATCTTCAACCTGATGGGCAAGTTGGGTCAAAGGCGTTTTTAGCTCATGTGCTAGGGTGTTAGACATGTTTCTTATGTCGCTGACTTTTGCTTCAATGGTTGCAAAAGTCTGATTTAATTGCTTTGCTAAGCGATTAAACTCGTTGTTGTCATCATTTACCGGGATTCTTTTCGATAAATCACCTGTTTTGCTTATGGACTCAGAGATAAGGCTGATATCGTTTATTTTTTTATAGATTTTGCGTGATATGTACAATGTCGACAGCAAGAAAGTACAGATGATAAATAGCGTAATCAATAAGCTAAGTGTTAAGTAATTGTTAGCTTGGTCCGTGACTTCAATTGCCTTATTTTCAGGTTCTAAAAGCTTTTCTTCCAATACGACATAATTATCGAGCTCTAAATAGATCAGGGTCAGCTTCTTACCGACAGAGGGGTTTGTATTGAATGTGACATATAGCCTGTCTGGGCCTATGAGTTCTGCAGCTTTACTGACCTCTTGCTGTAACCAAACAGAAGTTGAAAAGCGTTCTATTTCATCAAGCGCTACAAATTTAGAACTAATCCATTTAGAGTCTTGATTGAGATATTGCTTCAACGCCGAAGGACCGTCTTGTATATACGCTCGACGTAACTCACAATAAGGGCAGTCGGGCACCAATATATTTTGAATATTGACTTTCTGTTGCGATTCGATTTCTTTATAAATCGGAAAAAGCATAATGAGCGTGACAACGCAGATACAGATATAAACTAAAGCGAGTCTGCCGATATAACTATTCATGATGATTTCTTTCTAAGGCGTACCCAATGCCTCGTAATGTCTTGATAAAGCATTGTGTGCTGACTGATTCTATTTTTTTTCTCAGGTTGCTTATATGCACATCAATCACATTGGTTTGGGTATCAAAGTTATAGCCCCATACTTTTTCCATTAACATGGTTCGGGAGAAAACTCTATTAGGCTGACGAATAAAGACTTCCAGCAAACCAAACTCTTTGTTTTTCAAGTCGATAATTGAATTATTAACGCTGACCTCACGCGTAATTAAGTTCAGTGTTATGTCTTCAAATTGGATTGAAGATGTCTCGTCTAGCTGCAACGCTTTAGGGCGACTCGCTAAGATGTGAACTCTGGCTTCTAGTTCGCTGAAGGCAAATGGCTTAACCAAGTAATCATCTGCGCCTGACGTTAAGCCATTTACCCGTTCATCCACGTCCGATAAAGCAGATAAAATAAGGATTGGCACTGAATTATTTATAGCTCTAAGCCCTTTGATAATAGCTAATCCATCAAGCTCTGGCAGCATTCTGTCGACAATACACACATCAAACGGATGTTCTACAGCTAATGCAAAACCTATTCTCCCATTATCTACCCACTCAACATTGTGACCGGCTTCTTTAAACCCCTTGGATATATACTGTGCTATCGGCTTATCATCTTCGATTAATAAAATATTCATGTTGTATATTTTTATATATTTGGCTCAACTAAAGTAAAATCTTGACTTTATTACTGTGTAACAAACAGCTTAGTTATTAGATGTTGCTTGTACAGGAGTCCCAAGTTGCTTTGCTATTTTTAATTTTTGATTTATATAATGTGCCATATTAGGGTCTTTATTCGCTTTGGCAATACTTAAGCTTTGTAAGTTTTGCTTTTTTGCGGCTTTATATAAACCAGCAGCAAGATAAGTCTCGCTGAGTTTATGGTGCGCATAAGCTGATTTAGGCTGTTGTTTTACCCATAACTCGCCTAATTCAACAGCTTCATCAAAGCGACCTTCTTTACGTAACATTCTTGTCACTGAGCGAAGGCTGTTTGCGTTTCTAGTCAGGTTTGAATAAGGCTTAATTTCAAAACCAATATATTCACTTAGTTCCTGATAGTGTTGTGTTAATTGTTGCGTAACAGTACCATTTTGTGGATTTTCACGCATGTGGTTAAGTATTGTGCTGGAGTCAAATTTTGCGCGAGGAAAAATTAAATCAAGTCCGGATAGCAGCCCTTGAACAGCCATTGGATAGTGGCCATAGTTTTTGATGTGCTCAACTTTTACTTTAAAGTTTTTAAATGGCTTTAAAGCATCAGTTAATGCTTCGCTATTATTTTGCTGAGCTGGCTGTTTGTGAGCTTCTCGCATGGATGAGGCGACGTATAAGAAGCCTTTATGCTCAGGTCTTTTACTTAATGTTTGCACTAAACTGTCTATTAAAGTCGTTTCAGGTGTATATCCCATGCCAATGACATCCGTTGCGGCAAACATAAAATGTGCATCAAATAGTTCCGGTTGGGTAATTAGACTGTGCATGGCAAAGCTTGCGGTAGGCGACATGCCTATTAGAGCCTTAAAATCGTTGGTTCTATAGTGCTGGTCAATAAATGGCATCAGCTCGTTTTTTAAGAAGTTAAGATATTCTTCAGCCCCATTTTCATCAGACCAGAACGCTTTATCTTTGGGGTTATCAGACCAACCACTGCGACTGTTGTATAATTGTGGAGTTATACCTTTTGCAGAGTTCTGGTCAATGGATACAACAATTGCTTCTGGCATAGAAGCAGTTTGGCTTAGGTGTCTAACTACACCCCCAACCAATTCAGACAGTGTCCAGCCATCTAGGGTGTATATAACCGGGTAGCGGATATTTTCAGCTCCTAATTCGTAATCTTTAGGCAAATAAATATCAATCTTCTGGCGGCTTTCCAATATCTCGGAGAGATAGTGAAATTTAATCACGCCATTAGTGCAGTCTTTACAATATTCAATACGACTAGTGTCGTTACTTCCTTCAACGTAAGATGAAACTGTCATTGCAAGTGCGATGAAAGGTGTACTTAAAAAACGTATTAGATAGGCCATGTTGTTCACTGTGTTGGTACAAGCTAGGGTTTATGCTAAACACCGAGAATTAAATTACTCTATTTGCAACATTAAATTTATTTAATGTTTAAAGATGGTTTGATCAAGTATGAGTAGTTTTTTGGTATGGGATCCTACTGGAGTATTGAGGTGGTATAAATTTGAGTTGAATTTTGTACTCTGAAAAGCCTTTCACGATGACTAAATAAGGAAAGAGTAAAAAGCCCTTACGGGGAATATCTGTAAAGGCTTTTTGGTGTTTAAATAAAGTACTTATTGCTGAATACGACGGATACTCAAATTATCGCCACCATTGCTACTGACTTGCTGAACTAGACTTATACCCGCCACATCTAAAACATGTAAGGTTTCAAGTGTATGTGCAGTTTCGGCATCTTTAGAGGTTTCTTCAGCTAAGACATAAAAGTGCTCACCAATTTGACCACCATTATGGTCAATGTTGGCACTGAATAAGCTGTAACCTTTTGCACCGGTTTGGGTTTCGAGTGTGCCTGTCGAGCCTGTACTTGGTACAATTGCAATATAAGACACCACTTCTGTGGTATGGCCTTCATTTAGCGTATCTTGCTCAAAGAATGCCGCTTTAAACCCAGTTGTTGAAATGTCTTTTACGCGCGTTGCAATGGTGTGTCCACCTTCATAGGTTTGAACTTGTAAAAATACATAAGGGTTTGCAGAAAATGCTTGTTCAAAGCTAATATTGTCAAAGTGCTTCGTACCATCTAGCTCAAAACTGCCTACTTCTATTACGGTGCCATCTGCCATCGTATAGCGGCCTTGTTCAAGTGCCATGTAATCAAATGACTCTTTGTTGGGATGCACTTGATCTAGATAATTCCACTCTTTAAACGCTACTTCAAATGACGTTGGGGATACATTCTGTAAACGGTTTACACCACCATGGCCACCATTAAAGGTAGGTGCTGAGGTAAATACAGCGGGGGCATAAAAGTTTGTACTACCAAAGTCATAGGTGCGCCATGTGTGATCTAAGTCGTTCACAATGGTGTTAGAAAGCAAAGTAATTTTGTTGTCTAACGCGCAAGGGTCTTGGGTATAGCAAGCAACTGAGCTGTCGATATTGGTTGCCAAATCGTTGATACGCAGTGGTAAAGTCGCCACTAAACACGTACCCCCCGTGTTTGGATTTAGCTTGTAAAGCTCAGATTGATTTTGATGACCATGATCATTTATGACTGTACGGCTAATGAGCATGTCGCCATTTTGCGCAAGGGTGGCGCCTGTTACCGCAATCAAATTATGGTCAGACAGCTTGCTCATGCTGTAGTTCTGAGGATCGCTACGATCAATTAAGTACACAGCACTCGAAGTGACCAAATATAGTTCTCCACCTTTAATCACTAAATCACCGCGATACCCACCTTCAACACCGTCAAAGTGCATTAAGGTTGTTGCATTGCCGTTTGACTTGTCAATGTTGTATAACTTGGTGTAGCTATTAGCTAACAGTTGGTCGTTTTGCGCATCATATGTCATACCAATTACAGACTTGGTAATACCGTCCACTCTGTGGTGTGTTTTGGTGTCGAAATCGTAGTACGCTAAGCGATTGTACTTAAATCGGTCACCCTGAACGGGGATCTGCGCAAGCACCTCTGCGGGTGCATCTAGTTCACTTAAATCCACCTTGTATTCAAATGGCATTGGTGAAGAGGTATAGTACATACGTTTCAGCGTTGAATCATAAGCCATCGCCGCTGAACTAAATTCTGCCATAGACAATGCTTTGGCGGTCTTGTCTTGCTCTTGCAAGCTAAATAGTACTCCTGGCGCACCACGACCAGAGTTAATAGAAAATAACTCTCCCTCACAGCTATTTGCATTGGCAAAGGTTGAAAGTGTGGCTGTAGAAATTGCATAAACCCAAAGTACAGAGTGTGGCATCTTAAGCATAATTAGAACCTTAATACGTATCCTAAATTAATAAAATGACACAAAGAAATGACACATAATTTTAAGCTATGTGGGCCTTTATCCTGAAAGGTGAGTGCATCCATTATAACTTTGTAACCTGCCGAGACTATGCCCAATTATTGCGTTTAACGCAAATCATACGGCAGTTCAACTTCTTCAACGGTCTTTACAGTAGGGTTAGCGGTTAGGTTGTACTCGTATAGGGGATAAATTGGGTAGAGAGGGAGTAGAGTGAATGGGTATAAGCTCAAAATTAAGAACTCACTCAAAAGGGTCAGGATGATTGATTAAACTCCAAATTATCAATGGACGCGCCTGATGCTTTGCGTCTTCTACTGGGAGCTTGTCTCTCAGGTGACCCTCACAACATGTTTAATGGCCTCTACAAACCCATATTTCGAACTTCTGCGCGGCTTGGGGCTTGTTGTGAGCTGAAAGTTTCCAGCTGTACATCATCACCAAACACGTTATGTAGCATTGCTTTAAAGTCTTCAGGTGACCTATCAAAGTCCAATGTAAACAGAGGTTTAAGCTGATCTCGTTCAATACCACGCTGATCAGCCATAGTAGTCAATTTTTGACCTACATCAGCAAAGCCCTGCTCATCCATACTGCCAACTACTTGGCCACCGACACGAAATACAGCCGTTTGAGGTGTCTGATCGAACATCAACTTTCTTCGATATGCTTGATCTTGCGCCAGCATCTCATTGAACTCGGTTTCTTTATGAATGGCGATTTGCTTTTGGGAGTAGGCTTGGTAAGTGCTGCCATTAAACATTTCAAAGGCCTCTGCATTTGTTGGCCCTTCACCTTGTTCAAAAAACTCGACTTTACCATTTCCAGGGTAATGTTGACTGACTAACGACTTCAATTTCTCCACATCACCTCCAGCCTGACGGAACAAGCCCTGTACTCCACTTCGACCAGCATAAGAGCCATCCCCACGTAAGTAGGCCATAACCTGACCGTCAACCTTGATCATACCAACAACGTCTTGTTGTTCTCCATGTTGTTTATAGTAGTCCGCCAAGTCTGCATGTTTGGAAGACAGTGGACGCATATCTTGATTTAACATAGCGAATTGATCTTTATCGGCTACTTTGACGTGTTCCGGCTTGATTAGGTAAGTCAAATTCACTTTGCCTTCAAGGCGAGTAGAAAAAGGCGCCTCCTGTGATGGCATATTCGGCTCTTTGTCTGCTTGTTTATGTTTAACAGACTGAGTGCGAGTGTAATAGGACTCTCCTGCACCTGCGTAATGGGTAATGTGCATAATTCAGCTCCTTTTGAGATTCTGTCTAGAGTGTTTTGACTGCGTAGTTGTTCCTTTCAACTATAAGCAGATAAAACGTATGGACTAAAAGTAGCAAATTTCGGACCATGCGTGTTTTATCGTTCCAGCAGCAATGTGGCGTTTATAAGTGCAGACTTGAAGGGGAGTTCAGTGAATGAGGCCTGCTTATCATTGACGGGCAGACTTTTGCCTGTCCGGCTTCAACCTGTTCATTTGATTGCCGCTATCCATGACCACATTAATAATTTTTGCTCGATTAAAGAACGAGAGGTATCTCGCTCTGGTTACATTATTAAACTGTTGAATAAGGAGGGGATGTGAAGAGGAGCTTGGGCAATGCGGCCCTAAACTTACCGCTTATTTCAGAGATTTAGATAACAATACACGCATATTTGGGGATTGATGGAAGCTGGTGGTGCGATGAACATTAAAGCAAGCGCCATGTTGTGGCACATGACGATTGCTTAAAGGTAAAGTTAAAGCATCGCTTTTACTTTTTCTGCAAGCGCAAGCTGTTCAACTGCTAGGTCGGGTTGAACAGGCGTCATTTGTTGATTACCGCTTGGACGGGTAAGAATAAAACGAGGTGAAATCATCTGAAGCTGACTGTGAGTTAAATGCTTAAATTGAATGCCACCACTTTGTGTGCTTCGGCCACCAGTTGGCCTACCAATCAGCTGAGCAAACTGGTGATCTTGCACAGTATTAGCAAAGACGATTGACGATGAGTAAGTACCCGTGCCAATTAGCAATGACGTTTTGCCATGATAGAAATTAGGTAAGTGTGTTTCAGGTTCGATTAAACGGGTGTTTTCGCCTTGTTCAATAGCACCAACGAGTTGGCCTGGATCTCTGTATTTTAGCAGCACTTTTGAACGGTAAGTTGAAAAGTGGCGATACGGCTTATCGGCGATGTAGCGCATAATACCTGCCATCCACATGTCATCGTTTCCGCCACCATTGCGGCTAATATCAATAATTAAATGATTAATTTGTTTCTCTTTTATCTCAGTAAATACTGAGTCCATATATTTTAAAAACTGTTTGAAGTCATCCCACGCAAACGTGTTTACCTGTAGAACCGCTGTTTTATCATGGTAAGACACATTAAATTCATCTGCAAACGACGATTTTGCCAGCGCGGTTGGAATAGCGGCTTTTGCATTGAGCGTAACATGTTCTATTTTATTGTTTTGTTGAAACGCGATTTTAAACGACGCTTGTGGACCAAACGTCATATAATACAATCGGTTAAATTGGCTTTGTAATACATTTTTGCGAAATGCGAGTGTATCACCATGGGTATTCACGAGTAATTGCTTTAACAGTGCCTCTGCATTTGTGCCATTAATAGATTGTATTTTTGCGCCTTTATATTTGCTACTTTGTTCGCCCAGATCGCGGGCTATGTATAGACCATCATCTTTGATGCTCACTTCGAAAGGGAATAGGGTTACGCCTTGGGCTACCCATTCCCTCCACTGTGAAGATGAACCATGACCCACTTTTAAATGCCCATCAGCAAGCATTGAATTAAGTGGTGCTATTTTTTGCCAAAAAGTCATTGCAGTCATTGGCGCGTTCAGCTCGGTTTTTATTTGTGAGACAGCGTCGTAGAACTTATCTACATCGTGCACACTATGTGATAAATCTGGATGAGTTTGGTGCAACCAATTGAACCATTGATCAAAATCTTCGCTGGCTTGTTTTGCCGAGAGGGTATGTTGCAAAGCTTGTGGCGTGTGACTACTTGCCAGGGTATTTGCCGAAATAATACTGATACATGAAGCAGCTGTAATTGCGCATATGATTCTTAAAGCTCTGATCATTGAGTTGTTATTCCTTTTATTCTTATTTATGTCTTGTTTGACGCACCATAATAACAAAAGGTTTAAATGTATTTGAGCTATTAGAATAATAATTTTTTAACTTTGATGATGGCTAAGTATTTAAACTAAAAACTGAGGCTCGCTATGGCCTTAGTTATGCAACCATACCTCACTGCTACGCATATTGTCTTTTGGCTCAAATAAATATGATACCCATTTTTGAATAGTCCAAGGCATCCAAAAAAAGTATTGGATTTATATCTGTTTGAGTCACATCAGCAAGTTAGTGACATTACAGAAGAATGGTTAGATATTTATAATTATGAATGGCCTCACGATGCACTAGGAGAGCAAACTCCAATGAGCTGTACTAAAACTGAGGCAGTTACATTATGTAGAGACGGCATAATTCTACTAATGAACTTTACTAAAGCTGGGGTAGTTACACATTAACACCCCAATTTCAACGCAGCTTGTAAAAGCTATGCGGTTAGTCATGTCTAAAATCCCTGAAAAAATAACAACCTCAAAGTAAAGTAACTCTATAGCTTAAGTGAATGAAGCACTTTTGAGTGGTTTGTTTATGTTTTGAAATTCACCGTGGGGAGTTGTGGTACAAATAGAAGTGGGTGTCATTTTTAACACGATTTATTAATCGAAAGTTTACAAAGCATATGCGCATTATGGTGCATCGACACAACCGCATCAAAAAGGGCTTATGGAAATCTACGTATACCAGGCTCTGTTCATGGGCGAACGGGTTTACAAGCAAGGTTTTTTGGCGGTGGTCCAAAGTACCAATTTGAAGAGCTACTGAACTATCTCAATTTGGAGTCATTAAGAGATAGCTTGAGACTAGAAAAAGAATTGAGAGTTGTTAGGTTGCCAAATGAACCTAAAAGCAATAAGCCTAAACAACAAACTCAAAGGCGTTACGGTCACAACATTAAGGATTGGTGGCTAAAATGTATAAACACCATTCAAATTCATTTTCGTAAGCAAGGCAAGGTTCCTAAAAGCAAACGTGATAAAACAGCATTCATTCTGTTTGTTGCCTTGCAACATTTAAATAAAGACTCTGCTTTTGAAAAGCTGGTAAAAATAAATGGTGAGCTGATAGGCTTTTCACTCGAAGAGTTAGACGGACTGACAAAAACGGCAAAAAGCACTTTCTACAAATACAAAAAAGAAACACTAGCTGAATACCTAGAAGACTTACTTGACTACTGTCCTGAATACTTGTTTACAAAGCCCAAAGTTAAGTTATCAAGTGATGAAATAAAGCAAAGGCAGAAAAAAGCGGCCAAAGATACTGCTATTAAGAAGAGAAATAGCTCTCGAGAGCTCGTGCGAGAAGCTTTTAATGAATTGATCAATGAAACAGGCAAAAAGCCAACTCAGAGGCAAGTTGCCGAGAGGGCTGGGTTAGGATTACGAACTGTGAAAAGGTATTGGTGTTAAATACAGGCTAAGAGCTTTCTTCATATCGGATTGAAAGTAGTCTCTGTGCTAACACTGCTAGTCTAGATTTTTTTAAGGCTAATGAATCTTGTCGACTAAGAGTGTTGAATTCTTCAGTGGGTGGATATTGAGATATTAGAGGTTCAAGATCCTTATATGATGAACCTGAGGGCCTTAGACCTACCTTTGGTATATTCAATGTAGAATAAGAATTTGTGTTGATTAGTTTTTTTATGCTAGTGATTTCGGCAAAGCAAACCTCCTGTAAAATAAGGCCAATAGTTGGGTCAGAAGAAGCAATCCATGAGAAATCGTTGATCGAGTCGTCAAAGCTATAGAATATTTCCGTTGTCGCCATGAAAAGAGCTATATCTCTTGCTACATTATTTAAACTTTTTATCTCTTCTTGAAGGCTTGCTCTATAAGCCATATCACTTTGAATCTTTTTATAAAACTCTCGACGATACAAATGCTTATTTTCCTTTACATGGAAAAAGACTAGAACGGTATGGAAAATGAAGCTAAAAATTGGCAAATGATTGTATTTAATAAGCTCTGAAAGTTCTATGACGTGCTTTTTTAGTCCGGTCTTCCTATTGTAGATATACTTTGCCACGATCAACCAATTTTGCAGTGTTTCAATATTTTGAGAAATGCCTGGTAACACATTCGTTACTAGACGTATGAAGGCTTGCCTATCTTGCCTTGGAACGCTTAAGTTAAAGTTTTGCTCAAGGGAGTCGTAGTATTCTTGTATTGCATCAATCGGTTTGCTGTGGTTCAAAAATAGTTCGGCAGCAGCAAATATGTGAGATATTTCAGCTTGCATGTGACCTGCTTGTGTAAGCAAAGGCACAATTACATCTCTATTTGAGTTTTTCCTTATATTACTGAAAATATTTGAGTCAAGAAGGATCTTGTTTTTTAGTTGGATATGCTTGTTAAATTCAAAAATGGGGTAACCATAGAACGGGGTGCCTAAATATACAGTTTTATCACTTTCAAATTGTAACAACTGTTTAAAAGGCAGACTTTCACAGAGTTTAAATTCCAATTTATTTGTCACTTCGTTACTCATCTCAGAAATATTTCCTTTGCATACATCGTAGAGTGTTATAGCTCCTACTTTATCAACAGCCCATCTAGTATGTGAAGACCCAGTTAGAGATTACTGCGTGAAGTAAAGTGCCATTAGCTGTCTTCCTATATATCCCCCCCACAGCACCAGAACCAAGCCAAAAAAAGAGAAAATAATTTTAGATAAATATGGTGCGATAAATGTGCGATATAGAGTTTGATATTGCTGATGCTTAGTGCGAAAAATAAGAAGAGAAAATAATATAAATAATTGAATAGGGTAAGGAAAAGCTGGTCGGCATAGCAGGATTTGAACCTGCGACCCCTGACACCCCATGACAGTGCGCTACCAAGCTGCGCTATATGCCGACTTGGTTGTCACTATAATGATTTTATTTTAAAAGGCAATAACTAATTGGTTTGTTTGGACATTAAATGGTCATAAAGCCGTTTTTAAATGCTGAGTGGTGTATTTTACCCTGTTAAATTGGGCCAATGAGGTGTTTTTCGCTTAGGGTTTGTCGTACTTATGAGTACGGTATCTGTGGCGTATTTTTTAAGATATAATATTATTAATATATTGATTTAACTAAATAAAAATAACTTTTTCGTATGTCAAAAAGGGGGGCGCTTTGTTAGCATAATTGCGAGGGTTGCAATGATGCGGCCTCATACCTAGTAAAACATAAGGAAAAGTAAATGTTTAAACTTGCTCTACTGTCAGCAGCCGTATTCGCTGCAAGTTCTGTAAACGCTGTTGTTTTGGTTGAAAATACAGTCAGTCATAATGATGTGCTGGTGCCAGCAACATCCAATGAGGTGGTGGTAACAGGTGTTGCCAGCAATTTACATGCAGATCCAGGTGCTGTTGCACTGAAAAAGAACCCTGACGGCTCGTTTAGCTTAAGTTATAAAGAGTGGGAGTATTTAGATGGTACGCATACCAACGAAACCATCTCGACGCTTACATTAGGGGCTGGTATCCACACTATGGCCGATGGGTCAATCTGGGAAGTGGGTGTACTTGATATGAGTACTGCGAGTCAAACGTTTGAATTTTCTCAGCAGTATGATCAAGTACCCTATTTATTTCTAAGCCCGCAATCTGATAACAGTGGTTTTGCATACGTTGCCAGAGCGAATAATGTTAACCAGATCGGTTTTGACGCTAAAATTCAATATCAAGAATTACAAACAACTGGAAATACTCGTGTTTCCCAAAAAGTTGCTTATTTGGCTGTTTACGCGCCGAGTAAAACGGGTCAGTTGGACTCAGGGCAAACTTACAACTTAAATCAAGCTAAAGTTAACGAGCAGACAATTAAGTTTGAAAACCATGAGCTGTTTTTACAAGAAGAGCAGTCAAAAGATGCTGAACTCACTCATATGCATGAAGTGATCAACATGCTAGATATCGACGGTCATTTATTTGCGCAAGATATTACGACCACTGGTGGTGATACAGTAACTATTCGTGCAAACAAAAATATTCAACCGGCGTCAGGTAGCGCAAGTTGTAAAATGATCTTAGAGAAAAACCCAGATGCATTGTCCGGCTATTATACGTTGGATCCTGACGGGGTAGGTGGTCTGGCTGAATTTACTACTTTCTGTGATATGGAAAATCAAGGTGGTGGCTGGACATTAATGGCCATTCGCTATGTGCCGGGTAAAGAGTACAGCAGTGCAAATAACTATGAGTCACATTATACCGAGACGCAAAATATCACTTCGTTTGTGGATAATTTCCATTTGACTGATCCACAGTGGTTCCATTTCAAGAATAATAGCCAAGAGATGATGCTGACTATGCGTGATGCAGGCTATTATGGCATTGCTGATATCTCTAAATTCGAAAGCGCCAACTGTGTTCCACTGCAAGACACGCTTGGCTTAAATCACGGTTTAACAGGGGAAAGCATATTCAGACTTTATTGGTTTGAAGATGGGGTTTGTGATGGTAAAGGTGGTAATTTCTCCATGCTTAACTATGCGAATATTTATGGTGGAACGTACTTTAAATCGACCAATATTGGTTCGAAAATAGTCGGTGGTACAACTTATATCTTTGTAAGATAATGAGTAAAGAGCAACCCTTTGGGTTGCTCTTTGTATTAATAGTATTGTTCTTTAATTAATGTTGTTTGAGCGCATTATGTTAATGTTTAGTGCTTATAAGTTTTATTGTTAGGTTGTTAAGCAGTGGATAAGCTTTGTTTCAAGATCATCACTTAAGTGTTCACCAATGATCTCAATACGGCTTTCAATACATTCGTCTAGTTCTATTTCTGTCGTGCCATCGGCTGTTTTGTTGTAGCCAAAAATGCCATCCATGGTGATAAACACCGCCTTTAAACGTTCCGCGTCGACGCTTGTGACAAATACTCTCAGCTTATCTCGGTCAAATACTTGCTCGGGGGAAAAACGCCAGCCCACACTGACAAAGCCTTCTCCTTCATTTTGAGCTTTTAGGAAGCCATCTTCAGGGAAAGGCTCTGCGTTAATTTCTCTTTCGGGATCGGCATCATGGTGATGGTGGTGATGACAAGGCGGTTTAGCGTTATTGATGGTTTTACCGCTGAGCCATTGAGGTTCAATTTGTCCATGTGAACAAAACTCTAATTGCTTGCTATCAAAACCTTTTTCAGTCAAAAAGAGCGCGAGGTGTGCTTTTTGTGAATCTTGGTATAAATCAAGTTTATTGCCGACCACAACATCAGCGATGGCAATTTGCTGGTTAAACGTGGCATGCTCTGTGTAGCGGGTATCTTTGAGGTTGCGTGCATCGACTAGGGTGATTACTTTTTCAAGGCTTAGTACTTGCTGGTAGTATTGATTTGACAATAATTGCAGTACTTCCAAGGGATGCCCAAGCCCTGTGGGTTCTATGAGTAAGCGATGTGGCTTGGCTTCGCTGAGCAGTTGATTGAGCGCAATTTGCATTGGCAAACCAGATGCGCAGCACATACAGCCACCGGGGACTTCTCGAATATAAACTTGTTCGTCTTTTTTGCCGTTGAGTAAATTACCATCAATACCAATCTCACCAAACTCATTGACCAAGATGGCCCACCTTTCATCCTCAGGTTTTTGCGCAAGCAGGTGCTTAATTGCGGAGGTTTTACCAACTCCCAAAAAACCTGTGATGATGTTGGTTGGAATCGCCGAGATCGGCTGATTATCACTTTGCATTACATACTCCAATTTTTCACACTTGTGTGACGGTTGCCGCGCATTATATTTGAAGTGTTATACTATAACAATTGTTGTCTTTCTAAGCATGGTGTTCACCCTGTTGTTAATGGGCTCTTACTATAATTTAGTGGATTTAACGGTTTTGAAGAGAGGGAAGAACAAAAAAACGGCAGTTTAACCGCCGCTTTTTAGATAAAAGTGATTGGCAATTTACTTGCGCCAAATACCTCTAGGCAGTGTTTTTGCTATTTCAGGTCGGCTGCTTGGATCAAACTTAGGTGTTTTACCTTCTTTAAGCTGGGCTTTGTAGTCTTTTGCAAGCCAGATCACGATCCCCGACAACATGAATAACGCAGCAACGTTCACAATGGCCATCATACCCATTGAGATGTCAGCCAGTGTCCAAATCAAGCCAAGCTCGCCAACAGCACCAAACATCACCATGCCTAATACACACAGGCGGAATACCATCATGGCTGTCTTGTTTTCTTGTAAGAACATTAGGTTGGTTTCAGCGTAGCTGTAATTTGCCACAATAGATGTAAAGGCAAAGAAGAAAATAGCAACGGCAATGAAGATTGCACCCCATTCACCCACATGCTCCACAAGCGCTGCCTGTGTTAATGCAATGCCTGTTACACCTGAGTCAGGGACTAATTGGTTTGACAGTAAAACCAGGGCTGCGGTTGCACTACAGATCACAATCGTATCGACAAATACGCCGAGCATTTGCACATAACCTTGTGATGCAGGGTGATTTGGGTTTGGTGTCGCACTTGCAGCGGCGTTTGCTGCACTACCCATACCAGCTTCGTTAGAAAATAAACCGCGCTTAATACCTTGGATCATGGCCTGCATAACGGCGTAACCTACAGCACCGCCAGCAGCTTGCTCTAAGCCAAATGCGCTGTTAATAACCTGCATGAATACATCTGGTAGTAGCTCAAAGTTGCTAAAACAGACATACAACGCCACTAGCAAATAAGCTAACGCCATAAATGGCACAACCAGCTCAGCAAAACGTGCAATGGTTTTTAGGCCACCAAAAATGATGAATGCCGAACCAATAACAAGCACAATACCCATTACATATTTAGGTACATCAAATGCCACTTCAAATGCTGCCGCAATGGAATTTGATTGTACTGCATTGAATACTAAGCCAAAAGCAAGGATCAGACAGAGTGAGAATAAGATCCCCATCCAACGCTTGTTCAAGCCATACTGCATGTAATAAGCCGGTCCACCACGGTAGTTGCCGTCTTCGTCTTTCACTTTATAAAGCTGGGCGAGCGCACTTTCTGCAAAGCTGGTTGCCATACCAATTAAGGCAATAAGCCACATCCAGAAAATTGCACCTGCACCACCTAAATAAAGAGCGACGGCCACACCGGCCATGTTGCCCGTGCCCACACGTGCTGCGAGTGATGTACAAAATGCCTGAAATGAAGAGATGCCTTCACCTGCGCCACTGCGACTGTTGGCCATGACTTTGACCATATGTGGGAATTGAGCAAATTGAATAAACCCAAGTCGGATCGTAAAGAAAACACCGGCTGCGATCAGGAGGTATATAAGAATATGTCCCCACAACAGGCCGCTGATTTGGTTAAAAAACTCAGCCATCGGATATCCTTCATTTAAGGTAACGAATAATTTTGAGCGCGTAACTTACCACAACTTGTTATCTATACGAAATTACTGCGTCGAATTCAGTTGTACAGTATTGTTTGCATTTGCACTGCCTGCAAAGGTTTAAGCGCTATATTGGTTACGATGTCCAATTGTTCCAAGGGAGGTTATTTGTGTCAGGTAAAAAGCTTAAAGTCTGTAGTTTTGCCGACCAAGCGCTGAACAGCGCTGAAATATCTGTCCAGTAGGGGAGTGTAAAGTAGATACACCCAGCGGTTATTACTACTTGCGATAAAGAGGTAACTGGGTAGCGCAGATCGATAAGCTTCATTGCTGTACCAAATGAGGCTTTAAGCTCTTTGTTATCGATGTCTACACTGTAACACTCATCCAATATGAGGTGGGTGATTGCGCCCGTAAAAATAAAAATACTGCTCAGTAATGCAATGTGTAGAGTGACACCAACAAGCAGAGCCGCGTGCAAGGTCAGCATACTAAACATCAATACCGCCGATATCGAGTGTAAGGTGGCTCGGTGAACTGTAAAATGTTCAAAAATAGGTTTTATTACGTACATAAAACACACATACACCATGGCGCCAACTAGCCACGTCTCTATGACCGAATTAAAGTCGTTATTGAGGAGTAAGATCCCAGCGACTAGTAGCGCAAAGATACTAAACAGACTATTAAGTGATTTAGATTTGTCGGAATCAAGGTCGGGCAATAAACCTGCAAGTGCGCCAACAATAAATAAGCCGAGTGCTTGAAATCCATTAACCTCTGCCATGCTTAATAAAACGGAGCTGAGCGTCGCACTGATAACGGTAGATGCTTTGAGGTGAGTAGAAAAATTCGCCATGATACTTCCAAGTAGCGGAACCAATTAATTAATAAAAAGAAATTAATTTTTCTTGCTAGTCTACATGAAAAACGTGAGCAGGCACATGACTGTGATTTAAATCTTCCTATAGAGTCACAGACACTCCCTCAGTAGCACGACATCACTGATGCTGTAATAAGGTGTAATGTTCTTAATGCACTTGTTTGACTAGCCTAATACGGTTGACATGCTTTTAACCGTATCGATGCGCAAGTTCAAACAGAATTGTCACTGACCGATTTAGGAGTGAGGCCACTATGCACTTTCTTAATCCAATGCTGCAAAACCATCCTATGGAGAGCGCATTTATGCAAACGTGGTTAAATCGGCTTGCAGACAAATACTCCCCCTGCTTATTTACTCAGTGTGGCAATGGAAACAATGAACAGTCATCCGAAAACTACATTGATATTTATGATGGGCGTCATGAAAAAGCCATTTATGTTGATGTATCGCACACACCGGATAGACAAGAGGCTCTCGCAATTTATGACGGTAAACTATTGGATAGCGGCAAATTTACTGATGTATACGAAAATGCAAAAAAGTATACAGCTATGGTGCGATGTCATCGTTTGCAACCCGGTGAAGTGATAGCACCCAGTTGTGTGAGTGTACATAGTTATCTAGTCGAGTCAGCGTTATGTCGTCATTATGCCGATATCGGATTATTTGGGTTGTGTGGAAGTGCGAAGCGTGTTTACCATGATTACAACTTAGTTTATATCTTAAATACATTAGATTACTTAAACAGTAGCCTAGAAAAAGATGACTGTTTATTTTGCTTTGGTTTAGACCCGTATTTGGTGAATTGGGATAAACCTTTGGATGAACTGAGTGTTGAATCTCTTGATGCGTTATCTTTGGGACGCCCAATCTGTATTGTTAGTAGTAACTTCTCCGTCGCATATGTGAATACACAATTACTAGATAAAATCCAAAATAGTGCAATTGGACGCACTCCCTCGTTTAACGGATTTATTGATTCTGTTAAAGCGTTGGGCTTTGTTAATGCTGAGGGGATGTCACTATTGCCTTGGGCATTTAGCAATAAGGAGCTATTGTGGCAATTGAGCGCATTGCCAAAAACATTTGAATATATTGTCGAGCAGGCTCAAAAACAGGGCATTAGTCATTTTGAAGTGGCTTTGCAAAGCCATTTTGTTGAATTATTGCTGGAAAAACTGTCCATGTGTTTTCCAATTACTCAGAGTTTTTCAACTTATTACACATATCAAAGTCATATTGATGATCATGCGCGTATAGACCAATGTGAGGTGATGAAGCTTTCGCAGCTTGGGCGCTTGGATAAAAAGACCTCGGTTGGTATCGCGGTTGGGCGGCTAGCAACTTGTGGTTATAAGTGGGTCAATGATTATCACTATGATGAGCTTTTTGTTCCTTGTAATAGCATTTTAAGTCATGGGTGCAATCTGTGTCTGCACAGTGACTTTCCAAGAGAGCCTTTGTGTCCGTTGAGGCTAGCTGACATTGCAATAGGCCGAGATATTGAAGCCATGCCTAATAATTATTCTTGTGATGAGCGAACACTGGATACGGGCCAGTGTATTTCGCCGATAGAGGCACTGAAAGCGATTACATATGGTGCAGCGATTCACGCTAAAATTGCAGGGTACAATCAAATAAATGGCGTCGCACATTATATGAAATTAGACGGCGATCTACTTAGCGTCAATAAACCTTGGCGTGATATGAAGGTCACGTTGCTATAAATTCTATCTCTAGGCACAGGACACATTTAGATACGATTTGTATCTATTTCGTGACGGATCTTAAAACAATATGATGCTTAAATATAGTGGTGTAATGGAGTGTAATAATTTCATATGTCACAATAAAGTTAAGTTTCTGAATTAAGGCTCAGTCATGATTGCGACTATATTTAAATCATTATTTTTTAAAGCGTTGAAAAATGAAGCGAGTAGAAAAATTGCCAAATCTGTTGTTGAAGGTGCGGTCGATAAAGGCGTTGATTACTTTAAAACTCGTGGACAAGTGAATATCCCCTCTCACCATGAGGTAGAGACTTTAGGTTTAATCACAGGGCTGAATAATTTGGCGAGTAAGAATCTGCCTGATGGCGAGTATCCGCTGCGATTAGAAAAACAAACTCTATTGGTTACTATGCGTAATCAGGGTGTAGTGCACATTCAATATGTGAACAAAAACATACCTCAGTAACTTCGATTTACGCGATAAGCAACTACACACTCTTTGCTTGTGAATACAAGCTTGATCACAACTTTCATTATAACTGATTGATTATATTGCTTTACCTCTGTACTGAGCGATAGAGCAACCCCCGCCTACGTTGGAATAATTCAGTATTTTAAATACCAAGATAAAGAATTTAAACCGCTATTTATGAAATAATATTATATAAAATATATTGTATGCAATATTGCGTTTGTGTTAAAAAAGTGTTCCCGACAACGGGTTTGGATACACATATAAAAAGGTAATATTATGAAAATACAATCACTTGCTATGGCATTGCCCATAGTGATATGTAGTTTACAATCTTTCGCTCATCAAACAACTGAGCGAACATTTAAACCACTTGCTACATCACAACCGCTGCACTTAAGTCACGGTGATGAGCATGGCCAGCACCAGCTTGATAATTCTCCCATAGCACAAAGTCAGATGTTGCAGCATGAGCACAGCTTTGTTAACTCTGCCGTTGTGACAACACGTAATGTGAACGCCACTTTGCAATGCGATCTGACTGCGCTAGCGCAGGCGAGCTCGAGCACGATTGTCGATCTGGTACTTCAACAAGGCGCCAGTTGTGTGAATGAGTTATTTAGTGCCACGAGCCAAATTCAAACGGCCGTATTTACCACAGAGAAAATGCGAGCAGCAGCACTGCGTGCAAAATCGTTATCAGCGAGTTATGACGGCAGTGGCAGTGCACCTTTAGAGTCCTTATTCCTATTTATCCGTGCTGGGTACTATGTAGAGTTTTACAATGACTCGGTGAGTTTCGGTGCACAATTAAAGTCTGATGTACGTGCCGCTATTGATGAATTTGTTAAAAGCCCGCACTTTTACACCAACTCTGATGCGCATGGAAAGGTGTTGAAAGAAGTGATTACTGCAATGGATTCCTCCGAAATGCAGGATGTCTATTTACCTGTCGTGAAATCATGGCTATTGAAGTGGGATCACTCTTTTGCAGACAAATGGTATATGCGCAGTGCAGTTAATGGTGTTTTCACCATATTGTATCGAGGCCAATGGAATACTGAATTCGTTGCAAAGGTGCAATCTGATACGGAGCTGGTAAATATCTTAGCCAACTTTACCAAGCAAAATTGGATGATTGGTTCAGATTCCGAGTATCTCATCATCAATTCAGCCAGTGAACTGGCCAGATTAAAAACTTACAAGAATGCGCCTATGCAGCCATTGGTAGATACCGCTCTAAAAGATTTATTTAGCCGGTTTGAAAGCTTTGGCTATGGGGACGGTATTTGGCTGGCTGCGGCAGATGTTGCCACCTATTACGCTGACTGTGATATCTTCGACATTTGTAATTTTGAAGAGGTACTGACGCAAAAAGCCTTATCTCAAACCTATCAATGTAGCTCGACGATTCGGATCAGGTCACAAAATATGACTTTGCAGCAGCATGAATCGGCATGTCAAACGATGGCGCTCGAAGAGTCCCGCTTTCATCAGATGTTAGCGACCAATCAAATCCCAGTCGCTGATGACAACAATACGATGCTGCAAGTGAATATTTTTGATAGCAGTGGGGATTATGGTAAGTACGCGAAGGCGATCTTTAAGATTGATACCAATAATGGTGGTATGTACTTAGAGGGCGATCCAAGTAAAGTTGGCAACCAGGCTAACTTCATTGCTTATGAGGCGAGCTATGCTAAAGCGGACCATTTTGTTTGGAATCTAGAGCATGAGTATGTGCATTACCTAGACGGACGATTTGATTTATACGGTGACTTTAATGCGCCTACGGAAGCGATTGTTTGGTGGAGTGAAGGGGTTGCTGAATATGTGGCTAATCTCAATGACAACCAAGCAGCCATCGATACGATAAAAGATGGCAGTACTTATCAGCTCAATGAAATATTTGCCACGACTTATGCTGGGTTTGATCAAGATAGAATTTATCGGTGGGGTTATTTGGCGGTACGTTTTATGTTTGAGCGTCATTTTGAAGAGCTTAAGGTGATGCTGTCACAAACTAGACAAGGCAATTGGTCTGGATATAAAACAACAATTGATGATTGGGCACAGCGCTATGAACAAGAGTTTACTCAGTGGACCCAAGAGCTGGCCGGTGGCGATGGAAATAAAGCGCCAGTAGTGTCAATTAATGGTCCATATGCAGGCAGTACTGACAGTGAAATCGCATTTAGCAGTCAAGGTAGTTCAGATCCTGAAGGGCAACTATTGAGCTATTTGTGGCAATTTGGTGATGGTAGTCAAAGTAGCGACGCGAACCCTCGTCATGCCTATGTTGCGCAAGGAGCCTATACGGTGTCGCTTACCGTCAGTGATCCCCAAGGGGCGCAATACACCGCTTCAACGACGGTCACAATATCTGCGAATTCAAATGACGTGATCGCACTGAATAAAGCGCAGCCTGTTAGTGTATCAGCAGCGCAAGATGCCTTTAAATATTTTAAAATCACCTTACCGTCCGGTGCGACTGATTTGTCTATTACCACCTCAGGTGGTACTGGTGATGTTGATCTCTATGTGAAACACGCTCAGTTGCCAACCTTGGATAGCTATGACTGTCGCCCATACTTAAGTGGCAATGCGGAGAGATGTGATACTGCTCAGCCAATAGGGGGAGACTACTTCATCATGCTGCGTGGCTATAACCAATTTGATAACGTTACATTAATGGCTGATTACACGCCGCCTGTGTCCACGTTGCCAGATCTGTGTCAAACACAAGGTGGTTTATCTGGTGGTAGAGTAGCAGCTGGCACACCCATATGTTTAGCGAGTCAGACACCAATGTGGTTTAGTCTTGAAAATGTGGAAGCGCAGAGCAGTATTAGTATTCAAACAGCCCATGGCAGTGGCGACTTAACGTTAGAGTACAGTAATCAAGGATGGCCAAATGAGACAAATGTTGATGCAAGATCTGCCAAAGATGGAAACAATGAGTGCATTAACCTTTCAGGGCAAACTCAATATTGGGGTTACCTAAAAGTGTCGGGTAATCATCAAGGGTCAACTTTATTGGTTAAATACAATGAGGGCTACTGCCAATAACTTTATTATGTAAAACTTGATGACTGAACGGTGACAGGATAAATTACACCTAGAGCCGTTTAGTTATTGTCAGGGTTTATGTTGCTAAAGTTATTTGTTTTAGGCGTTTTTGCTTTGTTATCACTGAGTGTTAAAAGTGCTCAGCCAGACCGCCTTAGTCTGTACACTTACCACAACAAACCGCCATACATAGAAAATTTGGCGGATAAAAAAGGCTTGTATTTTGATATTGTCAATTTGCTCAATGAATTTCAGCCAACTCTTAAATATGAATTGGTTTTTATGAATAAAGAGCAAATTCGCCAACGTCTTGATCGTGATAATTTAGCGGGAGCGGTATTGGGTGTTAATCCGCAGTGGTTTGGAGATATTGAGCAACAACAGTTTATCTGGAGCGACCCACTGTTTTACGACACGGATGAATTTGTGTCGAGCATTAAGAAGCCTTTTGAATACCAAAACCAAGCTTCATTACATGGGAAAAAATATGGCGGGGTGGAAGGGTATTTTTATCCGAAGCTGGCAGAAGCTGAACGCAGAGAGAAGTTAACAAGGGTAGATGCTAGCAGTGAAAAAGAGTTGCTTGAGTTGATTTTGCAACAACAACTCGATTTTGCAGTGATTAGTAGGCCGACCTTTTTTTACTTTGCCAAGAAAAATGGCTGGTGGACTAGCTTATCGTTGTCGCATCAATCCCATCAGAAGTACTACAGGGCTATCCTTGTACCAAGATCGAAGAAAGCGCATTTTACCCCTTTACTCAGCACAACCGGTTCTATCGGATTCAAAAAGTACATGAAGGAGCTGGTGAGTTCATATCATATATCAGAGTAAAGCGGAGTGAACCCGCTTTACTTAAATTTTTACCACGTGCCTGTGTTAGGCATTGATAACCACGGTTCTTGTGGCTCTAATGGCTTGTCTTTTTGTAGTAGCTCAATGGAAATACCGTCAGGAGATTTTATAAATGCCATATGTCCGCATCTTGGAGGTCGGTTAATCGTGACACCAGCTTGCTGGATTTTATCGCACAACGCATAAATATCATCAACTGCGAATGCTAAATGGCCAAAGTTTCTACCACCGGTATAATCTTCACTATCCCAGTTGTAGGTCAGTTCAATTGTTGGTGAAAAAGTTTCTTGTGCTTGTTCAAGCTGACCTGGTGCGGCCAAAAAAATCAAAGTAAAACGACCTTTTTCGCTTTCTTTACGTTTAATTTCAACCAGCCCTAATAGGTCACAATAAAATTTAAGTGATGCGTCTAAATCTTTTACGCGCACCATAGTATGTAAGAAGTTCATAACTTGCCCCTTGTGATTATGCCCAACATGATAGGGGCAAACCTGTACTTCGCAAGGGGCAATTTACACATAAATTAATATTCGGCGCTTAATGTCACTCCACTATAGGCTTCATAAGCTCTCACGCCGAGGTGCCATGTCCCTGCCGTCGGGTTGGTAATGGTGCAAGTTTCGGCATTACCATTTTCATAGGGACGGCAATCATAGCTTGACGTTGTCGGTTGGATACCTGCGCGAATATAAAGGTCCGCATCCCCCGTGCCGCCGCTAATTTTAACCGTCAGCTTGCTTGTCCCTGCTGGGACGTCAAATGTTTTGTGAGTCCAGTTTGACTTACTTGCTGACAGTCCTGTCCATTGCTGCTTATTGCCTGGGTTGGTTGTTGCACTGAATGACCCGACCAAAGACACGCCACTGTATGCTGCATAACCATTCAGCATCACGTAATATGTGCCAGCTTGAACATTGGAAATCGTACAAGATTCATTGTTGCCGTCTTTATATGGACGACAGTCATAGCTTGCTGTTGTAGGTTCAGCGCCAAACTTCACGTACATATCTACATCACCAGTGCCACCGCTAGTCGTAAATGATAGCTGATTGGCATTGGCTGGGACGTCCATAGTGTAAACTGTTTTACTGCCTTTTGAACCCGTTAAACCAGTAGCCGGTACATCATTTTCAAGTACATTAGGGTTTGGCAGATCAGGTGTATCAATAATTGAGCGGCCAGAGGTGCTTTGGACCAGAGGTAAAATATCGCCTAAGCTACTTGCGTACCACCAGTTTACATTACCAGGTAATGCTAATGGATCAGCGGCGCGCTGCTCACGGGATAAGGTATTAGTTGAAGAAGAAAACTGAGCCGTTCTCACTTCAAGTTTATTTGGCGTGACAGACAGTACTTTGAACTGCTGAATGCTCGCCAAGTCAATGGTCCAAGACTTAGGATCATTCGCTGAACGCGCTGGCGCTCCCCAACTTCCTTCACCAACATACACAGTACCGCCAGAGGTCGTTTTGACAAAGTTGCTCCCTGATGGCTTAAGTGCTTCGGTGATTTTATTGATGTGTGTATCAGATTCAACAACTAGGTTCATGGCATGATCATAAAAGTTGTTTGCCCACCAAGTATGCAAGATGGTGTTATCAGACTTGCCAGAGTAGTGCGGATACATGGGTTTGTGATATTGCGCTACTCGCCATTTAGCACTGCTACCTTGGCTCTGTAGGTCTTGCTTTAACCAGTTATTCATCGCCGTCGCATAGCTTGACCAACCGCTGTTTTTATATTGACTGTTGAGTGTATAAACGCGAAGCAAATTGGACACGTTGAACGCGCCGTAGGTATCAGCACTGGTACATTGACCGTCATTGTTATAGTCAACTCCAAACACTTGGCATAAAGTCTTATAGTTATCATCTTCATGATTGCCATGTGTGGCGACAAACGGATAGACACGTTTATAGTTTTGTCCACCAATTAAATCACTCGAAAATGTAAGTTGCCAATCTTTGAGGTATTCCTTCATTTCAGATGCCGAGTTGGCGTTGGTATAATCCCCGCCGTGCATGATAAATAGCGGTCTGATTTTTGCCACCATTTGATTGCCTGAACGGCGCGTGGTCCAGCCTGTGCGGGTATCACCACCGGCAATGGCAACAAAGCCAGTGGTTGTAGATGTTGGCGCAGTTTTAAACCATAAATGTTGGCCACACCCTGTACTATCACACACTCGATAATAAATAGCGGAATCTGCGGGCAGTCCGGTCAGCTTAACGAATTGGTTGCTTAAACTACCTGCGAAATTATGGCTGGCAGTGACGGCTTTAGTAGTCCAGCTAGACTCGTCAGTACTAGTCCCGTATTTCACCACGTGATTTGAGCCGCTGGTCGGTGTAAAACCAATGGTTGCTTGGCTGCTAGGGTTACCATCCCAAACGATACGGTGGTAATCACTGCCGGCATAGCAACTTCCTGCCATGAGCAAGGTTGAAGCGAGGCCAAAATGGAGCGCTCTCATAGTTATTATTCCTGTTTCTGTTGTGTAATTATTTCGCGACGACTTAGCTGCGGTGAAGTATTTGCTGCTGGCAGATCGGCGACCAGCATCACAAATGCGGCATTTCGGTAAGGCAGTGTGTAACTTTTACCAAAATGGAAATTAATCGCGGTTGCACCATTGCCACCTTGACGGTATTGCTTTGATAACGGTTGGCTGTGATCCGCGCTCCAATAATCCCCTTTTTTAATATGTACAAAAAAATCATTGGCGATATAGGGGTGGGCAGGAGAAGTGGGGTTTTGTATTAAACTGCTTAGCTCTTGTGCACTTGGTAAGCGCCATTGAGTGAGGCCACATAAGGCTTGTTTATTGGTACGGCGTATTAAGTCATGGGTATCACATCGATTGGGTTCAAAATAACAATCGCCAAAGTTTTCTTTGCCCTGAACACCGTTAAACCAAGAATATGTCCAATAACCATCATGAATGGTTTCGTTATCTGTTTTTACTTCCCAAAGCAGTTGATTTTGTGCGTCGTGCACACAAGCCCAAGGTCCTTGCCACGGCGAAAGCGCTTTGCCTTCTTGGGTTATTTTTGTAAACCGTGGATGCTGGCTTAATTTAGGTTGCGCTTGAGGCATTAAGCAAATACCAACAAATGTTGCAACAATAAGCGCGGAGATAAAAAGCCGTAGGATCATAGTGCATACCTCAATTTTATCGCCTTTATATGCCGAGTGTGTGCAATCTGTGCGTGGTCAAACGCTGATACCCACATACAGGTTCCTGTTTTCAGTGGGATATCATATTTAGATTGGGTGTTGTGCTTGCGAACTAACTCTAATGTCCAGCGCCCGTCTTGCCATTCTCCTCTTGCTCTGACATCCGCTCTGTCACCTTCAAACCGGTTAGAACGATACAAAACCGATGGCAAAAAAGTCCCAATAGGATAGATATCTTGTTGATGTTGGTAGGGCTTTGAGCCAAACCAAGGTAGTACTGCTTGATGGGATTGCACATGTATAGGTAAACGCTTAGGTGATATTCCTGTATTGCTATACCATTGCCAGTTCATAACATAAGCGCCACTTTCTTTTCCGTCGGCTTGGTAACCTGCTGAGTAACGACGTTTGCCCTTGAGGTGTTCACTGGGTGGTCCAATAAAGTTGTCATCAGCAAGGTACATGTCATTGGTTCTAACCGCTTTCCAATGCCATAGATCTCTGACTTTGCCATCTAGGCTGGCGTGATACCCCTTACCATGCCAATTCTTCGGTTTATCTTTCAGTGGTTTACTACCAGCGTGATAGGTGTTGTCACCTGCGGCTTGGCAACCTTCGGAGAGCATGACGGCAAATTTATCTTCATAAAATGTGCGTTCATCGAAGCGATAAAAACCGTTTTCTTGTACTTGCCAACCATCAGCTGTTTTTAGTAGTGGTAAATGATTGGTACTTTTTGATTTGTCTTGCCATGAGATGAGAAAGTAACTTTCATATTGATTCGCCAGTGCTTTGATAGACACTTCAGTGCTGCCATTTTCAAAGTTCGCGCCGCCTATGGTAGTGACTTTAAACGTTGGTGCGAGCTGCCATTGTGCCTCTGAAGCTTTACCATCGATATCGATAAAGACGTTGTCAGCGATTGTTTGTACTTCAAGCTGGTGGCTTGTATTCAATGTGAATGTGTGGATAAACAATCCCAGTGTCACTAGACAAAGTGTGATGGCAATGTGTGCGAACTTAAATCGTTTGGGCAATATTGCACCAAATACGCCACGTCCTTTTTGCAATATATAAATCCAAGCGTGAAGTATGAAATAGCTAACCATTAACCACATGGCAACTTGGTGAATACCGCGCGCATAATGGCTATGAAAGTTTGCCCAAACAGCCCACCCAGAGAGCACGATAAGACAAATGCTTAGGTATCCTAAGTAATTAATACATTTATGATAAATGGATGGGTAGCTTCGAAAAGGTGCACGCAAAGAATACCCTACATATGCGGTGGCAAGCAGAGTTAACCCCACTGCAAATCCAAGGTGCCACGCATGTATTAACCCTTGTGGGAGTAATATTGATACAGCCGCGAACCAATCTTGGCTGACAATTGAAATTCTAAAGCCTGTTAACATACTGCCGATAACCGTTACAATGGCAAGTACATGTAAGACAATAAAAGTTTGTCTTTCCATAAAGGTTTTCATAATAATTATTATTTTTGTAAACATAGTGTAAATTGTAATGTTTACACAAATATGTCATTTTTCAAATACTGCAAAAGGTTAAAGTTTTGTCTAAACTTTAAGCAGTTGAGCTTAGATAACAGCGTTAAGAGTTATAGAGGGATACGCAATGGAAAAAATAGCTGTAGAAGCAGTAGACAGCGGCTATGTGATCGATAGCATGACGGATATAGTAGCGTGTTTGAATACATCAGATTCAATACAACGCTTTTTATTGGATATTCATTGCATATTACAAAAAGTGACTTATGCAGACAATTTTTACGTGGTCTTGTACCAAGAAAATGGTAATTTATCTTTTCCATACTTTCATGATGTTAAAGACGATATCGAGGCAGAAGAGTTAGAGAATTTGTCTTTAGACGATATTTCACATTCATTGACAGCCTTTGCCTTGAAATCACATAAAGTGTGTAATTTCAATCAATCAGAAATTGAACAGTTAATTGAGATTGGTGAAGTAAACATCTTGGGCTCAGTACCCATGCAGTGGCTTTGTTTTCCGTTGGTCAATCGCAGTCAGCACCTCGGGGCATTCATTATTCAATCTTATCGAAAAGAAAATGAATATTCAGGCATGATTGTTGATGTCTTGTATACCATTAGCCATGTGATCTCATCAGCACTCGATGCATTTAATAATCAGCAAGCCTTGATTGAAGCGAATAAATCATTACAAAGCTACCAGACAGAGCTTGAGCATAAGGTGCAGGAAAGGACGTCAGAACTAAAAGAAAGCTTAACGAAGCTTGAACATGAGATAGAAGTGAGAGAGTCTCTCCAGCAGCAGCTTGAGCACGATTCTCTGCATGATAGCTTGACTGGGCTTGCCAATCGGAAATATTTATTCAAGGAATTAGAGCGTTTATCTGCGCGTTCGCAACGCGGAGATATTCTTGTTTATGTGCTGTACCTTGACCTAGATGATTTTAAACCTATCAATGATAATCACGGTCATCAAAGCGGAGATTTGGTCCTTAAAACAGTGAGTGAGCGACTCAATCAGACCCTAAGAAGTTATGACTTTGTATGTCGTTTGGGAGGAGATGAATTTGTCGTGATGTTGACGGAAAAAATAGACAAGCAATCCTTAAATCAACTGGCTGAGCGCATGTTAAAGTCGTTATCATCCCCGATCACTCTAGAGTCTGGAGTAGAAGTACAATGTGGTTGCAGTATTGGTATCGCTTCTGTGATCAATCAATCTTTCGATGCGCAAGCTTTGATCCATGATGCGGATCTGGCTTTGTATGAAGCGAAAGGAAAAGGGAAAAATCAAATTTATTTTGCCAAGTAAATGTATCGCCATTGCTTTACCAGCGTGTATGATTGCATTAGGATCAAACTTTATTTTTATTAGATGGTTGCGAATGGCACAAAAACTCTTCTTTATCTGTCTATTTTGGATGTGCAACTTTGCCTTTGCGATAGAAGTGACGGATCTTTACGAGGCAACGCTAGTAGTGGACGACAAAACGCGCGCCACGCGAGCTAAGGCAAGTCAAGATGCGTTGGATCAGGTGATTAAAAAACTCACTGGGAAGGCCGGGCATAGCAATCACCCATTGATTAAAAAAAGCAAAAGGCGTATTTCAGACTACATGCTTAAGTACGAATATATTGAGCATGCCAACCAAGAGCTAAAAATTAGAGTACGCTTTGAGGCTGAGAAAGTAGAAAACTTGGTGCGAGAGAGTGGTTTTGGGCTTTGGGGTAACCGACGTCCTCTGATTGCTATTTGGTTAGTGATAGAAGATAACCTGAGGCGCGACTTTGTGACTCAAGAGAGCTACCCTCAATTAGAGCGACTTATTTATGATACGGCAGCAGAGTGGGGGATCCCCGTTGTCGTGCCACTCATGGATTTAACTGATCGTTCGCAGGTTGGTATCGCAGAAGTATGGGGTAATTTCTCTGAACCTGTTGAAGCCGCATCGGCCCGTTACAATGCTGAGCGCGTGATCACAGGGCGCTTGTTCAAGCAACCTAACTCGAGTAGTTGGCAACTGGACTGGCGTTACACCGATGCTGAGATGTTTGAATCGGTGCAACTTGTGGGTGACAAACAGCAATTATTAATTTCTATGATCAATGATATGTCGGCGGCGCTTGCCAGTGAATATATCATTGACCCAACCAAGTCTTACGCCACGAATAGTACGGTGATCACCGTCGATGGACTGAGAACATTTGATAAAATAGAGCGCGCGAAAAGAGAGTTATTGACCATTAGTACCGTGAATAGTGTTGATGTTGTTTATCGAAGTAAACAGCAAGTTCAATTTGAAGTAGAGCATTTATCTTCGGTGTCTGATTTACAAAAATCGCTTAAGCTAGAGCAGTCTTTCGAAGTCTATGTTGATCCACGGGCTTTTCATCAGGTTGTTAGCTCTGAAAACTTAAGGTATAGCTGGGTAGGGCAGCAATAATGTTAGATCCGATGCAGTTGGCTTTACCGGTAACACTGCCTGATGATGAGACGTTTACGTCTTACTTTGGTGGTGAAAAATCACTTGAAGTGACGCATTTGAAAAACGCGTTAAGTGATATTCAATCAGATTTTCAATTTACTTATTTATGTGGCTTGGCAGATTCGGGCAAGTCACACTTGTTATATGCAACGTGTATTCATGCACAAGAGCTTGGCCTTTCAACGATATTATTATCACTTCGTGAAGTGATTAACTTTGGTCCTGCTGTGCTTGAAGGCTTGGATGCACTGGATGTAGTGTGTATTGATGATGTGCACTTAGTTGCTGGAAATGAAGCAATGGAGAAAGCACTGTTTAACTTTTTTAATCGTTTCAATGAAGCGGGTAAGTGCTTGGTGATGACTGCCGATCTTTTACCGAATATGCTCAATATTGAACTGCCCGACTTAGAGTCACGATTAGCGTGGGGGACAACCTTTCAAATCCGTTCAATGAGTGATGATGACAAAGCTGAGGCTTTGGTTAAGCGTGCACATATGCGTGGGCTTGAATTAAGTGATGAATGTGCACGATTTTTGTTGACCAGATTAAGCCGAGACATGCGTGCATTACTGGATGTTTTGGACAAGTTAGACCACGCATCTATGGCCGCACAGCGAAAACTTACCATTCCTTTTATAAAAGCAACGCTAAAGCTGTGAATTTGGGCTAGAATCTAGCCCCATCTTTCAGTTATCATAACTGATTCAGAAAAGGCAAATTACCTCAACCAGATCAGGTATAGAATGAACTTAGAGAATATTTTAGCGCAAGCGCTTGAAGCCGTTTCAAGTGCCAGTGAGATTGCGCAACTTGAGGAAGTCAGAGTTAACTACCTTGGTAAAAAAGGTGAGATTACTGGGCTATTAAAAACCTTAGGCAAGCTAGCGCCAGAAGAGCGTAAAGAAGCGGGCCAAGTAATCAACCAGGCAAAGAACCAGGTACAAACTGCAATTAACGAAAAACGTGAAGCACTTGCAAATGCTGCCCTTGAGCAAAAATTAGCAGCTGAAACAATAGATGTGACTTTACCTGGGCGTACAGCGCCGACAGGTGGTCTGCACCCTGTAACACGTACAATTGAGCGTATTGAATCATTTTTTGGTGAGCTCGGGTTTGCAGTGAAATCAGGTCCTGAAATTGAGGATGATTTTCATAACTTTGATGCTTTGAATATTCCTGAGCATCACCCTGCGCGTGCTGACCACGATACGTTCTATTTTAATCCAAAGCTTGTTTTACGTACTCAGACAAGTGGCGTACAGATCCGCACGATGGAAGCTGAGCAGCCTCCACTTCGCATTATTTCTCCTGGACGTGTTTATCGTAACGACTACGACCAAACACACACTCCTATGTTCCATCAGGTTGAAGGCCTAATGGTTGATGAGAATGTGAGCTTTACTGAGCTCAAAGGTATTTTGCACGATTTCTTACGTAACTTCTTTGAAGAAGACATGGAAATTCGTTTCCGTCCTTCTTACTTCCCGTTCACTGAGCCTTCTGCTGAAGTAGATGTAAAAGGCAAAAATGGCAAATGGTTAGAAGTATTGGGTTGCGGCATGGTGCATCCAAATGTTTTACGTTCAGTCGGAATTGACCCTGAAAAATACACTGGTTTTGCCTTCGGTATGGGTGTAGAGCGCTTAACAATGTTACGTTACGGCGTGAACGACTTGCGTGCATTCTTCGAAAACGATTTAAAATTCCTAAACCAATTCAGATAAGAGCGAACCAAAAAAAATGAAATTTAGTGAAAAGTGGCTAAGAGAGTGGGTAAACCCTGCGATTGATACGGATGCTCTTTCTGAACAGCTTTCTATGGCAGGTTTAGAAGTCGATGGTGTAGATCCGGTAGCTGGTGATTTTGATGGTGTAGTCATCGGTGAAGTCGTTGAATGCGGTCAGCACCCAGATGCTGATAAGCTTCGCGTGACAAAAGTAAATGTTGGCGAAGAAGAACTACTAGACATCGTATGTGGCGCAGCAAATTGCCGTGCAGGTTTAAAAGTAGCGGTTGCTAAAGTTGGCGCGGTTTTACCTGGCGGCTTTAAAATTAAAAAAGCGAAGCTACGCGGTCAGCCTTCTCACGGTATGCTGTGTGCGTTTGAAGAGCTTGGTATGGCAGAAAGCTCTGATGGTATTTTAGAATTATCGGCTGATGCGACAATTGGTCAAAATATTCGTGAATATTTCGCACTTGATGATGTCACCATCGATGTTGATTTAACTGCAAACCGCAGTGACTGCCTAGGCATTAAAGGTCTTGCACGTGAAGTGGGCGTTTTAAACGGTATAGATGTAACCGAAGTTGCAATCAACGCAGTTGAGCCAACCATTGATGACAAGATTGAGATTGAGCTAGTAGATAGCGACGCATGTCCTCGTTATTTAGGTCGTGTTATCAAGGGTATTAACCTTGACGCTGAGTCACCACTTTGGTTGGTAGAAAAGTTGCGCCGCTCAGGTATCCGTTCAATCGATCCTGTTGTTGATGTCACAAACTACGTGTTACTTGAGCTAGGTCACCCAATGCATGCATTTGATTTAGCCTCTATCTCTGGTGGTATCAAAGTGCGTAAAGCACAGCAAGACGAAGAATTAGTTTTGTTAGATGGCAATACGGCTAAGCTTAATACATCAACATTACTGATTGCTGACCACGAAAAAGCACTGGCTATGGCGGGTATTTTTGGTGGTGAAGCATCTGGTGTTAAAGAAGGCACGCAAGACATTTTACTTGAAAGCGCATTCTTTAATCCACTCGCGATTGCTGGTCAAGCGCGTAGCTATGGTTTACATACTGATGCTTCTCACCGTTACGAGCGCGGTGTTGATCACCAGCTACAGCGTGACGCGATGGAGCGTGCGACTGCATTATTACTTGACATTGTTGGTGGTGAAGCGGGCCCAGTTGTTGAAGCTGTTTCTGATGCAGATTTACCAGCGGCTAAATCAGTAACACTTCGCCGTGAGCGTTTAGACCGTGTCATCGGTTATCACATTGAAGATGCGAAAGTAACGGACATTTTGACACGCCTTGGTCTTGAAGTATCGGTTGAAGCGGGTCAGTGGCAAGCACAAGTGCCAAGTTACCGTTTTGATATCAGTATTGAAGAAGATCTCATTGAAGAAGTGGCACGCGTATTTGGCTACAACAACATTCCAAATGTTGCGCCAACTGCAGCACTTAAAATGACAGATCACCAAGAGGCATCTGTACCAGTTTCTCGTTTCCGTAATGAGCTTGTTGCACGCGGTTACCAAGAAGCAATCACATATAGCTTCGTAGATCCTAAGAAGCAAGCGCTACTACATCCACAAAGCGATGCGCTTGTATTGCCACACCCGATTTCGGTTGAAATGTCGGCAATGCGTGTGAGTTTAATGCCGGGCCTTGTCAATGCATTAGTATATAACCAGAACCGTCAGCAATCACGTATTCGATTCTTTGAGCATGGTTTAAAGTTCATTAAAGATGAAAATGCAGAAAACGGTGTTCGTCAAAGTGCTGTGATTGGCGGTATTGTTTATGGCAATACGCATAATGAGCATTGGGGAATCGAAACTCGCAAGGCTGATTTCTTTGATATTAAAGGTGATGTTGAAGCATTACTTGCAGTTTGCAATGACCCTGCTAGATTTAGCTTTAAAGCAGAAGCGAGTGATGGTTTACATCCTGGTCAATCGGCAGCTATTTATGCTGATGGCGTTAAAGTTGGATTTATCGGTGCAATACACCCTCAACTACAAAAATCGCTGGAATTAAACGATACAGCGTTTGTATTTGAGGTGGAAGTGAATGCAATTTCACAAAGAAAGCTACCTGAAGCCGTTAATATCTCAAAATTTCCATCAAATCGCAGAGATATTGCTATTTTAGTTGCAGATGATGTAAAAATAGGCGATATTTTAGAAAGCATTGAGAAAGTTGGCGGAAATCAATTAGTTGACCTAAACTTATTCGATGTGTATAAGGGCAAAGGTATTGAACCTGATTATAAGAGTTTAGCCATTGCCCTAACCCTACAAAACGTTGATAAAACGCTCGAAGAGAAAGATATCAACGAAGTTGTAGACAGAGTCGTGGCCGAATTGGCCAAACAATTTAATGCATCGTTGAGGGACTAGATATGGCGCTTACTAAAGCCGACATAGCTGAACACCTATTTGAAAAACTGGGGATAAATAAAAAGGATGCCAAAGACTTAGTTGAAGCGTTTTTTGAAGAAATCCGCTCAGCGCTTGAAAACGGAGAGCAGGTAAAGCTTTCTGGCTTTGGCAACTTTGACCTACGTGATAAAAAACAACGTCCAGGTCGAAACCCAAAAACTGGAGAAGATATACCTATTTCTGCAAGGCGCGTTGTAACTTTTCGACCAGGTCAGAAGTTAAAAACTCGTGTTGAAGTAGGCACAAGCAAAAACCTGTAAGCTAAATTATTTGGCATTTATGTCATATTAATTGTACGGCTTTCCCTCAAAGGGTTTACTCGTTAGAGTAAACCCTTTGTCATATATTGGTCATATTAATTCACTAAACTCTTGTCACTCACTGTATCTTGGGAATATGACTTGAGTCAGAGATTATCTGCTTGGACCAATCGCTTTAAGAATGTTGTTGTTTCTTGGTTGATTTGCTCATTTCTTTTTGGTCTTCTATCCATTTTTATCTATATCCAACATGCTGAATTTAATAAAGCATCTATAAGGGCGATAGCTGAACGAGTGATGATTGAGTTTGGCACTCAGTTGGATAATGTGGATACCTTTTTACATCATGCCGATAACATAGATGTTCAATGCTCTGATTCAGCTATTTGGCAAATGCGGCAGTTTGTATTTAAACACCCAGCAGTGAGTGAAATAGGCATAGTTAACCCCAATGGAGAGCTAATTTGTAACTCGTTTGGATTACTGCCTTCGCCTATGTTTATCAGTGAACCCCCTAAAAAGCGAGGGCTTAGGTATCACGGGCCTATTATCTCTGAATTTTTACAGGTATCGGCATTTGTATTGGCAAGAACTCGACATGATGGTTATGAAGTGAATGCACTTTTACCTACTGATTGGATAAACGACATGCTCCATCCCAGTAAGTATAATGGCCTCGATTATATTGCAATTGTAGACAGTGATACAGGCGTGCCTATATTTTTGCAAGGTGAGTATAGTTTACCACTTGGCCACGCGCTTTTTCCATTATTGCAGAGTATGGAGTTGGAAAAACAGTTTGATGACCAAACGCGTAAATTTCTATATTTGAAACCGTTTCCAAATGTGCCTCAGCTGTCTGTATTGGTTACTAAGAATGCACGGTTTATGGGGCTACCCAGCCCAATCTGGCTAATGGCTCTGTGTTTTATGTATAGCTTGTCTTGGCTTGGTCTGGTCTTGATACTGAATCATTATGATAAACGTGTACTCAGCAGCCGGGCTCTATTGTTGAGTGCACTGACCCGTCATGAATTGTTCAATGTCTATCAGCCTCTGGTGGATGCACAGCAGCAAACTGTAATGGGTGTTGAAGTGTTGATCCGTTGGATGCATCCCATTGAAGGGGAGTTAGGGCCGACTTATTTTGTACCTGAAGCGGAGCGAGACGGTACGATATTAGAGATGTCACTGTATCAAATTGATAAAGCGATAGCGGATTTAAGATCTGTTTTAGCTGCTAACCCTGATTTTAAAGTGTCATTCAACGTGAACGGTTATTTACTAGGATGTCCGAGCTATATAAAAAAACTGTGTGAAGCTAAGTCGGTTTTCCATAATTTAACGATTGAACTTACTGAACGTGATGTATTGTCTGAAACGAAAATCAAGTCTGTCTTACAACGTCTGAAAGATTTGGGGGTTGAAATTGCAATCGACGATTTCGGGACAGGCTATTGTGGTTTGCAATATTTGCAAAGCTTTCCAATTGATCTTCTCAAAATAGATCAAAGCTTTGTTGCCTCCATCGGGCTTGCTAACTTGCAATCTCCAGTTTTAAACGCAGTGATAGAAATGGCTGACAAATTGGATAAAAAGTTAATTGCAGAAGGTGTTGAGACACAATTGCAAGCTAACTACTTGAGCGCGCGAGGTGTGAATGTACATCAAGGGTGGTTTTACCATAAGGCGTTAAGAGCTGGGGTATTAAAAAAGCTGCTTAGAGGTTGAGAAAGCCCCTCTTGGGGGCTTTAGGGGTCATCTGTATTAGATAGATGCGAAGTAGCATCCGTAACCGGGCAGGGTTACTTTATTTGCTTGTAGCGTACCAGTATGGTGTGCCAGTTCATCCATGGAATCCTTTATGCTTTGTTCGACCACAAATTCAGAGGTTTGTTCCGTCAAATTGAATAAACAAAGCAACTTTTTGTCTTCCTGTGTTCTATAGAAGGCTAAAATAGGCTCATCCGTAGCAATAAATTCAATATCACCGCTAATCAGTTCAGGGCGTGTTTTGCGCCACGCTAAAAATGCGCGATATTGTGCCAAGATAGAATCATCATCTTTTTCTTGCAGATTGACGGCTGTTTGGCTGTGTGCTTCTGCGACTGGCAACCAAGGCTTGCCATCGGTGAAACCTGCATGCGCTTGCTCAGTTGACCATGGCATGGGAGTACGACAGCCATCTCTGCCTTTAAAGTTTGGCCAGAAAGTGATCCCATAAGGATCTTGAAGATCTTCAAATGCAACCTGTGCTTCACCTAATCCAAGTTCTTCACCTTGATACATACACACGCTGCCACGTAGTGAGCCAAGTAAAGCGGTAAGCATTTTCACTTGCTGAGGGTTCACCGTTTGGCCGTCTTTGGACCAGCGACTGGCTACACGTTCAACGTCATGGTTGCTAAATGCCCAACATGGCCAGCCTTCGGTCATCACAGCCTCTAGGCGTGACACCGTTTCGCGAATATATTCAGCGCTGTAGTCATTGGTCAGTAGCTCAAAGCTATATCCCATATGCAGTTTGTCACCACCGGATGTGTACTCTGCCATGGTTTTAAGTGAGTCTTCTGATGAAATCTCCCCTAAACTGACCGTACCCGGATACTCGTTAAGTAGGGCACGGATCTCAGCCATAAAATCCAAGTTTTCCGGTTGAGTATTATTGTAATAGTGGTACTGGAACGCGTAAGGATTGTCTTCGCTAAACCCTCGACCCTGTCTCAACTCTTTTGGTTTAGCAGGGTTGTCTTTCAGTTCACTATCATGGAAGCAGAAGTTAATCGCGTCCAAACGGAAGCCGTTCACACCTTTATCGAGCCAGAATTTGACGTTGTCTAACACCGCTTGACGAACTTGCGGATTGTGGAAGTTTAAGTCTGGCTGCTCAGTCAAGAAGTTGTGTAAATAGTACTGACATCTTCTTGGCTCCCATTGCCACGCAACACCGCCAAAAATGGATAGCCAATTATTAGGCGGGCTGCCATCTGGTTTAGCATCTGCCCACACGTACCAATCAGATTTTTCATTGTTTTTATCTTGACGGCTTTCGACAAACCACGGGTGCTCATTGGACGTGTGACTGAGAACTTGATCAATTATAATTTTTATATCACGCTGATGCGCTTGAGCAATCAAGTTGTCAAAGTCTTCAATATTACCAAACATAGGATCAATATCTCGATAGTCACTGATATCGTATCCAAAGTCTTTCATCGGCGATTTAAAAAATGGGGATATCCAAATCGCATCAACGCCTAATGATTTTATGTAATCAAGACGTTCTATGATGCCATTAAGGTCACCAATACCATCACCTTTGGTGTCTTTAAAACTGCGTGGGTAAACCTGATAGATTACCGCACCTTTCCACCATTCATTTTGCGCCATGCACGATTCTCCAGCTTTGTGCAGTGAAGCCACTTCTTAAAGCGAGTTAAGTCAGCTAAAAGTATAAAGTGGTTCTGGTCGTTAATATTGTCGAAAAGCATACGGCATGCATGCATTTGAGTAAAAAAACTGCATACGTATGCATTTAAAATATTATGGATATTTGACAAAATTCTGACATTTGAAGGTTTACTAATTCAACTTTACCAATTTATAGTGAACAAGGTTTGGGGTCAGGTTTTATAAGCGCTTGGATTGCTAAAATTGGTAATACCAATTTCATGCTAACTTATTCAACACGCATTTATATGCGATTTTTAATGCCATACTTTGGTTAGCTATCGCTTGCGTTACACGCTTGTAAAATATAATTAAATGCATTGCTCAAGTTGTTAAATTTGATTGCTTTCTAAATAAGCTCAATAAAAATAATGGGTTACAATCTTTAAACCCCAATTTTTTCGATAAGCATACCCGCTCATCAATCTTTGAATACGTATGCATAAAGTTGTGACGAGCCGAGCCACAGCGCTAATATTGCGGGTGACAACAAAATTAACGTCAAATGAATTTATTTTTGCAGTTTTGATATCAATCTCTGTATTAGGTAAATAACAACAAAGCGACGTACAAAAAGCTAATTGGGATAAAACATTATGTCTACGTTCAAACCAAGTATGTTGACCTTGGCACTCGTTACTGCGGGTTTAAGCAATCAAGCAATTGCTGAGCAAAGTGAAGAGTCGGTAAAAAATGACCAAAAGAAAGTGGAAGTTGTAGAAGTACGTGGCTTCCGTGCAAGTATTGTTAAGTCAATTAATACCAAACGCTTTTCATCTGAAGTAGTCGAGTCTATTTCTGCTGAAGATATCGGTAAATTGCCAGATTCTTCAATTGCTGAGTCAATTGCTCGACTTCCAGGTATAACATCGCAAAGGCTGGATGGCCGTTCTAATAGAGTGACGGTGCGTGGATTTAGTGAAAATGAAGGTGCAACCACGCTGAATGGCCGCGAACAAGTGTCAATCAATGATAACCGCGGTGTAGAGTTTGATTTATACCCTTCAGAAATTATGAGCGGTGTAACCGTTTATAAAACGCCGAGCGCTAAACTTGATGCTGAAGGTGTGGCGGGTGTAATTGATATGCAAACTGTACGTCCGCTAAGTGTCAGTGATCGTGTTGTGCAAGTGAACGCGCTATATGAAAAGTCTGATTTAGGCAAACTAAACCCTGATGCCGACAATACAGGTATGCGTGGTACTTTTTCATATATTGATAAGTTCAATGATGACACCATGGGGGTTGCACTTGCTCTGACCACCACTTCTTCACCAAGCCAAGAGCAGCGCTGGAATTCTTGGGGTTACCCAGAGTTTGAAGAAAATGGTAAGCAGTACTCAATTTTAGGTGGTGCCAAACCCTTTGTTCGCTCTACAACGCTTGAGCGTGATTCTGTCATGTTTGTCTTTGAAGCTGCACCAAATGACAAGTTGTCTATGGTATTTGATGCGCTTTATATTGATTTTAGCGAAGACAAAATCTTACGTGGTATCGAAATTCCATTTGCTTGGGGCCAAGGCCTGCTTGACCCGCAAAGTGTGTCGATAGATGAAGCTTCAGGTTTTATTACAAGTGCAATAACAGAAGGCCAAAGGGCAGTTGTACGCAATGATTACGATTCTAAAGACGCGCAAATGCAGGCATTTGGTTTCAACGCAACTTATGAGCTAACTGATGCGACAACCATAGAAGTTGATTTAAGTCACTCGAGCGTTGAGAACAAAATTTGGAGTTTAGAGAGTTACTCTGGCACTGGCCGTGGTGATTTGCGTGGTGCTGCTGACAATATCGGTTATACCTTTAATACTGGCAACACCGGAGCACAATTTACTCATGAGCTGGATTACAGTGATTACGACTTAATCAAAGTTGGTGGCCCACTATCATGGGGTGGGAGCTCAGCACTTAATGAGAAATATGGTACGAACGCAGACGATCATCCATTTAAAAATACCTTACAAGATGGCTTCATTAATGCACCAGTGATTGAGGATGAAATCAATGCGCTGAGATTGGCTGCACAGCATGCGTTAGATAATGATTATATCAGTTCTGTTGAAGCAGGTATTTCTTATAAAGATCGAGATAAATCTAGAGTGTCTGAAGGTTATTTCATGACTCTAAAAGATTTCTCGTACCCAGACAATACAGGTTTGCTTACGGTGCCTGAGCAATACCGTTTAGGCACTGCAAACTTAGACTTTATCGGTATGGGCGATATGATTGCCTATGATTCGCGTGCAATGGTAGCGGATGGTTATTTCTCGCTACTTGCAGAAAGCTTGACGGATGCAAGCCATGCAGCAAGAACTTGGTCAGTAAATGAAGAAGTTACAGCTGCGTTTGTGCAAGCAAATATTGATATGGAAGTAGCAGGTATGCCATTGAAAGGTAATACTGGCCTGCGTTATGTCAAAACTGAAGTTGAGACTAAAGGTTCGAAAGCCGGTGTGGATGCACAAGGTCAAGTAATACTCGAAGATAGTAATGAGCATCATGATTATAGTCACTTGCTACCGAGCTTGAACTTATCCCTTTCGATTGATGACGAGCAAATGCTTCGATTTGGCTATGCAAAAACCATTTCTCGCGCAAGAATGTCTGATATGAATTCGTCTGTCATCAGAGCATATAAAGATGTACCGGATGAAAATGGTAACTATTGGGAGATTACTGGCGGTAATCCAGAGCTCGAACCAAAAGAGGCTGACGGCTTTGATTTAACTTATGAGAATTACTATCACTCAGAAGGTTACTTTACAGTTGGCGCTTTTTATAAAGACATAAAGACATGGATTTTTGACTCATCGACTGAAGAAGACTTATCTGGTGTTGTGAACCCTAAAACGGGTGAAGTACCGGCAAATTCTACAGCAACCCGTAAACTTAAAGTAAACGGCGGGGGCGGTGATTTGTATGGTTATGAATTTGCAGTGACATTCCCGCTCACGATTATTCACAGTAGTATGGAAGGTTTTGGTTTAATTGCGAGCCATACTCGTATATTCCAAGATGTTGAAGATCACAACGGCCAAGTGTTTGAACTTGCAGGTTTGTCTAAGAAAATGAGTAACTTGACTTTCTACTACGAAAATCATGGCTTCCAATTTAGAGCAAGCATGCGTAAACGCTCTGACTTTAAAGGTGATGTGTACGGCACTGGCTTTAAAACTGAACAAGTGGATATTTTGGGTGAAACAATTTGGGATGCGCAGCTAGGTTATGACTTTGGTGAAGCAGGCATTAAGTCTTTAGAAGGATTAACTGTGACATTACAAGCACAGAATATTACTGAAGAACCATTTACGTCTTTATCTGGTGACAATCACTTACAAATTCGAGATTATCAAGAGTATGGACGCGTATTCTTGTTGGGTGCAAGCTACAAGTTTTAAGTAGAGCATTAACTTGAGAATATAGAAAGAGCCTTATCGTACCGCGATAAGGCTTTTTTATTGTTATAGAGGTGAGCATGGCTAAACGAATTCAAAATGTGTTAATTGTTGGCGGTGGCACAGCAGGCTGGCTAAGTGCATCATTGCTAAAGCGAGTACTTAAAGATCAGGTTAACATCACTTTGATTGAGTCAGATGATATTGGCACAGTCGGCGTTGGCGAAGCCAGCATTCCGCCGATGGTTAATTTTAATGCCGCACTCGGGCTCGATGAGCGCACATTTATTGAACAAACTCAAGCGACGTATAAGCTAGGTATTGAGTTTGAAGGGTGGGGGTATCAGGGTAGCCGCCACATGCATGCCTTTGGTGAAGTGGGTAAAAGCTTTCCTTTTTGCGACTTTTTTCAAGTTTGGCTCAAAGCAAAGCAGCAGGGGTTAACAGACTGCTTGGCTGAGTATTCATTGAATACTCAAGCGGCAAAAGTCAACCGATTTGCACACTTGCAACATATCCCTAGTACACAATTACAAGGCCTTACTTATGCTTATCATTTTGATGCAGGTTTGTACGCTAAGTTATTGAGTAAGCACTCTCAGAATCAAGGTGTTAGGCGAGTCGAAGGGAAAATTACTGAGGTAAAGACTGATCCTAACACAGGGCATATCGCAGCAGTACTTTTAGCAAATGGTGAGCGATATAGTGCTGATTTATATCTTGATTGTAGCGGTTTAAAAGCCTTACTGATTGACCAAACGATGAATGTTGGATTTGAAGACTGGTCTCATTGGCTGCCTTGTGATAGTGCGTGGGCAGTGCCCAGTGAACAACTTGGTGGTGATATTAAGCCCTATACTCGCTCAATTGCAAAACATGCGGGCTGGCAATGGCAAATACCGTTGCAACATAGGGTTGGCAATGGTTATGTATTTTCAAGCAAATTTATCTCAGAGCAAGATGCCAAAGAAGCGTTATTACACAGCTTGCCAAGTCGTCCTATGGCTGAGCCTAAATTGATTAAGTTTAAAACTGGTATGCGTCGTAAGCAATGGCAAGGTAATGTCTTTGCAGTAGGCTTGGCGAGTGGATTTTTAGAGCCTCTTGAATCAACCAGTATTCATTTAATTCAAACATCTATATTACGCTTAATTAGACACTTTCCATTTGATGCAATAAAGGACAGTGCTATTGAAAACGTCAATATGGAGTTTGCAAATGAAATGGCACAAGTGAGAGACTTCATAATCCTTCACTATAAACTGACTGAAAGAGACGATTCGCGATTTTGGCAATGGTGTAAAAATATGTCGATCCCAGAAAGTTTACGCAGCAAAATCACGCTCTTTGAGGAAACCGGCCACTGCGCAGCGAAAACTGATGACTTATTTCAAAACGTGGCATGGCAACAAGTGATGGTGGGGCAGGGGCTGGTGCCAAAGACTTATCATCCATTGGCAGAGCAGTTTGATGACGAGCACTTAAAAAGCTTATTGGATAGCTTAAAAGTCTTATTGCAAACCACAGTAAACAAGCTGCCAAGCCACCAAGCATTTATCGATAAAATGACGAAATAATGCGGTGTATTTTAACAATATTGTTAAGGCGCGAAGTATCTATCATACTTCGCGTTTTTTTATATGAATAACAAATTAATCACCGCTTTGAATACGTATGCAAGTGGTTCAACACTGGGCTGCAAGTCAGTAGACTCAATTAAAATACCAATATGACAACAACAAGATAATGACAATAAAACCTTTGGTGCTTGCACTGAGCTTAATATCGGGCAGTGTTTTACTGACAGCATGTCAGTCTTCTCAACAAGCTGAGCACAGTAAGCAAGCCGAACAACAAGAGCAAAAGCCTGTCGTTTACCAAGTATTTACACGGCTATTTGGTAACACAAACACCAATAATGTGCCTTGGGGCACATTGGCACAAAATGGCGTTGGCAAATTCGAAGACTTCACGCCAAAGGCGTTATCGGAAATTAAAGCCATGGGCGTGACTCATGTATGGTATACGGGCGTGCTACACCATGCTTTAGTCGCCGATTACAGTGCATATGGCATTGGTATTGATGATCCCGATGTGGTGAAGGGTCGTGCAGGTTCACCCTATGCAATCAAAGATTACTACAATGTTAACCCTGATTTAGCAAAAGATCCTGCAAAGCGTCTGGCAGAGTTTGAAGCGCTGATCGAACGTACTCATGATGCAGACATGAAAGTGGTGATAGACATCGTACCAAACCATGTTGCAAGAAATTACCAATCTTTGAGTGCGCCGCAAGGGGCAGAAGATTTTGGCGCACAAGACAATACGTCGCTGACTTATGCCCGTGATAACAACTTTTATTATGTGACCGGGCAGGATTTCAAAGTCCCTACCTCTGCTGATTACCAAGTACTGGGTGGTAAGCCTCATCCACTTGCAGATAGTCAATTTACAGAATCACCTGCGAAATGGACGGGGAATGGCGCACGAGCTGCGCAGCCGCATATTCATGATTGGTATGAAACCGTTAAAGTTAATTACGGTGTTCGCCCCGACGGCAGCTATGACTTCCCAACGCTGCCTGCTGAAATGGAAACACAAGACTACCGTGCTCACCATGCATTCTGGCAAGATAAAGACCTACCGGATAGCTGGTATAAGTTTAGAGACATCACCTTATATTGGCTTGATAAAGGGGTAGATGGTTTCCGCTATGATATGGCTGAAATGGTGCCAGTTGAATTCTGGAGCTTTTTAAATTCTTCCATCAAGATGCAAAACCCTGACGCTTTTTTATTGGCTGAGGTGTATAACCCAACCCTTTATCGCCCTTATATTCACCAAGGTAAAATGGACTTCTTATACGACAAAGTGGGCTTTTATGACAGCTTGAAGTTATTGATGCAAGGCACTGGCAATGCACAAAGTGTGATGGATGCGCATTTAAGCGTGTCTGATATTGCACCACACATGCTGCACTTTTTAGAAAACCATGATGAGCAGCGTATCGCCAGCGCTGAATTTGCAGGCAGCGCTGAAAAAGGCAAGCCGGCGATGGTGGTGAGCCATTTAATCAGTAAAGCACCCACTATGTTGTATTTTGGGCAATCCGTCGGTGAAGACGGTTCAGAGATGGCTGGCTTTGGGAAACCTAGCCGCACCAGCATTTTTGACTATATCGGTGTACCTGCACATCAGGCTTGGATGAATAATGGTAAATTTGACGGTGGCCTGCTAAGTGATGCGCAAAAGGCATTACGTCAATATTATAAAAAACTCATGAACTTAAGCTCAATGCCTGCTATTCAACATGGCGCACTGGTGCAACTGAACACATTAGATAGTGCTAACAAGCCAGCTGAAAATGTGATGGCGTTTGCACGTGATAATGCCGCTCAGCAAGTCATTGTGGCAAGTAACTTTGATGCTGATAATGCGCAGAAGGTTACGATTGAATTACCAGAGGGGTGGCAAGGTAAAGTCGTCGATAAGTTGGAGTCTCACCCAACACTTGTCATTAAAAATAATCAACTCAACATCACTTTGGCACCGCTTGCCAGTGTTGTGTATGAGCTAGAGAACTAATTATGCAAAAACAAAAACCACAACTGAGTTTCTGGCAAATTTGGAATATGTGCTTTGGTTTTATGGGTATTCAATTTGGCTTTGCGTTACAAAACGGTAATGTGAGCCGAATTTTCCAAACGCTAGGCGCATCAGTGGATGATATTCCAATTTTGTGGGTGGCAGCGCCACTCACTGGATTGATTGTACAGCCGATAATCGGCTATTGGAGCGATAGAACGTGGACAGGCCTTGGCCGCCGTCGTCCTTTCTTTTTATACGGTGCGATACTGACGACCCTGTCACTTTTCATCATGCCAAACTCGCCAACACTATGGATTGCAGCCGGTATGCTGTGGATCATGGATGCGTCAATCAATGTCACGATGGAGCCGTTTCGTGCATTAGTGGGTGATAACCTCAATAAAAAGCAGCGTGCAACAGGCTATGCCATGCAAAGCTTTTTCATTGGCATTGGTGCTATTATCGCCTCTGCATTGCCTTGGATGATGACCAACTGGTTTGGGATCAGCAACACAGCAGCGCCTGGAGAAATCCCTGAGTCTGTAAAATATGCCTTTTATTTCGGTGGTGTGATTTTATTTTTAGCAGTGGGCTGGACCATTCTGAAAACCAAAGAATATACGCCAGAGCAGTTAGCTGAATTTGAATCACCAGAACTAAAACAAGCATCATCACAGCCAAAGCAGCGCATTCAGTTTGCTAAGTTTGCACTTGTAAGCGGCGCGATTGGTGGCCTTATTTTGGCAGGTGTTACCGTGTTAAAGCTAGAAAAAGAGCTTTATCTGTTAAGTGCACTATTACTGTCGTTCTCAGCGATTATTCTGATTGCGGGTTACTTGCAAAACAAACAGCGTACAAGCGGCGGTTTTTACGAAGTTATTTATGACGTATTCACTATGCCAGAAACCATGAGGCAATTGGCGGTGGTACAGTTTTTCAGCTGGTTCTCTTTGTTTGCGATGTGGATTTATACGACATCGGCGGTGACCAGTTTTCACTATGGTACGACGGATGTAACCTCGAAAGCCTACAATGATGGGGCTGATTGGGTCGGCATTTTATTTGCCGCATACAATGGTTTTGCAGCTTTGGCAGCCGTATGCATCCCATTTTTTGTTAAACATGTTGGCCTTAAGTGGGCGCATAGCTTAAACCTGCTTTTAGGTGCTGGTGCGCTCTTGAGCTTTTTGTTTATTTCAGATCCAAGCCTGCTATGGCTACCAATGATAGGTATCGGCTTTGCATGGGCATCCATTCTATCTCTGCCTTATGCCATGTTAAGCGATGCGGTGCCAGCGCACAAAATGGGCGTGTTTATGGGGATTTTTAACTTCTTTATTGTTATCCCTCAATTGCTGGCAGCCAGTGTACTTGGCCTTATCTTAAGAAACGTTTTCGAGAATCAACCTATTTATGCATTAGTTATTGGTGGTGTGTCGTTTATTTTAGCGGCGCTGTCTGTTGCACGTGTCAAAACAAGCGCGCAATAAAGCAGCCACTGAGGAGTAAAAATGAAAAAATTGTCATGTTTGTCGTTGGCATTAATTGCCGCAGGCCTTATCGGGTGTGGTAGCGCAACGAATACGCAGCAGATTAAAACCGCACCCGGTGCGCCGGGCGATAAGCCGTTTTGGACTTATTCAGATAAAACGGGCATTGGCACGTCTTATGAAGTCTATAAAAATGGCCAGTATGCAAATGATGCACAAACAGGTGAAGTATCTAAAGTTTGGTTTTCAATTGCCAAGGGCATGATCACTGAGACCATGTTTGGCCTTATTCATCAAGCGCAAATTCGTGATATGCAGTTTGTGGTGACAGGTAAAGACTTTACTGTGACAGAGCGCGATGAGTTAGAGGTGTCTATTGATTATCTTTATAAAGATAATCAAGGCCGTCCTTTATCACTGGCTTATAAAGTTGTTAGTACAGACAAGCAAGGTCGCTTTACACTAGAAAAACACATTTTCACGGACCCTGATGGCCAGACTTTATTTGTCAGAGCAAAAGTGGACACGCAGCTGAGCGGTGTAAAAGCGTTTGTGAACGTTAACCCATATGTGAATAACAACGGTCTGAATGACTCAGCAACCGTGACAGACAAAGGTCTGGTTGCTTGGGAAGCCGATAACTTTTTAACTTTGCAAAGTAGCACAGGGTTTGAGCAAGCATCGGTCGGTTTTACAGGTAGTAGTGACAATCTGAATGAACTTAAGAAAAGTCATGCATTGACAAGTACTTACCAAAGGACGGGTGATACAAAAGGCAATGTAAACTGGCTTGCAGAGCTTGGTGAAGTTAAGGGGTCTGCGACCTTTGATCTTGCTTTGAGCTTTGGCAAGTCACAAGCAGAGAGTTTTGCTCAAGGTGCTGCTGCGCTAAATAAAGGTTATAACAAAGTTCTTGCACACTACAATGGGCAAGGCGATTATATCGGCTGGGAAGATTACTTAACTAGCCTTAAACCGATGCAGCGTCTAGCAAACTACACCACAGACAGCGGTAAACTATTAAATGTCAGTGCATTAGTGTTAAAAGCACAAGAAGATAAAACGCACGCCGGCGCACTCATTGCATCACTGTCTAACCCATGGGGTGACACAGTTGCTGCTGAGCAAGGTCACACAGGATATAAAGCGGTTTGGGTACGTGACTTTTATCAAGTTGCTATGGCGTTCATGGCGATGGGCGACCCAGATACAGCGCTAACCTCATTTGAATACCTTGAAAAAGTTCAAGTGATGGATGGCACGCCAGGTAATCAAGGCGATACCGGCTGGTTTTTACAAAAAACGCATGTTGACGGGGAGTTAGAGTGGGTAGGTGTTCAGCTCGACCAAACCGCGATGCCGGTCATGCTTGCTTGGAAATTGTGGCAAGCGGGTGTGTTAAGCGATGAAAAGCTAGTTTACTGGTACGAGCGCATGCTCAAGCCTGCGGCAGAGTTCCTAGTAGATGGCGGTTTAGCAAAGATTTTGTGGAATGATACGCAAATTACGCCACCTGCGACCCAGCAAGAGCGCTGGGAAGAGCAAGACGGGTATTCACCTTCGACGACTGCAGCGATTATTGCTGGCCTGGTGACGGCAAGTGATATTGCCAAGTTAGCGGGTGATAAAGCAGGGGAGCAAAGGTATCTAGATACTGCTAAAAAGTATAACGACACTGTTGAAAAGCTCATGTTTACCACCGAAGGTAACTTGAAAGGCCAAGACACAGATGGTGAATACTTCTTCCGTATCGCACGTGATGAGAACCCAAACACCTCCACAAAATTGGGTGATAACAATGGCCGTACAGGACTTGATAAGCGTCAGATTATTGATGGTGGTTTCTTAGAGTTGGTACGTTATGGTGTAAGAGGTGCTGATGCGCCAAGCATTTTGAAAACACTGCCAGAGTACGAAGATGAAACGTTACCTGAAAACTTGCGTGTAAAATACAGCTTTACCTTTGCAGGCGATCCAAATTCGTACCCTGGTTACCGTCGTTACGGTAATGATGGCTATGGCGAAGATGAAGTAAAAGGGACTAACTATGCTGAGGGCGGTCAAAATACACCGGGACAGCGTGGTCGTGTATGGCCATTCTTTACTGGTGAAAAAGGCCATTATGAAATAGCGGCTGCCGCTGCGACTAAGGGCTTAACCAAAGACGTTGTGACGCGTATAAAGCATACCTATGTGCGTGGCATGGAGCACTTTGCCAATGAAGGTTTGATGCTACCAGAACAAGTTTGGGATGGCGTCGGTGTTAACCCGTTTGGTTACCAGCTGGGTGAAGGCACTAATTCGGCAACACCGCTGGCTTGGACACATGCAGAGTACGTTAAATTAGTCCGTTCACTTGCAGATAAAAATGTCTGGGATCATTACCCAATTGTCAGCGAGAAGTTAAAATAACTCACCATTCTAAAGCGGTGTATTAACAATGCACCGCGATTATCCTCTATTTGAAAATTTATTTTTACCTAGTAATTAAAATAATAATTAGCAATTTAAAAATTGTTTTACTTTGTGTTTGTTTGTAATTTTCTTTATTTTTCCTATTAATTTCCGATTCATTTTATCAGAATATAATCTTCCGGCTTTTAGGTTGGCTGGTGATTTTATATGAACTTCTATGAAAAACCGATTATGTGATTTTTTGAAAGGATATTAGAAAATGCAAAATAAAAATGTACTTATTATAGGTAATGGGCCTGTTAATACTGATATAAGCAAGCAAGTTGAAGAGTTTGACCGTGTAGTGCGATTTAATTTTTGCGCAGGACTACCTGCTCATCTGGGCACCAAGTGTACTGATTTATGGTTATCAAGTCGCGGCAGGCAAGCTATGAAGATTGCCCAGCAGTTTCCCCGCCTCAACTTAAGTAACCTCAGTCAAGTTATGCTAACTGACCCAAAACAAAGTATTTTCAAACAAATATTATTTAAAGCAATAAATCGAAAAGGGAAAATAGATTTTGGCGATAAAATAGCAAGGCACGTTGACGACAAGCAGATCATTCAAAGAATTGATCAGCGCTATCGCGCTTCGGTTTTATCAGATCTTTTAAAGCTAGGTAAACCTGAATGTAAACCCGTATGTCCAAGTTCAGGGTTGCTTGCCATGCACTACTTCATCGAAAGGTGTCAACATGTCACTATAACTGGGTTTGGTTTTCAAGGTTGGAAACGACACCCTTGGGCTCAAGAAAAGCAATATGTCGATAAATTGGTTAAACAAGGTAAGATTGATTGGCTAAATTTAAATTGATCATTATTCAATTTTATTTTTATATAAAATCTTTTTCTTAAGTTTTATTTAATGTTGGTTATTATATTTTTATTTAAGCCGTATAAGTTAAAAGGTTTATCGACATATACGGCTAAGCCGTTATTTATGGCTCACAACGATGCCAACCGGTTGTGCATTTCCATGTTGCGTACCATCTGCGTCCACCATTAACTTGTTTAGTTACTAGCTTGTTTAGTTACTAGCTTGTTTAGTGCGGCACTGTCATTAGACAAGTTTTTTAAGTTGCCTTTTTGTAGCTTTAATTTCATTGTTAGTCCTTTTTGAGATGAATGAATATCATATACAGGCTAGCATTTGTGTATAAAAAGCAAACTACACATTCGTGACAATCCAGCATGTGAGCAAAACGGTGTACCTGGTGCAAACAGGCCTCACTTTTTCTGTGAGGATAATGAAATTGTCCTTACATGGCTTGGCCAATAAGAGTACAGGCAAAGCTCTATCGCTTCACCTGTTCACACCCCAACAGATTTATATTCTGGCCATACTATTGCCAAATAATCGAGCATGACAGCGCCTTGCATACTCATCAGTCATGCCAGATAAATAATCTGTAAGTACCCGCATTTTTGCTATGTCACTGTCTGCTTGCTCATATTGAGACTGGGCGGTATAAGGAAGCAATCTCATTGGGTCGCTGGAAAATGCGTCGAATAGGTCAATCAGCATATTCTGACCGCTGAACTCAATTTGCTGCATGGTCGGTTCTCGAATGAGTCTTTGATAGACAAATTGCTTGAGTACTTTAAGGATGGCTTCAAATTCATCGTTGAGTTTGACGGTATTTTTAAGTAGTGGATCGTCAAAGTCGGCATCGTGCTGAACCAAAGCACAGTGAACAATGAAAATGTTGACCAGTTCGCCAATGGCGTCTTTTCTAAGCGGTTCATCATCAGAAAAGAGGCGATGCGTTAAACTTGATAGGTTTTGTTCAAGCCAAGGTGAGTTAATTTGTTTGAACTCAGGCATCGCATAGTTATACCAGTCGCGCTCACTGAGTGTGCCAGTGGCAATTGCATCTTCTAAATCATGCACAGCATAAGCAATGTCATCCGCATATTCCATGATGGCCGCATCAAGAGATTTATAGACAGTCTTAGACTTAAACTCATCAATGGGACTGTGCATTGTGAAAAGGGCTTTATCCTTGTTAGACAAAGGCGACAATATCCAATCAAAAACGTCTTTATCACAATCGTAAACGCCTTTGGCAGGAAACCATTTTTGCGTATAGATAAAACGTTGATGAGGACTAATGCTTTGAGGCTTAAGCTGTAATGCAGAGATGTGCGCTGGATATTTTATAAAACCGAGTAGCGTACGTCTGGTCAAATTCATACCATAGCCATTTGAGTAGGGCTCTAACTTGGTCACAATACGGAGCGTTTGTGCATTACCCTCGAAGCCGCCGTAATCACGCATCAAATAATTGAGAGCGATTTCTCCACCATGTCCAAAAGGGGGGTGGCCAATATCATGGGCAAGACAGATGGTTTCAATGAGGCTAGCAGAAGGGAAGTGCTCAAAGTCAGGGTTTTGCAATTTGAGGTGGCGCAATAGGCCTGTTCCTATTTGAGATACCTCCAATGAATGCGTTAGTCGTGTACGATAAAAGTCATTCACGCCAATACTCATGATCTGCGTCTTTGATTGCAGGCGTCTAAAGGCGGCAGCGTGGATAATTCGAGAGCGATCTACTTGCCACGCTGAGCGATTATCGTTGGGGCGATTTTTTATTTGATCAAGTAATCTTTGTTGCCATACGGGCTGGGTCATAAGGTACTCTATGTGACTGGTTATTGTCTTATTCCATCTTTGTAAGCTAAGTATAGCGATGCAAAGTTAAAATTGTAATTACTTGGAATAGTTAGGAAAAAGCTCATTTTAGCGACGGATTGGCATAAATTCGCGTTTAACGACTATTGTTGCTATAATCGGTCGCCGTTTTATGAGATGAACTAAGTACAACGAGTCTTTCTCTGACAAAGGAAGTTCAGATAGCTCGTTTGGTAGGTACTAGTGAGAGGAGAATCATGCGTTCTAATTTGATTAAGATTTTATTAATTGCTGTCTCTTTGTACGCAATTATTTATCCATTTATAACTGAACCACCGGAAAAGCCAGAGCCAATAGAAGTACCAGAAGTTATCGTTGAGATCCCTGAAGTCGAAATACCTGAGCAGCCACTTCATAATGTGCAACTTCCTGACTTTGGCTCGATCAAAGATATCGCAACTAAGAAAAAAACTTTTTTCGACTTTATCAAACCTCATGTAGAGGCCGAAAATAAGGTGATACTGCAACAAAGAGCCAGTATTGAGATTGCACTCATGATGTTGCAGTTTGAAGAGCTGCTCAGTGATGTGCAAATTGAACGGGTGCAAACTATTTTTCAACTTTATAAGATAGATCAAAGTGAGATCACTTCTGAGAGTTTAAAATTGGCCCTTGATAGAGTTGATATTATACCCAAAGAGTTGGCATTAATGCAGGCGGCCAATGAATCTGCTTGGGGTACATCTCGGTTTGCACGTATTGGTTTAAACTTTTTTGGGCAGTGGTGTTATCGTTCGGGGTGCGGGATGATCCCGAAGCGTCGTGCTGATGAGGCCGCGCATGAAGTGGCGGCATTTAAATCGGTCAGGGCATCGGTTACCTCGTATTTTAGAAATATAAATACACATGATGCATACCGAGAGCTCCGCGCAGTTCGCGCACAGTTGAGGGCGGATAAAAAAGAGATCATTGCAACGGCTTTAACCCCGGGTTTAATGTCATACTCTGAACGTGGACAAGATTACATTGAAGAACTCAATGATATGATCAGACATAACAAGGCTTATTTTGATGAAGAATAGGATCTTACCATTGCTGCTGTTATCTAGCAGCTTTGGTTGTTTCGCTGAAGAGTTTGTAGCCTCCTATGAGGGCTTTTATGACCGCCTCAAGGTGGTCAAAAAAGGTGATTTTGAGTTTGCTCGAGTGAACTTCTACTTGGTTGAAGGTGAGAGTAAAAGGCCATGCACCATTGCAGAGGGAAACATAGTTACTGAGCAAACTTCAATGCCGCTGCACTATACTGAAAATGCACAGTTGATGTTACCAATTGACGAAAAGCTTGATAAAGACAAAGCGGTGGTAGTTGTAAAACCTGAGACTGCGACTTATTGCGAGATTAAGATCCAAATTGAATCTGCATACTTTGAAAACCAGCATTTAACAAAGCACAAGCTATATCAACTACACACAGAGTTTGAGACGCTATTGAGCGATTTATCAGGTGTATTTGTGGGTAAGCTATTGTCTTTCATATTGCCTGATCAAAACGGTGTTACGGTGGAGTTTGAAAACGATGTCGCTTTAAGTGGTGAGGGCGTCAGCTGCGAATTGAATCGTTGCCGTTTTCATGTAAATGACAGCTGGGAAAATGATGATACTCGATTCAACGTGCTTGCTAACTTGGTCAGTGTTAAACCTTGGATAGAAAAGTAACTTAACGAGTTCGATAAATAACAGATATGAAAAAGCGACCATGAGGTCGCTTTTTTGTTCTGGTTGTGAATATGCTAATTGAAAATTGGTTAGGGTAGGTTCCAGTAGTAAATACCGTACCCGACAAACAAAGCTGGAATTGCTGAATAGGCAGTTGCTAAAAGTGCTGCCTTTGGTGCCAGTGCAATCGCAGGGAATAGCGCATCGCCATCATTGGCTACAGCATTGGCTGCCAGTGCACTAAATGGCAATACACCCTGAATATATAGGCTGGTTACCACGATTTGCGGACCACAACCTGGCAGTAATCCGATCATAATCGCAATAAGCGGCGCGTAAATCGCATATTCTGTGAACCAAGCTGCTAAGTCTAAGCCAAATAACGCGACCGATAGTTCGTAAATCATAAAGCTTGCCACAACCCATGCAGTGACAAAATGCGTGTCTTGAAGGATTTTAGCTAATCGAGAAGGGGGTTTAACCTCTTCTTCTTCTGCCGTAATTTGCTTATAAGTTTTACCTTTAGATGACAGCGCCCATATAACCACTGCAAAGATAGCCATGCCCGCACCCAGCAGTTCGATAGGTTGTTCAAACTGACCCAAGTCCATGTTAAATGCCATTACTAACGAAATCGCAATACAAGGAAATAACACAATTTTCCATACTGGTTCACTCATGCGTACTGCAAAAGTGGGTGGGTCGCAGTCTTCTACTTGTTTGTCGTTGGCTTTGGGCCTGCAGTAATCCGCTTTGTGAAAAAGGTTAACAGCCAAGCCGCTAATAGTGCCTACTGCAATACCTAACAAAATGATGCTCATGCCCTCAAGCGGTTTTTTAGCTAAAAGTAAAAATGCCGCATCACCCATGGTGGCTGTCAAAACCGCTACAACAGAAGCGAAGCTTGCTTGCCCTTTGGTAAATTGAGTTACGACGATGATGGCGCCGCCACATCCGGGTAAAGCGCCAAGCACTGCTGCCATGGTGACTTCAAGCGCTGGAGATTTTTTGTTTAAGTAACTGAGTTCTAACTGAGGGAGTTTTTCAACGAGGTAATAATAAATTGCCAAGGTACCAGCAACAAACACACTGACTTGGAAAAAAGCGTCTGCTAGTGTGCCTAACGCGATGTCACGGATAGGTGCATAAAATAAAGTTGCTATCAATAATAGCGGGAGAATCAACCGCTTATTTGCTGCCAAATAGGCAAATTGAGAAGCCGCCTTGAACGGATAAGAACGAGAGTATGAGAGCATATAGTGCAACCGGTAACCTAATAACAGTTGCACTTTAGTGTTAAATTAAATGAAAATCAATATCATTTCCATTTATTTTCTTTGAAACTCAGATGTTGCACTCCAAGTTGGCCACGCTTCTTCTTGAGAAATTAAGTAACCAGCTTTGAAAAATAGTTGAAGATCTTGGACTGCGCCACTGAGATCCCACTCTTTTCTATAGCGATCGCATGGCTGATGGTAACAACCTCGTAGCACAAGGCTCATGCGCTTACGGTATTTTGCTGTAGCATCGTCGAATGGTTCATGGCCGCCACCTGCATACATAGCTGGGATACCCATGTTAGCAAAAGCAAAGTGGTCTGAACGATAGTAAATACCTGCAGATGGGTTTGACTCATTGGAGATTGAACGGTTTTGCTCATCAGCCACTTCTTTAAGTACGCCATCTAGTGATGATTTACCAAGGCCAACAACGCTGATGTCTTTTACTTTACCAAGTAAGTTAAGGGCATCTAGGTTGATATTTGCAACGGTCTGGTTTGCTGGGATCACAGGTGTTTCAGCGTAGAATTTAGAGCCTAGTAAACCTTGCTCTTCTGCGGTGACCGCTAAGAAGGTGATCGAACGATCAGGGCGCTGCGGTAATTTAGCGAATGCCTCTGCCACTTCAATGATGCCGCCTGTGCCTGTCGCATTATCGTGTGCACCGTTATAAATTTTATCGCCTTTGCGGTTAGGATCGACACCTAGGTGATCCCAGTGCGCAGAGTAAATGATGTGCTCATCAGATTTTTTAGCACCCGGTAGCGTGGCGATAAAGTTATATGATACTGATTTTTTGATAGTGCTTTTCACATCGACAGACGCAGTTAAGCCGCCCATGTCTACATGATATGCACCTTCAGCAGCTTTCTTTTTGGCATCTTCAAAGTTTAGGCCCGCATCTGCAAAGAGCTCTTTTGCAACATCAACGCTGATCCAACCTTCAACCGCAACGCGGTCCATGTTGTTGTTCTCTTTTTGGAAGCCAAACTGCTCACCGCTCCAAGAGTTCTCAACCACTTCCCATGGATAAGATGCTGGCGCTGTTTCATGAATAATGATGGCACCAGCTGCACCTTGACGGCTTGCCTCTTCATATTTGTATGTCCAACGTCCATAGTAAGTCATGGTATTACCGTTAAACACTTTAGGGTCTTTTGTTGCGTAGCCCGGATCATTTACCAGCATAACAACTGTTTTGCCTTTTACATCCAAACCTTCGTAGTCATTCCAGCCATATTCTGGCGCATTGACGCCATAGCCCACGAATACTAACTCTGAGTTGTTTAGAGACTGTGCAGGGCTGATACGGCTTGTGCCCATCACCATGCCTTTTTTGTACGGGTAGCTGCGCTCACCGATTTTTAGCGTCATGTTAGGATCGGCTTCGATTGATACCAGCGGTACCTCTTGCAAAAAGCTATTGCCGTTGCCTGGTTCATAACCTAATGCTTTGAAATGTTTAGTCAAATAAGCAAGCGTTAGTTCTTCGCCTTTGCTTGATGGCGCGCGGCCTTCAAATTCGTCAGAGGCAAGCGTTTTGATGTGTTCACCTAGTTGCACGGCATTAATACTATTATATGCCGTGACAATGTCTTCAGGTGTGTTGCTTTTTGTCGTTGCACAGCCTGCTAAAATGGCAAGCGACAGAGCACTCAGTGTTAATTTTAGTTTCATGACCTTTCTTTTTTATGAGATTACTTCCAGGCTAATTAATACCATAATTGCAAAGTAAATTCGACTTTAGCCGATGTATGGTGCTAGTTAGATGGAAAAGTACGCAGACGTTATTTATCTTTTTGCGCCCTCGCGTGTATTTGGTAAAATGCGCGCAATAGTACAATTTGCGAAATGAGCACGCACAGTCAGCATGAAAAAGTTTACTCCCCCTGAAAATTGGCAAAATCAATTGTTTGCGCAAGCCCCTTTTGCGCATTTACAGGCAATATTTAATTTACAAGCCTTTGATACCTGGCCAAGCTTTGAATGGTTAAATGGGCAAACTAATCAGCAAAACGCGCAGGGTAAGCATATTGTTTTTACTGAAAATAGTAAGCTGGAAGAAGAAACACGCTACTACGAGGAGATCATTGCGCAAACTGGTCAGATACCAACGCGAGAAAATAACTGGCATGACTTTTTCGGGGCGATGATCTGGTGTTTATTTCCAAAAACGAAAAGTCTACTTAATAAACTGCATATTGAAGAAATTGCGCAGCACGGATTAAAAGAGCGCAGCCGCAAACGCAATGCATTAACCTTGTTTGATGAATGCGGATTGGTACTCGCGGTGCCTCATATGCAATGGCAAGAAGATTTGCGTTCGCATTTATGGCATGACGCATTTTTTGTACATAAGGATAAGTGGCATAAAGAAGCTCGACCTTTTATTTTTGGCCATGCCAATTACGAAATGCTGACCAATCCGTTCATCGGACTTACGGGTAAGCTGCTATGTATTCAAGTTGACGAGTCTTTTGCTGCACTCCCTTTACTTGAGCAATACGCACACTTGGATAGCCGCGTGGTTGAGTTGATCACAACGGATAAGGTGTTGGATGACAATAAACAGATGTCACCCATTCCTCTGCTGGGCATACCTGATTGGCACTTTGACACGCAAGATGAAGCGTTTTATGCGAATGAAAACTACTTTAGACCTAAGAGAAGGAAGATAAGTGATAGTAGTAAACGGACTGAAAAAACGCTTTAAGCTCGCAAAAGAGTTAGAAAATACCACCAGTCGTGGTGATGCAAGGCAGCGTGATGGCTTCTTTCACTCTGTAGAAGATGTGTCTTTTCGCTGTGATAGAGGTGAAGTATTGGGGTTGCTTGGCCCCAATGGCGCGGGCAAAACTACCACGTTACGCATGTTATCAACCGCCCTCAAACCTGATGCAGGCAGCATTGAAATATCTGGACATAACATTGTGAAACATCCCTTGAAAGGTCGTAAAGCCATTGGCTTTTTGTCTGGTACAACGGGTTTATATGGACGTTTAACGGCAAAAGAGAATGTCGAGTACTTTGCCAAATTGCATGGTTTAAAAGGCAAAGCCCTCAAAGTACGTTGTGATGAATTATTTAGTCAATTAGCGATGGACGACTTTTTAGATAAACGCGCTGAGCATTTATCAACAGGCATGAAACAAAAAACCAATATTGCCCGAGCTGTGGTGCACCAACCTGATGTCGTTGTGCTGGATGAGCCAACCACAGGCTTAGATATTATGACCAAGCAAACCATTATACAGTTTATTCGTGAGCTCAAATCTGCGCATACCCCAGTGGTGTTTTCTACCCATCACCTTGATGAAATCGCTTTATTATGTGATAGCGTGTGCTTGATAGATAAAGGCCAAAGTCGTTTTTCTGGCAGTATTGAGGCGTTTAAAACAGCTGGGCAGAGTACTGAGCTAAACGATGCGTTTTTAAATATTGTGAATCACGGATGTGCAGATGTTTGAAGTATTTTTAAAGGAAGTCAAAGAGCTACTGCGTGATAGAAAAACGCTGTTTTTCGTCATTGCTCTGCCAATCGTTATCTTTCCTATCTTATTTGCTTTACTTGGGTTTTTAGCGTCAAAAACTACCTTTGAAGCGGAGCAAAAGGTGCATACTTACTACCTTGCCAATGCAGAACATTCATCAGAGTTCGAGCAAATGCTGTTTTATCATAAAAGCTTTAAACCGTATGAAGGAGATGAGCAGTTTGACAGCATCGATGCATTAAAAGCCGCTGTAAAGGCGGGGAAAATAGATGTTGGTATTGAGATCCCCAAGCCACAGGTTAAGCCGTTGACAACTACACCTGAGCAAGTCATCTGGCATGTGGTATTTAATGATGCTCAATCGATTAACTTTGTATATAAGCGATTGGAGAAGCTTATTAATAAATACGCTGCAGGCGTTCGTTCTGCTACGTTAGAAGCATTAGGGGCGCCTAAATCTCATCATAGTGCAATTCTAAAACCGATCACCATTACCAAAGTGGATACCGCAGATAAACGTGAAAACTACGGTGAAAAGCTCGGTGCATTAATCCCTTATATGTTGATCCCGCTTGTTTTAATGGGCGCAAGTTACCCTGCGATTGATTTGGGCGCAGGTGAAAAAGAGCGTGGGACTCTTGAAACTCTGTTGTTGACACCTGTCACGCGCACACAGCTGGTACTGGGTAAGTTTTTAACAATATTAGCCAGTTCTATTGCCTGTGCTTTGGTGACCGTCTCTAGTATGGCTATTTGGATAAGCATTGCAGGTGGAATAGGGATATTGGATACCATTAAAGATGCATTTTCGAGTGTGAGGTTTGCAGACTTTATGCTGATTTTTGCACTGCTACTGCCTGTGGCTGTGATGCTCTCATCCTTGGTGTTGGCAATTTCAATCTATGCACGCTCGTTTAAAGAGGCACAAAACTATATGGGGCCGCTGAGTATGTTGGTGTTTGTGCCCATTGTCGTGTCAGTGATGCCAAATATGTCGCTCAATACCACCACAGCTTGGATCCCCATTACCAATGTATCCTTAGCGATTAAAGAGATCATCAAAGGCACTGTTGACTACAGTGCCGTGGTGATGATTTTTGTTGCATCAGCACTGCTTGCAGGGGCATTGCTGATGTTTTGTATACGCTGGTTTAGCAAAGAGTCCGTGTTATTTAGATAGCAATTTAGATAGCAATTAGGCGGCTTTGACGCCGTCTAAATTTTGTGTGTCTAACTCAACGACATTCAATACTTTTTGTATATCAGACCAATGCAATAGCTCAATGCGCCCTTGCTCATTTTCAACAAGTGCCGTGCAGTTTTCGATCCAGTCACCGTCATTACAATATACGATGCCGTCGGTGACATTAATTCTGGGCTGGTGAATATGGCCACAGATAATGCCATCCATACCTTGTTTTTTTGCTTCGTGCACAGCGGCTTGTTCAAATGCGGCGATGGCTGCACGAGCTTTATGCACCCTGTTTTTAAGCCAAGAGGCCAGCGACCAATAGTGTCCGCCATAGAGCTTACGCACGCGGTTGGTCCAACGATTTAAAAACAGTAAAAAATCATAGGCTTGATCGCCAATAATGCTGATTAATTTGTTGTAGCGGGTGGCCGAGTCAAAATCATCGCCGTGTAGCAATAAGAAACGCTTACCTGCTGAGGTGGTATGCACGTATGTGTGGTGCACTTCAACATTAAACAGTGTCATATCCACATAATTGCGAAACGTCTCGTCGTGGTTACCCGGGATATAAATAACACGCGTACCGGACTCTGCTTTTTTCTGAATACATTCTAAAACTTGATAGTGGCTTGGGTGCCAGTAGAATTGCCTTTTTAAAGACCAAAGATCTACGATATCACCCACTAAATACAAGGTATCGCAGCGAGTACAATTTAAGAAGTCCAATAAGAATTCAGCTTTACAGTCTTTATAACCGAGGTGCACATCTGAAATCCATATGCTGGGGTAGTAAGTTTGCTCCATCTTGTTTACTCTCAAGCGTAATAATGTCTACGGTAAAGGCACGAGATGACAAACGTTTATCAGTATTGAGACGCTAAGATGACATTTTCTTCAAAGGTTGCGCTCAAAAACAAAAAACGCGCCATTTAGGCGCGTTTTTAAAATTGGGAAGAGTTAAGCCATTAGCTTAGTGATTTCAGCAACCGCTGAGTCAATGTCTAACATGACTTTTTCACCAGTACGGCGGTTTTTCAGCTCAACCTGATTGTTATCAAGGTTACGCTCACCAATGACTAAGGTGAATGGTACACCCACGAGTTCCATATCGTTGAACATGACGCCTGGGCGCTCTTTACGATCGTCAAACAATACTTCAAGACCTGCTGCTTTTAAGTCCGCATAAAACTTTTCTGCGATATCAGGAATACGGTGAGACTTATGCATGTTCATCGGAACGATTGCAATATCGAACGGCGCAAGGGCTTGTGGCCACTTAATACCAAACTTATCGTGGTTTTGTTCAATCGCCGCAGCCACGATGCGTGATACACCAATACCGTAACAACCCATGGTCATAACTTGGTTTTTACCGCTTTCGCCTAGTACGCCGGCATTCATTGCTTCTGAATACTTGCTACCAAGTTGGAAGATATGACCCACTTCAATACCGCGTTTGATTTGCAAAGTGCCTTGACCACACGGGCTTGGATCGCCTTCAACCACGTTACGAATGTCAGCAGTTGTGAACTCGGCTACATCGCGTCCCCAGTTAATCCCACTGTAGTGCACACCGTCTTTGTTTGCACCTGCAACAAAGTCAGACATAACAGCAGCGCTGTGGTCAACAATCACTGGCATATCAAGGCCAACTGGGCCAAGTGAGCCAGGTTTTGCACCAATTGCAGCAACGATGTCTTCTTCTTTTGCCATTTCAAGCGGAGAGTCAACAAGCGGTAGCTTTTCAGCTTTTAGCTCGTTTAATTCGTGATCGCCACGAACGATTAATGCAACCAGACCACGCTCACCGTCTTCGTTTTCAGCGCCGTATACAATCAGTGTTTTAACGCCTTTGTGCGCTTTAACACCGTGTTGCTCAGCAAGCTCTGCGATGGTTTTTGCGTTTGGTGTATCAAATGTATTCAGTTCTTTGCTTGGCTCTGCGCGCTCAGTTGTAGGTGCCAGTGCTTCAGCTTTTTCGATGTTTGCCGCGTAATCACTTTCTGTGCTAAACGCGATAGCATCTTCACCAGACTCTGCAAGTACATGGAATTCGTGTGATACGCTGCCACCAATTGAACCTGTGTCAGCAATAACTGGACGGTAATCTAGACCTAGGCGCTCAAAAATATTGCAGTATGCTTGGTGCATCACTTGATATGTTTTTTCAAGACAAGCGTCATCTAGGTGGAAAGAGTAAGCATCTTTCATTGTGAATTCACGTGCACGCATTACACCAAAACGCGGACGTACTTCATCACGTACTTTAGTTTGTACTTGATAAAGTGTTAAAGGCAATTGCTTATAGCTGCTTACTTCTTTACGTACAAAGTCAGTGATCACTTCTTCGTGTGTTGGGCCAAGTGCAAATGGACGATTGTGGCGATCAGTAATTCTTAATAGCTCTGGACCAAACTGTTCCCAGCGGCCAGATTCTTCCCACAGATCAGCAGGCTGGATGATAGGCATCAACATTTCGATTGCGCCAGCTTTTTCCATTTCCTCGCGTACAATAGTTTCTACGTTACGAAGTACTTTTAAACCTGACGGTAACCAAGTGTATAAGCCTGAAGCGAGTTTGCGGATCATACCCGCACGTAGCATTAGCTGGTGGCTGACCACCTCGGCATCAGAAGGCGTCTCTTTTTGAGTCGCTAAAATATATTGACTGGTACGCATGCTTGTTCCGTTCAATGTTATGTGTTTTTAATTAGGCACGTAGTTTAACAGTGCCTAAGGTGCTTAAAAAGAGTTATTTTCGCTGTAAAGATATTTAATCTTGTGGTTTTTTGGCTGTTTGCGGCTTCTCAGCGCTCACTTCGATGACATGGTTATGTTCATCTTCAACTTGCCAGCGAATATTGAATTCGTAAAGACTCATGCCATAGCTTTGTGTTTGTAGTTTTTTCTTTTTGTAAGCTGGTCTTGGATCTTGCTTTAAGACATTGCTGATAAAGTTCATTAGCTCCGGATATTGGCGCTGTTTTTGAATAAAGTCTTGAGCTTGCTCGCTAAAAGAGACCGTCATTTCTGTTTCGGGGCGTGTATCGGCAAATCCAGCTGAGGCATCTTGCAGTGCATCTGAATAGGGCAGATAAGGCTTTATATCGACAATTGGCGTGCCATCGAGTAAATCGATGCCAGAGAGCAGCAGCGCCAACTGACCATTTTTATACTCGACACCTTCTAACTTTACTGCGCTCATGCCTATGCCATTCGGCCTAAAGGTTGCGCGAGTAGCAAATACGCCTTTGCGCTCATTACCACCAAGTCTGGGTGGGCGCACTAGTGCTGAATAGCCTTTGTCAGCGGTTTCGTGGAATCTAAATAGCAGCCAAAGGTGTGTGAATTCTTCAATGCCTCGTACAAACTCTTCACGGTTAAATGCTTCACCGAATATCAGCTTTGCGGTGGCCTCTGGTACTAGCCTTGGTTGTCTTGGAATGGCAAATTTTTGCTTGTATGGAGATTCTATATGGCCAATGGCTTCAACTTCAAATTGCACGATAGCAGGCTCTGTAGATTAAAAGCCGTATTGTATCGCTTTGTATATGGCGCAACAAATTTAAATTTTATAACAGGGCGTGTAATAAAGTGTAATGTACACCGGAAAAATTACCCGCATAATTATCCTAAAAAACGAAACGGATAAAGCGATGTACTTTGCGCGATTTGGCGAACAGATGTTGACAAGTGATGAAATGGAACTAATTGGTGAAAGAGCCCTTGGTTTTAAAAACAGCATTACCCCTATATCGAGAGAACAGGGTAAACGTAAAAGCTTAAATAAGCCAACTCACAGCAACGAAGAAATTGCTGCGTTTATGGAGGTAGCTATACGCGCATGTAAAAAACATCTTTGCCAAAACAGCCCTATCCGCAGTGCCGTTATTTTGGAGCTGCAAAAAAATAGACAGGGGCTTATGAATACCTTTAATGGTATAAAAGAGGGCACTTTGAGTCCCCGAAAACTTGATTCTTTATTACAGGGTTATACTGAGTCTATTTGTGCAAAACTACTCCCAGAAACCTTACTGCCTGCAAGTAATCTAAGAAAAGCGGTCAGTACCATCTTATTTGAAGTAGCCAGAGAGAGTGTATAAAACCCAATGGCATGCTAATAGCCATAAAAACAGTTCGACAAGTTGATCAAACTTAGGCTTTAGAGTGCACTGTGAATGAGTTCATGTGTTCACAATGTGCGTATTAAACTCCTCAGCGTTAAGGTATATAGGCAAGACAGACACAACCCATTCCTTTACACTGTTTGATACCCCATAAAATTGACTCAGTAAGATGACACCAGAACACAAAGCAGTTTTAAAGACCCTGCGCTACAACGCTCAAGTGGTGGTAGGACTCAGGCAGTTTTCTGCGCCCTTTACTTATCAAGATGGTTTAGTCAATGAAGCTCGGTTGATCCATATTTTCAAAGGGCAATCATCGTTAATTTGCGCTGGTAAAACCATCTCTTTAAAGCCTGGGGATACGTTACTGATGAAGGCGGATAACTTCATTAATCGTTGGTTGGACAGCCCACAGGGTAACGCAGTTGAATTTGTGGGAGTAAGGTTAACACAGTCTTTCATTCAATCGATATATCAGAATACATTGCCGCAGAGATTTGTGGGCGCTCACTCAAACTTAAACGATTCACACTGTGGTTCAGCCGCGGTGCTCCCAAAACACACGTTACTTAATGGGTATTTTACACTGCTAAAACAGTATGTTTCTCAACCAGATGACATCACAGAGACTTTAATCGTCTTAAAGATACAAGAACTGATAGAGCTCATCATGCAAGTTGATGTTAGCGATCAAATCACGTCTTTATTGAGTGAACTTTTTATTCCTAATCAACCTAAGTTACAGCAGGTTGTACAGACACATTTATATTCTCCTTTAAAGGTCGAAGAAATGGCGTTTTTATGCCATATGAGCACATCGACCTTTAATCGGAAATTCAAACAAGTTTATGGTACGAGTGCCAATAAGTACCTTGTGATAAAGCGCTTAGAAAAGGCGGCGCAGTTAATAAACACCACTAATGATCGTGTCACAGATATTGCGCTTGAGTGTGGCTTTGAAGAGCTTAGTTACTTTTCAAGGGCGTTTAAACAGCACTTTAATGTCACGCCTACCGAGTTGAGAAAAGCTCGGTCTGACTGAATAGTGCAAATCAGTGACCGAATAGTGCAAGTTACGCTTAGTCAGTTCAAATAACATGTTTGTTATTAACTAACAGAGATATAGGCACTTTTTATGATCAAATTCGCACAAGTTTTATGTGGCATATTTGTACTTATTTTAGGCTCGGCGGCATTAACGGCCATGTTATTTCCTTCCTTTATTAATGAACCCAGTGGTTTTAATGCCGTTACAGATTATGGGCTTACTAACTTACGTACACTGGGTGCACCCACTTTGAGTTTAGCTATCATTACTGCCATAGGTATTTATAAAAAAGCATGGTTACTTATTTTACCTGCATCTATGTATTTCTTTTTTAACTTTATAGCGAGAGTTATTTCAACGATAGTCGAGGGGTACGATCCTGTGATGCTGTTTGGTTTATTGTTTACGTTCACCTTATTTTTATCTTCACAGGTTGCATTGCAGATATTTAGAAAAGCAGATTAGCTAAATAGATTTAAATTGCATTACTTAAGATAAATAAACATGTGAAAATATTTTTTAAAAATTAAATTAAAAAGAGAGGCTCTGTTTATTAAATGATAGATGGGGCTTTTTATGATTAAATTTATTTTCTTTTAGTAATGATTTAAAAAAGTTCTTTGTATGTTTACTAGTTGTTGTTTTTTTGTGTTATTTGTTTTTTGTATTGAGGTGTGGGTTTTGTTTTATGTAAAATATAATTAATTTATATTTAAAGACTATAATTTTACATGAAAAAGATTTTTTTATCGGGCTTATTAGCCTCAATGCTTTCAGGTTGTGGTGGTTCAGACTCAGAGCCTACGTCAAATACAGCGCCTACACTTGTTGGTAATTTAGAGCAAGAAGTACTCGCGTTGGAGTCGGGTATATTCACATTTACTCTAGATGACAAAGAGTTAGATAATATAACTGTGACAACATCAAATGCCCCTCATTGGATCGTTAATACAGACAAGGAAAATACATTAACGATTACGGCGACTCCAGACTTACTTGCTGTAGGAGAACATACGTTTACCGTAACGCTTTCTGATGGGAAAGACCGTGCTGACTACAATTTAAAAATCTCGGTCAAAGACAATCCAGAAAAGTGGGAAGAGATCGATATTCACTATGACTCATTAGTTGGCGGTTGGGAAAGCCAAGATAAACAAGCTATTTTTGCTTTTAATAGTGCACAGCAAGGTGTGTCTATCCTCAATAACCAGTTTACTTATCTCGCATACGAGAATGAGGGCACAGACGCACCAGGTTTTTATAAATTAAACTGCTATGTTGAAAAATTTGAATGTGGGGAAGGGGATCTCGGCCGTCACGCATTTCCGTTTCGAATTATTGCACAATCTGATTCCAAGCTACGTGTTGTATTTGAAGATGCGACTGAACATCAGCAGGTAACAACGCTTACGAAGCAAGAGTCACCACAAATCTCAAAAACAATGCAGTATCACGTCCCTTCAAATGGCTATATTAATTACGAAAACTTATTAATGGGAGAGATTGATTTTGAAGGTCAAAGTGCAGTCCTGTCTTTGAATATCAATCAACAATATTTTGGTGGCACGCACCAGTTAGATCAAGCTTTAGTACGCGCTGAGATAATCGATAATCAGACTGTTAGTATTCATAACGACGATAATAAAGTGCGTTATAATGATTACTTCAGTGAACCTACAAGCAAGAAGCTCACACACTATATTTTCAAACATAAATATAATTCGTTAAAGTTGCTATATAGCTCTGATGACTATGCGGTTTTTGATATTGAAATTAGTCGAGAGCTATCTTCAGCAGAAGGGTTTAGCGGTGAGATTAGTGATGATGTTAAAGCGCAAATAGAGGCAACGTTTGTCAGTGAAAATAGCATCAGTGTGATAGCTAGCGCGAAGAAAACAGCAAACATGACCCCAGAGCAGGGTAAAAAATATGTATCAACGTTTTATTTAGATAATGACATTGAATCCATCTTATCGAAGCGAAGCCGAGTGAGTTACTTTACTATAATTGATGAGCTTTCAAGCAAAATAGAGCTGGGTACTTTGTTTCAAAATCCGGTCGAGAAAGAAGCAATGATCACAGTGTTTGATGCTAAATTGGCAATCGAATACCAAGGTATCAATACAGAAGTAGATTTTGTAAAAATAGCTAATAATAACGACACATTTCTAGCTAGTCATGCAGTTGAAGGTTATGGAGAAACATACTCAAGATTTTTAAGTATCCTGTCCGAAGTGAACGATAGTATAAATAAAGAGAGTTTTATCAATCGCAGCTTTAAAGGCGACTCAGGCTCGGTATATGAGTTCTCAGAGACCACTTTGAAAATTCATAAAACAGCTTCAACGTTTTCTGAATATAAGGTTATTTATCAAGATGATGGCAGTGTGATTGCAACGCAATGCCCACAAGAGCTGGTAAATAATATGTGTCCAGAAGAGGAGTGGAGTACGACTCAGTACAAAATGGTACAAGAGTCATTGAATCACGTAGTTATACACGAGCAACTCTATTTGGGTGATGTAAATATGAGTAATGTTTATAAGATGACGAAACTATAGTATTTAACTGAAAAGGGCTGCTAAATGCAGCTCTTTTTCTTGCTACCATGGTTATTCCCCCATACCAGAGCATGGTTCTGCCACTCATATGCTTAAAGTAAACTTCAATTTATTGATTATATTTTTTTGTTGTTAAATTTACACAGGCGCTTTTTTTCAGGGGATTTTAGATAAATGATTCTGATTAAATCGCAAACAGGTGAACACTGATAGTTTCAATATTTGGTTGTTCAGAGAACACAAAGGTGATGGCGCTATTTATTTACGTTTTATTGGTAATCCAAGGGCATTGATTTACTGCGTGTCAAACTAAATTTTAAAAAGGGGCAACCTGAACTAACGGGAAAAGTAAAGCCGAAGTACAGTGACTTCGGCTTTGGCGTTAAGACTTAGTCTAAGCCTCTGTTACGCAATAGTGCGTCAGTGGTTGGTTTTCTGCCTCTGAAGCCTTCATATGCTTCAAAGTAGTCCAATGTATCACCACGGCTGTAGATGAACTGATATAGGCGCTCGGCAGTTTCTTTGTCGAAGATGTCTTTCTTCTCAAGGAACGCGTCAAAACCGTCCGCATCTAAGATTTCAGACCACATGTATGCATAGTATGCTGATGAGTAACCACCGGCAAAGATATGACCGAAGTGTGTACTGCGGTGGCGCATGATGATTTCTTCAGGCTTACCGTAGCCAGTCAGGATCTTGTTTTCAAATGCGCGAACATCTAGATCTTTGACATCAGTCAGCTGGTGGTATGCCATATCAACGAGTGCAGACGCGGTAAATTCAACAGTTGCAAAACCTTGGTTGAACGTGCCAGCTTGCTTGATTTTCTCAAGCAATTCTTCAGGCATTGGCTTGTTCGTTTTGTAATGCAATGCAAACTTTTTCAGCATTTCAGGCTGAGCAATGAAGTGCTCAAATAACTGTGCCGGGAACTCAACCCAGTCACGAGGTACATTTGTACCAGAAAGCGTTGGGTAAGTTACGTTAGATAGTAGACCGTGAAGTGCGTGACCAAATTCGTGGAATAACGTTACGGCATCTGAGTAACTCATTAACGTAGGCTCACCTTCAGCAGGCTTGTTTAAGTTCATGTTGTTCAGAATAAGCGGCTTAACGTCACCAGCAAGCTTTTGCTGAGAGCGGAATGAGCTCATCCAAGCACCTGAACGCTTTGTTGAACGTGCGTAGTAGTCACCATAGAATAGGCCGATTGCTTTACCTGCTTTGTCTTGTACTTCCCAAACGCGAACAACTGGGTTGTATACAGGGATATCAGTACGCTCAACGAACTTAAGACCGAATAGGCGCTCAGCTGTGTAGAACTGAGCTTCGATCATGTTGTTTAGTTCAAAGTATTCAGCGATTTGACCTTGGTCTAGGTCAAATTTTGCTTTACGTACTTTTTCTGCGTAATAGCGCCAATCCCATGCTTCAAGCTTGTGCGTAACGCCCTCAGCTGCCATCAGCTCTTTGATCCATTCACGCTCTTGTTCTGCTTTTTCAACAGCTGGTTCCCATACTTTTAATAGTAGGTCCATTGCTGTCTCAGGCTTACTCGCCATTGAGTTAGTTAGTACATACTCAGAGTGATGTTTGTAACCTAATAGTTGAGCGCGTTTTGAACGAAGTTCGACGATTTCTGCAATGATAGCTTTGTTATCAAATTCATTGTCGTTGTCACCACGGTTTGCCCAACCTTTGAACGCTTTTTCACGAAGGTCGCGTCTGTCAGAAAATTGTAGGAAAGGCTGAACACTAGAGCGGTTAAGCGTAATGACATATTTACCAGATAGGTCTCTTGCCGCGGCCGCCGCTGCTGCTGCATCACGTTGAGCCTGAGGTAAGCCTGCTAAGTCAGATTCTTCTAATACTAAAGTGAAAGCGCGTGAATCATTCAGTGAATTTTGGCCAAACTCAGTAGTTAGCGATGAAAGACGTTCATTAATCTTGGCAAATTCAGCGCGCTCTTCACCAGTAAGCTTCGCACCTGAACGCACAAAGCTATTGTAAACACGCTCAAGTAAACGCGTTTGCTCAGCATTCAATAGTGCTGATTTGCGGTTGTCATAGACTGTTGCAATGCGTTTGAAAAGTGCTTCATTCATACGAATGTCGCTATAGTGACGTGTTAGCATTGGTGAGATTTCACGCTGTAGAGACTGCATTTCGTCATTTGATTCAGTATTGGCTAGGTTACCAAATACCATTGAAACGCGGTTTAGCGTTGAACCTGCCAACTCCATTGCTGCGATGGTATTATCAAAATCAGCCGTGCGCTCATTCTCAGTGATCGCATCAATCTCTTTTTTGTGCTCAACAATTGCTTGATTAAATGCAGGTAAGAAATGCTCAGTTTTGATGTCACCAAGTGGCGGTGCACCAAATGGTGTGTTCCATTCTTGGAAGAATGGGTTTTGTGCAATATTGCTTGCAGCAGCTTTTGAAGATGCCGTATCCGTTGCTTCTACTTGTGCCGTTTGCTGCTGCTCTGGCGCGTCTGAACAACCGTTCAGTAACATGGCTGCTGATATAGCTAGAGCCAAATGAGTTTTTCTTAACACTGGATTTCCCCTAGTAAAGGTAGTGAAATTTAATATTTTTAGTTGTTCCTAGATGATACATAATAACAATACGGCATTGTTGGACTTTATCGCATAAAACTAACAGTTGAACCGAAAATACACTTATAAGGTACAAATTGTGCTTATTGTTGCAAATTATCAGTCAATAAAGTGGATCAAGATTTATGCATTTTCCTTGGTCTAGCATTCCTATTTTTGTTCTTAAGGCCAATTGATTTACTACTCTGATCTTGTTGTTGAGTAATTGTTTTGTCTCTCTTGGGCACAATTGAAAAATACTTGTTGTCAATTCAAGTGGATTATAATGTTATTTTATAACATAACGCAATTCGGCTGCTTTGTTATACAACTGGTCGCATGTTTCTTACAACGGTAATTTAGCGTTGATATATTTTTGTAGCCATAAATTTATTGAACGAACAGATCAAAATGCAAAAATTCTTTAAGCCAACTCTCATCACGGCCATGCTGCTAACAGCCTCCTGTACCATGTTGCCTGACTCAACACCTAAGGTCTCGGATTCAAGTGGTCCTAAGAATATTATTTTAATGGTGTCTGATGGTATTGGGTTTAATGGTTGGTTAGCTGCGGATTACTATCAAGGACTAGCTGGTCGGCAAACGTATCAAGTTCAACGTCCAGACGGCACTAAGCCATTAGTGCTTGGTCTGGCACACAGCGCGTTAAACTTAATTGATGAAAACGGTAATACCTTAGCCAGAGGTACAGATTTATCAAAAGCCGCTGGGGCAGTTGATCAAGGCTACGATCCGCAAACGCGTTGGCAACGATTTGAAAATGCCATGCTTAATGATTATTTGGAGTCGGGCAGTTATACCTCTTACACGGACAGTGCTGCTGCTGGGACTGCTTTGATGAGTGGCCGAAAGACTTCTGTAGGGCGCATTAATATGGATTGGAGTAATAGTGAGGAGTTTGACACGATTGCACAAATTGCGATGAAACAGGGTTTATCTGCCGGTACAGTGACATCTGTGATGGTTTCACACGCAACGCCTGCGGCGGCGGTTGCACACAATGTTTCTCGTAACAACTACGCCGAAATATTTAATGAGATGCATGACTCTGGGCTGTCGGTAATCATGGGAGCGGGTCACCCTGTGTATGACTCAAGTGGTGAGTTGAAAGCGTCAGAAAAGCAAACTTTTAAATATGTTGGTGGGGAGCAAACCTATCATGCAATCCGTGAAAACTCCGATGAGAAAACCTCGCGTTATATTGACTCAAAATCTGAGTTTGAAGCTTTGGCGCAAGGAAAAGCGCTGCCTGAGCGTGTAATAGGCATTGTTCGTTCAGGTTCAACTTTACAGGCTAGTCGAACTGGCTTAAATGACGCACATACGCCTTCAGGTATGGCATACAATAACAATGTACCAAGTTTGGCCACCATGAGTGTTGGCGCATTGAATGTATTGAACCAAGATCAAGACGGCTTTTTTGCGATGATTGAAGGTGGCGCTGTTGATTGGATGGGGCACGCTAATAACATGCCTCGATTTATTGAAGAGCAAATTGATTTTAACCAAGCGGTTGATGCGGTAGTTAAATGGGTTGAAACCAATTCTAGCTGGAACGAAACTTTGCTGATTATCACCTCTGATCACGAATGTGGTGGTATTTGGGGAGAGGGCACTTGGACAAACGGTCAAGGTGGTGCTGTGGCAATGGATCGAAGCAAAGAATCTTTACAAACAGCACGGTTTAATCCTGCTGAAGACCAATTTAATGCCTTTTTAGCAGTGCAAAACCGTGGTAAAGGCAATATACCAGGATACCAATGGGCATCACGAAATCACACCAACGAATTAGTACCACTTTGGGTCATTGGCAAAGGCGCTGACAGTTTTAATGAGTTCATCCGCACAGATCCGAAAGCTGCGAAGCTTTGGGGTGAGCATTATAAATGGAATGGAAATTATGTAGATAACACCAGTGTGTTTGAAGTGATGGAAGCCGCAATATTGCGATCTGCCAATAAATAGTTGCTCAATTATCCCGCAAGTATACTGTGTTCGTATGCTTACGTTGCATAGATTGGCACATCTAACGGTTTGCTTTTTAGATATCCCTTATAAACACTGTTTAAATATACAGTGTTTGTGGTATTGTGTATCAAAATTAAAAACAAACAACAGGAAAAAGCCATGCTTCAAGCACTAGAGCACAATGAACCAAAGGATTTTGATTTTATTATTGGCGATTGGCAAGTGAAACACCGTCGATTAAAAGATATTCTCAGTGGCGCGCAGGAGTGGATTGAATTTGACGGGCAGTCATCGACAGTTAAAACGCTGGGTGGGTTTGGCAATGTGGAAGACAACCATTTACATATGCCTAATGAATCTGTGAGAGCGAAAGCGATACGCTCTTATAACAGTCAAACCAATGAGTGGTCTATTTGGTGGCTTGATGGACGAAATCCAACCGCAATGGATACGCCGGTAGTGGGTCAATTTTCTAACGGCGTCGGGCGTTTTTATGCTGATGAGGTATATAACGGAGTGCCAATTAAAGTCAGGTTTGTATGGGATTCAACTAACCCTGAAATGCCAACTTGGCAACAAGCATTTTCTAAAGATGGTGGCGAAACATGGGAAGTGAATTGGAAGATGGAATTTACTCGAGTACAGTAACGCTTACCTCTATTTGCTAGTCACTTATAAAGTTGATGAGATAGGGAAATAGACGCTCATCTATTTCCCTTATTGCTAGCTATCAAATTTACCGCTAGCCAAATGTCACTCTAATCCCCGCATTGACGGTGAATCCATCATTTCGAGACCAAATATCGGTTGTCCAACGTCCACTAGATGCTTGTTGTGGGAGCACTAAAGCGTAGTCTTTTGTTTGGCGAACATTTAATAAGTTTTCTGCATTTAAAAACCAACTGACATTACCCAGCGTGATTTGACCGAGCAACCCTAAGTGCCAATAAGGATCGCTATTGTCTAAATATGGATTGTTTTCTAGTTTTTGTGTACCAGTGTAATATGCTTCGAACCCGACTAAGTGACTGCCATGCTCTTCCCACATGATCACCGCACCAGCCGAGTGCCTTGGTGTTAAAGCAAGAGGCTCTTGACCAAAGCTTATTAATGTCTCTTTACTGGCATCGGTATATAAGTAGCTGGCGGTCAATTTAATGTCATGCCAACGATAACGTAGTAACAATTCAGTGCCGCGAATTTCACTTTGTCCAGATGCATTGATGATACGCACAGTTTTACCAGATAAGGTACTAAGATTGTCCAGCGGTTCAAGTTCCGTGACATTATCTACGTCAGAGGCAAATAAAGTGATGCTGGCCTCAACATTATTGAAAGTATAGCCAATATCAATGGATGCAGTGGTTGCGCGCTCGGCGTCTAAGTCTGATATCGGTGCAAGTCGAGAAAGACCTGTATCGTCAATGTCTTCGATAAAGGGGGTTGGTGCAAAGAACCCTTTTCCGTATGAGCCGCGAACAGTCCAATCACTTGGGTTGTAGAGCACTGAAACTCGAGGACTAAACTGCGTGCCATATTCACTGTGCCAATCAGCTCGGGCGCTTAATGACATAGCAATGTCGTGAGTGATGTCATAGTCTAATTGTGAAAATAAGCCTGGAACTTCAAACGTATAGTTAAACTCAGGGTAATTATCTGATGAAAACTTATCGCTTTGATGCGCAATACCTACTAGCCAGGCCACGTCATCTGTATAGCCTGATAAGCTCGTTTCAAGCAGGTAGCTTTCATGCGTATCATTTTCCAGTACTTGGCCGTATTGATGCTCGTGATCTTGATGCATTGCTGCACCTCTCACATTCAGGTTGAATATCTCACCAAGCGGTTGCTCAAAAATGAAGCCGCTGTCGAGTCTTGTTGTATCTTGTGCTTGAACAAATGGCTGTCCATCAGGCATGACTGCACCTTCAAGTGTACCGGCTGTGCGCTGCTCCGTCATGGCGCCAAACGTGGCATATAAATTTGCACCGTTGTCATTAGACCAATATAGTCGAGGCCGCATAGTTGCTCTGTTATACGCGGCCATATCTATCCAACCATCATGATCAAGGTCTTTTGCAGCTTGGTGATGAGCACCTGCGGTTATGGAGGTACTGATCTCATCTGTTACTGGCGAAGCGACATAAGCTGTGATGTCTTGGCCATCTTTAGAGGTGGCATTAAACAAAACTTCTCCTTCAAACTCGTCAGAAGGCGTTCGCGATATTAGATTGATAACACCGCCAAGTGCCGAGCCGCCGTAAAGTGATGATGCAGAGCCTTTAATGATTTCTACATTGGCAAGGTCTGTTGGTGGGATCTGAAGTAATCCGATTGATGTGCTTTGGCCGCCGTATAAAGGTAAGCCGTCGCTTAATAGCTGGGTATAACGGCCGTATAAGCCTTGCAATCTAATATTGGCACTGCCCAAAGCAGGGGACGTATTTTGTACTCTGACGCCTCCGGTTTCAGCAACCAACATTGAAATATTGCCCGGCCTCATCAGTGCTTTTTCTTGCACTTCTTCAGCATTGATGACTTCGGTTCGTGTCGCTGACTCTGTCACGATTCGACCAAGTCTAGATGCGGTAACTTGGATTTTCTCAACGTGTTTATTGTTATGGTCGTGGTGGTCACCATGGTTTTTTTCATGATGGTGATGTTCACCCGCGTAAGATACACATGGCAGCAGCATCGCCGATATGGCGATTGTAGAATAGGTGTTTAGCATTTTTACCTCTAAGCATGCGAAAACAGGTCGCATATTGCGCAAAATTATTTAAAAGTTGTTTAAATGTGCGAATTGCGGGCGCACTAACCCTTAAGAGGCAAAAATAGGGGGACGAAAAAGTGAATCTTGTACTTTGATTGGGTGTTCACGGGAGATATTGAACAACATGTGGTGATATTTAGAGAATGATACGGAGTGATTGTCTGGTTTTACATAAGCAAAAGTCATACATGCATTGGATGGACAGATGCACTCGTCCTCACAACAATCGACCTCACAGCAATCGTCTTCGTTTTGAGTACCACCTTCTAATATCTGTTGAGAGTCTGAATCAGCAACAAGCGTTAATCCTTGCTCAAAGGACATAACAAAGTTATATGCAAGCGACTGGCCGATAAAGGCAACTAACACAGCAACGATAATCAATACATGTGATACGGGCTTAAGCATAGGGCTCTCAATAACTCAATTGCGCGTACTGTAAAATATTTTATCTAACTTGTGAATAGCTATGCGATTAATGGAATATAAAGCTATGCATTAACTTTGTATGCAAGTGCAACAGTGCTGTAGGTTGTTGCACTTATAAACTATGTTGGAGTGAAGGGCTGAGTAATTTTACAACTGATGGTGTTTTCACTATGCATAAAAGTGAACTACATTACTTACCTAAGTGGCTTTAACTTTGTTTAGAACTAAAAATTAGGTCTTCTTTAAGCGTGCAATAGAGAGGGACTTGTTGGAGAGACGATCTTTTAATAGGTTTCTTAACTTTTAACCTTGTTTATCAAATAACCGAAACACAGCCTAACTTTCGGTTACTAAGTTTGCTTTTTATATTCTACCTTTTCCTTCACAAATATAGACTGGCATTCCAGCACCTATTGGATAGTAACAATTTGTATAGATGATATAGATGCCAGGGTACATTGCTTTAAACTCATTTCTAAACTTAGCTGTGGCCTGACTTTTAGTGACGTATGTGTAATGTGTACTATAACTGACTTCTCTGGCTGATGCTGTGGATGCCAATGATGCAAATAATGTTGTCGCGGCAACAGCAGTGATGAATATAGCTTTTATTTTTGAATACATATTAATTCCTTTTTTGTTTGAAAATTAGACAGTATTGTTTCTGTTTTATTAATTCAAATGAAAATTATGCATATTGGTTTTATTTTTAAAACTATCTGATTTTTTGTGCTTAAAGCTTCATGGTTTTTAGTATTTGTTTTTAAATTGATTTTTGGTGTTTTTTTCAATGGCATTAAATTAATAATAAAATTTTATTTAAAAGTTAACAATAATGTAGATGGTTATTATTTTAAATGTTGTATTAGTGTGTATCAGGGTACGTATTTATTTGTGGAGTTCTGATTATTTTCAAACTTTTATTTATCTATAAAAGGTAAAAATGAAAGCAAAGTGTAAAAAAAGTGTGTTATCTTGGTTTTGTTGCGCAACATATATACATTTGAACACTTTAAAATATGAGGATAACCATGAAATTCAAATACGCTGCATTGTTAGGCGTTATCTCTGCTATTACATTGTCACCTGTTGCAAACGCCTACTTATATAAAGATCCAGGCTACGTGGAGCGCAATGTAAGAACGATTGAAAAAAACAATGTGATTGGTCAATCACACCAATATCGTGATCAGCAGGGTTGGATGTATGTCGATCAGGTAAGCAATGGCGCAACGCAAGGGGCGTATCAAGCTGGCAACTGGGTGAAACTTCACAATCGCAACTTTAAAATGTCTATTGGGGAGCTTGAGTTTTCGTTTAATCCGAGCAAACTCGACTGTACACAAGGTATGAGCTTTAACTTTACTGTAGGCGATGACACTGTCGCGAGTTTTAAACCTAATTGTGATGACTTGCTTAATGCGTCTGTTACCTACCCAGTTGAGTACTATTTTGATCTGATCCCAGAGCCAATTAAGCCTAAAGTTGAGCTTCCGCTAGACCCGCTAGGGTTATTAAAAGTGGGAGTTAAATTTGGAGCAGGTGTTGAAGCCGGCGCTGAATTTACTGTGGGAGGTGTGATTGGCGGTCATGGTAATGAAGAGCCATACGAAGTCGATGGCGTGAGACGTCCTGACTACATCTATGCATCTGTTGAACCATTTGTTGGTGGTTTGGTGTCAAGCTCAGCCTACGGTTCATTTGGTCATGGGATTTCTGAAGCGGGTGTGAAAGGTAAGTTAAATCTGCTAAAAGTGAAAGGAAAAGGCTATGTAGAGGCGGGCATTCGTCGTGTAGTGCAGGACTCGCAAGTCATTGAGCAAGGCTTTTTAGAACTTAAAATTAGCACCAAGCTCACAGGTGGTGACGGTAAGATTCAAGCTTACTGTAAGAAGTTGTGGGGGTTACTGCAGTTTAATGTGGATGTGATGAAGTGGGATCCACTGTATACACGTGAAACCGTGTTGTACGAGTATGCAAGCCCTGTTTGGGAAAATCTATAACAACAGAAGTAGTGGTGGCTCAACCAGCCACCACTTTTGAGAAGATTTCATGAAAAAAACAATTTTTATGTGCGTCGCTGCGGTATTGTTTATTAGTTTGATGGTAATTAATTTTTCCTCGAGTCAGACACCGCATCAGGAAAAATTGACAGATACCACGTCAATGACCGAGGACAAGTCGGTGCTTAAAACATACTTCTTCGCTTACCAAGTCGATATTCACTCAGCAGTGTTGAGTGACAGCGGCAGTGCCATGACATTTTCTGAGCTGAGTTGGCAAATGCACTTTCAGCCACATGCCACAGCTTCGACAAAGTCTGCAGCGATGCTCAGCGATATTGTGTTTATGACAGATAATAAACTGCAAACGATGCCAGCCCAATTACCATTTTTGGTGAAGTATCAGTCACGGCGATTTACTGAGTTAGATATGCTTGGCTTGAATGAGCAGCACCCACTCTTTGTGGTATCAAAAGTGCTGGATTTAATGAGTTATTCATTGGAGTCGCCTCTAACATTTGAAGATGCTTTGGGTGTTAAGACTTTTCAATATATTGAACAAGAGAATGTGATTGAACGAGTGATAACTGCGCAGCAAAAATATGCAGACAATCAAGAACAGGAGCTGTGGAAAATCACCGTTAATAAAGAGGAACCTGGCTACCCGTTAACTCTAGAGTACGATAATAAACAAATTTGGCAACGTAACGGGCAGCGCTATGAGGTTGTGCAAACAGTCACTGTGACGCCAATTAAGCATACATCATTTGATCCCGTTGATTGGGTTGCCAACCACAATCAATCCATTCAACCCGCGACACCTTCGAGTCAAGCAGAGGTTAAAGTGACGAATGATAATTTTATCAGTCTTATACAGTCACTGCAGAGTAATTTAGATCCAAACTTGGCCAAAGAAATTGGTTTATATATGTTGAAAAGCTTTGATCAGAGCGAATTGAAAGCCCTTTTTAAAGCACATGACGGTTTGTCTTCTGCTTTTATTTACGCATTGCAAAAAGCGCAAACGATGCAAGCAGAGCAGATGATTTCAGATTTATTGACTGATGATAGTCTTGGTGTACAAGTCCAGCAAAAGCTTGTTATGGCACTTGGGCGCTTTGAAAATGCATCTGATGTTGGTTTTTCAAGTTTAAGGAGCCTAGTAGAACAGGATACAAATACTGTGCTGTCTGACATGGCGTTGTTAAGCATGGGAACAATGAGTAAGTTTTCACCAGCACAATCATCACAAGTAGCTGATTATTTAGCTCATCAAATGCAACATCCAAAACAGTTATCAACGGCGATTTTGGCGATGGCAAATACTAAAAATCCAGTGCTCATAGCCAAGTTACCCGAGTTACTGCATCACTCAGATGCGCAGGTACGTAAAAATACCATCAAATCACTAGGGAGAATGGCGGATTATCAAGATCAAGTGGTTACAAGTTTGTTGTCGTCTCCACAAATGGCTGAAATTGATGCGTTTGCACGTGTTTATCAGCAAGCAAATTATAAGTTATCTGCAATGAACATTGAGCGATTGGAACAACTGTATCAATCGCAAACCAATCCGGTGATTAAAAAGCGATTAAGTACAATTATGAACATGTAATTTTTCAATTCAGGATTGTCATGCCCAAAAAGTGAGCCTCTGTTTGTTCAGCAACGGGGCTCACCATATATACTCTACAACTCATTGTATGCAAATGCGTTTATATCGTTTTCATTGCTACAGTAATCTGCATCAATTTTTATGTGACCATCTGTATTGTTAGGTGAGCGTGTTGATGAAACTTTGAGGTGGTTATTACTTTATGTTGTTCTTTCTCAATCTAGTTTGATTTTCATTGATAATTCGCAATGATTTCACATAGCCAATCTTGAGACATACACTCGAGGAGGCTTGTCTATTTGAAAGGTGTTAATTCGTTATTATCTACCAAATAGACAACAGGTTATGCTTTATTGTTTAACCCAATCAATGATATAGCCAACACAAATAAAGCTCATTGGTTGATCGTAAAAGTCTGGTCTACACCCACCAATTTCTGTTGCACCACGTTGTCTTAAAAAAGACTGGGCTTGCTCCGGTGAACCACCACGTGCCTCAATGAGTACTTTATCTTTACAGTATTTGATGTTTGTGGTTTTTGTATCTGAGTGTGAAAAGGGCACATTCGCAAAGCAAGTGGCGTAGTCTCGGCGATTAGTTGAAGGGTTAGTTATCCACTCTCCAATAAAAGTACGAGGTTGAGTGGTAAGGTGGATGTATTGTTCTACACGTTGGAAAGTGCTATTCATATAAACATGGCAGCTTGCTAAGCCTCCATAGTAGTTGGTGGTAACCGTTTCAACCTCTGTTTTACATTCTTGAGCAAATGCAGTTAAAGAAGAGAAACCTAAAAATAGGCTCGCTGCTAGTTGTTTTTTCATTATTTGAACTTCCTTCTTAAATGTTTAGTGTTTTTTGAGCTAAATTGACAAATACTAAAAGTACCAATATGGGGACTTGATTTAATTTAGCAGGAGAGTTGTTGTTGAAGTAAGCTGATAAATTTACCAGTTTCGATTATTTTGCTTTTATTTTAGAGACTGTGATGATTTGCCAATTAAAGAGGTTGATTTTTTAAGTCAATGATTTGTTTTCTTTTATTTTTTAATCGGTGGTCGTTTTCACACGAAGATCAAGGTGTTCTATTGTTTATAAAACGATTTATCTTTGTTTGAAATTTACATTTTTTAGTTTATTTTGCTCTTGAAATTAACTTTGTAATAACATAAGTTTCATAAGCCTTTTATTAAAAAAGCACAATAATTACAAATAAAGGATTTTAACCTCATGACATCATGTAAAGTAATCAAGTCACTACTCCCTGTTTGCGCACTCGTCGTTGCAAGTGGTACACATGCTAGCATTCAAGATACTGGCGTGGCGCAAAAAACAGAAGTCGCTCAAGCGGTTTCTTATCAATTGAATTTAGGCCTTAACAGTGTATCAAACTCAGATAAAAATGAGTTTGAACATGTTATTAATTACCCAAACGCAAATTTTATTAAAGTTAATTTCGCGAAATTCTCACTGCCAAAAGGCGCTTACCTTGAAGTGAGCGATTTAAAAGGTAAAGAAGTTTACCGTTATGACCAAAGTGACAGCGGTGTCTTTTCATCGATGTCAGTATCAGCAGATGCAATTAAGCTTAAGTTAGTTGTGTCTGAGCCAAGCCTGTGGGAACAAGGTCATGGTATTGAAGTTGCCGATTTTTTTGCTGGCTACTCTGATACGGAGCTTGCTTCGAACGAGATTATGTCTGGTCTTGATCTGATTGAGCCAAACTCAACTTGCGGTATTAATGAACGCAGAGATGTTGCCTGTTGGGAAACATCTCATCCAGTAGAGTATGAACGCAGTCGTCCAGTTGCCCGTTTGCTGATCGGAGGACGCAGTTTATGTACCGCTTGGCGTGTCGGCGCAGGTAACCATATGTTTACCAACAATCACTGTTTTGATTCGGCGGCTGATGCGAAAAACGTAGAGGTATGGTTTAACTATCAACGTTCCGTATGTGGCTCTGGCAGTACTAATGGTACGGTTAAAGTAATGGCAGATCAGCTACTTGCTACGGATTATAGGCTAGACTATACGCTATTTACCGTTAGTAACTTTGAGAAAATCAGACAGTTCGGCCATTTTGGATTAGATGTGTCTGCTCAGCAAAAAGGACAGCGTATTTTCATTCCACAGCATGGCAGCGGTAACCCGAAAGAGCTGGCGATTGAAAGTGATCAAAATGCGGGCGGTTATTGCCAAATTGATCAAACGGTAACAGCAGGTCGTGGCTCCGATACTGATATGGGATATAAATGTGACACCATAGGTGGCTCTTCTGGTTCGCCAGTTGTCTCCGCGCATGATAATAATGTTATTGCACTGCACCATTATGGTAATAGCACGCAATGTACAACTAAATTGAATCGTGGTACGCGAATTGAACTAATTTGGCCTGAAGTCGCGACTCACTTTGGCGGGGTGATCCCAAAAGGGGATACAGATCCTGTTGATAATACGCCACCAGTTGCAAACTTCTCTTTCACGAAAAGTGCACTGTCAGTAGCATTTACTGATACATCATTTGATGATAAAGGCGTTGTCAGTTATGACTGGCAGTTTGGTGACGGCACAACCAGTCAACTGAAAAATCCAACACATAGTTATGGCGCAGCGGGCACTTATAGTGTCTCACTGACAGTGAAAGATGCCGAAGGGTTGCAGTCAACTAAGACGCAGCAAGTGACAGTATCTGTCGGTGGAGGCTGTGCTGTTGATGCATGGTTAAGTAGTAAAGTATATTTACAAGGTGACCAAGTTTCGCAAAATGGCAGTATTTATGAGGCACAGTGGTGGAATAAAGGTGACTCACCAGCCGATCATTCTTCAAAATGGGAAGTATGGCAGTGGGTACGTGATTGTAATTAACCCTACTCAAAGCTGATTTGAAAAGCCACGGTTGAGATTCAAGCGTGGCTTTTACTTACATTAACAAGGTTAGTTCGGCGTAATAAAATGCTCAATAGGGAGTGTGATCTCTGTTCTGAGTAAAGAGCGAGTGTATTTAGCATTGTTCATAGAGGCGTGATTACCACTGTAAATATAGCCGCAAACAAAGTCATAACTTTCGCGTATTTTGTCAATGATGGCTGCTTGTATTTTTGGTCCAAAACCTCGACCTCTGAATGCTTTCGCAATAATAAACTCATTGATCAGTAAACCTTTATAACCAAGCTCTGTACAAGGTTCCAACAATACAACACCAACCTTTTGTGTTGGCTGCTGCGTGAGATAAGCAATAAAAGCCAAGTTTTTTTCTACCAACTCTGCGACCGACTCTGTCTCTTCAATTTCAAGGCGTTCCTTTAAATGCGGTACATCGTGATGAAAGGTCTGATATTCCTGTTCATACCAACGCCAGTCAGCAGTCATATTAAAAGGGGCAAGAGTGATTTCATTGGTTTTGGGGATATCAATATTGGTCGTTTCAGCTCCCCAAAAACAGTCTTCTACTTCGGCGCCATGTAAATTTGCAAGCAGTTTAAAGTGTTCGCTATGTGGTTTGGACCATACGGACACGATTTCAGGCTGACACCAACTAAAAAAGCTTAATATATCAGGTAAGTAGCGTTGAAGTTCAGAGAATTCAACGGTACGCTCCCCGATAATCTCGATTAAGGTTTGGTCTTGATGATTACGGTAGATCCCAGCCAACCAGAGTGCGCCGCAAGGTAACGTTACTATTTGATCTTGTATGTGTTCATCTGGCACCGTATCAGAGATCTGTCTTCGGGCTCTGACTTCAGCAAAGCCATTTTTATAGTCATCACAGCGTGATTGTAGATCTTTACTCTCTGCATCCATCGCGGCGTTCAGATCAAAGCGTGATAAAGGTGCTATATCACAGGTATCAATAACACCTCGAGTAAGACGTTCAAGTTCTGAGTTCGTTGCTGTATCCAGTGATTTAAATTTGAGGGGGTTGTCCCTGTTGTTCATCATTAAATATCAGCCTTTTTAAGGCTGCACTCCATTTAACATTATTGTTATTGTCAATTGTATATGAGGGTAACCATATACATTTCGAAGTACTAAGCTTAATTTAAATCCATTTAAACAGAATTTTCACAACCAGCTAAACTTAGGCCATAGAGTCGCTCGGTGTATAAAAGAATAATTTTATATACGTGAGCACAAATAAAGGTTGTTGAGATGTTCGAATTAGCCTTGAAAAAAAGTGCCGTTTTATTTTGCATTACCGTGTTACTGGCAAGCTTTATAACGGCTGCGAATCCATCTAATGAGCAAATACTTAATCGAATCGAAAGTAGTCAAGGCAGCGAAAAAGTCGAGGCCATTATCGAGTATGTGCGACTTAATTTTCATTATAAAACCAAGCAAGCTTTGGCGTATGCAGAGGAGGGGCTCGCGCTTTTGGCCCAAAACCCAAGTAACGACCAGTCAGCACGGTTGCTCAGTTACCTAGCCCTAGCATATATTTCATATGGTGATTTAGACAAAGCCAATGCAACAGCGATAGAAGCGCAGCGGTATGCAAGAAAGAGTGCATTGAAAGCCAATGAAATGCGCGTGCAACTTGTCCTCGCAAACATTGCGATACGCCAGCGTAAATATGACTTGGCTCGAGCGCGGTTAATTGATGTGATAGAGCAAGTAACGTCAACCGAAGATGAGCGATTTTTAGCAAATGCTAAACGGCTCTCAGGACACTTGTATAGTAAAATTCGTGATTATGAATCGGCGCTAGGCAGTTATTTACATAGCTTGAGCTTGTATCGCAAGCTTAATGATGCGTCGCTCTCTGCATCAATTCACCAAAGTTTGGCCTCACTGTATCGCAAAATGAATTTGTACGAAAAAGTATTGTTTCACCAAAATAGAGCAATACAGCTCTCTCTCACACTCGATAATCCAAATCAACAGTCCATATTTTACAGTAATATGGGTACGTATTTTGATGCGGTTGGTAAGTTTGAGAAAGCCATAGAAATGCACTTGAAGTCTTTAGCCATTAAAAAAGAGCTAGGTTATAAACTGGGTATGATCCATACCTACAATCGACTTGGAAGTGTGTATCGTGAGGCTGGAAAGTATAAAGAAGCAGAAGATGTTTTAATGCAGGCGATTGCATTAAAGAAAGAAATTAATCGGCCGGACCCCAATATTTCAACCTTTCTCGACTTAGGACGTTTGTACATTGACACTGGACAGCTTGATTTAGCGCAGAGCTATTTAGAGCAAAGTATACCGCTTTATCAAGGTTCCCCTTGGGAAGATAGAATAGCTGAGATATATCAGGCATTGGCGAAGCTTTATGTGGTGAGAGAGCAGCCGCAAAAAGCGATAGACGCATACATGGTCGCGATAAAGATAGCCAGAGAGCATGAGAGAGAGCCTTTGCTCATGGACTGTCAGCTAGAAGTGGCTAAGATTTTTGAAAGTTTGGGTATGCACCAGCAAGCTTTAAACTATACGAAAGGGCATTTGTTTTTAAAAAATAAGTGGGAAGAGAAAAATAACCAGTACCGGATAAGTGCCTTGGCGATTGAATTTGGGGTGAGTGAAAAAGAGCGTGAAATCGCAAGTTTAGTACAACAAAATCGCATTAAAGATTTGGAGATAGAAAAACAGGCTGTGCAACAAGTAGTGTTTTTGATAGGCATGCTTTTTTTGTTCTGCTTTTTCTCATTTAGTTATTTTTGGCGCACTAAAAATAAGCAACTCAGAATTGAGCAAGCGGTATTAAAACAAGTGAGTGAAGTTAAGGAGCGGCTTAGTCATGCGCTTTGGGGAAGTGGCGATGAACTGTGGGACTGGGATCTGCAAACAGGGATGATAACAAGAGATAACCAAATGAATAAACTCTGCCTGCCCTGCGAGCAAATTGGGTCTGATTTGAGTGCAATAAAAAACAGCGTTCACCCTGAGGATTATGAACAGCTTTATGCTAAGTTTAATCGACATTTGCAAGGCGACAGTGATTTTTATCAAGTAAATTATCGCGTTATGACTAAAAGTGGCAGATGGTTGTGGGTGCTAGATAGAGGTAAAGTAACTGCCAGAGCGCAAGATGGTACGCCCCTGAGAGTCAGTGGCACGATAAAAGACATATCAGAAATCAAAGCGTCAGAATTTGCGTTGGCTGAGCTCAATGCAACGCTTGAAAAACGAGTAGAAGAACGTACCCTGAGTTTAAAGCAATCAAGAGATGAACTCGCTGAGATACTAGATGAGTTGACATCCACCCAAGCCAATTTAGTGGAAGCGCAAAAAATGGCGTCTTTAGGCCGATTGGTCGCAGGAGTCTCTCACGAATTAAATACACCACTTGGGACAACGGTGACTGCAAGCTCTATATTACTGAAAGAGTTGTATGAATTTAAATCTAAATTAGAAGGCAGTAAGTTAACGCTTAGTGATACAAAAACGTTTATTGATGTGTCTTTGTCGAGTATAGAGTTGATAGACAGTAATACAGAGCGAGCGGCTCAACTCATTAAGCGTTTCAAACAAGCATCAGCTCACGAATATGTGAGTAGTGAAAGTCGTGTTGACCTCAAAGCCTGTATTGAGGGCTTTATTGGCTTCCATGGCAAAGATACAGATGTCATGGTTAACATTGATTGCCCGGACAAGTGTTATGTCAAGTGTGACTCACAAGCGCTAGCAAAGATATTTGAAGACCTGTACTTAAATGCTTACTTGCATGGTTTTGAAGGTAAAAAAGGGCAAATATCTATCAAAGTGACAGTTGATAATGAGCAAGTAACTTTACGTTTTTCCGATAATGGTAAAGGGGTAGAACAGCAAGCTGTGGCGCATATGTTCGAGCCATTTTATACAACAGCCCGACATCAAGGGAAAGTGGGGCTGGGCTTGTACATGGTATTTAATTTGGTCACGTATGTGTTGCAGGGCAGCATTAGATACGCTCCAGAACAAGCTAAAGGTGCATGTTTTGAAATGACTTTCCCTATTGTTAGGTCACCCAAAAGTTGACTTCAATTATTATAAAGTGCCTTTGCTCAGGGGAGTGTTCGGCTGCAATAGAAAAAGGAAGCCGTATTTAGCTTCCTTGGTGGGTTTTATTAATTAAGCTTGAGCTTTTGGCTTTGCGCTTAAATCAAAGCCTTTAAAAATCATCCATAGTGGAAAGAGTAATTCGTATATGCCACCTGGGATATACATCCAAGCACCTGAGAAATCTAGACCAAAGTAGTCAAAAGCGACTTTGAGTAATAGTACTGCGTAACCTATCATGCCAAGTACTGAAATTGCTCTTGGAATTAGGCGGTATTGATATAAAGTGATGTTCAGTAAAAATCCGCACAAACCTAAAGAAAACATCCCCATTAAAAATCCAAACCAGCGCTCAGATTTAAGGGCACTGCCCATCATGTACAGGTATTCGCTCGATACCTCGGGGTTTTCAATGACTTGTTTACCCATGGCGATTAATGTCATCAGCGTTACTGCACCGGTGATCAAGGTGGCACCTTCAATCAAACGACCACTGACGTATCCGATGGCAACGCGTTCGCTGTATTGTCTGATGGTTGGATAAATCAGAATTGACATACCAATCACCGCAGCGCAGTTAATAAACTCTAATAACGCCGCAAACGCCAGTGACGATCTGTTAAGTGCAGCTTGCTCTAAAAAGTCTGGTTTAGTGAGTAGCTCATAAATGATGGAATCGGCATACATAAATGAGCTGGTTGAGATCAGGATAAGTAATCCGGCAATGCGTGTAGCAAGTAAAGTAGACATAAATAAAACCCTTTTATTTGTTTGGTCGCCGACATGTTTTATTTCAGTGTGCATGTCGACAGTGCGTTTTTAAGATGGGTCTATTGTTGTCGTAAATTGTGCCCAGATCGTCCTAATGGGCCCGTTCGGTCTTTTTATTCGTATATTTTTGAGTAGGTTATAAATGGTACCTATATATTTTTAATGAAATACAGGCAAGCAAGCTATGTTCGTTTGGTGTGTATCGCGCAGCTGCTGTTCCATTAAGTTCAGCACTGTACTGATGAGAGGTTAATGTGAACTTGCTATGGCGGTGGCCATTTTTGGTAAAAGCAATTTTAGATCTGCGAACTAGTTGGCAGTATGCGGCATTAGATTTTGTCATTAAACTGTAGGAATGTAGTTCGTCTTTAATTAATTGCATTCATTTAATTGTATTTATCTAATTATGTTGCGCGTAAGGTTATGTTCTGTAATGCGAATATTTTTATTCCCTGCCGATGTTTAATTGTCATTGTTTAAATACAAACCTTACTGGCGTGGTAGGGGTCAGTGTGGCTATTAGCATAAGACATGCATTAATAAATTGCAGTCGCTTCAATTATGACCTCATTTATTTGGCTCGCTTCTGAACGAAAGGTAGCGGTCTACAGTTCTCTATCTGAGCATTTTATTAAAGTGTTATTGCGGCCAAAGCTATGTTTTATACAGTGCTTTGTGAATTATACGGAGTCTTTCAAGAGGAGGCTGCGATGAGTGAGCTTAAAAACAGAAAAAGGAAGCCGTATTTAGCTTCCTTGGTGGGTTTTATTAATTAAGCTTGAACTTTTGGCTTTGCGCTTAAATCAAAGCCTTTAAAAATCATCCATAGTGGAAAGAGTAATTCGTATATGCCACCTGGGATATACATCCAAGCACCTGAGAAATCTAGACCAAAGTAGTCAAAAGCGACTTTGAGTAATAGTACTGCGTAACCTATCATGCCAAGTACTGAAATTGCTCTTGGAATTAGGCGGTATTGATATAAAGTGATGTTCAGTAAAAATCCGCACAAACCTAAAGAAAACATCCCCATTAAAAATCCAAACCAGCGCTCAGATTTAAGGGCACTGCCCATCATGTACAGGTATTCGCTCGATACCTCGGGGTTTTCAATGACTTGTTTACCCATGGCGATTAATGTCATCAGCGTTACTGCACCGGTGATCAAGGTGGCACCTTCAATCAAACGACCACTGACGTATCCGATGGCAACGCGTTCGCTGTATTGTCTGATGGTTGGATAAATCAGAATTGACATACCAATCACCGCAGCGCAGTTAATAAACTCTAATAACGCCGCAAACGCCAGTGACGATCTGTTAAGTGCAGCTTGCTCTAAAAAGTCTGGTTTAGTGAGTAGCTCATAAATGATGGAATCGGCATACATAAATGAGCTGGTTGAGATCAGGATAAGTAATCCGGCAATGCGTGTAGCAAGTAAAGTAGACATAAATAAAACCCTTTTATTTGTTTGGTCGCCGACATGTTTTATTTCAGTGTGCATGTCGACAGTGCGTTTTTAAGATGGGTCTATTGTTGTCGTAAATTGTGCCCAGATCGTCCTAATGGGCCCGTTCGGTCTTTTTATTCGTATATTTTTTAGTGGGTTACTAAAGTGGCTTGCTTCCTATATAGCGAAGGGGTCAATCCTGTTGCTTTTTTGAACGCAGTGTTAAAGGTCGACTTTGAGTTAAATCCGACCTCATATTGAATAGTGGACACGCGTTTATCGGTTTCTTGCAGCAACTTTTCAGCCGCAGCAATCCGATACCCGTTAACAAACTGGAAAAAGTTAGTCTTTAATCGCTGCGACAAAGTTTCTGAAATGTGGTTTTCACTGACACTGATTGCCTTTGAGAGTTTATTTAAAGACAGCTCTTCATCCATAAATATTTGCTGCTTAATCATAATATTCTTCAGCTCTTCTGATATTGAATCCATTTTATCTTGGCTCAATGTTGCAACTCTTGATTGCACAGACATGGGCTGCCCTTTATCTTCTTTGGTTAAGATAGGCTGGTTAAGTGCTAATTGTGCGAAAGCCAGTAAAACGGCTGCTTCAAAAAATGGTAAAAGCTTTAACCATGGCAATTTCCATCCAGTTAATGTTGGAACATAAGATAGGGAGTAGCAAAGCCAAACAATGCCCCACATCACCAACATAACTCTAAACCAATCTAACGATCTTGATTGTATTTCGGCAAAACGTTCCATTAATTGTTGACGATGTTTGGCATGTATTTGTAGTGCTTTGATGAAATAAAAAGCGTTAAACACCATAAATACCACCATATTTGCAATACAAGTGTATAAGGCAACTTTAAAATGCTCTGGGTTGCGTGTCGCAGGATCTGCCAAAGCTAGCTTTTCAGCAGATGTGAACCCTAGAGCAAATGGCAGCATCACTAGGATAGCGACAATAGGGCCAATCATGGCCAAGGCATAGCTTTTCTTGGATATAGAGAGGTTTGGTGACATGGTTGCACATGCGTAAAAAAATAAGGCCGGGCCTAGTAAAATACGTACTGGCATCTGCATTCCCACTAATGCAGGGAAGTACTGATACGCACCGGTATAAATGACGAGTTCTCCGCTAACATGTATAAGCAGCAAGAATAAAAGCGCGATAAGATACGTAGTTTGCGGTTGTTTAGGCTTGTTCATTGCTTGCACAAGTGCAAGTAAGATAACGCCCCACATACTGGAATAGATGACGGTGTCTAAAACATCCATAATTTCCCTTACTAGATATAGTAGATAAAACTCGCTGTATATTAAGTATGTGTAACGCTAGTGTAAAGTTTGATGGGGCTGGTTTAGAGTTTTTAATTAATAAATTTATGTTTTGAAGCTTATGATTTTAATGATTATTTTTTCCTTCTTCGCTTAAACGCTTGGCCAATTGAACGCAAAATCCTAAAGGTATCCTATTTTTCGGTGATAAAAAGCAACTTGTCACGTCGCCGGAAGCGAAGTGATTACTTATGCATACAGGTCTTTGTCCTTAGTTTGAAGTCGTATTTTGGTATTTAAATTAAACGTACATACTCTCTTTTCATTAGTGCTTTTAAAATTGATTGGTACGCCTCGTTTGTACCAATCAATATATGTGTACGTTATTACTGTTCGGGAGTGTTCTTATCTGTCCTATATTGGGTAAAAGGTAGTCTGGCTGACACTACTTTTTCATAAGGTTGAATAGTTTCATTTGCATTTCTCTGTAAATAGGCATAGTCATTGCCATCGTTTTTCCAGTCTCGTCAGGGATTAGCTTCGATGTATTGTAGACAAAAAGGTGTCCTGTTTGCGCTTCTGGATTTATGAACATAGAGCTGTAAAAGTTTTTTTGGCTACCTGTGTGTCCAATATATGTTTGATTAAAATGCTGTCGGATAAAAAAGGTGAGACCGATATGTCTACTTTTATTAGCTCCTGTATTAAATTTAGGCTGCCACATTTCTAATAAACTAGTCCGTTTTAACACGTTTTCATATGTGGGGTTGTCCTGCTCGCCAATTAAAAATGATACATATTTTGCCATATCGATTATAGGAGCGTTAATCCCACCATTTGCGCTGGTGACGCCTGTATTAAATTCAGGTCCGCCCGCGATAAGTTTCCCATTTTCAAATGCGTAGTTGTTAGAACGATACTTACTTAAATGGTAAGGAGTTGCGTTAAAATAAGCATGATGCATGCCTAGCGGTTTAAAAATATTCTTATCAATGTAGCTGTCTACGCTATCTCCTGTTACGCGTTTAATGATTTCTCCTAAAAAGTTAATACCAAGGTTCGAATAACTATATTGGCTACCTGGATTAAACTTGATCTCTGAATAGGGCATCATAGCGACAAGTTGTGAAAACTCAGCAGGCTCATGTGGTTGCCAAGATTTTGTTTTAAATGGGAAGCTAGACATACGAAAACCTGCGCTATGGGTCAGTAGATTTTCAATCGTAATGTGATTTGTGTTGTCGTATGTATTATGAAACTTTGTGATTTCAGGTAAATACTTAATGACAGGATCTGATAATTTGAGTTTCTCTCTGTCTCTGAGCTGCATAATAGCGATACCGGTAAAGGTTTTTGTGATCGAAGCCCAGTGAAATAGTGTTTTTTCACTAATTGAGTAGCCTTGTTCTTTGTCGGCCAAGCCAAAGTAAAGAGCATCGGTGACATTGCCACCTTTAATTAAGATAGCACTCCCACCAACGACTCCCAGTTCTGAAAGCTCTGACTAGAAAAACTGAGTCGCTTCCTGCCAATTTTGTGCCTTAGCAGTACTAATATTAAATAATGAAAAAAGCGTAATGAGCAATATTGGGAGTATCCTAGTCACCTTAAGTCCTTATTTTTATAGTTTTTGATGAGTGTACATTTTTCCGAGGAACACTTCGCCCATAAATAAGCATTATGAGCACTTGTTTTGCAGTCGAAGTGATATTAATTGCTGGGTGTTTAACTGAATTTCCAGTGCTTTAGCGCATTTCTATCTACAATTGTATGGGATGTGTTATTTATCATAAGCAGTGAGTTTCTATTGATCCTCTACATGACATCGTCGGTATAATTTTTAAAGCCAAGTTTAAGGAGTACCAATGCGTTTTTTGTCTGCAAAAATGAATCTAGTGTTGCAAAGCTGCTTTCTGTTAAGTGGGTTATATACGAGTAATGTATGGTCAGGTCAAAATACCTCAGATAATAGCAGCTATATTTGGCAAGAAGCGCCTAGTTTACCTATCGCTTTTCAAGAGGTTTATCCTTCGGTATTTAAAGAGCGGATCATTGTCGGGGGAGGGTTTACGCCATCTCAATCTCCTTCGTTTTTTGGACTTGGTCCAAGTAAAGACGTCTTCTTGCTGAATCCTCCAACTGGTCGCTGGCAAAAAGCACCGTCATTGCCAGAATCACGTCACCATATAGGTATGGTAAGTAATCGACATTATGTGTACGGAATTGGTGGCTACACAGGGCCAAAGAGTGATGCTTGGCAAATACAAAGAACTGTATTTAGATTGGATGGTAAATTTCAAAAATGGCGATCAGGGCCGTCTTTACCTATCCCTTTAGCCGAATCCGTATATGCGAATGTGGGTAAATACATACATGTTATCGGTGGAAAAACAATGTCATCTAAAACAGGCAAAAAAATTGATTCGAATGCACATTATGTGTTGGTTAACAATGCGTATTGGCGTAAAGCAAAACCACCTTCAATTGAGAGAAGTTCTGCTGCAAGTGCAGTGATCGGAAACAAAATCTATGTTTTTGGTGGCCGAGCTTTGGGCGAAGGGAGTAAAAACCTGGACTATGCAGAGGTATATGATACAAAAATGGACACTTGGACCGAGATAAGTTCTTTACCAGTGGCATCTGCAGGACTTTCAGCCAGTGTATTAGATGGTAAAATTATCGTAACGGGTGGCGAGGTGTTTGGTCCCAATCATCAGTGGGAAAAAGGAAAGGCATTCAATTCTGCTTGGAGCTATGACCCTGAAACAGATCAGTGGTCATCACTACCGGACATGCCGCTGGCACGTCATGGTCATGGCTCTGTCACGTTGAACAACACATTGTTTTTGATTGGCGGAGCAGCTAAAGTTGGCCCACAACAAACATTACAAAGCACGTTTTCGCTACAACGCATCAATAAATAGCCTAGCTAGGGTGAGAGAATAACCACTAAAGTGCGTGGTTATTCTTATTGTGGAAATGCGAAGCCGCGCTGTTATTCAAGCGCATATAGTCAAAGCATTAGCCTCACTTTCTTGTTAAACAATTTTCCGCGACGAATTCATTTTGGCTAGGCAAAAGGCATCGTGCCTTAAGGTAATCTGCTCTGATTTATTACCTTATCTTCTTATTTGCTTCATAGTGGCTTTACCGCCCTCAACTCTTTCGCAATAAGCTGCAGCGCGATACGCAAAGTCTTCATCGAAGCGATAGAACTGTTCGTGCCACAGTAACACGCCATTTTTGTGGCAAAATACTTCTAACCTGCCGGGGCCAGGTCTTGCGTCTGCTTTGGCTGGTATTGCTGAAACAACTGCGGTGGTTAGTGCAAACATTAGTACTTTTATCATTATATATCCTCCTTATTGAAAATGATTATCATTATCGATAGGTGGTATTTTAATCAGGTTTAGAAATTTGTAAATAGGTAATGATGATATTATTTTGGTGAATTTAAATATCAGGAGTAGGCTAGGGGGATTATCTAAAGCTTGAAATAGAAGCAAAAAGAAGTATTTTAAATATACAAAACAGGCAGGGAGTTCAAATAAACCTTCGCTTTAAACTAGTTTAAGTATTTGTTTTTTAATATTAGAATATAATTCTTCGTATGACTCAGCGTTTATCGCAAGCCGATTCGCTAACAGCTATTTAGTTTATCTTGGTAATTGCCATCAGTCAGATGTTAACGCTATTGGCGATAATGAGGTGGCCTAATGTGCATGTTAATTGGTTTTCCAAGACTTTTTATTTGGTCCAGCTCTGACACAAATTTATTAACTTTTTGACCAGAGCCAGAACATTGAATTATAAATTCGTGGTCGTATATTTATCAAACGTCATATCTGTTAAGGGAGCGCTTTGCCTTATTGCCACAGTATTGGCAGGTGTATTCGCCAAGAATACAGTTTGTGCGCCGTCAGTAAAGCTATCGTTGTGAATACACTGAGGACGTATGGCGAGCGCGCTTCCATCATTGGGTACTTCAAATATGGTAAAATGAAAATGTTGAGTAGTAACGGTGCGATAGTAGCCGTCCTCGTGATTTATATCTTGGCGTCGGCCAAGTAAAATACGAGACTTTGTAGCTCGCTCAAATACAGGATCTTGCCCAACAGCGGGTAACCAAATATGTGGAAAAGGGTGGTGTTCGACGAATAGGCCTCCACCTTTATGGGCACCAAATTGATAATCGGTTACGTACTCTGGGAGTTTCTGATCATATTGGATCCCCCACAAGTCTTGAGTAAACCCTAATGCAAATTCTTCCTTCGGCTTTAATAAAGTGCCCCCATAATACGCAAGCGTTTGTAAATATGTCTGTTGTGACTGAGGGTCATCACCATAACTTAGAACAGGAAATTCGAGCTTTTCATGATCACAGATTAATTGCCCTGTACTGCCAAAAACATTAGAAGATCCATCTAGTCCTGGGATCCCTGCACCGCTTGTCGCAGAAGTCCAAAACCCTGTAACCGAGAGTGCATGACAGTTCCCCGGTGGGTTAAGTGTCGTTTCATCGTGCAGCTTATTTAAACGAGTAACTAGGTCTGCTTCAGGATTTAGAGGGGCACGATCGCTCTGAACAACTATATTTTTAGCATGCGGATCCAAATGAACTAAGGTACCGGTTCTTATTGGGCCGAATAACCCTGTGGTGGTCAACAGTAATTGCTCGTTCGCACAGCGATTAAGCACAGCCCCATTTAAAAATTCAAAGTTATTATCTAAATCAGCTTCACTGACGCCGACATCTACATGTTTCCATCGTGCTTCATGGCGCTGATTTGCTCTATATTGTGCTAACGTTTCTCCCCCAACAATATGGTGAGGTTGTTCGCAGGCCGATAAATTTAAGGTTTGGTCACTGGTTTTTTTTGGGGTGACATGAGACATGGTATTGCTCCTTCAGTTTGACGGTGGCTTACTTTCTAGCTTGTTCTCTGGCAGAGAAAACAAAACACTATGTATAAGTTAGAGCAAATTTAAAACAAAAAACCATTACGCTTTGTTACAGCTCGAATATAGCTGTTTGAGTTTTACACTTTGCAACCTCTAAATAAGGTCAAGGTAGTGTGGTAAATAGCAATCAATATCAGTTGCCTTATTTATTTTCCGGTTTCAAGGCCGTTTGTATGAGTTTATATTAAGAGAAGAAGTTAGCTAATAGCCCTAAATTTTTTATTGGTGGGTTTATATTAAAAATTTCATATTAAATATCGAATCTCTTTGTTATTTCTTTTGGCTTTCCACGTTTATATAAATCTTCCCTTAAAACGTAGTTGGTAATAGTGAAGTCTTAGGTCGGTTTTTAGGCAACGTAAGGGGCTTCAATGACAGAGTAAAGCGAGTACCTGATTGCTCTTCCGTTAGTTGAACTTTTTTATATCTTGCTAATTGCTTATTTATTCAGTATTTGAATTTTTATAAGTGAAGCACTTATTTTTTACTTTTCAAAGTTGTTGTTAATTTTTATTTATTTTGGTTTATTTGTTTTTTAATAAATTCTATGTTTTTTAATTTGTCGTGGTTAATTATAATTTTTTTTGGTGTATTATATGTCTGTGTTGATATCTTTTAATAAAAAGGAAATAAAATGTTTAAAAGGCTAATGACGATAGCCATACTACTATGTAGTATTTTTATAGCTAATGCACATGCTTCAATATGCTATAAACCCTCTGAGCAAGAAATGGGTATGGTTCTTGACGATGAAGCCGAAATGATGCAGAGGCAATACGATCAATGTATTGCAAAGCAAAAGGCACTTAAACAAGCAGCAGATGCTTGGAGAATAGACACAGAGAAAAAGTTTATTCCTATTTTTGTGAATGGAATAATGATCCCAATTGTTGAAAAAGAAACGTATGCTTTGAATAACAAAGTGGGTAAATTCACTCTGCGCGATGATGAGTTACACTCAGTTTCAGTCTCTTCGGTCTATCAAGGGCGAGTTAAATCTCAGGTCACATTCTCGAAACGTCCTACACTATTTGTTTCAATATCAGGCTTTAAACGCAGTGATAATAGCGTGGACCCTTGGCAAACTCAGCTGGAAAATCGTATTTTGGAGAACACGCTTGAATATGCTCAATATAGGCATATGCAGGTTGAGTGGGACTCTGATGAAAATATGTATGATCAGGTACGTGATTTAGGTGATGTTGTTTATGATTTTCTAAATGATCGTAAATACAAATGGGATGTTGTGCTTGTTGGTTTTAGTCGAGGCGGTGTATTTGCCCATAATTTGGGTAACCGTATTAGAGAAAGTGATAAAATAAACAACCTCGTTACTGTGTTATTGGACCCAACTGCTGCGCCTGTCTTTGGCGATAAATACCCTACGAATGGCATTTCAGTTCCTCACGGTCAACACCGTGGTTATCTTTACTATGATGATGCCGGCTTTGCTTGTGGACCAGATTACCCTTCTGTCCTTTGCAGAAGCCAGCTTTCGACAGTTTCTGATAAAAAGATCTCCGGTTATACTAATTCTGGGCGCTATGACTTTAATACAAGTTTGATGGATCATGATGCGGTAGCTTCTAAATGGGTGAGCAATGAGGGTCCAGGAAGTCTAAACTTTTCAACGCTATGGCACGATTTAAACTTAATGAAGCCAGATGGAAGCTTTACTCAAGATGGTTTGTCAGGTTTAGATGTAGTCAAAATTTCTCGAGGCAATATACAACTTAACGGAAACTTATCATTTGACAACGATACCGTAAATCTTACAGCCCAATTAGATTTAGGCAAACTAGGTACAACCTCACTCGATATGTCGGCTGGTAAAGATGGCGTTGAAATGAGCGCGAATGTTTTAGTTGCGTCCGCTTATGCTGTGGCATCAAAAGATCGTATCGAAGCTTCTGCCTCAGTGGTTGTCGCTGATTTGGGTGTAAAACTAGATAAACATGGATTCCAAACCAAATATGACACCTTGGGCGTTTTGTCTGGTGAGGTCCAAGTCGACTTAGGCGAAGTTGCTATTTCTATAGAGATATTTGGTAAGGATTTGGACTTACAATTTAACACCGGCAAATTCGTTGTGTCGGTGGGTAAAGAGTTTGTGAGGACAATTAAAAATGTGGGTGGTGCAATTGGAGACCTATTTGGTGGGATCCTAAGTATATTTTAAATAAGCATGTTAGGGGCTGTTAGATATGGCCCCTAATAAGCCGTTAAAAATAATATCGACTTTGAATTTTCTTCAGAAATAATTGACTTTTTTATTCTAATCAAAAAGCTGCATATACATATGTTAGCGATAGCTTACTAAATCCCGTCTCATTACCTTAATGTAAAATACGTACTATGATTGTCGATTTATATAGTTAGCGACAGATATATGTCGAAGGCGCATTATTTTTTTAATGTGGTATTAATTCATTGCTTAACTTACAGGGCAGTGTTCACGTTTTTTATCATCAACTTCTACACTCATGCATTTGCTTTTTCTATAGTGAAATTTCGTAAGATCTCCCAACGAGGGCAAGCTACTGAAAGTTCAATGCTGTTAAGTAGCAAAAGCATATAGTTAATTAAGTCCAATTTATAAGTAGTTGTTGCGAATAGATCTTAACAGAGATAGGAACACATGTTAAAGTACCTAAAAACGTTATAACATATCAAATAAAGGATTGGTAATGAAACCCCTAAACTATGCTTGTCGTTTAAGCGTACTGTCTCTTTCTCTTGCTGCTATTTTCTCTGCTCAAGCTCAAAACAGCATGGAAACAATCGAAGTTAAAGGTGAGCGCCAAGCTTATCGAGGTGAGTTTGTTCACCTTGAAACTCCTGAATCTATTTTTGAATTTGATGCTAAGTTAATTGAAAATACAGGTTTGACGGATCTGACTGATGTACTAGATATGTCTGCGTCAGTGAGCCGTCAAAACAGTCTTGGTGGCCTGTGGGACAGCTATGCAATTCGTGGATTCTTTGGTGACGAAAACGTACCAAGTAATTACCTAGTTAATGGCTTTAATGCTGGACGTGGTTTTTCTGGGCCGCGTGATGTGTCAGGTATTGAGCGTGTTGAAGTGTTAAAAGGGCCTAAAGCCGCGCTCTATGGTCGAGGTGAACCTGGCGGCTCTATCAACTTGGTGACTAAAAAAGCGTCATTTGAAGATGCGAGCTCGGTACAACTTACAGCTGGTAATCGCGCGCATCGCCGCTTCGAAGCCGATATCAACGCTGTTATCTCTGATGACGTTGCCGGTCGTTTTATTGGCTTTTATCAAGAAGAAGATAGCTTTCGTGACACCATAGAAACGCAAAAGCAGGGGATCATGGCTTCATTGGTGTTTGACCAAAGTGAACGTTCACGTATTTCTTATGACTTAGAATACGCTGAGCACGAGATCCCATTTGACCGCGGTATTATTGCCATTGGTGGTAATTTCGATTTTATGCCGATAGAACGTTTCTTGGGTGAACCAGGAGATGGTCCTACAACTACGAGTGTACTCGGCCATCAGTTGCAGTGGACGTACGACCTTAATGACACATGGGAACTGAGCTCTGCTGTGGCATATCGTCAAACTGAACTAGATAGTATTTCCAGTGACGCGGAAATTGCGCCTCAATTCCAGAAGTTTTATCTTGATGGTCAAACTTTAGCGAGGCAGCATCGTGAGCGCCGTTATGATACAGACCAATATGTAGTGCGCTTTGAAGTGGCTGGCGAGTTTGAAACGGGTTCAATAACACACAATATTATTGCTGGTATTGACTATGATAGGTTTGAATACGATAGAGCATATTTAGTTGCCAGAGGTGCGCCGTTAGCAACTAATCCATCAGATCAGGATATGTATGCCATCAATGTTCATAACCCTGTATATGGCCAAGTAACGGCTGGCAAACGTTTACCAGCGATTGTTCGTCAGCAAAACCAATGGGCGACAGGTATTTATATTCAAAATCAAATCGAGCTGACGGATGCACTGCAAGTGCGTATCGGTGGTCGTTTTGATTCTATGAAGCAAACCTTAGATGATAAAGTTAAGAACTTTGAGACAGATCAGTCTGAAACGCGTTTCAGCCCGCAGCTAGGTGTGGTGTATCAAATAGCGAATAACTGGTCTGTATATTCTACTTACGGTGAGGGGTATCGTTTAAACTTTGGCGCTGATGTCAAAGGCAATACGTTCGATCCAAATGAAACTGACTCTCTAGAGTTTGGTAGTAAATGGTCGTTATTAGACAATAATCTTGATATCACACTTGCATACTTTGACAGTGAGCAAAAAAATATCATCGTTGTTGATACCATATCCGGTGGTCAAAGTGCGATTGGTAAAGCGAGTAGTGCAGGTTATGAGTTAGATATTGCCGGACAATTGCCTGCTGATATCGAAGTGAGATTTTCTTACATGTACCTAGATGCACAGGTAGAAGAAGATTATGTGGATACAGGGATTTATGCACCCATTAAAAAAGGGGACGACCTGTTAAACATTCCTGAAAACTCAGCAAGTTTGCAAATTAGCCAAGATTATTTGATCAGTGGTAACGCCTTGACTATCGGTGCAGGTCTTCAGTATGTGGATGAGAGACTAGGTCAGCGAGGTTCTGATTTTTACCTCCCTTCATACGTGACTGCTAACTTGTTTGCAAATTATGACATTAACGATCAGTGGGCGGTGAAAGCCCAAGTTCATAATGCCTTTGACCGTACACATTTCACTAACTCGTATACTCAGTTCTGGGTACAACCTGGTGAACCTCGTAAGGTTCTGTTGTCAACCTCTTATAAGTTCTAAAATAGACAGCAATATTTATAAGTCGTAATTAAATGCCTTGGCTAGTCTCCCAGCCAAGGCATTTTTTTATGCGTTTTGTGATAGCAATTGGCGTCTCAGACCACTGAATATGCCTTTAATATCCTCCAACACCACATATAAACATGGCACCATAATTAAGGTGACAATGGTTGCAAAGAGGACAGAGAAACTGAGGGATATAGCCGTTGGGATGACAAACTGTGCCTGAAGACTTGATTCAAACATGATGGGTACCAAACCTAAGAAAGTGGTGAGCGATGTTAATAAAATGGCTCTGAAGCGGGAAACACCCGCTTGCACAACAGCATCTTTAATATCGAGGCCTGATGTTCGATTTTTATTGATCACATGTGTCATGACTAAAGAATCATTGATCACCACACCAGCTGCTGCGATGATGCCAAAAATAGACATCATGCTTAAACTGTAACCTAAAATGAAATGCCCCCACAGCGCGCCTACGAAAGCAAAAGGGATAACTGACATCACGATGATAGGTTGTATATAGCTTTGAAGTGGTAGTGCTAATAATAAATAGACAACCAACAGGCCAACTATCGCGAAGCTAACCACTTGGCTTTGCTCTTTACGTTGCTCAAGTAATGCGCCACCGAGTTGTGTCATAAGTGCTGGGTAGGAGGTTTTTAGTTTTGGTAAAACGGTCTCTTCAATCAATGTTGATACATCACTAATCGCGACTTGTTGTTCGTCAACATTGGCGCTAATCGTTATCACTTGATGCCCTTGCTCACGCGTGATCACAGAGATCCCCGGTACTTCTATGGTTTTAGCTATGTCTCCAAAGAACACTTGCTCACCGTTTGGTAAGGTAATGAGAGTTTGGTCGATTGTACTGACTTTCTCGCGGTCGGCCTGTGTACCTTTGACCATGAAAGTGACTTCTTGACCCTCTCGCATGACTCGCTGCAGCTCAATGCCATAGTATCGAGCAGATAGTTGTGTAATGACATCTTTAGCCGTAAGTTGTAACTGATGTGCTAACGGTTTTAGGTGTACTTGATACTCCGTTTGTGCGGCATCTAGTGACGAGAAGACACTATGAACACCTTCAACTTCATTGAGCCTATCAATGAAATCTTTACTGGCTAATTGCAATGTGGTGATGTCATGGGCAAAGAGTTGATATTGCAAGTCACCTTTTTCAGCAATATCGATAACATCAGACTCAATGGTGAACTTTTTCACACCGGGAATTATGGGTAAGGCTGCTCGCCAGCGCCTTGCGAGCTCAAAGGTGTCAAACGGTCTCTCTGCTTCGGCCACTAAAGGCGTCACCACCTCTGCTTCGGTAAGATGATCAACTCGTGTATACATGGCATCGACCATGCTCTTTCCGGTTTCCGCTTGGATTTCTTGTTCCACGCGTTTGATGACATTTTCAATTTGTGCAACGGCAGCGAGTGTTTGTGCCTCTGAAACATTGTGATTCATTTGAATATTAATTGAAGGGTAGTCGTGGGGAACCTTGGGTACAGGTGTAAAGCGCACTTGGCCGCTCAGTAATAAACTGACGGCAAAAACGAGCATACAGATAAATGCAGAGATCATTGCGTAGCGATGGTGAATACATTTGTTTAGCAGTGGCGCATATCGCTTTTTTAGACCTTGTTGAAGTGCGTGATTAAAGCGCACTCGCCAATGTGTTTGTGGTAGCTCAGGTATAGGCGTAGAGGCTAAATGAGCCGGCAAGATAAGTTTTGATTCAATGAGGCTGAAGAATAAACACAAAATACACACGCCCGCGATGGCGATAAACTGCCCTGAATTAGGCCCAGTACTAAACATAAACGGCATAAATACTGCGATTGTGGTCAGTACGCCAAATGTGGCTGGCATGGCAACCTTTTGGGTACCTATTATGATTTGCTGATTGGAATGACCATGCTTTTCTATTTGATCGCAAATACTCTCGCCGATAACGATGGCATCATCGACGACAATACCCAACACCATGATAAAAGCAAACAGTGACACCAAATTCATGGTGACCCCAAAAAATGGCATTAGCCAAAACGCGCCAAGCATGGCAACGGGTAAGCCAAGCATCACCCATATGGCTAAGCGTGTTCGCAAAAATACAGCCAGCACGATGAAGACCAAAATAGCACCTTGGGTAAGGTTGTTCAGCATCATGTTTAAACGCCCGTCCAAGTAATAGGTTACATCAACAAATTCGTAGAGACTAACCTCGTTTGGCAGTGTTTGACGCTTGCGTTCAATGTAAGGTTTTACGGTATCGACCACATCTGTCAGTGACTGCTCTTTTGCCGCCAGCACCATAATATAAAGCGCGCGTTGACCATTAAATCGACCTTGATTCAGTGATTCTCTAAAACCATCTTTGATGACCGCAATATCTCTAAGATATACTTTTTCACCTAAAAGTCCGGTGAGAATTGGCACGTCAGCAATACCTAACCCGTTATATTGACGCTCTTCTAATCTCAGGTAAATGTTGCCACTGGCGGTTTTAATTTGTCCAGCAGACAGATTATCAGACTGGGCTTGCAGTGCCGTGACCACTTGCGCCAGTGTTAAGTTGTACTCTCTTAGCTTATTTGGCTCTATTTCTATTGCTACTTCGTAATCAGGCATGGCAGATAGATCGACATGAGAGATCCCTTTTAGCTGCAATAACTCGTCTCTCATTTCATCACCGAGTGTTTTCAATGCAAGTGGATCATCTAGACCTGATACCACAACGCTAATGGCGCGCTGTCTCTGAACATTTTCGTAAACAAGCAAGGGTTCCATATTGACTGGGAAGGTGGCGATACTGTCGAGCTTGAGTTTGATTTCATCGAGCCGAGAAGCGACGTGTTCATTATTATGTAGTTGAATCTCGATATGGCCTCGAGAGGCAGAAGCGGTGCTGATCACACGTTTAATACCTACTTGAGGCTTAAGTGCTTGCTCGATTTTGATGAGAATATTCTCTTCGATTTCCTTTGCTGATGCGCCAAGTTGCACAGCTCTAATGGTGATTTTATTGTTGTCAGAAATCGGAAAAGTCTGTCGTTGAATACTGTTGTAGCCCAATAAACCCATACATACAATCAGTAGTAACAATAAGTTAGCTGCGACAGGATGATTTACAAAATAGCCTATCAGACCTTGTTGCTGACTCATTGCTTAACTCCTTTACCTGCCAATTGCACAGTGGAAGCCTGTAGATTGACCTGCATGCCATGTTGTGGATATTCAGGTAATTGAGTGACTAGCTGGTAATGTGTTTCAAGCGGCGCTTGTATTAGCACGAAATCCTGCTCTTTACGAATTATGGGCGCTACATGCTTTGCAAGAACCTGGTCTGAATCTAGAAGCCACACGGCGTTATTTTTGAGTTGAGCTTGTGGAACTTTAAGTACATTGTTCAGTGTGACACCGTTTACTTTTGCTTCTACAAACTGACCAAAATATAGTGGGTTGTGAGTTGTGTATAGAGCGTAAGGATCATTAATTCTAATTACATAATACGCCATACGTGTTTGTTCACTGAATCGGCCAAGGTGTCGTGTTAAAGTACCTGTACGAAGTGCACCTTGTGCACTTACTTGAACATTTTCAAGCGGTAGAGCAGGTAGGAATGAGCGGTCAAATCCAGCTATTGGAACATGGATCTCGCCATAATTTAAATTAATCAACTGACCAAGTGCTTGTGTTTTAGAGACTACTTGACCTAGACCTGTCTTGCGGCTGGCGATCAGCGCATCAAATGGTGCATAGTACGCTGTTCTAGATAAGTTTTTGTTGGCCATTTCTAGGCTAGCTTGTGCTGCTTTTAAACGTGCTTTGGCACTTTCAACTTGCGGTTTTCTGAGCGCTAAGGCTGTGCTGTTCGGATTGTGTGCCCATTCTTTTTTGGCAACGGCTGCTTTTGCAAGCTCTTCTGAAAGGTTAGCTTTTGCAAGCGCGAGGTTAGCCTGTTTATCCTTCACTTCAGTTTCGTAATCAAATGGGTCTAGCTTTGCCAAGAAATCTCCCTTTTTAACGATGCCACCTTCAACAAACTTGTCATTTAGCCATGTTATTTTCCCATTGAGCTCAAAGGCGACATCAGTCTTCTCAGCCGGTTGCAATACGCCAGACAATGAAATCTTTGTTTGATAATTAACAATAGTAAGAGGCTGTGCAATGACCTTGGGTCGGGTGTCTAAAGGAGGGGTTAATTCGACTTCTTTTTTACCAAAAAAGATCAGGGCTGCACATGCAGAACCACCTAAAATTAATACAGCAAGCAAGACGAGTAAACGCCTTGTATGTGTATGATAATAAGACTTATTTTTATTTATTGCCATGAAAAAAGACTCTGTCTGTATTTATTTTAATCGTAAATTTTGTGTTGCTCAATTATCTAAGTTACTAAGCTAAATAAAATTATTCAACGCAATTGGTTTACATCAAGGTTACTTGTAAGATATGTTATAACATAAAACAGGGACAATATAGTAAATTCTTAGTTATGAATATTTCAAATCAGGCACTCATTCACGCGACGCAAATTGTGGATGGGTTTCAACACATCAAGTCAATGTCCGCACTTGAAATCACGCCAGACAATATGGCAACTTTCCATCAGTTTTTAGACTTGCTTTCGAACGAGCATGGCAGTGAGTTTGCAGACAATGTGTTAGCCCAGCCGGAGATCCAAGCGATTAAACCGGGGATCCAACAGCTGTTCAGCCAAGCATCAAGTTTGTATGAGCGACATTGGGCGCAGCGTATTGTCGACAGTGATGATGCTAAGCACACTTTGAGCGAAGAGTATCCGTATTACAAACATTACCAACGCGCTACCGGTATGGAGATAAATGCCATACATTCACTGGCTGAATTTCCGGTCAACAAGGTGTTGATGGTGGGCTCTGGTGCGTTGCCATTGACAACTTTGGCATTACACAAAAGTGGGTTACAGGTTGATAACCTAGATATCAATGGTCCAGATCTCATACTTGGTCAGCAGGTATGTGGTGCGCTTTCTCCAGAACATCAGATGACCTTCATTCACAATGATATTTGTGCGCAAGGTAACTTGGCGCAATATGATGTGATTTGGTTGGCAGCACTGGTAGGTGATGAATCGCTGAAAGAAAAGATAATTAGTCACTTATACTCACAGATGAAACCAGGTGCACTGTTAGTAGTGCGTACAGCATATAATTTGCGTACGTTACTATATCCGAGCATTGATGAACAAGGCTTGGCACCATTTCAGCTGAAGTTAAAAATCCAAACTTACGCGGATAACTTCCATTCAATTTTGATAGCGCATAAGCCTGAATAAAACCTATGTCAATTTTCACTTCTTACTTCAAGCTAACGGCAGAATATCGGTGGATGCTGATTGCTGCATTTGTTTTCAACCTCGGCTTTTACATGCTGATCCCGTTTTTAGCGGGTTACTTAAAACAAGACCTGTTATTAAGCGCAACATTGGTTGGCGTGGTATTAGGTGTACGTTCATTTTGTCAACAGGGGTTATTTCTTGTTGGCGGCTTGCTGGCCGATTTATTTGGTGAGAAAAAGCTGATTGTTATTGGCTGTTTACTTCGTTCGGTTGGCTTTTGTCTGTTCTTGTTCTCTGACATTACGGCATTGTTATTTCTCGCGGCATTTTTGACTGGATTTGCAGGGGCACTGTTTACCCCTGCGGCGCAGGCTTATTTTTCAAAACAGAACGTGCTCAGCCGTGCGCAAATGTTTTCTCTTGTTGGTGTTGCGAGAAACGGAGGGGAGCTGTTGGGCCCGGTGTGCGGCGTACTTTTACTGAGTATTAGCTTTGATATTTTATGTATTATATCAGCGTTACCGTTTGCATTATTTGCTGTGGTATTCACAGTCTTGATCCCTGAACGTCAGCAAAAAGAAAAACAGGACGGGGATACAAAACCATCAGCGACGTCTCAAGGCGGCGGTGTGAAAGCGATGGTCGCAGGCGTATTGGGAAATCGTGCGTTTTTAACGTTTTCGGCCGTGATGGCAGGGTATTTTATGCTGATCAATCAGATCTCCTTTGCTATTCCGATGCATATTGTTGAACAGCAAGGTACGGCGAAAGATGTGGCCTGGGTTTTAACCTTGTGTGCTCTGATCTCGATATTTTTACAATTTCCTGTCACAAAGTTATGTGAGCGTTGGCTAACGCCCACTAAGTGGATAAGTATTGGCATTGCATTGATGGGATTGTCGTTCGCAACGTTAATACCTAGTTGGCCCTATGAGCAGGGGGTGTTGTACTACTTACCACTTAGCTTACTCGCTGTCATTTTTACAGTAGGCACTATGGTGAGTTTCCCGTTCATTATGAGTCAGATCTCTGAGTTGGCAAAAGACAAATCTGTCGCCACTCATTATGGCTTTTTTTATCTATTTGCTGGGGTTGGTTTGATAGCTGGTAGTAGCGTTGTTGGTGTCGCATTTGACCTGTCAAATATCAGCGAACACTTAGCATGGTATTGCTTAATTTTAATTGGCCTTGTCACGGCGTTACTAAATTTGGCGTTAAGTACTTCATCGACTCAAGAAGACGAAAGTCAATCAACCAGCCCTTCTACCCATTAAGTAAGGAATATCAAATGATTCATCTCACCCCACAACAACAGCGTGCGTATATGTCTGACTATTTAGAGAATGGTTGGCGTGAAGAGCGCATGTCGTTTAGTTCAGTATCTTTGGAGCCGGGTTATATCGATGGCAGAATTAACGTTGAGCACTTTCAAATGCCAGGAGACGGGCAGTTTCACTTCAGTGCGCAAAGCGCAATGATTTGGATTTCACAGCTAGGGATTATATACGGCTGTTGGGATAACCAACTCACTGAAAAAGCAGGTGAAGTGTATTTACGAGATTTAGACATTAAATTTAAGCGTACAATTAATACAACCGAAGAAGTGCGCTTTGAAGGCTTTTTCCCGAAACATTGCAAAAAACAGCTATCAAAAGACCTTATGTACTACAAAAATGCACAAATTCACGTTGAAGGCGGAGCATTTACGGGGACTGCTAGTTTCCTAGTCCCATTAAGTTAAATGATAAATGTTTCTATTTAATCAACAAATGTTATGTTATAACTAAGCAATATTATTAGAGTTATCTATTTTAAGTTCCGCTTAAGCGATACGTGTTGCACCTAAGGGTTAGGCGCAAATGACATGATCGCTTGCGGAATTTTTTAGTATAAGGAGTGTTTTGTGTTAGAAGCCATAAATTTAAAAAAGTCCTTTTCAGATAAACAGGTTATCAACGACCTAAGCTTTAAAGTCGACGCTGGCCAAATCATGTGCCTGTTGGGTGCAAATGGTGCGGGGAAAAGCACAACGTTGAATATTTTTCTTAATTTCTTACAACCGGATAGCGGGCAAGCTTTAATTGATGGCATTGATGTCCACAGCAGCGCGGGTTCAAAAGAAAAGCTTGTTTATTTACCTGAGCAAGTGAATTTATATCAAGAGTTTAATGCCATTGATAACCTGAAATATTTAGCAAGCTTATCAGATTTACCAGTCACAGAAGCGCAAATTAATGCGGCATTAGATGAAACAGGCTTAGAGTCAAGTGCGCGAACTCAATCATTAAAGAATTACTCTAAAGGCATGAGACAAAAAGTCGGTATTGCATTTGCGATAATTCGCCAAGCGAAAGTACTTTTATTGGATGAACCAACCTCAGGCCTTGATCCCAGTGCGACTCTAGAGTTTATTCGCATTGTTGAGCAACTTGCTCAAAAAGGCGCAGCGATTTTAATGGTAACGCATGACTTTTACTGTGCTCATACATTGGCTGACAAAATCGGGATCATGGACCAGGGTAAATTATTGACATTACTTGATAATCAACAACTGCCACTCAACACACTCGAGAATACTTACCATGAGTTAATCTCAGGAAAAAGTGTGATCCGTGAGGCAAGCTAGCAGTCGTCGTGACAGTAAGTTGAAAACTACTGTGTTTATACAGGAAATATAATTACATGATTAATCAAAGAGTAATGAAGATATTTTGCCATGAATTAGCCAGTAAGCGTAAAAGCCCTAGCTTGTGGTTGATCTTCATCATGATCCAATTATTACTAGCAATCGCGTTATTTACTGGTTGGCAGCAATATCAACATAATGCACAAACTCAAGCCAAAGCACAGGCACTTGTTGAAGCGCAGTGGGAAGCGCAACCGGACCGACACCCACATCGAGTAGCACACTTTGGCCATTTTGCATTTCGAACCCCCAGCGCGCTGAGCTTTTTTGACCTAGGTGTGAATTCTTGGGTTGGAAACAGTGTTTTCCTCGAGGCACACAAGCAAAATAGTGCCAATTTTGCCAACGACCAAGACGGTGGTACTTTACTGCGATTTTCTGAGCTAAGTAGCGCCAACATCCTATTGACCATTTGGCCGTTGCTCATTATTGCGCTGGGTTTTGCGAGCATCAGCGGAGAGCAAAAAAGTGGTACGTTACGTCAGTTGATGTCCATGGGAGTATCATTTAGGGATTTGATCACAGGTAAAAGTCTTAGTTATTTATTCTTGTCAGTGATATTCATTTTGCCTGTATTTGTTTTAGCCTTAGTATTGGCCGCAAGCACGGGGGCTGCATTTTCTTCTGAAGCGCCACTGAGGCTCTTGTTACTATTTACGGTCTATGTGCTTTATTGCCTCTTCTGGATTGGTTTGACGTTGTTCGTATCCAGTTTAGTGAAAGCACCAAAGCAAGCGTTGGTATTATTGACGTCGATTTGGTTTATTTTGACCATTTTGATGCCGCGTATGCTCGCCGAATTTGCCCATAATCAATACCCTCACCAAAAGCGTAACGACTTTGAGCTGGCGATAAAACTGGACAATCGTAAAGTTGGAGATAGCCACAACCCTAACGATCCATATTTTAATAAATTCCGTGAAGAGACCCTGAAAAAATATGGTGTAAGCACGGTAGAAGAGCTACCAGTAAATTATAAGGGACTGGTGATGCAAGAGGGTGAAAAGCTCAATGCAGAGATTTATAAAAAGCATTACGAAAAGCAGCTTGAACAGTTTTCGGCACAGCAGCGTTTTGTTAGTCAATTTTATTGGCTCAACCCTTACTTGTTCGTTCGAGATTTTTCAATGGCACTCACGCGTACAGACACGAGACACTTTTTAGATTTTGAACAGCAAGCCGAAGCACATCGCTACGCACGTATTCAAAAACTTAATAAGTTACACACAGAAGAAATAGATCATCATAACGACAGAGATCAGCGTATCAATAAATCTTACTGGCAGGAATTTGAGGCTTTTACTTATCAGTCTCCAGTACTTGGTTGGTCGTTGAGTCCATTTTCATTGGCTTGGTTGCTACCGCTGCTGGTGGTTGTTGTCATGTTTGGTTCTTTAAACTCTAAAGGTATGCAAAGGAGAGTTTATGCTACTGTTTAAACTTGAGTGTAAGCGACTGTTCTCAGGGGCCATTAATAAACTGGTGTTATTACTTTTTGTGATTGCCGGGGTATTTGCGATTTACCAAGGCGCTCAAGGATATAAAACGCTGCGCATTGACCAGTACAAATCAAAAATTGTTTTTCAAAAGGAGCGAGAACACGTCAATAAAAGGGAAACGCTGCCAGCTCCTGGTTCTTTAGCTTATTATGCCAGTGCGCCGACTGAGTGGAAGCTAAGTCCGTGGGCTGCGTTATTTGTGGGGGAGAGCCACTCCTCTATGGTAGCTAGCAAGGTGCGAGCGACAGCATTGCAAAGTCAGATATTTAATCGAGAAATAGTGAATCCTGCACAGCAGCGCACTGGCGGGTTAGATTTGGGTTTTGTCTTGGTGTACTTATTACCCTTAGTGATAGGGATCCTCACCGTCACCTTGATCTCTGATGAGCAGCATGCAGGGCGCTGGCGTATGCTAAATGCATTGCCTAAAAGTGCGTTTAGTCAGGTTGCCAAACAAATTGCATTACGTTTTGTTGTGATCTGGTTATTGGTAATACTACTACTTGTCAGCGCTGCAATGCTTTTATCGCTGCCATTTGATGGGGTATTTTGGACAGTGTTGCTAGCAAGCACGTTATACATGATATTTTGGTTTGCCATTGCCACACTGATTATGAGTTTTGGTAAAAGCAGTGTGTTTAACAGCTTGGCCTATTTAAGTAGTTGGGTTGTTTTAGCTATGTTGGTACCCAGTACGGTGCACTTATACTTATCCAACCAATACCAAACAAATGCGCCGCTTGAAATTAGCCTGACACAGCGTGTGACGCTAAATGATGGCTGGGATAAAGATAAGCAACAAACTTTAGACACATTTTTACAGCACGAGCCCAATTGGAAAGACACTGCACCACTTGGCGAGGCATTTGATTGGAAATGGTATTATGCCCAGCAGCATTTGAGTGATGTTGAGGTCGCGCAATTGTGGCAGCAATATCGTGATACTAATCAAGCGCGTCAACTAGCATTGCAGCATGCAAGTGCGTTCTCACCGGCATTGCTCTTTCAACTTACGTTAAACCAGCTGGCAAATACCAGCAGTGCAGATCAGGCCGATTACCGCATGCAGGTGGTTGAATATCATCAACAGATCCGTCATTTTTTCTATGATTTTATGTTTTTTGATAAGCCAGTCACAAAAACAGATGTAGAAAACTTTCCACTGTTTGAGGCTAAACCACTCGATAAAGAGATCAATATTTGGCAGCTAATCGTCAGTACACTGATAGCTTTTGCATTGGCAATGTTCTCAGCTAGAAGATTGAAGCAACTTCGTCCGGTTTAAGCCAAAACGGCAAGGGCGGTAAATGCTGCCTTTGCTTTTTTACTCCCTTATTTGACCAACCACAAACACCTACTTTTGATCTCGAGAGTGCCTGAACGTTACTGTGATTTAGTATTCGAGAGTGTATTGATTAACTACGATCACGGCAATCAAAAAATACGACCAAAGAGAGTTAACGCTATAAAAACAGTGTGTTCAATAATGCCATTACTTGATGATTTGCAATTGCAGATCTTAGTGGGAAGCAGTTTATTCTTTTAGATGGGGTTAGCCCTTGTCATGTATGAGCTCATTCAGGCGCAATAATGTTTGTTGGTGAGCTACATTACAGCATCGCTCGACCTTATTATATCTGCACCAACGATAATGACTTAAGACGTATTTGCGTGTATTGTGAGCTTTACTTTAATCGTAAGTAAAGCTCAATTCTACCAAGGGTCTATCTGGCTACCATAAAGTTATATTGGCCAAATTTTCTGAAATCAGAATACTGAGCAGACGGGCATGTTCTGGGAGCAGAAGCATTCTTAAACCAAAAGGTCACCGACTTATCTGTTGTAAACGCAACGAGAAGGGAGCTATATATATTTTTACAATACTCTTGACTGAGATTACAAATGCTCGCATCGTTAATTGATAAAGGGTAAGTTCCAACCCCTTCGAATGAAGCTATTAATGCATTGGTGGTGGTAATTTGAACGTTTTTCACTTTTCCTGAACACCAAGCTGTATTCGCGCTTGTACTATAACTTGAGAGTGCACTTGTAGACAGCAACATACATAGCATGGTTCGTTTAATGAACTTCATAAATTTTAATACCTAAACTAATTTTAATTATTTAAATTGAAAATTATTATATTATTTTATTTTAAATATTTTTTTGTTTTTTTCAAGTTTTAATTTCTCTGTATTTTCTTAGTTTTTCTATAGGGTGATTTAGTATTAACTTTATAAAGTAAAAATTCAAAACATTACTCTAAGTCGAGTAGCATGAGTTCTTTTTTATGGCTACGAATTTAGAGTGGTAGATTGTTTTTTCAGCTACATTGATATCACTGATATTATTTATTCTGCTGTCCAATTTAGCGAGATAAGTCAACTTATCTAACCTTGGATGATACCGCCAAAGGTCATTGGTCGAAGAAATGATATATAGCTACTCTTGATAGGTAAATAACGCATCAGTTTTAATATTACTAATTGATTTGATCTCATGGCGCTCAGCGTCAATTACGTTATAAATTGCTTTGTCTTCGATAATAAAAAGTGCATCGCTTTTAGTCATTAACGCTTTGTCAGCATCTTCAAAATATAAAGATTGAAACTGTTGGTTATCTAAATTGAGTAGCACAATAGTCGGTATAGTATCCTTTAACTGCTTTCCTAAAAGTCGGTTATTTCCTTTGTCTTGGTAGATATCAACGAGGGGGAGTGGAGTGTGAACTGCTGTAAGATTGCCATCTAAGTTTAAGAGATACAATTGTTTGTGTGCAAGGATAAATAACGCGTTTCCACCAGCATTTGATGATGCCGCGATTTATCTAAAAAAAGGAAATGTATTTTTTATAGGTGAAAATATTAGGCCACAATACCAAGTAGGTCCCGGTGTGTTGGGCATGAAAAGCTTTAGGATATGGGGAGAAAAAGCGCTCGAATTCATCAACGAAGACACCCTGATTGTAGCTCCACATGGTAAAGTCATTCTAGATAAAAAAATGTTTGTCGAGTATCGAAAAAATTATGTTGCTTGGTTTAAGCGTCTAGAGCAGTTATTCCGTGATGGTAAAACAACAGAACAAATATTAGCTGACAAAACGGCAAGAGAAATTGCAATAAGGATGAACTTAGACAATAACTCCAAATATTTGGCGCACTATGTTTCTAACATAGTTGATGGAAATATTGATGTGTCAATGACATTTTCTGACTTACAGATTCAGGATTATACAGGCTGTTATACGGCAAATAGTAAGCATGATATTGGTATTGAAGTATTAGAAAGTCAGCTAATTATAAAGCAGTTGGGTAGTATTATTATCGTGGATAAAAACTCAAAATGTCGATGAGTTTAAAGTGATGGAATTCAACGCTGGTATTGTTTTTTTTTGAACGTGATAAGCAAGGGGAGGTAGTTGCTCTTAAAACTCAGCCTAATGAGCGTGCGCGTAATAAAGAAAGTTATCAAGGTACATTTTTTAAACAATCATCTTGCATAATTTAAAGTATTTCCTGTTCAAATTAACTATATTGCTATCTATTTTTTTGTATAATAGCTTTTTAATTTTTCTAGGTAGTAGTATGTTAAAAAATCTTTTAATCGCTGGGGCAGTTATGTTTTCTGCAGCTGGTTTTGCTGGAGACATTGCTTTTGGTAAAGTTGTGGGCACAAAAGTCTATAGCTTTAATGATAACAAGTCTGTCAAAGTATATTTTGAACTGGCAGCAAAATCGAGCACTCCTGGTTGTAAAGAGCAGGGTAAACCTTTTGGTATTATTACATATAGTAAAAAAACTGAAGCATCTGTGAGTCACATGCTAAGTGTAATATTAGCAGCTCAGATATCGGGTAAACAAATACGTATTTACTCACAAACGGATAATAGTTGTGAAATTGACCTTGTTGCACTTCAAGAGTCATACTATTAATTTTTTATAAAATTCGTTTTGGCAGTACGCTTATTTTTCTAGCGTGCTGCATTTAATGTTAGTACTTAAAACTTTCTGATATTATTAAATATATATTATAAAGGATGTATCAACGAGAAACGTTTTCTTCTTGCCATGTCAATTGCTTTTTCGTTTAATGCTGTATCTGGCGAATTAGTCAGAGGGGCAAAAATTACTGAGATTGCTAACACTGGTGCAAATAAAGACAATTTTTATGTAAAAGTAACAGGTGGTACAGGGCCGTGTGCAAACGGGCATATTGAGTTTTACGCAAACGCTGCACCATCTCAATCTTCATACGATCAGGCTTTTTCAATTGCGTTAGCAGCCGCTATGAGCAAGGCGAGTGTGAGAATCTATAATTATAACAATGACACTTGTCATGGCGCGCAATTTATAAGTATTTCTGGCCTGTAGCGATAAGGCATGCCTCAACACAATGTAAATATACAACTGATTGGGGCAATATACCTTACTAAATAGTAAGGAGGAGAATTACTCTTTTTTGAAGGTGTCTATTTAAAATAACTACTTAAAACTGAGTTATTCTCTTTTCTGCCTTGTCCTTATCCATCTTTTATTAAACTCACCTTTCTCTCAACGCTAATTGTAAGTTTATTGAACTTTTATGGAATGTATGCCATTACAATTTCTCTGCGCTGAAAAATTCTATTTGTTGATTTTCAGTGTGAGCTATAAGCGTCTAATCATGACTGAAGTTGGTGAATAATAAAAAGCATAGTGAATATTTAAGAAAAACGTGTGTATATTGGCTTGGTGAGAACATGGGTGAGTGAGAAAGATAAAAGATTTTGGCTTCTAGTCTAGAAGCCAAAACAACATAAAACTCATGTATTTGAACAACATTTACTACCAATAATACCCAACATTAAATGACACTTTATTCGAGTCATTCTCGAAGTCATGACTCCATGAGAGCCTTAAATCGGCTGACTGCGCGATAGCAGTTCTTTGTTCTATTTTTAATAAAGTACTCGCAGTATCATCCAAATAATGTGTGTGGTTCAAAGTCGCTGCTGCGCTAAACATATCAGACATCAGCCAGCTTCCTTTTAGTTTAGCGCCGGCAAAAAATCCATCACTTTCTAAATCGTCAGATTTGAATCCAGCGGTTGCGAATCCTGACAGCACAAGGCTGGAGTTTAGGTATGTGTAAGAAAAGCCTTTACCTAATTCTACCTTGGGCATTAGACAGCTGCTGCACGTGAGCGTCTCTTGCTCTGCCCCAACTGTGAGGAACCAGGAACTGTTTTCATCTCCAGGTAGTGACGTGTAATTTTGCTTAATACTCTCAATACTGAGCAAGGTAACTGAATACAGGTCCACATTTCCAGAGTCAATAATGACCTCGAACTCCCCCATTTTTAATTCAGCATGTTTGATATGGCCGTATGATGCATCAAGTGCGTCATAGTAAGAGGGCCTTATACCAATGACAGTGCCTAAGCTATCAAATCCGATATAGCTACGAGATATCCCTCTGCCCAAAGCGGGTGTATTATTTGAATGAAAACTTTGAGATGCTGCAGCCACTGGCAACTGGTATCTTAGCACCACGGCTTTTTTGTAATATAGATTGTTGCTATCTTGCTTATCTTCTTTATTTCTAACAAATTGATAATAGTCAATGAGAGTATCTATAATTCGGTACTTTGCGCTTGGTGCCAAGTGCGCAAGTGTTTGTAGTGATAGTGTGTCTGGTGCAAGTGCAATATTTCTAACGGTTTCTTTTTCGGTATCGGTTAGGCTTGCAAAACGTTGATACAATCTTGTTTGGCGCGATGGGTGATACTTGACGTCTCCTAACACAGGCTGGCCTTGAGATGAACTCAAATGCAGCTTTTGGATGACTTCTTGTGGCCCAACCCATAGCTTAGAGTCTTCAATAATATCTTCATCTAATACTAATTCGATAGCCCTTGCCATGAAGTATGCACAATTTCTATTGAAGAAGAAGTATTGAAAATCAACGTTTATCAGCTCCCACAAATGTGCTAAAACTAATTCAGATTGTTCTGGTGCTAGTGCAATCGGGTATTCCCATAGGTCTCTATGTTCTGTTTCGTTGTAGTTATTAAAGTGATAAAAGAAAGGCTGGGTTGTGAACGAAGAATTATAGCTTCCATCGATCCCGTTGATAATGTATGCAAGCATTCCTTCGTTGGCAGGTATATCTGCACCGAAGTTTATTGATGCTTTATCTAAGTTAGCTTTGTTTTTTTGGTTTACGTTTAATAACAAATGGCCGTAGTAAGAAGCTGGGTTACCTAAAAAACCAGTGGCAAAAACTAAACTTAGCTGGTGTTGTTTGTGAACATCTGTGTACTGTGAATATTCAGGGCAAATAACCTCTTCAATATCCAGAGCCTTAAAGTCTAATTTTTCCTTGAGAAAAATATATCTCGCTGGGTATTTGCATTGACCGTGCAGGTTGATATCTCCTGATACGGGTTTTGTAAATGATTCTAAGGTTGCATTGAGCTCTTTGAGACTACTAAATTCACTTTTTGCAGTGAGAAGAAATGCCTCGTCGGTAACTTTGGGGGTTTGGCCGTTATAAACTGTTAGGAGTTTTAGCCATTGTTTGTCAGTAGATAGATGATGTAACGTTTCTTTATCAGTGCCGTATACATTCATGCTGAACGCTAATAGGCATAGGGATTTGACTAAATTTCGCATACATAAAAATTTGATGCGAGATTATCCTAATCTCGCATCAAATAGCATTAGATAGCTGTCATTAAAGCTGTGTAGTAAGCTTGAGACTTCTCAACTTTAGTTGTTTCAGTATCGAATGCAGTCATAGAAACCGCTACATTTGCACGTAGTTTAGCTACAACGTCACCTTTTTGCGCTTCAGAAACTTCAGCAATTTCTAAAAGTGTGTTTAGGTGTTGGCCTTCGCCACGAGCTGTATCTTCATTTAGAGAGTCAAAGCTCTCGATGATGAATTTAGCAACTTTAGTGTTTTTAGCATTACAAGTCTCAGGACTCATAGTTGCTGAAGTAATCGCTGTTACGCCTAAATCCCAGATAATGTTTGAGCTAACAGCACCTGCGCTTTGGTTAGGGAATAAAGCTGCACCGATACCACAATCTGAATATGGGTTAGGGCCTGAAGCGTTTGCACTTGTTACAAAAGTTAGAGCTAAAGCAGCTAATAAATTCTTTTTCATTGTTTTAAGTCCTTAATTAATTTTAAATTATAGTAGCTAATCTAACTATTAGGTTAGTAACTATACGACGGGATTCTAATATTTAATAAATATTAAATCAATTGTTTATTGTTATTTTACCTTGAAGTTATTGTAATTATTACTTTTTAAATAAAGCCTGTTTATTTATTGAACGTATGTTCTTATTTTGTTAACAGTTAACCAATTAGTTACTTTTTTCTTGGTGTTTTTTTAAGTGAAAGGAATTTTTTATTTGTCATTATGGGTTTTTAATTTATTAAATCTCATTGTGTTTATAAGGTGCTAGGTTGCTAATTATTTATAGCGGTGACGTTTACTATATAAATATAAACGTTGCTTTAAAAAGGCGGAATTAGTTAAGAAAAGGAACTGTTGATATGCTTATCTACAGTGGTTATTGTGTGTTCTTTGAGGTTATAGAGTGTAAGTAACCCTTAATAAACGACCGTGTGGGTAAATTTACAAAGGAAATACATTCAACAATGAGGTTGTTTTTTTAACCATAAGCTTACAGAGGAATATGATCTATTGAGAAAATGCCTACGCGAAATGCTCATGAGTTATCTCGGCTGATATCATGTCCCTGAATAAAAATGAACAAATATGGAGCGCTCTTTCTTTATATCGATGTTTACCTGCTCTAATTTTTCTTTGGTATCTTAATCACAAACTTTGCTCCAGTTGATTGATATTCATAGCCTATTTCACCCTTCAAGACATGCACAACCGAGTTGTAAGCGATATTTAGCCCTAGTCCTAACTTTCCTGTGCTGAGTTGGCTTGTGTAAAAGGGGTCAAACATATGTTTTTGGTCTTCCTCCGAAATTCCTACACCATTATCTTGATAAGTGATGAGTACATACTGATTGTTATCTTGAACATCAATGCTAATACACTTAGATGCTTGCAGGTCAAAACCATGAGCGCAAGAGTTATTGACGAGCTGAGAGATAACTTTTACCAAGGTTTCTGGGTGTGAATGAATATCTACGGGATCGCCTGTTACAGTTAAAATGATATCTGGATCGATGCTTTGAGAGATAAGGGAGCACCTTTTAGTTAGAAAGCTAAGTACCTCAAAGAGAGATGATTCACTGGTGTCTAAATTAGCAGCGATTAACTTAAACCGTGCTATCATATCCGCCGCTCGATTGGAGTTATTCGCTGTCAAGGCAAGCATTTCAGACGCTTCTTCTAAGAATATTTTTAAGTGTTTGGCACTCAGTGTTTGGTTTGACAGTAACTCACGTATTTCTTTGAGCTTTTCTTCTAGGCATGACGCAGAGGTGACAACCAAGCCCAACGGTGTATTGAGTTGATGAGCCATGCCAGAAACTAAGGTAGTCATTGCAGACATCTTTTCAGCTTCGAGGAGCTGCTTTTGAGTTGCTTTCAGGTTGTTGAGTGTGTCAGTTAAAGCAAGGTTTTTGGTTTTAATACGACGTACAAAAAACCAAGTTATAAGCCCGATAACAAACATGGCGATAAGCATAATAATTAACTGTTCTTTAGCTGCTTGAGAGTTGATTTTATGCAATGTATTCTCTTGGGTCAGCTTGGCAATATCTCGCTCTTTAATGGCTAAGTTCATTTGAGCTGCGTGAAAAGCGACGCCTATTTCTGCTTGGCCCTGCAAAAACTCAATCTTACTTTGCATGAGTAAATTTGATGTATCGAGTGCACTATTTAGGTCATTGACTTTCTTATAATATTCTACGAGTAATTGATAGGCTTCTGATTTTTCTTTGAGTCTGGTGTGTTTATCGCTTAATTGAACAATTTCGTTCAACTGTTCTTCAGTACCTTGGTATTCTTTCTGTAAAAGTTTGATTTTTACCAGATCTATTTTTGGCCCTATGCTATCTGCGATGGCGTTACTATTTTGGCGTATTGTGGTTGCAAGTTCTAAATGGCGTTTTGCCAGCTCAAGATCACCAAGGGCAATGTAAGTTTTACCTAGATTATGATGGGACCATGAACTATGGTAGGTGAAGTTATTTTGTTCTCGAAGACTGAGGCTTTGCTTGTGAAAATCTAGTGCGGTTTGATACTCACCTAGGCCAAAATATGCTTCCCCAATATTGTTCAACCCAACAGCCGTTTGCTGTTCAAGTCCTCTGTCTTTAGCATCTTGATAAAAGCGCTGAAAGTAGGACTGGGCATCTTCATAGCGGCTTAATTTTAAATACACATTACCGATATTATTTTCTGTTTGTCGCAGAAATAATTCGGTATCCATAAGGGCTGCGAGCTTGTAGCTTTCTAGATAGTTTTCAAGTGCTCTTTCATATAGCCCCATGCGAGTTAATGCACCTGCAGTGAGGCTATAATAACTGTATAAAATGGTGGGATCTGAGACTTCAATGCTCATTTTTTTACATTGTGACAAAGTCGATATTGCACTGTGTAGATCATCGGTTTGAATTTGAAACCAAGCCTTGCCATATAATAAACGGATTTTTTGCCTGGTACTCAGTTGTTTATCGAATTTAAATAAAAAGTACTCTGTGGTCGATATCGCTTCTAGAGGGGATTGAGAAGATGCACTGCGTATTTCTGCTCTGATCTCTTCAAATTCTGCCTCGGTGAATGGGGCAGCAATTACAATGTTGCTAGCAAAGACTAGTATCCAAATGGTACAACGTAAAAACATCAAACGTTGGCTCTCTTCTCTACAACTAAATCCTAAGCATAGCAGCTAGTCTTTTTTTGGCACTGGTGTATTTGAAGAAAATTAATTTAATAAAAATATTAATTTAGACTTAAAAGCTGCAACAAGCATGATAAAGCGCCGTGCACTATACAGCGCTTTACAAGCCTATTGAATGATCTTTTTTAATGCCTCTACATGTGTTCTAAACGCGGCTCTACCCAAGTCAGTTAAAGATACCCACGTACAAGGTCGGCCTTGGTTGCTGCGTTTTGAAGTCACAATATACTCAGCCTCTTCTAATACTTTTAGCTGCTTTGATAACACAGAATCGCTGACATCTAGCTGCAATTTAATCAGTTTAAAGTCGAGCTCTGCGCTGGTGGCAAGCATGGCGCATATCTGTAAGCGGTTTGGCGCATGGATAATGGGGTCTAAATCACTCATTTGGGCGCTCCACATTGACAACTTCACCTGTCGGATACATTCGTTGTAACCAAACAAGCACACCACCACACAGTAGGCCGCATACCCAAGGAATAAAATTCAACTCAGTAAATAGAGTAAGTTCGCGGCTTACAACGACCATTACTGCAAAAAATAGTGCGCTATAAATATTGAGCTTTTTACTGGCATTGGAGCGGGGCAGTATGGCAGGCTTGACCCCTAATAAATAACAGCGGTATAAGTAAATTGCGACTGATAACGCAAATACGACCCCGCCGACGATCATCATTAACGCCCATTGATTTTCGTGTCGCATTAAGCCATATCCTGCGACAATTGCGCCATAGCTCAAACCTGTGATGGCGCTTATCCACATTGGCGGGCGGCTATGTTCTATGGTTTCTTGCTGTGTGGATTGAATGCTTGCAAGCGCTTGTGTTGCTGCATCTTTATCTATTTCTGTGATTTTATTTTGTGCGTCTTTCATTGTTTGCTGTCCTTAACTTTCCATAGTGGAAACTAAAATTTAGCCTACACTTTCCAACTTGGCAAGTAAAAACTTTCCATAATGGAAAGTTTAAAAGGCGATGTTTCACGAACGAGCTATGAAAGTAGATTAGGAGAGGTTAAACCTTGCATCCAAAGCATACGTAATTTCGCAGGGGCCATTTTTACCGGCTGCTGAGGTATGTCAGAGAAGAATTGCCTAGCCAAAAGCCGACCTATTGTTTGCGCTGTGGTGGTCTTGTTTATTCTGGTATTGAAAAAGTGATTCAGGGCCTTAGGTACTTGTCGTTGCTGGTTGAGCAAATTGATTAGGTGCCACACATCTTCCAAAGCTTGACTAGCGCCTTGCCCAGATGTTGGCAGTGAGGCATGTGCAGCGTCTCCGATAATGACAATATTTTCTTTATGCCAATAAGGAAGTGGCTCAAGGTCGTGAACAAAAATATGACGACAGGAATCAAGATTAGCATCACAGAGAAGCGAGTTGATCACCGTTGGCCAGTACCTAAATCGATATTTTGCTTCGTCAATAAATTGAGCAGTAGTAGCTGCTTTATCGATGCTACAAGGCCATGCAGCGGCCCAGTAACATGAATGTGCACTGGCGGGTACCATACCAAAACGCAACCCGTCATCACGATACTCTTGGATAGCATTCCCAACCAAATTGGATAGGGTAGGGCTTACCCCAATAACATTGATGAAACCTTGATAAACAGGTTCAACTGGTTGATCAAAAATCACTTTGCGTGTTTGTGAATGCATTCTGCCATCAGCACCAATTACCAAATCAAATTGCTTAGCAAGTGCTGAGATATTTTTGCTCTCAATAGATTTGCCAAAGTGGCATGAGATGTTAAGCGCCCTTACTTTATCATACAAGCATTGCATCAGGTCTTTGCGCAAAATGCTAATACTGGGATATCCGCATAGTTGATTAAGTTGTGATATATCTAGGTTCGACAATACTTGTCCTCGTTGGTTTATTTGTTGCACAAAATTGGGCTGTACTCCAAGTTCTGATATAGCTTGGAGTAATCCCATCTTATCTAACACATACATGGCATTAGGCCAAAGTGTTACGCCAGCCCCAATCTGTGATATTTCATTTTGTTTTTCGAACACCTCTACATCAAAACCCTGTTGTGTGGCAAAAATAGCCATGCTTAGGCCTGCGATACCTGCGCCAATAATTGCTATACGTCGAGTATTTTGCATTTTATTTATCTCCATTTGAATCTTAGCCAGACTTTGACAAATTTAAATAGTGGGATAAATTGGTGATATTGATTTTCATAATCCCACAATATGGGTTAATTATGTTGGATAAAGTAGAGTTAAAATGGCTAAAGAGCTTTGAGGCTGTATTTTTGCACTTAAGCTTTAAGCTAGCATCTGAGCAGTTGGCATTGCCAACGTCGAATGTCAGCCGTCATGTTGCATTGCTGGAGCAGCAACTTAATGTACGATTATTTGAACGCACAACACGGAAAATGCGCCCGACGGAGGCTGGTAAAAAGTTATTTTATTCTACGAGTTCGCTGTTGGAGTCTTTACAGGGGGCTTTGCAAGAAACATCCTTACAATCACATCAAGTGTCTGGGCATCTTAAAATAATAACGCCTGATCTCCCATTTATGGGAGAAGTAATTGCAAGTTTTGTCGTTCAAAACCCATTAATAGAATTGAGTTGTGATACTCAATTAGAGACGAGAGAGGGCGTTGTGGACGGTTTTGATATTGTCATGAGCTTTAATCGTGGCAATATCGCAGACTCGGGCTGGGTTGCAAAAGAGATTGTTCGATGGCCAAGCTGTGTTGTGGCTGCGCCGAAACTGTTGGCGCGTTATTCAAAACCAAAAACTTTACAGGCATTGAGTTTACTGCCTTGTATTACCTCCCTAACTGTGATGCAAGGGTCTCCTTGGCGTTTTAAAGACAACTATTTATTAAAAGTTCAATCTAGTTTTAAAGTGAATAGTGGCAATATGGCGAGGGCCGCCGCCATACAAGGGCTTGGCTTTGCGATATTACCTTACCATGCCTGCGAAAAAGCGATTGAGCAAGGTCAGCTCATAGATATTAAGTTAGACCGTGAGCCAGAGGATTTAGTATTGAATGCATTTTACTCTGGACGAAAATATCCGCTTCCGAAGGTTAAATCATTTTTAGGGCACTTAAAAAAGCATCTAAATTGACTTTAGTTAAGTGGTGTTGTGTCTATTAGCAAACCCTTTTTCTTTAGTAGCGAATTAGATCAAGGGTTTGCATAGGTTTAGCTTTAACGTTCTTCACGCCAATAAGCTTTATAAACATCTAAATACCCATTTACTGCGTTGCATCTGGATGTCCATGTGTAATCCCACTCTCTAGATATGTCAAACCACACGTTAGTGTGTGTTATTTTGTCGATACAAGTGACACGATAGTAGCGAAAGTTAGGGTCATTGTAGTCAGTTGCGCCAGCTTGCGTACCTACCAGCATGAATGCACCGATCAAAGATAATAGTATTTTTGTACTCATTAATTTTCCTTTTAATTTTGATTTATTGATGAGAATAAGCCCCACCAATAAATAAGCTAAAATGTATAAAAAAAGTAAATCAATAGATTGTTTGCTCTATTTTGTGCTGCTGGTAACTTTCTTAAAAAAATATTTTTAAATTTTGTATTTATGTTTAAACCTTTTCGTTTTTATTCGCGTCAAAGCTTAATGTAGTTAAAAAATAATAAGGATAAATATGAAGTATTTAGTTTCTCTACTGTTGCTATTGTGTGGCTTGTCATCTTTTGATTTATCGGCTAACGATAGAAAGAAAGTACTTATTATCACGTCTAACTTGGTAGATATGGGAGATCCTGATAAAAGTGATGCAAGAAACAATTTATGGGAAGTGGCACCACCATATCATGTTTTTGTCAGTCATGGAGTTGATGTTGATTTTGTCTCACCAAAAGGCGGTAAAGTCGAGTTTCAAATGGAAGCCTACGGTATCAGTGCCTATACCATGAAATACGAAGGCTTTACTGAAAAAACCAATAATACATTGAGTCCGTCTCAAATTGACCCAAGCCAATATTGGGGTGTGTACATAGGCGGTGGTTATGGTCCATTGTTTGACGTAGCAAGCAATAAAGCTTTGCAAAAAATCATCGCAGATATCTATGAAGCAGGCGGCATTGTTGGCTCAGCGGGACATGGTGCTGGCGCATTTTCGAATGTGAAGTTATCTTCAGGTGAGTTTATGATTAAAGGTAAAAAAGTCGCTGGTTTTCCAAATTCAACGGAGCGACGCAAAAGCTGGGCAAAGCAAGGCACTTTATTGCCATTCTTAGTTGAAGAGCAATTAAATAAAAATGGTGCGATTGCGCAAAACAAAACCACGATGAAAGATAAAAAAGCAGTGATTAAAGATGAGCGTATCGTATCTACGATGTTTATGTATTCTGCCGCGATTGTGGCTAAAGAAATGATGTTGGCTAAGTAATTACCGATATTATAATGCTCAGCAGCATCTATGTTGCTGAGCATTATAGAGTTACTTTAGTTTACAGTGATGAATTGATAGGTTTCATTGTATTGTCCGTCATTGTCTCGCGCGACAAACGCCACTCTGTATTCCCCCGCAGCTGGGAATGTAAAGGTCTCTTTCACATTACCCGGTAGGTAGTAAGCATCGATACCAAAGCGCCATAATCGTTCAACAATGTGACCGTCAGGATCTGATGCGCTAGATGAATCAAACTCGCATGTGAGACCGCTGCACTGATAAGTAAAGTTAGGAATAGGTAAATACCTGCCATCTAAATCAAGAACGGCATGTTTCACTGCGGAAATATCATTGGCATCTTCTACAACAAGCGAGACGTAATAAGTGCCTGCCATTTCATGAACATATTCTATCTTTTCACCTGAATATTCTTCGCGGGATGTTTCAGAACCAATAAACCAACGGTACTTTAAGCCAGGTTTGTCATCTGTGCTTTTTGATGCGTCCAAGTGGCAAGTGCCGTAAGTGCAGGTAGGGGTAAAATCGGCAACTGGCGCTTGATTTTGTGCACTTGCATCATCATCAATCGTCAAGTATTTCGCGTATTTAACACCCCATTGACCAGTAACATCTTGGGCTTTGAGTATTAAAGTGTAACGACCATCGTCCCAGTTGCTTGTATCGAGTGCGTAGTTTAACTGTTCTCTCGATGAGTCATAAATGCCATCGGCAGCAGGGAGTTTAAGCCTTTGCACAACGCCTTCACCTTGCTTTTTAATGATCAGTTTAACATTTTTGACGGCTTGGCTTGGTGGTAATGGTGCATAAGATGAGTAACCAAAAAAGTCATCATAAATGCCCGCGGTTAAATTGATGGGGGTACCTGGTGGTACTGCAACATCGCCGGCTCCTTCTAATTTGTAATCAAGTATCTGAGGGCCGCCGGATATTTTATAAGGCGCTTTTGCAACTTTTGCGGCGTAAATGAGGGATTTTAACGTGTTGGGGAAGATTTCACCTTCAAAGTTGCCACAGTGCTCAAAAAATTCTTTTCCTAACTCATAAGTAAAAGATGCAACACCCAAGTGGCCATAGGCATAGCCGTCGGCAGAACCGCCAACATGAAAACGACTACCAACTTGATGAGCCTCATAGCCACTATAAGCAGCCAGTCGATGTCCTAACATAGATAACCCCGCCGAGTTGGGGGGCGGTGTACGTAAGTGTGACCAAGGCCACATGATCATACCACCATAACTATGCATATCTAAAAATAGCCCAGCAGTATCTAACGGTGCTGCGTCTGTGTCTAACTCCCCGCGATTATCTTCAAAGATACTGTTTATATAGTTTTGTATAACTTGAGTCTCTGGTTCAGAGGCTGCCACTGGACCTTGATATGTATTAGCGCATTGTTCATCTGAGGAATTTGGTGTTGAGTTCCAGCCAAAGTCGAAGTTTCGATTCAAGTCTGCACCGATTTGTTCTTCGTTTGTGGCGCAATAGGCGGTGTTGGTATTCTTTCGCCAACGCTTACCAAGCTCTGCATACTTTCGACCGTCAGGGTTGGCTATTAGCAAAATATGAATTTCTCTCTGATTTAAAATCCACTTGATGTCAGGATTAGTGCGTCTATTTTCTAACAGGTGCTGTGCGAACTTGATGGTTGTTGCTCCTGCTGTATATTCTCTGGCATGCAGAGCGCCTTGCATGTACATAGTGGGAAGTTTTTTATTTTTGTTTCTTTTTTTATTTTTAATCACCAGTACAGTAAGGTCGTGGCCGCCAATACCTTGTTCTTTTTTCCATGACTGCCCAATATGCTTTAATTCTACAAAATTTGGATATTTTTTAGCGAGTTGCTCTGCAATTTCATGTGTTTCTTCGAGTGTTGGATAACACGGGAAGTTTGGGATCCCAGTAGTTTGTGTCGCAGTTAGTGTGCTTTGACTCGTTTTAACCAATGCATTTGCAGCACGGTTCACAGGCAAAGCGGGTCCGTGCTCTAAAATCACTGCTCCTGAGGCGCGAGCGGATAAAAATTCTTTTTCGCTAAGAGAAACAATCAGCGCATTGTGTAAGGTATTGATAATTTGTCCATGGTATCGTTGAGCATATTCAACCCTTTGCTCTTCATTGGCAAAATATAAAGAATAGTCTTTATGTATGCGTTGCAATGAGCTGACACCATTTGTTGAGCTAGTGTGCGCATACAAGGGGAGTGTAACTGATCCTAATGCTAACAGCATGCTTGTTGTTATTAGCTTTTTTAACATTTTGTCTCCTTCAATTGTGAGCTGGTTGTGTAACTTTTTAATATTAAATAGATTTCCTTTTTGATTTATTTTGTTACATATATTGATGGCGGTGTAAAATGTTATTTTCTATTTTACTTAATGTGTAATGATTAAAAGTGGGCGATTGTTAAGAAGGTGATGTTATATTTTTATTGGTGTTTTTTATTTATATCTCATTTTATCAATATATTATGAATAAGGAGCTCTTTTTTTATTTATGAGGTTGGTCTTTATTTTTTGGGTTTTATATCAATTTAATTTATTAATTTATTAATCAGGTTCGCTGGTCTTAAAACTGCTTCGGTTGATTTTTGTAGTGATAATCGTGACTTTTGGTTTATTTATATTAGTTATTATTGCTTAGGTAACTTTCGATATTGGTTTAATAAAGCAGCTAGGTTGGGTTAAACCTTGTGGGTATTGCCATTGAAGCAGTGAATTTTGGCGTTGTGATACATTGGCATACATTTTTATCTGAAATAAATGTCTTACTCATTTATAATCTAGCGCAATTTTCTTGTATGACATAGCGTCACTTGTTGTTCCATCGTTATGATCGGTATTAAATTTTAAGTGGTGGTTAAATATGCTTAAGGGTATTCATCATATCGCAATCATTTGCACTGACTATGCAGTCTCAAAGGCGTTTTATACAGAGGTGCTTGGTTTTGAGGTACTTGCTGAAAACTACCGTGAACAAAGAGACTCGTACAAATTGGATCTTGCATTACCTGATGGCCGTCAAATAGAGCTTTTCTCATTTCCTAACCCTCCCAAACGTCCCAGTCGCCCTGAGGCCGCAGGATTACGCCATTTGGCCTTTCAGGTGGAAGATATAGACGCCGCGATTGCGCATTTACACGCATACAGTGTTGTGACTGAATCGGTTAGAGTGGATGAATATACACAGCAACGCTTTACCTTTTTCCAAGATCCTGATGGGTTGCCTTTGGAGTTATATGAGGTGAAAGCTTGATGGGTTTTCAGAGTTAAAAATATGGCTTTTATGGCTAAAAGATTGAGGCAAAATGTTAGCTCTCTATCTTTTTGGTACTGATGTATTTGTAAGAGCTGTGTTTTGACACTTTAAATCACGCTATTTATTGAGCTTAACCCAAGCTTGTTCACTGCTATATTCACTGTTCCAGCTGTCGTCTAACTTGGTTCTATAGCTGCGATCGTGACTACTTCATTTCGCACGATTTGAAATGTTTCACCTTACTTCCCAATAATCTAAGTGAGTTTTTTGATGTCGCTAAGAAGCCGAAAATAACGTGATTTTCACTGAGCGATAGCATGGTTTCATCTCTTAATATCAACTCAAATGCTTACTCTTGATGGTTTTTTAAACTAGGTGTGGGATCTTTGCTTTGGAAAAATATTTTCATTCTAATCATGGGGTTATTAGTATTTTTGTTAAGTGTGTATGGCGAAAATATAATGACATAGAGGTACAAGCATGTTAAAAAAAGCGGGTATTGAATTGCTGTTGTGTCAGGTCAGCTAGCGGTTAGGGATAATATTGAATTGAGAGAGCTGTGCTTTGAAAGAGTTTTACATTAATGAATTTCACGTAAATATGTACCGATCTCAAATTCGTGTCGACGATAAAGTACGTAGTGTAGAGCCGAAAGTATTACAAGTGTTGGCGCTTTTGGCGAAGCATCAAGGAGAAGTTGTCACACATGAGCAATTCTTAACGCAAATTTGGCCAAACATGGTTGTTGGTCCAAACGCCATCCAACGCTGTATCGCACAGTTGCGCAAAGTACTCAATGATGATGCCAAAACACCCGCTTTAATTATGACGCACCCAAAAATAGGGTATAGCCTGCTACCAAGTGTACGCTGGACTGAGCGAGTCTTAACGGTGATGTCCTGTTTTCAAAGCTGGCGTCCAGTAAAAATGAGATTGTGGTGTTAGAGTAGTCAGTTGTTGGCTATTTGTGCCACTATTAAGAAGCACATGAACAAGGAAACTTAGACGTCTTAAAAGGAGTGAGTAAAATGGCGATTATCCGCGTGGCAATGCAATCAGACTTAGCAGGTATTATGCAGTTGTTTAAAGAACTTAGGCCACATGACCCTGATTTGACTCATGATGCCTTAATGTCCGGTTGGAAAATTATTGAACAGGATCCAAATAACCACCTTATTGTTGCTGAACTGGAAGGTGAGGTCGCTTCAACTTGCCAGCTGACGATTGCACCAACGTTAACAAACGATGTACGGCCGTTTGCCGTCATAGAGCATGTCGTTACTGGCACTCGATTTCGACGCAGAGGGCTCAGTGAAAAGGTGATAGAAGCTGCCGTTGAGCTGGCTTGGCAGCAAGGGTGCTATAAAGTCATGTTGTTGTCTGGGGAAACTCGAACTGCCGCCCATGGTGTATATGAAAAAGTAGGCTTTATCTCAGGGACTGAGCGCGGATTTGTCATTAAAAACCCTCATATATCGTAACTGCCCACTTTTTTAATTTTTATATTAGCAGGTGCTACAGCACTCTATTGTGGTACTTCGTTACAATCGGGGTTTGGATCTGTGACTCAGTTGTATTGACGAAAACACACAGCATATATCGAACCATCTGCAAAGACCTCTGTGTAGTCTCGCAAGTTTTATAGTGTGAAGTAAGCCTATATTTTTATTCAGTTTAGCGGGATTAAGAATGGGGTGTGTTTGATTTGGGAACTTGTTTTTATTACTTACAAGTGAATATTTATTGGGAATATTCACTTGTAAGTTTGATTACTGCTTTGTTAATGATAATTCTTATCATTGCTATTTGTGTGATTTTCAATACAATACTTGCGCGCTTTTCTTAACAACAATTATTATATTGGAACTATCATGACTTCAACCCCGAAAAAAACAGCCATAGCAGCTTGTCTTGCTGGGCTTTTTTCTGCTTCTACGTTCGCACATGATCATACAGAATCTCAGCAGTCTTCTAAAATCGAAGTGGTCACTGTAACAGGTCAGAAGATACAAAATTCACTGCAAGACACGAAAGAAAGTGTTGCAGTATTTACCGATGTGGCAATCGAAAAAAACAATCTAACGGATGTATCTGATGTATTTCAGTTAACGCCTGGTGTTGTCGGTGACGCATTTAGTTTTACTATTCGTGGTGTAAACAGTGGCTCACCTACACAGCCAAATCGTGCTGAGCTTGCTTCGGTTGTATTTGATGGTGTGACCTTATCTGGTTGGGCAAAAGGTGAAGGTGCAAGTCAATTATGGGACATTGAGCAGGTTGAAGTTTTACGCGGACCGCAATCAACCAACATTGGTCGAAATGCTTTAGCGGGTGCCGTGGTTATTAATTCTAAAGACCCTGTGTATGCTAATGAAGGCGCTGTAAGTGTCGGTTTTGGTAACTATGGTAGACAAGAGCTAAAAGGTGTTGCAAACGTCAATATCATTGATAATGTTTTGGCACTTAGGGTGGCGATTGAGGACTCCAGTGCTGATGGTTTTATTGAAAACGTAACTCGCGGTGAAGATGATTACGGCTATGATGACGATCAGTCAATCCGCGCTAAGTTATTGATTGAGCCAAATGACGATTTGCGCATGATCTTAAGTTATCAGCGAACTGACAGCGGGTTTGGTGAGTGGCGTGTAAACGATCATGACTATGATGCAAAAGCGCGTATCTCGACCAGTAACGAAGTTTCTCGCCATGATATTGAAGCAGATATCTTATCGTTTAAAGTTGATTACAACATTAATGATGAGTGGGATTTAAACAGTATCAGTGCTTATCAAAATAGTAAGCGGATCCGCATTGACGACATTGACCAAACGAAGCAAACAGTTGAAGAGTTTGGCGGGATTATTACGCGTAACGATGAAGATAAGAATTTCTCTCAAGAGCTAAGGTTTAACTATACGGGTGATAAGCTAAGAGGTAGTACAGGTATTTACATCAGTAAAGTAGACGGTATTCGTCGCAATATTTCTGATAATCATTTTGATCTTGTGAGCCTTTTCAATATCTTTGAGTCAAGCGTGACTAAGATGCCTGCAACAGGGGCATTGAGCGGTTTACTGACACAACCGAATCCACAATTGTTCTTAGCGGAAGGTATTTTCCCACAACATTGGGATCTTTATTCAGATGGTCAAAGCGACGTTGAAATAGAGAACCAAGCCATTTTTACTGAGTGGGAATATAAGTTTGATGATAATTGGTTGTTCACAGTTGGTGCGCGTTATGACAAAGAAACGCAAACAGTTATCTCTCAAAACATCGCAAAGTCTGATGCTGGTTTAGCAGACACTTTCGTAGAGGGCGATCCAAGAGGCAGTTTTGAGTTGCCAGGCACAGGCATGACATTGAACCAAGTGATTACGCTTGCGAATGTACAATTAAGTGCGCTTGCAACAAATACACCGCGCTCTGTTGCAGAGACGGATTTTTCAAACTTTCTGCCGCATGCTGGCCTAACTTACAGCTGGAATGATGATGTGTCTACGAGTTTCTTTGTGAAAAAGAGCTATCGTTCTGGCGGTACCGAGATGTTACTGCTCAATGGTATCAATGAATTTGATTCAGAAGAGCTTTGGAATTACGAGTTTGCAGTACGTGCTGTTGTGTTAGATGGTGACGGGGTGTTCAATGCAAATATGTATTATGCCGACTGGGAAGACCAACAAGTGTCTGTGCCAGAGCCAAATACCAGTAATGATGCATTCCAAATGGTGGTCAATGCCGGTGCTTCTGAGCTATCCGGGGTAGAAGTGTCATTTGATTATGCAGTGACGGATGAATTAGACATCTTCTTAGGTGGCTCGATTTCGAAAACTAAATACAAAGAATTAAATGTCCGAGGTGATGACTTATCAGGTAATCAATTTGCCAATGCACCAGAGCATACCGCGGTGGTTGGCATGAGGTACTTTGCAAAGAGTGGCTACTTCTTTACAACGAACGTAAGTTACACCGGCGAAGTATATGCGGATGCGGCAAATACCAATAAAGTAAAAGCAATTACCTTGATGAATGTGAATGCGGGTTATCAAATGGATGATCTGAAGTTTGAAGCGTATGCGAAAAACGCGCTGGATAAGCACTATAGTGATTGGGGTCAAATTCAAGCATCTAATGGCGATTCTCGTGTGGATTTAGGCGACCCACGTGAAATCGGTGCAAGAGTGACATATTCGTTCTAAATGTGTTGTTTAGAGCCCATTTTATGGTGGGCTCTTTCTTATTTTCATCTCAATCTCTCCCCGCTTTGCTGTGAATTTCATACTTCTCAACCCCTGTTTTTTAAGGTAATTTAGGCTGTACTCTCTGGATTGGCATACAAGAGGTGACTCATGCTAAAACGGCTATTTAGATGGCAAAAAGGTCGACAAAAATCAGGCTATCAAAAAATGTTGGTTATGGGCGCTTATTGGGCGATTAAATTTGACGTTTATTTGTTAAAGTTTCCAGAGGGCAGTGAGGTGCCAGAACATATTGATGAAGTCTCTTCGGGCCGGCACTTTAGGCTGAACCTAGTATTAAAAAAAGCCAATAAAGGCGGCGAGTTTATATGCCAGTCGCCTCTTTACGAGTCAAACAGAATAAAGTTCTTTCGACCTGATTGTTGCGTGCATGCTGTGACTAAAGTTGAGCAGGGCAATAGGCTGTTACTCAGCATCGGCTGGATCCGACGCTGAGTGAGTACAAGTTAGGCACCAATTCGACAAAGCGCATCGGGGATAAATAAGTTGGGGCTGTATGGGTCTAATACTGGCGTGAGTAGCTCGTTGACTTGGCCTTCATAGCTATGGTTGATGACCTGATTTTCTGAGCTGATGGAGACCATATCAAGGCGCTTGACCGGTTCATTGAAGTCGAACGTGTTTAAATCTACCCAAATGGTATTGGCAGTGCGAGCATTACAGAAATAATACTTTTGCTCGTTGTGATTTGCCAAGGTGGTCCACAGCGTATTGGAAATATTGGGGCTTTCAGTCATTTGTACGTTATAACCCAATGGCACACAGGCATTCGCGACAACTGACTTTGCTTGAGCGAGTGCTTCATCATGGCTGGTCGGGGCATTCATATGGCTAATATAGAATAATGCACGTTCAAATCTGTCCGCAGAAAATGGTCCACCCGGTATGGTGTGACTGGCGGCAATATTGTCATCTGACCATTGCCACTGCCAATAGGCATCAATTTTTAGTTGTTTGTCATAGCTCGGGTCGTTGGTCATGACTACATAGACATCTTTGCTGTGGATGTAAAACTGCCCGTTGTATATTTCGATGATGGCAGAGCTACCGGTTACGTCCGATACGGATAAGTGTAAAGTTGCCGGTTTTCCTTTGCTATTGGGTACATCGGCAGGCACTAACTCAATCTTTTGTTGTTCAAATTCACTGACCACTTCTTTTACAAACACGAAGTTATCTAAGACATATTGCACCCAGCGCAACACGCTTAATTTGCCGTCTTTACAGGGTTGATTTTGGGCATAGGTGGCATTGCAATCGTAGAGTACGTTTGCTACTAGACCCATAGAGTTGATGCCATCAGAAGATGCCCAGCCACTTTGTTCATCACCGACCATGGCAACGACGCTGGCATACTTTGAGCACCATTTTAGCGCTTTTTCGTTATCTTCTTTTTTATCTGAAATAGGCATGCCTATTTTGTTTAGGCCTTTATCAAAGGTAAATAAGCTAGTGGGTAAAGGGAACATCCAGTCCATGTTTCTAGCGGTTGCAATGTACTTGCGGTTGAGGTTATTTAGCACTCGAGTACACATCGACTTCTCCTTAAACACGCTGTAAGCGGGTTAATATGGGTTAATATCGTCTTCGATGGTAATCGTCAGTACAAGGAAAAAACATTACAGGTTATAACAGCTAAACTTGCCTTGAAGGATATAAGGTAGATTAGAAGTCTTTGAAATGCTCAAGCAAATAGTCGATGGCCAAACGTGAGCGCAAAGGTTGAAATTGACGGTTTTGGTATACGATCCAGCTGGTTGCACCAGAGCTCCAAAATGGCTCTAAAATAGGTGTGAGTTGCTGTGAATCAATGGCACTGTCAAAAGTGCGATCCGGCATATAGGCGACGCCAAGCCCTTTTATACAAGCAGACACCACGACATTCGCATTATTACTGCGCCAGTTCCCTTTGACTTTGAAATTTTGTTTTTGACCGTCAACCAGAAATGACCAATTGTCGTTGTTAGCAATAATACAGTTATGTTTTTTGAGCTCTGATGGGTGTGTGGGCGTGCCATTTTTTTTTAAATAGTCAGAGCTTGCTACCGCCATCATGTTACGGCTTATGAGCTTACGGGCAATTAAATTAGAATCATGGAGTTCGCCATAACGAATGGCGAAGTCGACGCCATCTTCAACAAAATTAACCATTCGGCTGTTAAAATCGATGTCGATAGACAGCTCTGGATGTAGTTTGGCAAAAGCCATTAGGGCAGGGGCGATATAATTTTCGGCAAAGCCGCCAGCGGCACTAACACGCAGCGTGCCGCTTAGATTAAATTGCTGTTGAGCGAGTTGCTCATTGGCTTGTTGTAAGCCAGTAATGAGCTGCTTACATTGTTGGTAATAAAAGGCCCCATTTTCGGTGAGATTGATTTGCCGTGTCGTTCTAGCAAAGAGGCTACAGCCCACACGCTGCTCTAGTCGAGAAACTTGTCTGCTAATGTGACTAGTGCTGCAATTGAGCACTTTTGCTGCTGATGAAAAACCGCCGCTTTCCGCAACCGCAACAAATTCAAATACGCCTTCAAAGCTATCCATCAAATAACGCCTATTCTTAAGTGTCAGCTTGAACAATGAATTCAACACTTTTGCTAAATGGCAAAAGTGTTTCACTGAATTAGCTAATTATCATTTATATAGAAAAAATATACAGTAGTTTTCAAGATAACTTAAGCCAAAGGACAAAAGAGATGAAAAAAGTGCTTATTCCTGTCACAAATCATGCGACTTTGGGTAATACTGATCAGCCCAATGGAACGTATGCCCCTGAACTAACACATGTTGTTGCTGTTCTGAATGCGCATCAAATTGAGTTTGATATTGTGTCACTCAAAGGCGGTAAAGCGCCGTTATATGGCACTGATATTGAGGGCGATCATGTAAACAGTGATATTTTGGCAGATGCTGCATTTATACAAAAAGTTGATAATACGCAACGTATTGCTGAAGTAAATATTGATGAGTACGGTGCTATTTTTTACCCTGGTGGTTTTGGCCTGTTAAGCGATTTGGCGACTGATAAAACGATGGCGGCATTGGCTGCAAAGCATTACGAAACAGGCGGTGTTATCTCTGCGGTATGCCATGGCCCAGCAGCTTTATTACCTATTACTTTGAGTAGTGGTAACGCGCTGATTTCGGATAAAAAAGTCACGTCATTCACGCGAGAAGAAGAAGTAGATTTTGGCACCATTGACGACATTCCATTCTTGTTAGAGGAGTCCTTAACAAGAACGGCTTCGCAGTTTCATAAAGTACAGCCTTGGCAGAGTTTTACAGTAGTAGATGAGAGAGTCATCACAGGGCAAAACCCAGCCAGTGCACATGCAGTCGGCGAGTTACTTGTCAGTCAGTTAGTGTGATCGGGAGTGCGTTAATGATAACCGTTCACCATTTGAATGAATCCCGCTCGACGCGGGTTATTTGGTTGCTTGAAGAGCTGAATATGCCTTTTGATGTCATTCATCATCAACGAGATGAAAACACCAAGCTTGCCCCATCAAGCTTAGGGCGAGTGCATCCGTTAAATAAGGCACCTGTGATAGAGCATAACGGTCATATACTCTGTGAGTCAGGCGCTGTATTGGAGTACATTTTGGATCAAAGTACACAAAACAGCCTGCGCCCCAGCAAAGACAGCGAAGCATATTATGCCTATTTAGAGTGGCTTCATTTTGCGGAAGGGTCCTTGGGTTTGCCGGTGATCACCTACTTGCTTATGCAAATGGAAACACGCTCAGGTGATGCGCCACTCGATGGATATATTGCCAAAGAGTTGAATTTAGATTTGACCTATATAGACCAGACACTTGCTAAGCAACTATATTTTTCGGGCGACGTATTCAGTGCTGCGGATATCATGATGACGATTTCATTAGAAATCGCTGGCAGCTTAAAATTGCTTGATAATCGGCCGCATATTCAAGCTTATCTAGCTCGTGTTCAAGCTCGTCCCGCTTATCAAAAAGCCCGTGCCTTTGGGTGATAATAAAAAGAGCTGTTAACAGCTCTTTTTATTTTGCTTAATGTACTGATGTCAGACTTTGGCTGATCTTCTTCGAGCGGGCAGTACATTGCTCAATATTATGCAGCACGACATTTAGCTTTTCTTCAAGGCCTTCAATATGTAACCAATTTTTAAATAATTTACTGACAGCCTGCTGTTGGGCTTTAGAGCAGGATGTAATGAAACTATATGGAAACCACTGTAATGCAGCGGGGGCGATTCGAGCAAAGATTGCCTCTTTCCTTTTTGCGATTAAATCAGCAGCAATGACTCTGAGGGCAGGATTGAAAGCCGGATACTGAAAGTTTACATCGATGACCATGCCTTTGGTGGCGTCGTCAATAAGTAAGTCATAGTACAGTTTTACTTTCTCTGCATTATCCACATATCCCAGTGCCGGTAACATGCTGTCTTTTACCTGACTGGGCATTTGCTTGAACTGCGTGACAAACTGTTTGTATTGAGTATTGGTTGTGCTACTTGCAAGCACGGCAATCATTTTATCAAAATGCGGATGTTGGTGACTATTAGGTCTGTTGTAATACTCTATTGCCGCTTTTATTGCGTCAGGTGCTTTTAAGTAAAGGCCAAAAAATTGCAATACATCTCCGCCATATGGCTTTTTAAGTAGAGCCGCCCAATCTGGTTGATGTGTGATCTGTGTACTCAAATAGCGAGCGAATGGCTGCTGGTGGCCAAGCTGAATATGGTCAATGAATACGTAGTGTAATTCGTTGATAAGTGTATTGGCTTGCTCAGAGTCGAGTGCTATTTGATTTAACTCACGTACCACACTATCAATATACGCCAAGTATTCAATGTGGCCACTGATCGCTAAAGATTGTTGATTATCTCGATATGAGGCCTGCTCCGGTGGGCTGAGTTTGTCAAAAGGAAACTCATTGAGTCCTGTGTTATCGACATAACGAAAGTAGCCTGCCCCTCCTGTGTTTAGGAAAATACTGTGAACATTGGCAGGGAGAGTAATCTTAAGTTCAGCGTCTTCTAATATCAGCTTTTGTGTGGAGACTTGTTTTCCATCCCATAGCTTTAGCGATACTGGAATTGTCCAGAGCATATCGTTTCTATTTAATATATCGTTTTGCGCTAACATGTAGTGACCATCTTTTTTGGTCATGGTGATGAGTGGGTAGCCAGTATTTTGGGTAAAGCTGGCGATCATGTTTTGCAGTTTAGTATCGGGTAATAAAGCCAAGAATTGGCGCGTACTGACATTTTTACCAGTAAATTTTTTCACATAAAGTTGCAACCGTTGCTGCAGCGTTTCTGTGCCATAAGCCTGTTCAAGCATGTCTAGAATAGCGCGGCCTTTGGTGTAATAGAGTTGGCCATATGCCACAGTATCTTCACGTGTTTTTACGTCAAAAATCAGTGGGGTTGCATGTTGGTTATCGTCATTGAATGCCTTTGCTTGCGGTACATACGTGCAAGAAGCCGTTTCTGGGTAAAGGGTTTGAACCACTTTCGCGGCGATAAATTCAGTAAAAGATTCATTGAGCCAATAATCATCGTACCATGCCATGGTTATGTCGTTACCAAACCAGCTATGGGCGATTTCATGGGCAATGAGCTTTTTAAACTGACAATGTGCACGAGGCGTTGCATCTGGGGTAGGGACTTGGTTTTCATTCAATGCGACTAAGCCCAAGTTTTCCATCGCTGCAACACTGCCAAAGTTGCCAACCACAAAGTCAAGCCGCTCGAAGGGGAATGGGCTATTTAAGTAGTCTTCGATAAAGGTGAGTGAGCCATCTACGACTTCTTTAAAATAGGCAGGGACTTTTACTTGCGATTTTTTAGGGCTAAATACCTTGGTGTTTAGGCGGCTTTTGGCTACATCATATTCAGCAAATTGCCCCAGTGCTAACGCCAGAATATCGGTATTCATCTTTGGGGTCTTGGCAAACTGTGTTGTCTTCAATTTACCCTTAAGCTCAATGGCGCTCGGTAGAGTATTGTGAAGTACAGTATATGATTTAGGGGTGGTTATCTTAAAAGCAAACGTGGCCTTTTTATCGGGCTCATCGAATGTTGGAAAGACTCTCCGTGCTTCCATAGATTGAAATTGAGACAATAAGTAAATTTGGCCTTGGTCGTTTTGGACACGGTATAGCCCTTCAACATGTTCAGATATTTGAGCGCGGTACGCGATTTTGAGTTTGGCTATGCCGCTAATTTCTGTGGGTAAATCGTGTTTAATAATCTCATAGTGATCTGGCGCACTGATACTCAGCGGCGTCTCTTTTCCTTGATGTATCAAAGAGACGTGATCGATAGTCAACCCTTTACCATGATAAGCGACTACGTGAGTGGGTTTGGTGAGCATAATATTAAGGGTTGTGGTGCCTGAAAAGGTGGCTTTATCTGGATCTACATGCAGATGAATAGATTGATGTTGGAGTTGGATGTGTTGTGGTAGTCGATGCTCAAGCGCAGTAGTCGAGCTGCACATAAATAAGCTTATCAACAAAGCCAGCATAAAAAGAGTCAGTTTTAAACGCATCTTATCCCCATTGAATTTTTATTATTGTCATTTTTCCCATGTTCAAAGTTGAACCTGTTGGGCATTAATATTGTATCGGTATTTGGTTAAGCTAGTACATAAAAGATTGCTTTTGCAAATTCAATTGATACTAAAGGCTTTATTTAACAGCAAATTATATAGGGGGAACAGATTTGTTTTGTCAGATATGACGAACTTAACTAAGCTTTTAATAAAGGTGTTTTTCTAGGCGGTATAATGGTCCTATTGTTGCGAGCATTGGTCACAATATGTTTAACATTTGGCTTTGCTTGGCAGGCAGGTGCAAAAACGGTGTCAGTGATCACTTTACCTGATTACGCACCATTTGGGTTTTTAGACAATGGTGATACTCATTTGGTCAAGGTTGCACCTGGAGAAGATAGCCCGGTATTTAAAGGGTTTGCGTGGGATGTAGTACGTGAGAGCTTTCACGAAATGGGCTACACAGTAGAGCTTTGGGTCGTGCCTTGGGCCAGAGCATTGACCTACCTTGATAATGGTCGAGTCGATTTAATCTTTCCAGTTAGCATCAGTGAAGAGCGCCTAAAAGTGTATCGATACTCCAAGGAGTATGTCAACACGGTGTACTACCGTATCTATGTTTTAAAGGAACAATCTATTGAGTGGAAGTCGCTATCGACCTTTGAGGGTGAGACGATTGCGCAAATGCGGGGGTTCAATTACGGTGCCAAGTGGGATCAGGCTACTAATATTAAAAAGTATGATGTGGGAGGCATATTTCAAGGGTTCGAAATGTTGAAAAGTAGACGAGTGCAAGGCTTTGCAGGTTATGAAGGAGTTTGGGACATTGTTTTGCAGCAACATGATTTAGAAGGTGACATCATTAAGCTACCGATGTTTGATAGCAACAAAGAGTTTATTGCCGCTTCATATGGTAACCCGATGGCTAAAAAATTGCTTAAGCAGTTTGACTTGGGGAAGCAGCGGATCAGCGAGAATGGCACCTTGACGAGAATAAAACATAAATGGTCTGGGGTGTTAAGTGAGCAATCAGCGTTACCGACACAGAAAAATTAGCTTCTATTCAAATAACGACACTGAAAAATTAAGCTGCGCAATATCCATTCTACAAGTCCATTATTGAATTTAAAAAAGTAGCAAAGCCACGGTAAAACACTCTATTGCAAGCAAGGTTGAGTGGGGGATTGTTCACCGGTTTTTACGTTTTTGGGTGAGCTAATAGCTCCAAAAATAAATGAACTTGTGCGACAGCGGTGAGTATTTAGCACTTTGCCTGTTGTAAACACGACAAGTGCTCATGCTCACAAAACAGCTTAATTCAAACAGTGTTGCCATTTTGTATTTTGGCTAATTTTTTAAAAAAGGTGGCGGCGTTAAAGTGTGCACTTTGCGTTAACAGCATCAATGAGCTGACTAGTTCCTGAGATAAATAAGGCTTCATCCCTTCAATAAAAGTAGCAACAGACGCAGGTTTACCAGACTTTATATGCAGGTTGAATACTTGCCATGCACTAAAAATGTCGAACGTGCTCTTGCGAGCGGTCAATGCATCATTGATTTCATTAATAAGTACTAATCCACAACTGTAGTGTAACCTGGGGTTTGATTTTACAGCGCGAATATAGATTGGCTGATCTGCTAGCCCCTCAATGCATTGGTGCTGTGCAATCGCAACCTTTTGTGAGAGCAAGTCAGTGTTGTTTGCCACTTTTGCAGAAGCAATCCCCGCCAAAAACTCAGCTGCGCCTTCATGTAACCATGCTTCTGTGGGGGTCTCAATATCAGATCCTTGCTTTTGATAGAGGTGAGCTACTTCGTGCGCAAAAAACCAAAAAATAGATTCACTATCGACTTGTTCAATGGCTTTGTTCCCGTACCAATGCATAAAAATTTGATTGGATAACGTACCACCTTGGCGGCCATATTTACCGTCGGTAGTGTCACTGAATGAAGCGAATAAGGCAGGGCGATAATCTAATGGGCCCATTTTGTTTGCAAAAAAGTCCATCAGTTTCGGTAAGTCTTGTTCGATATGTTTCTTCAAAGTAGAGGGCAAGTGTCCATCAATTAGACTAACAAAGTGAGTATCTTCAATTGGCGCTGTTTGTCCAACATACACTTTTTGACCACTGTTTTTAGCTATCCACTGTGCCTGGTCTTTATGCACTTTGCCATCAACAATCATATGATTGCCTGAAGCTCTGACTTCGATTGGCCACGCATTCGCACCTTCATTACAGGTCGATGCACAAGCAAAAAAACGTGCCGAATGAATCAGTATGCCATTGTCTGAAAATGGGGAAAAGGGCGCATATTCCTTTGGCAATGGCGTATAGGTTGGAGTGAGTTTTATTGTGACTTGAGAGAATGGGTGTCCATCTTTTCTGGTGATACTTTCTTGTACATTTTCCTCGCTAAAGCTTATCACATAGTTTGGGCTATTGGGCTGCCACCTTTTTACTCTTGAGTTATCGGGTGTCCTGTTAAATACAAGCTTATTAACTGGTGTATCAACGCGATAGGTCACTGTCCATGTATTATCAGGGTGCTTTTCGATATATGTAAACACTTGTGCAGCAAATAATATAGGCGAAAATACAGCGAGTATAAGTAATATGCATTGTTTAAGCACGGTAACTATTCCTTCATTCTATTTTTATCGATGTAGATTTTATAGATGTGTTATTATTAAGGTATCGATTAAGAGTAATGAGTATACGATAAATCAATGCTGAATATTATATGCTTTGACTGGTTTTTTCTGAGGTGAAGTGTTTAATGTTATTTGCTAAATGTATTTAGTATCTCTCTATTTTATAGCTAAATTACTCCTGTCTATTCTATTAAATAGAAAAAAAGCGGCCGAAGCCGCTATTTATATTATTTATCAAGCGTGAGATTTTCAAAAAAGTAGAGTGTATTACTATCTACAATTGATTTCGCAGTATCTAAATATTTTTGTTCTAGTACGCCATCTGTTGACCAGGTTGCAAAGTCATCGTCATTCAGTACTGCCAAGCGACTATTGTCAATTAACCACATGCCTTCAAGCTTATCATGGGGGTATTGGATCTCTTGTATTAGATCTAACACCAATGACTTACTAACGGGAGTTATCCCATGTGTCGTCAGTGTGTCCCAGCCTGAAGTTAATATTGTTTGCTCCAAAGTTTGCCCTGCGATTAATAACCCTAAATTATCGTCTTGTGTCAGCTCATTGCTTGGTGTGATCTGCTCCAAATTCGTGGCGTCAAGGAGATTGATTTTGTAGATACGTTTCATCGCGTCTGGCGTTTGCTCATAAAAAGCACCATCACGTTCAATCACTAAAAACTCTGTATTTGAGAGCGCGACAATTGCGGAGTTTGAATTTTGCGCTTTTTCTTGTTTGTAGAGGTATTGAGCAATCTGTTTCGTTTTTAAATTAATCGTGACAATACGAGTAATATCGAGTGCTTTAACCGTATTATCAGGGTTATACAGGGTTGATTGCATGATACCGACCAAGGTTGTTTCATCAGGCGTAATTGCGAGTCCTTCCATGCCTCGGTTTGCTCTGCGCTTAGCATACTCTTTGGGGAGCGTGATACTTGTACGTTCATCGTGAGCGAATGCATTAATACGTTCTATCTCTTTACCTTCGTTATCAAAATGGACAATATGCGGACCATATTCATCACTCACCCAAAAACTGCCATCAGATAGCGCCACAAGGCCCTCACCATCAAGCCCGTAATTATCTAATTTAATGGGGTTTTGCGTTTGGTGGTACGGTTGACTTTGGTCTACTAGGATAGGTTGTCCATCTACCAGATAAGGCGTCTCGCCTGTGCCGCCTAAATCTGAAGCATTTGGCAGTCCGGAGATTGGCGTGCCGTCGGGGCGCTTAAGCAGAACATCTTTCAATTTGATCACGGTGCCAGAAGTCGTTAGCTCAAATAGGCCAATGCGAGGTGTGTAGTCAGGGGTAGGAAATGTTTTTCCTTTGCCATAGTCACCGGTATAAGTGGCATTGGGACCGCGATCAGTCAGCGCATAAAATTGGTTCTTGAGACCCGGATGAGCCACCATATCTGAGCCATAGCCACCATTTCGGATCTCAAAGCGACTGCCTGCAATACTGCCGTTTTGTAAATCTGCTCTCATCGCTGAGTAAGGTAGCTTACTTCCTTGTGCATTAATAGGTGTTGGAGTACATACATAGTTGGTTTGGTTTACTTCTGAGCTATCTAATATCTGATCACGATTTAGATCTAACCCTGAGTGCAAAGCGATGCCACCAAAAAAGCATTGGCTATGAGCCATGTCCAGTGTTTGCTGATTTATAAGGCTGGCAAGACCTGCTTGGCCATCTGATCCTGCCGTGCCATCAACGCCATTATTACCAGCTGGGCCATCTTTACCATCATCGCCGCTACACGCGCTAAGTAATGCCATCAGTGAGCAGGTTATTAGGCTCAATTTCACCTTCTTCATTTTATACTCCATATTTTTATTGTGTGCGCTAAAGCATCGTTTGATTGAGACAGGCGCTAGCATATAGTCGGTACATCAAGAATTTATGACATCCAAAAATAGAGGAAGAAGGAGCGATAGCTGAATGAAGGCATTAATAAGCGTCATAAAGATGACTTTATTGAATGCCGTTTTTTACCTTGCTTAGCAGAGCATTTTGACAGGACTGGGTTTGTCGAAAAAGTAGCCTTGGGCTAAGTCAACACCAATGGATTTTGCGATGGATAGTTGCTCAGCATGTTCTATGCCTTCAGCGAGGACTTTGCCACCGTATTGGTGTACGGTTTGGATCACTTGTTTTAATTCATTGACAATATGTTGATTGTTAGGTAGCTGGCCGATGATAGTGATACACAGTTTTGCGACATCTGGTTTTGCGATATTGATGGTTTCGATTTCAAAAAATCCACAACCAACATCATCGAGCCAAATTTGATAGCCAAGTTGACGTAAGAACGTCATTTTCTCTTGCAGCGATGCCCAATCGTTAACGGGTACATGTTCTGTTAACTCAAGACAAATATACTCGGGGTAAGGGTGAGTGAGTAGTAGGTGGTTGACCTGCTCGCAAAAAAGCATTTTTGGCGATAGGTTAACGGTGAGCATACAAGCTTTTTGTGTGTTACATACTGCTGTGTGTGCCTTAAAGTGCGTGAGTAATGCCTGTAATTCAGCTTCATCTTGTCGTCCGTTGGCTAACGCGGCGTCGAAGAGTTTATCTGGCCGATGTAAGCTTGAGTCAAGGGGGCCTCTGATGAGTGCTTCATAGCCAAATAGTCTGTCAAATTGAACATACTGAATGCTTTGCCAGTATGGCTCGAGTCGTTTATTCGCCAATATGTCGTCAAGTTCAGTTGCTCCGGCGGTGTCAACTTCTAAGTGGGCTTTGCTGACTGTTGAGCGAATGGCATTACTGTGAGGGGTTACGGATGAAATACTTTGCGCGCTGACTTGAATATCTGAGCAACGCACTAACGATGAATCTAGTCGTTTATTTAACTCTTCACATAAACGCTGACTTATATAATGTGCAGCGTCATTGTTATTGGCAAATCGGTCGCTCTCAAAGCAAAGTTCTGCTTCTCCATAGCTGTGTTCAATAAGAGGGGTTTGGGTATCACTTTGTATGCTTTCGACCAGCGCAGACCAAATCATCACGCAAGTGTCATTGCCAAGTCTGGCAATGATTGCTGGCCATCCAGCAAGTGTTATCAGTATTCTTGTTTGCACAGCGCACTCCTATGTGCTTAGTCGTTGTTTATTCGACGATTGGTAACGTGTCAGGCATGTTGAGGTTTGCTCAGTACGAGTAAAACGCCAGTTATCATTAAAACTAACCCAGTTAGTCTTTTTAAATCTAATTCAAACGGTTTCACACCAAAAAAGCCAAAATGGTCAATGACCGTCATTGCAACTAATTGGCCAAGCAACACAAAAGTAATGGCGTTGGCAATACCAAACTTTGGGGCGACCCAAGTTATGGTTAAAATATAAAACATCACAAAGCACCCACCTAAATAAAAATACCAAGGCGTGTCTGCCACAAACAGTGTTTTTGGCACCCCGTTACTGGCAAATAAATAGATAAGGGCTATGCAAAGCCCAATAAACAATAAAATTGCCGCAGCAAGGGCTGTGTTTTGTAATTTACTCCCTAAGCCGCCATTTAAGGCTGCCATGACAGGGATCCCAAGGCCTGCGACAAACATAATCAGAGCATAAATAATAAGGCTATGTGTATTTTGCAACATGTTAGAGACCTAGGGTTAATTGATGAGAGACGGGGGCGTTTTTCGACTTTAATCTGTGGGTCGTTCTTACCTTAATGTGAGGCATATTCATTCCTTATGAAAGCAAATCGCTCACTGATTATTGCCTGTGCATGTCGGGTTTTCAACTTATCAAGGATGTAAATGTAACTTGGCCTTCGCTTATCTGAACTCTATGAATTGTAAGTAATATCAATAGTTCAGTTTTATTTGCAAGCCCGCAACTGCGCAGTTCTTGCGATAATAACTCTGTGTTTCTTCTTTGAGCTCTGCATAGGCGTCAATATTACAGACAAAGTTAATGGCATCAATAAGGCTTAAGTTGATGCGTTTAATTTTGTTTAAAAGACGTTTTATCAGGGCTCTTTTTTAATTAGTAGCACTTTTCCTTTTGATATAAGCAGCATAAAAAGTGAGTGAATTAACAGTTCGTATAAATAAACACTAAAAAATAATTTGCCTAAAACTAAGCATAGATACACCAAAGCAGTATTGTTTAGTGTGATTTTTAATCGGGGAAATATAACGTACTAACTTATTACGCTTTTAGTTATGGCAAAAACTGACGACACAATTAAAGACTCTTAATTAAAAAACACTGTTAATAAGGGAAGTAACCACCATAGCCCAGTTGACCTTTTCGGTGACAACTTTTGTTGCATGTCGCAAACCTGATTTTGGCTTAGTTATAAAGAGAATAGCTGTTCATTTGAGTGGGGTTCTTTGTAATAAAGCCTATTGCTAGCAGTAACACTTGGAAAACGTAATTGTATTAATTTAGGTGATTATTATTTTTATAAAACTATTTTTTCACTAAACGATGAAAAAGAGCTGTTTATTTGCCCTGAAAGTTGTCTTTTTTGTTAATGAGGGTTCTTTTTTTTGGTGATTTTTTATGGGTTGTTGATTAATAAATTTATATTCCTTGATTGGTTGTTTATTAACCTGATTATAATAGTATTAATTTTTTGTTTTTCTTGTTTGTTATGTTTATGGTGTGATTATTTTGTGTTAAATTTCGTGCGGATTTATTGCAGGGAGTTGTTTTAATTGTTTAATATTAAATTTTTAAATATTGTGCTGGTTTCATCAATTAGCTTTTCTTGTTTTGGGTTTTCTAATCTAAAACCACGGCTATCGGATGGTGAGGTGGCACTTCACGTCAAAGGCACAAAAGATAAGTTATCATGGACCAAAGTTGAAGGCGCAACTGAGTATGCCGTGATCCCATACCCCGGAGACACAATATATCAAGCAAGGTATGGTCAAGATCCAGGTGGAGGCATGAGTCAATTTAATAGCTTCCCTTTACCTGAATATACAACCTATACAAACTCGATTGAAATTACTAATCCGCGTTCAGATGTACGGTATTTAGTTGTCCCTTGTAATCGGTTTGGATGTGCTGATGGTATTATCTCTGAACGTATTCATGCATCAATTTATTTACATGCTATTGAAGAGCTGTCCTATAGCAAAGGTGCTATATACCCTTGGGAGTCCTCTACAATCCGTTGGAAAAGCAGTGGTGCGCATACTGTTAACTTGTTAAAAAATGGCAGAGTGTATTTAACCAATTTACCAAAAAATGGCAGTGTACCAGTACGAATAAATGAAAATACCAAGTACACAATACAAACGCTCGGTGTTGGCGGGGTTAGAACAAAGTCAAGTACGTTAATATATAAACATGCAAAAATTGAGGACCCCATCAATGATAGTGGCTATTTAATGCCACTGCGTAATTTGGGGATAGATATTATCCCACGTACGCTAGTTAAAGGTAACTATCGTTATTTATTTGTCGCCGACAAGGCCAATAACCTACATAAAGTAGATTATTCAAAAGCAACACCTGAACTAGTATGGTCAATACCTTTAGATGGTAAAGTGGTTAATAAGCCCTTGGTCGAGCAGGGCAACTTATATTTTGGGGTGAGTAAAATTGATGGCTCAGGGGCTGTTTGTTCATTAAATGTGAATTACTCGACGCGTAAATCTTGCAAAACAACAACCGATGCTGTGATAGCAGGTGCACTTGTTATGGATCTTTACCAAGGTCCCAATAAAGTCGATAGCAGCATTATCTTTGTTAGTCATAAGGGACTCGTCCTTGAATATACGTCTAATTTGGTTGAGTTGCGTAAAACATCAAACTTACCTGCGTCTATGCTAGGTAAGTCTATCGTTGCGACCCCCGCAATCAATCGCAGAGAAGGCCGAGTCTATTTCCAATATCAAGATATTCATTCACAAGAAACCAAATTGACCTCGATTAAGTTTTCGAATAGTGGTGGAAGTAGCGCTGAACCAATTAACCCCGGCGATCCCGGTGTTGACCCGGGAGACAATCCGGGGGGGCCCATAATTGGACCGATAGATCCTCCACTCTATTCCTTTACAGTACCATTGAGAGCGCTTTCTAATATGGAGTTGGCAGAGCTTAATGAGGAGTCGGTAAAAATCGACAACATGTTTGAAGTGGAATGGACTGCCACAGTGCAAGATGCTGTCAAGCAACCAGGAGGTCAGCATGAGTAAATTTAACACCTTATGTTTGTATTTATTGATGTGTATTGGCTTTGCAACTCAGGCAAATGCGTCAAGTAAGCCACAATATTGTTTGGGCGGAACAAAAACGGTGGGTCTTGATAGTGGCAAGACACGTCAAAGATTTACCGTCGAACTAGCTGACCCAAGAATGGCATCGAGATTTGCGGATGTCATGATGTTCACCAATGGCACGGTGACGAATATTACAGCGCCAAATGGCCATATCTATCAAACGACGCGTGACTTTGGGGTTGGGAGCTACCGATTTATATCTATATTCAGTTGGGGTAATGGAGCTAATTTGGATCCTGTTGTTTGTAATAGAACGCTTGAAGTTAAACCCTACTCAAAGCCGAGCATCGCTTTTGGGCATACGCGTGATGCAAATGATGATACTAAAGTTACCCTAACAGCACGTGTAACGGACTCAGCCAGCCAGATTGAATCTTTTTCCTTGTGCCAAAGTAATACGGCAGGTGCCTGTATCGATGGAGGTTATCGCAAAACCTTTAATCCAAATTCGAGCTCAGATCAGAGCGCGAATATCACGGTAGGGTATGATAATGATGTGCATTACACGGTTAAAGCGACCAATGATATTAATATCAGTGATTCCAAAACTATAACTGTACATAAAGCGACAGAAGAGGATAGGCCTTCGCAAGTCACTTTAAAAGTTTATGATGTCGATGGCAATGAGCTCGCCAATAACAGTGTTTTAACTGTAGGTACAGATGTCCATGCTGTTGTCAGTATCGATGATCCAGATGCTCAGTCTTATAATTGGCCAAGCAGTGCAATCATAAACGATACAACCGTAAAAAATGCGAGCACGCTGACGTTAGCGGGTGTCTTTGAAACGCTCTCATGCTTTGAGAGTGGTAATAAAAAGCAAACGGCTTGTAGCGAACGCTTTTCTGTTACTGAGGATACGACATTTACCGCACGCTCAGGCAGTGGTACATCCAATGCTATCCACCTTAAGACCGCGTCTTTACCAAGTATTACCGAGATAGCTTTAACGAACGAATTTGCAAACGCCAATGAAACCGTCACCCTGACCTTTAAGGCGTGGGATGCAGGCGCACGGGTAGCACAAGAGAGATTACAAGTCTGTGTCGTGCCCGGTTCGCAATCAAATATAACGTCTTGTCCTAGTAACCATAACAGATCTGGAAGCTTGGTGTACCAAAACGACAAGTACGCGCTCTCCTTTAAAGCCCCATCAAGCAATATTACAGCGCAGTATACTGTGGTGATATTAGCTAAAGATGATGTAATAGATAAATGGGTGCCCGGTTCAGTCGGTCTCACTGTTTTTGTGCCTGTAGCTATTCTATTAAACGATCCGCCCTCGGACAGTAAAGTCCACAATCGAAATACTACATATACATACCATGTGAAATTGGGGGCATTGAGCAGTGCCCATTTAGGCGCAAAAATTAATGCCATAGAGCTATATAAAAGTGGAGAGTCGGGCGTTGTGGTAGCCGATGCGATCAATCCAGGAAATTTGGATGAACAGGGGTTACCGAGCGTATTTCCCATCAAATGGAAACCCGGCAACACACTGAGTGACAAACAAACTTTTAAAGTACGAGCACGCATAGCAGTCAATCAGACTGAGATGCGGTATGAGAGTGTAGGCGAATATCGTTTTACTATTGAGTCAGTTGCACCGACTACACCTAGACTCAGTATTACCCCCAGTGCAGACGCACCTGGGCACTTTACTCTAACCATGCCGCCGGTCAACTTTGCCGATAAATATTCTATTTTTGAACGTGCGAGCAATAATACGGGCACTAATCTGAATGACCCACAGCAGTGGAAGCAGTTCGAGGATATTCATTTTAATAGTGATAGCCTCAAGATTGAAAAAGAAATACGTAAATCGTCTGACACGTTTAATGAAACTTTTACCTATTGCGCCGTAGCGCGTAATGGCAACCTATCGAGTAGTACAAATTACAACAGCATTAGAAACTTGTGTGTGACCTACACCAATAATAACGAAGGGGGCTTGCCATTGCCGCCGAGGTTTACGACGGATATAGATAACATACCAAGCGGCCCTTATACCTTGGCGTGGAGTTCAGAGGACCAAAATAGCAGCTCTGTGAGATTTAAACTAGAAAGCCAAGTTGCTTCGGGACCTTGGCGAACGCTGTTATCAAACACCAGAAACAGGTCTTTCTCTGTCCAAAGCCCTGCCATACAACACGAGGTAAACTATCGGATTAGTGCGTGTAATGTAAATAACGCAAATAAATGCGCACGAGGACAAACGTTAACGCTTCAACATGCTCCGCCTATTATTAGCTTGGCAAAAATGTGTACCACGGGTGACTGTTTAGAGATACAGGGTGCTGGCTTTCATCAGCAAGGGCCGATCTTTATTCAAGAAAACCTGACGGCGATCCCGCATCAAATTGCAGCCAGTAATGTCACGCTCACAACGAGCGCAAATGGCGCTCAAGTGTTGACGGTTAGAAATTTACCAACCGATGTGAAACATGCTTATCACCAAGGCGGGATTTCTGTTGGCGTAAAAAATAAGTTTATTAACAGCCCAATTGTCGAATACAGCACCGGTGAGCACATTGGTGAGGTTATCGACCCGCTCAACCACACCCCTACATTAGGAAAAAGTGGTCAAATCTATGTGGGTATGAACAATAAATTATGTGCTTTTTCTGGTCAAAACCGAAAGTGGTGTAATACAACAGGTGGGTTTTTGTCTTCACGTGCCATTGTCACTTCATCGGGTATTGGCACGGATGTTATTTTTGCTGGATCTCGCGATCACAGTATTTATGCCTGGAACCAAAACGGCACGCAATTGTGGAAAAACACCACGCAGGGGGCCATAGAAGCCGAAGGCTTATTAGTGGGCGAAAGGCAAACTGATGCGACGCTATTTTACGGTTCTGATGACGGCGCTTTATATGCGCTCAATGCTTTAGATGGTGAAACCAAATATGTATATAAATTAGGCGCTCGTACAATTCAAAAGCCCATGTTGGTGGGCGACAATGAAATATGGGTGACGACCTCAGGCGATCAGCTGCATGTAATAAAACGAGGCAGTGCTGGGCTCGATAGGCTCAACTGGGGCGATCTACAGCGCTCTGCGTTGCTTGATGGTTTTAATAGGGACATTCCAACAGGTTGGGTGCCGACCAATGCCGATCATGAGGCAACATATACTTTGTTGAAGCTCGGCTATGTCATCTTAAAGCGTGAGTTGAGCCGCTTTGAGCTGTCATTTTTAACCTATACGGTGCGCTACAGTAATGTGACTATTCAAGAGGTTGTCGACGCAATGTTGCAATCTGATGAAGGAAAGCGCAATCACCCTGAAAGTCTATCCAGTGCCCATTTTTATGACTCAATCAGTAATGCTATCTTTTTTGCAGTGAAACAAGAGATGTTAGGTTCTGGCCGTTTGTATTGGGTTAACCAGTTAAACGCAGGTCTTTCAAGAACTGACTTTATTGTTAAGTTGATGAACGGATCTAATGAAGTGTCTGAGCGATACAAGCCGGTAGTCAGAAGCTCACTGTTTTATTACTACGGCCTGTGTCATGAAACAAGCCAGTGTGAATTAACAACTGACTCTGACGGTGATGGCGTAAATGATTGGATTGAATCGGAACTGGGTACAAATAAGATGGACCCAAGAGATGGTTTGCTCACACCACCGAGCCTGGCGTTAAATCAAGTTGAAGCAGGCACCCTGTCAGCGTTTCTTGAATACTATAAAAATGTAGACTATTTCGAACTCTATAACCCAGCTGATAACACTGGGCCAATAGTGCTGCCAGCCAGTAATAAAACGGCGACGACCAGCTCGGTTTACCCTAATGGCAGTCATACGTTTTTTGCTAAAGCTTGTATAGAGAAAGAAATTACGTTAGCTGGACAAACCCGTATTCATCGAGCCTGCTCTCAACCCTCTGCCAGACAGGTTATTGACATTGCTAATAGCACGATCCAAGGTCAAATTCATCCTTTGTCAGCGCCTAGCCGAGCTGAGCATTATCAGGGGCCAAGTGCTGAGCAGCTTGCACAACATCACAGTTTAGCCACCACAAGTGGTAGCTTTAGAGTGAATGAGCAAGGTGCGGCAACGTACTCAATACCTTTGCCATTGCCTAAAGGCATTGCAGGTGTAACACCTGAGGTCGCATTGACTTATAACAGTCAGTCTGGGCCTTCATCTGTGGCATTTGGTTGGCAGTTATCTGCGGGGTCAAGTATTACGCGTTGCAGACAAACAAAATTACATGATGGCAAATTTGAGGCAATTAAACCTGGGATTGCAGGGCATGACAGGTATTGTTTGGATGGTAGCCGACTTATTCTCACCAATGATGTGATCGAGGGCGAAATTGGCGCGCAGTATCGCAGTGAATTGGACTCGCAAATTCGCGTGGTCGTAGAGGCGCCTGAGCTATCGGGTACCAAACAGTTCGCAGTATATGGTAAAGATGGCAGCAAGCGTATTTACGGCGGCTCACCAGAAAGTGAGTTAGGCGGCACGTCGTCCCATGGTTGGTTACTGCGTCAAAGTATGGACAGAATTGCGGCCCTTGGTGAAGGGAATGCCCATAACATTGTGCATTATCACTACAGTAAAGGAAGCCAAGATTTGCCGGTTTTAGGTGACCTTGAAACCGTGTTGAGCAAAATTGAATACAGTGGCAACCTTGATGGAACAGGTAAGTACAGCGTTAAATTCAGATATCAAAAAGGAGCCGCTCGACAGTTAGCTTATGATTATTCACCGGCAAGTCAAGTCATGGTGTCACAAGCTGAATTGGTTAATATTTCAATTTATAACGGCAGTGAAATACTTAGCCATATTGACCTAAACTTTGAGCATGGCGCAAATGGTGCTCGGTTATTAAAAAGTGTCAGAGAATGTGCCAGCAATAGATTGGAAATTTGTAAAAAGCCGGTGGTCTTTGACTATACACAGACCTTTGCTCAGCCAGATCTTTCTGTTTCTGCCACGCTGGTAAGTGCGCCAGCCAGCAAAAAAGTGGTTGGGACGTCATTTGCTGACTTGCTCGGTAATGGCAAGCCGGCCTTGATCAGCCTGTCTCAAACTCATGACTCACGGCAACATCAACTGTGTATTATTGAGTCTGTCTCTTCACAAAGTTGTAGCCTCATTGATACCAATAACACCGCTGATAATCTAGAAATACTGGCGCTGGATAAAGAAGACGATGGTCGACAAGGGCTATTAATTAGAACGTCAAACGCAAGAAGTGACGCATCAATTAAGTGGGAATACTTTACGTTTGACGGCAGTCGTTGGCACAGGGAAGCCTTACCCGGTAGTCTTTCAATGCATCAATTGAGACTTGGGGATCTCAACGGCGATGGGTTCTCAGATCTGCTTTACACAGGTGGTCAAGGTTATAACACCTTTAAACAAATGTGGAACCAAAGGTATAAGGACTTCTCGTCTATGTCAGAAACGGTCGCATTGAACTACATCAATGACGACAAACCTTTTTATTTATTGGATGTGAACTTTGACGGGCTAGCCGATGTTGTGACGTCAAAATGTTCTGTGTCAGGATGCACCACTCAAGGGAAAGAGGATGTTGTTTTTGTTCACTTCAATCAATATGACTCTGGGGCGGACAAACATAAATTTGGTGATAGTCAAGTTGTGTATCTTGTAAATAGTCGGTTGATGCCAATGGACATCAATGCCGATGGTATTGTTGATTTGGGTTATGTGAACGCCGATAAAAAGTGGGCTTTTTCACTGTTAAAATCGTTTTCGGGTAGCTACTTGGCCAAAAGTGCGGAAATCACTTTGGAAACGCCAACGAACGCCAATATCAGCGCGGAAGATATCCATATTGCGCCTATACAGGCTGATCTAGATAAAGATGGCATTGCTGAGCTGTATGTAACGGGCCGAAACCTGCTAAATCAAAATTACTATTTGTATCGCTACGACTGGAAGCCAGCAACAAGTCGCTTCATGCTTGATGACCACAGCCCTGTTTATGAGTTGGGTCATCAACTTTCGGTGACAGATGGTATTTTCTTTTTAGATTATGACCACGATGGTGTCGATGAGCTGATATTGAATATTGGTAACACGCTGAAAGTTAAAGAAGCGGTATACAATGCGGAACCACCTGCTCAACTGCGACAGATCACCCAAGGATATGGCAACCAAACTAAGATCAACTATGGCTTAGCGTCAGATCCTAGTGTGTATACACTGGGCAGCCACAGTAAATCAGCGTTACTTGCCCAACAGTCAAATACGCGAGTGAGTGACTTGTATGGCAGTGCGTTTTTAGTAAAGCGGGTAACAACAGGGTCGCAGCAGACAATACAGGATATCACCTCAGAGGTAGATTTAGCGGTTGATTACCACTACGAAGGTGCTCGTGTGCAATTTGGCGGTAGAGGGTCATTGGGCTTTGAAGCATTGACAACCACCTCCCAAAAAGACGGAGTTACCTTTAAAACGCGAACTGAATATAGTCAAGCGTTCCCATTTATTGGTATGCCAACACGCACGCTTAAAACCATGACGACGGGCAACAATACTCTGGTTATCAGTGATGCAGGGAACCAGTACCGATACCATGTGAATGGGTGTGATAACGCAACGGGATCATGTGCTTACCAAAATGACATGGTGCCAGATTACTTCGCGGTATACACACATACAAGTAGAGAGTGCTCTGCTCGAATGGATATAGACTACGCGCGTTCCCTATATGATGTGTCTGGCTATGACTGTAGTGAAACAGTGATGAACCAAGATCGGTTTGCCAATGTTATCGACATGACGGTAAGTCAATATGACTCACTTATTGCCAGTGCCTTTTTAAACAATGCAAACGGCAATTTATTGTCATCAGTCACAACAGAAAATACTTATTACGGTGTTGAAGGCTGGTTAGAGCTGGGACGCTTGAAAACTGCACGGACCACCACAACACGCAGTAACGGTTTATCAGTTGTGAAAGACAGTGAGTTTGGTTACTACGCAGGTGGGCCACTTGATGGCATGCTTGCGTGGGAAGAGATAAACCCGACAGGTGGTTGTGATGAGTACCTAAAAACCAGCTATTTCTATGATGCAGTTGGCAACGTTACACGCAAAGAAACAGGTGGTAAAACAACCGGGTGTAGGGGCAATGCCAAGCGGATTGAAGTAACCAGTTACGATGCTGATGGACGATATATTAAAGCTCAGGACAATGGCTTATTTAGGACTTTCAATGTACATAGATACAACAAGTTCGGACAAGCAACAGAAACATCCAATACAGATGGTGTGCGTCAGTACCTTAAATTCGATGAGTTTGGAGGGGCAATTGGGCGCTATTCAGCGACGGGCGCACAGCAATATACATTAAGGGCTGAATGTCCGTACGATGTTAACCACTGTGCAGTCGCAATTAATAGCTATAAAAATACGGAGCTGTTGAGCCAACAATTTTTAGATAAACAAGGTCGAGAAATTGGAACTAGAGCGCTGACCGCTGGTGGCCAGTGGCTGTTCTCACAACAGCATTATGATGCATGGGGTCGAGTTGTTAAGCAGATCCCAGCGGGTCAGCCAAGTATTGAGACGGTGTTTGATGTATTTGATAACCCAGTCAAGGTGACAGACCATCAAACAGGCCTTGTGACGACATCATCTAATGCTGGTCGCGTAGTGACCAGTAAGGTAACGGGTAATGTACCTGGCAATGCACAAACCCAAATCACAACGTTTAACGTGTACGGTGAAAAAGAAACCGAAACCGACAATGGAGGTCATACTTTAACCTATACGTACAATGTTCTTGGCCAAGTTGAAACCGTTAAGTCCAGTGCTGACGGCGACAAAGTGCTTATCGTCAATAGCTATAATTTACAAACTGGATTAAAGGTGAGCCAAACCGATTTAGATGCGGGTACGTGGCGCTATACCTACAATGGGTTTGGTGAATTAATAGAGCAAGAAGACGCTAACGGAAATGTTCATCTATTTGATTACGATGAAGCTGGTCGTAAAACATCTCACAAAGTCAACGCGGTTAATGTTGCTACATGGGTGTTCGATAACACGAAAAAGCATCGCTTAGCCTATGAATATACGAGTGATTGGTCAAAAAGTTATATTTACGATGAGTTTGGGCGGGGCGTTGCCTCAGTCACAGACTTTGATAGTTCGGCACTCGATTGTAAGAGTGTGGACCATGTGTCGTATGAACCCTCAAGCAAAGATGTTCGAATATCCGCAACCCTCGCATCCGTGAGTGCCAGTCACTGTGTTGTGCAGCTGACGACATTTGATGAGTTTGGTCGCGTATTCCAACAGTTTGATGATTATCGTCGCCTTAAGCAGAGAAATGAATACATAGAAGCACAGGGTGTTCATTTTACCTATCACGCTGGTCAGGTTGTCAAAAAGCAAGAAGCGCGCGAGGGAAGCAATGGGGCAGTCTATTATCAATTTTCGCAAGAAGATGGTGCTGGGCGTGTGACTCACTACAATAAAGGTCGCTTTGCCATGTCGATTGGTTACAGTGATACCGGCTTTTTGAGCACTTTAAATGTAGGGGGCAGCCATGAGTATATTCAATCACATAGCTATGAATTTGATGGACTGGGTAACCTCACATCCAGCGCATTTACTTTAGATGGTGGGGCAATTGAAGCCACTAGATTTGAATATGACTCGCTAAACCGTGTTACAACGGTGGATGGGAGCGTGGCATTTGCTTATGATGCAAACGGTAACCTCACCGCAAAGTCTGGTTGGACGCAGCACTATGATGGGGTCAAGCCACATGCGATTTCAAAGCGTGTGAAGGGCAACCAAATAGAAGTGTTTGACTATGATAGCAATGGCAATCAAATCAGCGCGGTGATGACCAACCATGGCGTGACTGCGTCTCAACGCAGTGTGGTGTACTCTGCACGCAATAAGGCCACGGATATCACAGTCAACGGTGAATTGGTTCAGTTTAGTTATGATACCAATAACCGACGCTTTAAACGTGTTGAGCACAATAAAACCATTTACTACGTCGGCGCACTTGAAATCGTCAAAGAGCGTGGTTCAGAGGCTTTATCTACGCAAACGTATATTCGCCGTAATATAGGTAATGACGCGGTAAAAACGTACCATGAAAATGGCCAAGAGAGTGTGCAATGGTTATTTACAGACCATCAAGGCTCTGTTGTTGCAGTCGTCAATAACGGTGGCAAGCTGTTAAAGCGCTTTAGCTATGATGTATTTGGCAAGCAGTCAGAAGTACCTATGCCAAACAAGGACTTAGACAAACAAAACTGGGCCCTTGAAACAGGTCTGTTTTGGACTGTCGCGAGCAATCAAAGGGCGTATACAGGCCATGAACCGGTCAAGTTTGGTGACGATACCCGCATCATTCATATGAATGGTCGGATCTACGATGCAGACACCGGCCGATTTATGCAAACCGACCCGTTTGTTCAAGCGCCAAGTAATTTGCAGAACTATAACCGCTATAGTTATGTGCTGAATAACCCGCTGTCGTTTACGGATCCGAGTGGGTATTTGTTTACGAAGCCAGCTAAAAAAGTTTTCAGAAACTTTATTAGAGCGCATGCGAAAATATATGGTCCCGAATTAACAAACATGGTAGGAAATTTTGTCTTTTCTAAATTTGGGGGCGCATTCGGTAGTGCATATTGGAGTTATAACTATTCTCGTGCCATGGGAGGGAGCTCATCAGAGGCATTTAAAGCTGGCGCGATAGCAGGCTTTTCAGCATTGGCTTTCAAACAAATCGGCGATGCTTTTGATAATACTGGAGGGGCTTTCTGGAAAACAGGAGGTGCAGGTCACATAGGTGCGCATGCACTTACAGGTGGGATTATATCCGAGCTACAGGGCGGTAAATTTGGTCATGGTTTCTGGAGTGCGGGTCTGACCAAAGGAGCACAAGTTTCTGGTATTGTAAACATGGATTATATTGTATTGGGCACAGTTCAATCCATGGTTATTGCAGGTACTGTGTCGAAGTTAACTGGAGGTAAATTCGCCAATGCTGCAGTGACAGGTGCATTCCAGTATTTGTATAATGCAAAGGGGGGGAATGCTGGAAAAGGTATAGCAAAAGCTCTTAAAGATTTACAAAGGCATTTCTTTGGTGATGATAGGACTAGACAGCAAAAGATAGCTGAATATACTCAGGAGCTGATGGACGACTTGCATATGCCAGCCGATAAGGCATATGAGCAAGCAAGGAAGTTCTACAGTATCAAGAATAAATCGTCTACGTTACAACCAGGCCCATATGCTAAAGAATCGATTCCTAGTCATATGGGCAGGCCTACCGCTACTGAGCAAAGGCAAGTGAATGAGCTCATGAAAAAATACGGTTGTCATACCTGCGGTACAAAAGATCCAGGAACTAAAAGTGGGAATGCTGTTGCGGATCATCAACCTCCACAAGCTCTCGGTGATCCGAAAGAGTTCTTCCCCCACTGCATTAATTGTGCCCGTAGGCAAGGTGGTCAAGTTAGGCAAGTGAAATTAAAGAGAGGAAATTAATGGAAATAACTTTACCAGTGCCGAATGCAATAGTTTTTTTATATGATTCGGCGAACCAAGATATTCAAATTCCAGAATATATTGATAATGTTTTAGTTGCTGCTAATGAAAAGTGTGTATCAATTGGTACACAACTTGATGTTGATGGTGACGTAACAATAAAGCTATCAAATCAGCGTGATGATTTAGATAAAAATTCGTGTGAACGAGTTTTTGATGGGGTTATTTGTACTCCGGGGAAAAAGTTAGCAGTATCTACCAGTGAAGATGAGGCCATTCTTCAGGTGGACGTAAAAGGAGATAAAGCTAAAGTCTCTGTTTGGGTTGATGATTCTTCGTTTCCTAGCTTGGTATTGATCGAAGTTCAGTAGCAAGACAGTAAAAATATAAATGACATATATGGACACTCCATTTATGTCAAGTTAAGCAAATCTATCGGGGCAGTTTTTACTGCCTCGTTATCGTTATTTTATTCCCTACTAGCCGCATTTCGATGATTAACCACTTGCAATAAAGCGTTGCTCTGAAGAAATATAAATGACACCCATTCCAATTTGGGGCGTCCCTGATAGGTACAGCCTCAATGGTTTATATGAATGGGTGTCATCTCAAAATTTTTTCGTTTGGTCATGGGTTTGTGAGTGCAGGTGTAACCAAAGGTGCTGGCGGTGCATTTTTACCTGGTGGTGGCTTAAAGCTTAATCAAATAGCCAAAGGCACAATTATTTCAGCGGTAATTGGTGGTACAGTATCGCAGATAACTGGTGGGAAGTTTGCTAATGGCGCTCGTACTGGGGCAATGCAGTATGTGTTGAATCAGGTCAGTGAAAGCTGGAAGCAGCACTTCAATGGGTCAAGCCATGAAAACAAGAAGTCTAAAATTATTGAACTTTCTATAGAATTGGCTGGAGAAGCATCTAATAACATTGATATGTCAGGAGCTGTTTCGACTACACTGCCTGATTGGCTGTATAAAATGGTACGGGGATATAAAATTCACAGAGAGTTCTCAAGGCTAATTGATTCAACTGGGATTGATGGTTATAGGGGGGAAGGGCCAAGTTATCTGCTGGGCTTTGAGGCGCCCTGGGCAACTTCGGGTTCCAGCCGGCCTGACGCAACATGGGGGCCAGAGGCAGAACCGCATCTTGCATTTGAATTAAAAACCGGTATACCAGTAATTTATCCATACCAAAAACTTCAATATAAGAAAAACTTGCCCAGTGCTACAGAATTAATATTAATTATGCCGGCTACAGGTGGAATCCAATGAAAAAGAAAATAATTACACAACTGATTAAAGACACCGACATGTTTGTGGACAACTTTAAAAAAGGAAAAACTTGGATGCTAGCACTAGACTCAGCAACTAAAAATGTCAGAGGAGGGGTAGGGTTTAGTGAGTACTCCTCTGGCACCAAATTTTTTTACTGGGTTTTTCCTGATATATGCTTTCCATTTATCTTTCCGTACTCAGTACAAATAGATGTGGATATTTCAGAAGCTGAAAGAGCATTGTATTTGGACAAGAGCTCATCATCATCAGACCAAGAGTTGACAAACTTTCTTGTGGGAAAATGTGAAATGATCAGAGATAAATTACGCCTAGATTATCTTAATATCGCAGGTCTTCTATCAGCTGATTATGATAGGCTATCTAGCTTCGCTAAAGCTGATTATCTTTTACTTAAATTTTATATCGAAAGGGACTTTAATGTTATTCTTGAAGCAGAGCCCTTAGTTCAACGGTTAAACCCGCATAATCCGAAAACAGTTAAGTTTATAGAGTTTGTCCAGTTTCTTAAATCTCGCGATGAATTAAAAATTCTCGAGGAAATAGAGTCTTTCAGAAAAGAAAATGAAAAAGTCTGGCAATCTCATTTTGAGAATAGCTAATTTTAGGAGAATAAACATGACATATATGGACACTCCATTTATGTCAAGTTAAGCAAATCTATCGGGGCAGTTTTTACTGCCTCGTTATCGTTATTTTATTCCCTACTAGCCGCATTTCGAGGTAAAATACGAGGTAAAATAAACATGACACCCACCTCAATTTGATACCTACAATGGGTTTGGTGAATTAATAGAGCAAGAAGACGCTAACGGAAATGTTCATCTATTTGAATACGATGAAGTTGGTCGTAAAACATCTCACAAAGTCAACGCGGTTAATGTTGCTACATGGGTGTTCGATAACACGAAAAAGCATCGCTTAGCCTATGAATATACGAGTGATTGGTTAAAAAGTTATATTTACGATGAGTTTGGGCGGGGCGTTGCCTCAGTCACAGACTTTGATAGTTCGGCACTCGATTGTAAGAGTGTGGACCATGTGTCGTATGAACCCTCAAGCAAAGATGTTCGAATATCCGCAACCCTCGCATCCGTGAGTGCCAGTCACTGTGTTGTGCAGCTGACGACATTTGATGAGTTTGGTCGCGTATTCCAACAGTTTGATGATTATCGTCGCCTTAAGCAGAGAAATGAATACATAGAAGCACAGGGTGTTCATTTTACCTATCACGCTGGTCAGGTTGTCAAAAAGCAAGAAGCGCGCGAGGGAAGCAATGGGGCAGTCTATTATCAATTTTCGCAAGAAGATGATACAAAAATATAAATGACACCCATTCCAATTTGGGGCGTCCCTGATAGGTACAGCCTCAATGGTTTATATGAATGGGTGTCATCTCAAAATTTATGTTCGTACAATGACAGAGATCTGGAGATAAGCAGGACGGAAGCGTTAGGGACAGATATTGAACGCGCGACTTTAACGGAATGGCATGACGTATACCCGATAAAGAAACTTATCCAAACAGAGAAAGCTAAGCAAGTGTTTGAATATTCGGATTCAGGTTTACTGTTGAGTCATACAACATTCGATTTGACTGCAGAGCAAAGCTGGTTGCAAAATCTGATGGAAGTATTTCCGAGTCGTACGACTCACTATGATTACAACTCAAGAGGTTTAGTTGTTGAAGTAGATGGGCCGCGTACGGATGTGGCTGACGTTACGACGTACGAATATGATGAATTGGGTAACCAGATTTCAGTAACGAATGCTCTGGGACATAAAACTGAAGTGACTAAACACAATCCATCCGGGCGTCCTTTAGTAATTACTCACGCGAATGGCTCTATGACTGAGCTTACTTATAACGAGAGTGGCTGGGTCAGTAGCAAAACTAAAGTTACATCTGTTGATGCCAAAGTTGTAAAAGCTACCACGTTCTATGAGTATGCCAATAGTGGTGACAATCTAGGACAAGGCCTGATTAAGCGTATCGTATATCCTAACGGCGGTGTAACAGCATATACCTATGATGAAGCTTATCGAGTCAAAACCATGAGCAATCACCTAGGTGAAAAGGTTGAATATGTCAGAGATCTTGAAGGCAACCCAATTAGGACGAATGTGTTTAGTCACAGTGGTGAGCTAGTAAAGCAACAGCGACAACAATTTAATGAACTGAGCCAATTAATTGCATCAGTTGGAATGAACTCCCAAGTTTCCTACCAGTACAATGGAAATGGACAGGTGACCTCAACGACAAATGGTCTGGGTAATACGACACATCATGCGTTTGATGCTTTAAACAGGCTTGTACAAACAACCGACTCAGACGGTGGTGTAGTTCATCAATACTATGATACACAAGATAAAGTTACCCAAGTAACAGACCAGCGTGGATTAATCACAGAGTACCAATACAATGGCTTTGGTGAAAAAGTTAAGCAGATAAGTCCTGATACAGGTACTACCGTGTATAAACATAACGCTGCGGGCTTAGTTATCGAAAAAGTTGACAACGCAGGACAGGTGGTTAGCTATGAATATGATGCTATTGGGCGGGTCACTCATATCCACTTTGCTGGTGCTGCTAATGAAGATATATTTTATCAGTATGATGAGCAGGTTTTCGATAGCGCGCAGCCTCCAGCGGTATCGGGTGCAATAGGAAAAGTAACACGCATTCTCGATAACAGTGGCGATAGCCAATACCAGTACAACGGACAAGGCTATCTAACTTCGAAAACCTACCAAATCGAAGGCAGGCAATATAGCCAAGGCTTTAACTATAAAGATAATGGGCTGTTAGATTCTCAGATTTATCCAAGTGGTATGGTTGTTAGATATGGCTATGATGAGGCTGGACGGGTCAATACACTCTTTAGTAATTCACTTGCAGGCAACACAACCACCTTGGTTGAAAATGTAGAATACCTCCCATTTGCGGAGCCTGAATTGATCTCCTATGGGAACGGTATTATGCAGCAAAACACTTATGATACAGATGGGCGAATGGGAGAGATCCTACTTACAAGTGGATTAAATATCTTGCTAAATCGCCATTATGTATATGATGAAGCAAATCAAATTACCAACATTGTTAATGTTAAAGATGATACCCTTTCTGAGTACTTTGAATACGATAACCTAGACAGGCTAATTTTTGCTTCAGGTGATTATGGTCAACTGAGCTACGATTATGACCAAGTTGGTAATAGGCTTAATCGCAGATGGTTGTCAAAATACAGTGAGTTGCTGGAAGACGAAAGTTACCAATATGCACTCAACAGTAATCAACTTGAGCTAGTTTTGCCGATTAGCAAACCTGAACGGGTGTTTGAGTACAATGTTAATGGCCAGACAACGGTGGATACCTTGAATGGCAAGTCACTTGTTTATAACGCAGCAAATCGGTTAAGTGAAATTACCTTTAGAGATGGTTCACAAGTACAGTACGTATACAACGCAAAAGGGCAGCGGGTTGCTAAGGTTCAGACTGCTTCCAACGGTGAGAAAACCACGACACATTACCACTTTGATCAAAATAATTTACTCATGGCGGAGTCCAATGCACAGGGGGAGCCACTTGTAGAATACATATATTTGAACAAGCAACGTGTTGCAAGAATCAGGTATATGGGCAGTTCTCATGTGGTTGACTACGTGCACAATGATCATTTAGGGTCACCGATGGTGCAAACTGATATCTCTGGTAAATTAACATGGCGAAGTAATACACTGCCGTTTGGGCAAAGCTACAAAGCCACAGTAGCACAGCAAGGTTTTGGATTCCCAGGGCAGTATCATGATGTTGAATCTGGCTACAGCTATAATTATTTCCGTGATTATGATCCGAGTATTGGGCGTTATATTCAGTCTGATCCTATTGGAATCCATGGCGGGCTAAATACATACAATTACACAAATGGCAATCCTATTTCGTTGTTTGATATCTATGGCTTAGCATGGAGCAATAGTGAAGCTTTAGATCACTTTAGAAATAGAGGAGATGATGTTACTTTACGCCAAATTGGTCATTTATCAACAATCCAAGGAACATCAGAGTATGTTGGACTGGCAGGGCGTTTTTCTAAGCAAATATACGCAAAGGCATATAACTTAGCTCAAAATAGCGCACCAGGTACATATAACTTGAATGTAAGCTTTAAGAATAGCTATGACTTTACACTTGATAAGTTTTTTATTGGTTCTGCAACAATAAGTGGAGAGTTTTTAGGTATTTTAGATGTTACAATGGACGGCCGATTCTCATACTCTGGAGTTACCGATTTCCAATTTTTTGATGAGTTTACGGATCCATATGATCTTATTGACAATGATATCTTTGGTCTCGCACCTCCGATTTGGAATCCTAATGGGGAACCCTATGATATTACCGATAGTTGGTCTAAAAAATATAAAGGTTCAGGGAGTTGCAAATGACAAAAGTTAAACTTTTTATTATATCGCCTCTAGCTATATTGTTTTGTTTGGTTTTGTATCTCATATTAGATAAGAGTTATTTATTTAATGGAGTTATTGTAGGTGATGTTTGTATTAGCCAAAAATATTTCCAATCGAATTATGATCTCGTTAATTGCGAAAATGAAACTATGTTAGTCGAGAATGTTAGAGCTTGGATTGTCGAAGGTGAATACATATATGGTGCAAATAAAGAGGATAGTTATTTTATTATGGAGATTTACTCTGAAAGAACTGATTACTTTAAGTCAATAATTGAAATAGATCAGTTTCTTTTGGATCTGGGGCTGCAGTCGTATGACTTAAATTCAGAAGAGAACATATCACATATAAAAGGCGTTGATGGAGTGGAAAGAAAATACTAAAGGTTATTCTAATTTGAAGAAACAAAAGACACCAATCCTAAGCCCCAGCATTTTGCTGGGGCTTTTTTGTTTCTGGTCGCGTTTCACCGATTTTTTGGTCACGCCTATTTGACCTGTGTGGTCGCATCTATCGACTTTCTGGTCCAAGTGGAGTGCTATATACAATTGTATATAGCGGTGTATGTGACCAGCGGTGTCACTTTACTGTTGCCATGAAGTCGATTAGCCGCGACCACGTTGGTCAATCAAATTCAACCAAAACGGGTTGGTCAGTTGTGAGGAAGTGATAATTTGGGGTACAACTGACGGTTTGGAAAAAGTTGTAAGTATTCTGCCAAGTCAGTTTTAAATCTATGACTTAAAGGGAGTTGTTCTTTGTATGGTTTTGCTCTGATTTCGTTCAGATTCTTTGTTAGCCAATAACAAATAAACATGACACCCATCTTAATTTGGGGATAGTGTAAGAAGCCGTCTATGCTTTAATGAATGTTAAAGTATGGATGGCTTTTTTATGGCAATAGCAAGGAAGAGACAAATAAGCTTGGTGGATACCAAGTACTATCACTGCATATCACGATGCGTAAGGCGCGCATTTTTATGCGGAGAGGATAAAGTAACGGGCAAGTCATATGAGCACCGAAGAGGCTGGGTTGAAGAGAAGCTGTTACAACTAGCCAAGGTGTTTTGTATTGATATTTGCGCATATGCAGTGATGAGTAACCATACCCATATTGTTTTGTATGTTGATGATAAAAAAGCAAAACGTCTAAATGATAAAGCTATTTTGATTCGTTGGCATAAACAATTTAAAGGGACTTGGCTGACTCATAAGTTTGTCAGTGGAGAGTCACTGACCAATTCAGAGCGTTGTTTGCTGTCAGAGCTGATTGATAAATATAGAAATCGTCTAGCGGATATCAGTTGGTTTATGCGTACACTCAATGAAGACATCGCACGCAAAGCCAATAAAGAAGATGGTTGCACAGGCCGTTTTTGGGAAGGGCGGTTTAAATCACAAGCCTTGTTAGATGAAGCCGCTTTAGCAGCATGTTTAGCGTATGTGGATTTGAATCCTGTTAGAGCCAAAATGGCTAAGACCCCAGAAGAGTCAGACCATACCAGCATTAAAAAACGTATTGAAACAGCAAAAGTAGGTAAGCAGCCTAAGTCACTCATGCGTTTTGCAGGCAACCCAAGAAAACACATGCCAAAAGGCCTACCATTTGAATTCAAGTATTATGTTGAGCTGGTTGATTTAACAGGTCGATGTATTCGTGAAGACAAACGCGGATTTATTACAGATTCTCAACCAATCTTAGCAAGGCTGAATATCCAACCAGAGAATTGGTTAAAGCTTACTACCCAGTTTACGAGCGTGTTTAAAGGGTCAGTGGGCAGGCCAGATGCAAAGCAAAAATACTGTGAACACCTAAAGTTAAAGCGACGAGGCAATTTAACGCAGTGTAGTGAATTACTCGCTTAGTCTTTAATATACATTAACACCCCAATTTCAACGTAGCTTGTAAAAGCTATGCGCTTAGTCATGTCTAAAATCCCTGCAAAAATAACAACCTCAAAGTAAAGTACCTCTATAGCTTAAGTGAATTAAACACTTTTGAGTGGTTTGTTTATGTTTTGAAATTCACAGTGGGGAGTTGTGGTATAAATAGAGATGGGTGTCATGTTTAATTTTACACAAAAGATCAGAAGTTCAATTATTTAGGAAACAAGACCCTTTTCAGTTGGATTCAGGCTCACTGAAATGCGACTGATATTTAGCAAGATAAAAGTAAAAAAGTAAAAAAGTAGTAATAACTACCCAATCGAACTTTCTTAATTTGGGGTAAAGGAGTGACATATTTATCACATTTGCTTTACCCTCAGATTAATACTCTATCCTTGAAAGAATATCTAAAACCCCCTTTTCATCAAACTCACCTGTTATTTGATAAATCATATCACTATCTATTTTATTTAGATAAACCCTGTCATACTCAACATTACTCCCTGTGATAGTAAAAGCGAATAAATTGCCTTTTTTATAAACTTTCATCTTATTTGATTTATCTATATCAAACGCTTTTTTTATTAGCCCCAAATTATCAGTTTTTAATGTGCCTTCATACAAGCTCAAAAAAAACTCATGCACAGTCAGGTTAAATTTCTTATGGAGATTTGAGATTGAAATATCTGGAGGGTTAAGACCAATCGTTAATTCCTCACCATTATTGAGTATGGTTACCGTTTTTTCAGTCAACCCAAGAAAGCTTATTCTTTCTAAGTTGCTTTTCAGTGGGCAAAAAGATACATCAACAATATTTAACTGTAAGGTACCTGTTGAGCACTTTAATTTTGGGAATTGCAATATAGCACTTGCAAGTGCATTGCTAGATATAATCAATAATAAAAAAGAAATTATTATGTTCATTTTATATGCCTGATGCTGCAATCTGTAGTTTAGTCCTATAGTTACGAACTACCTCTTTAGCACACGTTAATGATTGCTTTGATTCTATCTGCCTTAAAACACTTTGAGAAAAGTTTTTTACGACCCAAGATATTGTTGCCTTCCCTCCACTGGGCCTTGGAACCCAGTTTAATGCAGTTGTGCATTTCTGAGTTGCAAAGATCATTTCACCAAAGACTTTAGCTACACGATCATTGACATCGCCTTTGAACGTAAGATTTAGCCCTGCGCCTTTGTAAAAGGTATTTATAGCGTTTTTTACTGATGTATCGTCTGTCATATTAAAATTCCTTTTCAACTTAAGTAGGATATAAAATTCTTTAAATCCACATATAAATAATACATATATTCCAATCCAAAACAACAATTGACACCAAGGTGGTCTTGAATCTTCTTCATTTTCCCCCAACCAAATGTGAACGGTCTCATCGTTAACAGACAATTCAATGGAGTACATATAATCATGATTAATAGGAATACTTGGATTGAAGCCATACTTTTTGAACTCAGCTTCTATGAACCATTCAAAAACTTTGTTTGAGCATGCTAAATTTATCGACGAAGGACGGAAAAAACGTAAAAATGAAAACGTAAAAATGGACAGGCACATTTTTAAAAGCGAAGCAAATTTCGAGATATCATAAAAAATATAAATTAAATATAAATGACACCCATTCCAATTTGGGGCGTCCCTGATAGGTACAGCCTCAATGGTTTATATGAATGGGTGTCATCTCAAAATTTACTATGATGTTCAACAAATATGAATGGTTTAAGTATTCATACTTATCTGGCATGAGACCGGGTAAACCAATTGTACCTGCTTTAATTGTGAGATCTAGAACTGCATCAAAAATTCAGGTGTGTGAAGGGAAGTGTAACTTTAAATAGGTTAATTATGAGTAGAATTTACCAACTTAAAATGATATTAGCTCTCTTGTTGTTAGTATCATTCATTAATACAAAAATAGTCAGTGCTTCTGGCCCTGATATTGGATTCATTTCAGTGTCTATATATGCATTGTTAGCTACTCCTGATAAGTATCATGACAAAAAAGTTCAATTTATAGGCTTTTTAAATTTAGAGTTTGAAGAGAACGCAGTTTATGCACATAAATCAGATTTTGAACAAGCGATAATGAAAAATTCTATTTGGGTAGATATCAAGCCGAATAGTAAAGAAAAAAGTAAGCGAGGGTATGTGCTTATTAGAGGAATATTCAAAGCTGATGAATTTGGTCATTTTGGGTTGTTCTCTGGAGCCATAAGAGATATTGAGCGACTTGAACCGCATAAAAGTAGGATACAATTAGAATCTGAACTGTAGAATGCAGGTGATATATGGACGTTCCATTTATGTCACTTTAAACATTAAAGACACTTAACATAAGGCCCCAGCACTTGCTGGGGTTTTTCTATTTCTGGTCACGTTTCGCCGACTTTCTGGTCACGCCTATTTGACCTGTGTGGTCGCGTCTATCGACTTTCTGGTCCATGTGGAGTGCTATATACAAGTGTAAATATTAGAAATATAAATGACACCCATTTCAATTTGGTGATAAAAATAAAAATAAAAATAAAAATAAAAATAAACATGACACCCATCTTAATTTGGGGATAGTGTAAGAAGCCGTCTAGGGAAAATACATGTGACACCCATTCCAATTTGGGGGTAGTGTAAGAAGCCGTCTATGCTTTAATGAATGTTAAAGTATGGATGGCTTTTTTATGGCAATTGTGAGAGATTAAGAAGACACCCAACTTAAATTTGGCAAAAAACTGAGTGTCGCCTATCTTTAAATAACGGTTAAAAGTTAGGCGTTAAAATCATGGCAACAGCGCGAAGTCGGCAAGTTAGCTTGGTGGATACCAAGTATTATCACTGCATATCAAGATGCGTCAGGCGCGCGTTTTTGTGCGGAGAAGATAAAGTAACGGGTAAGTCTTATGAGCATCGAAGAGGGTGGGTTGAAGAGAAGCTACTACAACTTGCTAAGGTGTTTTGCATTGATGTATGTGCTTATGCGGTGATGAGTAATCATACGCATATTGTTTTGTATGTAGATGATAAAAAAGCAAAAAGATTAAACGATAAAGCCATTCTAATTCGCTGGCACAAGCAGTTCAAAGGCACTTGGTTGACGCATAAGTTTATCAATGGCGAGTCACTGACTAACTCAGAGCGTTGTTTACTGTCAGAGTTAATAGACAAATACCGAACACGACTAGCGGATATCAGCTGGTTTATGCGAACGCTCAACGAAGATATTGCGCGTAAAGCCAATAAAGAAGATGGTTGCACAGGCCGCTTTTGGGAGGGGCGTTTTAAATCACAGGCCTTGTTAGATGAAGCCGCGTTGGCAGCGTGCTTAGCATATGTTGATTTAAACCCAATCAGAGCAAAAATGGCAGATACTCCTGAAGAATCAGACCACACCAGCATTAAAAAGCGCATTGAAACAGCAAAAGTAGGTAAACAACCTAAGTCACTCATGCGTTTTGCAGGCAACCCAAGAAAACACATGCCAAAAGGGTTACCGTTTGAATTTAAATATTATTTAGAGCTCGTTGATTTGACAGGGCGTTGTATTCGTGAAGACAAACGCGGATTTATTACAGACGCTCAACCAATCTTAACCAGACTTAATATCCAACCAGAGAATTGGTTAAAGCTCACCACTCAGTTTACCAAGGTGTTCAAAGGTTCAGTGGGTAGGCCTGATGCGAAACAAAAGTATTGCGAGCACTTAAAACTAAAACGACGAGGCAATCTCACTCAGTGTAGTGAATTGCTCGCTTAGTCCTTCATATACATTAACACGCCAATTTCAACGTGACTTTTAAAAGTTACGTGGTTAGTCATGTCTGAAATCCCGACAAAGTTATCAAGTTAAGCAATTTATCAAAGGCTCAAAGCGAATTGAGCAACTTTTAGTAGTTTGTTTCTGCTTTGAAACATGTCGAGGGGTGGTTGTGGTATAAATACAGTTGGGTGTCAATTCATTTACCATTCTTCAATTCGTTACTATGATGCTTCTACGATGTCACCAGAAACCATGATAGTTAATAAAGGTCTTAGATTTGGTGTTTCTAAAGGAAAAGAGTTATGTACAAATTGTTTTTAATGGTTTTTCTATCTATATCAATGAGCTGTCAATCAGGTAGCAGTCTTGAAAAGATACAGAGTGGGCCAAATGATTTATTAAATTTAATATATGAAGGTGCTGATAGTGATATTGGTTTATCAAGCCCTCATAGGTTTTCTGTAAAAAAAATCGAAAACAAGGATGTATCATTTCATACTTTAAATAACAAATAAACATGACACCCATCTTAATTTGGGGATAGGGAAAATACATGTGACACCCATTCCAATTTGGGGGTAGTGTAAGAAGCCGTCTATGCTTTAATGAATGTTAAAGTATGGATGGCTTTTTTATGGCAATTGCAAGGAAGAGACAAGTTAGCTTGGTGGATACCAAGTACTATCATTGCATATCACGCTGCGTAAGACGTGCGTTTTTATGTGGAGAAGATAAGGTAACAGGTAAGTCGTTTGAGCATCGAAGAGAGTGGGTTGAAGAGAAGTTATTGCAGCTAGCTAAGGTGTTTTGTATTGATATTTGCGCATATGCAGTGATGAGTAACCATACCCATATTGTTTTGTATGTTGATGATAAAAAAGCAAAACGTCTTAATGATAAAGCTATTTTGATTCGCTGGCATAAACAGTTTAAAGGGACTTGGCTGACACATAAGTTTGTCAGTGGCGAGTCACTGAGCAATTCAGAGCGTTGTTTGTTGTCAGAGTTGGTAGACGAATACAGAAAACGCCTAGCGGATATCAGCTGGTTTATGCGAACGCTTAACGAAGATATAGCACGTAAAGCCAATAAGGAGGATGGTTGCACAGGCCGTTTTTGGGAAGGGCGGTTTAAATCACAAGCCTTGTTAGATGAAGCCGCTTTAGCAGCATGTTTAGCGTATGTGGATTTGAATCCTGTTAGAGCCAAAATGGTTAAGACCCCAGAAGAGTCAGACCATACCAGCATTAAAAAACGTATTGAAGCAGCAAAAGTGGGTAAACAACCCAAGTCTTTACTGCGTTTTGCAGGTAACCCAAGAAAACACATGCCAAAAGGCTTACCATTTGAATTCAAGTATTATGTTGAGCTGGTTGATTTAACAGGTCGACGTATTCGTGAAGACAAACGCGGATTTATTACAGATTCTCAACCAATCTTAGCAAGGCTGAATATCCAACCAGAGAATTGGTTAAAGCTTACTACCCAGTTTACGAGCGTGTTTAAAGGGTCAGTGGGCAGGCCAGATGCAAAGCAAAAATACTGTGAACACCTAAAGTTAAAGCGACGAGGCAATTTAACGCAGTGTAGTGAATTACTCGCTTAGTCTTTAATATACATTAACACCCCAATTTCAACGTAGCTTGTAAAAGCTATGCGCTTAGTCATGTCTAAAATCCCTGCAAAAATAACAACCTCAAAGTAAAGCACCTCTATAGCTTAAGTGAATTAAACACTTTTGAGTGGTTTGTTTATGTTTTGAGATTCACAGTGGGGAGTTGTGGTATAAATAGAGATGGGTGTCATGTTTAATTTTTGTGGTCCAGATTATACTTTAGGAAATAAAGTATGGGAGCTGAAGCCAATTAGCTACTCCAGTGGCCCTTTGAATGTCCTTGCTGAAAACCAATTGTCAAGTTATACATCAGGCGGATCCCCATTTGTTGCTGGTACGGGTGTTGAACTCCTTGGTACAGACTTAATGGGAGCCGGAGCAATGTTTTTTGAAGATGCATACTATGAAATAGTTTTGTATGCGAATGACCACAGTGGGGTATTCTATTATGATGCACATAAGATGACAGCGCAAAATTTGTTGAACTATCAGAGAGCAGTTGATAAAACTGTTCCTGCTATCAACAGTGGCAGTAACCAAAGTAGTATCCGATCTTGCCCTGTTATTAATTGAAAATTATAAAAGCTTTGGAAGGATAGTATGGTTTAGTTACATAACTTTATTATCCTTCACTATTTTTTAGCTAGTACTTAAATTTTAAGGGTTGAAGGATAATCAATAATATGACTGTAAATTTCAGTCGAGTAATAAATGTTTTTTCTTTTAGCCTTGATATTATTTAGAATGAAAGTGGGTATGTGAATGAATTTGAATAACCTCCTATATTATCACCATAAATTATCAGATTTTTTTTTGCCATTAATTGATGATGCAAAGGCAAGAAAAAACCAACTTCTAGAGCGTGGAATATCTAGCTACATGTTGCTAGATGATGCCTATAAATACCTTATTGATGACTTTAAACTGGATGAGAGTGCTCATCAAAAATACAAAATAGAGGATACTAAAGTTAGAGCATCTATGGGAGGATATACCTCTCCTTTCATTAATGAGCTAGAACTACGCTGTAAAGATAAGTATAAAGAAAGTAAAGATCCATTAGATCTAGTCTCTTCTGAATTACAAAAGAAAATTCGTTCTATTAGCCAGAGTGAACACTATACTGACTGGTATCAAAAAACATTAATAGATTATGAGGAAATGCTTCACAGAAGCGGAGTAGTTTTCTTAGAAGGGTATGATAAGAAATTTTGTAAAGATAATATAATAAAGTTGCTCTCTGAAACTCGACTTGAAGCTTATGGGTTTACTTATGATCGAAGCCTATCCAATAAAAAAGTACATATTATATCAAAGCATCTAACAGATTATTATAAGGTATGTTTGATTTTTCGTGAAAATAAAAATTGCTTCAGAGGAGTTGGTATAACTTCACATTTTGGTATAATAAATAACTCTAATCGGGGGGCAAAAACAAATATACCAAAATCACTAGTTCAGTTTGAATTATGGAATTTCTTTGGGATACTTTCTGCTCCATTTGTCGAATTGTATAACTATTGTATAGATGAAAGTGATCTTCTTTATATTGTTTATGTTAATCTAATTATGTTCGAAATATTATTTGAAGATATAAGTGTAAATAAATTAGAGGGTATTGTGCATAATACATTTTCCGTGTGAGATGTAGTATAGAAGGTTTAAATAATTCAAAGTGCTAGTTTGAGTTGGACCGCTCAGTTTTGATTAATGAATATCAGCACATCATTTATCAGAAATTATTAACGGTTCCAAAAACATACTTGATTTCATATGGAGGGCATCTTTATTCTGTACCCCATAAGTATATTGGAAAGCGGGTGGAAATACGCGTGTATGAAAATGGTCGAATGGATATACTCTACCAACATAAACTCGTTACCCAACACCAAGTAAGCAAGCACACGAGTGGCGCGACGATTGTTCGAGAACATATGCCTATTGCCCACCAAAGGGATGCTGAAAAAACAAAAGAGTTTTTTGTTGCTTGGGGGCATGAGATAGGTGCTGCTGCTCAACAGATGACGCTAAAGCAATATGACTTTACCAGAAACACGCGCTCTCGACATATTGGTAAGCGGTGCATAGCGCTTCAGAAATGCTGTAATAAAGTTGGTGCTGCTGTTTTTGAAAGGGCCTGCGCTTATGCACTGGAAAAGCAACAATATCATCCTACTTACGTCGATATGGTCGCAAGGGCAAGGCCATGGGAGTTTTTAGCCGAAACAAAACCTGGGTTCAAACACGATAACATTCGTGGACCTGAATACTATGGAGGCTCTTCTCATAGGAAAATAAACAAAATAAACATGACACCCATCTTAATTTGGGGATAGTGTAAGAAGCCGTCTATGCTTTAATGAATGTTAAAGTATGGATGGCTTTTTTTATGGCAATTGCAAGGAAGAGACAGGTTAGCTTGGTGGATACCAAGTATTATCACTGTATATCACGATGCGTAAGACGCGCATTTTTATGCGGAGAAGATAAAGCAACGGGTAAGTCATTCGAGCATCGAAGAGAGTGGGTTGAAGAGAAGTTATTACAAAAATATAAATGACACCCATCTTAATTTGGGGATAGTGTAAGAAGCCGTCTATGCTTTAATGACTGTTAAAGTATGGATGGCTTTTTTTATGGCAATTGCAAGGAAGAGACAAGTTAGCTTGGTGGATACCAAGTACTATCACTGCATATAAAAAAATAAACATAAAAAAATAAACATGACACCCACCTCAATTTGATACCTACAATGGGTTTGGTGAATTAATAGAGCAAGAAGACGCTAACGGAAATGTTCATCTATTTGATTACGATGAAGTTGGTCGTAAAACATCTCACAAAGTCAACGCGGTTAATGTTGCTACATGGGTGTTCGATAACACGAAAAAGCATCGCTTAGCCTATGAATATACGAGTGATTGGTCAAAAAGTTATATTTACGATGAGTTTGGGCGGGGCGTTGCCTCAGTCACAGACTTTGATAGTTCGGCACTCGATTGTAAGAGTGTGGACCATGTGTCGTATGAACCCTCAAGCAAAGATGTTCGAATATCCGCAACCCTCGCATCCGTGAGTGCCAGTCACTGTGTTGTGCAGCTGACGACATTTGATGAGTTTGGTCGCGTATTCCAACAGTTTGATGATTATCGTCGCCTTAAGCAGAGAAATGAATACATAGAAGCACAGGGTGTTCATTTTACCTATCACGCTGGTCAGGTTGTCAAAAAGCAAGAAGCGCGCGAGGGAAGCAATGGGGCAGTCTATTATCAATTTTCGCAAGAAGATGATGCTGGGCGTGTGACTCACTACAATAAAGGTCGCTTTGCCATGTCGATTGGTTACAGTGATACCGGCTTTTTGAGCACTTTAAATGTAGGGGGCAGCCATGAGTATATTCAATCACATAGCTATGAATTTGATGGACTGGGTAACCTCACATCCAGCGCATTTACTTTAGATGGTGGGGCAATTGAAGCCACTAGATTTGAATATGACTCGCTAAACCGTGTTACAACGGTGGATGGGAGCGTGGCATTTGCTTATGATGCAAACGGTAACCTCACTGCAAAGTCTGGTTGGACGCAGCACTATGATGGGGCCAAGCCACATGCGATTTCAAAGCGTGTGAAGGGCAACCAAATAGAAGTGTTTGACTATGACAGCAATGGCAATCAAATCAGCGCGGTGATGACCAACCATGGCGTGACTGCGTCTCAACGCAGTGTGGCGTACTCTGCACGCAATAAGGCCACGGATATCACAGTCAACGGTGAATTGGTTCAGTTTAGTTATGATACCAATAACCGACGCTTTAAACGTGTTGAGCACAATAAAACCATTTACTACGTCGGCGCACTTGAAATCGTCAAAGAGCGTGGTTCAGAGGCTTTATCTACGCAAACGTATATTCGTCGTAATATAGGTAATGACGCGGTAAAAACGTACCATGAAAATGGCCAAGAGAGTGTGCAATGGTTATTTACAGACCATCAAGGCTCGGTTGTTGCAGTCGTCAATAACGGTGGCAAGCTGTTAAAGCGCTTTAGCTATGATGTATTTGGCAAGCAGTCAGAAGTACCTGTGCCAAACAACGAGTTAGACAAACAAAACTGGGCCCTTGAAACAGGTCTGTTTTGGACTGTCGCGAGCAATCAAAGGGCGTATACAGGCCATGAACCGGTCAAGTTTGGTGACGATACCCGCATCATTCATATGAATGGTCGGATCTACGATGCAGACACCGGCCGATTTATGCAAACAGACCCGTTTGTGCAAGCGCCAAGTAATTTGCAGAACTATAACCGATATAGTTATGTGCTGAATAACCCGCTGTCGTTTACGGATCCGAGTGGGTACATTTTTAAGCCGCTTAAGAAGGTACGAAGAAATCTTATAAGAGCACATGCAAAAGTATACGGCCCAGAAGTAACGAATACGCTAGGGAATCTAGCATCGGCCGCTTGTGGTGGGGCAGTAGGTATTTGTTCAGCATTTTGGAACTATGAGTTTACGCGCGCAATGGGCGGCTCTTCGTCACAGGCGTTTAAGGCTGGAATAATCGCAGGGGTGACGGCTCAGGCTTTTTATGAAGTTGGGGAGCATTTTAAAGCGTTAGGTGATTACAATAAATGGCACGTTAATAGTGATATGCTAACAGAGTTTGGTGGTAACTTATTAACAAGCGGCCAAATAGCTGGCCAAATTTCGGCTCATGCAGTTGTTGGTGGTATTGCGTCTATAGCTAGCGGAGGACAGTTTGGTCATGGGTTTGTGAGTGCAGGTGTAACCAAAGGTGCTGGCGGTGCATTTTTACCTGGTGGTGGTGGCTTAAAGCTTAATCAAATAGCCAAAGGCACAATTATTTCAGCGGTAATTGGTGGTACAGTATCGCAGATAACTGGTGGGAAGTTTGCTAATGGCGCTCGTACTGGGGCAATGCAGTATGTGTTGAATCAGGCGGGTTCGCCTTCTAATTGGAGTCGGGCGAAGAAGTTTATAGGTCGGTGGTGGTCTATTTTTAAAGCTGAAGCGCAAGTTGTAGGAGGAGCCACTCAAGTAGTTTCAGGTTCACTTATTGGTAAGAGTGTTGCTGGGGCTCCGTTAGGAGGGTTACTAATAATGCATGGAGCTGGAAATATGCAGGAAGGGTTAATGACAATCGGCGATTTATCCGGATTGTATCCAAATACACCAGAAAACTTTGCTAAAAGTACTTACATTGAAATCTCACCTGAATATGGTGAATTGGCTTTCTATGCAGCGGATATTGGAATTACGCTGGCTAGTATGAAATATACGCCTGAAATCTTTGCACCATTAGAAGGTGGAGCTATTTATTACCATTCACCTGCCAATTCATTAGAAGCGGTGTCAATATATGGAGCAATGAGTACGCCGTTAATGGTTAATGATTTATATTCGATAAAACAAAACCTAGAGAATATAACTAAGTTGAGCAATGGGAATTAATATGTACGAAGTTTTTGTAATTTTGATAGCTGTAATTTTAACTTGTACACATTTTTTCATTAAAATATTATGGAAAAGAAAACGCTATAATTATCTATACCTCATACAGTTTTTTGCATTATTTTCGAGCTTTTCTATTGCAGAGCATTTTTTCGAAAAACCTGGATTACAGTTTTTTATAGGAACAGCGGGATTTTTTCTTTTTGTTGTTAACCTATTATTAATGGTTGCGCGAAGAAAAAGTTGAGGAAGTACAAATACCAAATGAAAAATATAGGTGATCCCCATTCTAATTTAAAGAAATAAAAGGCATCAATCCAAAGCCCCAGCACACTTGCTGGGGCTTTTCTGTTTCTGGTCACGTTTCGCCGATTTTTTGGTCACGCCTATTTGACCTGTGTGGTCGCGTCTATCGACTTGCTGGTCCATGTGGAACGCTATATACAATTGTATATATCGCTCGATAGGACCAGAAAAGTCAAAGTTGTATGACCATAAAGTCAATTTTTCATGACCAGCTTTATCAGTACATAAGACCAGATTAGAAACATTAGTGTAACAAGCTTGGATGAGGCTATAAAAAAATATAAAAAAAAAATATAAATGACACCCATTCCAATTTGGGGCGTCCCTGATAGGTACAGCCTCAATGGTTTATATGAATGGGTGTCATCTCAAAATTTGCTGTGAACACCTAAAGTTAAAGCGACGAGGCAATTTAACGCAGTGTAGTGAATTACTCGCTTAGTCTTTAATATACATTAACACCCCAATTTCAACGTAGCTTGTAAAAGCTATGCGCTTAGTCATGTCTAAAATCCCTGAAAAAATAACAACCTCAAAGTAAAGTACCTCTATAGCTTAAGTGAATTAAACACTTTTGAGTGGTTTGTTTATGTTTTGAAATTCACAGTGGGGAGTTGTGGTATAAATAGAGATGGGTGTCATGTTTAATTTTATCGAAAGTGACTGGTGGCAAGTTTGCTAATGGTGCTTTTAGTAGTGCATTCTCGGCTGCATTGACAGCAGATTGGAGTGGTGGTAAGTGGCGAAAAAGAAACCACCAATTAAATTCTTCTGAAGCTCCATCAGAATCTCAAGTTACTCTGAGCAAACAAGATTTAAAAGCAAGAGAGGCATTAGAAATTGCGAATAAAAAGTCAATAAAAGATAATCTAGAATATGGGGGCATTATTTATGTGGAAGATGGAGAGTATCATTATACGACACCTTTGCAAGGAACTGATCAAGGTTTTGACTTAAACAAATCTTTAGCGTTAGTGCCTGAGGCTGCTATTGTTGTGGGTGATTATCATACACACGGTGATTACTCTATATATAATCGTAAAACAGGCCAGGCGATAAGAACAAGCGACCCTAAACGTGATCATTTTAATTCAGATAATTTCTCTACTCCAGACTTAAATGGTATTAGAAATGATGCAAGTATTGGGGGGATTTATAGAGGATACCTAGGGACTCCTAGTGGAAGATTACTAGCTTTTGATCCATATAAAAATATTGTTTATGGGCTTAAGGGGAATTAAGGTGAAGGTATATATTAGAGTAATTGTGTTATTGAGTTTTTTTATTTCATTTGCAGGTGTTTGTGATGTTACAAAGGAAGATAAAATGGAGAGGGTTATTAAAATATCTGGTGGAGAATTAAGAGCTTTGACGGTGGCTGTAAAAATATTAGAGGGGTATGAGCTAAGTCTGCTTGACTACCATATCACTGTTAATACTAATTCAGATGAATATATCATTGTATTTATGGACAAAAATACAAAAAATAGTCAAAGGGGAAGTGGTAACAGTGTTGGCGTGGAAGTTCATGTAAGTACAGTGGATTTTTCAATAATGCATAGTCAGTTGGTAAGGTGAAGTTGGTTTTCTTCACTTGCTGGGGCTTTTTTGTTTCTGGTCACGTTTCGCCGTTTTTTTGGTCACGCCTATTTGACCTGTGTGGTCGCATCTATCGACTTTCTGGTCCAAGTGGAGTGCTATATACAAATGTAAATATCGCTCGATAGGACCAGAAAAGTCAAAGTTGTATGACCATAAAGTCAATTTTTCATGACCAGCTTTATCAGTACATAAGACCAGATTAGAAACATTAGTGTAACAAGCTTGGATGAGGCTATAAGGTTATTCGATGGCTGGGTGTTCGAAATTTATTTAGGTGCTCTGTTACTATTTTTAGTTCTGGAGAATTGCTTCTATTACTGCGATCGAAAAGAGTCATCTCAACCTCTATCTGATGGATTTTTTCAGTATTACGTCTGATGAAGTCTATAAGAAAAAATAAACATGACACCCATCTTAATTTGGGGATAGTGTAAGAAGCCGTCTATGCTTTAATGATTGTTAAAGTATGGATGGCTTTTTTTATGGCAATTGCAAGGAAGAGACAGGTTAGCTTGGTGGATACCAAGTATTATCACTGTATATCACGATGCGTAAGACGGGCATTTTTATGCGGAGAAGATAAAGCAACGGGTAAGTCATTCGAGCATCGAAGAGAGTGGGTTGAAGAGAAGTTATAAAATAAACATGACACCCATCTTAATTTGGGGATAGTGTAAGAAGCCGTCTATGCTTTAATGATTGTTAAAGTATGGATGGCTTTTTTATGGCAATTGCAAGGAAGAGACAAGTGAGCTTGGTGGATACCAAGTACTATCACTGCATATCACGCTGCGTAAGACGCGCATTTTTATGTGGAGAAGATAATGCAACGGGTAAGTCATTTGAGCATCGAAGAGGGTGGGTTGAAGAGAAGTTATTACAACTAGCCAAGGTGTTCTGTATTGATGTATGTGCTTATGCGGTGATGAGTAACCATACGCATATTGTTTTGTATGTAGATGATAAAAAGCAAAAAGACTAAACGATAAAGCCATTCTTATTCGCTGGCATAAACAGTTTAAAGGGACTTGGCTGACACATAAGTTTGTCAGTGGCGAGTCACTGAGCAATTCAGAGCGTTGTTTGTTGTCAGAGTTGGTAGACGAATACAGAAAACGCCTAGCGGATATCAGCTGGTTTATGCGAACGCTTAACGAAGATATAGCACGTAAAGCCAATAAGGAGGATGGTTGCACAGGCCGTTTTTGGGAAGGGCGGTTTAAATCACAAGCCTTGTTAGATGAAGCCGCTTTAGCAGCATGTTTAGCGTATGTGGATTTGAATCCTGTTAGAGCCAAAATGGCTAAGACCCCAGAAGAGTCAGACCATACCAGCATTAAAAAACGTATTGAAACAGCAAAAGTGGGTAAACAACCCAAGTCTTTACTGCGTTTTGCAGGTAACCCAAGAAAACACATGCCAAAAGGCCTACCATTTGAATTCAAGTATTATGTTGAGCTGGTTGATTTAACAGGTCGATGTATTCGTGAAGACAAACGCGGATTTATTACAGATTCTCAACCAATCTTAGCAAGGCTGAATATCCAACCAGAGAATTGGTTAAAGCTTACTACCCAGTTTACGAGCGTGTTTAAAGGGTCAGTGGGCAGGCCAGATGCAAAGCAAAAATACTGTGAACACCTAAAGTTAAAGCGACGAGGCAATTTAACGCAGTGTAGTGAATTACTCGCTTAGTCTTTAATATACATTAACACCCCAATTTCAACGTAGCTTGTAAAAGCTATGCGCTTAGTCATGTCTAAAATCCCTGCAAAAATAACAACCTCAAAGTAAAGTACCTCTATAGCTTAAGTGAATTAAACACTTTTGAGTGGTTTGTTTATGTTTTGAAATTCACAGTGGGGAGTTGTGGTATAAATAGAGATGGGTGTCATGTTTAATTTTGCAAAGCGTGTGAAGGGCAACCAAATAGAAGTGTTTGATTATGATAGCAATGGCAATCAAATCAGCGCGGTGATGACCAACCATGGCGTGACTGCGTCTCAACGCAGTGTGGTGTACTCTGCACGCAATAAGGCCACGGATATCACAGTCAACGGTGAATTGGTTCAGTTTAGTTATGATACCAATAACCGACGCTTTAAACGTGTTGAGCACAATAAAACCATTTACTACGTCGGCGCACTTGAAATCGTCAAAGAGCGTGGTTCAGAGGCTTTATCTACGCAAACGTATATTCGCCGTAATATAGGTAATGACGCAGTAAAAACGTACCATGAAAATGGCCAAGAGAGTGTGCAATGGTTGTTTACAGACCATCAAGGCTCGGTTGTTGCAGTCGTCAATAACGGTGGCAAGCTGTTAAAGCGCTTTAGCTATGATGTATTTGGCAAGCAGTCAGAAGTACCTGTGCCAAACAACGAGTTAGACAAACAAAACTGGGCCCTTGAAACCGGTCTGTTTTGGACTGTCGCGAGCAATCAAAGGGCGTATACAGGCCATGAACCGGTCAAGTTTGGTGACGATACCCGCATCATTCATATGAATGGTCGGATCTACGATGCAGACACCGGCCGATTTATGCAAACCGACCCATTTGTTCAAGCGCCAAGTAATTTGCAGAACTATAACCGATATAGTTATGTGTTGAATAATCCGCTGTCGTTTACAGATCCGAGTGGGTACATTTTTAAGCCGCTTAAGAAGGTACGAAGAAATCTTATAAGAGCACATGCAAAAGTATACGGCCCAGAAGTAACGAATACGCTAGGGAATCTAGCATCGGCCGCTTGTGGTGGGGCAGTAGGTATTTGTTCAGCATTTTGGAACTATGAGTTTACGCGCGCAATGGGTGGCTCTTCGTCACAGGCGTTTAAGGCAGGAGTTATCGCAGGGGTGACGGCTCAGGCTTTTTATGAAGTTGGGGAGCATTTTAAAGGTGAATTCAAAATTACAAAAGATTTTGGTTTTGCAGATTTACAGTTAGGCCAGCAATTGCAATGGGCAGGAAGCCACGCCTTGGTTGGTGGTATTTCATCTGTCGCTTCTGGTGGTAAATTTGGTCATGGGTTTGTATCAGCTGGTTTTACTAAGATGGCAATGGGTAATGCTGGTTTTGATATGGATAATCGATCATGGGCGGCCATTGCAGGACGGACAGCGGTAGCAGCGGTTGTTGGTGGTACTTCGAGTCTGCTTACTGGTGGCAAGTTTGCTAATGGTGCTAGGACAGCGGCGATGATGCACCTACTAAATGCAGAAGCTACGAACTACAGGAAAAAAATAGCAGGATGGAGAGATGCAGAAAGGGCTGTTCGTAGCCGACTTAGAGACGATGGATGGGATATCGTTAAGAGGAGAGTATCGGCTAAATATGATGGTGATTGGTATATCCGAGGTAGGGAGTATGATGTAGTAGCATATAAAGATATAAATGGTGTTAGGCATTGGCAATTAGTTGAAGTAAAATTTGTTCGCTCCGGAAACTATGGGGTTTCAACGTCCCCAGTATCCAGAAAAGCGATGGGTTATCGTGGATTTACTCAAGCGTTTACAACTTCTCGACAAGTTTATTTTGACATGAAAGCAACGAATATGACTCTAATAGGAAAAGGATTACCAAATGGTTCAGTCCCTCTAAATCCAGGTCAGTACAGTATAAGCTGGGAGTTTGTAAAGCCAAATCAAACAGGCATTAGCGTAGGGATTAATGAAGGTAAACAATTTACAAATGCGATATTGGAGTTAACAGGTGGCTAGTTTATTAGAACAGTTATTACACTCTGGGTTTTGTTTTACAGACAAAAAAAAAGAGGTGTTAAAGAGAGAGCTTTTCCCGGGCTTTATTTGGGAAGTAAGTTTGGAAGATGACACTTGGGAAGAACTGTATGAAGTTGGGTTTTGTATATGGAGCCCATTGTTTGGAAAGCTCATGACAATATTATTTACTGAACATAAGACATTGGCTAATGAGTATCATCGAAGGGCATTGATCGATGATAACAAAGGATGCATCAGCTTTAGCAGTGTAGCATGGGAAGAAGCACCTACTGGTCAAATGGAGCTTTATTCTGCTGCTACGTATCTTAGTTTGAATGAATTTTTAACTAAGTTAGAGTCGGCCAAAGAAGCAAAAGATATATATTCTTTGATCTATGAATATCCTGTGTCAAAATTTGTTCCGCCTTCAGAGTTACTTTGGGTGTATCTATACCTACTAAAAGAGATGGGCTTAAGCAATTTGGAAATACTTGATAAACTTGCAAGCGAGCAAGAAAACTTTCCGGCCAAAACTCTCAAGCCAGTTGACTTAACGTTATTGGAGGCATTTGAGATGTCTTATAACAAAGCCCGAGAGCAGTGAAAAAGGAGTTTTAATTTTGAGTAAAAGTTATATATGTTCAATTGTTTTTTTAATCGCTGCGATGCAGTCAAAAGGAGCTAATATGGGCTCAATTGAAAAAGTAGTCAATAATTTGCCCATGATAATTCACGCTGATATCTATGATGAGGAGAGCGAGATTAATTACGGTAATTTTATTAATTGCATTGCACGTAAGGCTGCAGTCAAGTTTTCTAACCAAGATTATAAAGTGTTTGGGGAGGAGCTAAATAACTTTTCTACTAAAGCAGAGAAAGCAATGAGTGACGTAGAAGAAATGCTAAAAAATGGTCCACCACGACCATCTCGTAAGTTAATAGCATATATTGAAGCATTACAACCGACAATTGAAGAATGTGAAGAGGCTCATAACATAAGGGCTGAGTTTTAATTTGAAACATTAAATAAACATGACATATATGGACACTCCATTTATGTCAAGAAAAATAAACATGACACCCATCTTAATTTGGGGATAGGGAAAATACATGTGACACCCATTCCAATTTGGGGGTAGTGTAAGAAGCCGTCTATGCTTTAATGAATGTTAAAGTATGGATGGCTTTTTTATGGCAATTGCAAGGAAGAGACAAGTTAGCTTGGTGGATACCAAGTACTATCACTGCATATAAAAAAATAAACATGACACCCACCTCAATTTGATACCTACAATGGGTTTGGTGAATTAATAGAGCAAGAAGACGCTAACGGAAATGTTCATCTATTTGATTACGATGAAGTTGGTCGTAAAACATCTCACAAAGTCAACGCGGTTAATGTTGCTACATGGGTGTTCGATAACACGAAAAAGCATCGCTTAGCCTATGAATATACGAGTGATTGGTCAAAAAGTTATATTTACGATGAGTTTGGGCGGGGCGTCGCCTCAGTCACAGACTTTGATAGTTCGGCACTCGATTGTAAGAGTGTGGACCATGTGTCGTATGAACCCTCAAGCAAAGATGTTCGAATATCCGCAACCCTCGCATCCGTGAGTGCCAGTCACTGTGTTGTGCAGCTGACGACATTTGATGAGTTTGGTCGCGTATTCCAACAGTTTGATGATTATCGTCGCCTTAAGCAGAGAAATGAATACATAGAAGCACAGGGTGTTCATTTTACCTATCACGCTGGTCAGGTTGTCAAAAAGCAAGAAGCGCGCGAGGGAAGCAATGGGGCAGTCTATTATCAATTTTCGCAAGAAGATGGTGCTGGGCGTGTGACTCACTACAATAAAGGTCGCTTTGCCATGTCGATTGGTTACAGTGATACCGGCTTTTTGAGCACTTTAAATGTAGGGGGCAGCCATGAGTATATTCAATCACATAGCTATGAATTTGATGGACTGGGTAACCTCACATCCAGCGCATTTACTTTAGATGGTGGGGCAATTGAAGCCACTAGATTTGAATATGACTCGCTAAACCGTGTTACAACGGTGGATGGGAGCGTGGCATTTGCTTATGATGCAAACGGTAACCTCACCGCAAAGTCTGGTTGGACGCAGCACTATGATGGGGCCAAGCCACATGCGATTTCAAAGCGTGTGAAGGGCAACCAAATAGAAGTGTTTGATTATGATAGCAATGGCAATCAAATCAGCGCGGTGATGACCAACCATGGTGTGACTGCGTCTCAACGCAGTGTGGCGTACTCTGCACGCAATAAGGCCACGGATATCACAGTCAACGGTGAATTGGTTCAGTTTAGTTATGATACCAATAACCGACGCTTTAAACGTGTTGAGCACAATAAAACCATTTACTACGTCGGCGCACTTGAAATCGTTACAGAGCGTGGTTCAGAGGCTTTATCTACGCAAACGTATATTCGCCGTAATATAGGTAATGACGCGGTAAAAACGTACCATGAAAATGGCCAAGAGAGTGTGCAATGGTTGTTTACAGACCATCAAGGCTCGGTTGTTGCAGTCGTCAATAACGGTGGCAAGCTGTTAAAGCGCTTTAGCTATGATGTATTTGGCAAGCAGTCAGAAGTACCTGTGCCAAACAACGAGTTAGACAAACAAAACTGGGCCCTTGAAACCGGTCTGTTTTGGACTGTCGCGAGCAATCAAAGGGCGTATACAGGCCATGAACCGGTCAAGTTTGGTGACGATACCCGCATCATTCATATGAATGGTCGGATCTACGATGCAGACACCGGCCGATTTATGCAAACCGACCCATTTGTGCAAGCACCGAGCAATTTGCAGAACTATAACCGATATAGTTATGTGCTGAATAACCCGCTGTCGTTTACGGATCCGAGTGGGTATTTGTTTAGTGCTTTGAAAAAGGTGCAAAGAGGGCTGATAAAAGCTGCTGTCAAAGTATTTGGACCAGAAGTGGTTAGTATTGCTGGTAATTTAGCATCGGCGGCTTGCGGTCCGGCAGTAGGCGCTTGTGCGGCATATTGGAATTATGAGTTTACGCGCGCAATGGGCGGGAGCTCATCTCAAGCATTTAAGGCTGGAATAATCGCAGGGGTGACGGCTCAGGCTTTTTATGAGGTTGGGGAGCATTTTAAAGCGTTAGGTGATTACAATAAATGGCACGTTAATAGTGATATGCTAACAGAGTTTGGTGGTAACTTATTAACAAGCGGCCAAATAGCTGGCCAAATTTCGGCTCATGCAGTTGTTGGTGGTATTGCGTCTATAGCTAGCGGAGGACAGTTTGGTCATGGGTTTGTGAGTGCAGGTGTAACCAAAGGTGCTGGCGGTGCATTTTTACCTGGTGGTGGTGGGCTAGAATTCCATCAAATAGCGACAGGCACGGTTATTTCAGCTGTCATTGGTGGTACAGTATCGGAGATAACAGGCGGAAAGTTTGCTAATGGTGCTCGTACTGGGGCAATGCAGTATGTTTTGAATCAGGCGGGTGAGTCGATTAGAGAGATTTATGCATCCTTTGGTGTTGGCAAAGGTAGCGGAAAATGGGAAGTTAGGTTTGGTGCAGTCGGAACGTCAGAGAATGTGGTTTATAATCAGGAGGTTACAGTTCTAGATGAGCATGGAAATGTTATTGGTACTTTTGAAGGTAGCAGCACACCAAACCCCTTTAAGCCTAGAAATCCAAATGTCAGCGGAACAGATGCATACCCGCAAGTACAGGGAGGACAGTACGATTTAACGCACGGATTACATAGAGGCCAACCTGCTTTGTCAGTTAATGGAGATGGCTTTATTCCAACTACAGCTCCAAATCCAAATTTTCCTCAGCAAGGAAGTACAGCTAATTTTATCCGTGTACACAAAGGATATAGCAACACGTGGAAAGGTTCTGCTGGATGTATGACTATTAACCCAAATCAATGGGGTACGTTTATGAAGACTGTGCCGGCGAGTGGTAAAGGTCTCTTATATTTACCGAACTAGAGGTGTAATAATAAGTGGCTTTGACCTGTTTATTAAGGAGTTTCGATGAATAAGTTCTATATATTTGTGAGTGTGGTGCTAATCGCGCTATGTTCACCTACAACCTTTGCTAAAGATAAAGGCATAGTTGATGAATATCAGATCATTAAAGCTAACTATGTAGTACAGTTTAAAGAAGGAAATTATGAAGAAGCATATAAGGCTGCTGAAAACTTACTACATATTGATCCAACGGATCCTGTAGCATACTTAAAGTTAATAATGGCCGCACGCGAGTTAGGGATAGATATGAAAGTCATTCGTCATAACTTTGCGCCTTGGGTTTCGGAGTCTAATATGAAGGAACAAGAGCTTAAGCTAATTGCCGATATGCTAATTGAGTCTCCAAGGGTGGGGTTAAATTTGAAAAATATAGGTGACACCCATTCTAATTTGAAGAAATAAAAGAGACCCAATATAAAGCCCCAGCACATTTGCTGGGGCTTTTCTGTTTCTGGTCGAAAAAAATAAACATGACATATATGGACACTCCATTTATGTCAAGTTAAGCAAATCTATCGGGGCAGTTTTTACTGCCTCGTTATCGTTATTTTATTCCCTACTAGCCGCATTTCGATGATTAACCACTTGCAATAAAGCGTTGCTCTGACATATATCCGGGCTTAACTGTTATTCAGCGCCCCTAATGAGCTGCGAGCCTACACACCCTAAATTGAAAACACCCAATCGGTTTAAATACCGTGCCTTTGTCGGGTTTTATGTAGACAGGCTAGGCCTTTTTTCATCTAGTTTTAGCAACTATATGTTGGGAGGTTGCTAGGTGCTCACAACACCCACTCGGGTTATGTTACCCTTGTCACGTCCGAGTTTCCCAACAACCAAACTGAAATTATGCTACGCATTTTGCTTTACCGTATTGTTAAACATTGGTCGGTAGAATTCATTCTTTTGAAGTAATATCCACATCAACCTTGCTAGGCGGTGTGCAGTTGCAACAACAGCCTTATTGACACCTCTTCGTTGCTTTAAAGCTGTTATCCAGCGATTTAAATCGTCATCTTTTTTATGAGCATGATTCACAACAGTGCGAGCGCCATGAATAAGTTGCTTTCTAAGGTAACAATCACCACGTTTAGTAATGCCGCCTAGGCGATTAGTCTCACCTGAAGCATATTGTTTGGGGGTGAGGCCGAGCCACACACTAAAGTCTTTGGCACATTTAAATGCTTGGCCCTTGTCGATACTGGCACTGAAAGCAGACGCGATTATGGGGCCTATACCTGGTATTGATTGCATAATCTCTGCGCTACTATTTTGAGCATTCGACTGTCGGAACAGGGAATCTAGCAACCTAATTTTCTTGTCATAGCCTTCTAATTCTTCGAGCACCTCTAGTAGCATAAGTCGAATAACAGGTTGAATAGATTCGGATAATAGCTCATGAATTGCTCGTTTAAATATCGAGTATGCTTTAGGAATGTGGATACCAAACTCCAGCAGTAGACTTCTAGTTTGGTTAATACAAGCTGTGCGGGAAGCTAATACTCTTTCTCGCATCCTATGTAATATAAGGACAGCTTGCTGTTGCTCAGTCTTCACTGGAACGAATCGTATGTTGGGCCTTCTACTTGCCTCGTATATTGCCAAGCAGTCGTTTTTATCATTTTTATTACCACGGACAAACGGAGTTACATGTTGCGCGGGAATGAGATGAACTTGATGGCCAGCGGCCAAACATACGCGACCCCAATAATGAGAAGAACTGCAAGCCTCCATAACAACTTCGCAGGCGGGCAAGTTGAATAGAGCTTCATGAAGTTTTGCTCGAGATAGTCGCTTTGACAAGCAAGGCTTACCGAATTGATCGATGCCCAGCAGTTGGAATACATTTTTTGCCAAATCGATGCTCAATATACTAACGTTATTCATGATGGATGCTCCTGTTAACTGTCGTTATTAACATCTTCAGTTTGGCGCATTGACGCCGATTTGGGAGTGTCCATCTCATCACCCATCTTAATTTGGGGGTAGTGTAAGAAGCCGTCTATGCTTTAATGAATGTTAAAGTATGGATGGCTTTTTTATGGCAATAGCAAGGAAGAGACAAATAAGCTTGGTGGATACCAAGTACTATCACTGCAAACAAAATAAACATGACACCCATCTAAATAAACATGACACCCACCTCAATTTGATACCTACAATGGGTTTGGTGAATTAATAGAGCAAGAAGACGCTAACGGAAATGTTCATCTATTTGATTACGATGAAGCTGGTCGTAAAACATCTCACAAAGTCAACGCGGTTAATGTTGCTACATGGGTGTTCGATAACACGAAAAAGCATCGCTTAGCCTATGAATATACGAGTGATTGGTCAAAAAGTTATATTTACGATGAGTTTGGGCGGGGCGTTGCCTCAGTCACAGACTTTGATAGTTCGGCACTCGATTGTAAGAGTGTGGACCATGTGTCGTATGAACCCTCAAGCAAAGATGTTCGAATATCCGCAACCCTCGCATCCGTGAGTGCCAGTCACTGTGTTGTGCAGCTGACGACATTTGATGAGTTTGGTCGCGTATTCCAACAGTTTGATGATTATCGTCGCCTTAAGCAGAGAAATGAATACATAGAAGCACAGGGTGTTCATTTTACCTATCACGCTGGTCAGGTTGTCAAAAAGCAAGAAGCGCGCGAGGGAAGCAATGGGGCAGTCTATTATCAATTTTCGCAAGAAGATGGTGCTGGGCGTGTGACTCACTACAATAAAGGTCGCTTTGCCATGTCGATTGGTTACAGTGATACCGGCTTTTTGAGCACTTTAAATGTAGGGGGCAGCCATGAGTATATTCAATCACATAGCTATGAATTTGATGGACTGGGTAACCTCACATCCAGCGCATTTACTTTAGATGGTGGGGCAATTGAAGCCACTAGATTTGAATATGACTCGCTAAACCGTGTTACAACGGTGGATGGGAGCGTGGCATTTGCTTATGATGCAAACGGTAACCTCACCGCAAAGTCTGGTTGGACGCAGCACTATGATGGGGCCAAGCCACATGCGATTTCAAAGCGTGTGAAGGGCAACCAAATAGAAGTGTTTGATTATGATAGCAATGGCAATCAAATCAGCGCGGTGATGACCAACCATGGCGTGACTGCGTCTCAACGCAGTGTGGTGTACTCTGCACGCAATAAGGCCACGGATATCACAGTCAACGGTGAATTGGTTCAGTTTAGTTATGATACCAATAACCGACGCTTTAAACGTGTTGAGCACAATAAAACCATTTACTACGTCGGCGCACTTGAAATCGTCAAAGAGCGTGGTTCAGAGGCTTTATCTACGCAAACGTATATTCGCCGTAATATAGGTAATGACGCGGTAAAAACGTACCATGAAAATGGCCAAGAGAGTGTGCAATGGTTATTTACAGACCATCAAGGCTCGGTTGTTGCAGTCGTCAATAACGGTGGCAAGCTGTTAAAGCGCTTTAGCTATGATGTATTTGGCAAGCAGTCAGAAGTACCTGTGCCAAACAACGAGTTAGACAAACAAAACTGGGCCCTTGAAACCGGTCTGTTTTGGACTGTCGCGAGCAATCAAAGGGCGTATACAGGCCATGAACCGGTCAAGTTTGGTGACGATACCCGCATCATTCATATGAATGGTCGGATCTACGATGCAGATACTGGGCGGTTTATGCAAACAGACCCGTTTGTGCAAGCGCCGAGTAATTTGCAGAACTATAACCGCTATAGTTATGTGCTGAATAATCCACTGAGTTATACAGATCCGAGTGGGTATTTGTTTAGTGCTTTGAAAAAGGTGCAAAGAGGGCTGATAAAAGCTGCTGTCAAAGTATTTGGACCAGAAGTGGTTAGTATTGCTGGTAATTTAGCATCGGCGGCTTGCGGTCCAGCAGTAGGCGCTTGTGCGGCATATTGGAATTATGAGTTTACGCGCGCAATGGGCGGCTCTTCGTCTCAGGCGTTTAAGGCTGGAATAATCGCAGGGGTGACGGCTCAGGCTTTTTATGAAGTTGGGGAGCATTTTAAAGCGTTAGGTGATTACAATAAATGGCACGTTAATAGTGATATGCTAACAGAGTTTGGTGGTAACTTATTAACAAGCGGCCAAATAGCTGGCCAAATTTCGGCTCATGCAGTTGTTGGTGGTATTGCGTCTATAGCTAGCGGAGGACAGTTTGGTCATGGGTTTGTGAGTGCAGGTGTAACCAAAGGTGCTGGCGGCGCGTTTTTACCTGGTGGAAGTGGGCTAGAATTCCATCAAATAGCGACAGGCACGGTTATTTCAGCGGTAATTGGTGGTACAGTATCGCAGATAACAGGCGGAAAGTTTGCTAATGGTGCTCGTACTGGGGCAATGCAGTATGTGTTGAATCAGGCGGGTGAGAGTTTAAGAGAAAAACGAAACCCAGCCGAGGCTTTAGCTAAGGAGTATCTAGAAGATGGGCACTTAAAGCTTTGGGAAGCCAATGAGATTTGGAGAGCTAATACAGATCCAAATTTTGAGTTAACTGTCGATGCTACGAAACTTACAGTAACAGGAAATTTTAATGAGGCAGGTGTTGCATTCGGGAAAGTAGTTGATGGAAAGGACTGGCTTGTACATGGGTCTACAGCACTCTCAATGAAGTCTGATGGCTCTATACAAATATCAAGTGGGACTTATGATTTTACGCTCAATTTGAGATCGCAGTATCCTACTTGGATACAATACGCAGTTCGAAACACTTTAACTTATGGTGGGTTTTATTTGGCTTCAGTTGCGGGGACAAGATCTGGATTAGATTTTACAATTCATTATTCAGGCTCACCAAAGTATATAGTAACTAAATAGGGAAAGAATGAGATATACAATTATCATTTTAATAGCGTTTTTTTTGTCAGGCTGTGGCCCGGGCGTAAAAGATGGTACCGTTGAAATTGCAGCAGAATATTATTTTGCATTTGCGGGCGGAGAACAAAACTTTATTATCTACGAGGGGGGGGAGAGAAGCAAAGGCGTTATAATTTCAGCTTCTTTATCTCAATTTTTATTAGTGGATAATGTAATATATGCTTCAAGGAAACCTCTTATATCCGAGGTTATAGACGACGTTCTGAAAGTGGTCGGAAAAGGAGAGTGTGAATATTATTTTATAAACACTTTAGACCACACTGTAGATGGGCCCTTAAATGTTCACCAGGTAGCAAAAAGTAAGAATTGGGAAAAAGTCAATGTTGAACTTGATATACAGAAGCCGGTGATTATGAGCTCAGAGTGTAGCTTGAAGAGCGCTAGAATATAGAAAAGTAAATATAGGTGACATCCATTCTAATTTGAAGAAATAAAAGACACCCAATCTAAGGCCCCGGCACACTTGCTGGGGCTTTTTGTTTCTGGTCGCGTTTCGCCGATTTTTTGGTCACGCCTATTTGACCTTGGTGGTCACATCTATCGACCTTCTGGTCTAAGCAGAGTGCTATATACAAGTGTATATAGCGGTGTATGTGACCAACGGGAATACATGTGACACCCAATCAAACTTGGGATTAGTCTAGGAAGTCGTCTATGCTTTAATGAATGTTAAAGTATGGATGGCTTTTTTTATGGCAATAGCAAGGAAGAGACAAGTTAGCTTGGTTGATACCAAGTACTATCATTGCATATCACGCTGCGTAAGACGCGCATTTTTATGTGGAGAAGATAAGGTAACAGGTAAGTCGTTTGAGCATCGAAGAGAGTGGGTTGAAGAGAAGTTATTGCAGCTAGCTAAGGTATTTTGTATTGATGTATGTGCTTATGCGGTGATGAATAACCATACCCATATTGTTTTGTATGTTGATGATAAAAAAGCAAAACGTCTAAATGATAAAGCTATTTTGATTCGTTGGCATAAACAATTTAAAGGGACTTGGCTGACTCATAAGTTTGTCAGTGGAGAGTCACTGACCAATTCAGAGCGTTGTTTGTTGTCAGAGTTGGTAGACGAATACAGAAAACGCCTAGCGGATATCAGCTGGTTTATGCGAACGCTTAACGAAGATATAGCACGTAAAGCCAATAAGGAGGATGGTTGCACAGGCCGTTTTTGGGAAGGGCGGTTTAAATCACAAGCCTTGTTAGATGAAGCCGCTTTAGCAGCATGTTTAGCGTATGTGGATTTGAATCCTGTTAGAGCCAAAATGGCTAAGACCCCAGAAGAGTCAGACCATACCAGCATTAAAAAACGTATTGAAACAGCAAAAGTGGGTAAACAACCCAAGTCTTTACTGCGTTTTGCAGGTAACCCAAGGAAACACATGGCAAAAGGCTTACCATTTGAATTCAAGTATTATGTTGAGCTGGTTGATTTAACAGGTCGATGTATTCGTGAAGACAAACGCGGATTTATTACAGATTCTCAACCAATCTTAGCAAGGCTGAATATCCAACCAGAGAATTGGTTAAAGCTTACTACCCAGTTTACGAGCGTGTTTAAAGGGTCAGTGGGCAGGCCAGATGCAAAGCAAAAATACTGTGAACACCTAAAGTTAAAGCGACGAGGCAATTTAACGCAGTGTAGTGAATTACTCGCTTAGTCTTTAATATACATTAACACCCCAATTTCAACGTAGCTTGTAAAAGCTATGCGCTTAGTCATGTCTAAAATCCCTGCAAAAATAACAACCTCAAAGTAAAGCACCTCTATAGCTTAAGTGAATTAAACACTTTTGAGTGGTTTGTTTATGTTTTGAGATTCACAGTGGGGAGTTGTGGTATAAATAGAGATGGGTGTCATGTTTAATTTTACACAAAAAACTCAGTAATGCTTATCAGTCTCGTTGGGATATGATGGAAGGCAAGAAATTCCAAAAATGGGCTGAAAACGCAATACTCAGCAGCAGCGGGGGCTCTTGTGCGGCAAGAGTAAGTAATGCATTTAACCGAGCTGGCTATAACGATATGCTTAATGCTTTTAAGAACACCGACTTTGTTACTACTGGTGACGGGCAAGGGAACAGGTATATTTTGGGAGCTCAAAATTTAGCACTTTATCTGGGAGTTTATGATAACGCCAATTTGGTTACTAATTTTACATCTATAAAAGGCAAGCAAGGTATAATATTCTTTAGAGACCCTTCACCAGGTGGCTACAATCATATAGATTTATTTGACGGTTCTAAGCTGGTAGGTAATGGTGTTATACCGTCTAAAGCATTTAAATCTTCCATTTATTTTTCGGAGTTAAAGGATTGAAATTATTAACTATTAGTTTTGCTTTTATGGTTTTTAACGCTTTTTCTTCTCAAGGAATAGAAAGAGTTGTTGAAGTTGGCTACCTTTACAAGAATAATTTTGGCTGGCATGAATACTACTCCAATGATTCTTCAGAATGTAAGGCTCTTATTCGGTACAGGGATAGTGACTCTCATTTTGACTTGATTTCAGGAGTTGATTGCAAGCAAAGTGAAATTAATCAACCAGACTTACAACGAGTGATTGAGTCAGCATCTTCTCTGCTATCAGAGAAGGATATACTCAATGAGATTCTTAAAAAAAGACGGTTTACAATAAACTTTGTGTGGAGAGTTTCTAACTGGCCGTTAATTAATTTTGCCAATGATAGTGATTGGTGGCCATATAACTTTAGGGATGAAGTAAAGGAACATGACTATAGAAGGATTTTTGAAAAAGCTATACTAGATGAATCAGTTTATGGCTTTTTGACAAAAATACTGAAGTCAAATGGGTGTAGCTTTAATCTTTCTAAATATTATGCAGACCCTATGAACTATGATCAAATGATGATAGAAAAAAAACTGCTGTTGGAATTGGGGTATTACAGTAAAATGGACTTTAAGAAATATATCTATCCTTATATAGAGGGGCCGATTTTATTCGACCTTGAATGTAAAAAAGAATAGACATGACATATATGGACACTCCATCTATGTGAAGTTAAGCAAATCTATCGGGGCAGTTATTACTGCCTCGTTGTCGTTATAGGATAAAATAAACGTGACACCCATCTTAAATTCTCTACATGGGTGTTCGATAACACGAAAAAGCATCGTTTAGCCTATGAATATACGAGTGATTGGTCAAAAAGTTATATTTACGATGAGTTTGGGCGTAATGAATAAACATGAGAATAAACATTAAACATAAATAAACATGACACCCATCTTAATTTGGGGATAGTGTAAGAAGCCGTCTATGCTTTAATGATTGTTAAAGTATGGATGGCTTTTTTTATGGCAATTGCAAGGAAGAGACAGGTTAGCTTGGTGGATACCAAGTATTATCACTGTATATCACGATGTGTAAGACGGGCATTTTTATGCGGAGAAGATAAAGCAACGGGTAAGTCATTCGAGCATCGAAGAGAGTGGGTTGAAGAGAAGTTATTACAACTAGCCAAGGTGTTCTGTATTGATGTATGTGCTTATGCGGTGATGAGTAACCATACGCATATTGTTTTGTATGTAGATGATAAAAAAGCAAAACGGCTAAGCGATAAAGCCATTCTTATTCGCTGGCATAAACAGTTTAAAGGGACTTGGCTGACACATAAGTTTGTCAGTGGCGAGTCACTGAGCAATTCAGAGCGTTGTTTGTTGTCAGAGTTGGTAGACGAATACAGAAAACGCCTAGCGGATATCAGCTGGTTTATGCGAACGCTTAACGAAGATATAGCACGTAAAGCCAATAAGGAGGATGGTTGCACAGGCCGTTTTTGGGAAGGGCGGTTTAAATCACAAGCCTTGTTAGATGAAGCCGCTTTAGCAGCATGTTTAGCGTATGTGGATTTGAATCCTGTTAGAGCCAAAATGGCTAAGACCCCAGAAGAGTCAGACCATACCAGCATTAAAAAACGTATTGAAACAGCAAAAGTGGGTAAACAACCCAAGTCTTTACTGCGTTTTGCAGGTAACCCAAGGAAACACATGGCAAAAGGCTTACCATTTGAATTCAAGTATTATGTTGAGCTGGTTGATTTAACAGGTCGATGTATTCGTGAAGACAAACGCGGATTTATTACAGATTCTCAACCAATCTTAGCAAGGCTGAATATCCAACCAGAGAATTGGTTAAAGCTTACTACCCAGTTTACGAGCGTGTTTAAAGGGTCAGTGGGCAGGCCAGATGCAAAGCAAAAATACTGTGAACACCTAAAGTTAAAGCGACGAGGCAATTTAACGCAGTGTAGTGAATTACTCGCTTAGTCTTTAATATACATTAACACCCCAATTTCAACGTAGCTTGTAAAAGCTATGCGCTTAGTCATGTCTAAAATCCCTGCAAAAATAACAACCTCAAAGTAAAGCACCTCTATAGCTTAAGTGAATTAAACACTTTTGAGTGGTTTGTTTATGTTTTGAGATTCACAGTGGGGAGTTGTGGTATAAATAGAGATGGGTGTCATGTTTAATTTTTAATTTGATGGATTGGGTGTTGGGAGTTGTGGTATAAATAGAGATGGGTGTCATGTTTAATTTTTAATTTTTTCAATTTAGGGTGTGTAGGCTCGCAGCTCATTAGGGGCGCTGAATAACAGTTAAGCCCGGATATATGTCAGAGCAACGCTTTATTGCAAGTGGTTAATCATCGAAATGCGGCTAGTAGGGAATAAAATAACGATAACGAGGCAGTAAAAACTGCCCCGATAGATTTGCTTAACTTGACATAAATGGAGTGTCCATATATGTCATCTTAACTATTAACTATCACCTTAACTATCGGTGGCTCGATAGGTTATTTGAATGACTGTCCAAGATAATACTTGTGATTTAGGGGATAAAATATAAAATCGCACCAAGTGCTATAGGCAACAAACAGGTCACAATGAACGTTTTCTTTAACTTCCATTCCTTGTAAATAAGTTCATAACCTAGACCATATCCAACCACTAATGAAACCGTCATAAATTTCAAAGTGTCATAACCATCAAACCCAATATTTTTACTAAATCCAACCCCTACCATTCCGATTAATACAGCAAATGTAGAAACTATTATAACGATTACTTTAATCATCGAAGATCCTTCTGAATTGATTTCACACTATCATTAATAATAATTGAAGACTGCCCTATCGAAAGAGTATTAGCTAGAGCTGACGCCGGCTTTCCTATTTTATGTTGTAGGGTATAAGGAACCGTTGTATTTTTTGAAGTCCCATACTTTCCTGTTTGAGGAATATGTTTGATTATCGTATTTGCTACAGCTCGGCCACTTGCAAAATCAATTGATAAATCAACAACGTTAGCCATAGCCTGAACCTCCTTACTTGAGCTACTTGTGATTAAGGACGCTAGAGAGCTTGGTTCATAATTTTTTCCTCCTGACCACGCTTCCCTAATGTTAGCTATATTTAGTGCAGCCCCAGCGGCAGATTTTGCAAATAATGCTCCTCCTAACCATTTAGTCGCAGTCGTTGGTTCTGGTAGCGCAAGCATCAAACCTCCAGCAACACTACCAATACCATTCAATCCGAGATACAGTGATTCTTTAAGAAGCTGTTCTCTCCCTGTTTTATCTATACTCGACCATTGGTCAGCTGCTTCTCCAATAGATTCATATAAAGAGCTCTTGATTTTTGAGAGAGAATCAACAATACCGGTATCATTGACACTACCTTGATTGATACCACTACTAGCAGCGATGCTATCCTGAGACCCTAAATTAAAGGTCACAGTTCCATTAATTAAGTCAATATTTTGAACTACTCCACTTGCACCACTTCGCTTAATTGAATCCACCTTGATAAGTGAATCACCACCTTGATCCAAATAGACGTTTCCATCGCTCATTTTAACAAGCTTATCACCATCCCCCACATCATAACTCATTGCGTTTGCACAACCTGGCGTAGGCTCTGACTTAGCCCTTGTCCCTTTAGACTGACACGCCGATTAAATATAGGTGACACCCATTCTAATTTGAAGAAATAAAAAACACCCAATCCAAAGCCCCTGCACACTTGCTGGGGCTTTTTCATGTTTGGTCACGTTTCGCCGTTTTTTTGGTCACGCCTTTTTGACCTGTGTGGTCGCGTCTATCGACTTTCTGGTCCATAAATAAACATGACACCCATCTTAATTTGGGGATAGTGTAAGAAGCCGTCTATGCTTTAATGATTGTTAAAGTATGGATGGCTTTTTTTATGGCAATTGCAAGGAAGAGACAAGTTAGCTTGGTGGATACCAAGTACTATCACTGCATATCACGCTGCGTAAGACGTGCGTTTTTATGTGGAGAAGATAAGGTAACAGGTAAGTCGTTTGAGCATCGAAGAGAGTGGGTTGAAGAGAAGTTATTGCAGCTAGCTAAGGTATTTTGTATTGATGTATGTGCTTATGCGGTGATGAGTAACCATACGCATATTGTTTTGTATGTAGATGATAAAAAAGCAAAACGTCTAAATGATAAAGCTATTTTGATTCGTTGGCATAAACAATTTAAAGGGACTTGGCTGACACATAAGTTTGTCAGTGGCGAGTCACTGAGCAATTCAGAGCGTTGTTTGTTGTCAGAGTTGATAGATGAATACAGAAAACGCCTAGCTGATATCAGTTGGTTTATGCGAACGCTCAACGAAGATATTGCGCGTAAAGCTAACAAAGAAGACGGTTGCACAGGCCGTTTTTGGGAAGGGCGCTTTAAATCACAAGCCTTGTTAGATGAAGCCGCTTTAGCAGCATGTTTAGCGTATGTGGATTTGAATCCTGTTAGAGCCAAAATGGCTAAGACCCCAGAAGAGTCAGACCATACCAGCATTAAAAAACGTATTGAAACAGCAAAAGTGGGTAAACAACCCAAGTCTTTACTGCGTTTTGCAGGTAACCCAAGGAAACACATGGCAAAAGGCTTACCATTTGAATTCAAGTATTATGTTGAGCTGGTTGATTTAACAGGTCGATGTATTCGTGAAGACAAACGCGGATTTATTACAGATTCTCAACCAATCTTAGCAAGGCTGAATATCCAACCAGAGAATTGGTTAAAGCTTACTACCCAGTTTACGAGCGTGTTTAAAGGGTCAGTGGGCAGGCCAGATGCAAAGCAAAAATACTGTGAACACCTAAAGTTAAAGCGACGAGGCAATTTAACGCAGTGTAGTGAATTACTCGCTTAGTCTTTAATATACATTAACACCCCAATTTCAACGTAGCTTGTAAAAGCTATGCGCTTAGTCATGTCTAAAATCCCTGCAAAAATAACAACCTCAAAGTAAAGTACCTCTATAGCTTAAGTGAATTAAACACTTTTGAGTGGTTTGTTTATGTTTTGAAATTCACAGTGGGGAGTTGTGGTATAAATAGAGATGGGTGTCATGTTTAATTTTACACAAAAGATCAGAAGTTCAATTATTTAGGAAACAAGACCCTTTTCAGTTGGATTCAGGCTCACTGAAATGCGACTGATATTTAGCAAGATAAAAGTAAAAAAGTAAAAAAGTAGTAATAACTACCCAATCGAACTTTCTTAATTTGGGGTAAAGGAGTGACATATTTATCACATTTGCTTTACCCTCAGATTAATACTCTATCCTTGAAAGAATATCTAAAACCCCCTTTTCATCAAACTCACCTGTTATTTGATAAATCATATCACTATCTATTTTATTTAGATAAACCCTGTCATACTCAACATTACTCCCTGTGATAGTAAAAGCGAATAAATTGCCTTTTTTATAAACTTTCATCTTATTTGATTTATCTATATCAAACGCTTTTTTTATTAGCCCCAAATTATCAGTTTTTAATGTGCCTTCATACAAGCTCAAAAAAAACTCATGCACAGTCAGGTTAAATTTCTTATGGAGATTTGAGATTGAAATATCTGGAGGGTTAAGACCAATCGTTAATTCCTCACCATTATTGAGTATGGTTACCGTTTTTTCAGTCAACCCAAGAAAGCTTATTCTTTCTAAGTTGCTTGTCAGTGGGCAAAAAGATACATCAACAATATTTAACTGTAAGGTACCTGTTGAGCACTTTAATTTTGGGAATTGCAATATAGCACTTGCAAGTGCATTGCTAGATATAATCAATAATAAAAAAGAAATTATTATGTTCATTTTATATGCCTGATGCTGCAATCTGTAGTTTAGTCCTATAGTTACGAACTACCTCTTTAGCACACGTTAATGATTGCTTTGATTCTATCTGCCTTAAAACACTTTGAGAAAAGTTTTTTACGACCCAAGATATTGTTGCCTTCCCTCCACTGGGCCTTGGAACCCAGTTTAATGCAGTTGTGCATTTCTGAGTTGCAAAGATCATTTCACCAAAGACTTTAGCTACACGATCATTGACATCGCCTTTGAACGTAAGATTTAGCCCTGCGCCTTTGTAAAAGGCATTTATAGCGTTTTTTACTGATGTATCGTCTGTCATATTAAAATTCCTTTTCAACTTAAGTAGGATATAAAATTCTTTAAATCCACATATAAATAATACATATATTCCAATCCAAAACAACAATTGACACCAAGGTGGTCTTGAATCTTCTTCATTTTCCCCCAACCAAATGTGAACGGTCTCATCGTTAACAGACAATTCAATGGAGTACATATAATCATGATTAATAGGAATACTTGGATTGAAGCCATACTTTTTGAACTCAGCTTCTATGAACAATTCAAAAACTTTGTTTGAGCATGCTAAATTTATCGACGAAGGACGGAAAAAACGTAAAAATGAAAACGTAAAAATGGACAGGCACATTTTTAAAAGCGAAGCAAATTTCGAGATATCATAAAAAATATAAATGACACCCATTCCAATTTGGGGCGTCCCTGATAGGTACAGCCTCAATGGTTTATATGAATGGGTGTCATCTCAAAATTTACTATGATGTTCAACAAATATGAATGGTTTAAGTATTCATACTTATCTGGCATGAGACCGGGTAAACCAATTGTACCTGCTTTAATTGTGAGATCTAGAACTGCATCAAAAATTCAGGTGTGTGAAGGGAAGTGTAACTTTAAATAGGTTAATTATGAGTAGAATTTACCAACTTAAAATGATATTAGCTCTCTTGTTGTTAGTATCATTCATTAATACAAAAATAGTCAGTGCTTCTGGCCCTGATATTGGATTCATTTCAGTGTCTATATATGCATTGTTAGCTACTCCTGATAAGTATCATGACAAAAAAGTTCAATTTATAGGCTTTTTAAATTTAGAGTTTGAAGAGAACGCAGTTTATGCACATAAATCAGATTTTGAACAAGCGATAATGAAAAATTCTATTTGGGTAGATATCAAGCCGAATAGTAAAGAAAAAAGTAAGCGAGGGTATGTGCTTATTAGAGGAATATTCAAAGCTGATGAATTTGGTCATTTTGGGTTGTTCTCTGGAGCCATAAGAGATATTGAGCGACTTGAACCGCATAAAAGTAGGATACAATTAGAATCTGAACTGTAGAATGCAGGTGATATATGGACGTTCCATTTATGTCACTTTAAACATTAAAGACACTTAACATAAGGCCCCAGCACTTGCTGGGGTTTTTCTATTTCTGGTCACGTTTCGCCGACTTTCTGGTCACGCCTATTTGACCTGTGTGGTCGCGTCTATCGACTTTCTGGTCCATGTGGAGTGCTATATACAAGTGTAAATATTAGAAATATAAATGACACCCATTTCAATTTGGTGATAAAAATAAAAATAAAAATAAAAATAAAAATAAACATGACACCCATCTTGATTTGGGGATAGTGTAAGAAGCCGTCTATGCTTTAATGATTGTTAAAGTATGGATGGCTTTTTTTATGGCAATTGCAAGGAAGAGACAGGTTAGCTTGGTGGATACCAAGTATTATCACTGTATATCACTGTAACTGCCCCAATTTTAGTACAGCCCATTAGTAGAATTATGCTGCCTCAAGATAGCTCATTGGAGTTTGGTCTCCTAGTGCATCGTGAGGCCGTTCATAATTATAAATATCTAACCATTCATCTGTAATGTCACGAACCTGCTGAAGTGACTCAAACAGATATAAATCCAACACTTCTTCTCGATAGCTGCGATTAAATCGCTCAACAAAACCGTTCTGATATGGACTACCTGGTTCAATAAACTCAAGTTTTATGCACTGTTCTGCAGCCCAGCTATCTAAAGCATTTGACGTAAACTCAGGACCATTATCCACTCGAATTTGTTTTGGCTTTCCACGCCATGCTATGACCCGTTCTAGGACTCGGATAACTCGCTCAGCCGTGAGGCTTGTATCAACCTCAATGGCTAACGCTTGACGGTTGTAATCATCCAGCACATTCAGTGTTCTAAAACGATGTCCGTAGCTGAGCGCATCGCTCATAAAATCCATCGACCACGACTCATTATGTTTTCCCGGTGCGCTTAACGGCTTTGGTGTGCGTGTTGGTACACGGCGTTTTCCTTTTCGTCTAAGGTTAAGCTTGAGCATGTTATATACTCGCTCAACACGCTTTTTATTCCATACTTTGCCTTGATGTCTAAGTCGTTTAAACAGCTTAGGCATACCCCATCTAGGATGCCGCTCAACAAGCGTCAGCAAAGAATCAATCACATCATCATCCGACGGTCGCTTGCATTTATAGTAATAAACACTGCGACTCAAACCAGCTACGTCACAAGCAAATGCAACACTTACCTCAAATCTCGCACATAAATGCTCGACCCAAGCTCTGCGTCTACTCGTTTTTACAGCTTTTTTGAGATGATTTCCTCGAGCATTGAGTGTTTTAAACTGAGAGTCGCAAACATATCTTTTAGCTTGCGATTTTCATCTTCAAGCTCTTTTAAACGTTTTACATCAGAGGCTTCCATCCCACCATATTTAGAACGCCACTTATAAAATGTACTTTGACCAACACCATGTTTACGGCATATTTCCGGTACAGGCACACCTGATTCAGCTTCTTTGATCATGCCGACGATCTGTGTTTCAGTGAACTTACTTTTTCGCATCGTAAAATTTCCTTCTTATATTGATAGAAATTCTACTTATGAACTGTTTCAGTTTATGGGGGAGTTACATCACGATGCGTAAGACGGGCGTTTTTATGCGGAGAAGATAAAAATAAACATGACACCCATTCCAATTTGGGGATAGTGTAAGAAGCCGTCTATGCTTTAATGATTGTTAAAGTATGGATGGCTTTTTTTATGGCAATTGCAAGGAAGAGACAAGTTAGCTTGGTGGATACCAAGTACTATCATTGCATATCACGCTGCGTAAGACGTGCGTTTTTATGTGGAGAAGATAAGGTAACAGGTAAGTCGTTTGAGCATCGAAGAGAGTGGGTTGAAGAGAAGTTATTGCAGCTAGCTAAGGTATTTTGTATTGATGTATGTGCTTATGCGGTGATGAGTAACCATACCCATATTGTTTTGTATGTTGATGATAAAAAAGCAAAACGTCTAAATGATAAAGCTATTTTGATTCGTTGGCATAAACAATTTAAAGGGACTTGGCTGACTCATAAGTTTGTCAGTGGAGAGTCACTGACCAATTCAGAGCGTTGTTTGCTGTCAGAGCTGATTGATAAATATAGAAATCGTCTAGCGGATATCAGTTGGTTTATGCGTACACTCAATGAAGACATCGCACGCAAAGCCAATAAAGAAGATGGTTGCACAGGCCGTTTTTGGGAAGGGCGATTTAAATCACAAGCCTTGTTAGATGAAGCCGCTTTAGCAGCATGTTTAGCGTATGTGGATTTGAATCCTGTTAGAGCCAAAATGGCTAAGACCCCAGAAGAGTCAGACCATACCAGCATTAAAAAACGTATTGAAACAGCAAAAGTGGGTAAACAACCCAAGTCTTTACTGCGTTTTGCAGGTAACCCAAGAAAACACATGCCAAAAGGCTTACCATTTGAATTCAAGTATTATGTTGAGCTGGTTGATTTAACAGGTCGACGTATTCGTGAAGACAAACGCGGATTTATTACAGATTCTCAACCAATCTTAGCAAGGCTGAATATCCAACCAGAGAATTGGTTAAAGCTTACTACCCAGTTTACGAGCGTGTTTAAAGGGTCAGTGGGCAGGCCAGATGCAAAGCAAAAATACTGTGAACACCTAAAGTTAAAGCGACGAGGCAATTTAACGCAGTGTAGTGAATTACTCGCTTAGTCTTTAATATACATTAACACCCCAATTTCAACGTAGCTTGTAAAAGCTATGCGCTTAGTCATGTCTAAAATCCCTGCAAAAATAACAACCTCAAAGTAAAGCACCTCTATAGCTTAAGTGAATTAAACACTTTTGAGTGGTTTGTTTATGTTTTGAGATTCACAGTGGGGAGTTGTGGTATAAATAGAGATGGGTGTCATGTTTAATTTTCAGTTAAAGCTTACTACCCAGTTTACGAGCGTGTTTAAAGGGTCAGTGGGCAGGCCAGATGCAAAGCAAAAATACTGTGAACACCTAAAGTTAAAGCGACGAGGCAATTTAACGCAGTGTAGTGAATTACTCGCTTAGTCTTTAATATACATTAACACCCCAATTTCAACGTAGCTTGTAAAAGCTATGCGCTTAGTCATGTCTAAAATCCCTGCAAAAATAACAACCTCAAAGTAAAGCACCTCTATAGCTTAAGTGAATTAAACACTTTTGAGTGGTTTGTTTATGTTTTGAGATTCACAGTGGGGAGTTGTGGTATAAATAGAGATGGGTGTCATGTTTAATTTTTGTTAGAGCCAAAATGGCTAAGACCCCAGAAGAGTCAGACCATACCAGCATTAAAAAACGTATTGAAACAGCAAAAGTGGGTAAACAACCCAAGTCTTTACTGCGTTTTGCAGGTAACCCAAGGAAACACATGGCAAAAGGCTTACCATTTGAATTCAAGTATTATGTTGAGCTGGTTGATTTAACAGGTCGATGTATTCGTGAAGACAAACGCGGATTTATTACAGATTCTCAACCAATCTTAGCAAGGCTGAATATCCAACCAGAGAATTGGTTAAAGCTTACTACCCAGTTTACGAGCGTGTTTAAAGGGTCAGTGGGCAGGCCAGATGCAAAGCAAATATACATTAACACCCCAATTTCAACGTAGCTTGTAAAAGCTATGCGCTTAGTCATGTCTAAAATCCCTGCAAAAATAACAACCTCAAAGTAAAGTACCTCTATAGCTTAAGTGAATTAAACACTTTTGAGTGGTTTGTTTATGTTTTGAAATTCACAGTGGGGAGTTGTGGTATAAATAGAGATGGGTGTCATGTTTAATTTGTTACAAAAATAACAACCTCAAAGTAAAGCACCTCTATAGCTTAAGTGAATTAAACACTTTTGAGTGGTTTGTTAATGTTTTGAAATTCACAGTGGGGAGTTGTGGTATAAATAGAGATGGGTGTCATGTTTAATTCCCAGTTTACGAGCGTGTTTAAAGGGTCAGTGGGCAGGCCAGATGCAAAGCAAAAATACTGTGAACACCTAAAGTTAAAGCGACGAGGCAATTTAACGCAGTGTAGTGAATTACTCGCTTAGTCTTTAATATACATTAACACCCCAATTTCAACGTAGCTTGTAAAAGCTATGCGCTTAGTCATGTCTAAAATCCCTGCAAAAATAACAACCTCAAAGTAAAGTACCTCTATAGCTTAAGTGAATTAAACACTTTTGAGTGGTTTGTTTATGTTTTGAGATTCACAGTGGGGAGTTGTGGTATAAATAGAGATGGGTGTCATGTTTAATTGTCCAGTTAAAGCTTACTACCCAGTTTACGAGCGTGTTTAAAGGGTCAGTGGGCAGGCCAGATGCAAAGCAAAAATACTGTGAACACCTAAAGTTAAAACGACGAGGCAATTTGACGCAGTGTAGTGAGCTGCTCGCTTAGTCATGTCTAAAATCCCTGAAAAAATAACAACCTCAAAGTAAAGCACCTCTATAGCTTAAGTGAATGAAGCACTTTTGAGTGGTTTGTTTATGTTTTGAAATTAACCGTGGGGAGTTGTGGTAAAAATAGAGGTGGGTGTTATGTTTAATTTTTAGTGCTATTTTAATAAGGCTAGAAAAATAAAAGCACGGTTAATTAACCGTGCTTTTTTCGTTTTGGTGTGTCAAATATTAATTTTATTAAATCATACTTGGCTGTTTATTAATGCATATAACAAAAACATTCCTAGTGAAGCGTGTATGCATGTAAATATAAGGTAAAACTTATACCTTTTAGATATGCCATGCTTCCAAAAAATATAAGCTAATGGTGTTGTTATAAGTGGGCTAAACACAAAAACAATTCCACCCCATAATCCGAGTGACTTCCTCAAGTTTATAAAGCCACTCAACTCATCTATTAAATAAGTGATACTTATTAATAATGAAGTCACTATAATAACTTCGATAAAAACATTGAAAAATTTAATTTCACTTCTCATTAAAACTACCTATTTGGACCTGTCGCCCAATCAAAAGCCCCGGTGTCAACTGGATACCAAACGACATTTTTTAAACCTTCATTTAGTGTCGCGAATGGTCCGGTTCCTACCCCATAAGTGTGAATATAAACGTTATTTCTATCTTCTGAAACCCAGCGTCGCACTATACCTGGAGCTAATATATGTCGAAATATACCACTCTCATTTGGTGGTAATGTAACGTTAATAACAGTCCCATTTTTAGAAATTTCGTGTCGTACTAATCCAACTCCCAGAGCGTAACCTATTTGCTCATCTTGTGTGGCACTTTTTCCATTGGCCCCTGGCGCGGGGTATCTTACTAAGCCTTGGCGAACTCGTTCTAAAGTACAACCTGGAATGGCTTTACTACAAGAGTTATTTAAGTAGTATTCATGGTAATCATCATGGTTTTTGTCAAATTTAGGTACACCATCAGCATCTACTGAAAGCACTCCATTTTCTTTACTTGGAGTAAACACTGTCCCATCTCTCTGACGAACTTTGTGGCCGTTTCTCATAGGACTGTTTGGTAAAGAGTGATTGTTACTTTCCTGTGAACCTATATCAAAGGTTACTGTTCCTTTAATCAAATCTATATTTTGAACAACACCATTAGCACCACTGCGCTTCATAGTATCGACTTTGATAAAGTTTTCACCTTTACCACCTACATCGACAATCAAATTGCCGCCATCAACAAAAAACTTGTCTTTGTCACCAACCTCATAACTCATTGCGTTTGCACAACCTGGCGTAGGCTCTGACTTAGCCCTTGTCCCTTTAGACTGACACGCCGATGAATACCCTGTTGGGTCGGTACCACCGAGTGGGTTATTCATTATATATGAATAAGGGTTAACGGACTGTGAGTTGCCAGGAGACTGAATTATTGGGTCTACACTCATAAACCTCCCTAGATTATAGTCATATACTCGGCCATTCATATGAATGAGCTGCAGCGCATCTAAATGCTCATGATCAGTAAATCCACGATTGGTTTTAGCAGATTTAATATCATCTAACTTTGCAGTGAACTTTAAAGCGCCCGATGCTGCACGCGGTTTACCAAATGGGTCGAAGTTACGCTCACTGATAACATAACCATTAGCATTTGTAATAAGCCTTGCACTGCCTAAGCGGTCTTTATGTAAGTAGCGGATATAAGGGCTTGAACCTGACTTAGTCGAAATAACCGCAACGTCACCTATGTAGGCGCGTGTTGTGGTTTTGTTTCCTTCAACGTCAATTTCATAATGTTTGCCTGCATAATAGGTGGTTTTACCCGATTGAACTTGCTTAAAGCGCATATGGTCGGGGCCGTAAACAAAGTCTGCTGTGATCCCATGCTTAGTAATACGTGTTGGTTTATCCATTGCGTTATAAGTTGCTGCGCTTAGGCCATCACCTCTTATCATATTACCACGGCCATCATAGCTAAAGCCTACCCATCGCCCGTTTTTGTTTACCTGTTTTACCGCATTTGCACCACCGCCACTGTGTCCTGATAGGCGTGTGGTGTAATTGTAGGTAGATGCATAGTCTGACTTTTTCGTTATATTACCTACGGCGTCGTAAGCATAGCTGATGGTGGTATACCCTTGAATTTGATTTGACTTTAAACGATGTAAATGATCGTACTGGTATGTTTCATCATATTCATTACGATCAGCAATGCTACCGGACGCTACTGACATACCTTTAAGGTTACCAAATCCATCGTATGCGGTGTATTGGATAGACAGCAGGTTGGTGTTGTTTTTATGGGTATAATGCTCAACCATTTGACCGGTTTGACGGCTATAATAGGTGTTGGTTTTTAAACCATTTCCTAAAGTCTGAGACTGAATTGCACCAAAAACATCGCGTGCTGTCACTTGCTGGAAACGATAGCCACTGGCCTTGTTTTTAGTTTCAGTCTGGTACCCTTTATCGTCGTAAATATATTCTAAAGTCAGGTTATTTGGGTAACGCATGCCCTTAATTCGACCATAATTAGCATCATAGAATGTTTTAGTTGTAAAACTATGATTATCGCCACTCACTGTATGCGATATCGGACGACCGACATTGTCATAGAGGTAGGAATGTGTAACCCCATTGCCTACTGAACTAGATAACTGGCCGTATGAGCGCGTATCAAACGTATAGCTATAGGAGCTCTCACCTGTAGCGTTTCTTTTAATGATACGGCCTAAAACGTCTACGTTATAATGGACAGACTTAGAATTACCGCGTGTTTCTCGCTGTACCTCTCCAAATCCGTTATATACAAAGTTTGTGCTGCCTTGGTTAGGATCTACCACTCGAAGCTTATTACCAAAAGCATCGTATTTGGCTAAAATATTGAAACCATTGGCATCTCGAATCACAATTGGTAGCCCTTGACCATTATAGGCATAGCGTGTGCGACCTCCAAGTGCATCAACTGTTTCGATCAATTGATTTAGGCCGTTATAGCTGCGGCTCATTTCACCTAGGTGAATGTTATAACACGATTCAGACACATTAATATTAGTTTTAAAGCCATTATAAGTGTATTGGGCGGTCATTGTGCCACTTGCAAACGGACTACATTGCTGGTCAGTGACTTTACGGTCAACACGGCCTAGCACATCATAGTTTTCGTAGTGTACACCGTATTTAGTTAGTCCCGATTTATATGGTTGAGATTCAAATAACGGATATCCTTTTGCATTAAAGGTAGTGTCTGTCATAATCCAAGCATTATCTTGCCCCATGATCATAGTACGAATCGTTCGGCCAAGCTTATCTATAAACACCACCTGTTCAGGCGCGCCTGCAGCAACAGTTTTGATTTGCTTAACGGCATTGCTAGGCGCAAAATTTCCTGCTCTTTGCACCGCAGTATATAAAGTCGGAGAACCAGCTATTTTTTGGCTGTATGGGCGCAAGTAATTATCGTACCCAAAGTTCTTAGTTAAATAGTTTGTAGAATTTACTTGTTTGTGTACTTCTTTTTTGAGGCCTGTTTTGGGATCTGTAATAATCCGTGTTTTGTGTCCTTTTGCATTTACCATCTCATAAACATAATAACCACTGGCTGAAGCTGAGCCTCCATTTAAGGTATATGATATGCTTTCTGATCTGCTTTGGTTGGTCCACCTTGCATCATTATATACTCGCGCTGTTTTGGTGGTTCTAGTCGGTAAGCCATAACTATTAAACTGGTACTCCGTCTGATGACCTTCCCCTGAAGAAGCACTAACAACAACTTTTTCAGCTTTACGAGCGTTATTGAAGTTACTGTAATTTGTTGTGATTCTAGTCGTACTATCTAGCGGCTTTTCACTGCCACGGTATTGATAATAGGGGTCATTACTGCTTCGGCTAGAAACAAACTCTTTGGTTACAGTGCTTGTAACTAATTTGTTTATCCACCAATTTGACGCGTTGTTTTGATAAGTATTTTCTGTGATGGTTTTGACCACACCTGTATTATCATCAAGTGTCTGCTCTGATTTGATTATGTTTCCATACGCATCAATTGAAAGCACGGTTGTGCGTTTTTCTACAAGCACATTCTTGGTGTCTAAATCACGCGTTACTTCGTAACTAGAATTAGCGTAAATATTATAAACGCCTGAGACTTTATGGTTTGAGTTATCAGCCCATGATGTCTCTGACTGGCTAATCGCTTGGTTTTCAACTGAGTTCAGAGCACTACCATTTTTGGGGTATTCAGATAGTGCAAATGTTGCTTTTCTCTTTAACTTACCTGAGTAGGGAAAGTGTTGGCGGAAATCAGACTGTGTGATTAAGCCTTTGGTTATATCCGCTTCAATTATCGATCTAAAGCCAGTAAATCCTCTGCCTTGATTATTAAATAAAGCACCGCGATAAGCATATCTGCGAACGAAATCACCACGAATACCATTATCCTGCTTGAACTCATTAACAACATACATGCTAGAAGTAAAGTTCTGATAGCCTTTAACAGTAGCCGTGTCACTTTGATACAGCTTTGAAAGACCAGTGATCCCTGTGCTCACAGATGAAGAAAGTGGACGGTATTGCCATTCACTTTTTAGTCCCTCTCCGTTTGTCACTGAGTTCAGCAAATCTACAGGGCGGTAACGACTGCCATTAGTTCCAGAACCTGTACCATAGTTACGGCTAATGTTAACTTTACCTTCTGCATAACCCGTTGGGGTGCGATCTAAGAAACGGCAATTAGAGCTACTCGATCCGCGCTCACAGCCATAATTGAACACCAGATCAGGTAAACCATCTCCTTGTGCATCAACCATTGCAGACTGGTAAATTGAACCGATAAAATCAGTGCTAGATCTAACGAAGTTGCCATCTTTTAACTCTAGTTTTACAAATGAGTAGATACTGCGGTCATAGCTACCAGCAACTGACTTTATTCTTCCGTTACCGCTTGGGACTGTCTCAGTATAAATTTCTTCGCCACATAGCTCAGTAACACTGCTTCCTCTAAACTCGAAATGACTAACGTTGTGACAGCCTCGTACTTTGATACCGCTCGGCATCAATAGCTCTTCCTTACCGTCTGCATCAATGTCAGCTACTTTAATGGCATCGCCATACTTTGGTATAATGGCGCTTCGTATGCTTTCTCTATCACCGCCGAAACCAAAGCGTTCTTCAAATATAAATGTACGACTATGTAAATTTGTCCCCGTATAAACTGGAGCAGAAAAAGAGCCACCTCCCGTACTATATCTTACATATAGTTTACTTCCATTGGTTTTAGGTTTATACCAGCCGAACCAATCTTTTAAGCCGTCACCATTTAAGTCAGCAAAGCGATAAAAACGAGCCCATGCATTTTCGTGTCTATGAATATAATCGCTTTCATCACCCAAATTAACAGTCTTGGGGAATGAACTCAAAAGTCTACCATTAGCTGACATAAGCTGAATGGATGTCAATGCGCCTTGACCTTTGTCGTTTGTACCGTGAGATACTCGGTAGAAATCAGGGATGCCATTGCCATCAAAATCCCCACCTAGAGCGTATGATTCAGAAGGTGTGGCTGTATTCAAGCGCTTATTCACTTTAAATAACTCTTGTTTATATGACGATGAATACGGCGAGCCAAAATTACCACTGTGGTAATAGAAATTGATAGAGTCTGCACTATATGAAGTTGTTTTCTCGTAAATCACGAGGTCAGGTAAACTATCGCCATTCATATCACCAACATGTAAAAATGAAGAGAGTTGGGGGATTTCAATATTGGTATTAATTTTGGTCGACGTACCGTTTTTGTTACTACGATAGATCACAAGCTTTTTCTTTGAACCAGATGAGCCAGGGACAAAGTCAAAGTCATCTGTCAGTCCATCTAAGTTAAAGTCTGCGGTTTGCGAATTACAGTTTACCTTAGAGCCGCTGGTACCTGAAAATTCACAATCTGTCATGGGGTGTGTATTGCGTGTGGTATTGCCTTCAGCATCAATATAGAAACCAGGCCAGTCACGTGCGCCATCACCATTTCTATCGCCATTAGGTAAGACCGCAGAAATACTCTTTCCTGCATTGATGTCGACAAACGTGCCTTTTACCTTAGTCGCTTGATCTGCCCAATCAAAAGTCGTTTTGGGTAAGCAGTTGCTACCAGTTGTACCGTAACACAGCTCTACTGAAGCCAGAAGATCCGAACCTGAGGCCAGACTAGTCTTATAGGCTAGGGTGTATTCACGTGTCTGATGTGTATTATGCTTTGTAATAATGCGCTTAAGTCGCTGGGTATTGTCGTAGGAAATACCGTGGAGATATTTAGTGGTTGGATCACCAGAATGCTCATATTCAAAGTGGATATTATGGATCCCTTCGTGAGACTTGCTGTTACCCGTGTAGTTAATTTTGTCTAAGAGTAATTCGTTGTTACCGTACTCAACATAATTATAATGAATGAAGTTTTTATTGGTAGCGTCACGAGTATAGTCAATTAACCAAGCGTAGGGTCCTTTGTGTTGACTTCGGATGTCACGACTATTGCTAGAAGCGCCAAAAGCGCTCACATGGCCGTTTTTATATTTTACACTGAAAAAACTGTTGGTAGAGTTTAGAGCACCACTTTGTGTAACAAGCGCAAAGCTGTCCATTTCAGTTCTATATTTTGCACCGTGTTGACCATACCGACCACTAATTAGTATCAGTTTTTGCCCGTTTAAACATAACCTATCATCATTGTCATACTGTGGATTTTCGCTGTAACCTTCTTGTGCATAAGTAGCTGCACAACGGGTAATGGCGGAGCCAGCTGATAGCGACCAGCCCTTACCTGCCAATCCGCCACCAGAGCGTGAAGAGTAATTTAACGATACACTTGGTTGCATGCCTGCACGTCCAGCCGTTAACTCAATCGGCATTGAATAAGATGCCCCGCCGCCGCTCACCGCAGCACTGCCTTTAATTGTGCCCACATTATCTACATGTGGTGCGCTAGGGCTTATGTATGACGCGTTGTTTGGTGCAGATGTGGTTAGATCAGCATATTGAGTATCAAATATGTTTTGAACGACACTGCCAGACGCAACGAGAGAGCAACTACTACTATAACACGCCGCTACTCTAACTTGCGCAAAGTCGTTAAATCTGTCATCAAGCCTTATCGAATTGCCAGTTGTGTATAATAGGGTTTCCCATTGGCCATTGTCATTTAATACTTGAATCGCGTATTTTTCAGCGCCGAGATCTGCAGACCAAGTAAGTAAACGACCATGATTATCTTGGATAATTTTTGCTTTGTATTCATTGGCATCAATAGGGCGTGGGATAACAATAAATTGTTCACCTACGCCAATAGGAATAAATAAGCTGCCAGATTTGGCATACGCTTTTGAAGCAATTGCTGTCATTTGCATAAAGCAAAGCATTGCAATTGTGCAGAGTAACTTGGGTTTTTGTAGTACGCTAATCAATGCGTAAGACTCCTTTTAAATATGCGCAGTAGCATCGCCAGTTATAACCAGTACTTACTTAGTCATGATTAAAAACATGCGATGGTTACTTCTATCAAAATGGTTATTGAGGAAATAGCCATTACCTTTGTTAATTGAAATCCGCGCAATATACATAAAACCACACTAGTGAACAAGTTTTAGGTACTTATTATTAACGTTTTTATATACATTGATGGCGTTTGGTTACTAAGGTTTTGAAAAGTTAACTTTGGTAAGTGAGTAAAGTCATTTATTTACATGGGGTTGCGTAAAAAACAAGGGTGGTATGTAAATTTTGTTACATGCAAATTGCGAAATAAAAAGTCTTTTTTAAATTTGTATTTTGAAAATTCGTCAAAAGCTGAATTGCAAACTTTAGAATTTGAGTGTGGTAAACAGAAATAAAACATAAAATGAACATTGGGGTATATGTCCCCTTTGTTTTTGTCACATAAATAAGCGCTTAAGTTAGGTTCATTTCTAGTTGAGTTTGATACTGTTAGGTAGCTTTACAAGTGGTATAAATGGGGCATCGCAACAAAGGCGGGTTTCATGTAAGTAATCATACTTTAAACGCTATAATAAAGATTTAGTACGAGTGGAAAAATACGGGTGAAATTTTTCAAATTTTTATCGATTTTTTTGGGGGGATTTTAACCCTCTTAGGGCACATAAGCTTATATTCATTTTTAGGCAACTCCACAAACTATAAGTTTGGAACAGAAGTGGGGGGCTTGACCTATCAAACGGAAAATCATTATCTTCTATTCAATATTTTAATTGGAGGCAGTTTTTTTATTTGTTGCTAGAAAGTTGAGCCAGTCAGCGAAATAGAGGTAACCACTTGTAGAGCTTTTCATATGTATTCGTAAACAAATAAGCATGACATACACGGAGTGACCATATATGTCATGATTAGCTTTTTCATGTTTAATTACTTTTCCGATATTGAGAGAAACAACACCATAATACATGATGAAGAATGCATGACTATAATCACTGAAAATCATGCACTTTTTCCAGTTGTGATTCAAGGGCTTGATTTGCCACTACATACTAATGCCAAGCCTAAAATGCTAATTAAAACTATTTAAAAAATTTCAACTTTTACTATTTCTGTATTTTCATTCTAGTTTATTTCATAGAATTACAGTCAATCACCCTTAAACTAAATTACAAAGAGCACCTTCTTAATCTTTAAGGTAAATCCCTACTATATTACCGAATGGATTACTTGTACTGTTTACACATTTATCAAATCTCACTTTAACTTTTTTACCTGCTGTTTGTGCTGTGAGTAAAATTGAGAAGATTGCATCATATTTCTTGTGAGATGGACTCAAATGGTAGACTGAGGTAGAACACCCAGTCGCCGGCAAATTTACATATGTATCCCCGTTGCTGTTAAAAACATGTAAATTCGTAGGCGCAGAGTAAGTCGTTGTTCCTGGTGTATTCATACCAGCATAACTAAAGCCTGAAACTAATAATAATGACAAAAGTAAATTTTTCATGTTATTCCTTAATAATAAAATTCACAGGCTCAGAATAAGTCTCTGCCCCTGAGTTGCTCATAACAGAATAACTAAAAGTTGAAGATTAAAAAGTGACAAAAGTAATTTTTTAACAATGAATTCTTGATTATAATTGATTTAGCTTTGCTAATTTTAATAACGTGAAAATGAACATGATTTATATTTTTCAACATAAATTCAGTTTGAAGTTTTTGGGGGGTATTAAAAATATAGTAGGCAAAAATTAAACATAACTCTCATTTCAATGTGGGTCACCCCTGATAGGGTAGGCTTCGAAAGTTGATATCAGTGGGTGTTATCTCAAATTTGAACTGGCTTTTGTTTAATTCGTCACACTTAATTCTATATCAACACCTCACTTTTTCCCCTTTTATAATCTCTATTATGTAACAAGCGACTCGAGCCTTTTAACCTTATTTTCTATTAGCTCAAACCTTCAATTGCATACTTATGAAGCTAGGGTCTAAAGTAGTGTGAAGCAAGTGACTTGACCCCTTTCCATCCCCGTCTATTTGTCCGTAACTTTTTTATTGTCGTTTCGATTTTCTAATATTTAAAAGAACTACGTCCGCTTATGCTTCTTGCATAGCGGGAGTTTGCGCATGTTTAATACTAGAACACACAGAAAACAACGTCATCATGATGAGGATCCAGGTATTTATCCAAGCCGGAATGAAGATAACAGGCAGAGACAAAGATGATAGTGAAATAGCATAAATCGAACTCAGAATATTTGCCAAAATACAAAGCCTACAGATTATCTTTGTGGGTTCCATAACACGACAAACATTAATCACCCCAGTTAAGAAGTAAATGAGACATATAGTTGGCCAAGAGAGTTGGTCAAAGGAAAACTCTTTGGGCATATTCAAAAAATTTATATTTTCAGGAAACATATATGTAGCGAACACAGTTATTCCAAACCCTACACCACCTAATAAAACAAGAAAAATAAAAATTCCGTCTAGTTTCTTAATCATTTCACTTCCTCCGTGTAACACATAGTTAATAGTATTTTTTACGTAATTATTTACGAAATAAACGTATGATTTCTGCGCTATTCAGCGCAGCCACCACATTAAAAAGCGTCCATGATAACTAAAAAAGAACTTGTTGCAGAAGTTAGCCATATCAAGAATACTGCCTTGTGATTCCATATTCAGTTACCTTGCAGAGCCGCTAGCGATTAACATCGTACCAATTTTTATCCAGATACTCGCGATCTTCTCCAAGCATGGCGCTTCGAACCTGACATGGATTCGCGAAAATACGAACAAAATGCCAATCTCCGAATTCGTCAAACTTTCTGCAAGATGTGATTACAGACGCAGAGGTAATTATTGTATGTTGCCTGCCTGATTTGCGACCATGCAACTTGAGCCTGTGCATAAAGTCGACGTCTTCCGCAATATGGCGTTTTTCATCGAATCCGCCGATTGCGTCAAAATCAGACTTTTTGAACCAGTACATACCAAAAGATAGTCCAAGAAAAAATGAAGGGACGAGCATCATGCTATACCCAACGGCAATACCAGGAGATAGTCTTTCGGGTTTAATCCGTATTCCCCCACCCAACACGTTTGTACGTTTTGAATGCCTGTATATTTCAGCCAAAACGCCATCAGACATCCAACTATCAGCATCTATGGTGACAACCCATTCAGTTTTTGCGTGTGCAACGCCGGTGTTTCTGATTTCTGATAGATTTTTTGAATCATTGTTAACCACCATAGCGCCGTATACCTCAGCTACTTCCTGTGTTTTGTCAGTACATCTGTTCAAAACAACGATGATGTCGACTTGCACATCATTCGGTATCAATTGAGCTCGGATTGATTTCAGGCATCTACCAATATATTTTTCTTCGTTATGAGCTGGAACAACTACGCTAACCTTCATTTTTATCACCTGTTAAATAGTAGCCAATTATTCATAGCACCCCTGTCTAAGGGACGCAATTGTAGAGTCAAAAAATTCTAGGCAATTTTTGTAAATCGTATTTCACATTGGGAATACCTATACTGTGTCCCGTTTATGGTATTGTTTAAAATTTGTAAGTTAATTGTATTTTAGAGTGTGTAAATATGAAATTTTTATTTGGGTTGGTATTGTTAGCATCGTCTCTTCCTGCTTTAGCAGCATTTAACAAGTGCACTGGTGTATATGTAGGAAGAATTGTTATCAATAATCAGCTTGGTCTTGATAAGGTTGTCTTAATGGAAAGCCCAGAATCTACTAGTGGTTCATCTTGGGTTAACTTTGCAGGTTGGGACAAAGATGCCAAAAAAGAGGCTTTATCAGTTTTAATGGCAGCAAAAGTCTCTAGACATAGGGTTGATGTTGCTACAACAGCTGGTGATCGTTGCAGTATTGGTACTCCAAACCGAACTTTTTATGAGGTTATTCTTTCTACCAACCCATAATTATAACAGTCAATATAGACTGTTTACTGGGAATTATAAAAATAAACATGACCCCCATTTCAGTGTGGGTCATCCCTTATAGGGTAGGCTTCGAAAGCTAGTAGTAATGGGTGTCATCTCAATAATCATCCAGTGGGCAAGCCGGATGCAAAACAAAAATACTGTGAACACTTAAAGTTAAAACCACGAGGTAATTTGACACAGTGCAGTCAACTACTCGCTTAACCTTTAAGGCGTCCAAATATTTCATTTTCAACTTAGCATATAAAAGCTATGTTGTTAGTCATGTCTGAAATTCTTGAAAAATAGAAATCTCAAAGTAAATCACCTCTATAGCTTAAGTGAATTAAGCAATTTTGAGAGGTTTGTTTATGTTTAGAAATTCACCGTGGGGAGTTGGGTTTAAATAGAGATGGGTGTCATCTTAAATAGATACGATCTTAAATAGATTCGGGTGTCATCTAAAATGATCATTGAGTTAAACTTACTAAGGTTTATCATGCATGGCGAAGCCATCAAATAACGAACAATTAAATAAGGAATATTTATGTCGAAATGTTTTTGGATAGTTCTGCTACTTGTAGCTACTTCATTGAGTAGCCATGTTAGCGTAGCAAGCACTCTAGGAAACGTTAGTGCTTTCTCTGTTTCAAAAAGCACGGTCACAGATGGTGACACAGTTACCCTAAGTTGGCAAAAACCACCTGGTTATACGGAAGATTTATATTATAACATTTATGTCACTAAGCCTGGTTCAAATAGGTGGAAATTTCGTTCGGATTATAAATGGACTTCTATTAGTCGATATATGGAAGGGATTGGTACTCACAATTTTGAAGTGGAAGTTTGTAATACTAACGATGAATGTGGTCCAAGTTCCTCAATAAAATCAGTAGAAGTAATTAAGCCAAACCCAGTCCGCTCGCTAAAGGCATCAAAATACTCTGTATTTGAAGGTGAAGTGGTGACTCTCAGCTGGCTAAAACCTTCGGTATTTTATGCAAATGCTAAATATAATATTTATACTCAAAAACCCGTAGGGTCTAGGTTTACATTTAAAGCTGATTATTCATGGACTTCAGTTCGTCGATATATGTCAGGTGTTGGTACACATCGTTTTTTTGTCGAGGCATGTAATGCGAAAAACATGTGTAGCTCTGTTCAAGAGCTTAGTGTTATAGTTAAGCCAAGCCCGCCTAATACACCTCCTAGTATATCCCCTATTTTTGCTCAAAATACTGTAGCCAATACTGCTTTTACAGCAAGCTTTAACGTAAGTGATGTAGAGACCGCTGCAAACTCGTTAGTTGTAACTGCTACAACAGATAATTTAGCATTAATACCTAATAACAATATTGAGTTAAGTGGTAGTGGAAACAGTCGGTTCATAACAATTACACCTGCAAACAACATGACAGGTTCCACTGTAATTACTCTAACAGTAACAGATAGTGGTGGACTAGTTGATTCTGAATCCTTTGCTGCAAATGTTATGGTAATAAATGAGGACTTTACAGGCACTGCTGATGCATTTGACTCGACAGGTAGCGAGTGGAGATATAATGCGAATATTTGCGAATCTTATCGTGATGTTGAAAATTCTACTTACAGGAAAAACACCCAAGAGTGCTGGCGAAAATATTCCTTTAATCATTACACAAAAGATGCTGTATTTCACGACAAATCAAATAATAAGCTTGTACTCAATTATAATGTAAAAAGAATCCCATTAGACTTATACGATGGTCGTGATACCTCTTATGGTGTTAGTCATTTTGAAATAGAAAAGCTAGACAGTAATGGTAACCCCACATTTTATAGTGATAATAGTCCTAAGTATGTTTGGGGTGAAAAAGTAACAAATGATGGGTTGTTACATTGTTTGCCAGGTGAATATGACGATAATTTAGAAACAGCTTTTTTAATTACAGCTGGGTATGCAACGTCAAATAAATCATTTCTTAGGGGGCGTGTGGAAGTGGATGTTGAGTATGTAGGTATTTTAAAAGGCGCACAACCTGCTATTTGGTTAGATTCACCAAGAATAAACCCTGCTATTGGTCAGGAGATCGATATTGATGAGTATGTTCCATCTATATACCCGCATAGGAAAAGTATGCATTTTTTCAATGTGCATTCACATTATAGTTCAAATGAGGTAAGTCATTTGAGTTGTTATAGTTTTAATTATTCTGCTGGCTGTCATTCTGTAAGTGATCACGTTGCTGCTAACGGACACAGTAAAAATATTGGATTATATTGGGGAACGGATGGCACTAGTGGTGAAGGAGGTACTGGTGACACATACACATTAATTCGAGACGGTAGTAACGTGGTAACGTATACACAGGAAGCGCTTGAAATTAAAACACATCAACGGAATGTTACACCAAACCATGCTAAGTTAATATTTTCAATAGAGGTCGGAAAAGGTTTTGAAAATAACAATAGAACAAAGTTATGTGAAATTATTAAAAGCAGCGGTTATACCGAACGATTAAACAATAATGAGAATGTCACTCTCGGTTCTATGATAATAGATTCGGTAAAGGTTTATTCAGATAATCAACTCTTTTAGCTATTTGATAAAAAACTCAAGTGGCTTTTGCTCAGCATTAGCCATTTTCTGTCTGTTAAAATGGATTAATAATCATGGGTTTAGTGACTTTAACCCAAACTTAAGAAGGTTATTTTCTAGTAAAAAATAAACACAACACCCATTCTAATCTGGGTCACACCTGATAAGCGCAGCTTCGACAGTTGAAATCAGTGGGTGTCATCTCTATATTTATTTTCCTTTAATATCAATATTTCTTTGATCAGCACTGTACTATCTTTTACATAACTGATAAAAGTGCAGGTATCTGCATTTTTAAATTGTAAATTGTAAAATTTCAAGTAAGACTAAAAGCCACGACTAAGGTCTCTATTTATACTAGAAACCCTGACGTGACTTAAAAAATAATGTATCAATCGATTATTACCAACCGCTGTTTGCACTCAAACAATAGGTAACAGTCGTTTTTCTGTCTTCAGCCCAGTTTACATGCTCGCTCTTCATGCCAACTAATGCGCCACGAGAAGAACCTAAATCCCATGGGCGATCTAGTGAAGAAGGGCCATCTTCGTGACATTGTTCTGGCTCCAGTTGTGTACCGTATGCAGAACCTTCGTTCATCGCTGCGCAAGCAAATTTGAATCTGCGGTCTTCAGCCCAGTTTTCATGCTCAGCATAAACGCCGACTAAAAACTCCCCGTGACGACAAGTATAATTCATCGCATAGTCGAACTCATTTGCATAGCCAGACCAGCTCACGCGGCCGCGGTATACTTTGCTGCCAGACGCTGTTTTAAACTTTGCACATTCAAAGCTAAAGCGGCGATCCTCAGCCCAATTTTCATGGTAGCTGGATACACGTTGTAAAAACATGTTGCTCGGACAAGTAAATCTGAATGTTGCATCGAATGCGTTGACATCAGTAGCGCTATAACCACTAAACACAACCAAATTACCTGACTGGATGTTGAATGATGAGCTTGATACTTGCGTGCTTTCTAATTCGAATGTGTTTACACCGAATTCAGATACATCGTTGTTAGAGTCAATTAACTCGATTATTGTATCAACATTGGCAGATTGGCTTGAAGGAATTTTATAGACTTTATTACCTAGTTTATATTCCATATCTCCAGCACTTTGTAATTCTTTTGAAAATGCATAAGAAGAAGTAAGTACAGCTGAGATCATAGCTGCGCTGAAAAGTAACTTTGTATTCATTTAAATATTCCTTTTAAATTCAAATAACAAACTCGGCTCAGACTCGTTTGATCACCATAAGTGTGAATAAGCCGATTATGGTTTTATATACTTAGTTCCGATACAGCCTTATATTTCGGAGTCCTATTTATAGATATCGAATATTACAGATAAATTGCAGGTATTTATGTCGATTTTTATGATGTTGCGATAAGTGCAATTCGATAAGTTAAGGTGGTAACTTAGCTATGTAGGATAAAAAATTACCCAAAATAGCGTAATTTCGATCACAACGAGCAAGCAACGTTGGCTAAATTGCGATTTAAGAACAGTTATACTTTTTAATCATTATATGAGTTTTATACGAATAATGTTCTATATACGAACTCTTTACTAATGCAATTCATGAGATAAAAAATTTTAAAATTTTTTAAAGGCGACAGCTGCGATTTAAACTACAAAAATATAGACAATACTCACTTTATTTGGGGATAGTGTAAGAAGAGGTCTATGCACAAATGAATTCCAACTCGGGTCTGGCACCGATTAGGCGCAGCTTTGAAAGTCGGTATCAGTGTGTGCCATCACAAGCACTGCGAAATAGTAAGCTGAGTAAAGTACCTATGTAGCATAAGTAAATTATGCACTTTTGAGCAGAAAAATATAAATGACACCCATTCCAATTTGGGGCGGCCCTGACAGGTACAGCCTAAATGGTTTATATGAATGGGTGTCATCTCAAAATTTACGAAAAACTAAAAAATATAATATTACTTAACTAGCCTTATCACTTCTGTTGTATCATAGGCACCATGACACGAGCTGCCATCTAAATTCAACTCAACTGTTGCCCCAGTAGTATAAGCAGCCAATCCAGTTGAATACATAACCTGCCCACCAATATTAGACATACTCCAAGAAATCCAATCCCCCGCACTACATCGATTTCTTGAATACCATTTTTTACCACTGGTATCTGGACAAGGCTGTATAAATGCATTTCCATTTATATGCGACTGAATTGCACAAATTTCTATTTTATAAGACACTGAAAGAGCACTAAAACTAGCTAATCCAAAAAATATCAAAAGAAACCATTTCAACATACTGTCTTCTCTATTGTAAACCGTGAATTATAGCTGATTATAAACACAAGATAAATATGTGTTTGTTATGATTTTAGGCTTGATTAAATATTAATAACACTCATTGCAATTAGGGACGACACCTTATAGGTTCAGTCTCAATGGTTTATATAAATGGGTGTTATATCAAAAAATACCCTAACCGTTTCTGTACTTGAGGGGCTAATTATGATAACTCAAAGCGGCGGCTCCATGCACTTTCGCAGCCAAGGCGAATGGGAGCGTTTACTGGTAGTAAAGGGGAGTAAATGAAAGCAATTAAATGCATATTTATATTTTTTTTGATGAACAGTTTTTACAGCCATGGGGTTGATGACAGAGCGGGGGTGGCTTTATGTTCTAAATCAAGACCGATGTTTTCATATAAATTATGTGAAGAGCACAGTGTCAATGTACTTAACTCAGATACAGTTAATGAATGCCTTGATATTTATAAGATTTGCTGCTTGATGGCACAATTGACAAAGAGAAATATATAAAGTTTGTTAATCAAGCTGTAGCAGAGGGGTTTTCTTCTGCTAAAAGAGTTATTTATAGTGACCGAAAAGGTATGTTTGATAATTACACAAAGGATGAGAAAGAAAAGCTATTGTATGAGTCCGCTTACCAATGTGATATTGAAGCTATTCACAAGGTTCTGAGGAAAGAAATAAATGTGAACTCGCCAGATGTATATAAATGGAAGTATGTGTTATTGATACAGGATATAGGTCTTGATAAAAAAGAAGCGATAATTGAAGACTTAAAACCTGTTACGGGTATTAAAAGTAACATGATCGAACTCCTAAATTTTTTATCGGAATTTAGTTGTAGCGAAGGGGTGGCCTTTAGATAAAAAATACGGGTCAGTAATAACTGCTCAGATAGACTGAATTTATGTGATATACATGGAGTGCTAGATATGTCACTTCAAAAACTAAATTAACATCCATTCAAATTTGCATTTCAATACACTTTAATTTAACGGGGTTTACTTCGTCTTAGAAAGGCCTTTGCCAAATGAGATGTAGCACTCTGCCTGGTTTTATGTGGTTGAGATGCTTCAGTGGGCAAAAGTTGTAATAGATATCAATTTGATTAATTACCCTATAATTTAGTATAAATATATTCATACTGAGGTTGGGGTATTATTTTTCAGTATAAATATTGTGAAAATAACAACGAAGATAAATAAAAGGAAATTTTTAAATGAACAAAACCACTTATAAGGTATTGGCTGTAGCACTAAGCGCAGGCTTGCTAGCTAACTTCGTGCAGGCCGCACCTGTGCTAAATAAAACAACATACGAATTTAATTCGGGCCTGAAAATACAAGAAGAGTTCGATATATTTGGCAATGGTCATGTCACTGATCCGAATTACTCAAACAATGAACTTAGGATCCAATTAAATGCGGATAAGTCTTACAGCCAAATTGGTTTTTACGATCAAGTTCGTACGGTCTATGGCCAAGCTGTTGCATATAATATTATAGATAGACGTTGGATAGAGTTTAAGGGAAAGCTCTTATATTATGCAGCGGTTTCGGATGGAACAAACAAGCTAGAAACAATCCCGTTTCGTGTTATTAACCCAGCAGGTGAAACATCTGAATGGGGCGTGATCCGCGTCAGCCTCGATGAGGCATTTAATATCGATTATGACTACTACCCGAGCGATGATAATGCTCAGACCTCAGTCAATCAGGCTGTGACAATTCATGTTAAAGCCAATGATGCAAACGTGCCACACTATTTTGGTGTCGAGGTATATGCTTGGGCCGAAAATGGTCGTGTGACGGTTAATGACGATTACACTATTACTTACACACCTAAAGCTGGCTTTGTAGGCCAAGATTCGTTTAGGTATCGAATTAAAGGCAATAATTTATACGATATTACCAGTGCACCTGCGACCGTAACCATTGATGTAAACTAAGCTAGTAAAGGAGCACAGGTAATTGCTTGTGCTTCTACTCCCTGTTTAACTCCTTTTTCTTTTTTTCTTATGGTAGTTATGTACATTTACTTGCATACAGATATAGGTATTGAGCATATATCTCAATGTTCACTTGGGCACAGTCTTGATGAGGCAATAAATACCATTGGGGCATTTGCAACAGTACTCACTCCAAGTCCATAAAAATAACAAAAACGAGAAACAGGTATGGTGAAAAAAGCAATTATTATTGGTGCGACATCAGGTATTGGTAGAGCATTAGCGATTCATATGTCCCAGCAAGGCTATATATTGGGATTAACGGGTCGGCGAAAAGAGCTATTATTTTCATTACAGCAATCTATATCGAGTGAGGCGTTTGCGTGTGTAATGGACATTTCAAAACCACATGATGCGGCTGAAAAGTTTGAGCAATTGCTAGATAAAATGCAGGGTGTAGATATTGTGCTTATTAACGCAGGTATGGGGAGCTGTGAACCTGAATTTCCGTTGCATGGAGAGCTTGATACTATCGCTGTGAATGCGTCAGGGTTTACCGCAATTGCAAATACAGCCTACCACTATTTTGCTAAACAAGGCCAAGGGCACATCGCTGCTACTTCTTCGATTATGGCGCTGCGCGGTGGGCCTTGTCCATCGTATAATGCAACTAAAGCATATATGTCAAATTATTTAGAAGGTCTATATTGCCGTGCCTACAAGGCTGGACTAAACATCAATATCACAGATATACGCCCAGGATTTGTGGATACCCATATGGCTAAAGGCGATGGTATTTTTTGGCTTGCACCTGTGGAAAAAGCGGCCTTACAAATTCTACGTGCGATAGAGCAAAAAAAGCGGGTGGTTTATATTACAAAACGTTGGGGTTTAATTGCTATTTTGATGCAAGTTTTGCCTTTTAAGGCCTTTGTGAGGTTGATGCTGGGGAAAAGGGGTAAAAGCAATTAAGAAAATATAGCAGTTTTGTAAACTTGGACCGGCTATGGTGTCTAAAGGTGTACCTTGGATATAAGAAATACGTTAGTTAGGCTTGTCAATCTTTGATAAATGGCTAAGATCCAGCGTTTGAAATGTTTTAAATCGAGCCGCTGAGCACAAGATGCCAAAATCGAGAACCAGTCAGTTGATCTACACAGTCGCGTTAAATAGAGCTTTTTTATTATTCCCATTAGTTTTGATCTGTTTGCTAGTGACCAATATTACCGTAGAAGATCTACGTTTTTTATTTGGACATATGGATGAGCATGGCTACCAAAATATCATTGATAATGAAGCCACCATTACCATTTTGCTGATTGGTTTTGGCGCAGTCATGGATGGTCGAAAAATCCTCTCAAAGCGAGCTTGGGACAGCAAGCAAGACCCAAATTTGGAGCAGCACAAATTGCTAAATGAAACCTCTGAATATTATGGGTTTATGCTCATTGTGATTGGTATTTCAATTGAAATTGTTGATCAACTAGCAAGTTATATGCGCAACTTTCAGATTGATCTACTGATATTCGAGGCGTGGTTTAGTATTGTATTAAATATTGTTGCCATTGGTGTGATGCTTAAAGCTGCATATAAAATTGCAGTGATAGATAAGCAATCACACCAGCTGTAACTGGGTTGGAGTAGTTAGTCATCAAGCAAGTATGTTAGGCCATCGATTTTACTTGTGCTAAAGAATGCTTGCTGCTGCCAAATTGGGTTGAGTGCTTGGTTGTCAGTAGCGATCACCCAAACAATATTGGCAAACTGAGCAGCCTTGAAGCCATAAATTGTGGTATCAGGAAAGATCTTGGTCAGCACATCTGATAGCTTACTTATTTGCTCACGCTTGGTAAATACGGTGTTCAGTGCTATCCAGCCCTTTTTGGCAACTAGGTCTTTTAGATTGGAATAAAACTGCGATTCAAAAATAAAGGGCAGCAGTGTTTCTGAGTCAAAGATATCAACCACTATCAAATCAAAAGGTAGGGTAGTGGTTTGTTGTGTGACAAATGCGTGGGCATCTTTGCAATGAATTACACTTTCAATTTCATTGGGGTTAAAAAACTGCCTGTACAGGTCAATAATATGTTGGCTTTTTTCTACTGCTTCTATGTGTGCTTGGGGGTATTTATCTCTGAGGAAGCGCAGCAATCCGCCACCACCTAATCCTATATCGAGTACCCGATTTACTGTGGTGATTTCATAGGTCGGAATTGCCATAAATAACATATGTGGAAACACCAAGCTGCTTGGCTCAGAGATGGACATGGCTGATTGCATGATGCCGTCAATATTAAACCAGCGCAGTGTATTATTTTCCATAACTTGGATTTCCCTGCCGTCTACTTCTAACTTGAGAAGGGTAGCTGGAATGTTTGTATATGTGTAACTCATAAGACCAGAAGCTTTATAAACTAGAGTGTTAAGTTTAGCGCCAAATTTTAATTTTTGTAATATAAATCAGATAGATTGCTTTGGGTAAAGGGAATGCATAAGTAGGTGAAACGCCGAAATATGTGTGTTGATCTTTCATCCAAAACCAGTCAAACTCGACACGTCTATTGCAAGAATAAAAAAAATGTTATTTCGCTTTTTTATCCACTTTATTATTACTGTCGTTGCGATGAGCTACACGAATGCGCACGCAAATGCCATCAGATTTGTTGCAGAAGATCTGCCTCCGTATCATTATCTGAACGCGCATGGGCAACCAGATGGAGTGTTAGTTGAAATAGCTAAGGCACTAAAAGCGCACAGTGGGCTGGACGCTAAGTTTGATATTTTACCCATGGCTAGAGCGCATTATGAGCTGCAAACCAAGTCAGATGTGGTGATGTTGGCCTGGTTAAAAACACCAAGTCGCGCATTAAACTATCAATTTTTAGGTAGCATGTGCCAGAGCTCCGCATCATTAATCGGTCTAAAAACAAATTCAGCGTCTTTGGTTTCACTTGAACAGGCTAAACGGTTTCGCGTTAGCACTATTCGGGGTTATTACAGTGAGTATTACCTAAAGGAAGCTGGCTTCTCGGAGGAGCATGATCTTGTTTTAGCATCGCATTATAAAAGTATGTGGCACATGTTATATCGAGGCCGAACGGATTTTATATTAACAAATACGAGAACGTTGCAGCGCGAATTAGACGAGTTAGGGCTAGACCCTGCATTGCTAGAAAGTAAACTGACTCTTAATGATTTCCCATCAGAGCTGCACCTCGCAACCAATTTACAGTTCTCAAAATCGCAGGCAAAAAAATTGCGAGAATCACTTGTCGCGATTAAAGCTTCAGGGCGCTACGATGAAATTGTTCGCAAATGGCAATTACTCAACTAGTCTCATCTTAGGGACTGATAAATAAAGATTAATCTGCACAGGCTGACTTCGTTGACTACACTTTATTAACAAGCTCAACGTTAGGAAACGGCCGAAGCGTGACGAAACTCGGAGAATTACAGTTAGAAACTGTAATGGACAGTGTCATAGACGGGATCTTTATGACCAATCTACAGGGAGACATTCTTAGCTTTAATATTTCTGCGACGCAAATTTTTGGCTACCGCAAAGAAGAAGTATTAGGGAAAAACATCACATTTCTTATCCCTAGATCTGAGCAGGCTAAATACTTTAAATACTTACACAATGTGACTGACGAAAAAATAGCACAGCTATACAGGAAGCCATGTCGTACAGGCATAGAGTTGCTTGCGCTTAAAAAAGATGCCAGCGAATTTCCTCTTGAGTTGTCTATTAGCGTGTTGCCTGCGGATGAGGTGGTTTTGTGTACTGTGAGAGATATTTCAGAGCGTAAACAGGCTGATCTATCAATCAAGTCGTATGTCGAGCATATCGAGACCATTATGGATACGGTGTTAGATGGTCTTATCACGATTGATATGAAAGGAGTGATCCACGGTTTTAACACGGCTGCTGAAAATATTTTTGGTTATCGGGCAAGAGATGTCATTGGACGTAATGTCAAAATGTTAATGCCTGAGCCGTATCAATCTGAGCACGATTCTTACCTCAATAATTATCACACGACGGGAGATAAAAAGATCATTGGAGTTGGCCGCGAAATAACTGGTCGACGAAGCAGTGGTCATCTATTTCCGTTAGAGCTGGGTGTCAATGAGATGACTGTGCAAGGTAAAACCATGTTTGTTGGTACAGTCAGAGATATATCGGAACGAAAAGCGGCCGAAATAGCCATCGACACTTACATTAGAAAACTTCAAATCAGCAACTCTGAGCTTGACCAATTTGCCTATATCGCATCTCACGATTTAAAAGAACCGCTCAGAGGGCTTGCTAACAACGCGCTTTTTTTAGAAGAGGATCATGCTGGCTCCCTCGGAAGCGAGGGGTTGAGAAGGATTTCAAGAATTCGTTTTTTATGTACACGGATGGAAAAGTTGGTCGATAGTCTATTGTATTACTCGCGATTGGGTAGGCAAGATTTAGCCATTGAAGAAGTTGATTTAAATGCGTTAATTGACAATGTCGCGGAGCTGACATTACCAGAAGAAACCACGCAAAGTGTCGAACTGTTGATCCCGTCGCCATTGCCAAGGGTTACGTGTGATAAACCTCGTGTATCAGAACTATTTCGTAATCTGATCTCTAATGCCGTGAAATATAACAAGTGTCCTCGCAAACAGATTGAAATTGGCGTTAAAGCCAGTATGAATCCGCATACAAATGTGCTTGAAAACCGGGTTTTTTATGTCAAAGACAACGGGATCGGCATTGATGCATGTTTTTTTGAAGATGTGTTTCGGATTTTCAAGCGACTGAATGAAGAAGATGATGCGGTGCGAGGTACTGGTGTGGGACTGACATTTGTTAAAAAGATAGTAGAAAGGCACAGCGGACATATTTGGGTCGAATCGGAACTTGGCCATGGCAGTTGTTTTAACTTTACGCTAAAGCTAGGGGAGTGAATGATGGATAAAGATTTAGGTTTGATCTTACTGGTGGATGATAATCCAGATGATTTTGAGGCCATATTGAGAAGTTTGCGAAAAAGCCACTTTATGAATCCAATACAGTGGTGCCAATCAGGCCAAGATGCAAAAGACTTTTTATATAAAAGTGGAAAATATGGTTCTCATGAACACTTAAAGAGACCGGTACTGGCACTGGTTGATTTAAACATGCCCGGTCTGGATGGTCGACAATTACTCAGAGACCTTAAAGCAGATCCTAAAATGTGCTCAATTCCGATTGTGGTATTAACTACATCAAGCGACCCGCAGGATATAAAGTCTTGTTACGCGTTGGGCGCGGCGTCTTATATTCAAAAGCCCGTTGAGTTTGATGACTTGGCAAATGCGTTTAAAGTGCTTAAAGACTACTGGTTTAAAGTTGCACTGTTACCCTCTATTGATGGATATGATTAGCTGTCGTAATCGTTAAATTTTTCATGTGGTTATCTATATCATGTTACAAATTTAAATTGGTGATTAGCTAGATTGGAGGCGCCTTTGGAAGCATAATGACAATGTTGTTACAAAGAGGCTGATATGATCCAGTTAAAAAATGTCGTATTTTCGAGAGCCGATGGTGAGGTTCATAGGCGTATCATTGACAATGTATCGATGACCATTCAAGACGCTCAGCAGATAGCATTAGTTGGGGACAGTGGTTCAGGGAAAACGACGTTATTAAATTTACTGGCAGGCCTGCTGGTGCCAGACAGTGGCGAAATTAATGTCAATGGCGCCATAATATCTGAGCTCGATGAAAACCAATTGGCACTCTATCGTCGCCAAATCGGTGTAATATTCCAACATTATCAACTATTAGAAGCGTTAAATGTGGCTGATAATATCACTTTTCAGGCTCGCTTAAATGGGATTCAAGTCACAAAACCTGCACTCACAGCGCTTGCTACTAGGCTTGGCATTGCACATAAGTTGTCGGCTTTTCCCAGTGAACTTAGTGGGGGAGAGCAGCAGCGCGTGGGCATCGCAAGAGCCATAATTAATAAACCAAAAGTCATTTTAGCTGATGAGCCCACAGGTAACCTCGACAGTGAACGTAGTCAAGAAGTGCTAGAGCTGCTTCAAGCTTTATGTAAAGAGCATGAAATTAATCTGATCATGGTGACGCACAGTGAAAAGCTGGCTGTTCAATTTGAAAGGCAAATAAGATTGAAAAACGGACAGTTGCATGACTGAATTTAAGTTAATTTTGTTTGCTTTTTGGCAGTTTTATGTGCGACACAAAGGCCTACTGGTTTTATTTGTACTTGGGTTTAGTTTAGGCACTGCTTTGATCAGTGCTATTTTTGGCCTTAATTTGGAGGCCTCCAAACGTTATTCAAATAGCAGTGCATTGTTAGAAGTACCCGTTTCGCACTTTATCAAACCGACACTTGGCAGCGAACGCTTGCCTGTCAGTGTTAGGCAGCAGTTATCATGGCAAACCGAGACTCACTTCGAGGTGGTACTTGAAGGCCGAGTACAGCTTGAAAGTGGCAAATGGCTCAATATTAAAGGGGTGAACCTATTACACTGGATTTCGCAATCCGCACTGAACAAAAAAGATAGCAGTTACAAAGAGCCAAAAAGCCAAGCAAGCTCACTATTCGATACGATTTATTTGGACCCCAAGTTACTTGCTCGGCTAGAGAGCAATACACTCAATTTAAATGGTATGAGCTATGCTGTTTCGCCCATGGAAGGCTTGGGCTTTCAAGCTCTGATGGACATTAGTTTGGCAGATAAACTGCTCAATGCTCAGGGTGAAGTAAGTTATCTTGAAGTATTTGATTTAGATGAAGTCGATGAGCTTGCACTGACTAAACAATTGAAAGGCCAAGCCAGAGTTGAGCGGGCGGATGCACAGGCGTTTGATACACTCTCAGGTCCGTTTTTCTTCAACCTGCAAGCTTTGGCGTTACTCGGTTATATAGTGGGGGCATTTTTAAGCTTTAATGCCATTAAGCTGGCTTTTTCCTCTCGGGCCGCGCAACTCAAACAGCTTTATTTACTGGGTTGTCAACCACTTAAATTAAAGCAAGCCATGTTCATTGAGCTCGGCGCTTTAGGGCTGTTATGTGCCTATTTTGGCGCTCTGCTTGGTGTAACGCTTGCCAATATTTTAGTTGCTGATGTGACGCAAGTACTGCGTAGTTTCTATCAATTGGATAGAAGCCTCACTGTTGACTTAAACTGGGCCATGGTGGCACTAGGGTTTGCGCTTAATACGGCTGTTTTATCAATCTTTTTCTTATCTAATCGTTTGGCGAAGGTGATAAAGCATAAGCAGGTTTTCTGGTTATGCTTAGCTGCGCTTTGCATCGTTGCGGTGTTACTTGCCTTACTGGCGAAGAGTAAGCTGGTGGCGTTGCTACTTTGTGCGGTGATTTTGTTGATTTTCTTTTGTATCACACCAGGCATTATCTCAAGGGTATTTTCTAGTCAATGGCCGACGCACTCTGTACTGATTTTATGGCTCAAAGCTGATAGCCAAGGCCAAATTAAATCGCTGTTAAGCGCCGTGCTCGCGACATTAATGGCTATGGGCGCTGCCATTGGTATGTTGGTGATGGTGAAGAGTTTTAGTCAGACATTGGATGGTCATTTAGAAAATCGTCTCAGTGCCGATCTTTATGTCCGCCCTGCAGTAGTGTCGAGCAACATGCACCACACCCTTGAGCAAATGGCAGAAATTGAACGCGTCGGGGTTTATTGGCAAGCTCGCAGTGAGGTTATTCGTGAACAAGATACAATACCCATCAAACTGCTTAGTTTTGGACGTGATGCACACTTGCATCAGCAGGTTAAATTGTTGGGTGGTAAACCTGTAACAAGTGAGCACTTATCGAATACAACTGATGCTGTCTACCAATGTCTAGTGAATGAACCTGGGTGGCGTATTTATGGCATCGAAACAGATCAGGTTGTGCAAGTAAAACAAGGGAATAAGCAGTTTAGTTGTCAAATTACGGGGATTTTCTACGATTATGGCGAGCAGGAGGCTACACTGCTCACCACAACAGGTGTGATTGAAAGCAGTGGTTTTAGTTATCAAGCATTTGGTTTCTCTTTGACGCTAGCACCTGATATTGATATCAACGATATGACTAAGTATTTAGTAGAGCATCTGTTCATAGAGAGTACTCAGATAAGCGTTAATAAAGTGTTTAAACAGTATGCAAAGCAATTGTTTGAGAATACTTTTAGTGTTACTCATGCACTTAACTTGTTCATCATGTTGATTGCATTATTTGGCGTGTGGGTGAGCTTTTTAACACTGGGTAGGCGACAGCTCCAACAAATGGCAACATTACAGACTTTAGGTGTCACGCGATTGCAGTTATTGGCTGCCAAATTACTCCAAACATTGATTATTTTACTTGTCACCATCATGCTGGCGATACCTCTGGGTATTTTATTAGGGTGGGTGTTATTAACCTATGTGATGCCTTTGGCATTTGGTTGGAGTATGGCCATGGTGCTTGATTGGTGGGCAATATTGGCCTTTAGCATAGTGGTGCTAGTGCTTGCCATGATTGTTGGGGCATTGCCTATGCTGCGGCTGTTAAAGCGCAATATCGCAGACAGTGTGGCACAGTTGTAGAGAAGCAAATGAAAATAAAAACGATAGTTCAATTATGCGTGTGGCTTTGTATCACCAGTTTATTGCAAGGGTGTAGCGAACCTGCTCAAAAGCCAGCATCAACCCATCCATTTTCGATGCAAAGTGGCGACCCTGTGAGTGCAGGTAATGTATTAACTTTTCCAGAAGATCATGGCGCACACCCTGCTCAGGGGATCGAGTGGTGGTACGTCACTGCAAACCTTAAAAGTGACAGCGGCCAAGATTTTGGAGTGCAATGGACCTTATTTCGCGTAAGCCGACCTGAACTGTCTGCTGACCCAACAGGACCTTGGTGGGATGGACAATTTTATTTTGCGCATTTTGCAGTGCAAACCGATACACAACATGTCGCTTTTGAAAAATCAGGTCGTGCATCAGATGTGATTATCCAAGCATCGCCTTTTGAGGCAAGGCTGAAAAATTGGTCGATGCAAAGTACTGAGGGGGCCTTTTTGCCGTTGAGTTTACATGCCAGTCAAGAGGGTTATCGTGTTGCGCTTAACATGGATAATAGTCCCAGAGTACTGCATGGAAAACAAGGCTTTAGTCAAAAAACACAAGATGGTCATGCGTCCATGTATTACAGTTATCCATTCTTAGATGTGAGTGGCGAACTCATCTTCGACGAAAAAGTGTATACCGTCACAGGAAGAGCTTGGTTAGATAGAGAGTGGTCAGCCGCCTTTATAAATCCGAATCAAGCTGGTTGGGACTGGTTTAGTTTACAGGCAGAAAACCCTCAAGATGGGGGGTTAATGGCATTTTGTATTCATGCCACTGGTAAAGGGTATGAATACTGTAGTGCAACCTCTATTGATGCTGATGGCAACACGCGTGCATTTGGCAATGAGCAAGTTGAGCTGGTAGTAATCAAGCGCATAGAATTGGATGATGTGACTTACCCAATTGCATGGCAACTCTCTGTAGATGGCTTTGAACCTATTGAAATAAAAGCAGTAAACTCAGATTCGAGAAATAAACTAAGCATACCTTATTGGGAAGGTCGGGTTGTGAGTTCTGGTGGTTACAACGGTATAGGGTATGGTGAGCTGGTCGGGTATTAATTTAATATGAGCGGCAGTGCTACTCACAATCTAGTTTGACCAACATCATTAAAAAGCGTGTTTTAGCCTAAAAAGTTGCATATTGCAGAGATTTTTTCTCGCGATGTCGACGTCTAGGGATTATCATGCCCACAAAGAAACTTATATAGGCAGTAAAGTATGTCGTGCCCTCCATGTCCAAAGTGTAATTCTGAGTATGTATATCAAGATCAAAGTCAGTTGATCTGTCCTGAATGTGCATATGAGTGGGACCCGTCAGAAGTAGAAGAAGATGATACGCCGCAAGTTAAAGATGCCAATGGCACTTTGCTTGTCGATGGCGATAAAGTTACGGTTGTGAAAGACCTTAAAATCAAAGGTAGCTCACAAGTGATTAAGATTGGTACCAAAGCTTTGGTGAGACGAGTTCTAGACAAAAAAGATCACGAACTTGATTGCAAAGTAGATGGTGTAGGTGAAATGATGGTCACAGCGAAGTTTGTGAAAAAAGCCTAGTATATTCTGTTTTTTAGTGCGTCAGATAAAACGTTTGATGCACTACATAATTGTATTAACTACTTAATATTTTAATCAAGCTTTCGATTGGCATCGGCTTGCCAAAATGATAGCCCTGTAGCCTTGATACGTTTGCTTTTTGGCATATGGCAACGTGCGCCTCACATTCAACCCCTTCAGCAATAGTTTCGATTGATATCTTATGAAGCATGGTTGTTAGACCCTGAAGCATTGCACATGCTTTTTTGTCATCTATTGTTCTCTCAATTAAGCTTTTATCCAATTTAACTATATCGATAGGGTAGTTTAACAAGTGAGATACTGAAGAAAATCCCGTGCCGAAGTCATCTAACGCGATTTTACAACCGTGTTCTTTTATTACCTTCAGTGTTTCTAATGTGATGTTATTGTTCTCCAATAAGGCGGTTTCAGTGACCTCGACAATAATATTATTGAGGTCTACTTGATATAGTTTTGCCTGTTCAGCGATAAATGACCCTAAGTTTAAATCATGGATCTGTAACGGTGAAAGGTTGATTGAAAGTGCAATCGTATCGCAAGCGGTGCAGTTTAAAAGTTGAGCATATTTACAGAGCGACTTTTGAATGATCATTCTGCCAAAGGTTTCAATCAACCTTAATTTCTCAGAGGCAATGATAAACTCAGCAGGTGATGCGTTTAAATCGCTTTTAGGTAGCCTGACTAGCGCTTCAGTTGCAATAATCGCCGTGCCGGTTTGATTGAAAATTGGCTGAAAGAAGATATCAAAATTATTCGTTTTAATTGCTAACCTAAGCTCGTTTTCAATCTGAAACAGTCGATAAAACTCAGCCTCTAAAGCCTCATCGAAAAAGCAGGCTTTGTTCCTTTTCTCTTTTTTCGCTTTATACATAGCGATATCAGCCTGTTTGAGCATATCTTCAGAGGTGGTTTTTGATGCTGATAACGTAATACCTATGCTCGCTGTACTGTATATTTGGTGATCTTCAAAATGAAACGGCTCTTCAAAAGTGGTTAACAAGCGATCTGCGATGGTCAGAGCGCTATTTGAGCTTCTAATGCCGGAAAAAACAAAGGCAAATTCGTCTCCGCCTAACCTTGCAAAGAGTGGGCTTTCTCTAAAGTTTGAATTCAGTCTGCTAGCAAACTCTTTTAGAACTGCATCCCCAGCTGAATGTCCCAAATTGTCATTTATCATTTTGAAGTTATCTATATCCAGCAGCATCACGACAATATAGCCCTCTAGGCTTCGCATATTGACAAGTAATGAGGTGAGCGCATTTTCAAAATAACGACGATTAAATAGGCCTGTTAATGTATCTCGTTCGGCGAGTTCTTTGACCTGCTGATAGCTTTTAGACAATTTATTTTGCAGTTCAATGCGTCTTTGAGACTGTTTTATACAGCGTACAAGTTGGGTTGAGGTGACTTCATCTTTGAGGAGCAAGTCTTGCGCGCCGGCATTAATGCAATTAACCAGCAGGTCTTCATCTCGGTTATTGGTGATCATAATAATTGCGCAGTGTTCACATATGTTTTGCGTTTTGAGTGCCATCAAAAACTGTAAGCCATTTTGATTGGGCATTTGGTAGTCTAGTAATACAATATCAAATGCGTTTTGGCTAATTGCAGATAAGCCATCTTGTGCGCTAGTCGCTTCTTTGATATCAAATCGTTTACCGGAGCAGTATAGTGCCTCTTTGACTAGTTCTCGGTCTATTTTTTCATCATCTACCAGCAATATGTTCATTTGCTGCACTCCTTGTCACGAAAGTACAGTCAATAGGGACTCTCGTTCGACATTTCATTTGTAAAGAGCCTAGTTTAGAGGCAAATATTTGGCTAGCCAAAATACGAATTATTTACTAACTTAGTATTACTCGTTTATAACGAACCTCTTAAATAAGGATACTTTGTGGGTGTACTACGAGGTAACACGGAACACCGGTTCAAATCTGCTCTAGTTATAATGATATCTGGTGTACTGACAAGTATTGGTGTTTTTATTGGGGTTTGGCAGCTTTCTGATACACAAGAACGACATTTAATTAAGCAAACGTCATTTGCTAAAACGGAGCTCATTGAGCATCAATTTGTCAAAACGTTTCCGCTTATCATGAATGCTCTGGAAAGAATGCGAAATCGGTGGGTTGCAAGACAAGGGTCACCGTATTCTGAGTGGCAGTTAGATGCGAAAGATTATGTGGACGATCATATTGGACTACGTGCCATTGAGTGGGTCAATAATGAGTATATCGTTAAGTGGATTGTACCACTAAGCGATAACAAAGCCGCACTTAACTTGAATCTTGCATTTGAAGAAAAACGCCGGCTTGCGCTTGAACGAGCAAAAGCGTCGAAAGAAATCACAGTAACTAAGCCAATTGACCTTGTGCAAGGCGGTAAAGGGTTGTTAGCCTATTTTCCTATCTTTATTGAGGGCAAATTTGAAGGCTTTATTGTCGGGGTGTTTTCTGTTAAAAGCTTAGTTGACAGTCTGCTGCCACATGCCTTTTTTCAAGATTACAATATTGAGATATCAGTAGAAGAGGAGCCTATGTATGCTAGGGCAGATATAGGCTCCTCTTTTAACCCTGATGTAGGGTATAGACATACCTTTAATTTGTACAATGTGACTTGGACGTTTGCCATTTGGCCAAAAAAACACAGGGCTGTCCAAGATGGGTCTTACATTCATTATATAGCGCTGATCGTCGGAGTTTTGCTCTCACTTTTAACGGGGGCCTCTTTATTTTATCTTTTGAATTGGCTTAAAGCTGAACGCTTGTTACATGCTCGAAGCATCGAATATAGAGCAGCGCTTGAGAGTGCTATAGATGCAGTTTTAACCATAGATAGTAATGGGGTTATTAGAAATGCCAATGGCTCTGTGGCGCGAATTTTTGAAAGGAAACTAGAAACTGTAATTGGAGAGCATGTCTCTTTGTTGTTTTCAGACTCTTTCAATAATGCGTTTGAGAAATTAAATCGTGAAAATCGCATAACGAATAATAAACTGGAGGGTCAGTTCTTTGAAGAGAATATAACGACTGAGGGAGTCAGAGCTGAGGAAAAGCGATTTCCTGTCAGTGTTGGTATTTCTCATTTTTGGGTTAGTGACGAGTTGTTATGGTGCTGTGTTGCTCGGGATATTTCTGAACGGGTTGAATTAGAAACAGAAAAAGAGACGCTGATTGCACAGCTGAAAAAGTCAAATGAAGAGCTGGATAATTTTGCTTATATTGCCTCTCATGACTTAAAAGAACCGTTAAGAGCCATTAAAAACCATGCAACGTTCTTAAAAGAAGATTACGCCGCCATTTTGGGGGAAGACGGTATCTATAAATTAGAACGACTTGCATATTTGGGTACTCGCATGGAGTACCTGGTCCGAGACTTACTCTATTTTTCGAGATTGAGCCGAGAAGAGCAGCACACAGTGCATGTAGGTATGCGTATGGTGATTAACCGAGTAATTAGCCGATTAAAAGAAGCCCTACATGAACATAATGCTAAAGTTTTCCTGGGCGATAACTTACCCATTATTATCGGCAATCACACCCATATCGAAGAGCTTTTTTATAACTTGGTCGTTAATGCTTACAAATACAATCGTTCAGATAGAAAAGTGGTGAAGATTTACTATTGTAAACGGCATAGCGCTTTTTGTGTTGAAGACAACGGGATTGGTATTGAGGCGAAGTATAGCGATGAAATATTCAGAATTTTTAAGCGTCTAAATACCCAGCAGGAGTATGCAGGTGGGACGGGGGCAGGTTTAACATTTGCGAAAAAAATTGTCGAAAATCATGGCGGTAGTTTGTGGTTTGAGTCTGAGTTGAATGTGGGGACACGTTTTTATTGTACTTTTTCCCAAGTTGTTTTTGAGGAGCGATAAAGCGCTATGCAATGAATATAGAGCACGTTGAACCCAGACGGATTTTTAAGGAGACTAGGACAGTGAAGGAATGCAGGTGAAATTTTTGAATATATTATTAGTTGATGATAGTGAAGATGATCGATATTTTTTAAAGCGCACACTCAAAAGCTGCGAACGCGAATGGTATGTAATGGAGGCTGAGTCAGCAGAGCAGGGGTTAGACGCCTTGCAACTCGGAAACATTGATATTGTATTATTAGACTATTCTTTACCTGGTAGTGATGGGCTCAGCATACTGACATCACTCAATCATCTTTATCCGTCACTGCCAATTATAATGCTCACTGGACAAGGCAGTGAAAAAGTAGCAGCAGAATCAATAAAAAAAGGGGCGTCTGACTACATTAGTAAAAATGGCCTCACTAAATTGTCTCTTATGAAGTCAATCAAGAATGCTTTGGACTCAGCTCGTTTGCATAAAAGAATTGAGGAAAAAAATCGAGAGTTATCTCAGTTTGCTTATGTGTTAGCCCATGATTTAAAGCAGCCTGCAAATGCCATCAGCAGAATGAGTGGTTTGGTGGCTTTGAATTATCAAGATTCTATCCCTGATAGTTTGCAAAAGAAGCTAGAACTCATAAATCAATCGTCTAAACAAATGTACGATCTTATCAATGCACTGGTTTGTTATACGCGGCTAGATCTGGGCGAATCGCATCTTTTTGAAGCGACAGATATCGACAAATGTATCGAGCTTGCTAAAAGTAATTTGAAATCTCAAATAGAGTCTGTCGACGCGGTATTTGAGTGTGGCGCTTTTCCTTCAATCACAGCTATTCCAAGTTTTGTAGTTCAGTTATTTCAAAATTTATTTGAAAACTCGATTAAATATTGTGAGGTTCAGCCTGTTATCAAAATTGCCTGCGAAACAACCCCAACTTATTGGCATTTCACTGTGCAAGACAATGGTTTAGGTATACCTAGCAATGCTAGGCAAAAAGTATTTGAACCATTGGCGCGTTTACATAATAAAGACGTGTATTTAGGGTCTGGGCTCGGATTAGCAACAGCTAAAAGAATAGTGAACATACATTGTGGAGAGATATATTTTTCTGACAGTGGTGATGAAATTGGAAGCAAACTCAACTTTACAGTGTCTCGAAACCTAACGATAGCACAAGGAGTATAAACACAGTGCCGAGGAGCTGTTGGTAAGTCTGCGAGCAATTTTACTTTTTATAAGGAGAGGAATGTGTTGTTAGTTAGGATTATTGCTGTATTTACTTTAGTGATGGCATTAAATAGTGAAGCGAAAAACGTACTCATTGTAGAGACTCTACAGGTTCCCATTATAACGACACATACCAAACATATTATGTCGACATTAAAGCGCTTAGATGAGCTGGTCAATGTGGAGGTGTTTGACGGCAACGGCCAAAGTAGTTTAATTGAGAGTCATATCAAGCAGCAGTTGGCGTGTGACTGCTTTGATTTGTTGGTAGCAAACGGGACGTTAGCAGCAAAAATTGGTAATAAAGTTTTAAAAAATAAAGGTATTCCCATGGTATTTATCACTGTAGCTGACCCTGAAGGCGCAGGGTTGTTACTGAAAACAGATCCCAGTAACGATTTTATTACGGGCAAAGTGTATTCTGTAGAAAGGGGGACGAAATTAGAGATAGTAAATCAACTATTCCATAGGAAGGAAGTAAACATTGGGATTGTTGCAACAAGTTATTCAGCAGCATTGACAGACATTGCACGCATAGAGGAAATTGCTAAGGATTATAACAATATTCAATTGATTAAAAATATAGTTGAATATAACGATGGGAATACTGAAGCTTTAAAATCTACTTACACTCAGGCTTATTCTAATGCTGAGAAAATGAAGTCTAAAATAGACTTTTTTTGGTCTGTTAATGGCCCTTTTAGTGAAAAAAGTGAATTTGTTCCGTTTATGTCAGGGCTCAAACCAGTTTTATATGGTGCAAATATTAGCTCGGTGAAACAAGGTGCTTTATTTACGGTAATTCCTGACCCAAAGGAAGCAGGAGCTGAAGTTGCGAAAATGGCACTACGTATTTTGAATGGTATGCACCCAAGCCATATTGAAGCAGGTTCGACAAAGAAAAACATTTTGGCTTTTAACATTAAGACGGCCACATCTTTGGGTATTGTTATTCCATTTAGCTTGCTCAAACTAGCGGGTGAGCATGTTTATCACTAGTTGGGCGATGATATGAAGCTGAAATACCTGCTTTTTATTGTTTTTTTGCCGATTGTTGTTATTGGTCCAGCAGCTGTGGGTGTTATTGCCTATCAATTTATCGAACAAACAACCTTTGATAAGTTGAGATTGATTAATGATATTCATACCAAGGATTTTATCGGTTTGCATGTGGAGTCAAGAAACCAAGCTTTAATAAAAAATAAGCTAGATGGCTATGCAGATTATGTAGACGCTTACAAACAAGAGGTACTTTTAGAGATTAATCAGAACTATGAACATTATGATGGCAGTTTTCTAGTTTTTGATAATACGCTAGAAAGGTGGTTTTACAACAGTGCTTACTTAAATGTCGCGTCGTTAGACGCGTTGCAACCATTAGATATTGGAAATGCTGATGAAGCTGAACTAATAGAGCTAGGAGGTGAGCTTTATTTTTATACAAGACATTCATATGAACCTTGGCAGTGGGAGATCTTCGGAATATATCCCTTAGCCAAAACCAGTGACCTGTTATTAGAAATTGGTTTTGTGGTTTTTTGGGTCTGTGTGTTTATTTTGGTTTTACTGTTTTTAATAACATCATTCATTTACCGCTATCTGTTTATTGCTCCTCTACATAAAATTACTCAATTTTCTGAAAATGTAGCCAGATTAAAATTGGACGACAAGCTGGTAATTAGCTCGCCACTTGAGTTTGCCATGTTAAGTCAGTCGCTAGAAAAAATGCGAGTTAAACTGGGTGATAACATCGAAAAAATAGAAACAGCCAATGAAGAGTTGAGTCAATTTTCGTATCGCACATCACATGATTTAAAGTCACCGCTCACGGCGTCAAAGCAATTAGCCAAGTATGTACTAGAAGATATGGAAGCGGGTAACTTAACGGAGGCCAAAAACAATGTGGAAAGGATTTTTAATCAAGCCAGCAAGCTAGAATCTTTAGTAGATGATATTTTGTCTTTAACTCGCGTGGATCTGCAAACAGAAGAAAATCAAGCATTTGATATTCATGACTTGATAGAAGAAATTAAAGTAAAAAGAGATGCATTTTTTCACAGTAAAGAGGTGGATTTCGAGGTTTCTGTTGCACTCCACCCACCAGTAATCTTAGGTCAGCGTGCACGGTATAAACAAATCATTGAAAACCTTCTATCGAATGCATTTAAATATATAGACAGTGCCAAATCTAACCATTTTGTGAAGATCACTGTTAAAGGTGATGGAGCAGACTGGTTGGTAATCGAGGTGGAAGATAACGGTGTGGGTATCCCAGAGGCACACCATGATGAAGTATTTGAGATGTTTAAACGCTTTCACCCTCATTTATCGTCAGGGTCTGGGCTCGGCTTGGCCATAGTTAAAAAGCACGTCGATAAAATGCAAGGTTACATCAAGTTTGAAACGTCCAAAAAGGGGACGCGTTTTTTGATCTATCTAAAAAGGAATACATAATGGATCCATTTTCTATTTTAATTGTTGATGATAATGAGGATGATAGATACATCCTAAAGCGGCAGTTGAATAGTGCACAGCTACCCATCAGTAAAGTTTTCGAAGCGAGTGATGGCCAAAAGGCGGTCGACTTTTTTGAAAACGATAAAGAGTTATTCGATTTATTTGATACGCTTTACCCACCTAAATTTGTTTTTTTAGATATTAATATGCCTTTAATGAATGGATTTGAGTTTTTAGAGCAGTTTGAAGTGATTAGAAAAAAGTTTGCTTTGGACGCCATCATTATTGTTATGTTTAGTAGTTCTGAAAGAGAAAAAGACAAACAAGTCGCGTTAAGCCATTCTTTTGTTAAAGGCTATTTTATTAAAGGGTCATTTGGTGTTAATAACCTTACAGAGCAAATTACCTTGCTTGCACAAAGCTGAATTGTTTGATTCCATAGAGCTGACAAATTACGAGGGATACTATTTGTCAGTCTTGCCACCAAGTTGGCTGATTTCTGTTTGACTGTTTACCACAGATAGATGCCCTGAGTTTCTTTGCTCATCTTCAAGTAACTGTTTTACTTTTTGCTCCGTCATGGGCTGATAAAACAAATACCCTTGCAAAAAATGGATATTCAGCTCGTTACAGGCCGAGGTTTGTGGTGCGGTTTCTACGCCTTCGGCAACCATTTTAAAGTCAAGTTTAGAGAGCATATAGGCCAACCCTTTGAGCATATCATGGTTGGTTGAGTCCGGATGTGAGATACTTTGAATGATTGAACGGTCAATTTTAACCATTTTGATGGGCGATTTCAGTAAATGGGGAAGTGAAGAAAAACCCGTGCCAAAATCGTCCAGTGCCAGATTCACCCCATGCTCTGATAGTGTGGTTAAAGTTTCATTGATGATGGAGCAATCTTGCAATAACGCTGACTCTGTGAGCTCGAGGATCAATTTATTTGCTGGGATACTTAGCTGGCTGAGCGTTTCAATCACCATGTACGAAAACCCACTGGTAGCGAGTTGATTTGCAGAGATGTTGATTGCCAGTTTGAGGTCATAGCGGTCTGTTTTAAGCATACCTGCAAATTGTCCGAGTGCTGACTCGAGTACCCATTTACCGATAGATTGGATCAGTTCGGTTTCTTCAGCGATAGGAATAAACTCATTAGGCAGTTGTGTTGTCTGTGCAAAAGGCCAGCGGATCAATGCCTCTATGATTTCAATTTTTTCTGTTTTACTGTTGATGATGGGTTGATAGTTGAGTTGAAAATCATGATTAAATGCGGCTTGCCTAAGTTCGGTCTCTACCTTGTATTTGAGTAAAAAAGTCTCTTGGACATTGTCTTGAAAAATTTCAATATGTTCACCACTTTGACGCTTGGCACGATACATGGCGATATCAGCAAGTTTGATTAAATCTTTCGCGTGTTCTGCGTTAATGGGGGCTAAAGCAATGCCAATGCTGGCAGTGCAATGAATGGCATGTCCATCTAATTCAAAAGGTATTTCAAACGTGCTTAATATACGTTTAGCAATCACTTTAGTCTGAGAAATATTGGTGAGTTCGCCACAGGCAAACGCAAATTCGTCACCTCCAAGGCGGGCTAATAACTCATTTTCTCTTAATATCTCTTTGATTCTGCCTGCAACGGCTATTAGCAGTCTGTCTCCAGCATCATGACCAAAATGATCATTAATGTGTTTAAACTTATCTAAGTCGAGCATCATAACTGCGACAATTTCGTCATTCCGTCTAGTACGGGTTAGCAATAGGCGGCTGAGAACCTCTTCAAAATGAAAGCGATTGTATAGCCCTGTGAGGGTATCTTTCTCGGCTAAGTCTTTTATGTGTTGATAGCTATCGTGGAGTTGTTGCTCAAGTTCATGGCGTTTTCTGGCTTGCAAGATGGAGCGTGCAAGTTGTGAGCTGGTAATTTCGTGTTTGAGCAAAAAATCTTGTGCCCCCGCGTTGATGCAATCTAGTACGAGCTGGTGATCATAAAGGTTACTGATCATCACTATGGCGGTGTGCTTGAGGTGACAGTCTCCACGTAAATCAATGATGGCTTCAACACCATTGACTAAAGGCATGTTAAAGTCGAGCAAAATGACATCAAACTGCATGTCTTGGATTAATTGATAAGCTTCTACCAGACTATTGGCCTCAACAATATCGTAATGCTGTTGCTCGCCAGAGAGTGTTTTGATTACGGTTTTTCTATCAATGGCATCATCATCAACGACGAGTAGCTTAGTATAAGTCATAAATATCTTTCCCTGTTCAGTCCGTAACCCAATACTAATCAGTATAAATTACTATACTCACTCTTAACTCTAGACTAAGGCTTATATAATTGTAGGCTTTAGCTAAAATTAGGAATAAAAAATTCCCAATGGTGATTTTTCGGGGCTATTAAGTCGGATAGTTGTCTTTTTTGTGTACAAACGCTGTCCTACTGTGTATGAATATTAGGTAAATGGGTGCAGCTGGTAATAACGACAGGAATGAAAAAGATGGAATACATTTTTGCAGTGGCTTTATTCGCCTTTTCTACCTCCATCACGCCGGGACCAAATAATATTATGGTGATGACCAGTGGGGTAAATTTTGGCGTTAAAAAGACATTACCGCTGTTATCGGGTATTTGTGTAGGCTTTAGTGTCATGCTGATGGTGGTTGGACTTGGATTTGGTCAACTCTTTTCGCTCTTTCCCAGCTTACATTTCATTATCAAGTGTGCTGGTGTGCTCTATCTTTTTTACTTGGCATGGCTCATTGCCCGCACTGCGGCTGGTGAGTTGGAACATAAAACACAGCAGCCAATGACTTTTATTAACGGTGCTTTATTTCAGTGGGTCAACGCGAAGGCTTGGATAGTCGCAACAGGTGCCATTGCGGCGTTTACAACAGTGGGTGAAGGATATCTATTGCAAAATATCACCATAGCATTGGTCTTTTTGGTGGCTGCATTTCCGTGTGTTGGAAGCTGGCTGTTATGTGGCACGGCCCTAAAGCGTGTGTTCACTCAAGGTAAAGCCAGACAAGTATTTAATTATGTTATGGCTGGACTGCTTGTATTGTCGGTTGTGCCTGTTATTAGTGAAATATTTACACAAGTGAAGAAGAGTATGTTATGAGTATTGACGTCACCGTAGTACATGGCGATTTGTTAGAGCAAAAAGTGGATGCGATAGTAAATAGCTGGAATCGCAATATCATTCCTTGGTGGTTATTGCTGCCACAGGGCGTATCAGGGGCAATTAAACGAAAAGCGGGGACTATGCCTTTTAAAGAGGTTGCAAAGTTTGGTGCAATCCCGCTTGGTGAAGCTAGGCTGACTTCTGCGGGTAGCTTGGATTATAAAGGCATTATTCACGTTGCGGGCATAAATTTATGCTGGTTTGCCACACAATATTCAGTGACGCAGTCTGTTAAGAGTGCCATTTTGCTTGCTCAGCAACAAGATTTTAAGCACATTGCAATGCCTTTGATTGGTGCAGGTTCTGGTAACCGCTCTACACGATGGTCTTATCAATGTATTATGAATACACTCGATCAGTTAGATAGCCCAGTTGCGGTGAAACTGGTTAAATTTACCGCGGATTAGTTTAAATTATTGTCATAACATCCCGTTTTTAATATGCTTTTTGTAGTTTATCATTTTACTCTCACCTATACTGAGCGTTTCAAACTCTAAGCAAATTGACTGCCTTTACAGTGGAGGCCTTTTGAATATTGTCATCATTGAAGATGAACCTGCAATTGCAGATACATTGACACATGTACTTGAGATGGATGGCTTCAATGTCGTCTGGTTCAATACCGCGGGGGCTGGCCTTACTCACTTACAAACTAACCAATCGGACTTATTGATTCTTGATGTTGGCTTACCTGATGGTAATGGCTTTGAATTATGTAAACAGATCCGAGAATTTTCGGCATTGCCTATTATATTCTTAACTGCCCGCGCTGACGAAATTGACCGTGTTGTAGGGTTAGAGATTGGGGCAGATGATTATGTTACTAAGCCATTTAGCCCAAGAGAGATGCTCGCTCGAGTAAAGCTCAGACTCAAGCCTCGTCAAACATCATTGCCCGCAGCAGTAAAGAAATTATCAAGTGGCTTAGTGTCTGAAAACTATGATTTTTATAAAGGTGGTGTTGGGCTTGGTTTGACTGCGCTGGAGTTTAGGGTGTTGGACGCATTGTTGCAGTCATCACCGCGCATATTGAGTCGTCAACAATTGATGGATTTTGCCCAGATGCCAGCAGAAGAGGCTTATGAGCGCAATATTGATTCTCATATTAAAGCCATTCGTAACAAGCTTAAAGCAGTAGATATGAGCGAACACCTTAAGACCAAACGTGGATTTGGGTATTATTTTGAATACTCGGAGTTATGATGCAGCGATGGCCTAAAATTCCGCTTGGGATCAGATTGTTTTTGCTCTATTTCGTTATTGTGATCATGACGACTTACTTTGTTAGCTCGACGCTTATCAAAGAAATTAAGCCAACGGTTAGACAGACAACAGAAGAAACCTTGGTAGATATGGCGAATTTGCTCGCTGTGCTGATTGCGGATGATTTGGCAAATGACACACTACAAAACAGTAAAATAGCTGATTTACTCCAGCAGTTTGGTAATCGTAGTGTAGATGCGGCGATTTGGGGCGTAGATAAAAAGTCGATGACTCATCGTATTTACGTTACTGATAGTCATGGGATTGTCGTGGCGGACTCGTGGCAGCAAGATATTGGCAGTGACTTTTCTAGGTGGAATGACGTTTATCTGACTTTGCGAGGCGAGTACGGCGCGCGTTCAACGGCTACTGACCCCAACGACCCACTTTCAACGGTGATGCATGTTGCGGCACCGATTATCCATCAAGGTAAAACCATCGGCAGTTTGACGGTTGCTAAGGCTAATCGCTCTGTTCAGCCTTTTATAGAGCTCTCCAAGGAGCGAGTGTTTAATTGGCTGGGCATAATGAGCGTGATGGTTTTATTGGTTGGTGCCGTGGTAGCTTGGCGGATTAACTCAGCACTGAAAAAACTGTCTGTCTACGCGTATAAAATGGGGCGAGGCGAAAAGGCAAGTAAACCGACTTTTAGGGTGTTTTACGAATATGCGCAACTCAGTGATGCGCTTTCTGAGATGAGAAATCAGCTAGATGGCAAAGATTACGTCGCCACGTATGTTGAAACTTTAACTCACGAACTCAAGAGCCCACTGTCTGGGATTAAAGGCGCCAGTGAATTGCTCCAAATGCCCCTCGAAGAGAGGAAGCGGCAACAATTTGCAAGCAACATTGAGCGCGAGTCTGCGCGGATGCAATCCTTAATTGATAAATTACTGGTATTGGCAAAACTTGAAAAGCAGCCTGAACTTGAGCAAACCAGCGATATTCAAAGCCGTGATTTGGTCAATTCAGTTGCAGATATCTTGAGCATTAAGCTTGAGCAAAAATCAGTGAAGTATCAGTTTGATGACAGTCAAAATATTGCGCTTGTCGGAGATGAGTTTTTACTACGCCAAGCCTTATTGAATCTGTTTGATAATGCGTTAGATTTTATTGTAGAGGGCGGCGAGATCACAGTGCGCATTGAGCCGCGAGACAAGCATTGCTGCTTTGTGATTTTTAACCAAGGCGAACACATACCCGACTATGCATTACCTCGTTTAACAGAGCGGTTTTATTCACTGCCAAGAGCCAATGGCAATAAAAGCACAGGGCTTGGGCTGAATTTTGTTGAGCAAGTGGCTAAGTTACACTTTGGCTATTTAAATGTTTGCAATCAGCCAGAGGGCGTTGAAGTCACACTCGCGATTAAAACTCCATAAAGACTCCATATTAACTCCACAGAGATACCAAACGAGATTGATACAGTGTTGGTAAACCTGAGGAGTTAATTATGAATAATCACAATAAAGAAAAAATCGGAATTAAGTTTGCCACTTTAATTGGCGTGTTACTTTTTCTGATGATCCCCATCATGTTCATTGCCGATTTAATTGATGAACGAAGTTCAATACAGCAACAAGTGCAACAAGAAATTGCCAAAAGCAGCAGTGACGAGCAGCGTCTGATTGGCCCGTTTTTATACATAGAATACGAGCGGGAAGTAATGCGTAATCAGGAAACCAAAACCATTAAAAATAAGGCGTTTGTTCTGCCTGACACACTGAAAGTTCATGCAAAGTTAGATACGTTTGAGAAGTATCGTAGCATTTATAAAGCCACTTTATACCGCTCTATTAATACCATCTCCGGTGAATTTTCAGTGGCGCATCTTAATGAGCTTGAGGCTGACAAAATACTGTCAGTAAATTTGGTGTTTGGTATTCAAGATATTCGCGGCATAGGTCTAGATTCTGTGCTTAAAGTAGCGAACAAAGAAGTAGACATGTTACCAGGCACTCTGCTTACCAGCATAAAAGAGGGAGTTCATGCGCCAATTGCTGTTTCTGCGTTATCACAAGAAACATTGGCTTTCTCTGCTGATTTACATTTGCAAGGCATGATCCGCCTTGCTGTGTCGCCGCTTGGCAGTGAAACCCATGTAAGCATGTCAGCAAACTGGCCTCACCCTAGTTTTGAAGGAGAGTATTTACCACTGAGTTCGGACATCAGTGACGAAGCTTTTACTGCGCGTTGGCAAGCTAGTTATTTCTCTACCAACATGCAAAGCATATTTACCAGTTGCGTGATGCGTAATGAATGTACAGAACTTATGAACCGTACTTTGGGCGTTGCCCTTGTTGACCCGGTTGATCATTATTTAAAAAGTCATCGCGCTATTAACTATGCACTGTTGGTTATTTTACTTGTAATGGCAAGCTTCTTTTTACTCGAATTGGTGCGCTCAGAGCCTATTCACCCTGTGCAATACGGCTTTGTAGGGGTCACCTTGGCCATTTTTTACTTGTTACTGATCTCTTTGAGTGAACACCTGGGTTTTGGCCTTGCGTATGTGATTTCAACATTGAGTGCAACAGGTTTGCTTGGTTGGTATGTAGCTGGAGTATTAAACAATGCCAAATTAGGTGTGTACTTTAGTCTTGGCTTGGCGATGTTATACAGCTTGCTGTATGGCATGTTAGGGGCAGAGGACTATGCACTCCTTATGGGTAGCTTAATGTGCTTTATTGTCTTGTCATTAGTGATGATTTTAACTCGCAAAGTGAACTGGTATGGCTCGGCTCAGCAATCCGTCAGTAAGACTACATGTGAAACCGATCATGAGAGTATATCTAAGACTTAACACTGTACATAAAATATAAAAATCAATCATTAAGACGTATTTATTTAAAGGGAGTATGTGTGGCAAACTTGTTGGTTTTTTGCAGTAATAACGATGGAGATTGTATTTATGCTAGAACTTTCGATTTTGCCACTTTTTGTGATGACCTGTTTAATACTCGCGGTGTCACCAGGGCCCGATCTGGTCCTTATTTCTGCTTACTCGTCTGGGCAAGGTGTATTAGCAGGAGTCAGAATATCCATTGGTATTTTTGTCGCAGGCATTGTACAAACTCTTGCTGTCGCTTTGGGACTGGGTCAATTAATGCAACAGTTTCCTCCTTTGGTCATGATTATAAAAATGCTGGGTGCGCTGTATTTGGCGTGGCTTGGCGTGACTATGCTGCGCACATGGTGGGCGAATGCTCAACAGCATGAAAACGTAGTACAAACCCCGAGCCTATCGTCTAGTAATCTGGTTTTAAAAGGGTTTTTAAATAATTTGATGAATCCAAAAGCCATCTTATTTTTTAGTGTGTTCTTAGTGCAATTTACCAATGATGCACAGCCAATGAGTATGCAGATCATCATTTTAGGCGTGTTGCTATGTACGATTGTATTGCTGGTTAACTTTGTTTTTTCATTTGTTTTCAGTAAGGTAGCAAAGATATTTGCAAGAAAGATTAATATTAGCCAACATTTTGATGGCATTTTAGGTGCGCTGTTTTTGGCGCTGGCAGCAAGGTTAGCGCTGTCAAAATAACATCACAACGGGATATGCAATGACAACAATTAAAACCTTGGACACTGAACGGCTCAGGCTAGTTGCGCCAAATGAAGCGTGCTTAGATGCCTATTTGCAGTTTTATACTGATGGTAGTGCATCAAAAATGTACGGCGGGCCGATTGAGCCAGCAAAAGTGCTCGCTAGACTTAAAGCCGACCTGGGGTGTTGGGCTTTATATGGTTTTGGGGTGTGGGCTATACAAGAAAAAGAAACTGGGCGCTATATTGGCACATGTGGTTTTTGGCGCGGATACAACTGGCCAACGGAACTGACCTGGTGGTTGTTGCCTGAGGGGCGTGGCAAAGGCTACGCCCTTGAGGCGTCTAAAGTGGCGATTGAGTATGCTTATGCAGAGTTAAAGTTTACACAAGTACAAACTTATATGAACGATGACAATGTAGCTGCGCGAGCATTGGTTGAGCGCTTAGGAGGCGTTAAAACGGACAGGTACTGCTTCCCAGATGGGGTGTATCGCGATATTTTTACGATTGCTAAATAAAAGGAATTCACCATTTAGAGAAGAGCCGATGGCTTGAAATAAAGCCATCGCTGATTTTACTCGCTTGCCAAGTTGCCTATTCGTTTTTGGGCGCGACCTTCACACCTTCATATGCTGCAATGATATCTGACACGTCATTGTCACCGCGATTAATACGTTGGTAGTGAGCGATGGTTTTACTTAAATAGGCTTTTGCATTGGCAGAGGATTGCGCATCACTAAATTGCCATATCGCTTCACCTACAGGTGAGATTGAGTGTGCTTGTACTGCAGGGCTATTGGTGATTTTCAGTATTTCGTAATAGCGTTTATTTTCGCTAATTAATGTCTCATTAATCAGATTCAAATTGAGGTGATTAAGCGTTTGTCTCAAAGTATAAAGGTGATGCACAGGACAGAGTAAAAACTCGATGTCAGAACTTGGATTATTGGCGAGTATGTGTTTGATAAATCGACCACATAGGTCACCGCCAACACCGGCAATAATGACAAGGTGCTTCCCTGGTTTTTCCTTAAGGGGGAGTTTTGCAACATCCATACAATGGGTTTGCCATTGCGTACGTTTGTCTGCGTAAAACTCTTCTAGTTTAGCCTCTAAAGCCTGCATTAAATGGGGGACAATATCAACAAAATGCACCGTCGCATCAAGGTTTTTATCTAGTAGATTTGCGCCCAAAAAGCCATGATCACAACAGCAATCCCAAATGTGTGAGTATTGGTTGTCAACAAGCTGGCTAATTTGTGCAAGTCGTTTACCTAACTTCATTTATCGCTCACTTTTAATTTGATAGCGTGCTAAAAACATATCGACGGTTTCTTCAATGACCTTGTCTTGGGTGATGTGAGCATCAAGCTCAAAACCATACAGGCGAGGGTAAAAAATAAAGGACTTTAACTGAAAGACAAATTGCTTGGCTGCGAAAGTAATATCATCGACTTCCAGTTGCTTTGCGGTGATTGCGTGGTCAATAAAGGTTTCGAAGTAGCGCATACAGCCCACTTTGGTGTTATTTAAGTGTGCAGCCATATCTGGGTTTTGCAACAGTTCTAAAAAAGCCACCCGCGCGATGCGCAAAAAGGGAGCAGAGGTCAACATGTCTGCTTCTGATTTTGCGATGTCGATAAGCTGATCGCGCATAGGTTTGTCATTCGTATAAACAAGCTCTTGGTCTTGGGTTACTTGGCTGAGCATGTTTTCAATCACGGCGTAAAGTAGCGCTTCTTTGCTATCAAAGTGATTATATACAGTGCGTTTAGATACTTCTGCGGTTTGGGCAACCAAATCCATACTAGTTTGTTGCGCACCGTGTTCAGCAAATAAATGTTCTGCTGCATGAATGATTTGTAAGCGTTTTTTCTCTGATAGCTTCATCAATTAACTCCTCACTTTGATGGGGCTAGTGTAGCTGAAATCAATAAAACTTGCACTGTGTAGTTTACTTTTATTGTTTCTTGTGTAAAACTGCACCGTGTAGTTTACTTTTTGTGGTGGCATATGAAAGCTAAATATAAAGTGTCTTTTGTAGCAGCAGTATTATTTGGATTAACGGTTGGAGGATGTTCTATGGTGTCAAATTTAGACGCACAAGTGAATGAAGCGGGTTATCGCTCAACACAATTTAAAGAAGGCCAGTTTCACAACACCAATGAAACCCAACCGCCAAGTTTAAGTAAAACACTGGGTATTTTTTGGCGCTTTATAACGGAGTCAAAAACTTCGCCTGTGCCTAACAAGCCATTACCTATGGTGCAACAGACTAAATCCATGTTGTCAGAGCTATCGGACACACAAGTCCACATGATCAAGTTAGGCCACTCATCTGTCTTATTAAAAGTGTACGGTAAATATTGGTTGTTAGATCCGGTGTTCTCTAAACGCGCATCGCCATTTAGTTTTGCAGGGCCTGAGCGCTTTCAAGAAACACCTATCTCTCTTGAAGACTTACCGCCAATTGAGCGTATTTTAATTTCTCACAATCACTACGATCATTTAGATAAAGACAGCGTGTTGGCTTTGATGGATAAAACGCAGGAAATTTTTGTTCCACTTGGCGTGGAAGGGGACCTTGCTCAGTGGGGAGTAGATAAAGCCAAGATTAAAGTATTTGACTGGTGGCAGGAGCATGTTGACAGCGAGAGCTTGGTCGCCTTTGTGCCGACACAGCATTTTTCTGGCAGGGGACTGGGCGATGGGAATAAAACGTTGTGGGGCTCATGGGTAATAAAAGCGGGTGAGCAAAGTCTTTATTTTAGCGGTGATTCTGGGTATTTCGATGGCTTTAAAGACATAGGCCGACGCTACGGGCCATTTAACTACACCTTTATTGAAACGGGTGCCTATGATAAAGATTGGGCTGATATCCACATGACGCCCGAACAAAGCGTGCAAGCACATATTGATTTGAATGCAGGGGTCATGTTGCCTATTCATAATGGTACGTTCGACTTGGCATTCCACGCTTGGTATGAGCCGTTAGAGCGTGTATCTAAAGCTGCTCAACTGCATCAGGTGACAATCAATACGCCCATTGTTGGCGAAGTACTTACTGCCGGAGAGGCGCATAATAATGCCTTTTGGTGGAAATCTTTCATGTCTAACGGTTAACACCCGACATGTGTTTGTATAGTATACCGGTCCAAGTTAATAATAATTTGGACCTTATTTATGCATACAGAAACAGAGCAAGCCACCATTACCATCGTCGATCGTCAACTTGAGGCTTATAATAATCAAGATATTGACGCCTTTGCTGCAACGTACAGCGATGATGTAGAAATTTACCAATCACAAACTTTAGTGTTCAAAGGTAAAGGTGCCTTGATTGAACGCTATGGCAAAAAATTTGCCAGCTTAAGCTACTTGCACGCAACTTCATTAAAGCGCATTGTGCACGAGCACTTTTTAATTGATCATGAGTTGGCTGAGTCATCGACATTACCAAGCAAAGAGGTTGATAAAAGCATTAAGGTGATAGCAGCTTACGAGGTGAAAGATGGCCTTATTTGCAAAGTGACGTTTATGGGTTAATGATTTAAATAGTCTGTGACGTTTACAGAGTTTTTGATATTGATTATTATTATCAATATCAAAGATCAAGTTATATTGAGTTATGGACTATCATCAGGTGATTGCCAAAGATGTATTTGAACAAGCATATCAAACTGCCAGCGCTGAGTTTGCAGTAAAGTCAATGATACTCAAGCATAGTCCTGCCAATATTGATAACCTCACAGATTACATTGATGCTGGACGCAAATTTATATCAGTATGCTTAAGCGGTCATGATCCGCTACATACTGCACAATTGCGTATGTGGTTTAGACGCAATCTAGTTTTAAATTCTAACAGGGGCTCAGCAAATTTAAAGTTTAAACATATTTGCCGTGCAGAGCTGAGAAGCATAGATAAGCATCTAAAAGTCGTCTTTTCATATTATGGTAGTAATATTACCCCCTTGTTGCCACCAGTGAGGTAATATAGAGGGCAACTGGCTACCTTAGCTTATTTACAGTTTCTAGTAAGTCAGAAGAGAGCTTTATTAAATAGTCTTTACCGTATTGTTTGTTTTCAAGTTCGTCGTATAAAAATGCAGGTAGGTCATTAACATACTCATCACTTAAACTTGCAATACCCAATGCACACGCTGCGACAGTATCCACATCACCGCCAAATGCCACCGATTTGATTAACAGCTCAGAATAGCTTTTGGCATTCAATAACACGGTCAGTAGTGCGTTGATGGTTTCATAGCCGCAGCATGCGACCTCTTTTTGCCACTGACGGTCCCACTCAATTTCGGTATGAGACTGAACAAAATCGGCAAGTTGCTGTTTAGGCCCTATTTGGTAATAAAAGAAGTGACTGGCCAGCGCAACAGCTTGAGATGAGTTGATACCAATGTTGGTATTATGGGTGAGTTTAGCTTGTAATTTGGCTTTGCTAAGTACATCTTCAATGTTTGGGAATAGGCCAATCGGAACTGAGCGCATTGCAGCACCATTGGCTTTGCTATTGGGCTTAATTTTGGCTAAAAACTCATCAGCTGAATTAATTGATTCCAAAAATGCATAAAAGCCTTTGGAATAGCCAAGGCGCTTGTCTCGTTTAAAGCATTCAATAAATTTTTGTGTGATGGTGTATTCATCCCAAGGCGCTGAGCTTATTATGAGTTCTGCAAGCGCTAACGACATTTGGGTGTCATCTGTGTAGTGGCCAGGCGCGATGCCTAGTCCATGCTCATGATAGGCTGTTAAATTATTAAAATTCACAACTTTCTCTTTGCTTGCAAATTCAAAACCAGCGCCGTAAGCATCGCCGATTGCGATTTCAAGTAGCATAAGGTGTCCCTTATTTTTTTAGTTATTTTTTAACTTTCAACTTTATCCATGATTATCTGGCTATTTTTTCATGAAAAAAGAGAATGCAATATTTTGCCAAATTGAGCCTGAACTATAAATGATAAATATGTGAGAAGAGTGTGTTTAAAACAAGGTTCAAATGGTGAATTTTACTTATTCAATATATGTATACCTGTATCGTGTAAAAGCCACCTTTACCCATACGATTGCGTGGTGCATTTGCAATCATCACAGTGAGTTGAGCAACTTAAATGATGTGGCTGAGAACTGGAGGCTATTTATCCTAATTCCTCACGGAAAAAGTTAATGCAAGCGTTGAGGAAAAAACACACATGAGTCAAGCGCTACAAATATCGCACAGATGAATAAAAATAAAGCTAATGTTGGTTTTTAACAAATTCGTTGTCTCAATTGTGCCAGAATAGGGAAGCAGTTAATTCCTTAAGTTTAGCAAGTTTGCTAAAATGCGAGACTTAAAGGCATACTTTTGAGGAATTCATGAAACACTGGGCTGTACGTATATCCGTTTTAATACTCATCATTTTAGTTGCAAGGCAACCAGACCTTGAACTGGAAAACCCCGGAAAAGTTATCTCTTACAAAGGATTAGTCCAACCTACCGATTATAGAGGTGTGACTAACGAAACTTGTACAGCAAACAGATTGACGTCTGTTGAACATCCATTTATCGAGAATACCCTGCCTGCAATAGGAAAAGCATTTGAATTGGGTGCAGATACAGTACACCTGAATGTACATGCCACAGCGGATAAACAGCTGGCTATATTTCATGACTGGACTCTTGATTGTCGCACGAACGGCGAAGGAGTGACGTCAAAGCAAACCATGGAATACCTAAAAACTTTAGATGCAGGTTATGGTTATAGTGTCGGTGAAGAGGAAGCGTACCCACTCAGGGGCAAAGGTGTTGGCCTAATTCCTTCATTATCTGAAGTACTTACACAATTCCCGGAAAAGTCGTTTTTACTTAATGTGAAAACAGCAGGTCCTGAGTCAATAGAAGTTGTGACAAGCCATTTAAATAAGCTGACTGCTGAGCAGCGCAGCCGAATTAGCTTTATGGGTATTCAAAGTATATCGGAGGAGATTGTTGAGCAATTCCCTGAGCAAATGACGTATTCAAAAGAAGTGGGTAAACGCTGTCTTGTAAAGTATATCTTTATTGGTTGGTCGCGTTATTATCCTGGCTCCTGTAGTAATACAACGCTCGTTATTCCAGAACAGTTTGGTAAGATTTTGTGGGGATGGCCAGAGCAATTTGCGGCCCGAGCTCAGCAAAATGGTAGTGAAGTTTACTTATATCAAACAAAACAGCCTTATTCACCAAAAAGTGATTTAAGAGAGCAAGGGATTGGTATTTTTACTGCTGATATGTTTGGTGTTTCTAGTCAAGATTAAGTTTTAAATATCTATATTTAATTAAGTAATATAAGTTATTATATTAATATTTTAACTTAATTTTTTATATTATTATTTTCTTGTGCTATATTCTGTGTGATTTTTAACTATACATAAAGGGAATATGTATGAAACTCAGAAAAACACTTTCGGCGATTGCTTTACTTTTATCTGCATCTGGCGCCTATGCGCAAGATTATGTAGGTGGTTTAAATATTGATACAGCGAATTTAGTTTGGTCATCAAACAATAGTTACAGCAGTGGTCAGGTGGTTAGAGAGGGCAGTTCAGGAGATTTGTATCTAGCAAAAGTTGGTATTAATGCCAGTGATAGTAACCTGTCTCCTAGTGATGATTCACGTTGGGTATTATTATTAAAAGGGGACGTTCATTCAGGGGATACGATTAAGATTCCAGAGTCAGGTAAAGTCATATTTGTAACCAGCCAAGAATATAGTGGTTATGATGTTTATGGTAGAGATAAAGCTGATGAATTTTGTCAAACTGCAGCTGATTCGTCGGTGAATGTACCTAGCGGTGTTTATACAGCTTGGAATATTTCAAATGCGGCTTCGCCTATTGCTACGTCTAAAGCATATTATTTATTAGATGGCACTCAAGTCGTAAATCAAGGGAGTGATTTAAAGCTATATAGTTCTATTCTTCATCCAATCAATCTTGATGAATCTTTGAGTCAAGTTAACGCGAGTGTATGGACTGAAGAGGACACAGGTTGGACTTGTTACGCAGGACCAGGTCAATCTTTCCCAAGTTTTGTAGGTAACTCCTCGAGTGCTAATGTTTATTGGTCAGCCTACGGTGGTAGCTATCAGTGCACAAGCAAAGCGAGGCTCTACTGCGCTCAAAAATAAAGATGTGTAGTCATTAGAGGTTGCTTAGCAACCTCTTTGTACTGATTTGTTAAATTTTAGTACACATCTCGCACATAACGTTTTTGTTTTTTAAGGCTTGCGACATAGGCTTGGGCCTGCGCTTCATCAAAACCGCCGTGCTTGGCAATGACGTCATGCAAGGCTTTATCAACGTCTTTTGCCATTCTGAACGCATCACCACACACATAAAAATAGGCACCGCGTTCTAGCCAGCTAAAGAGCTCTTTGCCTTGTTCTTGCATTTTGTCTTGTACATAGACTTTTTGCGCTTGGTCACGAGAGAATGCTAAATCTAAACGAGTAAGTATGCCGCTTTGCTGCATTTGCTCGAGTTCTTCTTGGTATAAAAAGTCACATGACTGTTGTCTATCGCCAAAAAACAACCAGTTATCACCAGTGGCTTGAGTGGCTGCGCGTTCTTCTAAAAAGCCCCTAAATGGCGCAATACCGGTTCCTGGACCGACCATGATAATTGGCGATGATTGGTCTTCAGGTACCGAAAAATGTTTGTTTGGTGCAAAGTAGCATTTCACTTTATCACCGGGTTTACAGACGTCGGCCAAAAAGGTGGAGCAGACTCCATTGTGGGCGCGGTTTTCTTGCTCATAACGGACGCTGGCGATGGTCAAATGCACTTGATTGTCATGTTTTTTTATACTCGAAGAGATTGAATAAGCTCTTGGTGCAAGCGGTTTGGCTAAACGAATAAAGTCGCTTGCGGTAAATGCATTGGGCGCATACTTTCTTAATAAGTCGACACAATCAAGCCCCCAGATAAAATCATTTAAGGCTTGAGCGTCTTCCTCTAGTTTAGTGATAAATATTGCGTCACCGCTTCGAGCGGCCACTTCAGCGACAAACTCTTTGCTAGGTATGCGTATCTCTAAATGTTCACTAAAAATAGTTTGTAGCTCAAGCGTATGACCGTCGTACTGCTCTTGCTGCTCAGGGCGTGCCCCAAGTAATGCGATTAATTCTTCGACCAAATCAGCGCGGTTAACAGGGATTAAATTAATGGCATCCCCCGCGTCATACACTTCTTTTGAATCAAGTAACGAAAACTCGTAGTGGCATGTCTCCTTACCAGAACCTGTCTTATTCAGTGTATAGGCATGGATCAATTCGGCTTCGAATGGGTTTTCTCGGGTGAATTTAGGTTTGGCTTTTTTGCTTGCTACAGGTGGTGGACTGGCGACAACTTCACTCTGCCCATTAGTACCCTTTTGTGCAATGGTGGGTAAGGTTTCAGCGATCCACTCGTGAGCGGGTGACTCAAAGGCCACATCACAATCAACTCTATCAGCGATACGTGTTGCGCCAAGTGCTTCAAGGCGTTCATCCCATTGAATGCCTGCAAGGCAAAAATCATCGTAATTGGTGTCACCAAGGGCAAGCACCGAAAAATAGGTGTTGACGAAGCGAGGCGCAGTGTCACTGGAGATATCATCCCACAGTGCTTGTGCGTTATCAGGCATCTCGCCTTCACCATATGTACTGGTGATCACCAGTAGTCGTTCAGCTTGGCTGAGCTGAGTCAATTCAGCATCATCCATATCAAGTACCACAGGGGAAAGGCCGTGGTTTTTAGCAATTTCAGCGGCTTCTTCGGCAACACCCTCAGCATTTCCTGTCTGAGAACCATAAATGATGGTAATGGGTTTAACCTGTTGCTGTGGTGCGTTGGTGGTTGATACATGTTCTTCTTTGACTAGTAAGCGAGTGTGTAGTCCAGCTAAAAAACCGCCTAGCCACTGTCTTTGATCGTCGTTAAATGGGATATCCTGTGGTAAAAACGGGACTTTTTTGTTGCTTTTAATTTGTTCCATAATCTTCTCCTACTTACGCAGCGTATCTGACGGCTTCTGAAAGTACATGGCAATAATGTGTGGCGAGTAACTCATTTAAACAACGGTATTCACGTAAGGCTTGTTGTACCGCTTTGTCTCTGTGAATGATCCACACGCTTGTTCCAATCGCTGGTGAGTCACATACCTCCCTGAGTGAGAGAGCTTCTTTGTAGTCTTGCACACGCTTTTGCGCCAGTAAGCAACTAAGCGCTTGGTCGTCATAACTGGCAAGTGCTTCTTTGGCATCTTTAGCCAAGGCATCGATGAGTTTGTGGTCTAAAGTATCAAACAAATAATGTGCGCTTACCTCTGTATAGCCTTGCGCATGTTGCTTTTGCACCAGCTGATCTGCTCTGTGCAAAATTCCTGCGCTGCTAATGTATCGATAAACAAGATCGGTATCGCAGTCACCATATGCAGGAAGTTCGCCGTCAAATAAGCTGACATTGGTGTTGTGATAGTCTTGATATGCATGCTTTATTGTTTTAACTGACTGATCAGCCCAGCCTTGTGATAGCTCTTCCAACATGGCTCGTCTATTGAGCGTTTGCACAATGCGATCCGCACAGTGATACTGGAACAGCGCATTTGGGATTAACACATAAAAGTGTTGCTTGGCTGTTTGCCAGCCATCCAAAAGCGCCTTAACTTTTAAGGAACTTGTTGCTGTAACATGATCAGTTAAGTGTTGTAATAATGCTTGCTCTTGTCCTTTGCAAAGCGCGTTGTCTTCTCCTAGTTGCAAAGCGGTGACTGAATCTTGAGAGCACAGCTCACTTATCCGACCTGACGGGTCATACTGATAAGCGGTACCCCCGCTCATGCCGTTACCAAAGCCCTTTCCATATGCGCCGATATTCACAATGGCACCATTGGTCATATACTCGCAGCAAAAGTCGCCAACGCCTTCAATTACAGCAACGGCACCTGAGTTTCTTACGCCAAATCGATCTCCCGCTTGACCATTGACGTAAAGCTGCCCACCTGTTGCACCAAACAAGGCAAAGTTTCCAATGAGGACATTTTCTTCGATTGAATTTTGGCCACTGCTGACAATGATTTGTCCGCCACTTGCTCCTTTTCCTACGCCATCATTACAAGTGCCTATATGTCTTAATAGCATGCCTGAGTTATTAAAAGCACCATAACTTTGACCCGCAGAGCCGGTGGTATGCAGTTTAATGCTATTAGGCTTGAGTGTTTTACGGCCATTTTCAAGGCACATTATGGCGGGGTGGTTTTCAATGTCGGTATCCGATAAGCGGTAATTCAAAATACGCTCAATGTCGATAGCCAATTGACCACCCACGGTTTTATTACAGTTGTTAAGCTTGACTGGCTCGCTTTCAAACTGTGTTAGCTTGGTGGCAAGAAAATGACTTTCTAATTGTTGTAACCATGTACTGTCGATATCAAAATTGGCTTCCAAATAAATTGGTGTAGTAATCTTTATTTCTTGAGCAGGTTTGAGCATTGCTGTCATATCTAGCTTACCGACCATGGCAGGGTGAGATACTAAATGCAAAAGATCTGAGCGTCCTCGAATTTCAGCTAAAGAGCGATAACCAATGCTGGCTAAGATTTCACGAACTTCGTGGGCCACATTCATAAAGTACTGTGCAAGCGCTCTTGGGTCGCCACGATATACTTCTGGGTTTGTGGTCAATCCAGCTGGGCATTTTAAATTACAGTTTTTGGCCATCACACATTTGAGCATCATCAGAGCGGTGGTACCAAATTCAAAGGAATCCCCTCCAAGCATCGCTGATTTAACCACGTCACTACCGGTTTGGTGTGCATTAGAGCAGCGAAGCGTTATTTTGTCGCGTAAGCCATTTTCGGCCAGTGCTTGATGCACTTCCGCGATGCCAATATCAGCAGCGCGCCCAGTATGTTTTAAACTGGTTACTTGCGCAGCGCCTGTACCGCCGGTATTACCTGCGACATTGATAACATCTGCGCCAGCCTTGGCGACACCCACAGCAATAGTGCCAATGCCTTCAGAAGATACTAGCTTGACAATGACACGTACCCGCGCGGCTTTCGCATCATGAATTAACTGACCTAAATCTTCGATTGAATAGGTGTCATGATGTGGTGGAGGAGAGACCAGCTCGACGCCAGGCGTGCCACCTCTCGCAGCGGCGATCACTACGTTGACTTTTGGCGCTGGCAGTTGTCCACCTTCGCCTGGTTTTGCGCCTTGGCCAATTTTGATTTCGATTTCTTGCAGCGCAGGATCGGCAAGATAGCCAGTCCAAACGCCAAAGCGTCCAGAGGCGAACTGTTTTATTTTACTGGCTTTGACCGTATTGTAGCGGCGCGAGTTTTCGCCGCCTTCACCTGAGTTGCTCATGGCTCCAGCGATGTTTGTGCCTTGTGCAACGGCTTCATGGGCCTTTTCGACCAATGCGCCATGGCTCATGGCACCTGAGGCGAATGTTGCTGTGATCTCATGAGCGGGTTGCACATCAGTAAGAGAAATTTGATCTGCACCGCTTATTAATTTGCTACATAGTTTATCAAGTGTGGAGTTAGTTCGCGTTTCAATGAGTATTTTGTCATTGGCTGGTAGAACTTCATACACTTCTGTTTTGAATAGCTGGTTGAGCGCCTCAGCCAGACAGTGATTGGTATCTGTATTATTGGCACTATGGCTCAATAACCATTTGTGCTGTGCGATAGGTTCAACATTTAATCCCCTTACATGCACTTGGAAGGAGCCCGAAATTTCAATCAACTTGAGGGCATCAATAAATGCTTGTGTATTATTGAGTTGGGTAAAATCCAAGGGGAGGGCGAGCACATCACGCAGCGCCGCCGGCCGGTGGTGACGTTCAATTAGTAAGTTGTGGCTGAACTCTCTGTAAGCTTGCGTTATTTTAAATTGCGCAATTTGCTCAGGTGTTCTGGCTTCGAAACCTAAGTCCTTATAACCATCGTCGTCAGGCAAGATCACACCAGTGTCGGTGGATTCCAATTGAGACTCATCAATATATTGGATTTTCTCTTCCGTCATATTAATGTATTCGCGTACGGCGGTTGTACCAAAGCTGTGACCCGCACCTTGCGCACGCTCTTTGAATAAACCGAGTACAGGTATTTGATCTTCAGCTTGGACTTCAAATACTTTTTTATGCCAGCTCACTGCACTTTCGACAAGGTCTTTAAAGCGCGCCCCACCAACCGGAGAGTGAATATTGGGGAAAATTACTTTGAGTAATGGATCGTGTGTATCTATGAAGTTGGCCTCAAAAAACTCGCCGCCAATGTAGCTCTCAACGGTACACAAGCCGAATTTACCCATGGTTTTCATCAAGGCTTTTTCAGCGGCTTTTTGATACCGAGCCAGTGCATCGAGCACAGCTTGTTCATTTTCGAATAGTTCAACAGCGCGATTGTAGACCGTGATAGGGCAAACAGCTGATGCACCAAATCCAAGTAGGCAAGCAAGATCATGGGTGCTGGCAGCTTGACCGGTATGGCAAACTAAGCTGGTATTAAAGCGTAGCCCCTCAGCGATTAATTTTTGATTAATGGTCGCAACAGCTAATAATGCCGGAATAGCGGCCTGCTGATGGGTAACCGCTTGGTCACTCAAGATGATAATATCGCAACCGTCTTGAGCTAATTGCTCGGCGCGACAAGCCAGAGTTTTGAGTGCATCAAGCAATTGCTGTTGATGGTCTATATGTTCTGGATCAACATTAAACAGCATAGGCAAAGTACTCACCTTGAGTGCTGTTTGGGTAGTGATCTTCGCCAAATCTTGAGGTTTTAAAAGCGGTGAGTTGAGCACAATTTGGCGGTGGCTAGTTGGACTAATATTGGGCTTTGCGCCCAGCGCTACACGCAATGTCATGCCATCGACTTCGCGAATGCTATCTAGTGGCGGATTTGTCACTTGTGCAAAACGCTGACTAAAGTAGCGTGATACACCTCCTTCTTCACGAGTAAGCACATTGGGAGCCAGACCATAGCCCATTGCTGATATTTTTTCAGAGCCATCTTGCAGCATTGGGTCAAGCATAAACTTAAAGCTTTCTTGGTTCATGCTATATGCAACATGCTGCGCTGCAATATTGAGTTGAGCATTTTGCGTCAAGTCACTACATTCAACAGCAGGGATCTCTTCTAGCGTGAGTCTTGCTTTGTCTAACAAGGCCGTATAATCATGCTCTGCAGCGAGCTCTTCTAAGATTTGAGCTGTAAGTTTTATTTCTTTATGTTGATGATCGAAGACAATCATGCCGCCAGCTTCAATGCGGCCTCTACGAACAATTTCCTCTTCGGGAAAGTCAATTTGTCCAGCTTCGCTCATTACTGCGAGATAGTCATGGGTTTCAACGCTTCGAAGTGGTCTCAGCCCCAGTCTATCTAATCGTGCGCCAACCTTTACGCCGTCGCCAAAAATAAAGGCAGCGGGGCCGTCGTTTTTTTCCTCATATAATGAGAAGTACTCAAGCATAGCACGCACAGGCTTAGACAAGCTTTCATCGTTTTCCCAAGCTGGAGGCATCATAGCCAGCGCAGCCACATCAATCGGCATATCATCTTCGATAACACGCCTTGCAAGGGTTTGATCAAGCCGAGCCGAGTCCGATTGGCCTGCTGGAAATATTAAACGTTTGTTTTTGTATTTTGCGATGGCATTTTCACTGAGTCTGTTTTTCCTATCAGTATTTAACTCGCCATTGTGTGCCATTCTTCGAAATGGTTGCGCAAACATAGGATTAGGCGCTGTATTGGTCGAAAACCGAGTATGAAAAAATAAAGTGTGAACCTGCTGTTCTGGATCGCTGAGATCTTTGAAATAGGGGATTACTTCCCAGCTATTTAATCGACCCTTCAATACTTGCGTTTGTGAGCTCATTGATAGTGGATACAATCCGCGAAGAGACTCGGTGGTAAACGCATGAAGCTCAATATCTTCTAGTGCTTGATGTATTAGCGACTCAAAAACGGATTGACTGCTAATATGAACGGGTCTTGTAAAAACAAATTGTTTTATTACTAATTGTGCTTTTTGACTGTCAGGGTTGAGTACAGAGCTATCCGTCTCGACATCTCGTGTTGTTATGACTTCTAGTTTATGTTCAGTCAGGACTCGATTAATCAATGATATTGCTTCTTCACGATTGGCAATGTCATTGGGTAAGAAAAAGTTGGCGACGCCAAACTCACCTAATTCAAGGTTTGAGTGTTGAGTCACTTTTCTAAAAAATGTGAGAGATAAATCAATATTTACACCAGCGCCATCGCCAATTCCTTCGGCATTCATACCACCTCTATGTGGGATCATACATAGTGCCTGATGTGCGTGTTGGATAAGTTGATGTGTTTTTAAGCTCTGCTTGTGAGTAATAAAGCCGACACCACAACTAGACTTATCGAGGTCTTTATCAAATAAATATCGTTTCATAGTGTACCCAATTCAGTAAAACGGGTGTGCTCATCTTAGTTATTGGCATTAAAAACGAGCTACACATTTTTTAAGCAGGCTTACCAAGCTACTTCTTTGTGAATTTATATGCAAATGATAAATATTTGTATTCTCTTGTTTGTGGAGTGTTAGGTTGTTTTTATCGTTTTAATATAAATTTAGTGTTTTATAAGGCTTTGTTTTTTATTGTTTTTTTATTAATTCTTGACTGTTTTAAGAGTGAGTTGAATATTTTTCACGCTTGTGAATTTTTATTGTGTCTCTTGCTTTTGTACTTGAGGCTTTTTATATAACTATCAGAGATATTGAGAGAATATGTTTGAGTCTAAAAAATAGCCTTGCTGAATGACTTGTCCTGTGTTAGCTTAAGCACGTTATGAATACTTATATTTCTGAATTTCTTATCAATTTTTCTTGGTGGCGCTCTTAATAGAGCGGCGCTTGAATACGTGTGTTCAACTGCTGCCGAAAGGTGAGGGTTGGTACACAAACACTGTCTCTTTCGGTAGTAAATAAACAAGGAGACAGCTATGACACATACCATTTTGACCGGTGATAGACCAACCGGACCATTGCATTTAGGCCACTTTGTAGGTTCTTTGCAGCACCGTGTATCTTTGCAAGAAGAGTATAATCAAACAATTTTGATCGCGGATATGCAGGGGTTAACAGATAATGGTCATAACCCCAAAAAAGTTGCAGACAACATCTTTAATGTTATGGCTGATTATTTGGCCGTCGGCATTTGCCCAACTAAAACCACAATTTGTTTGCAATCAGCGCTTCCTGCATTAGCCGAGCTTGCTATGTATTACGCAAACCTTGTTAGTGTCGCTCGATTAGAGCGTAACCCAACAGTTAAAGCGGAAATTGCCAGCAAAGACTTTGGCGCTTCTATTCCCGCTGGATTTTTAAGTTACCCGATAAGCCAAGCGGCGGATATCACAGCATTTGACGCAACACTGGTGCCTGTAGGTGAAGATCAACTCCCCATGATTGAATTGACTAACGAGATTGTGCGTAAACTTAACAATGTTGCCGGTAAGCAAGTTTTAATCGAGGCCAAGCCGTTATTGAGTGAGGTATCCCGACTACCTGGCGTTGATGGTAAATCCAAAATGTCGAAATCGCTTGGTAATGTGATCACCTTTGGTAGTACTGATGATGAAATAGTCAAAGCTGTACGCGCTATGTATACAGATCCTAATCATATTCGTGTAGATGATCCCGGTCAGGTTGAGGGAAATGTTGTATTTACTTACTTGGATGCTTTCCATGAAGATAAAAGCTATGTAGCAGCACTCAAAGAGCATTACTGTCGAGGCGGCTTGGGAGACAGCAAATTAAAAGGCGTATTAGCAGACTGTTTAGTGAATTTGATCACCCCAATTCGAGCTAAACGAGCACAATACATTGCTGATCCTGCGCAGCTGAGAGCAATTTTGTTGGCTGGCACAGAACAGGCAAATCAAAAATCACAGCAAGTACTAGGGAGAGTGAAGCAGGCGTTTGGTTTGAATATTCTTTGAAAGATAATTATGTGACCGGCCACATGTTAAATGTGGCCGGCACGCCTCATTCCCAATACGCTTGGGTAATTATTCAGGTTGTTTTAATGGCACATGTTGGAAGATATCCGGATCTATTTCACGGGTATTGAAATTAGGGAAATCCCGAACTGAAGCCATTTTTTGAGGGTCACCTGTGACCATTCTTAAAAGTTGATTGGTATCTGCTTTGAAGTAATATGTGGCTGGACCTTTACCATTGGGGCGTTGGAAATGCCAAATATCAGCTTCAAACCCTAATACCTCGCATGTTCCTTGGAACTGAGCGTCACACAATTCGAGTACATCTTGCGTTAGAATTAACTCGTGGCACGGGTCAACTTCGTCGTTTAAGACTTGCTCTTCAAAAGTGCTCTGCTTGTCCATATGTTCACGGCCATATGCAACTTTTGATTTGAAAGATTCGTTAGTTGCAGGGTACATGATTTCAGACATCCACAACCTGTGACCTGTCTTTTCTTCAGACCATGGATTGAACAGACCGTCAATTCTGCACACGTTGCGGGTATAGTCAAACCAGCAATAACCAGATGTAATGTGATCTTCTGGTTGCATAGGCTGCCAGTAAGAAACATAGCTGGTGCTCCACTGAGTAGGTAGCTTTGGTCGCTGCTTTTGTTTTTGCAGGTCCATATTACTTCTCTCCACGAGCCAGCGCTCTCTCTAGTGCTTGACCAAGAGCAGCTGGCAGCGGCGGCAATTCGCTGCGGCGATCTGCAAAGCTCTGTGCAATTTCTGGTGGTGATAAATGCATTCTGTCTTCAACGGTTTCAAACCATAAGCGACTGATAGTGGCATGTTGGTCAAATAAGCGCATGATAGGCATTACATGCTGGTTGAAGTCAGTTAATGCTGCTTGCACGTTGTCTGGGTTATCATACACGGCCTTTACTAAGATCTGTGCACCAACCACCGCCATGGTTGTACCGTGACCGATTGAGAAGTGACCAGACTGCAGCGCGTCACCGAGTAGTGCGACATTGCCATCAAACGCTTGTTCGTGGCTAAGAGTCATAAAGTTACGCCACTTTAAGCCTTCTTGCGCCATTACAGGATTGCCGTCTAAGTCATCTTCAAAAACTGATGCGATGAACTTTTCAGCGTCTTGTGCTGACATCTCATCTAGGCCGGATTTTTGATAGGTCTCTTCGCTACATTCGACCACGAATGTACTCATAGTGCTTGAGTATTTATAAGAGTGTGCTACAAAAATACCTTTTGAATGCGATTTAAAAATCAGGTTCATGGCATCAAATGTCTTGGGTGTGCCATACCACATATAGCGGTTTTTACCGAACTCAATTTTTGGCTTTAGTGCATCACGATAATATGTGGTGGTGTGGTTGATACCATTTGAGACCACGACTAAATCATAGTCATTGCATAGCAATTCAGCATCTTCAAGGGCTGGCTGTTCATAGTCAATGGTAATTCCTAGGCTGACGCAAAGTTGTCTAAGTTCTCTCACCATAGACTTTCGCTCTGCACCACATAGTGTCACGCCGGTACTTTTGAGCGCACTTTGGTTATGGTGAGTGAGCTTAAAGTCTTCTAAGTACTGCGCGTCTAGCGTTTCATGATTAGCTAGGTAAGACAGAGGATTCGCAGGATGGTGCGGGGCACGGCCTGGTAATACCACACCCCAGCCAACAACGTTTGCATCAGGGTGATTCTTTTCAATGACGCGAATATCCCACTCTGGTTTTAATTTTTTTGTTTCACTTGCGAACATCAGGCCTGATGGGCCTGCACCAACAACTAAAATCTTCATTAATTCATTCTCCCTATTTTATACCAAACGTTTTGCTTTTCTTGCTTGTCTCTAAGTTCACTGTAACGCATCGAAGTGAAATATAATTTTTCTGCCATATCCGGCGGGTAATGGTCTGGAAACTTCTGGTTCATGTAACGGGCAAATCGTGCTCGCATAAAGAATATTGGATCAGAGCAACTAAGGACTTCGTAGTTTGCACGCGCCATATCTTGCATTGCATCCGCCTCGATTTTGCGAAGCTCAGTGAATTCACTCAGTACCTTGTCAAAGTCATCGCCATATTGCTCAAATAAAGTATCTAACACGTATGCATCTTCAAGTGCCATATTCATACCTTGGCCCAAAAATGGTGCTGTGGCATGCGCTGAATCACCAATCAGAAGCGCAGTGTTTTTATAGTGGAAGGTAGAAGAACGAACATTAATTAAGTCGTTGCTTGGTTTCACCATAAATTGCTCGAACATATTTTGGCGAATATCTTCTGGGACCATAGGGTAGTACTGGTCGAAAAATGCTCGCATCGCAGTGCTGTCATCACTGTGTAAGCTCACTTGTCCTGTATAAGGTAAGCACACCGCAAAACTAATACTGCCATCAGGTATGGTGGCTGCTCGGCCTGCAAATTGGCCACCAGAATCCATACCAAAGAAGTAGAGTAAGTCTTTACGTAAACCCACTTTTGAGGCGTCAGGAACCACGAGCGTTTTGTAACCATGCTTGAAGAAAGATTGATGGAACTCAAAGCGGCGACAGTTTGATTGCATGGCCTCGCGAACACATGAACGCGCGCCATCAGCGCCGATCAATAAGTCACCTTTGTGGGTCACAAAGTTGTTATTACTGTCTTTGGTCATGACTGAGCTGCTGTCTAAGTTAACTTCAATACAACGCTGGTCATAGTGGTAATGAACGCCTGCTAGTTCTGCGTATTTATTGAGTAAAACTTGAAATGCGCTGCGGCTTAATGACAATGGTTTTAGCTTATCAAGTGGCGGCAGCTCACGTGTTTTAGGCTCACCTTTGATAAAAAATGACATACCAGATACTTCAACGCCACATGCTTGTAATTCCTCAACAGGGATCCCCGCAGCGACAACGGCTTCAATCCCTCTTACTGTCATACTTACACCAATGGCGCGTGAGCTAACTTGGTCAATATAGTCGGCCTGGCTCTGTAGGGGGTTTCCACGTTTTTCTATGATGTGTACATCGTATCCACGTTTTGCTAAGTATATGGCTGTCAGGCCACCGGCTAGACCGCCGCCAATGACGATTATTTTCTTCATGATTAAGCTTCCCTTGAAAGTTTGCCAGTTGCGATTTCATGCATCTGATTTTGAAAAAACTCTAATAACTCAATTTGTGTTGTTGGAGGTTTTGCACAGACCATAGCTCTGCCCATATCTGCAAGCTTTTTACACTGTACTGATATAGCCATACACCCTTGCTCTAAGTCTGGAAATACGTGTGTTTCGATTGGTTCTGGTACGGGTGGACCAGCATTTCTGCCCAGCGTACCTGATGGTAAGGTCATTATTAAGACTGATAATGGCCTTAAAATACCGGTCATTAAATCTATGGCGCCATTCATTAAACGAGAGCGGCGCATGCTGCCCAGAGGTTGAATGGCGAAGTGTTGCATCATGAGCTGAAACATCAGTTCGTGACAGCCTTTATAAAACTGCATAAGCTCTACGGCTGCGGGATTTGTAACAAGGTTACAACCCGTTCTTGGTTCAAACACCGGATTTTTTAGTACTGGGTAAGCAGGTTCGAACGGAATGTCGCTATTTGTTAGAGATTTTGAGATCGCTCTCAGGCGATTAAAGTGACTGACTTCAAATTGTGGTGAGTCAGCAGCAACACCTTCACCTTGCTCTGTAACAAAGTTAATCGCAAATAGTGCTGTTTCTTTGTCGTACACCTCGAATTGATAACCGGGATATTCACGATTGATAATTTCATTTAAAAATAAGTGGTGCTCACCGCCGAGTTTGATTCGCTTTTCACTAAATAAATCGGGTATTTGTTCAATAGCTTTAGTAATGTCATCGTAAAAGTCTGCGATAGACCTCCCAACAGTTGGAAAAAATGCAGGCCACTCAAAGCGCACAAACTTCGCAATGATATGTTCAGAGAAAGGCTCAAAAGAAAACTCGGTATCAAGTCCAAATTTGTTTTTGGCTTCTTCCCCAAGTATAGGCTTACCAGGGTAAAACGGCTCACCAAGTGCCATTAGAAGGTTATTTACAACCAAATAATGGATCATCTCTTCATGGGCTATTTCGAGTAACGCGCCACGCCATCCGCTGTTTAAGCGCCTATCTTCGCCGCCGTTAACTAACTCGAGTTGTTGCTCACTCCAACGGCCCATCGATACAAAGTGTTCACCAATAGCATAGTTAGGTAACGAATAGGCACTGTAGATATATTGCAACATAATCGAGAGCTCAAGATCTACGGCATCTTTTAATGCGTTAATGAGCTGTGCTTTTGTTTTTATATTGCCACTAATCTGTGCCTTTGGCTGTTCATTAGGCAAGATACTGGGCATGGCAGACTGCTCAACATTGCATAGGTATTTTAAAAATAATTGTGCGTGTGCGGCCGGCATTTCACGCGTACTTGGCATGTAATAACTTTTATCCCTATTTTTAGGGTCGCACATTTGCCACATTAAACGGGCATAGGTTTCACACTTACATTTATCCGCCATGCTAAATACGGCTTCGGTCATAAATGGATAAAATAGTTCGTAGTACGCCATGACATGCTGGTAGAGAAAATCATAGTCAACTTGCTCTGTCGGTGTATCTGCAAGTGCCCAAGCATCTGGGAGCACTCTCACTTGCACTGGACTATAAAATTCCCCTAAAAATAGCTCAGCGCCGCCTGGTGATTGACTCTCAACAATGATGCTGCCACGGCCATTTTCGTCAGTATCAAGGTAAGCAGAGCTGATGATAGTGTTAGGTGTAAGCGAATGTGTTGCTAATTGAGATATTGATGCTGGTTTTCCGCGATAATAACTGCGAACACCTAACTCAACCGTACTAGGCTCTCCTGTAACAGAGTTAGGGCTTTCCATGGCGATAATATGCTGCTCAGCTTGAATGTACCAATCACTTTCATACCAAGTATGACGCTCGGAGCATAACTTCAATGATTGTTGTTCGAACTGGCTGTCAAACTCTGGAAGCGGGATGTCAATTATCCCAGAATTTGTTGCATTATTTAGATAGCTGTCTTTTGGTATGATGGCGATCACTTGACCATTACTTGACTTTAAATATAGGTTGCCAAGATCTACTTTTTCACTGAGTTTTGGCGGCATGCCATTGTCAACTGGTATGGCTTCTTCATATCGCTGGTGGGGTAAACTAATAGCGGTATTTAGACTTAACCAGTTACCTCTTATTGATAAGGCGATTGGTGCATATTGTTCGCCGTTATCTGGTCTTAAGATTCTGCCAGTAGGGCAAGTGTCCATATCGTCTTCGTGCCATAAACCTATAGTGCCGTGCAAGTCACAAAAGACAGGCATATTAGGCGCTTTGGGTGGAGACAAGTTGCTTACACAGTACTGAATAAGCAGGCCTTTTACAGCTGGGTTTTGAAGTTTATTTCTTAATTCAGTTAAAAACTCAGAATCTAAACCAAGTTGGTTGAGTATAAAGTCTTTACTGTCTTTGCTCACTGTGAATTGAAACAGTCGAGCTTCGCTCATTTCTTCATAGAGAAAATGGTTTATTGGTTCTTCGATATAACCGCTATTTAGCCAGCGAACACCATGCGTGCAGTCTATATCTGCTGAAAGTATATGGGCAGTATTAGCTGACGAATTAGGATCTGTAATAGTGAGCTGACCTGCATAAATTAAGGCTGAATCTCGCCTTGTAGGATCATTATCAACCCAGCGTGCGCGATTAAATGAGGTTCTTAGATATTCGTTATAATGTCCCCACAAAGACAGTTTATTCCCGACGAGCTTATCATCAAAAATGTACTCACCTGGGCGTAACTGAACAGAAGTGACAAGCGTATTTTCCCAACTGAAATGGTTGTTGCCACGCATGTTATAACCAGCAGCGAGGTTAAACTCACCGGCTTCGTCAATTTGCCCTTGTGCATTAAATTTAGAGCCCATTGACTTCATGTAATCATGAAAGGCGTGTGGTGGTTTAGACACATCATAGGGTTTACCATCCTTGAGAGCGGTGTTAGTCGATATATCTAACGTGTTGTTGATATTACGATTACCTGTTGGCACATTAACACGCGCAACCCCTTTAAAATGAACTCGGGGAAAATCGAGAATACTCATTTATAAAAACTTCCTAGTTACTGATTTCTTCATTATGTCTATGTCTAATGACAATTAAATGTGCGCAAGTTCGCAATCTTCTTGGTTAAGCGCTTGTCTTTTTCTTACCCTTTCGAGTACTGTATTAGCTGCATTGGTGCCAGCAATAATGCCACCTTCCATCCAACCACAGTGAGGTGTGTATGCGTCCGAGGTTGAGATAATATGTGACTTTTTATGCTCTAATGTTTTTGGATGATTGGGGCTAGACTCTTGTGAAAATTCAACACCATGGACCCAGTGTTTGTAGGTGTGTGTAGATGGTTCAGGGAGCTGACTAACATGACACTTTAAAGCATCTGCCATCAGTTCTTTAACTGTTTGTAAGTAATGTGCTTCACCTTTTAACGTGGCGTCACGCCAAAAGTTAGCGTAGTCACTATCGGTATAAAAAAATACATACCGGTTGTCTTTAAAATACAGTTTTCTGATTGGGTTATTTGCAATTACAACGTGATCTGCTAAATCCAAGTCTTGCCACCAAGGTGTATCATAGAATAAAAAGCCCTTGAACAGGGGAATCGAACCGTATGTATAGTTACTCCAATCTTGCGGAAAGCCGCAATTGAGCTTACTCATTGCAGTTGGTGGAAAAGTTAAAATCATCTCACCTTCGTTAATGGTGACTTCCTGTTGGTTGTCTTTCAAAAGCGTCAGCGTCGGAGTGTTGCTGTCAGCATCTATTTTGATTAACTCGTGGCCAAAGTGAAATTCAACGCCGTGGGCTAAAGCTTGCTCATATAAACGCTCGGGTAGAGCAGAAAACCCTTCTTTTAGGTTAAACCACTCATAACCTGCATTGTCGGAAAAACCTTGGATTTCGGGATGTTTCTCAATGATATCGAAAGCAATATGTGGCGTAATGTTTGGTAATGATAGGGAGTCATAACCCAGTGCGTTTATCATTTCTCGGGCCTGACTTCCGCCTACGTAAATCGTTAAAAACTCCTCAAATGAGTCATGCGCATGCTCGTCACACAAAGGTTTCAAGTTTTTCAGAATACTCTTTAAACTTTTATGCAATGCTTGTGGGCGCTTTAGTTGTGTAAAAGGGAATTTTTCATAGGCCAAGTTTAAGGATTTCACTTGCTCTTTGACATTATGATGAAGCCCTGAAGAAAAGCGTCCTGCACCCAGATCGACATAATGATCATTGACTTTTATCGCATGTGCTCGGCCACCGACGCGATTTTTGTGTTCATAAACTCGAATGGTTTTCTTTTTGCACTCATTTGATTTTGCTAACGTTAGCGCGCAAATGATACCTGAAATGCCCGCCCCGATGATTGAGATTGTATTTTCTCTAACCGTCATGTTCCATGTTTCCTTGAGTTTTCCTAAAAACTTGTAGCTCTAAATGAAACTTCATTAATAATTAACATTATTTAAATATTAAAAATCATTGTTAAGCCGGTTTATTCACTGAAACACGAAACTGTTAAATTCGTATTCCATAAAATCAATAGATTATGATTAATTAAACTCGCTGTAATTGCTGGAGGGCATGATACCACTATCGTTTGCAATAATTAACATTGATCACGAGAATGTTACTAAAATAATGATATTTTCGGTCTGTAATAATTCTTAAACTGTTTACTTTATTGCAATTTGAGTATTTACTTTATTGCGATTTTGGATTTAATTCATTTTTTTAGAATAAAACAGTGTGCCAGTTTCATGATTGGTACATGAATTTTTGTTTTCAATTTAGGGATAAATATGTAGGAATTGTGGAGGTGAGATTTCAACGTATTACATGATAGCGGTTACTTGGGAACAGACAGTGCAAATAGCCAAAATGGATTATCAATTAATACTCTGAATTTAAATCAGTTTTAAGATGAAATGGCGGGCTTTTGTTATCTAGTTATAGATCTTTTTGTTAGATTAAACAGAGATTAAAACTTGTTGATGAAGACTTGAATTTTTATTGCGAATTTGCTTTGGATTTGTACCGATTACCTAAAGTGGTAAAACAATAGGTAAATCGGTATTTGTTTATTTGCAATGTGAAAACTAAGATGAATTTTTTATAACTTGGTGTTGATCTGGTTATTTTTCATTAGTTTTCTAAGTGTAAATACTGAGAAGGCAAGAGCAAACAGTCCGCCAGCTGTATCTGCAATCGGGAAAGACCACCATAATGCGTCGGGAGTAAACGTATCTGGCAGCACTGCCATTAGAGGTAAAAGTATAATATAGGTACGCGCAGCATCAAGCATGGTGGCAGGAAGTGCTCTGCCCATACCTTGAAAGAGGCCGCTCGACATCATGCAAAACCCAGATAGCGCAAATGCGCAAAATGAGATAAGGGCGATTTGTTTGCCAAGTTCGGTGACGTGCTGATCTTGAGTAAATAGCGCGATAAGCCACTGCGCATTGAGGCATAGTATAAAGGTGACGATAAGCCCCCAACCAACACTCATGATGCAGGCTACTATATAGGCCTTATATACCCTTTGGTATTGTCCAGCACCATAATTGAACCCCGCCAGTGTCTGAAGCGCGACCATCATGCCAATAATAGGTAGGAACAAAAACATATAGCTACGCACCAAGATACCATGGGCAGTAATGAGAGGCTCAGAGTTTTCTGTGAAAACGGTAGATATAGAATAGATGGTTGCAGCAAGAATGACTGAGAAACCACCATGAGATAACAACACTGGTAAACCAAGGCTGAGAATCTTAGTATGCACTTTTAAAGGGCTAAAGAGTTGCTGTTTGTTGAATTGAACCTTGCTTTCTCCTTTAGCTTGAAGTTGTAACGCCATTATAAGTGCGATGCTTATTGCGCAAATAGTAGCCCAAGCAGCACCTGCGACTCCCCATTCAAAAACAAATATAAAGATGGCATCAAGTATGATATTCAAAACTGAGGCTGTGGTGAGCACTTGCATCATTGCTTTTGGATTGCCTGATGCTCTAAACCCCTCAGTGATTTGGTTACATACAAAACCGACAGCCCAAAACAATACGATAGGTGTTATGTAACTGCGCGCTTGTACCTTTAATGATTCAGGTACCGCCAAGACGTTAAAGATGTTTTCTAAATTAAAGTAGGTTATCAAGCACAATATTAAAGCTGCGCTCAAAGCGAGTAAAAATGAGGCAGAAAATACTTGGTTAGCATCTGCCTGACGTTTTGCGCCAAGGTATCTTGAGATCAGTGATGCCATACCGCTGCCAAGCATTGTGCTTATGGCGATTAAAAGCATTTGGATTGGAAATACGGCTGAAACGGCCCCCATTGCTTGAGCGCCTATACCCTGAGAAATAAAGAGTGCATCCACAAAACTGTATAAACCGCTAATTAACATGCCTAAAATTGTAGGGATCGCTAAAAAGCAAAACTGTTTAAATATTGGTGCAGTTAGCAACGGTGACTCTTGTTGTTGTGCTAACTCAATGTCTGCTGTGGTCGTACTCATAGATTATCCTTGTGAACTGTTGATTGCTGTGGCTAGTGTACTGAAAAAAAATTAATAAAGTTAATTGTTTGTTTGCAAAGTTTTAATTTTTTCATCTGTTTGTGGTTTTTCTCAAGGGTATCAAATCGCATAGCGAATAAAACTTGATGATTTTGTCATGTACTTTTTGTGACTATTTTGCTCAAGTATTTAAGCTCTCTGTATTGTTAGAGAATATAAGTTGCTTATCTGGCGGCATTTCTATATTTTATGGATATGTTATATTGTATCTTTTTATTGGAGAGATAAATGCTAGGAAGTTTTCAGCAAACAGGAGATCGGGTATCAATAGGTCTCGCTTTGTTGTGCTTAGCACATTGTCTATTATTACCGTTAATGGTTTTAGCACTGCCATTTTTAGCGACCAGTTTTCTAAAAGAGGAAGCATTTCATCAAATGTTGTTGGTAGGCGTTTTGTTAACCAGTGTTGTGGCTTTATATAGTGGTTGCAAAACTCATCGTAAATGGCAAATTTTTGGTGGTGGTATTGTCGGGTTGGCTGTTTTGACTGTTGCTGCACTATTTGGACATGATTGGTTTGGAGAGTTTGGAGAGTTTGGAGAGTTTGGGGAGTCTATTTTAACGGTTATTGGCAGTGTAATTGTTGCTTATAGCCATCTTCTTAATATTAAAACATGCAGAAGCACATCATGTCATAATTAACTCAGCTTAATGTATGAAAGCCACTTTTCATAAGTGGTTTTCAACTTCAGAACTTTCTCCTCATCGCCCTTTATTTTAGCCTTTTTCACAAATAGGTTATTTAATCTCCTTGTACTATGCTCAATGCATTGGCTTTGTAAAAAGGTGTGTGCGTTGGTGAATTTTAATCATAACTCTCAGTGTGTTATCCAAGTTAGTTTATCGGCATTTCATCCGCTGTATCAATGCGGCAAGGTAGGTTAACTAATGGAAGGATTTAGAAACTTTGCACGTATTCCCATCGCACTAAAAATTTTTGTTGTCGTTGTTTTTGGTTTATTAGCGCAGGTTGCGACTTTGCAACTATACACATTAAAGCAAACGACAGACAGCCATTTAACCACTCGTATCGATGAAGTAAAAAGCTTATTTGTTCAGGCTAAATCTGCTATTGAATTTATGAATGCACAGAACCGTTTAGATGCGATGGAAGAGTATTTAAGTTTAATGAAGACGCACTCTGAGGTCGCTTTGGCTTTGGTACTAAATCAGTATGGCGCGGTTGAAACAAGCACCAATCACCGTTTTGTTGGTACCCCGTTAGGAGGGGTTGCACAGAGTTTTGAATTAAAGCCTGAATGGTCAAAACTAATAGCTGAAGCTTTATCTTCATCACAAGATCTGACGCTTTTTGACCAAAAATCAAAAATGTTGGTGCTAATTGGGTCAGTTTCCAATACCAAGCCAAATAATCCGTCGAAATCTTTGATGATTTTGGCTGATTATTCAAAAGCATCTAGGTATATCCATAATTCGACCATGCACGCCTTTACACCCCTGTTCGTGATCATGTTGGTCACTGCCTTACTTGTCGCATTTATATTCCATGTTGCTATTCAGAAGCGCTTACAAAAAATCTTCCGCCATTTTGACACTTATAATTCAGAACAAGATGTGACACTGATAGAGATTAATGGCATGGATGAACTTAGTGAGCTAGCAAGGAGAAGTAACCGTTTATTCCAAGAACTAGCAAGCAGCCACGCCGCGACAAAAGAGCAAAAAGATTACTTTCAGGCATTGTTTGAAGGGATAACAGATGCCGTTGTCATTGTCGATGAAAAGGGCAGTATTTTAGATCTTAATCATGTTGCAGAGTCTTATTTAAGCGCTCAATTACAACCTCTCGCGCACTTTAACTCGCACTTTAAGTTGTCTCATTTTTGTGATGATGAACAGTTATTAAGCTTATCTATTGAGGCTGAAAGAAACCAAGGCAAGAGCGTCAAAAGCTTTTGGTTATTTGAAGATAAGTGGCATGCAATCAACTTGTCAGTCACCAAGCTCAATATGAAAAAGCAGACTTTGGCCTGCTATTTGGTTGCGTTCGTCGACCAGCAAAAAGAGTTCGAATTGAACTTACAGCTACAACTCAGTGAGCGTAAGTTTTACTCTATTATTGAAAATATTCCCGAAAGTGTCTTTCTGCTGCAAGAAAATACGGAAGTGGCTTACCTCAACAGCCAGTTAAAACGGTTTTTATCTATTGATAAGTCGATCAAGAACGCAGAGCATTTATTTCAAGCTTGTCCGAAAAACATCGCTGATTTTATCTCACAACGCATGGACTCGGTGATGAGTGGCGAAAGCTATATAAGAGAAGAGGTACATTACAAGCACAAAGGGGAAACGTTTTATAGTGCCATTACCTTATTTCCTATTGTTAAAAGATCTGACCGCAAGTTTGCCATGGCTGGGGTTATTTCTGATATTACTGCGCAAAAGAGAACAGATCATACATTACAACAGACTCAAAAAAGGCTTGCCGGGCTTGTGAGACATGCCCCATTGGCAATTATTGAATGGGATAAGTCATTAACCATTGTATTTTGTAATCAAGCTGCATCCAGTTTGTTTGGTGTTGGGCAGAACGAACTTGTGGGCAGTAATTTAGCTGAAGTGGTGACCTCAGAGTTTAATACCGAGTTAGAGAGTTATTTGTTAAGTACCGTCTCAAATGAGTCATCTGCAAAGCAATTGATTGCTATTACAGATGCACAGGGGCAGCAAAGAGTGACAGAATGGCAAAGCTTTATGGTGTTTGAAACCCAAAATGAGCCGCCTCGATATGCGTCTTTAGTATCTGACATTACCATGTTGCACGAGGTTATTGAGTCTTTGGAATTAAAAGAGGCAGAAAAAGACGAAGTGTTGCAATCAATGGTTGACCCTGTGATCACCATTAATGATAAAGGACAGATCTTAACATTTAACAAAGCAGCGGAGGTTGCGTTCCAGTATCAAGCAGGGAATGTTATCGGTAAAAATGTCAAAATGCTTATGCCTAATGAATTTGCCAAACATCACGATACATTTATTTCAAATTACATGACAACAGGCCACAAGCAGGTCATCGGAATTGGTCGACAGGTTGTTGGCCAGCGCGCAGACGAAAGTGTTTTCCCCATGCATTTATCAATCAGCGAGCTGCCGCTGATGCCAAATGGCGTAAGAAGGTTCATTGGGAACTGTGTTGACCTGACCAATATCAAAGAAAAAGAAGAGCAGCTTAGGCGCTCTATGAAAATGGATGCACTAGGCAAATTAACAGGTGGTATTGCACATGATTTCAATAATTTAATTGGTATAATGCTGGGCTATAGCGATATTGTGCTAATGCAACCTGAGCTTGATGAAGATATCGCAAGCCATATCAAAGCGATCATAAAAGCAGGCGAGCGTGCAACTAACTTAACGCAGAAACTGTTGAACTTTTCGCGCAAGGAAAGTGAATTAACAGAAATATTTTGTTTGAATAATGCGCTTGTGGATAGTCGTCAGCTTTTGGAAAAGTCACTCAAAGCTGACGTCCGATTGGTGTTTCAGTTAGCTGAAAAGCTTCCCAATGTCAGTGTTGATAAGCATGACTTTGACGACATGATATTAAATTTGGTTATCAATAGTGTGCATGCAATTGAAGATGCCGGGACAGTGACCGTTTCAACCCAGACCCAACTATATCAAAATGACTTGATCGGTAATTCGCCAAGTCTCCATGTTAGGTGTGATGTGGTAGACACGGGCACAGGTATTCCTGATGAATATATAGACAGTATATTTGACCCGTTTTTTTCGACAAAAGGAGACAAAGGCACTGGTCTTGGGCTGAGTCAAGTGTATGCTTTCATTCAACGGAGTAAGGGGCAGGTCGAAGTAAAAACGAGTGAGCAAGGGACGCAATTTTTAATCTACTTCCCTGTGGTGGATTATAAACCCTCTCAAAATCCCCATGTTGAAGTTGCATCCAGCCAAGCTGAGCACACGCCGTTTAAAATTATTGTGGTAGACGATGAATTATCGCTTGCTGATGTCGTTGCTAAGTTGCTCCGACAAGTAGGGCATCAGGTGGACATTTTTGATAATGGGAGTGATGCACTTCAGGCTATGGCACATACCCAGTATGACTTAGTCATTTCTGATGTACTTATGCCTGATTTAAACGGGTTCAGTCTAGCTAAAAAAGCAGTGGAAAGATGCCCAAAAATAAAAATCCAGATGATAAGTGGCTATGTAGATGTTGAACAAGTTACCGATTTTGATGGGAAACTATATGACAACCTCTTAAGAAAGCCTTTTCGACCGCAAGAATTACTTAATCGAGTTGCTCAATTGTGTTCAGAATAGCTCTGGTTTATTGGAACTGAAGTCAATATTAGTATCGGCCTCTGGCACCGATGTTTTCTCCATTGCGAAGTACTTTTCTGTTTGCTCAATGACGTTTGTTAGGTTTGTCTTGAGTAGATCCATTCTCGGCTCAAGGGCACTGAGTTTTTTGGCCTCTTTGGCAATGAGGTTCGCGATGAAAAGCTCTTGCTCTTCGGTTAAATCGAGAATATGAAAACTGGAAGAAATCTGTTGATTTAAATCGTTTGTAACATCAAGTATTAAGCTTTTATATTCGTCAGAAATACTTTGTAAAGAGCTTATTCCACTGGTGATGTCCAAAACAATTTGCTCCATAGCTTGCTGACGCGCCAAATCTAACAATTTGGACTCAACCCCTTCAATAATCGCGACAGAAATATCTTGAATGGCGCCGCTTTCTTCTGGTGACTCTGGCATATTCTTGATTAAGAAAGAGACATTTTTTTCATTAACAATTAGACGCCTACCAAAGTGATGTAATCTGCCTTTGGAGCGAAGTAATTCAAAAATATTTTGCTCAATCGGGCTTATTTGTGACTCATTTGGACCATAAAATTGCATACTGCCTTGGTTTATCATAATGCTACTGAGCATACCTAGCTGCTTCATGGTAGAAAAAAACTGGTTAACGACTTGCTGTTGGTTTCTGCATTGATTGAGTAATTTAAAAAATTGCATGACCAAGCTGTAATGAGAGGCTTGCTGCATTGAAGACAGAGCGAGTGTGATGGACTCTTGTTCACTGGCTTTTAAAGTGGTTTGTGACTGAATAAATTCACTGACCTTTTGTACTTTGGTGACAAGCTCCTTCATCTGGAAAGGTTTAGCAATGAAATCATCAGCGCCTACGTCAAAGGCACGTAATCTCATATCTAAGTTGTTGTATCCAGACACTAAAAAGACAGCACAATTTGTTGTAGATAACTCAGTTTTAATTTTTTCACATGCAGCCAAGCCATCTATACCTGGCATACTAATATCCATTAAAACGACTTGTGGTGTGAAATGTTCAAGAATGTCATAAGCTTGTGTCGCCGAGTCTGCTTGTTCGCACACAAAAAAAGGTTTTAAGGCGGCGGTGATCATATCCCTTACAGCTTGTTCATCGTCAACAATAAGCACCTTAGCTTTGTCTGCCATAGCGCACATACCCCTAAACTTAGCTTTATATTGCAATTAATTATCTTGACTATCATCAGCATAGTGTACAACCGAGACATATGCTAAGTATTTAGTTCTACTTGGGGCCAAGGATTTAAGTTGCATGTGCAAGAAGGGCGGGGTTTTATGCGATAAAGGTTGTGTGGGTGTACAATCAATTTTGTGTTTTAATTGACATAAGCCTTTAGAGAGTGAGCACTTTACAGGCTCACTCATCAGTTATATTAATAAGGCAATTGACCACCGTTATTGATGAATGTGGCGTACTCTTGCCACAGTTCATCTACACCTCTGCCCAAAGTCTGCTGGAAAGCGGCATCAAAAGACCAAGTGTAATTACCTAAATCTTTAGCTGCTTTATTGAACTTATATAAAAAGTCAGCATCGTGTGTCACGCGGACATAATGCAAGAAGAAACCCGTAGTGGTGTAGCCACCCAGCCATTTTTTAGGGTCGGTCACATTAGGCGTACGAGTTTTGTGTAGGCCTTCACCAATTCTCACTGCATCAGCAAGCCCTTCAGTATACGCCCAGTAGGCTTTTCCATCTCCATAGTTGTCGTGAGTCAGTGGAGAATTGTTATATCCATGTGTTACCTCATGAGACAAAATGCCGTCGATTTCATCGCGAATAGCTGCATCTGAGTTACCACTGTCACGGTAAATTTTCTCTAGGTGACTGGTGCTTACAACAATGGTCATTTCGCCAGAGCCATCTTGTCCCATCTTGTATGCAACAAACTCATTGCCCCAATGATCTTTCGCTCTAAGCTCAAATTGCAGGTTTCTAAAACGATTTGATTCAACCGGGTCGCGATACAGGATTTTAGCCACATCAACACAGCGATTGGCCATATGTCCAGCAGGATCTGAGATGATACGTTTGAATAAAATGGACCCTTGCGTTTGAGGATCTACATCGACAAAGTTTACTTGTGGCTTTTTCCATTCTCCATTTGGTGGAGTGGTTGTCTCTTCTTTTATATTAATGGTGTAGCTGGTATTAGAGTATCCATATACGGACACATACACATCGTTACCTTGTAAGGTGCATGACTCATTGGCATCTGGCGTTGTGCTGCTACAGTCAAATACTTGTGTGGTTGGTTGAGCTGCGTTTCTCATGTACAGATCGGCATCACCCGTACCAGAGGTTGTTGCAATGATTTTATTGGCAACATTAAACGGGCCAAAGTGCTGCCATTGACCTGCGTTTAAGCTATTGCTTTGCGTGATAGGTAGGCTACTTGGTGGCGTTATATTTTCGGCAAACATCTCGATTTCAGCGATTTGCAGTATGTTTGCGCCATTGGTTGATGACACATCTACTTTTACAAATGCAAAGCTTTGTGGGTTAGCGACCGTGAATTGCTTTGTTTGATAGCGTGCATTGAAAGATTGGTTATAACGCGTGTCGAGTACCACCCAGTTAATGCCGTCATTTGAACCTTGCAGCTGCCAGTCTTGCGGGTCACGACTTGGTGCATCATTTGCTGAGGTGATGCTGTAAGAGGTAACTTTTTGTGGCTGTGAAAACTGATAGCTTATCCAACCTGAAGATGAAAAGGTCAACCATTTGCTGTAATTATTGTTATCAAAGGCTTTGGTTTTCTCTTCAAAAGTGCCATTTTCACCGGATGCGGATATGGCATTTGGGTCATCAGAAGTCAGATCCGTTTGCGCAGCCGCCGAGGTGGAAAGTAAAGCACCAAGCAAACAGGCTAGGCTGGTTTTTTTTAGTGAACTTTGTTTTATTTGCGTTTTCATATATTCAACCCTGTATCGTTCCAAAAAAATTTGATTGTGGCTAGTCCCAATATTGTTTGGCTCGTTGTTTATTTTATTTTTTTGCTCGATTCATAATTGCCAAAAAAATTGGAACGGTTTAAATGATTGGTTGTATTTTGAACTTTGTCAAAGGTTTTTTACAATTTTATAACTGAGATGTGTGGATTGTGAGCTAATTGACGTGATATTTGGAATTGTTTTGCGGTCTTCTGTGTGTTTTTTGAACTTTTTTATTCTTGTTTATTGATATGAAAAGTATATATTTTTCATAGGGGTAACTCTGATACCATTTTACAGTGCGCGGGATAATCAATAAAATGAAATCACTAACTTAGAGGTAGCTGTTGCTGCTTTGATAAAATGAAAAAATTACAGGAGTGACCTATGGCTTGCGTAATTGAGCGGGGAAGTATTGACGAGCTCATGGAGATTGAAAATCAAATTCCTGAGTTTTCGACACCAAAAACAAAACAGCTTATAGAAACCCGCTTACAAGGTAAAAAAGTATTGCTGCTGGTTGCGAAAAGAGATGGCAAGCCTATCGCATATAAGCTTGGGTACGCCATCGAAGAGAAACATTTTTACAGTTGGCTCGGTGCGGTTGTGCCAGAGTTTAGAGGTGAGGGTTTCGCTCAAACATTGTTAAATGAACAAGAGCGGTGGTGTAGGGCTTCGGGTTTTGAAAGTATCACAGTTAAGTCGATGAATAGATTTAAAAATATGCTAATGATGCTATTAAAAAACAATTATAGAATTGTGGCGTGCCACCCACTACAAGATGGCACAGACAGTAAGATTCACTTTTTAAAGACGCTATAGATTGTTATGAACGTCACTTTTGGGGGGCCGCATTTTTTTCAAAAAAGTAATTGATAAATAAAGCGGCACAAATAATGCTGCTGCCTAGCGATAGTGACAACAGATCTGCTTGTCGATTCCAGATGATGATGTTGACTAAGACACCTGCGGGGATCAAGACGTTGTTCATAATTGCTAAGTTACCAACGGAAACCAGTGTAGCACCTTTGTTCCATAGGAAGTAGCCGAGCCCCGAGGCGATGAGTCCTAGGTAGATTAATATGCCCCATTGTAGCTCCGTGGTTGGCAGTTTTTCACTGTTGCCAAGTAGTGCATAACTCAGCCCTGAGACAATCAGGGCGCCTAAAAAGAAAAAGCCAAAGCAGGTATGTTGTGGGGGCAAAGGCGCTTGCGTTGGTAGTCTTTTATACAAAACCTGTCCAAGCGCAAAACATAGATTGGCGCCTTGGACCAGCAATAGCCCAAACCAGAAATCTTCATTTATGCTCGCTTGGCGAATAGTAATTGCACCTGCTGTGGCGAGTAAAGCCACGAATAGGTAATGTAGTTGAAGCTTTTTTTCAAGTAAGTCATTAATAACTGTGATGTAAACGGGCGTCATGACGGTAAATAATAGCACTTCAGGTACACTTAAATAGAGAAAAGAGTGATAGTAAAAGCCGTACATTAGACCAATTTGAATTGCACCTATTGCCATCAATGTCAGTGCGATGCGTGCTGATACATTTGATAACTTTGTGAATGGTAAAAAAACCAGGAACGCAATTGCTACTCTGCTAAAAGCTGCGAACCAAGAGTCGACTTGACCCGCGAGGTAAACGCCAATCAAACTGAAAGAAAATGCCCAAACCAAGGTAACAAAAGAGAGATAGTACATAGAATTAAAGTAAATTTTTTAGCTATGGTAAAAGGTCGCAGACAATAAATCGAGCGAAAGGTAAAAAAAGTTAGTTATTAGTCTGAATGAACTGCGGTCTTAGCTTAGTTTATATGAATCATCGAAAAAACCGAACTAATTAACCGTTATAATATGATTTTAATTTACTACCTAATCGCTACAATGAAGTTGTTTTCACATTTATCCCTTTCATGATTACCCATGATGTGTTTAAGGCCACCATTTAATGGTGGCCTTTTTATTTCCGTTTTATTGTTTTTTATTGCTTATCTGGGTCAATGGCGTTTTGTGCTGCCATTACACTTTTGTACATTTTTATTCTCCTTTGTTCATCTTACGCTAAACTTCAATCTTGCATTTTAGCCCCACGTGGCGTGAATGATGTTTCACTGGTAGCGCCTGGTACTGTTGTTAGGAGTTTTAAAATGAAGAAGTTGATAAATATAAGCATTATGTTGGTCATGATAATTGTTTCGGGTTGTGCGTCTATGGGGGCGGGAGACAATGTGCAAAAGCGTGCTCAAATCATTGAGATGAAAAATGAAACGCTTTCTCAATTATATAAAGATAAACCTGATACCCGAGCGCAGCTACGCTCTGCTGTGGGCTATGCTGTATTTTCTAATGCCAATATCAATTTACTTTTGGTCTCTGCGGGTACCGGTTATGGGGTGGTGCAAAATAACCAAACAGGCCAGTTTACTTATATGAATATGGCTGAGGGTGGAGTAGGCCTTGGGTTAGGTGTTAAAGATTATCGGCTGGTTATTGTGTTCCATACCGCAGAAGCACTGGATACATTCGTAAATCATGGTTGGACTTTCGGAGGTAACGCAGATGCAGCTGCAAAAGCTTCAGATAAGGGAGCGGCTATTCAAGGCGAAGTTTATTACGGCAACATGTCAGTTTATACATTAACTCAAAGTGGCCTTGCGCTGCAGGCAACGGTCAAAGGGACAAAATTTTGGCCTGATAAATCATTAAACTAAGGTTGACGACATACCTTACTTAATAATCCTCAGGTCATAAAAGTATTTTTTATAAGTTTTCACTTTTTGTTCTTGTGAGGTGCAGAAGTATTCGCTATAAACAACGTAAGCATATCTAATTATTTTTAGAGGGCAACGTGTTCAAGGAAATTGACGACCTCAGTGATAGTTTAGTTTTAATTGTAGAAGACTCAGCACTGACGCAAAAAGTGCTGGGAGCTTGCTTAGATGGGTTGTGCCGTGTCGAAGCTGTTGACAGTGCCGAAGAGGCTATAAGTTATTGCCTCAAATCTCCCCCAGATTTAATATTAATGGACTGGATCCTAGAAGGAATGACAGGGCTTGAAGCGTGTAAAAAAATTCAAGCTATGGATGAGTTAAATGACATCCCCATTATATTTGTAACCTCCAATACGAATGAAAATCAGCAGGAGCTATGCTGGGATGCTGGGGCTGTTGACTTTTTAGGTAAGCCCATTGTGGCCAGAACATTAGTTAACCGAGTTAGAACCCACTTAAAATATAAACGTCAAACCGACATATTAAAGCAGTACTCCTTTTTTGACGGCCTGACAGAGGTGTTTAATCGGCGCTACTTTGATATGGAGTGTACACGTTTATTTCGGCAGAACCTCAGGCAACAACAGTGTATGTCTATTATTATGTTAGATATTGATTACTTTAAGCTATTTAATGATCAATATGGGCATTTACATGGTGACGATGCACTCAAAGCGGTTGCAAAAGTTGCTGTAAAAATGGTGAACCGACCACTTGATAGTGTATTTAGATATGGTGGTGAAGAGTTTGCTGTTTTGCTTCCTAACACCAGTGAAGAAGGGGCGTTGAAAATTGCGCAGTCGATTGTGCATGCGGTTAGAGGGCTAGAGATCCCTCATTGTAAATCGGAATTTGATGTGGTGACAGTCAGTGCTGGTGTTGCTGTGGGGCAGTATGGTGTATACGACAATGTAGAAGAACTGATCCAAAAAGCGGACGAGTGCCTGTATAAAGCCAAGTCAAATGGAAGAGATCAGGCTTACTTGGTGAAAGAGTAATGAAAAAAAGGTGTAATTAGCTCAATTACACCTTTTTTTTATTGGCTTACATATTAAAGAGTAAGGCCGATACCGCTAATAAACCTACTGTAAGTACAAAGTACGTACTGAGGTTACCCTTGTACTTGTGTAGCGCAGGGACTTTATAAATTGCGATGGTTGGCATTACAAATAGTATCAAAGCGATAATCGGGCCTGATATTGCGCCCATCATGTCTAGAATACTTGGATTAATCACTGCACAAATCCAAATAGAGATGAACATTACGACAACGCCTAGCTTGTCAGCTGCTTTGTAGCTGAGAGAGGTTTGCTTTGTGATTAGTCCGTTAAAGCTTTCTCTTGCTCCTAAGAAATGTCCTAGGAATGAAGAAGTAATGGCAATAAATGCAACCAATGGACCGAGCGTTTCAATAAATGGGTTGTTATATACATTCGCTAAATAAGAAAGCACAGATACATTTGCCTCTTTAGCCTCAGCCATTTGTTCTGGAGTTAGAGAGAAAATACATGAAAATACAAACAACAAGACAAATGCAATGAGCATGAGTGCAGTGTTGCGAAGAATACTCTCAGCTTTGAGTGTAGCTTCTGATTTATAGTGTCTGCGTTGTGTGTTAGCAAAACTAGAAATTGCCGCTGCGTGGCTAAAAGAAAATACAACTATAGGCACTGACAGCCAAAGCGTCTCAGTCAATGAGCCTACATCAGGTGCAGATATTGTCGGAAGTTGCCAATTTGGGATAAGGTATAAAGAAAGGAATAGCAGCACACCCACTAGTGGGTAAACAAGTACCGCAAAGGCTCTGAGAAGCAATTTCTCACCACCTAGCATGATTGCAATCATACCAGCAACAAGTAAACCTGAAAGTAAGACTCGTGGTAACGACTCCATTTCTAATTGGTTTACCATGAAGCTATCAACAGTATTGGTTAATCCGACACCGTAAATAAGTAGTATTGGGAATATAGAGAAAAAGTACAACAGAGATATTAGGCGGCCACTTGTGGCACCAAAATGTTCTTCAACAACGTCGGTGAAATCTGAGTCACTATTTTTTGACGACAATACAAAACGTGCAAGACCTCTGTGCGCTAAATATGTCATTGGAAAAGCAAGTACGGCCATGATTAATAAGGGCCAAAATCCGCCAATACCGATATTGATTGGTAAGAATAAAATACCTGCGCCTACTGCTGTACCAAATAGACTGAGAACCCAATTAGTATCATGTTGGGACCAGCGTGGTTCGCTGGTATTGATAGCATCATTCGCGCCCCCCACTTGTGAATTACTCATACTTGTTGTCCTACGTTTTAGTTTTAATCGCGCGGATGATATATAAATTCACGCATTGATGCATGTTTATTCGGTTTGTTTGAGGTTTTTTTAACCGGTACATATTCTTTGCGGTTAATAAATACCCACATTGGTGATGTTGTTTGGGGAAGAGAATGGCTTTATTAGATAAGGTTATTCGAAGAGGGCGTCAATTTCTTAACGTATGAGCTGTACTTGAATGGGGTGTTTGAGCCAAGTGAAGCCCTCAGTTTACCGTATCAATAACACAGTAAAGCAGCCGGAAGTTTATCATTACGTACTACACAGTGTGTTTGTTATGAGTCATGAAACGACGAGGTTGATGTGGAGAAAATTGAGTCATGATTGGACATGATATCTTACGTTGTTAAATCAAGTGGATATGATTATTTATTTAATATTTATAAATGATGAATTTCTTCATAACTTTTTCAACACATGCCCTTTGTACCTTAATTGTTCCCATAATGAGTGTTAGAATGACTTTGAATTATTAATAGTATTTGCTCCCAAGCGGTTAGTGGAGTTGGGGCAAACTTAAAGTGGGAAGAGTTTATGATGTATTATCTTTTCGTATTTGCACTTGTGTGGTTTTGTTATACGCTCTTTAGCAAAAGTAATTCCTTTTTTGACTAAATGAAGTTTAAATTAGGCGGCAATGATGGCTTATGGTGTATGTAATACTAGAAGCTAAAGTTACGTGCTTTTTGCTCAAGACCTATGGTGATTTTACTATTGCCTATCACTTCTATGGCTACTTAACTGTCAGTTTATTTGTTGCGTATTTTACATTTTCACACATTCCCTGACTGATTCACACACCCCCTTGAACTATGATTTCCTCATCAAACATGATTGGGGAAAACAATGAAAAAATTATTAACTGTATCAATGATCGCTCTATTAGCGAGTGGCTGTGCGCATCATAACAATGTAAGACCATCTCAAGACGGAAAACACTACGTAAACTTAACGTCTGAAACTCGACAAAAAGCGGGCGAGGAAGCATTAGACCAAGCTAATCATTACTGTAGTGAGAATGGCAGCACGCGAGCTTATATTGTCAATGAAACGATAACTTACATGGGCTCGATGCCAGAACAAGAGTACCTAAAAAATAGAAACCTAGCTGAGGCAGTCGAAGTTGCGGGAGCAGGTATGTCAATTTTAGGAGGTGGGCATGTGGATGATCTTGGTACTGCAATGTGGATTGGTGGTGGTATTGCAGAAGACTCAATGGGCGAACCCTACCAAATTAATCTCTCATTTAGTTGCAAATAAATGAGAGATTAATTGAGGTATCAAGAAGCGGCGGCTTTATAAGTCGCTATCGCTATTACATTAATATTATTCGATATTAATAGTGTTTACAGTATTAATAGGCCACACCATTTCACAATTCTATCTATGAATAGAAGGTTTTTATATTTGCTAAATCGCGTTTGGTTGTAACGTTCTTCTGCCTGTCATTAAGTATTTTGCAAGTTTTTATCAAGGGGAGTAGTCCTCGTTTACAAAGCGTATCTGGGGGGGAGTTCACCTTAACAGTCTATAACCATGTACGAAAAATTGGGGTTCAGTACAGATGCGCATGAAGAACGCTACTTGAACGTATGGCAAACAATGAAGGTGATGTATGCACATGCGATTGGTAAAATATATAGCTTGCCCTCAGAAAAATCATTTTGCGAACACGATTTAGCATAATACTTTTCAAAATGAGTTTAAATTTCTAATCAGTGAGTTTGGTTGCTTTCTAGACTGGCTCAGCACCATGTCAGAAAAAATAAAAAGTGTTTAAACCTTTCACAAATTAGCCGCGTCTTAACTATGTAATTATCATATAAAAAGGACAACAAGATGAAAGCTCTCATGATTACAGCGCTGGCATTATCTTCACTTTCTGTGTCTGCAAATCAATATTACTCATCAGATTATGAATTTGTAAAAAGCACCTCTTTGACATTATCAACCAAAGAGGTTGAGCAATTTAAAATCGATGCAGGCGCGGGTAGCCTGAAATTGATAGGAGAAGACACTGACAAAATTAGCGTTACAGCCGAAATTTTTCAGTCAAGCGAAGGGGGGGATTATTGCTTAGACCTGTCCCAGCATGGAAAAAAAGCTTTGCTAAAAGCCAATGTGTGCCATAACGGGGTTAACAACACTTTAGTTCACCTCTCAATTACCGCGCCAAAAAATCTAATTACGCAGATCAAAGACGGCTCAGGTTCAATTGATGTGTCACATGCAAGTGTTAAGCGCATAGATGATGGCTCTGGTTCGATTAATATTATGGATAACTTTACTTCTCTTGATATAGATGATGGTTCTGGCAGCATTGAGATTTCGAGTGTTCAAGGTGAATTAGATATTGATGATGGCTCAGGCAAAATCTTAGTTGAGGATATTCAAGGTAATGTATGGATAGAAGATGGCTCGGGTAAGGTGGTCGTTGATAACGTTACAGGTAAAGTGTCTGTTGATGACGGCTCGGGTAGTATTTCTGTGCGTAATGCACAATCGTTCGAGTTGATAAATGATGGTTCAGGCAGTGTAAATTTGAAGAATATCCGTGACCAACAAAACTAATTTGATTGTTTGAACTGTAGTCGCTCATACCTGAACTTACGGCAAAGATGAAGAGGTTTAGGCTTCATTTAACTGGCAGTTATGAGCGAATGGTGCCGTTCTACAACCTCACCTTTTCACATATAAGATTCTTTGTTTTTAAAAAAAGAAACAATTTCATCCATTCTATGAACAAACTTAGTTTGGCTTGTGCGCTGCGCCTTTGATTATAGTCAACCAGCATTTACCTGTTACACGGGCTACAACATAAAATCTTTTTACCGAATGGTAAATTAATTAAGATTCAGTGTTAGTTAGCACGGTTTTTGACTCGGTTATTTCTCATCCCATAAGAGAACCATAAACGGCGAACGGCAATACCAGCAAGGCATTTTCAGTAAGAAAAACTGGGAGAACTGTCGGCAGTCAATGGTAGAAATACGACTTTCAGGTTTAATTTAAAACTATACAGCAAATCTTACAGGGCAAAGTAAGCCTTAGTTATTTTATTCTATGCCGCAGGTATTGCCCTGCGGCGCTATTGGTTCTATTTTTCTAATCCAAATGGGTCATCTATGCTATAACTTGGCTCTGTAAACCATTTAGGTCCTGACTCAGTCATGTAGAAATGATCTTCCAAACGGACACCAAATTGTTCTGGGATCACCAACATCGGTTCATTTGAAAAACACATACCCGCAGCCAATAACTGTGGATTGTCTTTAACAAGGTAAGGCTGTTCATGAATATCCAAACCAATCCCGTGTCCTGTTCGGTGCGGGCAGCCTGGTAATTGATAATCTGGCCCTAAGTTGTGTTCAGCAAAGTAGCTCCTTGCGGCATGATCCACGTCACCACATGTTGCCCCAATTTGGGCCGCATTGAAGGCATGCAATTGTGCTTGTTTTTCGTGGTTCCATATTTTTCTTTGGAAATCAGTTGGCTCGCCAAAGACGTAGGTACGGGTAATGTCACTTAGATAACCGTGCAGTTTACAGCCCGTATCAATTAGTACAACATCGCCTTTTTTCAGTGTTTGAGGCTCCTTTACACCATGTGGAAATGAAGAGGCTTTACCAAATAAAACAATACAGAAATAGCTACCTGAAGCGCCTACTTTTTTGTGTGCTTGTGCTATGAACGCTTCGACTTCAGTGGTTGTGATGCCTTCATGTAATATGGACGCTGCGGCTTGTTGCACTGCCAAAGTCATATCCATAGCACGTTGAATTAAGGCGATTTCGTTTGCTGATTTGTGCATCCGACAGTGACTGGTAACATGATGTCCATTAATGACATTCAAGAGTGGGTTAGCTTTATTGATCCCATCGACTACAAAAAAAGCCGTACTTTCATCAATGGCTAAAGTGGCATTTGGCGATATTCCGCACTCTGCGATTGTTTGCCCTAAAAGTTGATAAGGGCATTGCTCTTCTTGCCAAGCATGTATTTTCCCTTTCATGACTTGATATTCGCTGATTGTGCCGAGTTCAAAAAATGGTGCAATAAAACAAACCTCGCCCTGTGCAGGCAGTAATGCACCAACGAGCCGCTCACTGGCAGACCATCCTAATCCTGTAAAGTATTTTAAGTTAGTGCCAGCATTAAGGAATAAAGCATCGATTTTATTAGCTTGCATGTAGGCCTGTGCTTTGGCAATACGAGTTCGGTAGTCTTCTTCGATAATGGGTTGTACCCCTGAAGTCATTGAGTTGAGGTTATCAAGTGCTGCTTGTTTTGATTGAAAGCCTATACCTATCATAAATGTATCCTATGTCGTTATTATCGAGTACTACTGAAAACGCGTGATGCTGTAGGGGGTAATATCAAATACAGTTGGCTGATTTGCAACCATATTTGCGATGAGTTCACTGGTGATCGCGGCTTGTGTAAGCCCTAAATGTTGGTGCCCTAACGCAAATAGTATATTGGGGTGTTCTGGAGCTTTGCCGATAACAGGTAGTGAGTCTGGTAAAGAGGGTCGTGCTCCCATCCAGTAACGGCCTTGTTTTACTTGGGCAAAATCTTTGAGCATAGCTTTAGCATGGATAAGTAATGAAGCAGCTCTTGCATAAAATGGCGGGCTATTAAGACCTGCAAATTCAACAGTACCAGCGAGGCGAAGCCCGTGTTGCATAGGTGTCATAATAAACTGGCGGTCGGCTGAGGCTACAGGTCGGCTCAATGCATGCGTACTGAGCATATTATGATAACCTCGTTCAGCCTCTAGTGGCAGCCTATAGCCTAATTGTAAGCACAGTTGCTTACTCCATGCACCAGTGCAAATCACTACTTTATCAAAGTGAGCAGGGGGGCTAACTGTATCAGTTGTCACGATTACGCTTTCATGATGCTGTAAGTTGGTCACGGCTTGTTGTATGAACTGTCCCCCCAAGCGAACAAACTCCTGAAAGAGGGCATTTGATAATTTATAAGGATCAGGCGTATGTGCTGCATCTCTGAAAAGTAAGGAGTAGTTAATTTTATTGTGTAGCTGAGGCTCTAAGGCAAGTGTCGCTTCTTGGTCGAGTAGTTCAACGCTAACGCCTTTTGATACATAGGCCTGATATAGCTTTTCTATCTCATCATAATCGAATTTCTCAAAGGTAAGTAAGCTTCCATTACGCTTTATATATTCGTCAAAATTGCCACCCAAGAGTCGTTTGTAGGCATCGATTGCTGCATGGTTTAGGGCTTTTAAAGCCTCTGTGTTTTTGTGGTATTTCAGTGTTGGCATATTGCCACAAAATCGAGCAAACCAAGGCAGTGCTTTTGCAAAATATCGCCAATCTATACGTAGAGGACTTAGTGTATCAAACAACATATTTGGTAGTTTTTTAAATAGTGTTTTGTCGGCTAAAGGAAATACTTGTTCTGTGGCAAAGTGTCCTGCATTACCCATAGAGCATTGCGTTCCTACTCCGTTTGGATCGAACAGGTGAACTTGATGCCCCTGACGTTGTAATTGCAAAGCATTACACAAGCCTATTATGCCTGCGCCGATGACAGCAATTTTTTTATTTTTAGTCATATTGTTGTACTCATTTTAAATTGCATTTTTTGATTTCCTAGCAGCAATATTTTTTTGGTTTATCTAAATCTATATTTTTCAGTTGTTTAGGGAGCTTTGGCATGTGCTTTAATCAAGGTTACGATTTTCCTGTAAATTGTAAATTGTATATTGATTATTGTATACAATATACCTATAGTAAAAAGCAAGAATGATAACAGAGGAAAAACCATGAACGTAGATTGGCAAGGGGTGTACCCCGCAGTGACTACACAGTTTAACGAAGACGAGACAATTAATTTTGAAACCACGAAATCGATGATCAATTCGCTTATTGAGGATGGGGTGCATGGGATAATTGTGTTAGGTACTGTGGGTGAAAATTGCTCTTTACGTGCGGATGAAAAACGAAAAGTTTTACAAGCAGCTAAAGAGGTTGTCGCCGACAGGGTACCGTTACTTTCAGGCGTGGCGGAAACCACAACCTCACTGGCTGTGGAATTTGTTCAAGACGCAGAGGAAATTGGTGTTGACGGATTTATGGTCCTACCGGGTATGGTCTATCGATCAACAGAGCGAGAAGCTGTTCATCATTACCAACAAGTAGCAAGGGCTACAGCATTGCCCATTATGATTTATAACAACCCGATCACCTATGGTGTAGATGTTTCTATCGAAGGTATGAAGATATTGGCGCTGGAAGAAAATATTGTTTCCGTGAAAGAGGCAACAGAAGATACACGCCGGATCAGTGAGCTACGGTCAGCATTGGGTGAGCGCTTTGTCATTTTTGGTGGCGTTGATGACATCGCATTGGAAAGTTTGATGTTAGGTGCAACAGGTTGGATTTCTGGTCTGACGAACGTATTTCCTAGGGAGTCTGTGGCAATTTATAAACTGGCACAGCAAGGAAGGTACGAAGAAGCCACTGAGCTTTGGCGTTGGTTTTTACCTTTGCTGCGCCTAGATACTGTGCCTACTTTGGTGCAATGCATTAAATACGCTGAGCAGCTAGCGGGTCGCGGCAGTGAAAAAACGCGTTTGCCACGTCTACCCCTTACTCAAGACGAAAAAGCTTATGTGAGTCGTATATATGATGACGCGATCACTCACCGCATTGATCTTAAGAAATTTAAACTTGATTAAGGGTTTCATACATGAACAGGGGGACATTTTTTTGTATTGATGGCCACACATGTGGCAACCCTGTGCGCCTTGTTACCAGTGGCCACCCCGCGCTTCGGGGGGCCACAATGGCTGACAAGCGACAGCACTTTTTAGCTGAGTTTGATTGGATACGCAAAGCCTTGATGTTTGAACCGCGAGGCCACGATATGATGTCAGGTGCTTTTTTATATCCGCCATGCAGCGAAGACGGTGATATAAGCATCTTGTTTATTGAAACATCAGGATGCTTGCCTATGTGTGGGCATGGCACAATTGGAGCGATCACTTTTGCACTTGAATTGGGTTTAATACACCCCCAAGAAACAGGCTTGGTGAAAATTGACACCCCAGCAGGGAGAGTGGATGCACAATATAAAATGCGTCAAGGCAAAGTTGAGTGGGTTCGACTTGTCAATGTGCCTGCATTTTTGGCACATACAAATGAGAGCATTCATATTGACACGCTCGGTGAATTAACCATTGATATTGCATATGGTGGAAATTTTTACATTATTGTTGAGCCTCAGGGAGATTTTAAAGGGATAGAGAGTACAGACGTCGACACGTTAATCAAAATGAGCCGCGAGGTACGAGATGCCGTAAATGCGACCATCGAGTGCATACACCCTGAATCAGCCGATGTACGCGGCGCAACTCATGTACTTTGGACTGGTAAACCACAAAACCTTGATTCTACCGCTGCCAATGCAGTGTTCTACGGTGACAAAGCCATTGATCGTTCACCCTGCGGTACTGGCACCAGTGCGCGTATGGCACAGCTCTTTACTAAGGGGCATCTAAATCAGCAGCAGGACTTTGTTCATGAAAGCTATATAGGTAGCCAGTTTATTGGCCGTGTGGAAGAAGTCTTAGAGATTTCGGGAAAGTTGGCAATTCGTCCTAGCATACAAGGTTGGGCCGTACGCACGGGTAAAAACTGCATAACGGTGGATGACGATGATCCTTATGCGTTTGGTTTCCAAGTAATTTAGCGATGCTTTTCAAACTTATCAATAATTGGGGTTAATAATGACATTAAACGGACAGAGTTATATCGCAGGAGTTTGGCAACATAATCAGCATAGTGAGATCTTTAACGGCTTTTGTCCTGGTACCAATGAAAGCCTACCTTCGATTTTCTATGAAGCCACGTTGGAGCAAGTCAACCAAGCAACAGCGTCAGCTGAACTTGCATTTAAAGCATATCGCCGAGTCTCTGAGCACCAAAGAGCACGCTTTTTAAACACCATCGCAGATGAGATAGCCGCCCTTGGAGATGTGCTTATTGAAACGACGATGTTAGAAACTAATTTACCGCGTCAGCGCCTAGAAGGGGAGCGATTGCGGAGCATTAATCAGCTTCGCGCTTTTGCTGACGTGTTGCTCCAAGAGCTTGAACCTTTGCAATTAAAGTGTGTTGATGACAGTGATGAAACCAGATTGCCGATAGCAAAGCCTAGAACGGCTTTAACCCATATTCCTATTGGTGTTGTTGCAGTATTCGGCGCATCAAATTTCCCATATGCATTTTCGACTCTAGGGGGAGATACTGCTGCGGCGCTGGCGGCTGGCTGTCCTGTGATAGTTAAAGCGCATCCAGCGCACCCTGCAACCAATGAATTGATGACCAAAGCCATTGATGGAGCCATTAAGCAGTGTGGGATACCGAATGGGGTATTTTCTATGCTCCAAGGACGTCAACATCAGCTTTCTCATCAATTAGTGAGGGCGCCAAGTGTGAAAGCGGTTGGCTTTACAGGGTCGCTCTCGGCTGCAACTGCGCTGTTAAAAACTATAAATGATAGAAAAGAGCCCATTCCGTTATATGGAGAGCTTGGCAGTGTAAACCCGCAAATTGTTTTGAAAGGACAAGATGTTCCGCAAAAAGTAGCTTTGGCGAAGCAGCTTGTTAATTCAATGTCCATGGGCCATGGTCAGTTTTGTACGAGTCCTGGTGTATGGTTTGTGCCTGCTGAAGATATCGATTTTGAGAGCTCTGCGGTGAATGCGATTGAATCAGCCCCTTCTGATACATTGCTTACACCGGGTATTTTGCATGCATTTATAAAGCGCACTGATGCTTTATTTAAGGATCCAAATACGACTTTATTGGCCAAAGGCAAACTCAGTAAGCAATACCATGCAGCTGTACAGCTTTACACATGCAGCGCTGATGACTTTGCGCAAAGTAAACAACTACAAGAAGAAGTATTTGGTCCGTGTGCTATTTTGGTTAAATATCAAGACGAAGCAGCGCTAATGCGTGCAATTTCAGCACTTGATGGTCAATTAACAGCGAGTGTTTATGGCAAAATTGACGATTTCCATATACAAGAGGAGTTAATTGAATCGCTGCAATACAAAGTGGGGCGTCTAATTTATAATCAAGCACCGACGGGTGTAGAAGTGTGTATGTCTATGAATCATGGAGGGCCTTTTCCGTCATCAACTGATGTAAAAAGTACATCTGTTGGTACGAGGGCAATATTACGCTTTTTACGTCCACTATGTGTACAAGGTGATATCTAACAACAGTCTTTTAGCCAAGCTTATCTATTAGAGGCTTGGCTATCACGCTTAATACAAAGATAAAAGGTGGCCTGCGTGCATTTTAGATTTAGCTACGTATAATGTAAGTCACTGTAAATTTTTGATTAACCCCATGGCGATTGTACATAAAACTAGAACTCAACTTGTTGCCGAAGCGATTAGAGATAAGATTTTAAGCGGAGAGATAAAGGCAGGGGAGCCTTTGCGTCAAGCAGCGCTAGCGGAAGAGCTCAATGTTAGCCGTATTCCCGTGCGTGAAGCTCTGTTGCAGTTAGAAGCAGAAGGATTAGTTAATTTTGAAGCCCATAAAGGAGCAACAGTAACCAGTCTCAGTGCCGAGCAGATCGATGAGATATTTGATTTACGTGCTTTGCTGGAAGCAGAGCTGCTTAGGCATTCGGTGGTTCATCTAACCAATCGCGACTTGCTTGAAGCTGAAGCTATTTTAGCCGATCTTGAAGATGCCATTGCCGCTGGAGACTCTCAACTTGCGACAGGTAAACTGAATTCGGAGTTTCACGATAAGCTTTATTCAAAGGCTGCTCGGCCTCAAACAAGAGAGCTGGTTGCGGTGTACAGCAAAAACTCTGAGCGTTATGTACGTATGCATATTCTGTTGGCTGGTGGCATTGATACTGCGCCAGAAGAGCATCGTAAGTTACTACAATTATGTAGAGATAAAGATATTGACGGCGCATGTGATTACCTAAAGCATCATATTTTAAGTGCCAAAGGCGGCATAAAAGCGCTGCTTCTAAAACTCGAAGAAGATGCTTAACTAATAGGCAAGCCATTTATCTCAGCTTGTTGAGTAAAATGGCTTATCTCCCATCTGTACCGTTCTTCTTTTTATCAATATTATTGCCAAATACCAACACTCATTTCGGATGTAAACCCGGGCCCAAATGCAGCCAGTAAACTCGTTTCTCCTTTTGTAGCTTGTTCAAAGGTGCGTCGCAATACATCTATAACCGCGACGCTGGAAGTATTTCCAGTCTCAGCTAAGCAAGCGCGTGAGTGCTTCACTTTGTCAGGTTCGAGGTCTAAGCAACGCTCCAGTTCATCCAAAATTCGTCGGCCACCGGTGTGGAATATTGTATTGTCGACATCATTTGCATTGACCTCGAGTTTGTCTTGGCAAAAGGACTGAAGGTAAGGGGCGACATGTGGAATGGAGTGCATTACATCTTTATCTAGTGAAAACTTGAAGCCTTTATCTGTTAGTTGGTATTCGATGTATGGCATTGTGTCCTCAATGGTCACACTCTGATTGTGAGTCAATCTTAGCCCCGAAACCTGATCGTCTCCTCGCATCACTACCGCAGCTGCGCCATCTGCAAATAGTGAGTTACTAATAAAGTCTTGTAGACGACCAGCCTCTTTGTGAAAGCACAGCGATGAGGTCTCAACACAGACAATCAAAACATTTCGGTCTGGACGATGTTCACAGTATTCAAATGCACGCCCTATAGCCGACGCACCAGCCACACAGCCTAGTTGTGCAATTGGGATTTGCTTAGTGTCTGCTCTGAGTGATAGTCGATTAATAAGGTGCGCTGTTAACGAGGGCATCATGAATCCAGTGCATGAAGTAGCAATGACCATATCAATTTCGTCGACATTTAGTCTCGCATTGTGGATCGCTTCGCGCGCGACTTTTTCTGCCATTTCAATGGCGGCATCCTGATATACTTTAGCTCGTTGACCGAAGTCGCCCTGTTTAACCACGTCTGTTAAAGGCATGATTAGATGCCTTTTTTTAACCTCAGCATTTTGAATCATGTCAAAAGCACGTTTTTTGTATGGGCTATCCGGGTGACAGATCTCTATAACCGTCATTATGTCATCTGCATTAACTTCATAGTTTGGGTAATAAGTTGCAGGTTTACTTAAAGTTGTCATGATAATTCTCTCCTTAATTGAATGACTTAAAGCAAGACCTACAAGTTGTGTTTTTTATTTCACATTTTTTATAATAAATATTAACTATTGTATTTTTTTGAAATCAACTCATTGATATTAATATATTTATACCCGTTGATTTTTTATGATCATGCGCAATGGCACTCGTATAAATTTTTCATTAAAACCATTGCGTATTTTGCATTTTTACTTGTTTGTAAAATCGGTTTTTCTTTGAAAAAGCAGTCATAGTAACATCACTTTACAACCTAAAACGCATCTTTACGCATCTTTTCTTATCTTTTCATTGTATATATCATGTTGTTTTAAATAATATTTTATTGTTTTTATATTCAGGTTGTGGCTCTCTCGCAGGTGTTTTAACTGTTTTGGTTTTTTATTGCGCTTTTATTAATTTTTCATTCATTTTAGCAGTTCTAATGTCTGAGCAAGCGCCATGGCAAGTCAAAACAATATCTATTTAGGAAAGTATCTATGAGAAAAACCGCCATCAGTATTGCGATTGCAATGTCGACAGGAAGTGCAATAACCCCTGTGTTTGCAAATGATCAAGCCACACAAATTGAAAAAATAGAGGTGACAGGTTCTCGCATAAAGCGATCTGATATGGAAACTGCTAGTCCTGTTACGTTCATTGGCGCTGATGCTATTCAAGCCAGTGGTGCAGTCACCATAGATGATGTACTACAGGATATCACCGCAGCAGCTGGCGCAATGACCAATCCTGGGGTTAATAATGGTTCAGGAGGAAATGCGAGTATTAATTTACGTGGCCTTGGCGCACAACGTACATTGGTGTTAGTAAACGGTCGAAGAATGATTAATTCAGGCACTGGTGCTGCATCTACGGTGGATCTCAATACCATTCCTGTTGCCATGATAAAACATATCGAAGTGCTTAAAGATGGTGCTTCTGCGGTATATGGTACAGATGCCGTTGCTGGCGTAGTTAATATTATTTTGAAAGATGACTTTGAAGGTGCAGAACTTAACGCGCAAACCGGTTTATCTGGAGAGGGAGATGCTGAGCAGCACAATATTGATTTGACTGTAGGCACCAGTTTCGACCGTGGCAATATGGTATTTGGCATTCAGTACATGGAAAGAGGTTCCGCCAGTCAAGCAGATAGAGACTTTTCATCCTGCCCAATTAGTGAAGTAGATGGTGGAAAATCACTGGCCTGTGGAGGCTCGACCATTACGCCGAATGGCCATTTGTACCTTGAGAATGGGAAAGAGCTCCAAGGGGATAAAGACGGCAACTATGCTGAATATAACCCTGAGACAGATCCGTACAACTACGCATCTGATAGCTACCTGTACACGCCGATGCAAAGGTTGAACTTAACGGGAACAGTTAATTATGAGTTGAGTGATAGCGCAACTTTGTTTACCGAAGCGATGTACTCTAAGCGTTGGTCGGAACAACAAATGGCACCTCAACCGGTTTGGTTTGATTTTACTTACACAGAGTCGATGGGCGATGATCTCTTAGAGCATGGTGCAGAGTATGGCGACACGATTCACTACCGTCGTCGAATGTCTGATACTGGCACTCGTGACTTTTCACAAGTCGTTGATACAGTCAGGACAGTCGTTGGTGTCGAGGGATTTTTAAAGAATGATTGGAGTTGGGATGTTGCAGTCAATTTTGGTCGTAACGACTCAGTTGATCAGCTCTCTAACTTACACAATATAGGGAGTTTGACCGAAGACATTGAACTTGGAAATTTCAATCCTCTTGATCAATCTGCATGGTCAGCCGAAAACATGACGGACTACTTATATACCGAGCAAAATACTGGAGGCAGCCAGATGCTGAACTTCAGTGCGTCACTGGCCGGTGAACTCATTGAATTGCCAGCAGGGTATTTGGGCTTTGCGACGGGGATTGAAAAAAGGACTGAAAAAGCGTGGTATACGCCAGATTCTCTGACATCTCAGGGGTTAGCTAACGACCCGAAAGTTGAGTCTACAAGTGGTTCATATGATGTGAATGAAGCGTTTGTTGAGTTTGCCATTCCTGTACTTGCAGATGTAGCTTTTGCACAAAATTTAGATTTAAGTGCTGCTGTGAGAGCGTTTGACTATTCGAGCTTTGGCAGTGACTCAACGTGGAAACTCGGTTTTACTTGGAAATTAAATGAGCAGTTGATGTTCAGAGGGGTTAAATCAACGGCATTTCGTGCTCCAACGGTGGATGAATTATATGGTGGAAAATCGCCATCTTTTGAGCAGATATCTCATCCGTTACTAGACAACCAAGCTGAAGTTATCGTTGGTGGAAACGCAAATCTAACCCCAGAAGAGGCTGATACGTTAACATTTGGCTTTGTGTATGAGCCGAGCTTTGTCGAAGGGCTATCTTTGACCGTTGATTATTATGATATTGCAATCACCAATGCCATTAGTGAAGTGAACAATCAATATATCATTGATAACTGTGTAAACAGCAGCGGCGACTTGATCAATCAAGATTCGGCTGTTTGCTCGTCAGCAAATGTTGAGATAGCGAATGGTAAGGCAACATTTAACAACCAATTACAAAATATTGGTGATGAAACGACGCAAGGTTATGACATCAATGTGGCTTACAATTTTGATGCCGCGGGACTAGCTTGGCGAGCGGGATGGGATACCTCAATCTTAAAAGAAAGAACCATTACGATGGCTGGAGAAACGGTTGATTACACGGGGCTTATCACGTCTGGTCTGGGTGGGTATGCCGACATAAAATCAAGTTTAAGTTTGGCAGTTAAAGCCGATGCGTGGAGTGCTAACTACAAAGTGCGATATTTGTCTGGAATGGACAGCTTTAGTTGTTTGGAAGATCCAAGTAGCTGCTATGCGCCAAGTACACCGAGTGTCACTTACCACGATATTTCAGGTAGTTACTTTGTCAGTGAGACCATCAAGTTGACTGGTGGCATTAACAACCTGTTCGACAAACAACCGCCATATTACTCAGGTAACAACGACTCAAACACGGACCCATACACGTATGATACGTTGGGCAGATACGTCTATGCAGGTATGAATATTCAGTTCTAGTAGTTGATAGGTACTGTCTTCGTTTTTCACACTCTCCGTAGAGGGACCAAAGGGCCTGCGTAATCGCAGCCCTTTTTTTATTTGTAAAAAATGGAAGCTAAATACGGCGTAGTTTCGTTTAACGTCTATATTGAGAGAAGATAACAAAGCAATTGGAGCTAGGATGAGCGTCCGTATTTTAGTGATCGATGATGATAAAACGTATCGAACGTTGCTTTCGCAGACGTTTGCTGATTATGAAGTGAGTGTGGCGTCAAGTGGTGAAGAAGGGCTACAAGAAGCCATAGAGTTAAAGCCTCACGTAATTTTATTGGATATTGTGATGGCGGGTATGGATGGCTATGCCACTTGCTGTGAGCTTCGTAAAATTGAGCACTTGCGACATACGCCCATTGTGTTTATCTCCAATTTATCCTCCTCTGATTGCCGCCTGAAGGCATTCGAGATTGGTGCCAACGAATATGTGTGTAAAACCACGCACCCAGATGAACTCAAAGCCAAAGTGGTCGCTATCCTCGAGGCTGACCATGATTATTTTGAAGCGCATGCGGATATAGCGCAAAAAGAGTCGTTATTACTTGATTTACAAAGGCAAAATGCGTGCATGAAATCAATCGGTTTGTTTATGCAAGCGACGCATTATTGTAGTGAACTTGTCGTGTTACAAAAAATATTTATAAACACGCTGTCGAGTCTGGGACTTCGGGCAGTTATTCATTTTAAAAATCGAGCTCTGTTTCGCAGCACATCTGACAGTGTCGCTAAACTTGAGCAGGAAATGTTACTCCATCACGAGGATTTTGAGCGAGTACATCAATTCGGCCACGGGCCAATGGTATTTAATTGGCGCAGCAGTATTTTGTTGGTCAAAAATGTCGGCGAGTTGAGTGACATTTGTGCCCATGTTATGGATGCGCTAGAGCTCGCTATTTGCAATTTAAACCGAAGAGCCGAAATGGTCGAGCAAATTTTATCAATAGAAAAAACCAATAAAGAAATTTTAGCCAGTTTGAAAGAAACTAAAAGCAAATCGAATACTACGCTTAAGCAACAGCTATTTGACTCTGGTCTCATTTCTCAGTTTGACCTTCAAGATGAAAATGATCTAGATGAGCTTATTGCCAGTTCCAGTGATGAGTTAGTTGGTATGGTTGAAGCGTTTGGTGATAACGCAGAAAGAATCAGTGCCATTTTGGGGAGTTTGAAAAAGCCACCTCAGGAACTTAGGTTTTTATTTAAAGAAAGTGCCAGTAGCGCAGATACTACACTGTTTTGAACAGAGACACATTCAAATGTTAATGCTTAGCTAGGGTTGTTGGTTTTAATTCATTTAAAACAGTGACTTATAATTTTTCGTGTATTTTTTTAAGTATTTTTCTTGAAATCTGTTCGCTTCGTCCATAGATAAAGTTATGAGGTCGCCGTAAGGGACCTTAAATATAATTAACATATTGTTTAATATGCCAATTCTCTGCTTTTTTAAGAGTGAATTTGGCTTAATATCGCTTTATGAGGATACACTTATGCGTACTGTAGATTTATCACCACTTTATCGTTCATTCATCGGTTTAGATCACCTAGCATCATTAATGGACTCAGCTCAAAGAAGCTCTGAAAAGCAGTCTGGATTTCCCCCTTATAACATTGAAGCATTGGATGAAGATAAGTATCAAATTACTATGGCCGTTGCTGGATTTAGTGAACAAGAACTGTCACTCGAGTCAGAAAATAATACACTGACGGTTAAAGGTGAGAAGCAAAATAAAGTCTCTACTACCGAGCGAAAATTTATTCATCAAGGCATTGCGGAGCGCAATTTCGAGCGAAAATTCCAGTTGGGTGATCACATCAAAGTGATTGGTGCAGACTTAGAAAATGGTTTGCTGAAAATTGACCTTGAGCGTGAAATCCCAGAGGCGATGAAGCCGAGAAAAATTGCCATTGGCACAAAAGAATTGTTAGAAAAAGAATAAACTCTCAGCCTGTTTACTTGTTATGTTGTTTCCAACCAGCCGCCATTTGGCGGCTTTTTGCGTTAAATAATAAATTATAAAGCCTATATCACTCGTTAATTTCTGGGTGAAAAAGGAACAAAGTGCCTTTACTTGTTTCACTCATATCCGTATGGTTGTGTTAATTTTATGTAACCAAGGAACGAGCGATGCGGATTATACTTTATTGGATTTTGATATTTGCATGTCCAAAGTTGTTTGCTACTAATGCATTGGTAACAACACAAATATTGACAGAATACACATCATTTACACAACATGGTGATCATGGATTCGCGGTTAACCTGCGACCAGCAGATTTAAAGTCAAGGCATATACTGGAACTCGAGTTAGGATGTGCAGAGCATGGCTGTAGTGATTGGGATTACACAGTCCGTTTCGAATGGCATCAAGGGGATGAGCGCTTTGAGCTTGGACGTTTGATCACTCCCTACGCCGGTTACATGCAAAGAGGAATGCATGGGTTTGATAGAAACTGGCGCCGCACTTTTTATTTTGACGTGTCACACCTTGCGCCAGTATTAAACGGGGAGGGGACATTTAACGTGCATTATGGCGGTTGGGGAGCTAAAAAAAGTGCCTTTGGTATTGCCGCCAAGCTTATCTCACAATCAGCATATCATGCGAAATCGGTGAAACGTGTTATCCCTCTCTATGAATCAGGATCTGAGGGGTGGCCATATAAAACAGCCGAGGATTTTGCACAGTTTTTACCTGCTAAAGCGGTAACTTTTGAAGCTGATGAACGATACGCCGAAATTAAGATGATTGTTACGGCGCATGGACATGCATTGTCTTATGATAACCCTGATGGCAAAGCAGAGCTGTGTGGAGAGTGGTGTGATAGGTACTTTACATTAGAGCAAGATGGCAAGCTTATAGTTCAGCAAAACTTATGGCGGGAAGATTGTGATCAGAGTGCTACTTTTCCGCAAGGGGGCACCTACCTGTTCGCCCGTGCCAATTGGTGCCCAGGGGAAGCCATTGAGCCTTTTACCTATCCGGTCAGTATTGCTGCTAAGGGAGAGTCTGTATTTGATATAGATTGGCAAGCGTATAGCTGGCAGCCATCTCAATATGGCAAAGATGCACCTAGGTATATTGTCAATGCGGTGTTGGTCACCTATGGTGAGCGGGAAATTGAAGAAGATATTGCACTCACCTCCATCGTGAAGCCAAATTCAGCTATGCCGGATCGAGTCGGGCTGTCGTGTGGAGAAATCGAGGTAGAAGTAAAGAATCTCGGGAAGTCAAAGGTTGATGAGCTGTGGTTTGATTACGGTATTCAAGGTTTGCGCACTCATCAATACCACTGGCAAGGTGAAATTGAAGCGGGTGAAACAAAACGCATTGCTTTTGTATCACAGTTTTTGGGTAATTTTTCTCCAGAGCTTGCGAAGCTCAGCGTTAGTGTACGAAGTGAGTATGATCAACAGGTGGCTAATAATCGCCAAGTTGCTCGATTTAAGGCACCAATGTCGATTGAGTCCAGTGCCATGCTGCATTTGCTTACAGGTAAAGACGGTTCGGAGAGCAGTGTGTCGCTGTTAAATAAATCGCAAAAGACCGTCAGTCGTTGGGATATGTTTGCCGACTCGAGCTGGCATGAGTTAGCACTCGATGTGCCCGCTGGTTGCTATACGTTAAAAGTTCATGACAGTGAGCATGATGGATTGGCATTTCCTTTTTTCAATCAGCGCAAAGGTAAAGGCGAGATTGTGCTTCATCACAGTGATAAATTAGACGCAATGGTGACACAGTTACAGCCTGATTTTGGTCGTGAGTTGAGTATTCCTATCACTGTTGGTTATGAAATGGGGGGCTGTGCGGCAAGTGCTTGGCAAGCTGATTTAGCTTACGATGTCAAAGGGCAAAAGGTTGCTTATCAAGGGGTGATATACCAAGCAAGACATTGGAGTTACAATTTTGAGCCTAATAAATCTGGGCCTTACGACCCTTGGGAAGCGATTAGCTACTGCGATGGAAGTGCACTTTAGCAATGAGCGTTACTTATAGTAACGACTCATTTGTGGGTTGGTGTTGCGCAGTAAGTTAGCAATATCAGCCCGTGTTTCTATAGTTTTGTTTTGGCTTAATTTGAAGTTTCCAGATACAGATTCCAGTTTAACTTCGAAAAATATTAAACTTTTGCACATAGCTTTTAATCTGTTTTCAGGCACAGACGTAAGCCGCCACGGATCTTGCTTACTCTCAAATGCGTGTAAAATATGCTCCATAGCCTCAAGTTGCCTCTCATAATTATGAATAGGGTTCAGAATACCTGAAGCTTGTACCGTGACATAATCCCAGGTCGGAAGGCTAATTCCCTCAATCTGATTAGGTGATAGATACGTATCTGGTCCTCTAAATACAATCTCAACGGACGACGAAATACAATGCTTAATCGGGTTTGATGCAACCGCATGACCGTAGAGTGTCCGTGTATTTTGGCAAAGGCTGACAGGAAGATGGCAAATATGTGTTTGCTTATCATCGTTACAGATGAATGTTGCCAATGGAAAACGTTCAATTACTTCAAACAGCTGGTCGTCCTCTTGCACGGTGTAATCTTTGATCGGATACCTCATAACCATGACTCCAATCGTTGTTTAATGTCGGGCCACATATCATCTGTAATACTAAAGCGCGCTGTATTTCTAAAGCTGCCATCAGGTAACTTTCTATTTTTAAGGTGAATGGCTTCGAAGTGCGCACCTAAACGTGCAATGGCGCTGCGGGATTTATGATTTTGCTCATGAGTTTGAAATTCAATTCTGACTAATCCTAACGTTTCAAATGCATGTTTAAGCAGTAAATATTTTGCGTGTGTATTGATGTGACTGCGCTGCCAGTCTAAGCCTATAAAGGTATGGCCAATTTCTGCTTGGAGGTTGTGGGTATCTAGTCTAAATATGCGTGTATTGCCGGTAACTTGGTTAGTTTCAATATCGATAATGGCAAAGACAATTTGTTCTTGTGGGTCAAATTGTGCGGTTTGTTCAAACCAGTCTTTTAAGATCTGTGGGCTTTGACAATATTTACTTGGGACCCAGCGCCAAAGCGCTTCGGCTTCACCGACCTTTTGCAACGCATCGAGGTGTGAATAGGATAAGGGTTCTAAACGTACTTTGTCCGAGCATAATGATATCGCTTTTAACATACATTTCTCCTTAGGTTATGACGATATGTGTTTACTGTAGTGTCAGATTACGCTTTTGTGGTCAGGATTAAACAACCAGATTTTAATATTTGCCTATACCAGCTTGATGGCAGGCTGAGATTTTTGTACGCTCAATAACACGTAACATAGCTGCCGATAAAATGATGTTTACTGGGCGTCCACTAGATAAAAAAAATAAAGCTAAACATATACAAATGGCTGAGCAAGTGCGCTCAGCTATTCAAAGTGGCCACATAAAACCAGGTGAAAAGTTGCCGTCTGCACGAGCTCTAGGGCAGCTTTTCTCTGTGAACAGACACACTGTGATGAACGCATTGCAAAACTTAGTCGCAGAAGGGTGGTTGGTGTCTGAGTTGCGTAAAGGTTATAAAGTAAATAGTCAGTTACCTATTTTTCGTAGCACGCAAGCCAGTGAACAAGACACAGCTTTTGAGCCAATCACTCCACATTTTGCAGCTGTGATACCCACTAGTCAGTCACCAGTTTTAGATGAATACAAATATAATTTTGCGGGCGGGCTGCCTGATGTATCTCAGTTTCCATTTGATGAGTTTAGACGCAGCATTAACAGAGTATGCCGCACTAGTCATGCTCATGCACTTCATTATCAAAATGTGGCGGGAGAACCTGAATTACGTACAGAGTTAAAAGCATACTTACGTAAAGCCCGAGGTTTAACTTGTGATGATGTATTGGTTTGCAACGGTTCTCAAGAAGCGCTGTTTTTAACCGCGCAGGCATTTTTGAACTCTGGTGAAGGGGTTGCAATGGAGCGACTTGGTTATCCACCGGCACGACAGGCATTTATGGCTGCAGGTGGGGTTATTTACGATATCAAACAAGATGAACAGGGCTTATGTGTTGACGCATTAGCTGAGTGTTTTGCCAACTCGACGATTCGTTTATTGTACTTAACGCCGCTGCACCAATATCCCACGACCCTTACTATGTCTGTTGCAAGAAGAATGGAGATATACAAGCTATGTGTGCACTATGGTGTATTCATCATAGAAGATGACTATGATCATGAGTTTCATTATCGATGCCCGCCGCTTCAACCTATGGCTGCGAATGACCCTGCACAAATTATAATTTACCTGTCTACATTTTCAAAAATCATGTTCGCGGGGGCAAGACTGGGGTATGTAACGGCTGCACCAGTTGTTCTCCAGCAGCTGGTAGGAATAAAAAGGCTTATTAATCATAAAAACGACGTGTTGATGCAGCTGTCCATCGCTGATTGGATGGCTACAGGTTACTTTGAGAGGCACTTGCGTCGAATGACTAAGCTGTATCAGCAGCGCTGTGACTTGATGGCAGATAAACTCAATGAACTCAAAAACCAAGGCTTTGATATTCAATTTAAGCAGCCAGATGGAGGCATGGCATTCTGGGTAGACTTAAAACGAGATATATCAGGTTTACCAGCCAAGCTTGAAGAGGCAAGGATTTTTGCGCATACAGAGCAGGCGTTTTGTCATGCAAAAGTAGAGAGAGAAACGCATATACGACTCGGTTTCGCAGGGCAAGAACCCGAAAAAATCTCAGCGGGATTAGATGCGATTTTTGCATTACTGTGAGAGGAAAAAAGGGTCCATGCCTAGACCCGGTATCGACATAGAATTGCATGTATTTATAAAAGGGAATATTACTTTCTATCTGGCGCCCATGTCAGCTTGCCATTGATATTGGCGATATCGTACTTGAGTTTGCTTTCAACCCAGCTACCATCCTCTTTTTGGCATAATGCGATGATATAGCAATCTTCCTCACCGGGAATCCCCTCAAAATGAACATTACGGCAACTTGATTTGTAAGATCCAGGGGGTGAAATGAAAGACATGTCTCTGGTACTCCATTTATGTATAAGACGATGCAGCTATCAATATGACTGCTCTTCAAAGTAATGGGTACACTATATATGGATTGTTGCTGTGTAAACATTACACACTATTACACAGCAATAGGGAGGGGCTAGGTGCTGCTCACTGATTTGAGCTGTGGACTTTCAATTTAGCCGTCTCATCTTCAAATGTTACAACAAATACTTTATCAAATTCCTCTTCGGCAATACTGACCTCTCGCCCAGTTAAAATCTTCACCAAAACGGGCGTGGTATTGCTATGGCCTGCGACAACGATTGTTCCTGTTTGTTGTTTTAACATGCTCGCAAACTCATTCAGTTTTCCAGGATTGTAAAGTGAAATGTGCGTATCAATTAAATCTGCCAAAGGAGCAAGCGTTGCCTTAGTGCGGTTATAATTGGTTGAGTAAAGTTTAGTAGGCTCGTAGGGCAACATCATTTGTGCAATCATCTTAGCACGTTTAATTCCCTGCTGAGTTAAGCTTGGATCGACACCTTTATGTTTTTCTGCATGGCGAACAAGAATAATACTTTCTGGCATGGCCAAGCTTGAAAAACTCAGCATAAAAACAAGTATCAAAATTAGTGTACGCATAGGGCTTCCTGTCATCATTATATCCTTATAACTATATCTTGTTCTTTTCATAACTGCACCTTCGCAATGCATTATAAGTAGGTGAATACATATTAGAATACACAGTTCTCTCACCTGTCCGCTGCGGACACATTTTCTGTCCGCGGACGCTCAGAATTAATTTATTAATTATAAAGTTGTTATTTATCAGTGTTTTAAAATTGGCATGGTATTGGTATCTGTTTTCGTATCAGGATAAAAACGAGAGACAGAGATGATTAAAGATACCAGTGGACAGGATCAATATGTGCCAGAGCGCAGAGCGTTTTTTCAGCGCAAGTCAGTGCGAGGGATCGTGGGGTTAATTGTGCTCATATTGATATTTTTGTGGTTATTTATGTCGCCACAAGCGCAGCGCTCTGTAGATAAAGGACAGCTTGATATTGCAACTGTTGAAGTAGGTAAGTTAACCAGAGAAATTGGTGCACATGGGCGAATTGTTGCTGCACATGCTCCAACCGTGTATAGCCCAGAAGTCGGTGTGACAACTTTGCATGTCAGTGCAGGTGACAGCGTTGAAGCGGGGCAGGTCGTCGCATACATACACAGCCCAGAATTGAGCAGTGAACTCAAACAGCAAAAGTCTGAACTTTCTCGTCTTGAAAGTGAGTGGCAGAGGCAGCAGTTGGAAGCGCGTCGTCAAGCGTTGACACTTGAGAAATCTTTAGATTTGGCAAAAGTGTCGCTTGAGGCTGCCGAGCGTGAAAACCGCCGCGCTCAGCTTTCAATTCAGTCTAGCTTAATTAGCCAGATTGACTTAGAGCAGGCGCAGGACGATTACGCGAAAGCAAAAGTTAACTTCTCTCATGCGCAAAAAGAAGCGGATATAGGCAGCGACACACTGAAATTTGAGCTTGCCTCTGCAAAGAGCCGTTTTGAGAGGCAAGCGTTGGTGGTAGAGGAAATAAAACGACGGGTCACCAACTTACAAATACGCGCAACGGTAGGTGGCATCGTTGGCAATTTGTTGGTGCAAAATAAGGCTGCAGTCAGCCAGAACCAGCCCCTTATGACATTAGTCGACCTGTCCGCATATGAAGCCGAATTGAGAGTACCGGAAAGTTATGCCAATGAGCTGGGGCTAGAAATGGTCGTACTGATGCGTGTCGGGGCAACAGAGTTTGTTGGTCAACTGAGCGCTATCTCGCCTGAAGTGAGCGACCGTGAAGTCACCGCAAGAGTTAAGTTCACTAATCAAGATATTACGGGCATTCGCCAAAACCAGCGTGTGCATGCCCGAATTCAATTAGAAAATAAAGAAAACGTGCTGAAAGTAAGGCGTGGCCCATTTTTAAATAATGGCGGCTATTTCGCTTATCGATTGCGCGACAATTTTGCTCAAAAAGTTGAAATATCAACAGGTTCAAGCAGTTTAAAAGACATTGAGATCATTACTGGCCTACAAGAAGGTGACGAAATCATCATCTCTGGCTATGATGCGTTCAGCAATGCTGACTCAGTGCTAATTAGATAAAAATAAAGGAAACATATCATGCTACATATGCAAAATATTGGAAAGCTATATCAAACAGAAATGGTTCAAACACAGGCACTGAGAGAGTTCAATTTAACGGTTGAAGAAGGCGAGTTTATTGCGGTCACTGGACCATCTGGTTCTGGCAAGACGACGTTTTTAAATATTGCAGGTCTCCTAGAGCCTTACTCATCAGGCCAATATACTTTAGATGGCATCGACATCGGTAAACTCAATGACAATCAGCGCTCTGATTTACGTAATCAAAAAATTGGATTTATTTTTCAGGGTTTTAATTTAATTCCCGATCTGGATTTGTTTGAAAACATTGAAGTGCCTCTGCGCTATCGCGGCATTAAAGCCAAAGAGCGCAAAAAGCGTGTTGAACAATGCCTTGAGCAAGTGGGATTAGCAGGTCGAGCTCGTCACTTGCCTCAGCAGCTCTCTGGCGGGCAACAGCAGCGTGTTGCTATTGCACGTGCATTGGCAGGAGAGCCGCGCTTTTTATTAGCTGATGAACCAACTGGTAATCTTGATAGCTTAATGGCAAGACAAGTCATGACATTGCTTGAAGAGTTAAACCAATCCGGTACCACCATTGTGATGGTGACGCACGACCAAGAACTTGCAAGAAGAACACCGCGAAATATCCAGATTGTAGATGGGCAGGTTGCTGACTTTACGCTTTATCAAGGTGGACATGTGGCTCGCGAGACAATCAACAAAACGGTAGGGGCTTAATATGTTGCTACACTATTGCGATTTGGCTTGGCGAAATATCAAGCAAACGCCGTTTGTCAGTATGTTGATGATTATCGCTATTGGCATTGGGATTGGCGTGACTATGACGACACTTTCCGTTTATCACATGATGAGTGCAGATCCCATTGCCCATAAAAGTGACAAATTACACGCTGTGCAATTACAGGTATTAGATGACGGGTATACGTGGCGGACAGAAGATGACGTGCCTTTGCAGTTAACTTATCCCGATGCCAAATATTTACTCGAACACTCACCGCTGGAAAAACGGGTTGCTATGTTCAAGTCAGGCGCTGCTGTGCACATTGACAGACCTGACAATGTACCCTTTATTCAGAGTTTACGGGTTACCAGTCGCCACTTTTTTAAACTGTTTGATGTGCCTTTTTTACATGGCAATGTATGGAGTGAGTCTCAAAGTAAGCAAGCTGCACTGGTAGCTGTGATAAGTGAAGATCTCGCAAACAAGCTGTTTGGAAAAACAGATGTGCTTGGAGAGTCAATATATTTAGGTGAACGCCTGCATGAAGTGGTTGGCGTAACCAAAAATTGGCTGCCCACAGTTAAGTTCTACGATGTAAATAATGATCCTTTTGAAGCATCGGAGCAAGTATTTGTGCCTTTTACTCATATCGAAGCGTACAAGGTGCCAAGCTGGGGCAACACCAACGGTTGGAAGAGTGAAGATATTAATTCATTTGAGGACTTTTTAAACTCAGAAAATGTTTGGCTGCAATTTTGGGTTGAGTTTGATGCAGAGTCGCAAAAGCGTATGTATGGACAGTTTGTCATGGATTATATGACAGCGCAGCAAAAGCTTGGTCGATTCAATAGAAAGGCGCTCGATTACAATCTCAAGACGGTACCACAGTGGCTGGAATATAACCATGTAGTCAGCTCAGACAATAAAATCCTTGTCGGTTTGAGCTTTATGTTTTTAGCCGTGTGTGTCGCAAATATTCTAGGCTTGTTGCTAGCAAAATTTATGAAGCGCGCACCGGATGCTGGGGTTAGACGTGCATTGGGTGCGAGTAAGACACAGATATTTAGTCAGCATTTAGTTGAGGTCGCATTACTTGGACTGCTTGGCTCGATTGTGGGTGTGTTGTTGGCCCAAGCCGGCCTAGCTGGCATTCGAGGTACCATGAGTGGGTATGACTTAATCGCTATAATGGATTGGAAAATGCTGCTGATTGCTCCAGCTATTTCCATCTTAGCTTGCTTAATTGCAGGTTTATTCCCAGCTTGGGTGGTGTGTAAAACCTCTCCAGCAACACACTTAAAAGTACAGTAAAGGAGTGCGGAATATGTCAGAAATTAAACCAATATTAAGTGCATTAAAGCGCTCTAAAACGGGGGCGATATTGTTAGTATTGCAAATCGCGATTACGCTTGCACTGGTCAGTAATGCCATGTCGATTGTATTCGATAGGTTGGAAAACATGAATCAGGAAACGGGTTACGATGAGCAAAGTATTATTTCATATCTTGTTGTGACGTACGATAAGCGCATTGATAATGCAAAGCAGTTTGATGAAGATATTCAAAAATTGAAAGAACTACCGGGTGTGATAGAGGCGTTAGCAGTTAGCTCAGTACCATTGACTCGAAGCGGCGGCGCTTGGACGCTCAGCACGGATCCTGATGAACTCAAAGGTAAGTCTGTGGACTCAGGGTACCTATATGGCAATCATACCTTGGTCGGTGCGCTGGGTCTTGAGGTAAACGAAGGCCGTAACTTTACCGAAAACGATGTTGTTTATGATAGGAAAAAAGAGTATCCAACCGTTGCAATTGTAAGCAGAACTGTGGCCAATGCGCTATTTGGGGAAGGCCAGGGTTTAAACGAGACTTTATATAGTGGTAACAATGCGGCTAAGGTGATTGGCATTATTGATACCATTAAAAGTCAGTGGCCTAAATCCAATATAGCCGACAATTTGGTACTTTTACCATTGCAAGATAGTACGGGGTATCAGAAGTTCATTGTTAAAACAACAGAGCACCAACGCGCTGAAGTCATGAACAAGATTGAGCCTCTGCTATTGGAATTAAGCCGTGGACGTGTGGTCATGGATGTTAAAGCACTGGATAAATCAAAAGCCGATACCTATGCAAGTGATAGGTTGATGATCAAGATGCTTATCTCGATAGTGGTCTTTTTAGGTGTCATTACGGCACTCGGTATTTTTGGCCTAACACATTTTAATATCAGCAAACGCACCAAACAGATAGGTACAAGGCGTGCGTTAGGCGCTCGAAAATCAGCCATCTTCAAGCATTTTTTATTGGAGAATATGGTGGTGACTTCGCTTGGTATGCTGATAGGTGTAATAGGGGCATTGTTACTTGGACGAAAGTTAATGGGTATTTATGATGTGCCACCTCTCGAGAGTATGTCTATTTTATTAACGGCAATTGCGATGGTATTAATGAGCTTAATTGCTGTGCTTGTACCAGCACAGCGTGCGGCGAACATTTCGCCAAGTGTCGCGACACGTAGTATTTAGAGTAAAGACGGAGCGATATTATGTTACACTCATTGGGGTGTAACATAATAAAAATAAGCACATGGATAAAATACTGATCATTGATGATAATCCTGCGGTTTTGCAGTCATTGTCACTACTTTTTGAATTACATGACTATCAAGTTGCGCTTGCTTCATCTCCTTTTGAAGCAGAGCAAATTGTGCGTTACCAGCGCATTGATTTAGCCATTCAAGACATGAACTTTTCTGCGGATACGACCTCCGGTGAAGAAGGCAAAGCGCTGTTTTATCAGCTTCGCGCTATCAATCCTAATTTGCCCATTATTCTATTAACTGCGTGGACAGAGCTAGAGATGGCCATTTCCTTAGTTAAGGCAGGCGCTGCGGACTACCTTGCAAAGCCTTGGGATGACGAAAAACTACTTACAAGTGTCGCTAATCTCATCGCACTTGGAAAAGCCAATCAAGATAGTCAACAGTTGCACCGTCAAGAGCAAGAGCGGGCAGATTTTAACGCAAATGCGCAACTATGCGGCTTAATTTATAAAAGCGTTGCGATGCAGCGCGCTGTTGAAATGGCATTGCAAGTGGCCAAGTCGGATGTCTCGGTGCTTATTACGGGCGCAAATGGCAGTGGTAAAGAAAAGGTAGCCGAAATAATTCAGGCAAACTCTCGACTAGCCAATCAGCCTTTTATTCGCGTAAATGCTGGGGCTTTACCTGATAGCCTGATTGAAGCTGAATTATTTGGCGCAGAAGCGGGCGCTTATACGGGAGCGAATAAGCAGCGCATAGGTCGATTTGAAGCCGCCGATGGTGGTACTTTATTCTTAGATGAGATTGGTAACCTGCCGTTATCAGGTCAAATGAAACTGCTTCGTGTGCTGCAAACCGGCGAGTTTGAGCGTCTTGGCTCGGTTGAAACACGCAAAGTAAATGTACGTGTTATATCTGCAACTAACGCACAGTTGTTGAATGATATTGCTGCTGGGCGTTTTCGCGAAGATTTATATTATCGCTTAAATGTGATTGAGATTAACTTACCAAACTTAAAGCAAAGAACAGATGACATCGTTCCCTTGGTGCACCACTTCTTACCAGACAGAGTGTTGTCATTGAGTGCAGAAAAAGCGCTTTGTGCCCACAGTTGGCCAGGTAATGTGAGAGAGCTTGAAAATGCCTGCAAGCGCGCAGGCGTTTTAAAGCCACAAGGCGAATTAGATGCAATGGATTTTGGGCTGAGCCAAGTTCAGACTCAGACTATGCAGACACATAATCATGAGCCTACAAAGCAAGAATTACAGCAGGCAATGCATCAATGTGAAGGGGTGATAGCCAAGGTGGCGAGACAGTTTGGTATGAGTCGCCAAGCCTTATATCGGCGTTTGCAAAAGCATGGAATTGACTATTAATGGAAAATACCCAAAAGGCGTTAACTAGAAAAGCCTGTATCGCTATTGGCATAAGCACGCTATTAGCGTGCTTACCCGTGGCATTTTTTGTTTCTTGGTCAATGTGGTTTTTGATTTCTGTGTCTAGCTGGATACTTACCTGTGTATTGTTACGTTTATTCTTTAGCTCATTCTTACAAGCACTAGATGCACTTCAGATTGGTCTTTTGAACTTTAAAGACGGTGACTTTTCAAATCAATTAGCTTACCAGTCAAAAGACAGCTTTGGCGACTTGTGTCGCTTATACAATGAAACCGCTAAGCAATTGCGAAACGAAAAGCAGTGGCTTTATCAACGCGAAATGATGTTAGATAAAATGCTGCAAAGTGCTCCGCAGGCATTACTTCTGGTGGATGAAAATGGCACTGTGGTGTTTGCTAATCCCAGCGCGCAAACATTGATGGCGAGCTCGACAGCACTAGAGGGACAATCGATAAAAAGCCTTTTTCCAGAGACCCCGAAAGAAATAATTCATGCCATTGAGCATGGGACCGATGGGCTGGTAAGTGTTACGCCTTCATCTGGAGAGGATCAAAGATGGCACAGCACAGTCGGTAAGCTTTTATTAAACAACCAGCCCCATAACCTGTTTATTTTTAAGCAGCTAACGAAAGAGCTAAACCGCCAAGAAGTGGCGGTATGGAAAAAGGTAATACGTGTTATCAGTCATGAGTTGAATAACTCCTTAGGGCCAATCTCATCCATGCTGCACAGTGGTAAAATCATAGCTAATAAGCTCGATGAAGCGCGACTCAATCGCGTGTTTAGCACCATTGAAGAGCGTATTGAGCACTTATGTGAGTTTATTCAAGGTTATGGCACGTTTGCTAAGTTGCCTGCGCCTCAGATAAAGCCTATTGTGCTAGCTCCTTTATTGGAAGCTCTAAAAATGCAGTGGCCTTGCACAGTTTCTTGCGATGTCGATGTGGTGTCAGCAGATAAAGGACAGCTGGAGCAACTACTGATTAATCTGTTAAAAAATGCCCACGAGTCTGGTTCAGAAATTGACGCAATAACGCTGAAAGTTCATTCAACCTTTGACGGTATCTACATAACGGTATCTGATAGAGGTCCAGGCATGAGTGAAGCGGTATTGACCAATGCACTGTTACCATTTTATTCAACCAAGTCCAGTGGAACGGGACTGGGACTGGCACTATGTAGAGAAATCACCGATGCGCACAACGGTCACATCAGTATTCGCAATAGAGCACAAGGTGGGTTATCGGTAGAGCTCATTTTGCCGTCAAGAAACGGGCCTCGATAAACATAAATTAATTACTATTGTGTTTGAATTTTAAAATATATAATACGTTGAAATTTAAAGCTACTTTTTAGTTCTAGGAGAGTGAGATAAGTGAAGTTCTTGCTAATTTTTCTATTATTTTTTCTTGGGGGATGTGCTACTAATGTTGAATCCATTAAAGATGATAAAGACATTTTAGTAAATGAAAGCTCTGGCTATATACTGCTGGGGATCGATAGTAATGTCCGACTTAAGTCTATTCAAATTGAGGGACCTAAAAATATCAGAATAACTCGCCAAGATTTAGCTGCGGGGAGTAATTATATTTTACTGGCTTTGCAGGCAGGTGAATACAGGTTAACTAGAATTGAATTTAGCCAATATTATCGTGCATATGTCGATGACCAAGAGTATTGGACTTTTACAATTAAAGAAGGCGAGATCAACTATGGTGGAGATATTGAACTGAGAACACAAATGTTTGCTCGCTCGCTGCGATACCATATGGAACTTATCAATAACTCATCTCTAGCCTTAGCGTTTTTGAAGGCACAATTCCCAACAATTTTAGCCAGTAAAGCGATTGTATATGGTGGCCCCGGCAAGGATGACTACCTAAAATTATGGAGTAATCAAAGCTTATGAAACAACTTTTTGTTTTGATTTTTTTGTTTATCATGAGCTTTTACACAGAAGCACAGCTAATAGACTCTAAGCAATTAATTACAGCACCAGAATACGGGAGATTCAGTCTGTCGCCAGATGGGGATAATGTTACGTATACTCAAAGGGGCAAAAAAAGCTATTTGATCGTAAATTATAATGTAAAGGATCATACAGCCCTTCCCATAAAAAATGTTCATATTTCAAACCCATTAATTAAAAAGTACTGGGTGAGTAACGATGTGCTTTTACTTGAATTACAAGCAAAAAGTTTGAGTTACACTTTTCTAGCAAAAAAAACCGAATCTGGTTTTAAAGAGGTTAGGCTAAATAAAAACTGGTCTGTTATTGATGGGTTCCCGAGAGATAATAAACATATACTTATCTCTGAGAGAACAAAACGAGATAAGAATCAAGTTGCATTGGTGAATATAGATAGTTTGTTCTCTGGTGAAAAACCGGTGATTAAAAGCTTATTCTATACTCAGTACGGTCAAGACCAGTTATTCTATGAATCTAGTATTGAGAAACTGATCGGCTTTAAAGAGGAGGGTGATAAGGTTGCGATATCATCTAGAGGGCTAAGTGATCGTAACTGGTCCCTGTTACTCACCGCAGAGTTTGGTCGCAGCAGTTACTTTTTACCCATTGGATTTTTGGATAGCAAAAATATGGTGGTGCTAAGTAATAAAGACAGTGATAAAGCGTCAGTATATTCATATTCTCTAGAAGAAAATAAAATCGGTGACTTAATATACGGTAATGATAAATACGATGTTATAGGGGCGGAAATAGAAAACGGTAAGGTTATCAGTGTTTCTTATTTACGCCATGGTAGGCCCTACAATGAATATTTAGACAAACAGAAAGCAAGCTTAAAGGGTCGTTTGTCTAATGAACTAGAGGGGATGTCTCTGTCTACGTTAGCAATTGATAAAAGTGGCGACAATCATCTATTGCTAGCAACGTCACCGATACATGCTGGAACTTGGTATCATTTTAACACTAAATCAGACGCACTCACCCGCTTAATTTCCGCTTATGAAGTGCTAGAGGATTTTAAACTTGCGCCCACGCAGCTCATTGAAGCCACGACAGCTGATGGTATTCTGCTAGAAGGCTTATTAACAACACCCATTGTAAATGATCGCAATACTTTAATTGTGATGCCTCATGGAGGACCAATTGGTATCCGAGACAGTAATGAGTACAGTCCTGAAATCCAACTCTTAGCAAATCGAGGATTTGCGGTTTTAAGAGTCAATTTCAGGGGGTCTGCAGGTTATGGTAAAGCGTTTCAAAAGCTAGGCGTTGGGGCATTAGGTGCTGAGATTGAGGATGACATTTTAACTGTTTTAGACAAATTAGAAGCTGATTATAGCTTTTCAAAAACATGTGCTATGGGAAGCAGCTATGGCGGCTACTCATCCATTATGCTCGCAATCAATGAGCCACAGCGTTTTGATTGTGTTATTGCTGCCTACGGTATTTATGACATCCCTTATTTATTTTCTAGCTCGAACTTTCATGGCAAAGAAGCAATGGTAGAGAGAATAGAAGGGGCAGTAGGTGCTAAAGAAGAAGCTTACAGCAAACCTTCACCTGTTTATCTTGTTGAAAAACTGAATGCCCCTGTGTTTTTGATTGCAGGTCGCAGAGATTACATAGCGCACTTTGAACATAGTCATAGGTTAAAGCAAGTATTAGATATACATGAGAAAGAGGTAGAAACACTCTTTTTTAAGCACGCAGGTCATGGTCAGTCAAACTGGTTTAGACAGCGACAAGAAACCCTATCGGTGATTGATTTTCTTGAAAGGGCACTTGATTTAGAACCGCTCTTACCTAAATCTGAAGCTGAGAAAGCGCTACTTGCAAAAGAAGCTTTAGAAATAGCCGCACTTTACGACAACGAAGATGTACTGATGACTCCAAATTATGACTTAGCGGTGCGTTATAATGAGCGTGCGGCTGAGTTCGATAATGGTGAAGCATTCTATAACCTGGGTGTTTTATTTGAACAAGGGTTAGGGCGCCCTAAAGACCTTGTCAAAGCAAAGTACTATTTTGCACAAGGGGCTCAAAAGGGCAATAGAGATGCTAAAGTTTCCCTAGCGAAGCTTCATTTTAAAGGTATCGGAACTGAGAAAAATATTGTCACAGCACACAAAATATTATCTTCAATAACAGACGTTAGTGAGCATAGGGAAGAAAGTTTGTTACGTTTAATGATGTACTGTCAAAATCCATTAAATGATAAACAGGCACAACGCTGTTTGGAATATCCATTGGAATTTCTGGACAAGTTTGAAGCACCTACGATGAGCACATTAGCGAGGTTGATAGTAAGCGAAAGTACACCATCGGATGTCAAATCTTCATTGACTGATCTGATAATTAAGAAATATGAAATTACTAAGCTGGATTTCTCATTAAATGTGAGAGGTAAGGGCACTTATGTTTGGGATCGCCATCTTGGGCAGAGTTGGCGTGATAAGTTAGTCCCAATTGGACAGGAAAATCATACTTCAAACGAACCGAAGCAATGTTACATAGAAGCGTTTGTCGACTTGGAAGGAATGGATACTGGTCATAGGACTGCGGCGATTATGCGTTGGGAAGTGTATAAAGATAGCCGTCTAATAGAGGATAGCTATTCTATTTTCAGGGGGCGCACAACGCATTCTTGGCGATATGCTGTGAAGATGGATAAAGGAGAGTCAGATTTGACTTACAAAATAAGTATATTTAACTTACATGGCGAGAAAGTTAAAAGCTTTTCTTGTATTGATAGCTAATCAATTGCCCGCTTAGAAAGCGGGCTTTTTTGTAGTTATAAAGTTAATATCTACGTATCTTTTGGCTCTGACTTTGTACACCCTTTGCTTTGTTCGAGCCACGAGAGCGTATTTTGAGTCACTACAACGGTCCCAGAAACAACAAGGCTTGCTGCGGAGACGATACCTGCACCGGCCATAACCATTGCACATGCGGTACCTGAACAGTTACCAATTGAAGCCATTTGTTCAGTGCTTAATACATGCTTGCGTTTTGTTATATGACATTGCTCGTCATAATATTGCACCTCCTTTGATACGAATATACAGCCTGAGAATAAACTCATTATCAATATTGGTACGAGCAGTTTAAACATGGTATTTTCCTTAAACTTTTTTGCCAAGATATCTGTAATTGATAGGAATTAACAGTTAAATATTGTAATGAAGCGTAGAGGTATCGTATGTGAATAGGAAGTGTACAGAGATAGTAGTTACTATCTTTGCACACGTAACAAGTTAGCGTGGTGGGTCGATATGTGCTGCGGTACTTGCATTAATTCTGAACCAGCCTGCTATTGAATATCTTGATTTGTTAGCAGCTAACACTTCATGAGGAAATTCGTCACTTAAAAATGTAACCAGTGTGCCTTGCTGGGGGAGTACTTTGCACAATGCTTTGTTGTGGTCTTCAGCTTGATAAATGACAAGCTCGCCACCGTCTTCAGTTTGCCAGTCTTCATTAAGATAAAAGACCGTTGTGAGGACTCGGTTGGCCTTGCCTTTAAACGCATCAAGATGTTTTTTGTAAAAAGCACCTTTTTCATAATGTGCAAAGTGGCTTTCATAGCTGAATAGACCCATAAACAAGCGTCGATTTAAGTAGTCTTTTAAGTCATCCATCGCTTGCAAGTACCCAGCCTCTAGCTCATTACTTCTATCAAGCCAACGAATTTTGTCCCGTCGGATCAGGGCATTTTTTTCATGGTCACTTTGTCGACCAATACCTGCGGTTTGAAAAGTATCTTCTTCTAAACTTGCAATGCGTTGGTTGAGAGCTTGAATAATAATTGGGTCCATGGCATTTTCAATAATGCTCAAACCAGTTGAGCGCAAATCATCGGCTATTTGCGCATATATGTTTTCAATGTCAAAGTCAGACAATTCACACCTCCAGATAATGTGGAGGCTTTTTACCTAATCAAGCCCTAAAAGGCAAGTGTATATTACTATTGTCTAGTTAAAGCTTGATTTTGCGCACATGCGTTTATAAATGCATGAATAAGCGGTGAGCGCTTGTCACTTAATGCAGCACGTTCAGGTTGGAATAACGTGGCGATAAAAAATGGGTGAATAGTTAATTCAACCGCGCGAATTTCAGTTGTATCATCGTCAGCAGATCCGACTAAAGGTCCTTGAAGTAATGCGTCACGAAAAGTCGTGTTTAGGCCATAACGACAGCGATACCCCTCTTGAATCGTCAAAGATCCGTAAATACTAGCTAATTGACTTTGGGCAAAAAGATTGATTTTCTCCGTTGTTTCAACCAATGCGCAGCTTAAAGGAGATATGACCTGTCGCTTGGCATCAGGCTCTGATTCTCCATGTGCGGCATCAGACCAACCGATAACATTTCTAGCATACTCAACAACAACATGCTGAAAGCCACCACAAGTGCCTAAAAATGGTATCAAATTTTCTCTTGCGAAACGGATAGCTGTGATTGCACCTTCAGGATCCACATAGGGGGTTTTGGGCACGCACCAGATACCATCAAATTGTGAGAGGTCGGTGTCTTTTACTTTGTCAGTGCCAAGCCAAGTAGCTGTGACTTTAAGTTTAAGGTCTTCTGCGGCTAAATCTACAGAGAGAGGGATCCCTTGGTGGGCAGGGACTGTGGGATCAAAATCTCCGATTAAAACGATGGACAACTCTTTCATCTCTTTTCCTTAAGCTGTGGCTTATTATTAGTATGTTTTTGTTATGGGTATATCTGCAGTGGCCGTCTAGCCCACTTTTCTATATTTTGTGACAGACTGTCTGATAGTGTTTTACAAGTTAAGAAGTTAATAATCGCTTAATGATATTATCACTGGCCCTTTCGATGAGATCTAAAACCAATTCGAATCCATCTCCTTCACCGTAATAGGGATCAGGCACTTCTTGCACGTCATCATTGGCGTAGTCTAAAAATAATTCGATTTTATGTTGGTACTGCGGCGGGCAAACTGATTTAAGATCTTCTAAATTCAATTTATCAGCACATAGAATGAGATCAAATGCTTCAAAATCTTCTGGACGTACTTGTCTAGAATGAATATGTGCGAAGCTATAGCCACGGCGCTCACCTGCTTTCATACTGCGGCTATCTGGCGTATTACCTTCATGATAATTAATGGTGCCAGCAGAATCGATATTTAGAGATAAGCCTTGGGCTTGTGTTTTAGCCTTTAAGACTGCTTCCATGGTAGGGGAGCGACAAATGTTGCCCATGCAAACAACGAGAATATTAGAAATTTTGGTATCTTGAGTCATTGTCTTTTGCCTATCAATATCGAGCTATCACTTTAAACAAGTCATTAAACTAACATTCTCAACAGAGCAATAAAAGTATAGGTGAGATAATTTCATGATAATACTATAATTTTAATATTATTATGGGGTTGTATTCAATTTCACCAATTGTAACAAGAGTGAACAAGCATTTACCCTTGCGTAAAACTAAACCTAGCACACTTAATTTATTTTGGACCGACCGTCATAAATAGAATGTTGTGCAATATGAAGCGTGGAGTACTCAATGATATACAACAAAGTTGATGAGGGAGTGCTGGTGCATGAGCAAAGCAGTGAAATCGTGCCTTGGTGGAGTTTTACTAAAACCGTGATTGGGGTCTTGGTTATGCGGCTTTGTGATACGGGGAAGCTAAATTTAGACGATAATTACCCAGGAAAGCCTTTTACTTACAGACAGCTACTGCAGCATACCTCTGGATTAGGGGATTACTCCTTTTTGCCTGAATATCATAAAGCTGTAGAAAACAATGAAAAGCCTTGGTCGATAGAGACACTATTTGAAAAAGTAAATGTTGATGCTTTACGCTTTGAACCGGGGGGTGGATGGTGTTACTCAAATATTGGCTATTTACTTCTACGACAACAAGTGGAGAGATTGAGTGACACTGGACTCTGTGACTTAGTTGAACGACTCTTAGTCAAAGAGCTTGGCCTGAATAGTGCGATATTAGTTAATAATAGTAAGGCTTTTAGCACACTTTATGGCAGTAAAGAAAGCTATGATCCGAACTGGTGCTACCATGGCCTGATAGCAGGAAAGGTTGGGGACGCGGCGTTATTCTTACATTATTTGCTTAACGGCGAGATACTCAGCACTGATACAGTCGCGCAAATGTTGCGTACACTTCCTTTAAAAGTGAATGTAGGAGAGCGGCCTTGGACGCAACCTGCAATCGGTTTGGGCTTGATGTGTAATGATGACAGTAAGCTCAAAACAGCAGGGCATACGGGGATGGGGCCTGGAAGTGTTATTGCGGTGCACCATTTTAAACAGGCAAGGCCGCAAACAATCGCCGTATTTTCTGTGGGACAAGATCAAGCACAAGTTGAGAATAAAGCGGTGCAACTTGCAACTAATGCATGCTGAGAACGCGAATAAAGGAGTGTGTGTCGTGTAAATGAATGCGACACGTACTTGTTACTCTGCGTATGGGTTTTGTTCTGTTGACTGTGTATGCTGCTTAACCTGATATAGGTTTTTTGCGCAAAAATCAGGGGTATTTATCAATTTTTTTGCCAATTAACATAACGACGGTATTGTTGTTGTGAATGAGTGACGGCTTAATCAAGGCTATTTTATGAATAATAAATATTAACAGTGTGTATATTTTGTGTAATCATCTTTGTTTCTAGTAAAGGTTAAAATGAAGGAAACATGATGAAAAATATACTATTAGTGTCAGGGTTATTAATGTCTTGTGTAGCGAGTGCGCAAGTAAGAGTGTCAGTTGATCCAACTGAGTGTAAGCAGGTTGGCGCGTATGGTGAAATTGCGTTTGAAGAAGCGGGTGTGACAAACGCATCCTTAACTCAGGATTTAACAATACGATGCCCCATTCGAAATCAAGTGGGACTGAAGTTTCAGGGGCTTGATATTTGGCATCAACCACACCGTACAGTGTATTGTAGTTTAGTTCGCAGACATTGGTCACACTATGCAACAAAGCCTTCTTTAATAAAAAAAGATTTTACCTTATCTAGCTATCCAGGATTTTTATACCAGTCTGTCTCTGCAGGCACGATTGGTGACAGTAATAGAGACGTGGGCACTGCCTACAGTTTAGAGTGCCGTTTAAGTAAAAAAGTGGGTAATCAAAAAACTTATATAGGTGCGTATACGGTTAATTTTGGTTAATTTAGGTAGGCTGTGCTAGATTGTGGCACAGCCATTTTCATTTTTTATTCAATGAGATAAATATCTTGCATGTGTTGATTCTAATTTCACATAGTGATCGATAATAACCTGACAGCGAATACTTTGGTTAAAGCGAACAAGCTCACATGCCAAACATGCAATATTCTTCAACCCATCCAATGCTTTTTTTCTTATTTTTAAGTCTGTTTGGCTTTGTACTAGTTTGCCTAGCGTATCTGCTGCAGCTTCTAAAAAGCAAAAGTCATCAGAGTCATCAAAAATTGGACAATAATCAAAGCAGTAATTGCACACCTCAACTATGCGGTTAATCGAGACTCTGTTTGCACTTGGTTGCTGTAAAATTTTGAGACTAATTTTAAATGCCTCTTGATAGCAGTTAGCAGCTTTTTCTTGATGACCAAACAGGTATGCGGTTTGTGCACTGTCTATCAAACGATTGTATTTTATCGTCAAAGAATCTGAGTTAGTGGACGACACCAATGTAAGTAGTTGGGCTGACATGTTTATCCTTTTTTTAATAATACATCAAAGCATTTAAATCACTTCTCGCATCGTTATTTGCAAATGATAATGAAAATAAATATCATTTGCAAAGGTTGTGGTGCATATCCTTACATTAACTAAAATTATACCTCAACCATTCATTTTGTGACTGAGTTATGCAATGCATTACTTTTTGGCATGAAAATCATCTAACAGCGAACCACAGGAGTGGCACTATGAGTGCAAATGTCGATTTGGCAAACCGCCCAAGTTACGATCAGGAAATTCAGGACATAGCCGATTACGTTATAAATTATAAAGTTGACTCTCAAGAAGCGGTTGATACAGCTATCTATTGTTTAATGGATACATTAGGGTGTGGAATATTGGCCTTGAGTTTTCCAGAGTGTACAAAACATCTGGGGCCATTGGTAAAAGGGACTTTGGTACCAAACGGTGCAAGAGTTCCGGGCACACAGTTTACGTTAGACCCTGTGAAAGCGGCTTGGGATATCGGGTGTATTATCCGTTGGTTGGATTTCAATGATACATGGTTAGCGGCTGAGTGGGGGCACCCCTCGGACAACATTGGTGGAGTTTTGGCGGTTGCAGATTTCTTATCTCAGAAAAATATGAGTCTTGGGCTTGCTCCGTTAACTATCGAAGATGTTGTTATTGCCATGATTAAAGCACATGAAGTGCAAGGTGTACTGGCGCTAGAGAATAGCTTTAATCGGGTTGGTTTGTGCCATGTATTACTTGTGCGCGTTGCGACTGCGGCAGTTGTAACTGATCTTATGGGAGGTGATAGAGAGCAAGTTATGGCGGCTATCTCTCAAGCATGGGTAGATGGTTCATCACTTCGGACGTATCGACACGCGCCTAACGCAGGCTCACGGAAGTCTTGGGCAGCAGGGGATGCGACTTCACGAGGAGTAAGGTTAGCCGATATGTCGATTAAGGGAGAAATGGGCATACCTGGGGTGTTGAGTGCACCGCAGTGGGGCTTTTATGATGTATCTTTTAGTCAAACGAATAAAGATCTTGCTTTGAAGCCCCAAGCACAGCGAAAGTTTAGCTTCCAAAGAGAATATGGCGCTTATGTGATGGAAAACATTCTTTTTAAACTGAGTTTCCCCGCAGAGTTTCACTCGCAAACCGCCTGTGAAGCTGCTGTCACGCTTCATAAGCAAGTCTTAAACCGAGTTGATGATATAAAACGTATAGAAATAACAACTCATGAATCTGCAATCCGAATTATTTCTAAAGTAGGTGAGTTGGCAAACCCAGCTGACAGAGATCACTGCTTGCAATATATGGTCGCAGTCCCTCTATTATTTGGCACATTGAGTGCTGAAAATTATGAAGATGAGTTTCATTTGCAGCACCCGAAAATCGATATACTTAGAAATAAAATGGTGATTATCGAAGATAAGCGTTACAGTGAAGAATATCATGACCCTGACAAGCGCTCAATTGCCAACGCCATTCAGATCCATTTTAATGATGGAAGTTGCACCGACAAAATTGAGGTGGAGTACCCAATTGGCCATCGCCGCCGTCGCGAAGAAGGCATTCCTGTATTAAAAGCAAAATTCAAACGAAACTTGGAAACTCGTTTTCCTAAAGGGCAGTGTAATCAAATTATTGATTTGTTTGCTGATAAACACCTCTTGTTAAAAACACCGGTAAACCGATTCATGGATTTGTGGGTGATCTAAGCGGCGGTTTACTCAATTGAACTAGAACTCAGTTGGAATTCAATTTTAACTGAGTTACAACGCAATATTTGTTTGCCTATGCCTTTTAGATAGTTAAAATCCAGCTCCACTCATTTATAAAAGGAAATCCCATGAGTAAAGTAGTTCGAGTCGGGGTTGGTGTTATTATCAAGCGAGGCAATCAAATTTTATTGGGTGAGCGCATTGGGGCCCATGGCGCAAACACCTGGGCAACACCGGGTGGTCATTTAGAATTTGGCGAAAGTATTGAGTCTTGTGCAGCCCGTGAGGTACTTGAGGAGACCGGATTAACGGTTGAGGATGTTAAACAAGTTGGTTTCACGAATGATCTTTTTGAGCGTGAAGATAAACATTACATCACTATCTTTGTTGAGGCGCGATGTGATGAAGGAGATGCACAAATTTTAGAACCGCATAAATGTAAGCAATGGCAGTGGTTTACATGGGATAACTTACCACAACCGTTATTTATTCCGATGGTAAATTTGATAGAGGCAAACCCTACACATTTCAATGCAGAGATTTAGATTTAGGCTTAAATTTATATTCATAAATTAAATGTATTTTTAAAATATTTCATTTATTGCACAGTGTTTGCACAATTAGCTCCTATAGTTACAAAAACAGCAATAGTTAACCACATTGGGTGACGAAAGTTTCTTTCTCTATGGGAGTGTTGATATGAAGCAAGGTTCAATTGTTCATAACATATCTGTACTTACAGCAAGTGCGACTATGTTAATGTTGGCAGGGTGTGGCTCCAGTAGTAGTGATAACACACAAGCTGAGTCAACTACACAGCAAAGTGTAAATAACACAGCAGATACCAGTACATCTAGTAGCTCGAATAGCACTTCAGATACCAGCAGCAACACTTCAACAAGTGGTACCAGCACTGACAATTCAGGCGACACGAGTGGCAGCACGGATAGTTCAGATGATGTTGACAATGGGACGGCTGCGACATCAGGTTCAACTGACGGTGTGTTATGTGATTATTTCTATAATGAGTTTAATGACTCTGCATCGGTCCAAGCGACGAGCAATGCCGATTGGAATTGCACAGGCAGTGCAAGAACATTAACAGCAAATGGTATTCCCGACCACCAAACAGGTACTTTCCCAAATCCAGGCAATCCTAATACGATCAGTGAAACGTCAGTGTCGATCAGTTACTCGCTGACACCAACAAAAACTGAGACCACTTCAACGCTCGGTGGCCCAAGAGGTGCAACTGGTTATGTTTTGAATGGTGTAAAAATTGATGCCAATACAGCTGGCTCCTGTGATGACTCTGGCAATGATTGTTCGCTAGTGGGGAATACAGGAAACTGGAGCATTGAAGCGTTGGGTCAAACGAGCTTTGATTTTGGTACCGATGACAATAACGCTCATGTGCAACCAGATGGCTCATATCATTACCATGGTATGCCAGAAGGGTTTGTAACACTGCGCGGTGGCTCAGATTCAACCATGACATTAATCGGTTGGGCGGCAGATGGTTTTCCAATTTATGCGCGATATGGATATAGCGATGCAGATGATGCACAGTCCGCGCTTAAAGTGATCACAGGTAGTTATCAACTGGTTGAAAATGTCAGCAGCAATCGCCCATCTACTTCTGTCTATGCACTAGGCACCTTTGCACAGGATTGGGAATACGTGGCGGGTAGCGGAGATCTAGACGAGTGTAACGGACGTTTTGGTGTAACACCTGAGTTTCCTGAAGGTATTTATCATTATTATGCAACGGACAGTTACCCATATTTTCAGCGTTGTGTGAAAGGTGAATTATAAAAAAGGTAGATGTAATGACTTATTTTAGAAATCACTTTTGGTGTATGTGTTTTTTGGTGTTCAGCGTGTCTGCTAATGCACACCTTATGGTCGCTGAGCGTGGTACGCTTAACTTCGATGAAACAGGTGTTTATACCGTGATATCGCTATCGGCATCTAACTTTTTAGCGGCGGATACAGATAAAGATAGACACCTGTCTTTCACTGAATTTAAGCAGGCAAAAGAGACTATTTTCAAGCAAGTACTGGCTGGCATTTATATGCAACAGGGTGAGAAAATCCAGTATTTGGAGGGATTGATGTTGTCTCCTCAAGCGTCTCACCATGGCAATGGCCGTGAGATAGACCAAATTATTGTTATGGGTAAGTTTATCAATGTGGATCACACGAAGAACCTGTCATTCCATAATGTTTTTTACGGTGATAATGCCCTTAGCTCTGTTGAAATAACAGCGAAATATAAACGGTTAGGACTGAAAAAAGCATTTGTTCTGACGTCAAAAAAACAGGGCGAGAGAGTATTTTAGCCTAACTTACTGGTGAGCAGATGTAATTATGGTGATTGAGCCTGCTCACGAGCCAAAATAACATCTAGACGCTTTAACTCATTGCTGTCGAACAAGTTATGTTTGAGAGTCGTTATTTTTTCATTGTGCTGTTCAAGTGGGGCTTGCGCCACAATCGCTTGGCGAGCTTGCTTGTAGTGTTGAATTCTTTGCTGCCACAGTTGTTGCTTAGATTGTAATGCAACAAGTCGCTGGGCCGCCTCATCACCAAAGTTTGCACTAAGTTGGTTATAGTCCATAGAATGCCAGTTGTTTTTTAGTGTTAAAAAGCGCTGCGATGATTCAATTACCTGTCGCTGCGCGTCTGGCAGTTGAGAGATATGTGCATCGAGTAGTGATTTGCGCATGTCTTCACTGAGAGTTTTGTCAGAGAGAATGTGCCAACGTGTCAAGGTGTGCGTGTGCCAGCTGTTTTCATCTTCAAACCATGCATCGATAACCTGCTGGGAAAAGTATTGTCGTTGCAAGGCCGTTAAAGCTTCAAAGCGTTCATGTATGTTTAAAAAAGGGTCCACTTTAGTGAGTGCCATTTTATAACACATGTAATCATGGGCGAGTGACTGTAAGCAAACTGGCAGCTGATGAATAAACTGAGGCCAGCTTTCAACTTGCTGTTTATGCTGCAAGGTGATTAACCAATCGTCTATGTATGTTTTGTGTAACTTTTTCACTGAACTGCATATTGGCATGGGGTTTGAGCTAACAGAAATCTCGGTTTCTGCATGTGTTTTAAGTTTTTGAACAGTAGGTTTTTGAAAAGTAGGGTAGTGCAGTGCGATTTGTTCAGCGCTTTGCGTGTTTGTATTAATTTTCCACAAAACCAAGGCGCATAGCGCCCCAACAATCGTCACCGTTAACAGATGTTTTCCTTTCACAGGTTTAGCCCTTTTAAGCGAATAATATGTTGTCTGTACAAAGTTAACGGATCAGTTTCAAATAGATGGTGGATCCCTATGGTCTGATTGACTTGATCTAAATGGTTCATTTTAAAATCATTGCCTATGACTTGTCCTAAATTGCTAGAGCAGGTTGACACCAGTCCATCATTGGCTTCGTCAAAAACCTGTGAAATAAAAGCCAGAGGTGTATCGGCTGGGTCAAACACATTGGTCCATGCTTTAGCACCACTCCAAGAAAAATAATAAACACCATTGTGCTCAAGCATGTTGCCTTGACCACAATATTGGTTTGGCACACCTTCTGGATATTTTTGATTAAATGCAAGGGTACCTTCGGTGGTTAATGCTTCAAGCGCTTGTAAAGCATCTTTGGGTGCAGTGGCTTTTCCTGAAAGTAAATCAATTAAGCCAGCCAATGCATTGGCGAGCGATGCCAAAAACTGCTCAGAAAAAGAGCCTCGGTCAACACCGCCTCTAACGACATCGGCAAATCGACTCCCCCAGTTTACACCGCCAATACTGGTTATCGATGCAACCCATTGTGGTTTTACTGATGCCACATAACGGATCGTTTGTGCACCTTGGCTGTGACCAATTAAATTTACCTTGTCCTTACCCGTTAGTGCTCTGATCAAAGCGACTTGTTCAAGCAGTTGCTCACCTCTTAATTCTGAATTATGCGCAGAGGAGACTTCTGCCACGAATACGTTGCCACCCTCTTGTTGAATGATTGAAGGGACTCGATAAAAGTAATCAACCCCGAGCAAGTTATCGAATCCAAATAAGCCATGTACCAGCACGACAGGATACTCTAGTGTGTCTTGGCTGTGGACTAAGTGTGGAAAGCAGGAAGTAAAACCTAAAATGAGAGTCAAAATAAACCTTTTCATGTATATGCTCCAATTGTTACAAGTTAGTAACATTAAAACTAGAGCAAGTACTTCAGAGATCAAGCCAAAAGATTAAAAAATAGACAGAATGTTGATTTTAATGAGTGTTTTTATAAACGTAACTTTCTTTAGATGATTGATATAAATAATAATTATAAAATTTGATTTCCATTGCATGCAATTATAATCATAAAAAGTGATGAGCTTTGAGCTGGAGCAAATTGTTTTGAGAATATTTTATCTGTCTGAATGATTAAGCATGTGTATTGATACCATTCTGGTGGTGTTCAATTTTCTTAAGCAATGTTTCATGATTGTTTACCACATCAGACTTTGCTAGGTGCTTTAATTTTACATAAGTGAGGTCCTCTCGCATTTGCTCTATCACGTTAAATGGTTTGGTGTTGGCGTCATTTAACGTGGTACCACCCAGTTGACCATCATGTTTAATAAGGCCATATCGACCAGTTAAAAGTGCCATTTCACCCATGGTCAAATAATCTGATTGATAAAGTGTCATTGCTGCCTCATTTTGCTCTTTTAAGGTCATATAGGTGAAATCAAATACGCGTTCAGAGCTGTGTATGTGCTGATTGTGCTACTTGGTTGTTATTTTGTGCTGGCGTTGTTAACGCACTTTGTTGTGTTGACGCATATGTGTGCGCTGTATTTTGAATTTGCTTTAAATTTTAGGCAATCCGCACTCCAACAATATACAGTGAATAAAAAAGAGCCATTCGGCTCTTTTTAAAAGGTTATAGTGCTTGGTGAGGGCCAAACACCTCGTAAAGAATACGACTGTCGTCAACACCCAAATCAATTAATTGGGTTTTTATAAACGCCATGAATGCGCTTGGTCCACAAAGGTAAAATTCACCGGTTTCTAATGGTAATTCAGAAGATATTTCAGCTAGGTACATTCTCCCCTCGCGGTGTCCGTTGGCATTATTCTCTATCCAATAATGGCTTTGTAGAGAGGATAGCTGTGGTTTGAAAGCCTCTACGTGGTCATAAAATGCGTGCTCAGCATGCGTACGTGCCGCATGCAAGAACCAGCAAGGTGTATTTGATGCGTTTGATTTGATTGTTTGCAACATCGCCATCATTGGTGTGATCCCGACACCTGCACTGATAAATACCTTAGGAGCATCTGACGCTAACAAAATAAAGTCACCAGCAGGAGGGTATGCATCTATTTCATCGCCTTGCTCAAGTGTGTGTAAGTAGCTTGAAACCAATCCCTCTTTTTTGACTGAAATACGATAATGATCGCTTTGACTTGATTGTGACAATGAGTACTGTCTGATCTGGCGATTTTCAGACCCTTGAATTTCACAATCAACGGCCAGGTATTGCCCCGCTTGATAGCTAGCCACAGGTCGTTTATCCAACGGCGTTAAATAAAAGCTCTTGATGACCTCTGATTCTTCTACAATCTTGGTAATTTCAAAGCGACGACGACCGCGCCAGCCTCCAGATTTATGTTCATTATTTTGATAGATTGCTTCTTCTTGGGTAATGAATAAGTCAGCTAAAGCGCCATAGGCTTGAGCCCAAGCATCAATGATCTCCGGTGTACATTCATTGGGAAACATTTCCTGTAATGTGGCCAATAGATGGGTACCTACAATGGGATAATGCTCAGGCAAAATGTTTAAACTGGCATGTTTATGATTGATGCGTTCAATAGCCTGCGACAATACTGCCGGGTTATCTATGTGCGTTGCATAAGCCGCCAGCGCGTTAAATAACGCAAATTGTTGCTTGCCGGTTTTTTGGTTACTGATATTAAAGACATCTAATAACTCAGGGTTATGACTAAACATACGTTTGTAAAAGTGATCAGTGACCGCAGGTCCTGCATTAGCGAGTAGAGGAATGGTGTCCTTAACCAGTTTAATTGTTTGAGTTGATAACATAGGTATTCTCCAATTAACCACGACGCCCGTCGAGGCGAGATTTCATTAAAATAGGGGTGTAAATCGCAACGAAAATGGTAAATGCACCAGACCATAAAATAGCGCTGGCAAGCCATGCATCGTGCGGATTGATAAATAAAGGAAATAGACTTCTGATCAGGGCTGATAGAAAACACAGTGCAAATGCCACACTCAGAAGCGGGTGTGCCTTGAGTGGTCTTGCGGTATGTCCCAGTGACACTCTCGACATAATTGATAAAATCATCAGACCCATTGCACCTATGGTAATTAAGTGCAAAGCGTCTTTGGCTTGCCACACAAAGTTCAAATAGGCACCGCCAAATCCGATCAAGCCCATGCCCATCAAGCAATATGCGATATAGAGCGACCAAAGTAAGGGGACTTGCCAGATTGCAAATTTGAACCAATAAATGCTTCGAACAATATGCAACAGGCCTGTTAAAATGAGTAGGTAGCCTGGGTTTATAGGGCTATTAAATACATGGTGAGCGAAGAAGCCGATAAGCCCTAATAAAGCACTCCAAAACAATGCGAGATTGAGCAGAGGGGTCGTCGTTTGTGATTGCAGATTAAGGCCTCTTGCAATAAAAAACGGTAATACGCGCCCAGCAATGATGCTGATTAAAAACGTAAAGCCAAGTATACCAATATGTGACAAAGCAAGTGCAAACAGGTAGTTATGTGTTGCAATCAACCATATGAAGGTCAAATTGACACTCGCCATGAGCGACAAAATAACGATAAATTGATAGTTATTTTTGCTCTTAGCTTGCAATAAGGTATTGGCCAGATGTGTAATACTCAGTAACCAAAATAAGCCTTGGCAAATAGCGAGCCAAATGTAAGGGGTATCGGGCAATACAAAAATCAACCTCGCTGCTACCCATAAGCTGCACAGCAATAGCAACTGAACGCCATTTATCGTTGGGATCCCGGTCCAGTTTTTAGATGCTGTGAGCAAAAAGCCGATAGCGACGGCACTGGCAAACCCAAATAACATTTCATGGGCATGCCAAAGTGTTGCAGGAACTTGGCTTTGCCAGTGTAAAATGCCGGATAAAACACCTGCCCAAATTAACATGCCAACGACCGCCCAAATTGCTGATAGCCAAAATAAGGGTCTAAATCCCAACATCAAAAATGGCCAAGTCGATGGCTTTAAAAGAATGGGTTTTGATAGAGGTTCTTCAATGGGTAACATTGTCACTAGCGTACCTCCAAACCTAAGCTGTACTGGCACAAGCACCTTACTACATAGCTAATCTTTAATAGGGTAGCGAACAGTAAACTACCAATATGCGCGCTGATCTGTATGGGTATAGAGAGCAGGTGAGAAAGTGGGTAACTGGCGATGATAGCGACGCTAAAGCCGACTATACTGGTGACAAGTAGCCAATTCGAAGCGCAAAGTAAACGAGTAAAAACGCCCGTAAAGTTCTCTTGTTGCATTTGCATATGTATACCCACTTAGTTTGTATTCCTGTCACACATATCGCACAAGATGTGCCAACTTTTTAATTCAATTAAAACATATGGTTATGATTCTAAGGGTTTACTTTAGAGTCTATTTGACATATTTTTAATGGAGTCTTTTTATAATAAGTGAGTCAATATGACATGGAAAAAAGAGAGTTATCCCAATTAATTACTTTTAATCAATCACTTGCTGAGGCGTTACCAAAAGATAACGAGGTTGATTTAGTGTCATATTGTGGTGCGGTGATGCATGCGCTTAAAGCCTTCATTAGTGCAGATGCGATAGCGGTGCTAGGTCACGAGCAAGGAGCCTTGGTTCCGCTGGCTGCAACAGGGCTGGCGCCAGAAGTCATGGGAAGACGATTTCAATTATCAGAGCACCCAAGGCTCAAAGACATAGCGCAAAGCGTAACGGCACCGGTGATTTTTCCTGCTGATTGTCCACTGAGCGACCCCTATGATGGTATGTTGATTGCGGAGACGGGTGATTTACCAGTGCATGCCTGCATGGGCTTTGCAATGTACGAGCAAGATAAGCTGTTGGGTGTGATCACATTTGATAGTTTAAGCCCGTATGCTTTTGACGGTTATGGCGCTTCATTACTTGCTATGGTGCAAGCATCGGTGTCCAGCCACTTTAGTGCAGTAGACAATATGCATAGATTGTCTAAGCGCGCCAAGTCCGGAATTGCGATGTTAAATGAGTTGAGCCATCAGCAATACACCATGGTTGGTGAGTCTGTGCCAATGCAAAAGCTTAAATCAGATATTAGCCTAGTTGCAAATTCAGATCTTAGCGTGCTTATTCAGGGAGAAACTGGCACAGGTAAAGAGTTGGTAGCGCGGCAATTACATGCGCAATCTAATCGCAGTACTGGACCATTTGTACAAGTAAACTGTGCGTCTTTGCCTGACAATCTAGCAGAAAGTGAGTTTTTTGGTCATCGAAAAGGGGCGTTCACAGGTGCAGATAAACACCGAGAAGGCAAGTTCATGGTAGCCGATCAGGGCACGTTGTTTTTAGATGAAATTGGTGAATTACCGCTGCATATTCAAAGCAAATTATTGCGGGCCTTGCAAAGCGGGGAGATCCAGCCCGTAGGCAGCGATAAGCCGCATTTTGTGAATGTTCGGATTGTGGCTGCTACCAATAGGGACTTACAAAAAGAGGTGGATGAAGGTCGGTTTCGCTCAGATCTGTATCATCGCTTAAGAGTTTTTCCGCTTCAGGTTCCAGCCCTTAAACACCGCAGCACAGATATCGTCCCACTTGCAGGTTATTTTGTAGAGCAGCTTCGCAAAAAGTTAGGCGTGTCTCAACTTTTATTAGATGATGACTTGCTCCTATACTTAAAAGCCCATGATTGGCCGGGTAACGTTCGAGAGTTGGAACATGTCTTGAGTCGCGCGGCGCTTAAAGCTAAGCATTCAAACTGGCAAAAAGACATTATAAAAATTATGCCTAGCCACTGTGAGCTCAGTTTTGAATCTCCAAAAGGGGAGCTGGAAAGCTATGCGCGTTTTGAACAGGGTAGTGTGTTGCAGCCAATAAAAGAGGCCACGGAAGATTTTCAACGCAGCCTTATTTTAAAAGCGCTTAACACCCATCAGCTCAATTGGGCAGCGGCAGCCAGAGCACTTAATATCGACCGAGCAAATTTAGTTAGGCTCGCTAAGCGCTTAGGCGTCGAAACTGTGAAGAAAGTTAAGTAGCCAAGTTAGGTAATCACAACGGCGTGTTTAAAGTGTTAATCGAGACCTAAATTCAATTGTTATTGGCAATGAAAATTGTTCTTAATTCTTTTATAAGTTATTTATTTTAAAAGGATATTAAAACTTTTTTGTTATTTTCATTTAGTCTTGCCAAGTACGAATATTGGACTAGTGTTAAATAGCGTCTAACTGATTTGCCACTAGGGGGCCCTATGAAGGGTAGTAAGCAAGTAATTGTCACTTTGAATAAAATTTTGACACTCGAACTCACGTCCATTAACCAATATTTTTTACACGCTCGGATGTACAAAAACTGGGGACTTGAAGAGCTAAACGAAAAAGCCTATAAAAAATCAATCAAGGATATGAAGCAAGCAGATGATTTGATTGAGCGCATTTTATTTTTAGAGGGCTTACCGAATTTACAACATCTTGAAAAGTTACGCATTGGCGAGCATACCGAAGAAATGCTTAGTTGCGACCTTGCTTTTGAGCACGAGCAGTTACCTGCATTGCGCGAAGCTATTGACTTATGCGAGAAAGAGCAAGATTACGTTAGTAGAGAGTTACTCGAAGACATCTTAGAGTATGAAGAAGAGTATGTGGACTGGCTCGAGACTCAAGATTTCTTAATTAAGAATACGGGTATTGAAAACTATCTTCAATCACAGATAGAGGATTAAATTATGCAAGGTTCCAACAAAGTTATCGACTTGCTAAATAAGCAACTCACCCTTGAACTCAGTTCTATGGACCAATATTTAGCACACTCCAAAATGTATGAAGATTGGGGAATGGCGCGTTTGCATGACAAATTATCTCATGAATATGAAGAAGAGTTGGATCATGCTAAGCGCATTACTGAGCGGATTTTATTTTTAGAGGGAACACCTGACACAGCGTCACGTGCGCCTATCAATGTCGGCAGTAATGTGAAAGAGATGCTCGAAAATGATTTAGCTGCCGAAGTGGTGGTGAAAGATCATCTTAAAAAGGTCATCGCGGTGTGTGAAGAAGAGCAAGATTACGTAACAAGAGAAACCTTAGAAGCCTTGCTTGATGATACAGAAATGGATCACATCTATTGGCTTGAGCAACATCTCGGCCTGATAGATTTGATTGGTATTCAAAACTACATCCAAAGTCAAATGAGTGGGGATGCAGGATCTGGCAGCTAACGTGGGTTAGCATGTTAAGCAAAGTAAAAGAGCGCGTTATGCGCTCTTTTTTTATGCCGTTAATTTTCTGTTTTTTAAGTGGTTTTAGAATAGTCTCTCTAAGCTGAAAAAAGACTACATTAAATAAACCTTGATCTCTTTAGTGTATCTATTAATATAAAACGAACGTTCGTTCTTTTTTAGAGTGTTATGGGTAAAGGTAAACAAACTAAACAGCAAATTTTAGCCAAAGGCTTGGCATTGGCCTCTGAAACAGGCCTTAATGATTTGACGATTGGCATGTTGGCGACTGCATCAGGCATGTCTAAATCTGGGCTGTTTGGACATTTTAATTCTAAAGAAACCATGCAGTTAAATGTGCTTGAATATGCATCTGACTTGTTTAAAGAGCACGTTATTTTAGCGTGTGATAAAGATACGAGGGGCTTGGCAAAGTTAAACCAGCTTTGTCAAAATTGGCTTAATTGGTATAAGCCAGACGCGGCAACGTGTATTTTTATCAATGCAGCAGCTGAGTTTGATGATCAACCAGGCGCGCTTAGGGAGCATATTCAAGCCACTTTAAAAAATTGGTTGAGTTATTTACAGCATATCGTTTCACAAGCTATTCAAGATGGAGACTTTGCAGCAGACACTTGTCCAAAGCAATTTGTGTTTGAACTGTATTCTTTATATCTCGGAAGTCAAAATCTGCGCTGGTTATCACTTGAAGATGATGAGCGTAGTCGCTTTCAAACAGGGTTTAATGCATTGTTAGACAAATATGGAGCCAAATCGAATGAGCAGTAAAATATATTTTTCAGACAAGAATAAGAAATCTATGAGCTTCCATATCACCCGAGGTGTATCGAGTCTCATGGCCAAAGTTGCTCCTAAGATGAGTTTAAATGCGACTCGAAAACTACTGTTAACACCTGCATCTGGGCGCAAAGAAATCGCACTACCACAGCAAATGAGTCGCCGTAAACTTGAAACACCCTATGGTGCCCTAAACTTGGTAGAAGGTGGAGAAGGTCCAAAGTTTGTATTCACCCATGGTTGGTCTGGCGGCGTGAGTCAATTTTATCCATTGATGCAAAAAGTCATTGATGAAGGGTTTTCTGTGGTGGGCTTTGATCATTATGGGCATGGTAAAAGTGCGGGTAAGTTTGCAAATTTACCTTTGTTTATAAGAGGGTTACAACACGTTTTAGTAGAGTTTGATAGTAATGAAATCAAAGGGGTAGTGAGTCATTCAATGGGCACAATCAGCGCTGTGAATGCAACGAATAATACAAAACATGTCATGATTGCTCCCACGTTTGACTTTTATAATTCATTTCAGGAGCGTATTTATTCTACAGGGATAACGGATAAACTGGTTGAGCGACTACTTAATGAAGTAGAGACAGAGCATGATATGGTATTTAAGTCCCTGCAAGCAGAAAATCACTTGGCTAAGCAATCTCAGCTTTTTATGGTTCATGACAAAGAGGACAAATACGCGCCATACCAGCATACTTTGACACAGGTAGAGAAACACAGTCATGCCAGTTTACATAGCACGCAAGGTCAAGGCCACGGTAGGGTTATAAATAGTCCACAGACTTGGCAAGCGATTAGACAATTAATTGATATTTAATACTTTGATGGAATTGTAATTCATAGGCAAGATAGACTAACTTTATAGTAGCTAAAAATAATTGATTCGTGCTTATGTTCAAATACTGTTGCGCCGTGCTCTGTGTTGCTTTGTCGACTGGTTTATTTGCAAAAGATAAAAGCTTACCTGAGTTACATGTTTATCATGATTCAGACTATAGTACCCATAGACAATCTGCTGTCGCGATAAAAATGGGTTTTCTAAGTGCTTTAGAAGAGGTAGATAGTCAAGCCCAAGGCTTTAAAATTAAGCTTTTGTCTCGTGATCATCGTGGTAATAGCAATCGCAGCTTTCTGAACTTTAAGCGCTTTTTGAAAGATCCATCAGGGCTGTTTGTGCTGGGTGGGTTACATTCTTCACCTTACATAAAATACCGTGAGTTTATTAATACAAATCAAATTCCTTTATTGGTGCCTTGGGCGGCAGGTGGCCCCATTACACGTTATGATGAGGGCGAAAATTGGGTATTTCGTCTGTCTGTGGATGACACCAAAGCGGGTATCAAGCTTGTGGAGTTTGCTAATCAACGCGCGTGCAAAAACCCTCACCTTTTCTTAGAAAGAACGCCTTGGGGCAAATCAAACTACAAATCAATTGGTAAAGCTTTGGGTAACCCAGAGGCCACGGTGACTTGGTTTGATTGGGGCATGAAGGAAAGCAGCGCAAAAATTCATATCAGAGAAATGCTCGCAAAAGACAGTGATTGTATTTTGTTTGTTGGTAATGCCATTGAAGGCAAGCAGCTGGTCTCAGCGATGGCTGACTATCCAAAGGAGCAACGAATTCCAATTATTAGCCATTGGGGCATTACTGGCGGAGACTTTTTTCAGCAGGCAAAAGTAGAGCTGGCATCCGGTATCGATTTGCACTTTATTCAAAGTTGTTTTTCATTTCAACAGCGACCATTGTCTGAACAAGCAGGCAAAGTATGGAATAATGCTAAACGCATGTTTGCCGATGAATTTGCAGAGCGTGACTTCCTATTTGCCCCCACAGGCTTTATTCATGGCTATGACATTGCAAAAGTTGCTTTGGCAGCAATAGATAAAATTGAACTTACTGGTGATATGTCTAAAGACAGAGTGGCATTTAGAAATGCGCTTGAGCAAATCGATCAACCAGTAAAAGGGCTTATCAAAACTTATCAGAATCCATACTCAAGGTGGAGTACTCAAAATCCAGATGCGCATGAAGCATTAGGCATTGATGACTTGTGTATGGCGTATTTTCAGTCTAATGGCAGCACTAAAGTGCTGGTGGATAATTCATGATTCGTTGGCTAAACAAAGTTTTTAGCATGTCTTCTGACAGAGCATTTTATGCATTTTTATTGTGTAGCTTGGTCTTGTCAATTGTGATTAGTTTGTCGTTAGTTGGCACGAGGGCCGACAGCTCAGTAAAAGAGTTACAACTTCAGGCTAGGCAAACCGAGGCAAAGCTGGCGGTAAGTAACCTTGGTCAGTTTATATCCACGCGATTAATCTTATTAAAGGATTTGGCCAAGATCCCCATGTTGTCAAATGCAGTTATGGGCAGCGACATATCTCGTGCATCGCTCTCTGACTTTTTAAAAGACTACAAGGTGCTTGGTGCGCATGTTCCACTGCATTTGTACAACGTGTTATCAGAGCCGGTGTTCACTAATTCTCCTTTATACAGTGGTAAGTTTAGCCGCGAGCCTTGGCTTGACCAGATGTTATTGGGAGAGCTGGGTCAAGCCGTGGTGCTTAAATATGAAGAGCAAGATTTTCAGTTTGTTTTAGCCGTTCCTATAGAATATAACGGTTTTACTGAAGGAGTGCTTATCTCTGAGTTTAAAACAGACTTGGCATCCTTACTCGCGATTGATATGGGCCAAAGTGAATTGGCCGTTGAACTGCTGGGGCAATGGGTCAAGTATAGTAACGCAGAGACTGGGCTCGAGTACTTACAGTTATTTGAAAGCCAACTTCCTGATACCGATGTTGAGATAAAGTTTTTTATTGATCAACAAATCATTCAAAACAGCGTAAATACTTTCATCTTAGCCATAGCAAAAGCGGTGGTGATTAGTTTGCTGTTGTCCTTTTTATTGCTGTTTTTTTTCGGTCGTCAGCTATTGTTAAACCCTTTTAAGCAGTTGCAGCTCTCACAAAAAGAAACGCAGAAAAGCGAAGAGCGTTTTAAATTGGCAATCAAAGGAAGTAATGATGGAATATGGGATTGGGACATTGAAAAGGGGAGCATGTTCTTTTCACCGAGATTTCGAGAATTGTTGGGCTATGACGGCAATGATACTAACGGATTTCCTGATATTTTTGAAAGCCTTGAAAGGGCGGTACACCCAAAAGATAAAACCAATACATTTGGTGCATTGAATACGCATTTAGAAAGCGGTGAGGCTTTTGATATTGAGTTTAGGATGCGAAATTTTAATGGGGATTTTCGCTTTTATCGCTCAAAAGGGTTGGCGCTGCGCAATGAGCATAACAAAGCAGTAAGAATGTCGGGCTCGCTCACCGATATTACCGACCAGAAGATGTACCAAGAAGCATTGAAAAAGGCCAAAGAGCATAATGATTTGTTAGCGTATGCCATTGAGTCTTGTGATGTAGGCATTGTTATTACTGACGCTTATAAAAAAGACATGCCACTGAGTTTTATTAATTCAGCTTTTAAACGTATTACTGGGTATGATGAGTCTGTAATTGGTAAAAATTGTCGGTTTTTACAAGGCGAGCAAACATCACCAAATGCGGTTGAGGCGATCCGTGAAGCCATCAAATTACAGCAACCTCACAGAGAAAAGATACTCAATTATCGTCGAGATGGTGAGCCATTTTGGAACAATATGCACATAGGCCCAGTTTTGGATGAAAACAAAAAGTTGATTGCTTATGTGGGCATTTTACAGGATGTAACTGAGCAGATCCGCCAACAAAAAGCGTTGGCAGATGCCAAAGTACAAGCCGAGCAAGCCAGTGAAGCGAAAAGCGCTTTTTTAGCATCCATGAGTCATGAGATCCGCACGCCAATGAATGGTGTCTTGGGCATGTTAAATTTAATGATGAATAGTCCATTAGATGATGAACAAAAACATCGTGCTCGATTAGCGATGAATAGTGCAAACTCTCTGCTTAATTTAATCAATGACATATTAGACTTCTCAAAAGTCGATGCAGGAAAGCTTGAGTTGGAGCTGCTGGACTTTGATTTGAGAGAGCTATTTGGGGATTTTTCGGAATCTGCCGCCTTACAAGCTCAAAGTAAAGGTATCGAGCTGATTTTAGACATCGTCAAAGTAGACAGCTCGGTAGTAAAGGGTGATCCGAGTCGCTTGCGACAGGTGTTATCAAATCTCGTAGGTAACGCCATTAAATTTACCGATGAAGGTGAAATAATCATCCGGGCTGAGTTGTGCAAAGTGCAAGATAAATTACGTTTAGACTGCTCTATTATCGACAGTGGTATCGGGATACCGCTATCAAAACAGCACAAGTTATTTGAGACTTTTTCACAAGTTGATTCCTCAACCACGCGCAAATATGGTGGCACTGGATTGGGTTTGTCCATCGTTAAAAAGCTGTGTGAGCTGATGGGGGGCAGTATTGGGGTGAAAAGTGAAGAAGGTTGTGGGAGTGAGTTTTACTTTTCAATCATGTTAGACATCGGCGAGCAAAATAATCGGCCAATGCCTAAATTTGACATTAGTAAGCTAGAGTTACTAATAGTGGATGATAACCAGACAAATCGTACGGTTTTGCGTGAGCAATTAGAAATCTGGGGCGCTTCGGTTACAGAAGCCGCTTCGGCGATTGAGGCCTTGTCTCAATGTGAGACGAGGCTTAAAGACCCAAATAAAACACTATTCGATATCGCGCTTTTAGACATGCAAATGCCAGTGATGGACGGTGCTAAGTTGGGTGCTGAAATGCAAGCAGATCCAAGGCTTAACAGTATCAAGCTCATTATGATGACCTCGATGGGTCACCAAGGTGATGCGGCATATTTTGCAAAACGTGGATTCTCTGGATATTTTCCAAAGCCTGCAACGACAACAGATTTGCATAATGCGCTATCTGTAGTAGGAGAGGATGGCGAAGCACTTGCGAATGCGAAACCAATAGTCACGTCTCATTATTTAAAATCCTTCAAAGAGAGTGATGATCAAGAGCCTGTTGTGTGGGATCCAAAACCGAGATTATTACTCGCCGAAGATAATCATGTAAATCAAATTGTCACAACAAGTATGCTGAAAAAGTTGGGTATTGAATTTGTTGACGTGGTCACAAACGGTCAGGAAGCGATAAATACTTTGCGTCATTGTCAGCATTCAAAACCCTATGATTTGGTATTGATGGATTGTCAGATGCCAGAAATGGATGGCTATGAAGCGACTGGACATATTAGGCAAGGGCAGGCAGGGCAGAGCAATCAACACATTAAAATCATTGCTTTAACTGCGAATGCGATGAGTGGGGATGAAAAGAAATGTCGTGATGCGGGCATGGATGATTATTTGACAAAGCCAATTCAACCTGGAACTTTGTTGCAATGCCTGAAAGCGCATTTGAGTACACAAAACGCGCGCTCTGATGTGACTGAGTAAAAATTAATAGCCATATGACAGGAAATTTGGCATATTTAAGTACTGTTTAAATATACAGGCTTGAGTTTTGAAAACACTGCCAGAAAAATACTATCTTACGCACTTTTATGAGCTACTTGATTACTTAACGCAAACAAGTTGGGATTTACTCAGTGAAAATCAGCGAGCAAAAGTTAATGGCTTTAAGGTACTCTCTCAAGATAGTCAGTGTTTGTTGGTTCGTGTAGTAAATAGGAAACGTGATTTTGTATGTGCAGACGAGCTTGTTTATGAGGAAATCCAAGACTTTGGTCAGGCATATAATGAATTAAAACGCGCAGGCTGGTTACAACACGCAGATGATAAGTCTGCATTGGCGAGTCTAGTATCTGAGCTTAACAAAACCCAGCTGATTGCGCTTGCCAAAGCGCATGCCTTATCTGGTACTCCTGTTAAATCAGCTAAAAAGTCGCTTTGGCTCGATTATATTTTGTCCCAGCTAGATAACCTTGATCCATCATCAGCCATAATAGGAACATACTTTTCATCTCCTTTTAAGTCAGATTTAGCTTATTTTTTGTTTCTATTTTTTGGCAAATTAGGCGGTGGATTGACGCAGTTCTCGATGCGAGACTTAGGCGTTATGCATACGCAAAATGGCAGAGTGCAGGGGAATGCGCATTTTGAGCATCAACAAGAAGCGCTCAGTGCCTATTTGTATTGTAATTTATACCTCGATTTAAAAGGGTTAGCGCAAGAGTCTGCACTCAAATTAGCTAATAGTGTGTCAGCACATGAATACCCTCAGCCTATTGGCCAGTTGGCACAAATAAAATACGATCATTTATGTTATAAACTGGCTAATTTGGTGGCTGATGAAAATAGCGCCTTGAGTGAATCATTGCTGGTTTTGAGTGGTCACCCTAAAGCGCAAGAAAAGTATATCCGCTTACTATACGGCAAAGGTGAACACCAGCAGTGTAAAAACTTGATCGAGCAGCTGTTGGATGCGCCTGGCGACGAAAAGCTGCTCTTTTTTGCAGAGGACTTTTACCGACTAAAGTTCACGCAAACTCGAACCTCACTATTAACAGATATGCTTAGAGACAGCGGTGAACCTATAGCACTGGATGAGGCGTACGTTGGTTATGTAGAACAGGGACTTGTAGAGCTTTATGGACGTTCAGGCACCACAGCTTATCACTGTGAAAATAGATTGTGGCGTACCTTATTTTGTTTAAGCTTTTGGTATGAGTTGTTTGAAGATCCCCGAAATGCATTTTCTAATGAGTTTGAACGCACACCCAAGTGCATAAAAGATAACTCGTTTTATCAAGTGTTTAAGTCAGAGATAGAGCAACGTTTAAGCGCCTTTTGTGACAATGCACAGCTATTAAGTTGGTTAGTTAAACAGGCGTCAGAAAAGTTTGGGTCACATAATCGTTTAATGTACTGGCACCCAGATGGCCTAGCGCAACTGTTTGAGTTTGCTAAATATGCACCTATCGACGCGGTGTGTAACCACTTGCGAGCAATGAGTAAAGACTTTAATGGGTTGAAAGATGGATATCCGGATTTAATGGTCTGTCAAAATGGCGTTAGGTTTATCGAAGTGAAAGCGCCAGGAGATAGCTTGCGCCGTAATCAATTGATCACTATAAAAAAACTAGTTGAATCAGGTTTTGACGTGGGGATACAAACAGTTCAGTGGCAAGTGCAACCTATGCAGCCTTATGTCATTGTGGACATAGAAACGACAGGTGGAAAAAAAGAGCATGATAAAATCACTGAAATTGCCATGGTCAAGGTTGTTAATGGGCAAATTGTTGGAAAATGGCACAGTCTAATCAATCCCAAGAGGCGGATCCCGCGTTATATCACCGAATTGACAGGCATTGACAATGAGATGGTTAATGACGCGCCGATATTTAGTGAGGTCGTTGACGATATCGATGCTTTTAGTAAAGATGCTATTTTTGTCGCGCACAACGTTAACTTTGATTTTGGCTTTATAAAGGCCGAGTTTGCGAGACTGGAGAGGCAATATAAGCGCGCTAAGCTATGTACTGTGCAATTGGGTCGCAAGTGGATCCCTGGGCATGCGTCCTACTCTCTTGGTAAAATTTGTCAGGATTTAGATATACCGCTTCAAGGTCATCATAGGGCTCTCAATGATGCAATGGCGACCGTAGAGTTGTTTAATCTCATTAATCAAAAAAGGCTGATGGGTGATGATATGGAGAAAGAGGCGGAGCGATGATCATTGTTAACTCGGTAATTAGCATAAAAGTACACCGTTATGCTATTTAATACTTTTATTATCTATGTGAGCAAGTGTTGTGTAGCCGTGTCTTTGGTGGCGCTTGCTATGCTGACGATCCCCGTGGTTGAGCACAGTATTGTTCTGCTTATGACTGTGTTGACGGTACTAGTACTGACGAACGCCATGATGTATCTAGCATTTTACAAAGACAAGTCGTATGCGCAAAGCAACAAGCAAAGAGTATCTGAAAAAACATTGATCTTGTTATCTATGCTGGCGTTGCACTGTACTACTCACCTCACTATGCACTTTACTCAGCACAAAACCAGTAAATGGTCATTTCAACTCAAGTTGCTATTAGCCATTTTGTTGCAGTTGAGTGCCAGTACCGTAGGGTTTGTGCAAATATATATGTAGTGTACTTTTTACTGTGCTTAAGCCGGAAAGAGATAACGCCAGTGATTACTGGCGTTTTTGTTATCACGGATTGAGTTCTTCCGTAAGTTCATCAAGGAGTGACCATCGGTGCTCTTTAACTTGTGTGCCTTTACCTAAAATCCAATAATCATAGTTACTCTGTATCGCGCCCTTACTTTGTTGGATGGATAGCCATGTATTTACATAATTCAAAATATCGACATTACGCTTTGCTACGGCGAACCCAACAGGGTATTTGAGCTCAGCCCCTTTTGGTACAACGACGCCATATTCAGGATAAAACATACTCCACGCAAATCCCGCTTCAGCACTAATAACAAGGGCATCAAAGTCGCTACTTTTTTCAAAAAATGACTGGTGATTACCAAGTTGTGTAACTTGAATTTGCTTATATCTGTTGGCGACATCTCGCATAAGGGGTTGGTATTCAACATGGGCAAGGTTGAGTTTATCTTTATTTAACAGGAGTTCTCTCGATGCAAACTCTTTGAGCCTATGATCTTTTGCCACTAGCGCCAGTTGCAGTTCCATAACAGGGTTGGTGAAGCGCACACTGCTTAAGTCCATAACGCTCATCTCTAGCCCTGACATAGCGATGTCGAAATAACCTTTGCTTAAATATTCAGGCAATTGGTGCTTTTTAAAAGGAATAAATTCAACTTTTACTTGTAAATCAGACGCAAGCTTATGCGCAAGCCCAATGTCAAATCCAACCAGTTCATCTTTTTGATTAAAATAACTGAACGGCACATTATCTACCAAATAGCCTACGCGCAGCAGATTTCGTTTTTTAATAATGTCTATATTGGTTAATGAGAGTTCGCCGCTTTGATAGGCTTTAGGTACATGGTTAAGTACATCGCTTGGTACTTGATCTGAAACCACCATATTAGCAATTACATCGTCGGCACCTTTGGTACTTTTGGCCAAATAGTTATTAGTCGCAAAACTTAAGACCATAAAGGCAGGTAGGAATACTGACAGTAAAGTTAGGTAATACACAGAGCGTATGCGTTTTAAATGTAATTGTTGTTTGTTATAGAAAATACACAGCAACGTTACTGCGAAAATATACACAACCGTAGTTGGGGAGACGACCTTTGCAGTCAACACAGACATGGATAAATATAACTGATAGCTGTCAGCTGGGATCTTTAAACTATCCAACATGTAAGGAATGGCAATGTGGACGTTGGCAAAGTAACTGAGCATTGCAGAGAGGGTTACATTTGGGATTTGCTCAATGGAAATTGGGTTACCTGTTAACCAAGCAGCAAAAGTGACAAACATTAAAGTAGTTAGTTTACCAAGGCTTGGGAAGGTGTATGCAATAGGCACTAATACTTCAGCAATATGATCAGACTCTTCATCGCTACGTTTAATTTTTTGAAGGTGTGCTTTAATTCCTTCTGTGATGACAGGCAGCACGATAAACACGTTACCGGTACTGAATGCCGTTATCCATGCGTTACGCATTACCTTGATTAAGTCGCGGTATTTTACCGGTGTCAGTGCAGCAACCAGCATAGGCAGTAAAGCAAACATCAGGTAAAAGCCTAAACAAATAACTAAGACTAAATAAATTTGCAGATTACTGAGCTCTTCTTGTCCGATGGTGCCCGCGGTACTTGCAGTCATCGAGAAAATACCGATTGGGAAAAACTTAATTACTTTTTTTGACATGACAGTCAAACCTTGTCCGACGACCTCAAGTACATCAAGTAACTGGTTTTTTCTACCGTTTGAAATAAGGGCAAGACCTAATGCGATACAAAATATTACAAGAGCAGGTACATTTCCCTGTGCCATAGATGCAAAAGGGTTAGAGGGAATATATTGCTGAACAAAGTTAACTTCTGGCGCTTGTGCTACAAGGGCTGGAGAAAAGAAGGTACCAGCATCATGACTTGGTAAAGTTAACGTAAAGCACCAAATCACGGCAAGGCCTATTACCCAAAGTGCTATCATGGTAATGGCGGCCTTGGCGAGTACAGTTTTTACTTGATCTGGGCTGAATTTGCCTAGGCCAACAACGAGGCTGACAACAATATAGGGGAAGATAGTAATTTGCATTAAGCTGACAAAACCTTCGCCAATAGGCTGTAAAAACGCCACGCGTTCACCAAAAATGAGCCCTGTTGCAATACCGAAGATCAGTGCCCACAGCATCCAGTTCATGCTTTTTATCCAATCGAATACTCTATTCATTGTTACCCGCCGCAGTTAAATAGGTGCGCGATTATATTGAGGTTAGCTGAAAATAATCTGAATGCATGAAATGAAATATAACAACAGGGCGTTATGCATTGGAAAGTTATAGATTTGATGCGAGTAAGTATTCACATTTGGCCGCGATTTCATACGCGGCCAGAATAAAAATTCATAAAGAATAAAAAATGTAATTTGCAGTAATTGTCATACTTCGTAATCTTCACCGTTTTTGCTGCGATAACATTTACAACGAGGCTCATCGAGTAAAGTGTGCTGAACGCCATCAATGAAACTCATCCAAAGTTTGGTGTGTTGACGATTTTGTGTATCAATCGAACTAAATGGTGTTTCATACTGTACGTCGTTAATATGGGCTTTATCATATTTTCCATTTTCACCAGCGATATTAAAGCTCAGCTCAATATGTAGGCCATCATCTTTTTGTAGCAATATAGTTGTAGGCTCTTCTTTGTGGCCACAAAGCGCGACAAATTGCTTGGTGTTTTTCAACCCACAATGTTGCCCGTCTTCAAAAAAAACCATGAGATGATTGTAATAAACAACGTAAGCACTCACTTGAGTATGTGAACCGAATTCGAGCGGGCAGTGTTGATCTAAAAATTGTTTTGCAATGATGAGTTTCTGGCATTCTTCACTCAGTGGTGGTGTGGTTTGAAGTTGTGCTTTCATTGATGTATCCCCAGTTACCGAAATTAAATTGTTGTGACGTTATGGTTGTCTCATAACGCTCGCTGATTAATTGACTACAATTTCAGTGTATAAAAAAATATCAATAAATTTCACAAAAAGAATTTTACAGTGTAAATTTTACAAAGCCTGGTCTGACCTCTTGTTGTAAAATGCTCGAGTTTATGCTCTTTTATATCATGCACATGTTTAAAAATGTCGCGAACATTGATGAAAGTCGCTTAAATTAGAAGGATTGGTATTAAAAATGAAAAAATCGTCAGAATTGATGCGTAAGTCTCACTTTCTCGGTACCAAAATTCGCAACCTTCGAAAGCGTAACCATTTAACGCTGGAAGATCTGTCTGCTCGCTGCATCAGAGTTGACCCGCACACAGCGCCATCGGTGTCATATCTATCTATGATTGAGCGGGGAAAACGTACTCCAAGTAGTGGCATGTTAGACAACTTTGCCGAGGTGTTTCAAAAGCCTCTTTCTTGGTTTTTAGACACAGACCCAGAGCCTGATGACATTACGCCACAAAAAGGGCGATCCGGTGGAATAGAGGGCATGGCGCTTGAGCCCAACTTTTTATTTTCAAATGACATTTTACAAATCGCGATACCAGAAATGCTTTCGCAAACAGGGATCAGCGGACGTCAGTTTGCACATTTACTGATCCGCGCTCACCAAGAGCATCATCAGAATCATTTTCCCGACCTAGAACGTGCGGCTGATGAAGTAGGTGGCAAAAATTTATATCTAAGCGTTGAAGCATTATTAATGTTGCTCAAAAAACAAGGCTTAGTGGTTAAATGGTTCGATAAGGTGCCCAATGAAGTGATGGATGACAGTGGTCATGTGTTTAACCACTTAATCACATCCTATTTTAGTGAACCAAATATTGTGCACATTAATCGAACTTTGGAGAAAAACCCAGCAAGACTGAAGTATGATCTAGCCGTGCATATAGGTCACAGTGTTTTACATGAACTAGAAGGTTTGCGTTGTGTTTTGCGTACTGGCGGATTTAATACGGCTGTATTGCCAGCTTCCGACACTGCGCCCAATGCGCAAGATATCCTGACCGCGTGGCATGATTTTGAATCCAGCTTTTTTGCCGGCGCGCTTCTTTGCCCAAAAGTGGCTTACCGGCAGTTATTAGACTCGTATGGCTATGAGATTGACATTCATCAGCATTTAAATATTTCGCCATCGGTTGCAATGCGGCGCATGACCGTGGTCTCTCCATATCCGCATTGGCATTACTTTGATGCTTATTTACCTGGTAAGCTGAAAGCTGTATATCGTGGGAATGGGATCCCACTGCCTTGGGGAAACATGCGCAGTGTAGAAGATCCTTGCCAGCATTGGGCTGTATTTAGAAAGTTTGTAGCACAAACTGAGCAGTCCAGCGCACAATTATCTATTCTAAACGTCAATGGAAAACCACATTTATATTGTTGTGAGTCACTAAAAGTAAATGACTTGGTAGAGAATGCACATGTTTTGTGTGCTGGTATAGACCTGAATCCAGCCATCGATGCGCAAGGGTATAGTGCCGAGGAGGTTGTACAAGAGCTGCAAGCATTATGCATAAAACAAGGAGGTGCCAGTGTGGTGCCGTGGCATCTAAAAAAACAATTAATGAGTGTGGCAAAAATACTTAATATTAATTGGATAGAGCGAGGCATCAATAACGATGTTAGAGTCATTTGCACGCGTGGCACAGCTTGCCCAAGACAACCGAGCTGCTATGAATCCAGTTAATGCTTATAATGTAATTAATGAGAGCTTCTAAGGCAAAGTTAAGATTGAGAAAGTTGGCAATTAAAATGCTTGATGAGTGGGGGAAGGCACTGTGTTTTTTTTCGCTTATTTTACTTGCAAGCAAAGCAAGTGGTGCGCAGATAAACTGTGAGAAAACCTTGAGAGTAAGCACCAGTGGTAACTGGCCGCCCTATTCTGAACGTATTGGCGCGCACTATGTTGGTCTTGAAGTTGAGATCGTAGAGCTGATTTTAAGGGATGCAGGGTTTTGCTGGCAATATGTTGAATTACCTTCTTCTAGTCGAGCGTTTAAACAGTTTCAAGAGAGCCAAGTTGATTTAATCCCAGCCGCAAGTTTTACGCAATCTAGACGAAAGTACGCTGAATTCAGCATACCTTATCGACAAGAAATCATGCTATTGTTCACGCACAAACAAAATCAACAAGACATGTCGAGCCTTGCTAACGTGACATCTTTTAATTTACTTGAGGGCCTTGGAAAAAATCTCGTCGCAGTCAGTCGCGGGAGTGTGTATGGGCAGCCATTTGCAGACTTTAGGCGCACTTGTGAAGATTGTGTGGTTGAAACAAACTTTGCCCATGAGCGATTTGACTTAATTAATAAAAAGCGAGTTGAATATGCGGTAGCAGACTATTTAACCGGTGCCTATTTACTGCAAAGGTCAGAATATATAAACAAAATAAAATCTACCACAGTCCGCATTTATGAAAACCCAATTCATTATATGCTTCGCCCTGGGATGTTAACAGAAAAGCAGTTGCAAAGGCTCAATTTGTCTATTCTTAAAAACAGTCAGCATATCAAAGGCATCATAGATGCATACCAGAAAAATCTTGGCTTAATGAAGTGAACTATGAGCGGATAAATAACGTTTAGTGTGTATGATAAAAACAAGTTTGTATAAGTTATTTATTCAAAATAATCGTTTTTTTTAGCATGGTACTTATACTGAAATTTATGCCACATAAAACGTATATACTCAGTGGTTTATTTTACACAGCTAAATTTATATACCAGGTTTAGGGCTGCATTAATGGTTTTGTGTTAATTGCATAGCTTATGTATACAAGCTACTTTCCACTTGAAGAGTTTTGACGTTTTTGCGATGTTAGAGCACATTTTCTGTTATTTTTTATCGTAAGAACGTCTTCATCCACTGGGACTGTTCTTGTTGCAAGCCAAAGTATTACGATGGCTTCGAGCAAGCAAAGTAGCGTCAGTAATGGGCTAAAAAAATATTTAATAAATGGAAAGGAGTTAATAGCATATATGACATACAAGCTTACTTCTACCAATGCTATAAAGGTAATTACTGAACAGGACAGGTAGATAAATAACAATGCACCTTCTTGCTTGGTGAAATAAAAGTTATCGAGAACATCTTTAAAAAGTCGGCTGCGTTTTTGTAAGCGTGCAATAATAAGCCTTCTAGCAAGTACAACATAAATATAGAGTAGGCTATTTAGGAATATCCATAAATAATAGTAATTACGCCAGTCTAGCGCAAATTCAGCTATTATCGTAGCAATGAGCTCAAGGGCAGCCAGTAGTATTAGTAGGCAGCGTGTATTAATACTTTTCCAACCGACAAGCAATGCAATAAAGATGACAGGCAAGCTAATGAAGCTGATACCATGGTAGATAGTGTTTATAGAAAACGCTTCAAACAATTAAAGGACCCTTTATTCAAGTGTGAAGTGAGTGAGTTATCAGCTAGTTTATAATTTTATTTACGTTAGTCTATAACTAATAAGATATAGTGTAGGGAAAACGCTTTGAGTTCTGGAACGTTCAGGGAAATGTGAATATTTATGTTCGCTATTTTGCACCCACCTGTAGGAATGATGGGAGATGGGTAGTGAACAATGAATGGACAGTAGGTATAATCATTTTTAACAAAGACGCTTAACGTCTCTTTAGTGGCAACTTAGTACTAGAATAGTTTTTACGACCTTCAAATTTTCACTGTAATTTAAAGGTTTCGACCTCATTTTTGAGGTCGATTATTTAAACCAAAATTCCTATTTATGAGTAATACAATAGTCCTTTATTGAACTTCAACTGATAAAAACAAGCAAATAAGTAAATTAATGAAAAACATCACAAATTTATTTCTCATATTTGGGTTCGAGTAAAGTCGAATTTCATACTCTAATTTTACTTAATTTGCACTTCATGGAACTAAGGTCTAATTTCATTAAGCGAGTAAGCTTAGACTTTAAATCACAATGGGCTTTATTCGGCACGGACAGGATATTCGCCACCACCATTTGCAGGTCCGCCACCAAATACATATGCAAGTAAGTCTTTCTCGATTTCTTTCATTTTATTTCCTTAGTTCTATGTTTCAAATTTTATATATCAGCCTTATAATTTGTCATGTGCCAAACTATTATCGCTGTCATTGACAATTTCTTTTTTATCTAAAATCATACTAAACACTAGGAATAACTCAGATACTGATATTAATATGTGAGTTGGTTCGTATATGTATAGTCTGAATGGATAGCTATCTATTAAAAATAATTTATATAGGTTTACTTCGGCAAAAGTAATTAAAAATGTTATTGCTGTTACATAGAAAAGAAATAGTAATCCACCTTCTTGCCTCGTAAATCTATAATTCTTCTTTGCTTTTCTGAAAAATTCTATATTTGGTTCCAACTTCTCAGCAATAAGCCTTCTTGTAAGGACTGGTACTATAAATAAAGTACACATAAAGAATCCCCACAAGTAATATACATTACCCCAAGAAACTGCTTTGAAGTACATTGCTGAGTCAAAAGCCTCTATACCTATTAGTAATAATAATAAATATCTAAAATTTAAATTCTTCCAACTGATTATCAGTGCGAAAATATAAAAGGGAAGAATTATAAAGCCATAATAGTCAAGTAGACTCGTTAAACTCTCATAACTAAACATCAGGTACGTCCTTTTAATTTCTTTTGTTTTCTGGTTGTTGACTTTCGAGTAGTTGCTTGGTTTGTTCTTCTGGACTAAACCCACATATAAAACAAATTAAAAAATAACTTGTTAAAGGTACTGGTGTTTTACCAGTTTCCCAATTGGATATAGTAGCTTGATCCACCGTTGGAATTAGCTTTTGTCCTAGTTGACTTTGAGTGAAGCCTGCGTCTTTACGCATCGATTTAATCGACTTGGCAGCTTCTCCCCATAAGCCATTAAACAGTCCTAGTTGTCGAATTCTCAATTTCATATTTCCAACATTACCTTTTGATAACAAATTTAACAAAAGCTATCATTAATAATACTGCCGTGGCAAGTATTTAGAGATAATTAACAGCTTATATTAATATAATCATGTTATTTAAAAATAACTAGGATTTACTCGATATAAATTTAACCTGATGTTTATTAAATTTTTCATTTGTTGAAAGTTATATTATCAAGGTGTGTTCGAGAAATAAACTGCAAAAGCCAAAAAAATTAAATTTTTTATTGTTTTTGTATTGAGGTGATTAATGCCAAAGTATTGTAGTATGGAAGATGGTTTTATATTTTATTGTTGATTTTAATGGGATTTAAAGTGTTATTTTATCAGTTTTTTATGTTTTATTGGTGCGATTTATTCATTAATTTGCGGGCTTTTCTGCCGAAAGTTGCGTGAAAGTTATTTATCACATCTCATGCTATTGTACTAGTGGATGCAAAAATTGTAGCGGTGTTGCACTTATCTTTAAAGCGATGTAAAAGGCTTTCTCTCGAAATTTGTACCTGTGCACTGTCCAAAGTTGGCTTGTTATTCAATGCATTGCCCTTTTCGCGACCTATTTTTTGAACCTTTTGAGTGTTATAAAGGCGTTTTGTACATAATTATTAGTGCAATGATGCCAAGCTTTTGATCTACAACTCTGGTGGAGAGTATCGCCTAGGTATAGGTTTGGGTTGCTACGAAAATTGAATTTTTCATACTAGTATAATGGTTTATTATTTTATGTGATGGATTGAATGTAAATCTATTATGTGTTCAGTGAAATTGTATTTTTAAATTAATCACTCGAATGTTTTTTAAATAAAAGAATCTCAGAAGCTAAAAATATCGTAACTTTTACGATGGCATGGTTTTAAAAAAAAGCTTAGGTGACGCAATATAAAAAACGGTGCAATTTAGGCAGGTTTTGCACCGTTTATAGGGAGATTTCAATATTAGTAATGATTGTTTATTATCTAGGTGTTACCCTTCGCAGTCTTCCCATATTTCACCATCGTTACTGCAATGCGTAATATAAGTGCCGTCATCTCGGTAAGTTTCGCGTTTCCATGTACCATCACTATACTTATATGTCGTAATGCGGTTTTCGCTAGAGTCATCAGTAATACGCTTTTCCCAAGAGTAAAAAGGAATAGTAATGTCTTTGTCAAACTCGTGTCCAGATTGAACAAAATAATAAGTTAAAACTAATATATCTAAGAGATTTGGTTTGTCAGCTAAATTAACCCAGTCAGGTAGATCGTTTTTCGAATTTTTATCTTGTGTTATGGACGTTAAGTAATTGACGCCATTTTTACTATAGCTAACCGACAACCCTCTGTATGGTGCGTCACTAAAATCAATTTTATTATTACACATTTCTTCGTGAGAGGTGCGATCAACTGATTTGTAGTTGTCTAAAGAATAGGTAATATCACCAATTTTTATTTCCAAAACTTCTGAGTGGTGGCAAACACCTAGATCGTCCAGTGTGTTTTTTTCCATATCTACATATCGTCTATAGTTATGACCATCACCCCAAGGCTGAGTTGTAATTTTACGATCGTAGTGTACAAACAGAACTTCTTCTAAGTTCTCATCCATTCGAACTGTTTCATTCACAATTGGCGCATCGTCTTCAGCATATATCACAATGCTTCTATACCAAACACGCTCTTCGCTTTGTGGTTGCGCAGGAGGCGTGTCTTGGTAATGAAGAACACGGATCTCATGCGCATCAAGATATTCTTTTGCAAGGGCAAGGTACTTTTCAACACTTGCTTGAAGTCCTTTAACAATGTTTTCAGCTAATTTTTTTAGGCTTTCATCGCCACTCTCAATGTAGTCACTAAATAGCTGCTCTTCTGAGATATTATAGTGATCAACGACTTGCTTTATACTCTTGCTCAAAACAATTTGTAGCTGTTTCTTTAGCTTGTTGTCGGCAATGATTTCAGCGCAAGTGGTGTTTTTAAATTCATCGGATTTATAAAGTGATTGCCATAATACCGTGGTTAACGGTGTTATATGTTGCAAGGTTTCATCATCCGGTGTTGTGAAAGACGGAGGCAATACCATCTGATATGCTTTTGTTACTTCACCTAAGTCCTCATCAATGGCACCTACTGGGACGTCAACGTAAGTAGGTACATAAGCCGCACATTGGGCCTGCTCTTCAGTCAGTTCAAGTTCGTAGCTGCCTTTGTCTGTTGAAATTACAAAAGGTTCATGTTCATCTTTTTTGGCGTTGCTGTTTAGGTCAAGCCAAACTGTTGCGCCTTTTACATAGCCATCAATAACGCGTCCTCGCCTAGCATACCGGCTTTGATCTGTATCTACAGGAGGAGTTGAGTCTGCATTATCTGCAGATCCTGAGTCACTCTCAGGTGTTTGGGATCCTGTATTCCCATTATGTTGAACAGGAGGCGTGCTGGTGTTTTTATTATTGAGTTCAATAGAAGGTGAGCCGGAGCCGCCTTTACCACCACAGCCTGTAAAAAGAGAGCCGCATAATATTGCTAACGTGAGTGTTTTTAATTGAGTTTTAAACATGCATGTTCCTTAATACGCAGGTTTATAAGTTACTGCTTCGATTGTTATTTTAATACTGCTATGCAGAGATTTTAGAATTTGCAAAGCGCATTCGATATGAAAAATTTTAAGCAAATTTGGGCTAAACTCGGTAGTTAAAAACAGACAAAAAAGCGTAATTTTCTGCCAAAAAGGAAAGTTAACTACAAAGTTTTATAATTATTAGGTTGTTGCTATTATGTCAAATAGGTACAATGGTTCTCAACCACAAATATAAAAATAAGTAAATATAACAACACCCTAGTAACATGATTCATAATTTATCATCGACATTTTTTGTTAGCTACTTCCTTATTTTTGTTGCACTTTTTTGCAGTAAGGGCAGCGCTGAGCCCAATTTTTCCAATGTACTAGGGGTTGGTGACGGGTTACCGAGTAATCGTGTATTTGATATTGAACGTGACCATCTAGGTTATATGTGGTTGGCTACGGAGCAGGGGGTTGCAAGGTTTGATGGCATGTATGTGAAACGTTTTTCAGCACATACGACACCAACGCTCAGTTTGTCTCTAAAAGTTCGAGATTTGTTATTCGACAGAAACAATCGCCTGTGGGTTGCTGGTAAACAGGGCCTTGAGTTGCTTGAGCCATATAGCGAGCGGTTTGAGCCCATAACTCCTAGTCAACAAAGTATGCAGTTAAATGCTTATAGTGTTATTGAATCGCAACTCGGTACTGTTTGGGTTGGCGCAAGCACTGGATTGTTCCAATATACTGACAATGAATTGAAGCCCATGGCTTTGACGTTGAACGAAAAGCAAATCACGCCTCATGTGTTGTCTTTGACAGAAGCAGGACCGAATGAACTATTATTGGCCACCGAAAACGGTGTTTTACTCCTAGATTTGACCACATTTAAGGTTCAATATTTGCAAAATGATGTAGGTGAAACTGTTTTCGCTGATAGGGTATGGCGCTTAAGTGACGGACGTATTTGGCTGGCAATTCATGGACAAGGCTTAGCAACGTATAGCGCGAAAACGGAAAAAGTATCAATGCGATATATAGATGAAAACGAGTTTGATACAGTTGGCTATGTTTTTGATTTATTAAGAAACAAAGAACAGTTTTTGGCGGCCTCACTTAATACCGGTTTACTCACTTTAAATGATGGTACAGTAGAAAGTAATCAAGGGTTACCCCCTTTACTGTCTTTATATCAGGATGAGCAAGTGACGGCATATGGTAGCTTCAGTGAAGGTGTCACTTTTAGCTCAGCAAATCATAATGCTGTAAAAAACCAATATTTCGCCCACCCAAGCGAAACTGGCCAATATGAAATTAACGATATTTTGATGACTCAAGATGCTATCTGGTTTGCTGATCAATTGGCAGGTGTTTGTCGTTATTCTTTACAGGGCGTATTTGAAGCGTGTTTAGAGACCGATGATTTATCAGCGCAAGCAATTACACAATCTGCTGATGGCCGCGTATGGGTTAGTTTATATCAAACTCTTGTTCAAATTGAACCAGATAGTTTGAAAGTTATTCGACAATTCGACTTCTCAAATTATCAAATACCAGACTCGATCTATGCGATTGCTTCACAAAGTGATCACTCTGTGTGGTTATCTCACAGCTTTGATGGATTGACTCATTTAAATGCAGTTACTGGAAAAGTAGAGCGATTTCACACGGGTAATTCTTCATTGAAAAGTGATGAGGTACATAGTATTGCGTTATATGAAGATACTTTGTGGGTTGCAACATCAAAGGGGTTACAAGCTTTTGATATGCGCTCTGAAAAACTGACAGTAGGTATGCCACTGGCCAATGACATTACCACAGCAGTATATGATTTATCTGTCAGTCCACAGGGACTGTTATTTATCCAGACAGATATCGATGTACGAGTGTTTGATTTAAAAACACAGGCATGGCTAGAACTACCAGACAAAATTAAAAGTTTAACAGATACAAGTATCGCCTTTGATGATAATGGCTTTGCATGGTTCGCAAGTAGTCATGGGTTAATGGGCTGGTCTCGTGAAAATACAAACGTTTCTGTGCGTCACTTTGATAAAGGGGATGGCTTGTACCCCCAAGGGTATTTAGGTGGTGCCGGCGATGGCTTAAATCAGCAAGTGGTGTTCGCATCGCCAGATGGATTAAGTATTTTTAATCCTGATAAGTTCGACTTTTCAGAGGCTTCACCTAAAGTCAGTGAGTTTGAATTGACGTTTACAGACGGTGAAACTCAAAGCTATTTTAATCAAACAAATATGCCTCTTTTACCATATGACCACGCAAGTATTCGATTTGTTCTGGCTAACACAAACTTCTCAAGTGCTGTTAAGCAGCAATTTAAGTATAAGCTAGAAGGAGTTGCAAATACTTGGGTTGAGCTTGGTAAAAGCCGAGTGCTGATGATCCCAAAGCTTGCACATGGAGAATATACTCTGCTACTGAAAAGCACAGATAGTGACGGTAACTGGTCGGGTAATGTAGGTCGGTTTTCTTTTGTTATTCAAACACCTTGGTACCTAACTGTATGGGCATTTTGCTTATATGGTTTATTGGCATTACTCACCCTGTTTGTTTTATACCGTGCTCGAATTGGTACCCTCAGGCGCATTCAAATAGCGCTAGAGAAAGAAGTTGCTACTCAAACTCAAGAAATAAGTAAACAAAATAAGCTGCTGATAGAAAAAACAGAAGCCTTGGCTGATGCTCAAGCACAGCGTTCAGCCTTACTAAGAACACTGTCACATGAATTGATGACTCCGGTGTCGCTGATCCAGGGGCCTGCAGAACAATTGATAAAAATACAGCATTCTGATGAACGCAGCAAAATGGCCAATATTGTTGTGAGTAATGCTAAACGCCTCAAAGTGCTAATTCAGCAACTGATGCAGGTTTCTAATTTAAACCAAGAATCATCCTTGGCACTTGAAACGGCACAAGTACCTATAACAAGTTTTTGTATGTCTCAAATTTGCCAAGAGCAAGTTGCTGCATTTCTTCCTGTTGCCCATCAGCGGGGCATTGAACTAACAGTTAGCATAGAAAAAGATATTTATATTCAAGCACGGCCAGATCAACTTGAGCAGTGTGTCAGTAATTTACTCAGTAATGCCGTTAAATACAGTCACGATGGTGGCGAGGTAGTGATCAGTCTAGAGATGATTTCATCATCTACTCAACCAAGGTGTAGACTAAGGGTCAAAGACTTTGGCATAGGTATTGAAGTTGCTGAGCAGAAAGCTATATTTTCTCCTGAGTATCGGGCAGAGAATGGCCGTTTACAAAATGTAGGCTTAGGCATTGGCCTGAGTGTCGTAAAATCGGTAGTAGACGAGTTAGATGGCGCTATTGACGTTATCTCTGACATTGGCAAGGGAAGTGAGTTTAGCTTGGTTTTTGAGACATTTTCGAATGTTAATTGCTCCTCGCTTGATAAAGTGGTGACAAATAAGCTGCATGATAGTAGCAATAAAACAATTTTAATTGTCGACGATACCCCTGACATGCTTACGCTATTACATAGCGTGTTTAGTGTTGATTATCAGGTAGAGCAAGCCTCTGATGGTTTACAAGGAGTTCAAATGGCAAAAGAACTGCTGCCTGATCTCATTATATCTGATGTCATGATGCCTAAATTGGACGGGTTTGGTTTACTAAGCTCGGTGAAGCAGGATGCCCTGACTGCGCATATTCCAGTGATATTGCTGACTGCGAATTTAAATGAACAAAAAGAACTAGAGGGGTTGAGTCGTCAAGCTGATGACTATATAACCAAGCCTTTTAGTGTTCAGGCATTTGAATTAAAAGTACGCAACGTATTTATGCACCATGCAGCAAACATAGCAAAATGGCACTCTCGTATTGAGAAACCCTGTGAGAGCCAAACCGATGGTTTACCATTGTTACCCAAATTTAGTTTTAAAGATGAACCATATATTTATGACTTTCTCGATAAACTCGATAGTGTGATCCATAAATCTTATCAAGACCCTCAGGTAGGAGTGCCAGAACTTGCCAAAGAGATGGCGCTAAGTGAACGTCAGTTGCATCGTAAGTTGAGCGCGGTCATGTCAATGGGAGCTAATGAATACTTGAGGAATTATCGCTTGTATCAGTCAATAACACCTTTATTACACGGTAAAAGCGTAGCAGAGGTGGCTGATTTTGTTGGGTTTAACTCTGCATCCTACTTCAGCGCATGTTTTAAAAAGCACTATGGGTTAACTGCAAAAAGCTATGTTCAGAAGCATAGAGATAAACATAAAACGAGTAGGTTGGCTTAACATTCTCGTCTAATAAGGTCGGTGCCACTTTTTCAAGTGGAATAGCTAAACAATGTGCTACTCAAGCGTCTTTGTTTTTGTATTCTTGCACTTAGCACCGATATTATAAGCTAAATGGATGTCGATTTTTAACCGCTCTTCTCTTTTATTGAATAAATGATCATAGCTAACAGTGTGCCACAGGTTAATGACCAAGGAAGGTAGTGAAGTAACTCAAATGTGTCATAAACAAAAGTAGAAGTAAAATCTAAAGCAATCCTCAAGTAGTTTTCAATTAGGGCTAGAAAACATACCAGCATCAGGAACAAAAAGTACCAATGATATAAAGCATCGAAATATGTGAGTTTAATATTGTTCGAACTTGAAATAAGTCTAGATAACTGCACTCTGAAAATAAAGACACAAAATGCGACAAAATTCACGATTAACTGTACACCAAAAACATAAGTCCCTTGGCTTAGATAATCATTATCAATTGCTGTTAAGTCTATAAGTCCTGAGATGAAAATTATATAGTTTAGGCTATTGATGGTCAGTAAAAAAAGAGATGTGTGAAAGATGTTTATATCCTTTAATACTTGTCCAGCAAAGAGGGCAAAGCATAAAAGTAGTATATACAAGGGAGTTACTACAAAGGGGGTCTTTAATTGTATAAAAAAAGCTAAAATTGCTACGACGCTTAACACAATCAAAAAGGAGGTTTTCATAGGCTAATAATGTGTTTATGTTGCTTTCTAAAATCTATAATTGAGCGTGATAGCATGAGTAGTTTTTATCGTAGGTGTAAATGTTACATTTATTTTGAGATTAAATTTTTTATAATTCAAGCCAATATAGTGCCTTAACTTTAAATTATAAATATTTAAATACTAAGTATTGAAAGTGTTTCTTTATTTTTTTGGGTTAAGTTCCTCTCACTGTTACTTCGTTTTCTTACTGTTACTTCGTTTTCTTTCTGTTATTTTGCTCTACTTTGATATTTTTATTGACTTGGCTCTGTATTGCATCAATCTGGTTGACCACAGAGCGGGTATCAATTTTGCAAAAAATTAGCCATTTTAAGAAGTCCCTCATTTTGGGCTGACCGACATCTAATTCATAGTTACTTACGGTTTCTCTGGATATGCCTAGTTTGTCAGCCATCTCTTTTTGGGTTAAACCTGCATTGACTCTCATGCTTTTTAGGTCATCACCACTTATCACTTTCCTTATCCTCTTCCATTTTGTTCATTCGGAGATTTTTCCGCATGCATTGTTTCACGATATTAACATTGATTTTTCATAAGTAAATATCTTGGCTTTGAGTTCCTTGGTTTTCATGACGATAGTATCTGTCGTGCGTAGCCTAGATGTCGCTCTAGTAATGTTTACTCAAAAGCGTATTAATAATTTCCGTTTGTTATCAATAACCACTTTTATAAGGACAATATATGGTTAGCAGATTTATGAGACATGACGCAGTGAAGCGCAGATTGGTAATTAACAAGTTAATGTTAGAAATGCAGCATAACTTAAAAATTATAAGAAAAAATAGAAACTTAACGCAAAAGCAATTAGGGGATAAGCTAAATGTTGACCAGGCGACAATCAGCAATTTTGAGAATGGTAAAACCTACATGACTATTGAGCTTGTGTATGAAATGTATTTAATTTTCGGTAATGAATTCTCGTTACCCTGTATAAGGTACTTAGATGATAAATAGCCGATATTGTTTGATTTTAGCTGGATTGGCTTAAAGTTCAGGAAAGGACTGCGAGTTCTTAATACAAGCTTTCATGAGTAAATCATACAAGACGAAGTTTTATGATTTTTAAAATTACATTGTTTTAACGAGTGCAATCCGTATGTAGACGAACAAAAGCTTACCTATGGGTGGCATTAAACCTACTTATGTTTTATTGCCTAGCATTTTTGGGTAAAAGTTGAAATGGGCGATTAGTCGATATTGACAGACGGCAGCTTGGAAATATAGTAGGAACGCGGTGTCTATTAATTGAGCATCTTTGGCACTGCAGCCACCCAAAATTATAAAGGAATGATAATGATTAATAAAATAGCTTTAATATGTGCAATGGCCTCTATGTCAGCAGTTTCTAATGAAGTGATCTATGATACAGACTCACAAGCAGGTATTAATACGTATTATGCACAGGGTCCAATTAGTGAAGTTGAGGTGCAAAGCCGCAGTGCATCGTATCTTTCAGCGCGATTTTTTGTAACAGGAACTGATGTGAACTGCCCCAATGCGCAAGTAATCAATGAAAATACTTGGCAAGTGTTGGCAGAGTTACCTGTACAAGGAAACACGGCCATTACAGGTACATTACCGAGTGGTTTTGAAAGCACGCCTAAGTCTTTACAGATCACTTGTCATAGTGATAGTAAAACTTATACTGTATATCACAAAATTCCTGCTGCTCCAGTCATTAATTGGGAAAGCGAGATGACGGTATCAAATTGGGTAAATGGCAGTCATGCTGGGTACTATGCAAATATTAATTATGTATCAGCAGCCTTTGTAAATAATAATGCACCAGATGGCCTGTGTACTTTTTCAAACTTAGTTGGACAAACTCCTAGCGTTATTGAAAGCAAACAAGGGGTGGCTTTTAATAGTGCACACTTTACTACCGAAGGCACGGCTTTAGCGGATGGACAATATGTATATAGGTACGTTGTATCTGAAATTATTTGCAAAAATGCAGGTGGCACTACGCGTGCTGTTGAAGCCTGGGACTTAGGTTATGATCATAGCCCTTCACCAGATCGAGATTATACAGTTTATTCTTATTAACTCTGAGTGTTAAGAAAGGATAACCACTGAATTTTAGGTTGTGTGTAGAGGCTTTCATAAAACCTCTACTTATTCTAATGCAGACTGAAATCCTTGAGGCCTCTGTTGTGTCGGTAACGTATTCTGTTTTCTCTCATCTATTTTCGTTGTGGGGTAATACTACTTTGGTTCTATGAAATTGAATCGACTCGTTATGGTATTTGATCACTGTTTAATATGGCTTTCTCAGGGTCTAACTCACTTTGCGCTCTACCGAAATTTTTTCCATAGACTCTACTGCATAAGCCGTCTGAAATAGTTTGCCTTCACTAATGAAAATTACATTCGAATAACCTTCAATTGCTTGTGGTTTATAGCTTGGCTATATTATTAAACTTATTTTAGGGGGGTGGGCGAGTACTGAATTCATATCATAACAGGTTTGAAGAGATAAAGGCGCAACTAGAGTTAAGTGCACAAGAAGATTTAATAGGAGATGAGAGTGAGAGCCTACTTATGGATTGTCAGCCGAGGTATCGAGACTTACACTTAATGATAAAGTTGAACGCTCTCACCCTAAAGGTAAGCGTATAAATGAGACATTGATTTAGAGGCTAAGCTGGCTGAGTGGGAGGCGTTCTATAACATTCATAGTCCACATGGTGGCTTGAAAGGATAAAACGCCCTGTTAGGTTCTGGCCTTGAAAGTGTGAACCTACTTCTGAGTTGCCAGCTTAGGTATCGATAATGATCAACGATATAGTTCGCCATTTAGTAGCTTTACAATATCTTCTGCCATACCAAAAATGAAAAGATCTTGATATTTTTCAATGCCTTGTAAATTTAATTCTTTCAGGTTTGCGGGTTCAAATTCTTCAAAATGGCTTTGGCCCCCACCGAATCTATCAATTATAAATTCAAGCTGATTGCCTTTTTTCTGGAGTAAGTAAAGTTTGAAGGATGAGCCCATCATTGCCATTTTCCCATTGAAGCTTCGAGTGCCTGTCCCAACAAATAATATTGATATAGACGAATTAAAGCTATTCACTGAATGCATTAACCAAGGGTATGTTGTTGTCGAAGGTGTGGATTCGGCCCTTAGGGTTGAATGCACGGCCATTGAGGTGGATTAACTTAAGGGGGATATTAAAGTCTCTGATTGTTCTGAAGAGTGTTAATTGTTACCGTCGTAGGGTAACTATCAATTGGGGCCAAACCGGATGGCTAAATACTCTTCAGTGTTTTCAAGGTTAAAACCTGTGTTATTCATCCTTATCATAGGAATCGCCATCTACTTTGGTATTCACTACATAGGCGAAAGTCTTGTTGTGCATATGGATTCACTGGAATCACATAACCACATTTCAGAAGTACTAACAAATAAGCTCTTAAGGAAATATGACAAGCTAGCATTTGGCGCTTTAATTGCTTTTGTCTTTATCGCGATCAAACGCTTTTGGAAAGATAGTCGACGTTAGTTTTCAATATATGCAAACCTTTTTTATCATCAATTTCAAAGGGCAAACTAGTAAATTTGATAAGGCTTTTTAGTAGTCGAGTTCGGAGGAAAAGTTGAGCGTCTTGGTTGGGTGATAAAATTCAATATAAGGTGTGGTCAACGATGACCTATTTATTTCTCATATTAGCTAATTTAATGTAAGTTGTTATTTCAATAAATTTACACTTAAATCACAATAATGAAGGGGTTTAGTTATCAATTACACTTTTACCATGGAAATTATTAGAACATTAGTGTCAGTGGCGACATTAATATCAATTTATTTTGCTTACAAAAGCTATAAAGCATCGAACTTAAAAAAAGAAGATGAAGATAAAGTCGCAAGCGATAAAGAAATTTTTGCTCAAGCCTTGAACTCTCTTAAGTGGGGTTTTGAAGTCTTATCTGAAGGGGGTGCTGAAAAAGCACCAAAGGCTAGTAGATTAAACTGGCTTACGTCAGCCAGACATATTACGAGATACGTGGAGTTAAAGAAATTAATCCAAACAAAAACGTATAGATTAATTTGTGATGAAAATGAAGAGTACTGGAGACACAAGTTTTATGTTTTGTTAGACCGACAAGAACTACGATGTTCTGCTTATTTTACAAGCGACCCAAGTGATGATTGGCCTGAGAATATTGAAATAACATCTGCTATGGTAATAAATAACTTTGCTAATTGGCAAGATGAAACTGTTGACCCGATAGATGTAGTTGACCGTGAGGAATTGATTAAATGTGGCAAACCATTTTCTGGTATGTGTGGTCAAGGGCTCAGGAAATATTATCTCAGGTTTGAAGAGATAAAATCACAACGGGGGCTAAGTGCACAGCAAGAGCCAAGTGCACAACTGACAGGTGAAGATGAGAAGTTATTGTAAGAGGGCGCTCAGAATTCTGTGTCAGCCTATCTAAATTCTAGCCCTCTAGCCCTCAAGTTCCAATTTCCAGAGCTAGTACCGTCTCAAGAAATCTTCGTAAACTTATTCGTCTCTCGATTGCGAGCAACCAGAACTGGGTCACAGTGCTTGTTGTTTTTGAAGAACTCCAGCAACTCTTTTAACTCCGGTTCTAGCTCTTCTGGCAGCCATACGGTTGTCTTTTTTAATCCTTGTGCTTTCAACTTCGCTTCATACTTTTGATTCTTAGTCATGACAAATGGTCCTTTCAAGTGCTCTGAGTGTTAATCAATTCAGTTAGGGTTGCTCGCTTGCGAGCGGTTTAGCCCGCGCTTAATTGAGTGACAACGACCATTTCAGAAATGATGAACGGGTCAAGAATAAATCACGGGGGTAGCCCGTAGGGGGGTCCGTTATTTTTATTGATGCGAGAAGAATGTATGAAAGAGTACAAATTAAGTGCCTGTCACGGCGAGTGACCGCCCCGCGCGGGGATGGGGTTTGTTTGTGGTTTTAAAAATATGTGGTCACAATGTGGACACTTTATTCCAGACACAAAAAAGCCAGTTAAAGAAGTTCTCTAACTGGCTGTTTTATAACACTTAATGTGGTGGAACTTACGGAAAATGAGTTAAACCAATTGTTCGATGAAATGGCGAGAATCGAAGATATTTTGCAGGACACTTCACTTGGTCATAAGAAGCGTAGATTTGAGCCTCAGACCAGTAGGTATATGAACCATGCAGGCTAGTGAAATAGTAAAGATCTAACAAGCAATCCGAACCAAAATAACCTTAACTCCTGCTTTGGGAGTTGAGGCAATACATTCTGTGTGACACTTAAAGGTATGTTATTGGCTCATACAGAAACAACCTGTGGATTTGCTGAAATGTTTTCTTTCAATTAAAAAGAGAGCATACTTATATTTACAAATGCGCTCTGTTTTCAACCTGAAGCAGGTGCTCGAACAATAGGTTTCAGCTCTCAGTCAAGGAAATAATTGATGACACAACATTCTTTTAAAGTAGATACACGACTAGCATTTTTATTAAGTGAAAATTACAGATCTCCTGAAAAAGCTTTAAAAGAATTGATAGATAACGCTTGGGATGCAGAAGCAACAAAAGTTTGCGTAACATTGCCAGAGCTCTTATCTGATGATCCAATTATTGTTCAAGACAATGGTTCGGGGATGACTATAAATGAATTGCAAAGTGAATATTTAAATATTGCCAGAAACCGGAGAGACCGCAATGGCGACTTTTCTCCAAATCTGCGCAGGCGAGTGAAGGGGAGAAAAGGAATAGGTAAATTTGCTGGCTTGATGATTACATCATCAATGAGACTAGAAACATGGGCCAGGAATAAGTACTCAGCATTTTCGTTCGACAAAAGCTTATTAGAAAGGTATGAGGGGTTACCCGATATGCCGCTAGAGATTGAAGAGTCGGATAGTACTACACACTCAGGTACTTGTATCACATTGTCGCATCTGAATCAGAGTCTAAGATACCCAACGGCTCAAAAATTAAAGCAAATTTTGCTGGCTGAGTATGGACGAGAAAGTAATTTCGATATTTTTGTAAATGGGAAGGAGTTAGGTGTCGATGATCTTCAAGGAGAGTATAAAGAAGAGAAGATATTGCTAGGAAAGAGTAAGGCAACGTTGCGCTGCACGGTTACCGATCAAAAACGAAAATTAAGAAAGCCAGGGATATCTGTTCGGATAAATGGAAAAGTAATCGGGGATCCAATATTTTTTGGGTTAGATAAAAGTGACGATATCCCCAAAAAGCTACTTGAAAAGCTATATGGTGAAGTAGACCTAGAAGGGAATGATGACGATATTACAGCTGATTGGGGGGCCTTGATAGAGGGAAGCCAAACTGAAAAAGAGCTAACTGAGGCCCTTCAACCTCTCCTCCAAGCACAATTAAAAAGTGTCTATGGACAAGAAATGCATTTGGCCCAAGCTAGGCTACGCAAAAAAGCATTGGAACGTATATCAAAGCTACCGGAAAATAGGCGTGACTTCGCAGATAAAGCAATCAAAAAAGTGCTTGATCGATTCTATCAGGAGCCTGAGAGTAAGTTAGAGCCTGTAGTGAACGTTTTATTAGATGCTTTAGAGCATAGTGATTATAGAGCGGTCATTGAGCACATTAATGCTGCACGGAACTCGGAGGTTTCTCGCTTTGCTGAGGCGTTAGAAGAGTTTGGTTTTGTTGAAATGGCGTCAGTAGCTGAGCAAGCTGCACATCGTCTATCTTTTTTGGATTATTTAGAAGAAATATGTTTGAGATCTGAAACTCTTGAAAGTCATGTTCATAAGGCCATTGAGGGAAATCTCTGGATGTTCGGTGTTGAGCACAGTTTATTTAGTTCAAATACTACGTTGAAACGCCAGGTTGAAGAGTACTTGGGGAAAAAATATATTGGAGATAGGGCCGATAGGCGACCAGATTTATTTTTAACTCAAAACCATAATGGTGAGAGATTGCTTATTGAATTTAAAAGGCCAAGTCACAGCCTTACTTTTGCTGATTACCAGCAAGCAACAGCTTATAGAAATGACTTTCATCAGAATGGGATTGATCAGCAAATTAATGTAATTCTGATTGGCGGACGTTTGGGAGGAGATTTACCGACGCAAGAGCGTAGGGAGCCACATGTTAAAGTCATGTGCTTTTCAGACATAATATCTTCAGCAAGACGACAGTACCAGTGGTTGCTTGAAGGCAGGTTATAAAAGAAGGGCTTTATAAAAATGCCTTGGACAAAAGAACACCTTACTTGGTTTCACTATACAGGCGCAAACGTTTCTATATTAGCTAGCTCGAACTTTCCAAGGGGCTAGTAACGCTTTCAGTCTGTCTTTTTCTGAACTGCCTTTGGTCGAGAACCTGAACAGAGGTAGCTGAGTTTTGTTAAAAATACTGTTTTTAATTGCGTCTCTGTCAAGCTGGAGCGGATTTAAGTCGTGAAAGGTATATCCATCAACTTCTATCGCTAACACTGGCTGCATGTCCATGGTGTTGTAGACGATAAAGTCGACATGACTGGAAGGGTGCTGGATGAACTCAGCCTCTCGGTTTGTAAAGTGCTCGAACTTGCTGAACAAAAATGACAGCGGATAGTCTTTTTTATACGCTAAGCACGAATAATCACCCGTATTGAGTAACTCGTCTATCAATGCTGACATTAAATCTTGGGATAAAAACTCCGAGCTTCTCCTTACACGGGTCATCAATGCGTTGAGCTTCTCTGAGTACTCGCTGTATAGACAATCGAATATTGAAACAACAGAACTTTCGTAGATAACCTGTGATTCCGATTGATATTCGATGTAACGCATCAAGTCACCAATATTTGTGCCACTCTCTTTAACAAGGCTCTGCGATGAAACGAAGGTCAGTCGGTTTTTTGCTCTCGACACAGTGACATTGATTAATTCAGGTTGATCAATATGCTTATTTATTTTGTTGGCGGTAGTGCTGAAAATGATAGTGTCTTTCTCACGACCTTGAAATTTGTGAACCGTATCAGCATCTATGCCTCTTTGCCCAAAATGATCGTTGCATTTGTTAGCCTGCGGACGGTAGGGGGTGATAACGCCAATATCCTCTGAAGATGTATGTGCCAGCTCAACGGGCAAAACCTCTTGCTCTATAACGTCAATTTCTCTTTGGTTTATTAGGCCCTTACTGTTTAAAGCAGGTGCGGCATGGTTTCCTTTTTCTGTTTTGACGATTTGAAATGGTTCAGTGATACCATCAGTCATAACAATGAGTTCACCGTTATAAAATTTTTGGTTACAAAACTCGATAATTCTAGGATGGCAGCGATAGTGCTCTTTAAGCAGAGTTGTCGGGCTTAATGGAAACAATTTAATCAGGCTTGCTAACAAACTGTTCCGTTTGTAATTGTATGGTGATGTTTCTCCATACAAATGCTCAATATCAACTTGTCGCTTTTCTTTTGCGATATGAGGAAGCTGCTTTGTATCACCTACAACAACCATGTTCTTAGCACAGCACATAGCTAAAAAGCCTGACAGTAAATTCACTTGTGAGGCTTCATCGACGATCAGGACGTCAAACAATACGGCGTCAGGCTTATTTGACATTAATGAATCAGTCGTACTCAAAGTGACAGGGAATTGGGTCACAAAATCTTGATAGTCACGTTTATTGTAACTATTAGCATTGGTTTCTTTAAATTCTGTATCTGAGTACTTTTCAGCGACAAAAGACTTGAATAGCTTCATGGACAGGTCAGTTTGCCTTTCTAACAGCGTATCAAATCCCTCGCTATCAAGCTGCTGCTGCAATACCCTTATTACCTGTTCAGTCTCTTCAATTTTTGTTTGGTAAAAGGTACTTACAAGACGCCTGAATACACTTAGGTCAAACTCACTGAGCTCCTCAAACTTGTATATTCGATACTTGACTAGCCACTTTAATTTGGTCTTCCAAGTCAGAGAACCTAGTTGTGAGTGGTATTCAAAGTCTGCCATAAATTTAAGTACTTCAGGAGTCTGCCATCTTTGAAATATCGATAGCCTATCTAACTCGAAAGGCGTAGTGTCAAAACTCTTATTGAAATACCGCTTTTCTAACGCCAACTTATCTAAGTACGACTTCTCTTTTGCAAGCTGGTTTTTGCTCTCTAAAAGCTGTGTTATCCGCATATCCAGCTTGACTAATGATTGTGTTGTAGAAGCTTGCTCAGAGGGCAATAATTGCCAGTCAGACATATCTGGCTTATTGGGCAGACTACTAAAGAATGACGTGACATTTTTCTTGCTCCCAAGTGTAGCTGCCAAAAAACCAAGATTTGACTTTTCTAGCTTCTCGAAAACATTTGCTACGGCGGAGTTATTTCCTGCTGCGACTGCTACAGACTTACCTTGCATAACTAAATTGGCTATCAGGTTCAGAATAGTCTGCGTTTTGCCCGTACCTGGAGGCCCCTGGATTAAACTCAGTTGCGAACTTAAAGCTCTCTTTAATGCTGTGCGTTGAGAGAGGTTAACGCCGAATGGAAAAATCAGTGTCTCATTGTGCTCTATAGTAGCTGGTGTGGAGTTGTCTATAAATCTTGCCGCTATTGATTCATCGGAGATCAAACGAAGCTTTTTTGAATAGTAATAATGTAAGTGTTTAGATTCTTTTTCTTCTTGCTTAAGCTCTGCAAGCTTTGAATAGTAATCAACAATTCCCAAAGCATTGGGCGACTGAAGGATATTTTTCACGAAGGAAACTGCTCCTATCGGGTAATACTTTTTCTTGCCATTTTCAAATATGCAAAAGTGCTCAGAGAACCTCAAAACCTCATATGTGCCCGTACTCAGAGGCATGTTATGAACGAAAATCTCACATCCACTGGTATCTACTTCGACGGGGTTGCGGAACACTTTTATTTTTGAGTGACCATACCGATATGTCCCATTTCCAAACTCGACTTTGAAGCCTCCACGGTAAGGTTCAAGAGATTTGATATTTTTTGTCTTATCAATCCACCTTCCTTGATACAAAGTAAGAATTAGTACCTTATGTTCATCCACGTTATTTGCAATCCTTGAGCCTAAAATGAGCAATTCGCATTCTAAGTTAACTCAAAAAAAATAACACTTTATTTTCAAGATGTAGGAAAGTAGTGGTGATTCATTTAGCATGTACTTGGCTGTCTTTGTTTCTATCAATGAGAGCTCTTACCTGATATGCGTATATTAGCTTACAGTTCTAGTGTTAGGTACATATCTTTGATCTCATCGGGGATGATGCCAAGGTAGTCCAGGGTTTGGGCTTCGGTCGCGTGGCGAAATGCACGCATTAGTAGTGCTACTGACACATGGTTTTCAACACGTTGGTGGTAACCCCATGTCTTCCTGAGCGTATGCGAACCAAAATTACCATTGAGTTTTGCATGCTCGCACCAGCTTTTAACTAGCCGATTTAACGCAGGTACAGTGAGTGGTTTCCTCAGCCTTCGGAATGACACAAACAAAGGGGCGGAGGGATCTAAGCGGTCTGGGTGGTGTTCTAGCCAGCTTTGTATTGCGGTGATGGCTGAGGTGTTTAACGTGATTGGGCGGTACTGTTTGTTTTTGGATTGTTTAAGCTCTAAATAATCACCCACTTGCAGATGTACGACTTGCCCTATGGTGAGTGATAGTAACTCATTGGCCCTATAGGCCGTGTTGATGCCTAGGGTAAATAAGCAAAGGTTTCTGGGTTGATGTTTTAAGTGTGCTTTGATGGTGTTGATTGCTTGTCGTGTTCGGATGGGCTGAACTTTGATCGAAGAGCCCCGCTTAGGGTGGTTGTTGTTGTTACTTTTGGGCATTAGCAGTCTTTTAAAACATCTCAAATTTTTGAGCTTGTTAACTTTTATTTGAAAGTTGGCATAATCCATTTTCCCGTTACGTATAAATAGATTAGCAAGGATTCAACAGGCTGTAAGTGTGGTGAGACGCACCATTAAACCCTTGCTGAGTACGCAGTTATTATACCTTTATCAACTTTCAAATATAAATTAAAGAAGTTTTTGTTATATGTAGCCCTGTCCGTTGGAGTAAGCTTTCAGGCTGTTGCTGCTGGAATGACGAACGCTGAGTTTTTAGAGCTTGATAATTCTTATAAAAAGTTTTGGATTCAAGGCGCGATGTATGCGCTTGGGCATGTCGCGGCCGCCAAAAGTAAAGAGACTGGAAAATGCGTTATTGATTGGTACTTTGGAGACAAGCGAGCTGAGCGCAACAGTCTAATTTTAGCGAGTATGGAAAAATATCCGTCTTCATATCCGAGTGCAATATTTATCGCCCTTACTGAGAGGGAATGCGGCACCTATCACAAATAATTTGAACAAGCCTTAACATAGGTCAGTCAGATTTGAAAATTGGGACATAATCAAATCTGACATCCGTAAATGTGCCATAAGATGTTAACACCATAAGATAAGAAAACGTTAAAAGTGCCGTACTTTGCCGTAAAGTAGCACCTTGTTTTGTATTTATTTATGCGTCCATTGCTTTCTCCACCAAGCTCCTTATCGTCTGATTCTCTAGTTTTGCAGCAATAGGTGAAATATTGTCTTGGTTTTCTCGCCAATGCATTCCGTCGTTATAAATAACTCCCAACAAATAGAAATATTCAGGGACTGAAACTCCATGGCTTTCTGCACGAGAAAGCTTATCTCGTGTTTTAAACGTACTAAGAAACTCTTGTTTGTGCGCTTGGTCTGCAAGAAGCCCATAAGCACGCTTTTCAACTGAAATCCTTACAGCACAACAAACAGCTAATGGATCGAAGTTCTCGCCATCCTTAAGGTATTTTCTGGCTTCTTCTTCAATGAAGCTATAGAAATTATTGCCTTCCCCCCAAGTTGCTCTTAAGCCAAGTGCATTAAATTCTGCTCGTTTATTAATTTCACCATTATTAAAGTGTAATAAATATTTTGAAACTTCATCTTTAATTGAAGGTTCATTTCTTTTTCTTAATAATTTAACCATTGCGGAATTAGGCTCAATATTTCGCTTGTCCAGGTAGTAAACTTTTTGCTTGCTAAAAGCGAAGTTTTTGAAGTAATACGGGTTTAGATGAGTCAAAATTAGAGGGTATAAACGACGTCCTTCATATTTGAACTGATCGATCAACTTAGTTATGTAATACTGAACGGCGACTAAGTTTGCATCATCTAAATAGTCAAAAACCTCATCAATAACAAGAATGCAGTTGTTTCCAGTTAACTTTTTTTGAGCCCGATAGAGTAATGCAACAAAAGTGATTACATCTCTTTGACCGTTTGAAATATGGGTGGTTTTTGGAAATTCAACTATTAATTTCCTCCCTGATTCTTTAGGTGCAATCCTGCACCATGAGCTATTAAAAGCTTTTAGAATTTCTTTGTATTCATTTTTCTCTAGCTTATAACCACTGTATTTCTGTGCTTTTTTGAACTTTGCTTTATCTTGCCTGTAGACACTATGCAACTGCAAACCTATCAAAAAAGATGATACGGAGTCAGTTACACCCAAGTTAGAATTCAATATTGTGTTTGATATTTCATTGAGTGGTTCAATTCCGGATAAGTAATCGAGCTTATTATTGGAAATCCACTTTAAAATATGTTCTGTAGTGCCGTTTTGAGCGTTTACATCGAAGATGAAATTGTCGATTTTCCTCTGATTTCTTACCTGAGACATTCTGTCAAATAAATGTAATTTATCTCCAAGACTACTAATAAATTCCAGGTTTTCTAAGTGAGAAGATATATTTTGAAGGATTTTTCCGTTGCAACCAAAACTAGTTTTTTGAATTCGATGTGAATATTCGAATGTCTCTCGTGCCGGAGTCGTCTCTATAAGTATAACAGGGTCCACTGATATAGATGCACTTACAGCTGTGCGACCACCAAAATTTCGTCCAACACCTTTAGCTTTAATTTGGCTGTTAATAACAAACCATGAAAAGTGTTCTGAAATTGTATTATGAGTATCATCAGCCTCCAGTGTAAAAATTGTATTTTCTGAATTTTCGTATTCAATTGTCAACTTTGACGCTAAAGCTGGATCACTCCTGTGATGATGATCTTCATGAACCGAAAGCTTGTTGGTCTTCAAACTATTAAATGCAGTTGCAAACGAGCTTTTACCAAACCCATTTGGAGCAACCAACAAGCTAGGCTTATTAGCCAATATATTTAATTCAAAATTTCGATTTGAAATGCCTTTAACATGTTCAATCGTAATCTTCTTTATGGTCATTTCTGTTCTATCCCCCTAAACCTATTTCAGCGCAATATCTATGAATGACGTCGTAAATCATCAGCAATTTGGAACAATGCAAGACCTGCCCATTTGTGGTACGAGAGAAGGTTCCGAAAGATTGTCTGTGTGAATTAGCCTTGTTAGCTGTTTATATTTCGTACCCAGCACCTCGAAGCTCCGTATCTAGCTGCTCTTTCCAGCTGCCAGCCGCATCCATAGCTACATATACCACTCCGCTAATATCATTAGGAGTTTCTACCGAACCCTTTACTAGAGCTGCCACCCTTTCTCTTGATAGTTTTGCTATTAGATAACCGTGCTCAAATACTACATTTTGCCGAGCACGCCACTTATAGATAAGGGTATCCCGTTTTGCCCCAACGTCACATTCCGTATATAAAACGATTCCAAACCCAACGTTACTGTAGTGATCTATTTTTTCTATAATTGTTCTTCCGCCGCTTGCCTGTAAATGCAGAATTATTGGCTCAAGGCCCTTAGATTTAACATAGGTCTGAACGTCGTTCTTAGCGTGCTCATCATGTTGTAACTCCCCCATAAACTGAAACAGTTCATAAGTAGAATTTCTATCAATATAAGAAGGAAATTTTACGATGCGAAAAAGTAAGTTCACTGAAACACAGATCGTCGGCATGATCAAAGAAGCTGAATCAGGTGTGCCTGTACCGGAAATATGCCGTAAACATGGTGTTGGTCAAAGTACATTTTATAAGTGGCGTTCTAAATATGGTGGGATGGAAGCCTCTGATGTAAAACGTTTAAAAGAGCTTGAAGATGAAAATCGCAAGCTAAAAGATATGTTTGCGACTCTCAGTTTAAAACACTCAATGCTCGAGGAAATCATCTCAAAAAAGCTGTAAAAACGAGTAGACGCAGAGCTTGGGTCGAGCATTTATGTGCGAGATTTGAGGTAAGTGTTGCATTTGCTTGTGACGTAGCTGGTTTGAGTCGCAGTGTTTATTACTATAAATGCAAGCGACCGTCGGATGATGATGTGATTGATTCTTTGCTGACGCTTGTTGAGCGGCATCCTAGATGGGGTATGCCTAAGCTGTTTAAACGACTTAGACATCAAGGCAAAGTATGGAATAAAAAGCGTGTTGAGCGAGTATATAACATGCTCAAGCTTAACCTTAGACGAAAAGGAAAACGCCGTGTACCAACACGCACACCAAAGCCGTTAAGCGCACCGGGAAAACATAATGAGTCGTGGTCGATGGATTTTATGAGCGATGCGCTCAGCTACGGACATCGTTTTAGAACACTGAATGTGCTGGATGATTACAACCGTCAAGCGTTAGCCATTGAGGTTGATACAAGCCTCACGGCTGAGCGAGTTATCCGAGTCCTAGAACGGGTCATAGCATGGCGTGGAAAGCCAAAACAAATTCGAGTGGATAATGGTCCTGAGTTTACGTCAAATGCTTTAGATAGCGGGGCTGCAGAACAGTGCATAAAACTTGAGTTTATTGAACCAGGTAGTCCATATCAGAACGGTTTTGTTGAGCGATTTAATCGCAGCTATCGAGAAGAAGTGTTGGATTTATATCTGTTTGAGTCACTTCAGCAGGTTCGTGACATTACAGATGAATGGTTAGATATTTATAATTATGAACGGCCTCACGATGCACTAGGAGACCAAACTCCAATGAGCTATCTTGAGGCAGCATAATTCTACTAATGGGCTGTACTAAAATTGGGGCAGTTACACTATGTACCTCTATCGATACATTCAGGAAACAAAAAAGCCAGTTAAAGAAGTTCTCTAACTGGCTGTTTTATAACACTTAATGTGGTGGAGCTGGGGGGATTTGAACCCCCGTCCAGAAAGCGTCGACCCTCGGTCCTACATGTTTAGTATCGTCTATTGGTTAACCTTTAAGTCTCGGACGAACACGATAAGTAAAGGCGAGGCCGCTTATATTTAGCCCTTCAACCCCGGCCAGGGTTTCCGTAGCGATCTTATGTAGGGTGACACTCCAAATCCAGAACCACAAGCATTTCTTGGAGGAGTGCTAGCGGGCTTATTATGCCGCTAGAGCGTAGTTATCGTCGTTTGCGATTACTTTAAATGCGGCTTTTTTACGAGGCCAACCGCCCCTCGACATGCACCTCAGGCTTCATGAATCCTGTCGAATCCTAATCAGCCCCTGAAATCTTTCATTCAGTACATAACAGTTTACTTTTAATTCTAAGTTAAGCTGTTATTTTCGGGCATTGTAGCCCTAATATATTGGCTTAGCAATAGTTTTTATGGCTTTTGTGTGACGGTTACGGTTAGTTGCTGATTAACTAACCGGTTTGTTTGTAAAGTATCCTGAACTATGTCCGTTCATGCCATTAATGTAGTGCATGCTGTTTAAATCGACTGTGCCAATCTACTTGGTTAAGTTGTGAAAGCTGCTCGTCGCTTAATATTTGCGTCAAACGTTTGGTTTTTAGTTGGTTAAGGCTCTGGATTTGTGCGGTAAAGTCTGCAAATGTGGGGTAAGCGTCGGTATCAGCAATGACGTAGGCAGCTTCTACAAAGTTGTCTCGTAAAATTGAGAACACTTGCTGTTGCTGGCTTTGTGTCAATGTATTGCTTTTGACTAAATGCTTGACCATCATGGTGGCTTTTTTATCAGAGTCAGCGTGTAAAGTGGGTAAATACTTATCTTGCCACTGGGTTCTGCCTGTTAAAAACTCTTTTTCTACTCTGTCTTCATCTGAAAGTGTTGCTTGATTTGTGTTTGGCTTTTGAGTTTTAGTGATTTTTTGGTCAGTAAAAGCGTGTTGTGATTGCTCTAGTGTAAGTAGACGATTTTGTATATCTTCCAGCTCTACATCTAAATTTGATTCGGATGGGCTCTGCTTCTGTGGTTTTAATGCTAACTGCGTCTCAAGGTGTGCGATCCGCTCTGAGAGGGCGGTTAACTCAAGCTGCGCTGCAACATTGGCAAGCAACAATATAAACGTTAATAAAATAAATAAATATTGGGTTTTAGAGTTTGTCATATTCATTTCCTAAAAGGCATCAGCTAAATTGCACTGATGCCAGACTGAGTCTATTTACCGTAGCCTTCCTCTTTTTCATAAACGTAACCGCCAGTTGAAGTTGCATTAAGCATTTCAACTACATCGGCAGTATAAAAATGGTTAACCAGTTCACTGTTAAAACCACGATAGATAGTTTTAGCTTGAGAGTGAGTGGTATATCCCTCAGTGCTTTCGTACTCATAGCCTAAAGACTTGATATTAAGTGCTTCGTTTACATCTGACGTGTAAAAGTGATTTCCACCAGGCCCTGCATTTGGGTTATGCATGCGATAAAATGCTTTGTTAGCATCGCTATCGTCATAGCTAACTAAAATGACAGCTGGGCCTTCATAGGTAAAGCCCCCAGAGCCTACTGCATTAAGCATTTCAGTCACGTTGGTTGTGTAAAAGTGATTACCATGTTTGTAAGCACGGTATAGTGTTTTGTCAGCAGCTAAAGTTGATAGGCTGGTTGTGGCTAATAGTGCGCTTAATAATAAGGCGACTTTTTTAGTTTTTCTTTCCATCTTCATTCCTTGTATTTATAAAATAGGCGTTAAAGCCACAATAATTGTAACATTTAATTTCATTTATTAATATTTAATTTACATTTGGGTGGGTGTTAGGTATTTAAGTCATTGATGGTAAATATAGTTTTGCAGTGCTTTCATTTGGTATTCAGCTAGAATTAGGTATTAACTTTTATTACTTAGTCTTTTGAAAATACCTTTGGAGCCTAAATAATGATTGAAAAAAGTAAGTTTGTTGGTTGCTTCAAGGGGCTTGCGATTGGTGATGCGTTGGCGGCTTCTTATGAAGGGGGTCCAGTAGAGCGGCTTTTATGGCGCTTTTTAGGGCGAACTAAAACAGGTCAAAGAAGGTATACAGATGATACGCAAATGTCTATTGATATTGCACAGTCATTTTTAACTCAAAAACACATGGATCAAACGCATCTCGCACACACATTTGCTCAAAGCTATAGGTGGTCTCGAGGGTATGGCCCAAGCGCAGCTTCTTTGCTTAAAGGTATCAAAAGCGGGCAATCATGGGAGAGTCTCAATCGAAAAAAATTCGCGCAAGGTTCTATGGGCAATGGGGCTGCTATGCGAGCGCCAATCGCAGCTTTATGTTGTCTAGGTTGCGAAGATACTTTAAGTGATTATGTACACAAAAGTGCAGAGATCACGCATGCCCACCCCGAAGCGATAGAAGGAGCTTTGCTGATAGCAAATGCAACGCGTTTGTCGTTAAAAGATGTGGAAAGCATTGGTATTTTACAGGCTTTGTGTGCGGGTGCCGTAGCACCTATATATAAATTTAGACTGAGTAAGTGCTTGGATTATGTTGTAAGTGGTAAGGCGTTACCTATGCAATTTATTAAGACAGAGTTTGGCAATGGCATGCTCGCGAGTGAGTCTTGCATTACAGCACTTTATTTTGCTTTTACATATAGAAGGCAATCATTTTCTGACATGGTGCAAGCGATTTGTGATTTAGGAGGTGATGCTGACACCATAGCCGCAATGGCATGCGCTATTTGGGGAGCATGCAATGGTGGATTGTCGATGATAGAGTATGATAACCGCATAGAAAATTTAGCCTTAGTTGAGCAGTTAGCAGGTCAAATCTACCTTCATTATCAGGATCGCATCGGATAATTAAACTCTTTGTATTAATTATTCAAAAAATCACAAATATACTATTAAAGTTCAATTGAACAACACGCCAGTCATACATCTCTTTTTAGCTGCATTATATTCTAGGGCAAGAGCATGAAAAATTACTTGCTATTCAATACCTTTTCTAGATAGCACTCGTTTCTCGCTGCTTTTAGCTGTTTAGCGCGCACACCTTTGCTAAAGGATGTTTCTTTCTTTAATAAATTCAATGCAATATGCCTTACACCAGCAAACACTTCCGCAGCACCGTCACGGCGTATACGGCAGCCATCTTCATTCATTGCCACATCCAAACACCAATGAAGCCTGTTCTCAATATGCCAATGCGCTCGTGTGGCCTCAGCTAGTTTTTTCGCGCTCAAGTTTGCTGAACTTATGTAATATCGATATGTTAATTCGCCTTGCTTTTGATTATTCGGTTTACGATAAGACACTATCACGCCTACACTTTGTAAATTGGCCCAGCTCGCACTCGCGGGAATTAGGGCCATATCATGACAGACAACAGCCGCTCGAAACTCTTCTCGACCTCGTTGATAATCGACTTCATTTAATAGACTATCTGATGCTATTTGGCGTGATATTTCTGGCTGTAAAAGTTGTTTTACTTGTTCAAATAAGTTGCCCTGATTGGCTTTGAGTGCCAGCAAATAGTCTGCTTCTTTTTCTACAATTTGCTTTGCAATTTCCTTTTGGCAGCCCATTGCATCAATGGTCACTATACAACCTTTTAGCTCAAGCAGCTGAAGCAACTCTGGGATAGCTGTGATTTCATTGGACTTCGAGTCGGTCTTACATTGACCTAACGTCACGCCATTTTCACAGGCAAACGCACTAACAATGTGGATAGCATCTTTTCTATCAGGTTGTTTAAACGAACCTTTTAGCCTTTTTCCATCAATGGCAACCACACTACCGTCTGTAAGCTCGCTACAGCTTTGCATCCATTGAGAGAAACTGGCTTGAAATTGGGTCATATCGATGCGGCTTATAACCCTAGCAATCGTGTCGTGCCGAGGCACGCCGTTAATTAAGGGTATAAATTTACGTAACCAAGATAGTTTGTCATGGGCAAAATCTTCAATTTCTTCCCAACCTTGGCAACCTACGATTACGGCACTGATAGTTAGAAACAGAATATCGGATAATGGATGTTGCACTTTGCCTTGCTGGCGTGGGTCATCAATGGAAGAGAAATGTTCGAACAATGTATTGGCTGACATAATTGGGCTGCTTAATTTGAAAAGTAGTATAAGATCATAAATTTATGTCAAGGTAAAGTTCATGATCTTGCCCTGCATTATATTCGCGTTTAATAGGCATTAATTGATCTTGTTAGCTATTTTTTGGTGTTTAAACTGCTGAAGTTATTTCAATAAATACTTCTATTACCACTAATAATTGAGTCCTTTTTTTGCGCTTTGTAAAGTGGGACTACATCAATTGAAAAAGCCACGATAATGCTGTGGCTTGGTTAGCTTTCTAGGCGATTATTGGCAATAGCGGCTGTAGCATGTGCCTTGCGAGCAACACGCGAGGGTGTTGCCAAAGCAATTAGTCCAGCCTGAGTTACAGCCTCCTGCTACATTGGGTGTTTGTGCGCCAGATAATTCTTGTTTGTTTTGGCTTAGATCTTTAATGCGTTTCTTATCTAATGTCAGTTTCATAAAGCTTCCTTTTATTCAAACTTGTTGATGATATGATTCACTTTCTGTACATGTGTGTACAGAAAGTTTTTCGAGCATATGTATTAATTAATATTAAAGCTATTGAAAATTTATCATGTTTAATGGATTAAAAACTCTAACTTTCTGTGTGGCGTGTTTTTTAGTTTTTTTGCTAAACGGTTGTTTGGTCAATTTTTTACCTAAAAAAGGTTCGTGATTTGTTTATTTTTATTATTGTGGTATGCGAAAATAAAAGCAGTATATGCCTGCAATGGTCAAGGTATAAATGATCGAGTTAAATCGATGATAAAGTGAGCGTTTTGAAATCTATCGTTGATAAACTTTTTATTTGGCATGTACTTTATTTCAATCTAAAAGGAAGAATATGAATTTAATGTCAGCATTGCTACTCGCTGCGTCTACTTTACCTTATGCTGCAAAAGCGGCACAAACCGATGAGGATTTAATTGGAAAGGTTATCGATGCAGTTCCGATAGAGAAGTCCGCCGCAGTATTTCCAAGGTTAGCTGCTGATCGCGGAAGAGAAGGGTGGGTACAATTAAGTTATGTCATCAATGAGAAAGGCGAAGTTGAATCACCAGTTATAGAACATTCGTCAGGACATGCTTCATTTGAGCGTTCAGCACTTAAGGCGGTGAATCAATGGAAATTTAAGCCTGCGTTGCAAAATGGTAAACCAGTTAAGCAATGTAAAAACCAAGTTCAAATGTCATTTTATCTCCAAGATGCGCCTCGTAGTGTTTCCTCTTCATTTTTGAACCGTTATAAAAAGATCGGTAAAAAAATTGATAGCAATGATTTGGAATCAATCCCTGAGTTATTTGGTGAAATGCGAGAACGGAAGCTTAAAAACTTTACTGAAGATACATATTACTGGGTAGCAAAAGCGCGTTATTATGCTGCTACTGGAGATAAATATCGCGAGCTGCATGCGATCATAAGAGTTATAAAAGCTAGAAAAGGGTATATCCCCGATGATATGTTTATTGCTTTTTTGAGTCGAGCAACCGTTTTAAACCTAGAGCATAATCTGCTCTTTTATGCACTACATACATTTGAGCGCTTGGCTGAATTTCCTGATGCACAAGCGTCGATTAACAAGTTAAAGCCATTTATCGATAAAGCCCGCGCCTTAATAAAAGACGACAGTAAAACGATTTGGGTCAAAGGGAAAATCAAGCGCTCTTTGTGGAGCCATAAATTGGTAAGAAACGCATTTACGATTGCTGATATCAATGGCAGCTTATCTTCTTTGGAAGTCAGATGTAAAAATCAATTCTCATCGTATGATGTAAAGCCTGGATTGAAGTGGAATATCCCGAAAAATTGGCAAGGCTGCCAGGTGTACGTGTACGGAGACAAAGGTGCGTCATTTCACTTAGTCGAAACACCACATGGAGAAGAGGTCTAGTTAGTTAAAATGGCGTGTGGTCAAGTTTGTATGCACACGCCGTTCAATTCTACTTATGTTCAAACTATTGTGCGTTTTTAAGAGCAATAGTGACAAAACAGCAACTGGGGACACTTTTTCTTCCACTCAATTGGTCATACTGCGCGCTAGTAGTACTTAGGAGCGCGTTATGTCCAATCAAAATTCTATATCACTGTTTTCAGTAGTACGATTAAGCCCAATAAAGGTGGCGATAACTTGGTTAATGGTAATAGCAGAAAATATCCTGCTTATTTTACTTCCTTTATTAATTGGCTATGCCATTGATGGTGTGCTGTCAAAAGACTTTCTGCCGTTAGTGGTCTTTGCCGCTTGTTTATTTGGTTTGGTGGTCGTGAGCGTGATACGCCGATTTTACGACACACGGGTATATGGGGGCATTCGCGTTAAGTTGGCCGAGACGGTTGCGCATAATTTACGTGGCGCTGATATCTCTGCCAAAAATGCACGCCTTTTGATGTCCAGAGAACTGGTGGATTTTTTAGAAAATGATTTACCCGCATTGATGACTGCGGGGATCCAACTGGTTTCAATTGTGATCATACTCGCGACATTTCATAGCTATTTTGCTTTGAATGTATTAGCGGCCAGCTGTGCCATGTTGATGGTGTACGGATTTTGTCACGATACTTTTAAACGTCTTAACGGCAAGTTGAACGACCAAACAGAGCAGCAGGTGCATATTTTAAGTCACAAGCCTTTTGCCGCTCTAAGCGCCCACCTAGAAAAACTTAAAAAGCATGAAATTGCACTCTCTGATACCGAGGCACTGGTATATGGCTTGATATTTTCACTGCTGTTTGTTTCAGTACTTGGCAATTTATGGTTGGTGAATATGTTGCCAAACCCTTCCACAGGCGATGTATTTTCGATTCTTACCTATTCACTGGAATTTGTTGATACAGCAATCATGTTGCCCGTAACACTGCAGGTACTGTCCCGTTTAGATGAAATTACACAGCGCTTAAATCGAAACGAATTGGCACTCAATGATAAGGAAGCAAGCTATGAAGTATAAAATAATAATGGCGATATCGGCAGGGCTATTTTCGATATTTGTCGCACTGGTGATTGTTGAACAATTGGCTGTTGAAGCAAGGCCTACCGTTGTCAAAAAACCAGTGAAACAATCAGTTTCAACAGTGACCGTTGTGGCAAAGGCACATCATCCTGAAGTGACACTCATAGGCAATACAAGGGCGCGTTTTTTGACGCAATTGAAAGTAACCAGTGATGGTCAGCTAGCTTGGCTAGATACGCACTTGGAACCAGGTAACTTAATTAAAGCGCAGACGCTGTTAGCCAAATTGGATATGACGCATCTAAAGTCTGAATTGGCAGAGGCAAAAAGTCATGTTGAACATGCCAAACTTGAATTAGAGCGTCAGCTGCATGAGCAGTCGGTGGCACTGAGTATGCTGTCGCCGAATAATCAAAGTCCATTCGCCAAAAGAGAGCCACAAGTCGCAGCGGCAAAATCAGACTTAACACAAGCAAAGCAAGCACTTAAAAGTACTGAAAAGCGAGTGCAAGAAGCAAAAGTGAGTGCGCCTTTTGATGCCGTTATTTTATCAAGGTTTGTGAGTCCAAATGATTGGTTAAGCGCAGGGGAGGCTTTGTTTGAAGTGGCAGCAAGCGACAGCATAGATGTGATTGTGCCGGTGTCCGAGCCTGTTTGGCAAACACTACAAGGCAAGCTGAAAGATAAAAAAATAACAATGCATGTCACAGATCGTGCTAATAAACAGTGGCCGGCCTCGCTCAGGTATGTTGCGCCCAATTTGGACGTAACCACTCGGCAGCGCCAAGTCGTGTTGCAGGTCGCCAATCCTTATGAACAACCTACTGCGCTTTTGCCAAATCAACCAGTGCAGGTGAGCATGGCATTTTCAGAGCCTGTTTTATCTTATCAAGTGCCGCAAAGCGCAGTGACGAGAGACGGATATGTTTGGACGCTAGGTATTGATAATACGTTACAAAAAGAAGCCATTGAGGTGCTTTCTAAAAGCTCAAGTGCTGTGCATATTCGCTTCGAAAAAAGCAGTGTCAATGCCAAGCAAGTGGTTGTGTATCCTTTACTTAGCATGATAATTGGTACACTTGTTGAGCCGATATCACAGGATATGCAATTAGCAGACAGCACAGGTGCAGGGGAGGTGTCTGATGAACTGGCTCACTAAATGGTTTATTGATAATACGGTTGCGGCAAACTTGTTGATGTTTGCCATTATTGCCAGTGGCGTTTTAGCACTCGGGCAACTGCGGGTTGAGTCTTTTCCGCAAATCCCGGCTTCGACGATTTCAGTGTCTGTGTCGTACCCAGGTGGCAGTGCTGAGCAAATTGATGCGGGGATCACCCAGCGCGTTGAAGAGGCCATTAGCGGTATAGCTGGTGTGAAACAAGTGGTGAGTGAATCCAGTGCAGGGAGCTCAACGGTGAGCATTCGTAAAACACCGGATACGGATATCGAACAGCTATTGAGTGAAGTGCGTAATCGGGTCAATGCCATTGTGGGGTTTCCGACATTGGCAGAAAGACCGATTGTAAGTAAAGACGAGTTTACTAATTTAGCGGCGTTTGTGATTGTCTCTGCGCCCAGAGCTAATACGGATTTACAGCCGATTGCCAGACAAATCGAAGTGGCATTGAAAAAACAATCAGATATTTCATCTGTTGATAACTGGGGCAGTCGCAGTCCGCAATTGGTGGTTGAACCAGATCCAATAAAACTTGCTCAGCTTGGCTTGTCACTGGAAAGTGTTGCGATGGCGATAGAGCAGGCTTCTATAGAAACCAGAACCGGAGAGCTTGAAAGCCAAAGTGGTCGCTTATTGCTGCGTGGTGATGGGTATGCCGATAGCACTGAATTATTAAAAAATATCCCCGTTGTGGCGAATGCGCAGGGTACGGTTAAATTATCTGATATCGCGCAGGTATATCGCGACTTTGCCCAAACCAGTTCGATTGTGCGTAACAACGGAGAAAATGCCATTGCGCTGCTGGTCAGTACCAGTCAGTCAGATAACTTGTTGCATGTGAGCAAAGCGGTCAATGACACGCTTGAACAAATGCGTAAGCACCTACCGGCTGATGTGCAGCTAAGCACCATGGCTGATATGGCTCCGTATATAGAAGATCAATTATTCAGATTAGGTCACAACGCATGGCAAGGGCTGCTCATTGTGATTGTATTACTTGGTATTTTTTTAGACTTAAAATTGGCATTTTGGGTATCTGCGGGTATTCCAGTCGCGCTATTTGGTACTTTGGGTGCATTGCAGCTGACCGATCACAGTATTAATGACATTACCTTATTTGGCTTTATTTTAGTCTTGGGTATTTTAGTCGATGATGCGGTGGTTGTCGGAGAAGCTATTCATGAAAAGCGGGGAGTACATAAAAACAGTCAACTTGCTGCATTTAAAGGCGTACAGTCGGTGTCGGTGGCGACCATATTTGGCGCTTTGACGACCATCGCTGCGTTTTCTCCTATGCTTTGGATAAACAATGATTTGGCCAAGCTATTAGCAGGCTTTTCAGTGGTGGTTATCCTCGCTTTGCTGTTTTCACTGATAGAGAGCAAGTTTATTTTACCTGCTCACCTGAGCACTTCGACCACGCGTCAATCCAAAAACGGGTCGTTGGTTAGTTGGGTGCAAATGCAAGCTCAGAGCTTTTTACTTACCTTAAAAAGCAAGGCTTACCAACCAGCTCTTAGCTTTGCAATGAAATATAAAATAGCCAGTTTATTGTTCTTCTGTGCGTTTATTACATTAGCCTATGGCATGTGGTCCACAGGAACGATTCGAAGCGCGGTTTTTCCGGAGATACCTGGGCGTTACATTACCGCTAAGGTGTCATTGCAAGATGGCGCGCCTTTACCACTACAAGCGAACGCGTTAAACCAATTAGAGCGCGCTGCGACGCAAATATCAGATGTCATTCAAGCAGAGCACAGACTCGAGCAGACGCCATTTGTGAATGCATTAGCTTGGTCTGATGGTTATGGCGATATTGAAATTACTTTGGAGCTTTCTAATGAAGCGCTCAGTGCAGTCCCCAGTCATGAGTTAACCGATAGCTGGCGTTTGCAAACTGGTGCCATCGAGGGGGCCGATTCAGTGCAATTTTCGGCATCGGAAGCACCTGCAGGTGGGACGTTTGTGTCGATTATTGCGCCTGAAAAAGCGCAAGCTCAGCAAGTGAGTGCTCTGCTATCTGATGCATTGGCTTTGCAGTCGGGTGTATCAGATATTTATGACGACGCCAGTGGCGGGCAGTGGCAAGTCCGTATCAAGTTAAATGATTATGGCCAGCAATTAGGAATTACTCAGCATCACATTGCTCAATTTACCGGAGATGCATTTGGTCACAGAGAAATACACCGATTGCTAGATCAAGGCCAAGAGACCAAGGTCATAGTGCGGTATGCACAGCAAGAGCGGCAAAGTATCGAGCAGTTAAAGCACAGCATATTGACACTAGAGTCAGGACATAGCGTGCGATTAGCAGATATCGCCACGCTGAGTTTTGAGCAAGTGCCAGAGACGATTTATCGACGAGAGGGCGAGGAAGTCGTCAATGTATATTGGAAGCAAAACAGGCATATCCAATCGCCAGAAGAGGTGATGTCAAATTTACAATCAGAGATTAGTCATCTGGAGCAAGCGTATCCAAGTGTAAAAATAAAAGCCGGTGGAGAGTTTGAAGAGATATCAGAGGTATCTAAAGGGTTTAAATCCGCCATTTGGATGACAGTGATCCTCATTTATATTTTATTGGCAATTCCGCTTAAATCTTATTGGCAGCCTTTGATCATTATGGCGGTGATCCCATTTGGTTTTGCTGGGGCTATTTTTGGGCATTACATTATGGACCTGCCAATTAGTTTATTGTCGATGTTTGGCATGATGGCGATGACGGGTATAGTGATCAATGACTCGTTGGTATTGATCACCCGCTTTAACTATTTATACCGAACTGGCACACCATTGAATGAGGCTTTAATTCAAGCTGGATTAAGCCGTTTTCGAGCCATATTCCTTACCACAGTGACGACGGTATGTGGTTTGCTGCCACTGTTGTTTGAACAAGCGGAGCAGGCGCAATATTTAAAACCAGCGGCGGTGTCATTGATTTTTGGAGAGTTGTTTGCAACCTTGGTGACCTTGGTATTGATCCCGATATTGCTTGGGCTGTTTTGTCGCAAACAGCCTAAAGTACAGGTGACTGAGTTATTGCAGCAAGGTACCTAGTTACAATTGCTTACACGGTGAGATTTGCTTTTCCTTGAAGAGCGCGAGATAGTTGCGGCATTCGTCACAATTATCTTGCTTATGTCTGATCAAAAACCAACGCCGTTTGTGTTAGTGCCAGAGTATGCGTTGCTCGACGCTTTGCCTGAAAACGTGCAAACTCGTTTTGCTACTGCTTTGACGTTAATGCATGAAGACTTATCCTCAGGGTTAAGTTGGGAGCAAATCGCGACACAAAGTGCCATTTCTCCTTTTCATTTTCACCGCCAGTTTACTGAGCTATTTAATGAAACGCCGGGGCAATATTTGAGCCGTTTACGCTTGCAATATGTGGTGCATTATCTCTTTGCTGAGCAAGATTATAAGGTCATTGATATTGCTCATGAGTGTGGGTTTTCGTCATCTCAGTCACTGGGTAAAGCGCTTAAAAAAGCCATCGGATTAACCGCAAAACAAGTGAGGGCGCTGGGCGTCAGTGGCACCCCTCGTCAAACGGCTGAAATCATTGGCAAGCTTGCTCACCCCGCTGAGCAGGGCACGATTGAAAACAAGCTTGCAGCCAAGTTGCCTTGTGAACTGGTGTGGTATCCGCAAAGGGGAATGAAGTATTTGCCGCATGTGAGTAACGACTGGGATACGATTTTTGATACCTTTGGTGAGAAGTCGACGCGGATCATGGCGACGACGCCAATCAACCAATTAGAAAAGAGCTGGCAAGATATCGAAACCCATATTGGCGATTGGCAAGCCTCTGCATCTGAGCACACGCGAACCGTGGCTGAAGGGCACTATTTTTGCTGTGATGTGTATGTGGTGTCTGATGCGGGATACGCCGCTGCGCTGGAGCAGTTATTTAATATCATCGAGTCTCAAGGCTATCAATTGGATGAAAAGGGGCATTTGGTTGAAATCATTCGTGATATCGAAATGACAGACACAGGTGGGGTAACGTTTTCATTTCAAGTACCTGTAAAGGTGTAAAGCCGCAAAGGGTTATCTGACAGCGATTGAGAAATGGGTGCAATGCAAGTAACATGGCGAAAACTTTAAAATAATAAAAATTTTTATGAGACAAAGCCTTAGAGATAAAATCATTCAAGTGTGTGAACAGAAAATTGAGAAAAAAGGAGAGGACGTCGGGGTATCATTTTATGCTTTCTTTGCGAACAAAAATAGCGATCCCGAGCTATTGATGGAAGCGGCAACATGGTGGATCCAAACGCACCAATTAGATCATTTTGAAAAAGCACTGAAAATAAAAGAGATGGTGCAGCAGGGCGTCTAATATGCCCTCAGTTAACTTGGTGGGTTAAGTGCTCTTTTAGGGTACTTGGTTAAGTTAAAGTATGAATTTCACCCACAACTCTGCTGTTCGGGGTTAAAAGCCAACTTTATTTACTGATATTTGCAATTAACCCAAGACTAATGGCACGAAAAAGAAGATAATTGCACAGTTAAGATAATTTTTTGCTGTTGGGGCGCGTTTCCGAGCAGCTGCACAAAACTGTGGAAGAATTCAATGGAAATTAAAGTTAATTTTCTCGACAACCTTAGACTTGAAGCTAAGTTTGACGATTTTAGTGTCATTGCCGATCAGCCGATCCGTTATAAAGGTGATGGTTCTGCACCGAGCCCATTCGATTATTTCTTAGCTTCATCAGCACTTTGTGCGGCTTATTTTGTGAAGGTTTACTGCGTATCTCGTGATATCCCGACAGACGGCATTCGTGTATCGCAAAACAACATCGTTGACCCAGAAAACCGCTACAATCAAATCTTTAAGATTCAGGTTGAGCTTCCTGAGAGCATTTCTGAAAAAGACAGAAAGGGCATCCTACGTTCAATCGACCGTTGTACGGTGAAAAAGGTAATTCAAACGGGCCCTGATTTTCAAATTGAAGATGTTGAAAGCTTAGACGATGATGCGCAAGCTATGTTGATGGTGAATCCTGAGCAAGATGCTAATACATTCATTCTTGGTAAAGATCTGCCATTAGAGCAAACGATTGCCAATATGACGGGTATTTTATCTGATTTGGGTATGAAGATTGAAGTGGCGTCATGGCGCAACATCGTGCCAAATGTGTGGTCACTGCATATCAGAGATGCGGCGTCGCAAATGTGTTTCACCAACGGTAAAGGTGCGACGAAAGAAAGCGCGCTTTGCTCTGCACTGGGTGAATTTATCGAGCGTTTGAACTGTAACTTCTTCTACAATGACCAATTCTTCGGTGAAGAAATCGCAAACAGCGACTTTGTACACTATCCAAATGAAAAGTGGTTTAAGCCGGGTCCAAGCGATGAATTACCGAGCGAGATTTTGGACGAATACACGCGCGATGTGTATGACGCAGAGGGCGAATTGAAGGGCTCAAACCTGATAGATACAAACTCTGGTAATGTTGAGCGTGGTATTTGCTCAATTCCATATACGCGTCACTCTGATGGTGAAACGGTTTACTTCCCGTCAAACCTAATTGAAAACATGTTCTTAAGTAACGGTATGAGTGCGGGCAACAATATGGCAGAAGCCAAGGTACAGTGTTTGTCTGAAATCTTTGAGCGTGCAGTTAAAAAGCAAATCATAGAACAAGAAATTGTATTACCAGATGTACCTGAAGAGGTGCTTGCTAAATACCCAGGTATCGTAGACGGTATCAAGGGGCTTGAAGCGCAAGGCTTCCCAGTAGTGGTCAAAGATGCGTCATTAGGGGGTCAGTTCCCAGTGATGTGTGTGACGCTGATGAATCCAAAAACAGGGGGCGTATTTGCATCATTTGGTGCACATCCAAGTTTAGAAGTTGCACTGGAGCGCAGTTTAACAGAGCTACTGCAGGGTCGTAGTTTCGAGGGCTTAAACGATGTACCTCGTCCAACTTTTAACAGCATGGCAGTCTCTGAGCCAGAAAACTTTGTTGAGCACTTTATTGATTCAACCGGTGTGATCTCATGGCGCTTCTTTAGTGCGAAGAAAGACTATGACTTTGTGGAGTGGGATTTCTCTGGCACAAACGAAGATGAGTGTGACAAGCTATTTGGAATCTTAAAAGACCTTGGTAAAGAAGCGTATATTGCTGAATTTACAGATTTAGGTGTGGCTTGCCGTATTCTAGTCCCTGGCTATTCGGAAGTGTACCCAGCTGAAGACCTTATTTGGGATAACACCAATAAAGCACTTCAGTACCGTGAAGATATTCTTAACTTACACCGACTGTCTGATGAAGAGTTGGCGAATTTGGTGAATCGTTTAGAAGAAAGTCAGCTAGATAACTACACAGATATAATCACTTTGATCGGTATTGAGTTTGACGAAAATACAGTCTGGGGTCAGCTTACTATCCTTGAGCTGAAATTACTGATTTATTTGGCGCTAGGTGATTTAGAAGAAACTATGGACTTGGTTGAGTCTTTCCTGCAATACAACGACAACACCGTTGAGCGTGGACTCTTCTATCAAGCGATGCACACAGTGCTTGAAATCGCCTTAGACGAAGAACTAGAGATTGAAGACTATATTCATAACCTGACTCGCATGTTTGGACAAGAAAACATGGATAACGTGATTGGTTCAATCAATGGTGACGTGAAGTTTTACGGTTTAACAGAAACAAACATGCAATTAGAAGGGCTAGATAAGCACCTTAAACTGATTGAAAGCTATACAAAACTGCACAAAGCGCGTGCAGCCATCGCAGCGAAAAAATAAGCTAAATATTAAAAGCCCTAACTCAGTTTAGGGCTTTTACATCTCATCTTTAGCCATAGTCTTATCTACTTTTATTCAGTATTAGTCTGTGCTTTTTCACTGACCATTTCATCTGTTGCAATAGCAGTTCATTTTACCTAGTCATTTGATTAAGATAGACAGTATGTTGAAGCTTACAGATTAAAAGGGATGTGAATGATTAAGCCAAAGCCGTTACAAAAAGGCAGTAATATTGCCGTCTTGGCACCGTCCGCAGGGCTGTCTTGTGTTTTTCCGCATATCTATCAAATGGGAATTAAAAACCTCACTGAAATGGGGTTTAATATCCTTGAGTACCCGACGACTAAAATGAGTGCCAAAGACGTTTTTGAGAACCCAAAAGCCCGAGCGGAAGATATTAATCGCGCCTTCGCAGATGATAATGTGCACGGCATTATTTCATTGATTGGTGGAGAAGACTCTGCGCGTATACTGAAGTATTTAGACCCAGAGATCATTCAAGCTAATCCCAAGTTATTTATGGGGTATTCTGACTTTACTGCGGTGTCAGTGTTTTTGAACCAGTTAGGTTTAGTAACATTCAATGGACCGTCCGTTATGGCGGGATTTGCTCAACTACACAATCTGTCTGACGAGTATCGAGCTTACGTTAAAGCATTTTTGCATGGTGAACTGGTGGACACAATCTTGCCAACATTTGTGCACTTTTATGATGGGTACCCAGATTGGTCAGACGTTTCTACAGCTGGTCAACTAAACCCAATACAAAAGAATGTTGGGCCAAGGTTTTTTGTTGGTAATTTGGCTGATACAGACAAAGTGTCTGGGCAGCTCTTTGGTGGCTGTATTGAAGTACTCGAAATGTTAAAAGGTACACAGTTTTGGCCTGCAGCTGATTTCTGGCAAGGCAAAGTGTTATTTCTAGAGACCTCTCAAGAGAAACCTTCCCTTGATTATGTGAAATATTGGCTTCGTAATTATGGTGTGATGGGTGTATTTGAACAATTATCTGGGTTATTGGTCGGTCGTGCTCGGGATTACAATGCAGATGAAAAAGCTCAGCTGGATGAGGTGATTTTGTCTGTTGTTCGAGATGAGTTTGAGTGTCATAGCTTGCCGATTGTCACCAATTTAGACTTTGGACATACAGATCCTCAGGTGATTTTACCGCTGGGTTGTGATTTGCAGATTGATGTAAAAGCCAAGCAAATTAAATTATTGGGAAGTGCGTTTAATTCTTAAATCGTACTTCACTAACCGTAGTAAAATAGTCTAAATTAGCTGCATGTAACTTATTTGTCATTTTTCAAGGTTATGAGGCGGCAAGGATGAATACGGCAAACTATTGTCAGCAGAATATATTGGTGATCCCACAGGCATTAGGGGCACTTTCTGATGTATGCAAGCTGGCTGCATTGAACGGCTCGGCTATTTATAGCAAAGACTTAGAGCAGAACTTACTTGATATCGAGTTTTATACCAACCAGCTTTGCTTAGTCTATGTAGAGGCTGGCGCAGAGACACTCACCTGTTGGGATAATCAAGCTATTGAGCTCAGTAGCGGGCAGTCAGTTTTGCTCTGTCAGGGGCAAAACTTGCACTCTGATTTTGTACACAGCGCGCAAAATTTAAAGGCTTGGTTGGTGTTTTTTGATAGGAGCATTGTCGAGCAGTTTATATTTTCTAATCAGCTCTTGATGCCAAAAGGGCAGAAGCAAATTAATCCTTCAGTACACATGGAGCATAGTCTGATCAGCGGCTATTTTGAACAGCTAAGAATGTGTGTAGATGAGGGGATAGATATTACGCCTATATTAAATCTTAAACTCACCGAGCTATTGCACCTATTGTTACACGTACTGGGCGATGAACTAGTGTCGATTTTGAATATTGCTGATCATTCGCTACCAGCAAGAAGAAACCTCAAAAGGTTACTGGAGAACAAAGCGGTGTTAAAGTTTTCGGTTGCAGATATAGCGAAATTGTCTGGCCGCAGTGTTTCTGGTTTTCAAAGAGATTTTAAACAGTTGTTTAACGAGCCACCCAAGCAGTGGCTCATCAAGCAACGCGTGATGTACGCAAAAACATTGGTGGAGCAAGGGAGCTTACCCATTACAGATATTGCATTAGAAGTCGGATACACTAATATTTCTCACTTTATTAAAGCGTATAAAAACCAGTTTGGTGAAACGCCAAAGCAAGATGGTATTAAGCTTTGACTAGAAAAGCTGGTTTTGACCGAAAAACGGCATTTTTTTGTATTAGCAGCATTCAATAAATTCGTCATAGATATACTCACTACTACTTTCATAAATCGGAGTGAGTATGTCTGTAAAAGTAGTGATAGAGTGTAACCTGACACAGGGTAAAACAGGTGAATTAGAAGCGTTTTTATTGGCCAATGTACCTACTGTAAGATGTTTTTCGGGGTGTGAGCGGGTAAGCATCAGTTTTGATGAGAACAGCGCTGTGATGGTAATTGATGAAGACTGGCAAAGTGTCTCTCATCATCAAAAATATATGCAATTCATTAGTGACAACGGTGTATTACAGCAGCTTAAATCGTTTATGTCGGCTCCGCCAACGATTCGATATCTTCAGCTAAGTCATTACTGAGGGAATTTTCAATTAATATTTTATAAAATAGTGCTTAATTTATCCTCGTAATTAGGATAAATTAAGCACTGATGAATAATAAAAAAATATCTAAATACCTAAGTCTAGTTTTACGACATAGGCCGGAGCTAGCAAATCTTCAATTAAATAATCAAGGCTGGGCCTTAATAGATGATTTAATCAATAACTATCATGAACACGCTTTATCTCTAGAACTTATTCAATCGATTGTTGATGCTAATGATACGCGCTAACCAAGGGCACTCGATTGATGTTGATCTGGCATTAGAAGCCACCATACCTCCTGATATCTTATTTCATGGCACTGCAAGTCGATTTATCCAGTCCATAAAAGAAATCGGTTTGGTGAAAGGCCAACGTCATCATGTTCATTTAACAGAGTCGACAGACACTGCAATGAAAGTAGCCGTTATGGCAAACCTATCTTGCTTGGCATTGACGCTAAAGCAATGTACTTGCAAGGTGCACAGTTTTATAGAACGCACAATAATGTATGGTTGGTTGAGCATGTACCGCCCGAATATTTAAACTTTGATTATATAAAAACATAAATAAGGAAAATTTTTTGACAGGACCAAATCCAAATAATAAACATCCACTAGCTGGCTTTCCTCAAGTTGGCTTTTTAAAAAACTTTATTACATCAGAAAATATCGATGTCGGTGACTTCACCTATTACGACGATCCAGAAGGCCCCGAAAACTTTGAAAAAAACGTTTTATACCACTTTGATTTTATTGGTGATAAATTGATAATTGGTAAATATTGTGCAATTGCCACTGGCGTGAAGTTTATTATGAATGGCGCGAACCATAAAATGTCAGGCTTTTCGACTTATCCTTTTCAAATTTTTGGCAATGGCTGGGAGAAAGTCATGCCCAAGGGTGGTGAGTTACCTTTCAAAGGCGATACAGAAATAGGCAATGATGTCTGGATTGGGTATGAATCTACCATTATGCCTGGGGTTAAAATTGGTAATGGGGCCATTATTGCTAGCAAGTCGGTGGTTACCCAAGACGTACCTCCATACAGTATTATTGGAGGAAATCCAGCCAAAGTGATTAAAATGCGCTTTGAGCAAGATGTAATCGAAATGCTTCAAGATATTGCTTGGTGGAATTGGCCAGTAGAGAAGGTGACTGAGCACCTAGAAGCCATCGTTGGCAATGATTTAGAGACGTTAAAAAGAGCAAAGTAAGTCATGCAGTTAGAAGTTGAAGACCGGCTTAAAAAATTAAAAAGTTACAAATCAAATTTTGTATTGATTGTGATAACGGCCTTATTAAGCCTAGTAACCTTAATTTTATTCGTAACAGAGAGTGATAGCTTTATTAATGTATCGGGTTATATTAAAGCAGGTTATATGGCCTTTTTAGTGGGGTTATATGTATACATCTTATATCGCTGGAAATATACCCCTTTACGAATGATAAAACCGATATTAGTTCTTAGTTTACTGCAAATAGCAACAGTCAAATGGGGAGAGTCGAGTATTGGGTTTAATCCATTTTCTTCCATCGGTGCATCATTTAATTTTGATGTTTTTTCTGTCACAGTTAATTTGTTGGCAATAGTCATGGTTGGGCTTACATGGCGCTGTAAATTATTTGCCAAACATTAATATGCGGTATGGGTTGTTAAATGCTAAAAATACAGGTAATTGCAATAATCGGAACATCCGGTTCTAGTAAAACATCCGTAGTAAAAGCAGTATCAAATAAGCTTAACTGCCCATATTTACTTTTTGATGATTATACAAATGCGTAAATCTACCCTAAGGGTAGAAAGCGTGGTTGGAAGCTGGTGTGGTTCTCAATGAGATTAAAACCCCCGCTTTTATCAGAGCACTTGAGGCGCTAATACTGTCGTGTGATGCGCCTTATTTTTTATGGAAGAACCTTTTGGTTAGTGTAGCGCTGATATATCAAAGTATATAGGTTGTGTTATTTTGCTTGACGTACCGTTAGAAGCCTGTTTATTTTGTTTTTTATCAAAAATATCAATATGCTTCATAGTGATTAACTTAGTGCTATATCAAAGTACCACTGCGCTTTTGAGGACCATTCAAGCGCTATTTGCATAAATGTGATTGAACATGTTCGTCATACCTGTGATTTGATAGTGATAGGGGGATTACCTATTTCAAATACTGTTGTCATAGCCGAGAGATGGTTAGTCAGGCAGTGTATTTCTCAGTCTTCAAAGCGCATTTATGGACTGCGAAATAGAAACCTCCTTTTAATTTGTATGGTCTCTTTGAGCACGCCGACAACTGGTTGTTATCAAACTAGTTAATTATCTTGTCTATAAGTTGCTGAAAATATTTGTAATAAAAAGACCGAACGGGCCCATCAGAACGATTATAGTTACCTTTTCTCACATACTAGAGTCATCAAATCACAGGCAGAGCTTAAATAGCAATTACGAGGCAATGATAACTGTGATGTATATGTACTCAATACTTTAGGAGAAAAAGAACATGAACATATCAGGAACTGTTAACGCTACTTCACACTGGGACACAAAGTTGTTTTTAATTGCAGGCTGCTGCATGTTGATCAACACCGTTTGCTTATGGATGCGACATTTTTCAGGCTACCAGATGTCCTTACTTTGGGCAGCAGTCCCTGCAGTTATTGCATTGGCTTCTTGTACATTAGGTGTTCTAAAATTGTATCCAAATGCTGTTTATCAGGCTCGTAGGCTTGCGATTGGTGGGGCGAGCTTTGCAATTATGTCTCTAATATCACTTCTTTTGGCTTCTATTTGGATTTTTATCATATCAATATTCGGCGAGGGCCTTACTGGTCGGCCATCATTAGGCTTTGCAGTGTTGATCGGCATTTTTATGATTTGCACGGCAGTATCATTCGCTTTTAATGCGGTGGCTTTTTTAACTGAACGTGTTACGCGTAATATCGGACTTTTATTGCTTGTTCCAGTGAGTTGCTGGGTACTGATGTTGATTGTTGCATTAGTAAAGGGTTTTGAAGCTGGTTTGTCACTTGATTTTTATACAAATGGAGTGATGGGCGTTGCGTTTTTACTGACTTCATATGTGATAGCAAAAGGTAGATGCCGTAGTGCTCTGTAATTTAATCTAAATTTAAGAGTGTTTCTACTGAAACGTTATTTAATTGATTTAGGTATACTCCTTCATTCATTTTCTATTTATAATTGATAGAGTATATTTAATGACATTGAAAAATAATAAGAAAAGACAATGATAAAGAACACTTTTTTAGCGCTTCTAATAACTATACCATTTTTATCAAATGCTAATATTTCGATAACAACTTCAGCAGGCTCAAATAAAGAACTAAAAATAGAAAGTACTTTAAATGAGCTAGTCAAAAAATACGATATTGACCAGTGGTTTTATACAAGTAAGGTATTGGTAAATGAAAAGGCAAGAGTACCGCATAGCCACCCAGTATTAACGATGAATACTGCAAAGGCCTATTTGGAAAGTGATATCAGGGTATTGTCCACTTTTCTTCATGAACAATTTCACTGGCATGTGGTATTAAATGGTAAAGGTTCGATCGATGAGTTCCGCGGTGCAATAAAAAGAGAGTTTCCAAAAGTGGAATATAAACGACCATTGGGCAGTGGAGATGAGGGGGGAACGCTTACACACTTAGTTGTTTGTTATCTTGAGTACCGCGCTATGGCCTCATTGATTGGTGAGCGTGATGCAAGGGCTTTGCTTGAAAGTAATCCCTACTATACATGGATATACAAAACAATCTTAGACAAACAGAATCACTCAAAGCTAGATAAGTTGGTCCAAGAGCTTAACCTTACCATTTTTGATCAAGGTAGTGATGTTATAAGAATTTAAATCTAAGGCGTTTTGGAACCTATTTGCTGTATAGTTCGGTGTGCTCAAGTTAATGAGCACACTGGTTAGTTCTCATGAATTCAAAGGTTAATGGTAGTAAGACTGTGCTTGCTTAAGAGTTATATGAAGGATTTGGCTCCTTGCATCAAATGCTAGAGCTGATCGTTGAGCAAGCCGTGTTTTCAGTGAATCTATTGTTTGTGATAAACGTTTTTTAATTTTAAGAAAATCAATTTGATTAGTGCTCGTAAATTTCAATTTACCGGAAGTAACACAATTTCTTGGGCGGGCTCCAACTAGCCTTTTACAGCAGTGGCAAGAGGCTTGTTCACTGATAAGCCGGCAGCTTTGACGGGTAAACTCTGCGACGTCCGTTCTGGTTCTTTGTAGTTGTTTGTAGTTGTTTTCAAAAAGCTTCGGAGTGCAGGAAAAAATTCCGCTAGACTGGTGGTGAGCAAACTCTAAAATCTTTCCGAGAATATATGCCAGGCTAGCTTTTGGTTCTAAGCATAATTACATTGCCATGGTGCATAGAACTTTATGCTCGTTCAGCAAAGCGAGGTGATCCACACTCTTGTATGACTTCTCCTGAAGGAAGCGTGGTTTCATCACCCGATACGCAGTATGTATTGCTAAGTTTCCTGCAATAATGACTTGATGCTTGTTTGGATAAGTAATAACAGGCCTTATCGCTAATGCTTCTTTAAAACACAGAGATAGCTTTATAGCACTGCATCCATTGGTTTGGTTAAAAAGTCGCCGTAGTTTGAGTTTCTCTAAATTGCCTTGATGAAAAGCGCTTGTCATCTTTTTCACACTTGCTACTACATCTAATTGTCGCTTGTTCATGACTTTTCCTTTGTATTTACTATGAGCTAAATCGAGTTTTTTTTAATCAAAAACTGTGTTTGTGTAAGACAGAAAAATAACCTTAATGTTGTGGCTACATATATTTAGACAAGAACTGAAGTAAAGGTGAGACAAAATAGTTGGAGACTTAAAATTTTTAGATTTCCATGATAAATAATGTGTTGTGTATGTAAGTCGTTGAGGGTGAGTTTTACATATTGATTTCTCATGTTTTGTGTTTGGTATTTAAGTTGCTCAAATGTTTCATTTATTTTGTTTTAATGTTCCATGTGTAGTATATTGCGCCTGTAGCAATAATGAGAGCTAAACAATAATTATACAGGAAAATTTTCTTTTTGAGCTAAATATGTACACAAATAAATATTATAAAATGCCGATTTGGGTTTCGACTGTCGCCTCCATAATATTGATGGGATGCGGTAGTTCAAGCTCAAACAATGAAACGCAGCCGAACACGCCAACAGCCGTAGTTGACCAAATACCGACGACACCTGAGCCGGTTTCGACGCCGGATCCCCAGCCTGAACCCCAGCCTGACCCTCAGCCTGAACCCCAGCCATTAACAATAACAATTGCGGGACCATCAGATGTTGAAGAGAAAACTGACTTCAGTTTAGTTATGGATTTTGAAGGTGAGGGTAAAATTAAGTCTGTTAATTGGTCACATGATTCGAGCTTGGACCTAGCTATGAGTAACTCGAGTGATCATAGCGTTAGCTTGACAGTTCCTGATATCACTCAAGACCATAGTGTTAACTTTACCGTTTCAGTTATAGATGACTCAGAGCAAAAAGTTGAACAGGTTCACTCAGTTTCATTCAAAAGAATAACTAAGAGCCTTTCTGTAAAAGGGGTTGTAACGGACAGTCCTGTCCCGCATGCTCAAGTTAGTTTGCGTGTAGGTGACTCTCGTGTTGAAGTTGAAGCAAATGAACTTGGGGAGTATACCGCAGCCCTTGAGGTTGATGAAAGTGAAGTAGACGAAATGCTTAAGGTGGTTGCTTTAGGGTCTAGCGCACAGCCTGATGTAGAGTTTGTTTCTCAGCTTGGTACCTTTGAGACACTTCAAGCCCAAGCTGGAGAAGACGGTATCTTAACAAACAATGAGAACTTCTCAGTGAATGTTACTAATGTAACAACTGCGGAATACGCACTTCTGCAGCGAGGGCTTATAAAAATAACTGACGATAAAACCCTTCGTAATGCGTTACAGTCAATAGATGGAGAGTCTTTACTGAATTTGGCGACAATTATCAAAGTGATTGTGGATTCAGAAGGTTACAATCTGCCTGATGGTATTGCCTCTACATTGGAATTGGTTAGTAATGAGGAAAAATCAAATTATTTTGAAAACATGGTCAGAGCGAAGGATAAAGCGCACTTTGAGAAAGTTAAAAACCTGATTTTAGAAGACGACAATTTGGTCGCGAAGCAACAAACATCTTTACAGGGTGAATTTATACTGCATCAACCTAAGTACTATAATCAGCCAGCTTTTAACTTATCACTCAATGAGAGTGGGAAAGGAGAATTTGTCACTGAGAATACGGTAGCAGTGAGCAAAGTAAGTTTGTTGAATGACCAGTTTGTTTTGGAACTTGCTGAGCCCGCCATATTTTATCGTTCAAGTAGAGAAAAGGTTGATGAAAATGGGTGGTATGTCTTAGATGAGTTTGGTAACCCAATAATTGAACATATTGTACGTAAATCGTCAAAATTGACGTTAGATATATTACATACTAACCAGAGTTCAAGTATCGTTGAGCTGAATACACACGCAAAAGAGTTTATCAATGATGAGCATAACTCAGATGCTGACTTCGATACATTGAGGGTATATAAACTCAGTGACAAACGGGCCGCGCAGTCTGTCACCGCTGAAGAGCTAATCGATAAAACTTGGCTAATTGAATTTCGCGACAATGATTTTACTAACAGTGATCGTGCTGTTGAACGCTTAACATTTAACGCTGACGGTACTGCTACATTTGATAATCAAGCTTTGCAAGCAACTTGGCAACTAGAAGATGATTCATTTGTTATTAACTACACCAGTGAACAAATAGACAGGCAGGTTGAGTTTTGGCTTATAAAATCAAGTATCTCAGGGTTTTATTTTGTTGCCCAAGAAAGGCACCTTGAGGGTGAGACAGTTAAAAGCACAAATTCACTGTCAGGCATTATGGTGGCAAAACAGGCAAACTTGACGGTAACACAAGAGCAAATCTCTGGCAGTTGGATAGGGTTTATTGGTCGTGGTCAGAGTTTACACCACCTTCGAATATCCGAAAATTTAGATGTCAAAGTTGGTATTTCAGAACGTACTTCATATTTTCATGGAAAGTTAGAAAACAACCGTTTTTATAGACAACGCTTTAGCGATGAAACTAATGGCTACCATACTTGCTACGAACTTTCACAGTACTGCAAGCTTAACGGTTACATGGAGTATGAGTTTTTAGCTATCGAGGATAATCACTATATTGTTTATAGAAAGGTCGTTCACGAGCCTAATACTGAAGATGAGTATATTTCCAGTGAGGGGATACTCCACTACATTTATGCCTCAGGTAATGAATACGATGAGTTTAATTCTTTGATGTTTTCAAATTCATCTCGATTTTACGTAGAATCAGCACTTGGACAAAGCCCTCAAATTAACGTTAGACAAGATAGAATTACAGGCAGTAGCACGATTTCTTTTGATGACGTGGTTTACCCGATGGCAATCGTGGAAGGTAATATCGAATACAGTATTGATGATACACTGATGCGTGTTTCATTATTGAACGAAACAGACAGCTTTATAGAAGTGTGTGTATATCAAGTGTCAATAGGATGCCATGAAAGCGACAAACAACTTTGGTATACAAAATATGAAGAGATGCCAAAAGCAACCAGTTATTTTTTAATCTCAGAATCAAATAATTCTCAATATTACGCGATCGAGCAGCGTTGGGATGAATATGTCGCACTTGATCACCCAATCGACACGGTATCATTTATGGATATTGAAGTTTCGGGTAGCAAAATTGTGCTCACTGCTAGACCTCTTATTTCATTTGTAGATGGCTACTTTGAAAATATCAGCAAAGTTGAGGTAGAAGAGCGTGGAGATAAATTCGCTATCACCACGACAGTCGATGTTTATAATTTAGGGAAAGTAGTGGATACATTGGTTTCTGAACAGATAACGACTCGTGTTGATGCTTTTCATGGTATGCAGGTAACAGAAGAGACACTATACGGTGATTGGATTATCACGTTAGGTAGTTCAGCCTACACCTATCACTTTGCTGATGGAGTGGGCACGAAGACATTATTTAATGATGAAACTCCTGTAGAGTTTACTTGGGAAATGCATGGTGGCAATGTACTTAGCCTTACATTTTCAGATACCAGTGTAGAACGTTTCACATTAACACGTGACGATAACGTAGGGTTTCAATTTATTCGGGAACTTGGATCTATTTATCCTTTTCGACCCACGCAATTTAGGCAAACAGGCTTGATGATTAAGTCACAACAAATTGACTTCAAGCAAGAAGATTATGTTGGTCGTTGGCTCAAATCACAAAGTAAAGAATTGGATACATTCGATAGTGCAATGGAAATTTATGAAGATATGACAGTACACCTAGGTGTAAAGACTTCAGAATCACAAGGGTACTTTGAAAATGGTCAATTTAAACAGAGTTTACATTATGACCATAATCAAGATCGTTATGTTAAGTGGTGTACTGATTTTTCTCAGTGTTCGATATATCAAGCTTATTCTTATACACCAGTGGCACGTGATGAAGACCATGTATATTTTATCAGAGAGAGTCAATTTAATGCGTATGAATTATTTTTAATGCGCAAACAGGAGATAGCTTTCGAAGACGGTTTTGCTGAGTTTCATATCAATTTTAGTTTGTTAGGTAGTAATAACGAAGTCTGGTCTGGTGGTTATGATGCTAATGGTCGTTATTTGTATATCCCCAACCGAGGCCAATTCGAATACTCACTTAAAAACGGGAAAATATTTATAACATTAGATGATGGCTATGATTACGTGATCGAAATAGTTCCACAGAGCAACACTGTAGATGGAATAACATTTTGTATGTATCAAGATTCGAAAACTTGTACAGAAGAAGATAAAGTTCGCTTACGGTATTTTCATCCATATTTTGACTAAACTTTGAAATTTTTGATTGAAAGCGCCATTTTAAAAGTGGCGCTTTTTTAGTTTTTATTGCGCCAAAAAATCCATTAACTAACGTTCTATTATAGAATAATATACAGCGTGTTGTTTTTTAAAAACAAAGCTAAAACTATATATAAATAAACACGAAATTTTCTAAAGGACTGTCTAGAGAATGATTCAATATAAAATAGCTGAAGTAACAGAGTTACCTGTTTTAAAGTCTTTGCTGTGGAAATATGGGCCAAATGAATGGAACTATCTTACGCAAGATGGTGTTGAAGGGGAGTTTACATTAATTAAACAGCAAGAGGCAGAGGCGCTTGTAGCGTTAGACGGTAAGCAAATTGTCGGTTTTGCAGTTTTGCTTAATGGCAGAGTCAGTCCAGACTATCTGAGTCAATATTGCAGTTTGGATAAGGTTGCCTTTATCGGCGATGTTGTTGTGTCGCCAGACTACAGTGGAAAAGGAATCGCGACGCAGCTGTTAATCAATAGTATTGAGTTGGCTAAAAGCAAAGGGGTTGAATCGGTTTTAATTGAAAGGCACGAAGAGAACTTAGCTTCCGCGGGTATGATGAAAAAAGCAGGGTTTTCAGTAGTCGACATATTTCATGACCCACACAAACGCAGTGCGGGCTCGCAAAATAGTGTGATATTGTCAGTATCATTGTAACACGGACCTAAATTATCTAGCAGTACTCATTACATTTCAGTACTGCTCAGCCAATTAGGGATCTAGCGGTGCATTCCTCTTATAGGATAATTATTATCAGGATCTTTAATCCACGTTAAGCCACTGACAAGAGCTTCTAATTCAGGCCTAACAAATGGGTTATTAGAAATATCTATCACCTGTATATTACCCTGCTCATTGACCACAAAGAGCCCTGGTTCTGCGAATGGATGATCGGTTTCTAGATCTGAACGGGGATCTGAAATATATAAACCAAACTCCTTCATTTGCTCAAGTGTCATTCCATATGCAATATCAAACTCTGTATTGAGCTGGGATGTATGAGTTATCAGTTGTTCTTTACTATCGCCAGAGATCGCAATCACATCTACCCCAATCTTTGCAAGGCTTTCAATGTGGTTCTGTAATTGGTTCAAATACTTAGTGCACAATGGACAGTGTTTACCGCGATAAACGACGATCAATTGCCAATCAAAACCTGCTCTTGGCGCTCCTAGCACAACCTCTTCGCCACTTTTGAGTGTTGCTGTCTTTTTAGGAAAGGTGCTGCCAGCATGAAGTTTGTTTGTGTAATCTTGAGACATGGTAACTCTCCTTTAAAAATATTGGTCAATATGGGCGGAAAATCGGATTAAATCATTTTCAATATCCGCGTTTTTCATGACATCAAAGCAAGAAAAGGTAGGCAGAGCCGCCATATTGAAAAACTTAAAATTCATATGCATTGGAAATAGTAGATCATCGACAGATTTGCCATCAAAAAACTCAGTTTTGTCATCAAATGCTTGTTTTGGCGCATTAAAGGTGACAGATAACATATATTTTTTACCTTGCAGTGTGCCACCTTTACCATAGTTTTTGGTCGGGTGTTGGGCACTACGACCATCGCCATGACACAATGCGCCAGCCATGCCAGCTGTATAAACTTCATCCATGTATTTTTTAAATGACCAAGTGACGCCCATCCAATTAATAGGGGATTGAAACAAGATAAAATCGGCCCATTGGTGGTGAGCAAGTTGTTGCTCAATATCTATTTCCTCTTCCATGGTGACAATTCTGGTTTGGTGACCTTTGCTTTGCAGTAGTGTGGTGGCAGTGTCCACGAGTGTTGCATTTAACTTCCCTTCTGAAAAAGGGTAATACTGGTGTCCATTGATGATTAATATATTGCTCATGGCTTACTCCCCAGTGGTATGTTTAATAATCAATATGTTTTAGGTATAGTTTAGGTACCTGCAATTAAATAACAACTAGTATACTTTTAGTAACCTAGCTGTTTTCATGGTGAATAAAATGAAAAGCTCAATAAAAACAGATGCTAAAGGACGTAAAAAAGTTTTGAATATGTGTGATGAGCCCTGTGCAATAGAAAAGGGGATGCGTTTGATCGGCGGGAAATGGAAAGGTTCGATCATTTATCACTTGAAAGATGAGCCTGTTAGATTCAATGATTTAACAAGAATGTTAGGTGGCGCGACAAAAAAGATGGTTGATCAACGATTAAAAGAGCTTGAGCAAGAAGGCATGGTGATCCGTAAGGTGGTCAGTAATAGGCCAGTTGCTGTAACTTATGAGCTGACCGAGTTTGGGCGCTCTGCACTTGAAATCCTTGAATCTCTTAGGGTGTGGTCTGAATCTCATAACATTCAAATTTAATGCTCCTTGAGGGCAAAGCCCCCAAGTTGGCCAATTAAATGAATTAATTTGTATTTGCTGGCCTATTTAGGGCCTAAGCTAGCTGAACCCCAGCTCCTTGGTTAAGGCCATAGCTGCTGAGCGATTTGGTGCATTAAGCTTTTCTAAGATTTTGGCAACATGGTTTTTGACCGTGTATTGGCTGATGCCCAAAATCATGCCTATCTCTCCATTTGTTTTACCAGAAGAAATCCAATCTAATACCTCTTTTTCTCTATTGGTAAGGGAGTGGATTGGTGAACGTGTAGTCTTATCTGATTGATATCGAGAAATTTGTGCTTTGTGCAAATAAGGAAGTACGAGCTCAATTAAGTAAGATGCTGGAGCAGTACGATTTGAACGTTTGTTATTAAATGCAACCAGTGTGAGAAAGTTTGAATTTGGATTATCCAAATCATAAATAGTGATATCGGATAGCGGGTTACGATCTTTACATAAAGTCTTAAGTAAATTTATGTTCTTAAACTTTTTCACCTTGGCAATGCTGAGTAAGTCTTCTTTGAATTCTGTTGGAAATGAACGTGAAAACTCGGATTTTACCTCTAAGCTGGATTTATCAACCAGAGCTAAATATAGCCCGTCCGATTCAGCAAACGACATCGCTTCTTGAAAAATTATTTCATCCAATGAACGTTCAATGATTGACGTTTTTAGCAACTCGATTGCTTTAAGTACGCTCGAAAGCTCTTTTGTGCAGCCCAAAAACATATGCATTCTCCTTTACAAATACGATTTCGATAGGCGTATCAACTTAGCCTGTTAGCCAGCAAGTTTAATTTTCATGTGACGGTGCCTATTTAATTAATCGCCTGATTAATTAAACATGAACGGCTAATAGATATCAACGAAAAGTGAACGAATTGTGTGGTAAATAAGTGTAAAAATTTAAAAAAGTGTGTTTTACAGTCAGTGTTTTATCTATAAATTTATTTATATGGCTTTTTTTTACGCGCTATTTTTGTGAGGTTTATCTTGTTAAGTAAAAGATATTTATAGTTTTTTTAATGAGGTTGTAATTTTCGTTGTTTGTCAAGTTGATCTAAATCAATTTACGGGGCGTAAGTAAAAAGTTTTTTATTTGTTATCTAAAAAGCTGCGAGACATCGATATTGTGTAGAGCTACTCACAGTCGAGTATGGTCCAATCAGACTATTCGCAGCGCTAATTCCACTTTGATAAACTGCGAGTCATGATTGCTGGGACACGAAAAATACTATGATTGAAAAATTAAGACAGCCATCAACTTGGCCGCTGTATTTTACATTGCTGATACATGCCACATTGATTTGGATGCAAGGCCTTTCAAGCGCGATGCTACAAGTACTTCAGGAAATAGAAATTGCAGCTACTATGGCATTAGGTTCTTTTGTTGCGGGTGGAACCGCGTTAGGGGGAGGTGCTGTGGCATTCCCTGTGATGACCAAAGTGCTAAACATTGAGCCCAACACAGCGAAAGTATTCTCTCTAGCAATTCAAAGCTTTGGGATGACTGCGGCGACAATCACAATTTTGTGCCGTCGTATTCCTATTTATACTAATTTGGTATTACTTGCACTGCCTATGTCTGCATTGGGTGTTGTATTGAGTTTAATGTATGTTGCTCCGATAGCGCCTCGGCTATTAGTTAAATCAATTTTTAGCTTTTTGCTGCTGTGCTTTGCTATGACGATGTTGCTTCGCTGGTGGAGAAAGGCTCACCATCAACAGAGTGCACAACAAATTCAGCCCAGTAAGCTACGTTTTATGGCAGTCGCTTTCGTTGGTGGCATTGCAAGTGGTCTTGTCGGCTCTGGCTCTGATATTGCGTTATTTGCATTGCTTGTGATCGCTTACAATGCAGATATTAAAAAAGCAACGGCAACATCTGTGGTGGTAATGGCATTTACTTCACTTGTTGGTAGTGCAGTAAATGCTTGGTATTTAGGGACGATTACGCCAAAAATAGAAAGCTATTTGTTAGCTGCAATCCCAATTGTCGTAGTTGGCGCGCCGCTTGGTGCCTATGTCTGCTCTAAAGTGAAGGTAGGGCAATTAGTTAGTTTCTTGTTATTACTTATTGTGTTGGAAGTGTCTTTCACAAGTTATGAGCTTTGGTTGGGTAACGTAATAATGTGATTAAAGTTTGAACATTTATTTGACTGTGGGCTAGACTTTTTATTTAATTAACCAGTTGATTAAAAAAATAAGAAAACAAGATGGAACCAGATACCAATAAAAAAGCCACACGGGGTCGCCCAGTCTGTGAGTTAAAGCAAGCTGAGCAGAGAACCAAGCTGATATTAGCAGCGAAGCAACTGCTCAATACTAAGTCATATAGTCAAATTACTATCCGGGACATCGCCTCTGAAGCAAGTATTAATTCGGCCATGATAAAATACTATTTTGGCAGTAAAGAAAATCTATTTGTTGAATTAATTCAGACCATTGCAGACGAACAGTTTTCTCAGTTTGAAGGTTTAACAGAGCAATCTCAGCCCGTTTATCAATTTATACTCCGCTTTGGCGAAATTTTGCAAACTCACCCTGGTATTGTGCATCTGTTGAGTGAAGAAGTCCTTAATAAAACAACGCCTTTGGCACAAGCCTTTATGGCTTCGTTTCCAGCGCGTGTTTCAAAGTTTTTACCTCTTTTGATTCAAAAAGAAACAGGCTCAGAGGATCATAAAAAAGCAAAGTTAGCAGCTTTTCAGCTTATTACACTTGTTGTTTCACCCTATATTTTAAAAACCTTGCGTCAGCAGGCCTGGCAAATTGATGACTCTGAAATCCAAGGTGAAGCATGGGCAAAGGATTTATACCAGCATTTCATTTACGGACTTAAGGAGAGTGATATCAATGAGGTGGGATCTTAGCGCGAAAAAAAACTTGCCTATCGCCATTTTAGTGGGGGCAGTGCTTGTGATTCTAGTGGTTAAATTAGCATCATCGACTAAACACAGTAACACTGAGCAAGTTGGACAAGCGGCTCAATTTCGAGCACTAGTGATGGAATCAGTGAGGCCAGAAATTGTTGGGTATGGAAAAGTCACACCTAATATTCAGCTCAACAGCCTTGCACAAGTTTCAGGCGCTGTGACTTATTTACATCCAGCGTTAAAAAAAGGAGAGATCTTTAAACAAGGTACACTGTTGTTAGAGATTGATGACAGTGATTACCAATTACAGTTGGCTAAAGCGGAGGCGAGTTTAGCCAGCGCTGAAGTTGAACTTGCAGCAAAAAAAACGTCAATTAATAATAATCAACTAGATATTAAATTGAGCCAACATAAGTTAAAGATAGCGGAAGCTGAATTTTCAAGACTGAAGCGCTTGTTTGCTGGGGCGAGTGTGTCTCAAACTGAACTTGATAAGGGTCAGCAAAATGTCTTGGTGCAGCAACAAGACTTGCAGCGAAACTTAAATCAAGGGCGTTTGTTACCGCTCGAAGTGAAGGCGTTAAAGGCGCAAGTTAAAAAAGCCGATGCTGATGTTAATAAAGCCAAGCTTGATATCGCACGCACCAAAGTTCGCTTGCCGTTTAATGGCCGAATTCATCACGTCAATATTGAGCAAGGTCAGTTAGTTACCAAAGGCGCAAATTTATTCAGTGCCAGTGATATCGAAAAAGTGCTGATAAACGCGCAATATACTTATCAAACATTCAACCAATTTTCTGGATTTTTTAAGCAAGCGCCCAACTTACAAAATATCTCAGAGGATGGGATGGCGGCTTACTTAAAAGCACAAGGTCTTGAGGCAAAAATAGAGATATTGGCCCAGCCCGGGGTTTACTGGCCTGCATCGATTGAGCGTCTCAGTGATGAAATTGATCCTCAAAGCCAAACTGTGGGTGTTGTGGTATCTATCTCTGATAGTTATCAGCAAATTTCATTGGGTGAAAAGCCACCTCTGCTTGCCGGTATGCGAGCGAGAGTGACTTTGTCTGCCAGTGAACAAGCATTTGTAGTGATCCCGCGGCATTTTGTTCGAGATGGTCATGCGTTATTGGCGGATAAAAATGATAAATTAACAAAACTTCCTTTGCATGGTGCAATAAAGCAAGGGGATACCTTTCTACTAGATAAGCCATCACTTGTTGGCGCTAAGCTCATCACTACAGATTTGTTTCCTGCAATTTCGGGGACTCAATTAAACCTCACCTCTACAGCATTGCTAAGTGATACGACAGCAGCGGAGCGGCACTGATATGATACGTTTTTTCATTGCGCACCCGACGGCTGCTAATATTTTAATGGTGCTATTTTTGGCAATTGGGCTATTCAGTTTGCCACAAATTAAGCGAGAAACGTTACCACAAATTGAAAGCTATCAGATCGATATTGTGGTGCCATATCCAGGGGCAACCGCGGAGAATGTTGAACAAAAAATTTGTTTGAGCCTTGAGCGAGCTTTAGATGGGATCAGCTTTTTAGAAGAGCGTCATTGCGTCGCGAGACAAAACATTGGCCAAATGACAGTTAAAATGTTTGAGCAGGGGGACTTTGAGCAATTTACAACAGATGTAAAAAATGCGTTAGACACCATCGATGATTTTCCAGAGCAGGTTGAGCAGTGGACCATTCAGGAACGTGGTAGAACACAAGACGTTGTCAGTATCGCACTGACATCAAAATACAATGATCTAACACGTGTAGAGTTAAAAGCATTGGCTGAGCAAGTTAAGCAACGTCTACTACGTGACCCAAATATTCCCATAATTGAAATTAATGATTTTTCAAAACATCAGCTGAGAGTCAGTGCGTCACAGGAGACGTTACGTCAATATGGACTGAGCATGGAAGAGCTGGGGAGGCGTGTGTCTAGTCAAAACATTGAATTGCCATTAGGTACACTCAACACTGAAAATGCGGATACACAAATTCGCTTGATGGACGAAAGAAAAGATATCGATTCACTGAGTGCGTTGGTTGTGGCGTCCGGCACACAGGGAAATGATGTGACCGTGGCTGATTTAGGTCAGGTGCATAATACGTTTGAAAAAGATGAAAAGCGAATTTACTACGATGGTCGACAAGCTGCAATTTTGACCGTGAAAAAGAACTCAGTGGATGACAGTTTGCGAGTACTCAAGGCCACTGAGGACGCACTTTTACAGATTAAATCCAGCTTGCCTGATAGTGTGGTACTCACTTTAACCAGTGATAACACCAGTTTGGTGAAAGATAGAATATCACTGTTGATCAGTAATGCTTGGCAAGGCCTATTATTGGTTTTTGGTGTGATGTGGCTGTTTTTCTCATTTAAATATGCTTTTTGGGTCATGATGGGGTTGCCTGTTTCATTTTTAGCGAGTTTCTTTTTAATGCTGCATTTTGGTGTGTCTATCAACATGTTGTCTATGGTGGCACTGCTATTGGCGCTTGGGATTTTGATGGATGACGCCATTGTGATTGCCGAGTCTATTGGTACCAAAATTGAGCAAGGTCTAGCAGTTCAGGAGGCTGTGTTAAAAGGCACGCTGGTTGTGTTGCCTGGCGTGTTGTCTTCTTTTGTGACGACACTATGTATTTTCATTGGTCTTGTGTTTATTGAAGGGAATTTAGGTCAGATCCTCAAGGTGATCCCCATTGTGTTGATTTCAGTTATCACCGTTTCTTTGATTGAAGCCTTTTTGATTTTACCCAATCATTTATCTCATGCTCTGCAATCTAAAACCAGAGATAATCCTTTGTCCTTAAAAGTAGCCGATATTCGAAGTCGTTTTGAAGCGAAGTTTCGTCGCTGGAATGATGCGATTTTGTTTTTAAACCATCGCCTAATAAAGTACAGATACCTAGTGATTGGCGTTGTGATTGCGTGTTTCTTTTTTTCGCTAAGTATGTTGATCTCTGGGACGTTAAAATTTACCGCTTTTCCTGATATTGACGGGGATGTTTTGCAGGGAAGGCTTTTGATGCCTAATGGCACGCCTTTCGGAGTCACAAAGCAAACTATGGGCAAGATTGAAGCTGCCTTAGCGCGCACCAACGAAAAACTTAGTAAAGATGAAGGTGCAAAGCTGGTCAGAGCGATGACCATCACGTATGGAGAAAATCCAGACTATCAAGATCAGGGGGCCAATCTTGCTTATATCTCTGTTGATTTGCTCGGTGCCGAGCAGCGTCAAACCACCATTCAGGCTTTTTCTGATCTTTGGCGGACTGAACTTGGCACTTTGCCAGAGGCACTAACCCTGTCATTTAAAGAGCCTAAACTTGGACCACAAGGACGTGCGATTGATATTCGTTTGATGTCAGATAACACCACCGATTTGGCCCATGCCGCATACAAATTAAAAGCTTGGTTAAAGGGCTATCAAGGTGTACAAAATATCACGGATGATTTACGGCCGGGCAAACCTGAATACACCTTAACGCTTAAGTCAGGTACATTAGACTTGGGGATTAACTCCATGATCATTGCCAATCAGTTAAGGCCTGCTTTTCAAGGTACTAAGCTACTAGAAACGCATATTGGCCTTGAAGACTATGAGGTGACAGTCAAGCTCAGCGAAGACAGTATGAATGATTATAGAGACTTCGATAATTTTCCAATCATTCACCCTGTTTCCCGAGTCGCCATTCCACTTTCAGCGCTGGTGAATATTGAACAAACACGCGGATTTGCAGTGATTAATCGTTTTGATAGTTTGACCAGTGTATCCGTGTATGCTGATGTAGATAGTGAGCTGAATACGGCGTCAGCAGTGGTGGGAGATTTAAAAAAAGCATTTCTTACAGACTTGCAGACTCGCTATCCTTCAATGAGCTACAGCATTGAAGGTGAGGTCAAAAATGCAGGGATTACTCAAGCCTCAATGCGCAGAGCCATGCTATTGGGTATGATTGGGATCTTTCTGCTATTGGCGCTGCAATTTCATAGCTATATTGAGCCTATTATCGTGATGGTTTCAATTCCACTTGCCATGATTGGTGTGATTTGGGGCCACTTTATCATGGGGATAAATTTCTCAATGCCTTCTTTGATGGGGTTTATTTCTTTAGCGGGCATTGTGGTTAATGATTCCATCTTGCTGGTTCAGTTTGTGAAAAGCCGGGTGAAGCAGGGAATGAGTGTACATGAAGCCGCAGCGATGGCTAGTCACGATAGATTTCGTGCGGTGGTGTTAACTTCGGTAACAACGGTTGCTGGCATGACGCCTTTACTGTTTGAGACCAGCTTGCAAGCGCAAATATTAATACCGCTGGCAACCAGTATTGTATTTGGCATTATTACTTCGACTTGCTTAGTATTATTGGTATTGCCATGTTTATACAGTGTTTTAGAAGATTTTGGCGTAGCAAAACCGCGTACGGTTCACAGCCCCATCCATTCGTAAAGTTGAACGTGTATACCGTTTAAACAGACGGTGTGCACGTTTATATCAAGCTGACTTGTTCTTTGCGCTTGTCATTGTTAAAAAGTAGGTCATGTCATCTCTATCGGTAAATTAAGGTAATGCTGGAGTTTTTGGAAGTTGCAGCAAAGCAGATATTAATCGCTTTTTCTAATTTATTGTTAATAGCATTGTTTTTTATGCTGCTGGCTGTATTGGTCAAAGGAAAGAAAGTGCTCAAACAGGCTCGTTGCGCTTTGGCTTCGGGCACATTTAACCTCGGTTGGATGGGATTAAATTTATTACTGTTAATACCTGTAGCGGGCGGACTATATGCGTTCTTTTATTCATACCCTGTAGGTATCATAGACAGATCTTTTTGGTATGTTTTACCGGAACCTTTGGTGATATTGGCTGCCGTATTTTTAGGAGACTTTATTGGTTATTGGCGACATCGTTTTGAGCATTCAAAAATACTGTGGCCTTCGCATCGAGTTCATCATACTGACGAGCATATGACTTGGCTAACATTGCAGCGTTTTCACCCAGTGAATTTTTTCACAACCATGATCATAGATACTTCATTTTTGATATTAATGGGGATTCCGCCGTACGCAATTGTGGCTAATAATGTGGTCAGAAACTATTACGGTTATTTTATTCACGCAGATTTGCCTTGGAATTACGGTAAATGGAATAAGGTCTTTGTGTCTCCGGTTATGCACCGCTGGCATCATGCCGCCAATCGTGAGGCTTATCACACTAATTTTGCTACTGTATTTTCTATTTTTGACCGCGCCTTTGGCACTTATCGAGTACCCGGACCATGTGACGAACCGCTGGGGGTGAAAGACAGTTACGGCAAATCTTTCGTAGCCGAATTACTCCATCCATTTAACCCTAAAGCATATAGTGTGAAAAAGCGGCCCAAAGTCACGCAAACAAGCAAATAAAAAAAGAGCCCGATTAGGGCTCTTTTGGGCTTTCACGCTTGGGGTGTGCGCCGTTTTATGTGAGTCGGTTTGTCGAGTCAGCTTAATTGGGCTAACGCTTTAAATAGGTCAATATCTGTGTTACTCAACAGTGCTTTTGGCACATCGAGCTTGTTAGCGATGATTTTTTTGGCGGCCATAAATTCTTTTGCGCAGTTGATACAGTCTGCCGCAATGATTTTGCCTTGTTTTAGATACCAAAGAGATAAAGCTTTGTCGTCTTTTTGACGTAAAACGGTTTCATCGTAGCCTTGGTTGAGACCTGCAATTTGTATTTTGCAATCAAATTGATCTGACCAAAACCAAGGGACTGCTGTGACGGGTTTATATTTTCCACAGATGGTCGCGGCGGCTGTTTTTGCCTGTTCCAGAGCATTGGGTACAGATTCAATGCGTGTTGCAAGGCCACTGTGGTGTTCAATACCTATGGTGCAATCACCTGCGGCATAAATGTTCATGTCAGTGGTTTGGCAAAGCTCGTTTATCACAATGCCGCCATGCTCGACTAATAATCCAGCCTCTTGTGCAAGTTCGGTGTAGGTTTGAGCGCCTATTCCGACAACTACAATGTCGGCGGGGATCACTTTGTCTTCACACAATACGGTGCTGACAGCATCCTTGCCTTGAAATGCCACCACATTCGTCTGTGTAAAAATTTTAATGCCATTGCTTTTATGTAGTTTGTGATAGAACGCGGAAATACGTTTCGCCGTGACACGCGCAAGTAGTCGGGATTCACGTTCTATAATGGTGACATCATGGCCCATTTTTTTTTAGCACCGCGGCGGTTTCTAGGCCAATATAGCCGCCTCCAACCATTACGATACGCTTCTTATTACTGTTTTCACCTATAGCGAGAGAGAGCTTTTCGATATCGTTTAAGGTTTTTATGTAAAAAATATTGTTTAATTGCGCCCCCATGCAGTCCGCTGTCCGTGCGCGACTGCCGGTGCAAATGAGCAGTTTGTCATAACTGAGGTGCTCGCCATTATGTAATTCAATACGTTGCTGCGCAGGCTCGATACGCTTTACTCGGGTTTTTAACCTAAATTCGATGTTCTCTTTTTGGTACGCGCCTTGAGGGCGGATCAGCAGTTTTTCCGCAGTCACTTGGTTTTGTAAGTAGGTTTTCGATAGTGGTGGGCGGTGATAGGGCAGGCTGTCTTCATCGGTCAGCAGTACGATTTGCCCTGTCCATCCTTCTTTGCGCAAACTGATGCATGCTTGTGCACCTGCATGACCTCCACCGATAATGACACACCTTTGCATATCAAACTCCTTAATATTGTGATTCTGGCAAATGTACTTGCAAACCATGATGCTCATCAGAGACCAGTACTTGGCAGCTAAGTCTGCTCAAATCTGTGGGCTCAGAGACCATCTCTAATATGTCACTCTCACTACTGTCTGGTGCAGCAATTTTTCCTTGCCAATCAGTCGTTAAATAGCAGTGACAAGTGGCACAGCTACCAGAGCCACCGCATTCAGCTTCAATGCCCTCGACCATATTTTCCATGGCAGCTTGCATCAAAGATGTGCCATTTGGTACATCGACCTTGGTTTCGTTTCCTGCAAAATCTACAAATGTAATCTCAGGCATTATGACATCCCTATACAGTGAATTTAGTAATTTGATTGATCTCATCAAGAATGGCTGCAGGGTCGGCTTCTAGCTGACTGTCCATTGCCGTATTCCAGCGATTTAAGAAACCGCAAATAGCGACAACAGCTGCAATTTCAATGACAGCTTGTTCAGAGTAATACTTGCCGAGCTCTACATAATGCGACTTTTCTAAGTGGGCAGGTGAAGTACTGCATGCAAACGCAAAACGCAGCGCAGCACGCTCGGCTTGGTCATAAAGCACATTGGTTTCAAATTCAAAGGCAGCTAATACCTTGGCTTTGTTGACATTGACGCGACTGGCAATATGTGAAAAGTGTCCTTGGCAGTACTGACAGCCTGCAGCATTGCTACTGATGGTGGCTATGGCCCATTTGAGTTCATTATCAATGTGTTCAAACTTGCTCAGGCAACCAAATAGCTGCCCAAACGCCTGCGCCAGCATAGGGTTTTTTGCCATGGTAAGGATACCGTTTGGAATAAATCCGAGGTTGTTCTCTATGGCTTGATAAATTGGTTCCAAATGCGGCGTTGATTCTCGATTGACCGGTTTAACCAAATGGTTATTACCCTGTTTCATATACCCTTGCTTCCTTTTTAGTGATAGTCCCATCAAGTTAATTTTTTTACGTCACCTTGCCTATAGTCCGTTCGGACCAAGTGGATAGTCCACAGGAGCTATGTTCGAAAAACCACGATAGAGATAAAGTTTTTACAGACGAACGAGCTGGGCATAGAGCACCCGTTCAAGGCCGATAGAGTCAAGTGCCTACAGAAAACGAGCCTGAGGATACGGATAAACATTGAGGTGTTTTGAGTGTTTGTTGCAGGTCAACAATATTGCCAGACTAGATAGGAAACTAGGATGATTGAAGAACTAATTGAATTTATAAATCAAGATTTATTGGAAGGGGCGGCGCCCGATCTGGATCAACATACACCACTTTTGGAGCTTGGGATTTTAAACTCACTATCTATGGTCAGATTACTGGCACATGTTGATCAGCGCTACGGTGCGAAAATTCCTGAGCATGACATTACACCTGTTCATTTTGAAAATATAGAAACCTTATGTGCATTAATAACAGCGTTAAGTTCAGAGGGTAAAGCGCAAGAACAAGAGGCCACCTCTGAACTAGACCGTTTGGTTAAATTACAAGAAAGCTACGGTATCAAGAGTGAACTCGTTCCAGCAGGTAGCGGCTTCAAGCAGCATACTTTGCGTGTTAAAGGGGACGGCCCTTTATGGATTTTATTGCCCGCGCTTGGTAACCCATCGACCTCCTGGTCTTCAACACTGCGCTCTGTGCAAGGGCGTCATAATGCGGTTGCATTGGATTTAGCCGGATTTGGCTTAAGCGAGAGTGCCAACGATGCCCCTTCTTATGTAGACCATGTCGAATACACACTTCAGTATTTGGAAACATTGGAAGAGCAAGAATGGGTGTTAGTTGCAAACTCTGCTGGCAGCATGATCGCAACTGAAATTGCTAGACGTTACCCAGAAAGAGTAAAAGCTCTGGTGTGCACTGGTTTTGGCTTAGTCGAAGATGTCGATAGCTGGTGGGGAGAGCTGAAGAAGATGTCTGCCAATCCTGAGCAGTTCTTAGCGGCTGCTTATTATCATCCACCGAAAATGACCCCTGCGCTTGAAGATTTATTAAATGATGTCTTGTCACGCCCTGCGTACCACACTTTTTTAGATGATTATGCCAAAAAGTCGATGGCAACGACCTTTGAAAACGTCACGGTACCGACACTGTTTGTCGCGGGTAATCATGATCAGATCATTCCGCCTGAATGGAGTGAAAAAGCGGCCGAGAAACTCGAGAACGCCACGGTTACGCGACTGTCTAGATGTGGTCACTTCTCAGCATCTGAGCGCCCTGAAGAGTTTGTTTGGGTTGTTGAAGATTTCTTAACTAAGGTGGATATGGCATGAGCGCATTTAAAAGTTACGACGTAGTCATTATTGGCAGCGGTCCAGCAGGTAGCCTGTGTGGTATTGAGTGTCGCAAAAAGGGTCTATCCGTATTATGCATCGAAAAAGATGAGTTTCCACGTTTTCACATCGGTGAATCCCTAACGGGTAATGCGGGCCAGATCATCAGAGATTTGGGCCTTGCAGATGAAATGAATGCGGCAGGGTTTCCTGACAAACCAGGCGTGAATGTGATTGGGTCTGTGTCTAAAAATGAGTTTTTCATTCCTATTCTTGCGCCTACATGGCAGGTGAGACGCAGTGACTTTGACAACATGTTAAAGCGCAAAGCCCTTGAGCATGGTGTGGAATATCAACAAGGCTTAGTAAAAGATGTTATTAAACATGAAGGTAAAGTCGTTGGTGCTATTTACAAGGCCGAGGGGATGGAACATCAAGTGCGCTCTAAAGTACTGGTGGATGCCAGTGGTCAAAATACCTTTTTATCGAGAAAGGGCATTGCCGGTAAACGTGAAATTGAGTTCTTTTCGCAGCAGATTGCTTCTTTTGCTCACTACAAAGGGGTTGAGCGTGATTTACCGCCATTTTCGACAAACACCACCATTTTATACTCGAAGCAGTATCACTGGTCATGGATCATCCCAATCTCACCAGACACAGACAGTTTAGGGATAGTGATCCCCAAAGATCTCTATTACAAAGAATGTAAAAACCCAGACGATGCCATTGCTTGGGGTATGGAAAATATCAGCCCTGAGATCAGACGCCGCTTCCAAAATGCAGAGCGTGTTGGAGAGTCACAATCGATGGCTGACTTTTCTTACCGTATTGAACCTTTTGTTGGTGATGGCTGGTTGTGTATTGGGGATGCGCATCGCTTTTTAGACCCTATCTTTTCTTATGGCGTTTCGTTTGCCATGAAAGAGGGGATCCGCGCAGCAGATGCTATTAAGCAAGCGATAGACGGCAATGATTGGAAAACCCCATTTTATGCTTATCGAGACTGGAGTAATGGTGGGCAGCAAATCGCAGCTGACCTTATTCGTTACTTCTGGATTTACCCAATCTTTTTTGGCTACCAGATGCAAAATCCGGACTTACGCGATGAAGTGATTCGTTTGCTTGGTGGCTGTTGCTTTGATTGTGAAGGTTGGAAGGCGCCAACCATTTTTAGAAATGCCATCGAAGAGTACGACCGTAAGCAAATGGTAGGTTAGGGAAAGCATTGCGCTTTTCCTTCGAAGGGAAGGATTGACTATGAACTTTGAGTGGAATGAGGATCAGATTGAATCTTGGATGACCACGGAGGTCAATGACATAGCAGAAGTCTGGAAAGCACAGGGGGATATCGCGTTTGACCCGAACAGGGAAGTGTCGTTAAAACTTGCTAGTTTCTTACACAAAGTCATGTTTGATGACCGTTTTGGTGAGTTTGAAGTGAGTATCTTTGATGAAAAAAGCTTAAGCTGGTTGCCTAATGGATTTATCAATAGTACTCGCCATGAACTGATGCCAAAGGACTTGCAAGAGCAGTATTACGATCAATATGGTGATGCAATTGAAAAATTTAGCTCTAACCTAAATGGTCTTGATCAGTATGTCTCATTCAATGTCAAGCGACGCAAAGAGGGTTATGTGGCAGGAGAATATCGCGATTTGTGTGATTATCTATTTGCCGCAAATGCCAGTGTTGATGATGACACAAAAGCGGCCCTTAACATTGGTGAAAAGGAAATTGTTGTTGGTTCTTTGACTCAGGTTGCTGGTGCTGGTGGCGGAGTAGGCGCGTTTGCGATGCGTTGGGCGCTACTTTATTTAGCTGCATATCCGGAATATCAAGCGCGCGTGCAAAAAGAATTAGACGAAGTCGTTGGACGTAATGAGGTACCACTGAACAAACACAAAGCTGAATTACCTTATACACAAGCTTTTATTGCTGAATACACAAGCTTTTATTGCTGAAGTGCTGCGCCATTGTTCTATCACGTCGATGCCGGCCGCGAATTATGCAACCAGCAAGGATACCTTGTTGGATGGTTACTTTATTCCTGAGGGCACACCTTTGGTGATTAATAACTACAGTATTACACGTGATGAAACTCTGTGGGAAAACCCAGATGAGTTTATTCCTGAGCGTTTTTTAGATGACAATGGCGAGTTGAGTAAGAAGCAGCAGGGTAAGGCGTTTCCATTTGGATTAGGCCAGCGCCGTTGCTTAGGTGAGCATTTTGGTAAGTATATTATTCATACTTTGTTTGCTCAGTTGGCACATAAGTTTACCTTTTCAATACCTGAGGGAAAAAAGGCGAACTTAAAAGCGATTTCAGGGGTGTTTTTAGTGCCTAAAGAGGTAGAAATAAAAGCAAAATCGAGATTTTAATTTGACTAAAAGTCACCATAATTATGGTGGCTTTTATCTATGCTGTTTAAGTTAGTGTGCCATTAAAAAGTAATAATATGATGTTCAACTGTTATTTTTTATAGAAATAGCCGTTTAGGTTAATCCTTGATTGTTATTTCTCATTAAAAATCTTTGATTTTAAATTCAACTGTTTATAAAATATTATTTTAAAATAGATAATTAGGGTTATTATGTTTAGGCTTTTTTCATGTACTTTATTACTTCTCTCTTTTTTTTCAACCTCGCAAGCGCATAGCGCTGACAAATGGTTCGTGGATGTTTATGTGGATCAGTTAACTGCTGGGTATAAAGAAGGCTACTTGTTGGTGTCGTTTGAAACACAGGGTGGTAATGCTGTTTGGGTGAATCCTAAAAATTGCGCTAGAACAAGCAATAATGTTTATATCGTAGATCCTAACAATACGAATGTTGATTACATTTATTCAATGTTACTTGCAGCAAAAACAGCAAATAAGCCTGTTAGCGTTGCGGTTGATGCTAATCACTGTGGCACTAGCGGTTTTGAGTATGGCAGTAGCCGCCCTTCTATTGCTCGTGCAAAAATGTAAAAAACATAATTAGAACTAGCTTCGTTATTTTAAAGCTAAAATCAAGTATCTGGAACCGCTTATAAATGTTAAACGGTGTACGTATGAAGTCCTTTAAAATAAATAGACTTAACACGCCTTGGGGCGTGTTCAAAGTGTCTGGATTTTATGATTATCATGAAAGTATAAAAATAACGAAGTTAGAAATTATGGGAACTGATGGTTGGGTTTTGTTTAATGAAAACTTTAACTTTAATCAGGAACTTATTCTAGAAGTAAAAAATTTTTTAGTTCGAACAGGTTAGACAATTACTTAATCTATATGATGCTGGTAATAGGTTTAGGTTGTGGCGAACCCCGCTTAATTGGTTACTTATTTGTAGGGTAATTCTTGCTATTTTTGCTGCTTTTAAACCACTCTAGACGAGGTGCTGAAAGCAGCAAAATTTAAAAAAGAATAAAATGATTACTAGGTAACTCAGACGTTAAGAGTGAATTAATGTGGTGCAGTCACTGTTAATAATCAATGGTTATTTTATCACTATTATGCGATGTTCTCGCTTGCTAGTAACGAACAATATGATGAAACCTAATTCAGTCTCGCGACAGTATTTACGATACTATCCACTTGCTGGTTAATTTCGTTGATGGTGGTGTTGAGCTCTTCAATAAGCGCTACGCCCGAAGTTACTTGCTCTGCACTTGCTCTCATTGATGCAGATGCATCTGCTGAATGTGCCAAGTTTGCTTTAACAACTTCTGCAATCTCAGTTGTTGAACTGCTGGTTCTGGCTGCAAGTTGACGCACTTCATCGGCTACAACAGCAAACCCTCTCCCTTGTTCACCAGCGCGAGCTGCTTCAATGGCAGCATTGAGCGCAAGTAAGTTAGTCTGCTCTGCGATAGCGCTGATAGTGGATACGATGTTGTTGATTTGGTCTGATTGCTTGTTCAAAGCCTCTATTTTGGTTAAAGCAGTACTCATGTCATCGCTTAATAATTTCATCAGCTCAATGACTCCCGTGACAGACTCAGTGCCTTTTTGCGCCGATTTGTCAGCAAGATTTGAAGCATACCCAACATTTTCTTGAGTTTGGCGTGTACCGATAATGCGATCTGTGATATCGGATGCAAATTTAGTGACTTTTATGACTTTTCCGTTTTTATCGATAATAGGGTTATAGCTGGCTTCAAGCCATAATTCATTACCCAACTTATTTTTTCTTTCGACTTGGCCACTAAAGTAATGACCAGCAGCCAGCTGGTTCCAAAGCGCCGTGTAGTCACGGGACTGAACGACATGTTGTGGACAAAGCATACTATGGTGTTGACCTTTAATTTCTTCTAAACGGTAGCCAGTTGCATTTAAAAAATTATCATTAGCTGTCAGTATGTTACCTGAGATGTCAAACTCAATGACAGCCATAGAGCGGTAAAGCGCATTAATCAGGTTTTGCTGTGACACTGCACTATGCTCTCGGTTAGTAACATCAGACGCAAATTTGACGATCTTGACAAGATCTCCCTCGAAATTGAAAACGGGATTGTAGCTTGCTTCAAGCCAAAGTTGCTTACCAGAGCGAGTAAAGCGCTCAATGGTGCCAGAGAAAAACTCACCTCGATTCAGGTTTTGCCAGAGGCTTTGGTAATCTGCCGAACTCGTATATTGCCTATCACAGAAAATACGATGATGTTTACCAACTAGTGCTTCTAACTCGTATTCCATGACTTGGAGGAAATTGTCATTCGCAGTAATGATTTTTCCGTCGGGTGTGAACTCAATGATGGCGGTAGAGCGTCCTACGGATGCCAATGTTTGCTCAAATGCTTGCTTTTCATCGGTCACTTGAGCTAACGACTGCTGTAGTGCTTTTCTTTCTTTGCCAAAACTAAACATTGATGTTCAAACCCCAAGTATGATTATTTCAAAGAGTCGAATTATTGTTATGTGTGGGGGAAAGTCAATCATGAAAGTGAAATTTCATCAATAAGTATGGTTTTTGTACCTTTTTGATATGGGTTAATTTTGTTTTTTATATAAAAATCATTACCTTGCAGTTTGTGTATTTGATTTTAATTTAATTGACAGTGTGTCATTAAAGCTACCGGACTTTGTGCATTAAGATGGATGATTGTAGCTTGCAATATCGAAAAGTTAACTATTTTGGTCTTTTTTTAAACGAATTGTGTTTTTTATTGTGATCAGGCTTTTATTACAGGCTAGATGTACATTATACACACTTAATTTATCAATGCTCATTTTGTATATAAGTGAGCTGTGCTAGTTAGGCTGTAATGCTAATTACTTGATGCGCTTTTAAAGAAAAAATAATAGATATTATTGATTCAATGTTTGATAATTCGGTCTAAAATTTACGACTATAAGGTTTATAATGCCCATAGCATTATGTTTTTTGATGGCATTTTGGCTGTCAACTTTTCAATTTAACGCTTATGCACACGTACAAGAAAAACTACCTGTAGAGGCATATGCAAGTCTGCCGCATGTAAGTGAATTCAACCTCTCGCCAAATGGCTCTAAGTACGCTTATGTTATAAATAACAAAGGGGAGTTGATTTTAGCTGTACGTGACATTGCTTCTGGAAAAATAACAGCAATAACAAGAACTGATAATTTAAATGCTAAGCTAAATTGGTTTGACTGGTTAAACAACGATATTCTGCTGTTTGGCATATCATATACTAAAAGAGAGAGCCTTGTGAGGTATACACGCACAGAGCTACTCAGCTTTGATTTAAATAACATAAGTAAAGGCGCTAAATTGGTTGTGCGTCCTAAACGAGGTCAACATAACGCTCAATTTAAAGACCATGTTATTAGTATGCTGCCGGACGACCCAGAACATGTTCTGCTTTCAATCGATTTAAAGCAGCCGAATCGTCCAGGTGTATATAAACTGAATGTTAAAAAGCGCAAACTCAAACGTGTTGTTAGATACAAATCGAATATAAATAGTTGGGTAGCTGATAGACAGGGCAATGTTCGAATGTCTTATCATAGGGACGAGACACGTATTTATTACCGCTTGTTAGATGACAAAACTTCAAAATGGAAAACCATTTTTGATTACGAAGTTTTTTCGAAAGATAAAGTCTCAGTGCTAGGTTTTGATATTGACCCTTCCCTTTTATATATAAAAGCAGTTCACAATGATAAAGACTCCATTTTCAAAGTCGATCTCAAGGATCCTAAGTTGACAAGAGAGCTTGTGTTTCATGATCCAAATTATGATGTTGATGGAACGCTTGTGTATTCACCTATAACAGGAGCTGTCGCCGGTTTTTCTCATGCACATGTGGACAATTCCATTCAATATTGGGACAGTGACTTGCAAGCATTGCAAAGATCTATTTCGCAAGTTCTGCCTGGCGCAAGCAATACCATTATCGATATGGATAAAACGGGTACTCGGTATATTGTGTACAGTGGCTCTGACAAGGACCCAGGAAGTTATTTGTTAGGAGACACGGCGAAAAATTCAATTCAATATCTTGCGAAACAGTACCCGCTAATTGATGAGAGTAGTTATCTTGGAAAGCAGTTGGTTGAGTATACTGCGAGAGATAAGGTTAAAATCGAGGGGTATATAACATTACCGAAAGGGTATGAATCTGGAAGAAAATACCCTGCAATTGTGTTGCCACATGGCGGTCCCTATGCTCGAGATTATCAGGGTTTTGATTACTGGTCAGAGTTTTTCGCTCATAACGGTTACATCGTGTTGCAGCCAAACTTTCGAGGTTCGTATGGCTATGGGTTCGAATTTGCCCAAGCTGCAATCGGCGGTTGGGGTAAGGCTATGCAGGACGATTTAGATGACGCCGCGAAATGGTTAGTGGCGCAGGGGTATGCAGAGAAAAATAAAATGTGTATCGCTGGTGGCAGCTACGGTGGGTATGCAGCAATAATGGCTGTTATAAAACACCCAGAAACCTTTATGTGTGCGGCGAGCTTTGCTGGGGTGACGGATTTAGAATCAATTTACTCACAAGCCCGTTACTTTACCAACAAAGACGTGGTAAGAAAGCAATTAGGAGGTGATCGGTCTCAATTAGAAAAGGTGTCGCCTGTAAGTTTGTCAGAGTTTATTTCAAAACCTATTTTGCTTATTCACGGTACAGAAGATGTCACTGTCCCAGTAAGTCAAAGCAAAAAACTGGTCAATAAATTACGAGATAGAAATAAAGATGTGACTTATATTGAGCTAGAAGATGGCGATCATCATTTGAGCTATCAACCTCATCGTATCCAGACTTTAAAAGCAATGTTGGTATTTTTTGATAAACACCTAAAGTAGGTAAAGTGGAGTATAAGGTCTTAACCTTATGCTCATTATGAGCGTAATTATTTATCTGCATTTTTAGGCTATCAGATTTCTAACCTGATAGCCTTTTATTGCCTTTATTCTAAGGCGTGTTTCTCCATCACTATAAAATGTACAGAAACGGCTCTCGAGCGTGAGCTTGGAGCACATTAAGCAATATTGTATTCATTTATCTCAGTCGGACTTTAAGTTGTTGATGCGGGGTAAACTAACTCATCTGGTTTCCACGTGCCATGGCGACAATTATTTATAGGTAATAGTAAAAGAGGTGATTTTGACTGTGACGACAACCTACTTATTGACTAGGTCTTAATAAGTTGGAACAGACATAAAAAATGGTAAATAATGAAGTTCAATAATAATAAGAAGAATGGAAAATAAGATGCGATTTAGTTTTATGTTGTTTGTGTCAGTACTATCAAATAGTGCAAGTGCAAGTAGCGCGCCAGAAGAGGTTGTCGGCGCATTATTTGAAGCGCTTTCCCATGCTCCAAAAGAAAAGCCAGATATTGAAAAATTGAAAGCGTTATTTCATGCAGAAGCCAAAATTTTTGGTGTTCAACAAGCGAATGCGAAGTCTAATTTGATGGCCGTTTCGGGTGCAGAGTTCATTACTTTGTTAGATAAAGTGCCTGAAAAGGGGTTTTTCGAATGTGAGGTGGTTAGAAAAGTGCAGAGATATGATCGTTTTGCACAAGTATATAGTGTGGCAGAGACTCGATTCAATAAAGACCAAAAGAAGCCTGACTTTACGGGTGTCAATAGCATCCAACTCTATAAACAAGAGAATGAGTGGCAAATATTATCTCTGTACTATCAAATTGAGAGCCCTAGTAATCCTATAAGCTTAGAGGGGGCTAAAAGCGGTGCGTGTTTGTAACTAGAGCTAACAGCACCATATGGCTTAGCAGTGCTTCATTTCATTGCTGAGCCAGTCGGTAAATATTTTAAGCCTTGCCAGTCTTGGAGAGTTTTGATCGTAGATAAAATATCTCTTAACTTTATTTGGGTGCGGCAGTTTGTAGGGAATAGTAAGAGTACCACTATCTAGTTGCTGTTGACATAAGTATGGGACAGCCAGTGTAACGCCATGACCACTCGAAACCGCACTAATTGCCATATCAGTCGAGTTTACTTTTGTCCAAAGAGTATGCTGCTCAACCCCTTTTACACCAGCTACGTTAAACCAGCTAGGCCAATCGTAAGGGCCTGCATGAGTTAAAGAGACGATATGTTGGGACAATAAGTTGGCTGGATCGTTTAAATCTAGTTGTGCCGCTAAGCTACTTGAGCAGATAGGGTAAACGGATGATTCACCAAAATATTCGCAGTTAAAATTATCTGGAGTATGTTGTTCAACAGAGGTGCCAAATCGAATTGCTAAGTCTATATGCGATTGTTTCAAATCAACAAAGTTTGCTGAAGAAGAAACGCTGATTTGAATATTAGGGTAACGATTTGTGAAGCCTTGTAACCTTGGCATCAGCCAAAGCGAAATAAAAGCCTGCGTGGAGGTGATAGTGAGTTCACCATCAATACCTTCTCTTTGAACTAGGTTTATTCCCTTATTTAATATCGTGAGTCCGTTTTGAGCATGATCGAAAAGGGCAACGCCTTGCTGGGTTAGTAGCATTCGCTTTCCTTTGCGGATAAACAAACGGGTATTGAGTATGGCTTCGAGCTGTCGTATTTGCTGGCTAACAGCAGCTTGAGATATACATAACTCTTGTGCTGCATGGCTGTAGCTATTGTGTCTTGCTGCACACTCAAACGTGACTAGTAGATTGATATTTTTAAACACGTGACTTTGGTAGCTCTTGAATTTATTTTTTTATTATAAGCAGAGCTTATAGTTAAAGTCGATTTTCATCGTTGGTCTTTTTTAATCGAGACTGCAAAAATGCAGCCATTGAGCACAGAACGATACAATTAATAAATAAAAGATAAGGATACAATGATGATTGAATTTAAACAGCTTCACCAACAGAATACACCACTGCTACTGGCAAACGTTTGGGATGCAACGAGTGCAAAATGTGCAGAGCAAGCTGGTTATCAAGCAATTGGCACCTCCAGTGCGGCACTGGCTGCGGTGCTCGGTTACGAAGATGGCGAACACATACCTTTTGAAGAGTTATTATTTGTTGTTAGAAGGATCGCAGCGTCGAGCAGCTTGCCATTAAGTGTCGATATTGAGTCCGGATTTAGCACCAAGCCGCACACTATCGCCAATCATATTCAGCAGCTGGCAGAATTGGGGGTTGTGGGAGTTAACATTGAAGATAGCCGAGTAAAAGAAGCTCGCACATTGTGTAATAAAGATGAGTTTGCCACATTGTTGCAGGAGGTGCGTTCAGAGCTTACCGCTCGTGATGTCCCTATGTTTATTAATGTGCGTTGTGATGCATTTTTACTGAGGGTTGAAAATGCAGTAGATGAAGCGCTTATAAGAGCGAGTAGTTATCAAGCTGCAGGAGCGGATGGGTTATTTTTCCCATGCATTGCCCATGAACAAGATATTATTAAAGTCGTTAAAGCAACATCGTTACCGATCAATGTGATGGCCATCCCCTCTTTGCCAGACATAGATACATTGACACAGCTTGGTGTAAAGCGAATTAGCACCGGCAACTTTGCACAGATAGCAATGAATGAGCAGTTGAGTGCAAAGCTATTACAACTAAAAGCGCAAAGCAGTTGTTCAGTACTTTTTGAGTGACACGCTTTTGCCAGCGCAGCGGCCTAATGTAGTGAAAGTATGCACTGTATTTGTGATGTTTTAAATACTTCTGATTAAGGAGTCGTGTTCATGTGCTTAATTGTAACTACACAATGAGCACATGACTGTTTGTCCAGTGCATTGTTTAAAGATAATGAAATTATTTTAAATAGCTCAAAAAGTCACATTTACTACAGTGATTCACTTAACTGTTTACTGCCGCAATGAGGTATGTCACACATCGCGACTTCTAACCGACTAAAATCTTGGTTACAAGGAGGGGCTGCATATAGAATATTTGAGTTATGTTTAAAAGTAGATCTGCCCAAGGCTTTGATTGAAGTTTGCCCATATACAAGCGCATGCAGGTTGTTTTGGTTTATTTTCCAAGCGCAAACCTTCTCGATTTCAGGGTTATTAGCTTGTGTGATCTTGATAACATTGGATGCGACGGATAAGTCCATGTAGCTTTTTTGGCTGCTGGCTATTTTGTAATAAAAGGCACTATAATCCCTGCTACAGGGTATAAGCTCAAACTCTGTTGCTTGCTCGACCAAGCCATTACCATAAAATAAGCCAGATATTTCACTGCGAATAGTTATATAACCAAAATCTTGACCTTGAGTGATAAGTTTTAGGTATTGTTTGTTCATGTTTTATCATCCACAGTGACGTGACATCACCTGTTTGGCACTCACTTTAACCAATATTATTAAGACGAACACCTCAATAAGAACATTAACCGTACTTTGTTGAGTAAATATGACATTAGTTCAAAGTTGAATTATGGGTACGACCAAGTTATGGAATGAGTTTTCTTGTATACATATAACTTCTTACTTCCTCCATAATTTGTTGATAACGTTTTCCAGCCTTTTTGATAAAGTCGCAAACAAAATCAGTAAACAGGTCAGTGATCTGAGCAGTGTATTTACAATTTTTTATGGCTCAAAAAGTGCATAAAATTCCATGATAGATTTTGCTAATTAAAAAAATATGTGAAATTGAATTAAGGCATTTTCAAACGAATATGATGCCAAAGCAGGAAAAGCGGCTAATCAATTGACAAGTTTTACACTTGAGTTCAGCTAATAATAAAGTCTCATATTGTGAATTTTACTAAAGAAATCACGCATTTTTCCGATAAATTTAGTAATAATAGCAACTTGTACTATTTTGGCGTTTAATACGTTTACAATCATTCATAATTTGCCTTAAAAGTGGCCGTTTTTAACTTAACATTGTTAAGACGATATGCTGAAATGGTGGAAGTTGCATAAAAAAAAGTAAAATATGCAAGAGTATTTAGGAAGGAAGTGATGTCGTTGTTTAGTTTTGATGAGGAGTCTGGGTATGTTTCTATGAAGGAACATCCTGCGCATTCGGGATTTCCCGCGAGTGCTGCACAGCTAGTTGAGCTGCTAGAACAATCCTCGTATGCCGACTTTGATGTCATTCACGCCAATATTGGTCAATTGTTTGCTCCTTCAGATGATAGAGAGAAAGATGTTCTCATCGTTGCAAGGGCTGTTGATGCTTCTATCGTCGTGCATGTGGAAGAAAATAACATGTTAGCAGAAGCGCGCTTGACGACCGCAAGGGGCGGTAAGCTAATCACGATAGATGAAGCAAGAGATGCATTGACCAATGCAGGTGTGGTAAAGGGGATCAATGAAAGGGCGCTTGATACATTCTTGGGACAACAGTTTGAACAATCTCCCGGTAGTGTGTATTCAGGTATCGTGGCTCATGGTGTTAGGGCGAAGGATGGCACCGATGCGCGTTTTGTTAGACTGTGTATGACAGCACAAGACAGAGTGCTGAGTCCACAGGAAAAATCGGGCGGAAAAGTTGATATGCGTGATTTGGGCGCCATTATCACAGTGAAACCTGGCAGTCCTTTGATGAAACGTGTTCCTCCGACACCAGGAGAGAAGGGCTACTCGGTGTTTGGTGATATTTTAGAACCTAAGCCAGGCAAAGACTTCACGTTACAGGTTTCAGAAGGCACTAAAATTAGCCCAGAAGATCCAAATTTATTGATAGCAAACGCAAAAGGGGTACCGGTAGCCGTTCCTCGTGGTATGCGCGTGGACGATGTTTTATGTTATGACAACGTTGACGTCACAACCGGGCATATTGAGTTTGATGGCAGTGTGGTTGTTAGCGGTGATGTCAAAGATGGTATGAAGATAAAAGCCACCGGAGATATCACGGTGATAGGGTTCGTAGAATCAGCTCACTTAGAAAGTGCAAGTGCGGTGACTGTCATGCTGGGGGCAATAGGGAGGAAGCGTCTTGAAGGTGAGGACTTTTCTTGTGTCATAAAGGCAAAAAGAACGATCTCTGTTGGCTATGGACAATATTGTCACATAGAATCAGAACAAGATTTATTCATTGAACGTCAAGCATTACACTGTGATTTAAAGTCAAAGCGTTTGATACGCGTCGGTAAAGGCGATACGCCAAGAGGCAAACTTATCGGTGGTAATGTTTACAATGCGATGCGCATTGAAGCTGGTGAAGTGGGCGCTCCTTCTGGCACACGTACTCGCATTGTGCTGGCGCAAGATTGGTATGATTTAAAGAAAAAAGAAAAGGAGTTTAAAGAGCTCGATAAATTATTGTCGGACAAATTATTAGCTGTAAAGCGCGCTCAAATTAAAGCTAAGAAAACACCTGCTTCAGACAAGCGTGATAATTACCTCAAAAAGCTTGCAACGACAGAGCAGCGTTTAGACGCGCACTATAAAAGAAATGTGCGTAATTGTAAGCTTGTTGCTCAAAAGCTCATGCGTTTGGTGAAACTAAGCCGTGTTAAAGTTAACGAGTTAATGCATCCAGGTATTGAATTGACTATTGCAAAAGATAGCCGTTCTTTTTCCAGAATTTACCCCCCTCACTCTGTTAAGTTAGACGCTGGGAAAATTACCCAAGAGTTTCAAAATTAAAAAAAGCAGCCTAGGCTGCTTTTTTTAATTCTCGCGAAATGTTGTGTTGCTCTTATTCAGCGTTCTCTTGCTCTTCGCTTTGTGGTAAAGGCCATCCGCCAAGGGCTTGCCATTTATTGACGATATAACAAAACAACTCTGCAGTACGCTCAGTGTCGTACAGTGCAGAATGTGCTTGAGAGTTATCAAATTCTATTCCTGCTGCACGACACGCCTTAGCAAGTACGGTTTGGCCCAAAGCAAGGCCAGATAACGAGGTTGTGTCAAAACTAACAAAAGGGTGGAAAGGCGTGCGTTTTATGTTATTGCGTTCAATGGCTGCGTTTAAAAAGCCATGGTCAAACGCAGCATTGTGAGCGACGATAACAGAGCGTTGACACCCTGCATCTTTTTGCGCTTTTCTAACAGCCTTGCAGATCTCTTTAATTGCCTCACTTTCTTCTACTGCACCACGTAGCTCAGAGAAAGGGTCAATGCCGTTAAACTCGATGGCAGATTGCTCAATGTTAGCACCCTCAAAAGGTGCCACATGGAAATGGATTGTTTTATCAATGCTGAGCTCACCTTGGTCGTCCATTTTTAATAAACTGACGGCAATTTCTAATAGGGCATCAGTTTCTTTATTGAAGCCAGCTGTTTCAACATCAATTACTACGGGGAAAAAGCCTCTGAAGCGTTTCGCGAATAGGGTTTGCTCTTGTTCTGCCATGATAAACTTGGATTTCTAAAATTAGGCGCCTATTATACTGATCATAAGGCAAGATGCTAATTAGGATCGGGCGAACAAGCAGATATTTTTAGTTTCTGTCGATTTATTGTCTCGAAAGGCGGTATGTTTATTGCTTCATAATATCTCGAAATATGAAATAGGCACTAAAAAATTGGCCTATTTAGTTGTGCAAAGGCTTGGAGAAGCAAAGTGAGTTTACATTTCAATATCTTAGCGACTGTTATCACATGTGTGTTTGCGACTAGTGCACACAGTGCGATGCGGCAATATAGTGCCTCGGTTGATAACTCCAAGTGGATGGTTGATAGAACAACGCGGTTATCTTGCACACTCTCCCATGATGTGCCGTATTACGGTGAAGCCATTTTTAGTGCGACAGCAAGTAAAAATAAAGATCTCACCTTTAATCTTGATATGGTTATTAGACCCGAAGACTATGATTTTGCAGGTCTTGAATCTGTTCCCCCTAGTTGGCGTGCAGGGCTGCCAGCTCGATCAATGGGTAAGATGGCTTTGCTTAAAAAGTTTGATGGGGAACTATCAAATCCTGTTGCGTGGGAAATGCTTACTGAACTTGAGAAAGGGTATCAACCTACCTTTTACTATCAAGATTGGAATAACAAGCATGATCAGATTGCTGTTTCTTTATCGTCTGTAAACTTCAAAAAGTCTTATTGGGACTTTTTACAGTGCAGAGACAACTTGTTGCCGTACAGTTTTGAAGACATTGCATTTGTGGTGATGAACTATCGTAAAAACTCAAGCGAATTGACCAAGTCGTCTCGTAAACGATTAGATATGATCGGGGAGTATTTAAACAATGACCCGGACATTGACTCTATTTATATCTCTGCATATTCAGACAGCTATGGCGGTAAAAACATTAATTTAAATTTATCGAAGAAACGCGCGATGGCCATAAAAGAGTACATGGCTAGCAAAGGTGTACCATCTGACAAAATTATGACAGATGGATTTGGCGAGAAGCGTCACGTTGCAATTAACACGACGCCGATTGGGCGAGAAGCAAACCGTCGAGTGATAATACAAATATCCAAGCCCTAATAGCGGGCTTGGTCGCATCAGTTCATAAAATGCTTAGATTTTATTCCTGATCATATCTCTGATCACCAAACGCGCAGGGTGCAGTGCCTCGTTAATGCGTTCGCTAAAAGGCAAAGGTTCTTGGGTTAAACTTGCAACCAGATGCTCAGTAACAAGAGGTGCAGTGCACAGCCCTCTTGCACCAAATCCGGTAACTACATGCAGCCCTTTATGGGGTAAGTTTTGGTCGTTAAAGTCATAGAACTTACCTTTTTTGATATTCTCGTATGCTTGCAGCAAATCATGCTTGTCTTGGACTTGCCCGATCATAGGGGTGTGGTCGTTAAAACAGCATCTCACAGCAGCTTTAGCGCTTTCAATTGAGCCTAAACTATTATTGAAGTCAGTACCTTGATAAAAGCCAGCAAGTTGTTCACGGTTGGTGAAGTTATCTTGCTCAGTGACTTCTCTTGATTTGCTATGTTTTTCAAAAGTTGCGCCCATGCAATGAAGGCCATTAAGGCTCGGAGTAAAGTAGCCTTTATGGCAAAGTACTGTAGCCAATTTAGATGAGGCGACTCCTTCGTTGATGTGAGAGACTTGTCCGCGGACGCCGTGAATGCCAATGTCTTTTGTTTGTTCAAACCGATCTGAGTGTTCACCTGCGCAAACAAACACATCTGAAAATGGACCCAATTGACCTTCGTTTGTCGTCAAGTACCAACCATCTACTTTCTTATCTAGTTTTTCAACGTGAGTATTAAAGTGGCACTTGCTAGCTTGCAGATCTTGTGCAGCATTAAATACAGCTTTAGTGAGCATAGGAGGGCTAACCCATCCGCCAAGTTCAATAAATAGTCCACCGTACGGTGTATCAATATTGGCAATTTCTTGTGCTTCGGTTTGATCAACCGCTTTGATCAGCTGCTTTGGAAAAATGTTGCTCTCGGCCACTTTGTTGTGTTGTGTCTTTTTACTGTCGTTGATGCTTTGTAGCAGGACACCGCACCATTGATGGTCAAAGTGGTAGCCATTATTGAGAAGTTGGTCGTAAAAACGTCGAGCGTATAAAAAGCTATGTGCATAAAACTCGGAAGGGATCCCAAATTCGGCCTGCAAGTTTGGATAAACCGCACCTTGTAAGTTGTGAGAGGCACCTTGTGCAAGTGCATCGTCTTCACAAAATAAACTGCTTTGCACACCACGTTTGGCCAAATGATATTGCAAACAGCTGCTGGCTATGCCTCCACCAATAATAGCAACACTAGAGAGCTCTGCTTTGTGTTGTTGATAATATATAGGTGTAGTTGCGTGCTCAGTAGCTGTTTTTAGTTTACCAACAACCATTTCTCGTTTACGACCGTAGCCTTTGACTTTTTTACACTCAAATCCTGCATCTTGTAAGCCTCTTCGAACGAAACCCGCCGCTGTAAAGGTAGCAAAGGTTGCATTCTCTTGGCTCAAGTGTGCCATCGCATTAAACAATGATTGCTGCCACATATCTGGATTTTTACTCGGGGCAAATCCATCTAAGTACCAAGCATCTACCACGCCTTTACTTTGGTAAGCAATTTGTGGCATTGAGTCTTGTACATCACCGAACCACAAATCTAAAATAACTCGACCTTGGTCAAACTCTAATCTATGGCAGCCTTGAAGTGCCAAGGGGTATTGCTGGCATAGCTGATCTGATAGTTCACTGAGTCCGGGCCAAGCTTTTAGCGCTTGTTTTAAGTCACTTAACTTAATCGGGTATTTCTCGAACGATATGAAATAAAGTCGTTCAACAGCCAAGTTTTCAGTGCGTTTGAATTGTGACCAAGTATTCAGGAAATTTAGACCTGTACCAAACCCGGTTTCGGCAATAACAAAGTGTTTCCTTGGGTGTGTGGTCAATCTCGCCGGCAATTCATTTTGCTCAAAAAACACATAATTTGATTCGGCTAGGCCATCATCATTCGAGAAATAAACGTCGTCAAAATTGTCCGCAACGGGCGTGCCGGAATCATTAAAATGGATTTGTGCGTTACTTATCATAGAAATACGTTGGTATAATGCTCATAAATTATAAGTATTTTACTGGTTTTATTTGCATTAGTCCGTTGCAATTTCACAAATATCAGTTCAGAGTACGTGTGTACGCTGGAAAGCTGACCACTTGATCAGTATTTTATGCGTAGAATACACCTAAATTTTTTAAGTTCTAAGGGAATTACCCATGAGAAGAGCCGTAATTACGGGGATCGGTGTTGTTTCAAGCATCGGTAACAACAAGCAAGAAGTATTAGAATCTTTGAAAGCGGGTAAAAGTGGTATTGCTTTTAACCAAGAGTTTGCTGACATGAATTTACGCAGTAATGTGTCAGGTAAAATTGATATTGACGTCAAAGCGTTAGTAGATCGTAAAGCACACCGTTTTATGGGTGATGCTGCTGCGTATTCATATATTGCGATGGCACAAGCTATCGAAGACTCTGGTTTATCAGAAGATCAAGTTTCGAATGAACGTACTGGCCTTGTAGTTGGCTCTGGTGGTGGTTCTTCTAAGTATCAAGTAGAAGCCGCTGATATTTTACGTGAGCGTGGCGTAAAGCGTGTTGGCCCTTACATGGTACCTCGTACTATGGCAAGTACAACATCAGCGTGTCTTGCAACGCCTTTTAAGATTAAAGGTGTGAACTATTCAATCAGTTCAGCATGTGCCACTTCTGCACACTGTGTTGGTCATGCTGTAGAACAAATTCAACTTGGTAAGCAAGATGTTATCTTTGCAGGTGGTGGTGAAGAGCTTCACTGGACACTTGCAATGGAATTCGACGCGATGGGTGCACTATCAACCAAATATAACGAAGAGCCAGAAAAAGCATCACGTACTTACGATGCAAATCGCGATGGTTTTGTTATCTCTGGTGGTGGCGGCATCATGGTTATTGAAGAGCTTGAACATGCTCTAGCTCGTGGCGCACATATTTATGGTGAAATCGTGGGTTATGGTGCGACTTCAGATGGCTACGACATGGTTGCGCCATCAGGTGAAGGCGCCGTTCGTTGTATGAAGCAAGCAATGGCTACTATTGAAGGTGACATTGATTACCTAAATACACACGGGACTTCAACGCCAGTGGGTGATGTAAAAGAGCTAGGCGCAATTCAGGAACTGTTTGGCGATAACTCACCTGCAATCAGTGCGACTAAAGCAATGACTGGCCACGCGCTGGGTGCAGCAGGTGTTCACGAAGCTATTTACTCAGTACTGATGCTTGAAAATAACTTTATCACGCCATCAATCAATATTGATGAACTGGATGAAGAAGCAAAAGGCTTAGACATCGTAACAGAACGTCGTGATGTTGAACTAAACACGGTAATGTCGAACAGCTTCGGCTTTGGCGGCACCAATGCGACGCTTGTTGTTCAAAAGTATAAAGGCTAATTTTAAATTAGTTCATAACGAAAAGCCCTTCGGGGCTTTTTTTGTTTGTAATAACCGCTCTTTAGTCTTCGCACTCTCCTTAATACCACTTTTGTTAAAATATATTTTTGTTTTTTGCACATATAAATTGTAATGACTTGAGAGGTTTATTAAAGAGGCAATGCGTTGTTTAATTTGATGTGAACAGGGATGGAATTAGTGGTGGTATTGTCGCTGATATAGATGGCGAAGTGGGCTTAGTGATGATTAGGGGCGATAGGTTTAATGATTACTATTAAAATGGATTTAGCTAGGTGTAGTAAAGCAAAAAACGCTTGAAGGAACTACTAGTAAATAATACTCAACATTAAATAACCGCTTCAGAGTCGCAGCAACAGCGAGCGCTTTTTAAACTAAAGACTAAGAAAATAGTACAGAGAATGTTGCGTTTAAAGTTGAGGCTCTCTTATCCTAATTAGAAACGCTTAGTTTGATACAGCCTAAGCAATTAGGCTGTATTTTTAAGACATTAAACTTTGTGCTTCATAAGTCTTTCTTTATCGCGAGACCAATCTCTGTCTTTAATGTCAGCACGTTTGTCATGCATCTTCTTACCTTTAGCAAGGTGGAATTCTAGTTTGACCCAGCACTTCTTCCAATACATTGCTGTCGCAACTAAAGAAAAGCCATCACGCTCAGTGGCCCCGATTAATCTGTCTATTTCTCGTTTGTTGAGCAGTAGCTTGCGATAGCGAAGCGGATCACAGATAACATGAGTAGAGGCACTGTTTAAAGGCTGTATCTGACTGCCAAGTAAAAATGCTTCACCGTCTTTTAGATGGATATAAGTTTCTGAGATATTAACCTTACCAGCTCGGATGCTTTTGACTTCCCAACCTTGTAGTTCCATACCTGCTTCGAACTTATCGTGTAAAAAATACTCATGGCGCGCCTTTTTATTGAGCGCTATGGTATTGCTTGTTGATTTATTTGATTTTTTCTTTGCCATAATGGCTTAGTCTACCTACAAATCGAATTGGAAAACAGAGTTATTTAATTTTTATGCCATATTTTCGCTCACAGTGGCGCTGCAAACAAGATAAATCTTTAAAAGCTTGGTAAAATTGGGACAGTCAAGTTTGGAGATCGTATGCCACAAGTAGAAAAAAGTGCATTGGTGATGTACAGCACACAAGAAATGTTTGATTTGGTCAATGATGTAAATGCTTACCCAGATTTTTTGCCGAACTGTTCTGGTGCAAAGGTGTTGAGTAGCTCAACGCAAGAAATGACAGCTAGTTTAGAAATTTCAAAAGCAGGTTTGACCAAGTGGTTTACTACTAAAAATCAATTTGAAGGCAACCGAGTTAAAATGCAGCTCGTTGATGGTCCATTTAAATCACTACAAGGTTACTGGGAATTTGTTGAATTGGACGAACACGCTTGTAAAGTTCACTTAAAATTAGAGTTCGAATTTGCCAGTAAGCTTATTGAACTTGCTTTTGGTAAAGTGTTTAACGAAGTTGCAAAAAATATGGTTGCTGCGTTTACCAAGCGTGCAAAGTCGGTCTACGGGGTAAGATAAATGATTAAGGTTGAAGTTGTATTTGCCCTGCCAGAAAAAGCGACATGTTTAACTGTTGATGTTGCTGAGGGAACATCTGCCGAACATGTAGTTATGCAGTCAGGTATCTTAGAGCGATGCCCTGAGATTGATCCCACAAACTTGAATTTAGGGATTTGGAATCGGACAGTAAAATTGCATCAAGTTGTCAAAGAGGGTGACCGTATAGAGGTTTATCGTCCTCTAATTGCGGATCCAAAAGAAGCGAGACGACGAAGAGCTGATAAGGCAAAAGAAGAGGGGAGAGCAAATAAGATCACAGGTGGTCGAGCTTAACCATTGCTAATTATCAAATAGCCACGTCAATGCGTGGCTATTTAGCTTTTAGGTACCTATAAAGCACAAAGATTATTCAGAGTTATGCTGATGGGCTTCCTTTTCATCTGCTAAGTCTTCTTTAAGTTTACGAATCTTTAACCCCAACTCTTGGCCTCTATGTCTTGCGTAATAAGTGCAGCCTATGAACATCGATGTGGCAAAAATCAGCTCTAGGCTTACCCAAAGCCACTCATCTTTTGCTATCCACAGCAGTGTAAAGCCATGTATAAAGTAGATTAAAACAATAAAGTTGGCCCATGCAAAGGTATATGGCTTGTCTTGTACTATGCCTTTGAGTGGTAGTAATAAAGGAAGAATATAAACGACAAAGATAAACCCTGCACTGTGGCCTTCTCTTGGGGAGAGAAGAAATAGCCAAACAGGCATTAAAATTAGTAAACCAAAGTAGCCAAAAAGCGCTAAGCGATGGAATAGCCTTGTTTTCGGTTGTTTTGGGGTATCGTTCATAATAGTTTCTTTGCAACTGTAAAAAGTCGAGTTGCTACAGCTCGACAGATTTTAGTTTCAGTATCGGTCAACTGCGAGTTGTTATCCATACCGGCAACATGACTGGCACCATAAGGCGTACCACCACTTTCAGTTGATAAAAGCTCTGGCACATCATAAGGGACACCCATTAACATCATGCCATGATGTAACAATGGAAGGGATAAATTGAGCAATGTGGCTTCATTACCTCCATGCATGCTGCTTGAAGAGGAGAAAACGCATGCTGGTTTATCAATTAGTTGCCCTTTGAGCCAAATATCACTGGTTGTTTCCCAAAATGATTTTGCTTGGGCTGCCATCATACCAAAACGTGTAGGCGTACCAAATGCCAAACCATCGCACTCGATGAGGTCTTGTTTGGTTACTACGATGTCATGTGCGTGTTTTTGCACAAAGGTTCTCAACCGCACAGTGGCGCCATGCGCAGTGAGTGTTTCTGCTATTTCATTGGCCATGGACTCTACCGAGCCGTGACTCGAATGGTACAAAACTAAAATAGTTGGCATAAGCTTAAATGATATCTAAAACTGATTCTGGTGGACGCCCCAGTGCCGCTTTGTCACCGTTTACGACAATTGGACGTTCAATCAATTTGGGGTTTTCAATCATTGCATTTCTTAATGTTTGTTCATCGCTGTCTTTACTTAATCCCAGCTCTTTATAAACAGCTTCTTTGTTTCTCACTAATTGATGTGCTGATTCAAAGCCTAGCTGAGTGATTAGGGAATCAAGTGTCGCTGAATCGATAGGGTTTTTTAAATACTCTACGATTTCAGGTTGGATAGCGTTTTCTTCCAATAAAGCAAGTGTTTGTCTTGATTTCGAACAACGAGGATTATGATAAATAGTGACTGGCATATTGAACCTTACTAAACGGTAACTTATATTTTTGTTGATTGTAACTTATCAAAGTAAGCGTGCCTATCTTTTGCATTAACTTAATAAATAGGTATAAATTGCTAGATAGGCCGTTGACGATATTACAATTTGGCAAGCTCTTTCTGCATATTACGATACTTAGCCAGTAGGGCTTTTAAACGTAGTTTTTTGATCTCATCTTCTTTTTCTATGAAGTTGAGTGCCTTTTGAACCTCGTCAGCTGCTTTCATAAAAGCGCCATAATGAGACAACAAACTTGCCCTTGATTCATGATAAGCCGCTTTATTCTCACTCAGTTCATATGTTTCAGTGAGTAATTGTTTGGCAAGCACATGATTCGGTTTATCTAATAAGAAAACTTTTAGAAGCTGCTCTGCTTTGTCGTATTCTTTCGCTTTAATGGCGCTGTTAGCTAGGTTTAGCGTTATGACTTGATTGTTAGGACGTAGCTGATGCTTTTGCTCTAAAAGCGAGATAGCTTTATTGAATTGCTTTTGCCCTAATTTGATATCTGTATATACGTCCAAATAGAAAAGATTGTTAGGACTTTGCTTAAGTAACTTACTGATAATTTTATCGGCTTGGTCATACTTTTTTTGGTCAAGTAAAGAGATGGCAAGGCCGTACTCATATTGGCTTTTATCAAGGTCCGAGCTGGTGCGCAATATATTCTCGAAGTAAGCCTGAGCATCTTCTTTATCTAATTGATAACGAGCCATTACGCGGCTTTTAGCGTAATTAAAGTCAGCGCTACTCGGCACATATTTTTTGGGATATTGCTGTGCTCTGAGTCTGACATCTGACACTCGAGAATCAGGTAGTGGGTGAGTCAGTAGAAACGCAGGTGGTTTATTTTTAAAGCGTACTTGAGCAGCTAGCTTGGTCAAAAACTCACTGGCAGCATATGGATCATATCCCGCTTTTTGAAGAGTTTGCATGCCAAATCTATCAGCTTCTTGTTCTGCTTTTCTACTGTGTGTAAGTTGACTAAGGCTCGCTTGAGTGCTGTTTGCCGCTAAAATTGCCATGCCAGCATCTGGGGCGACAACAGTCGCTAGAATCCCGGTGATTAAACCTGCGATAGTAAGCGCACTGTTATCTTTAGCTTGCTGAATTCTGCGCGCCAAATGCCGTTGTGTGACATGTGCAATTTCGTGACCAAGCACTGATGCGAGTTGGCTTTCATTATCTGATTGCGCAATTAAGCCTGTATGTACGCCAACATGACCACCATAAAATGCGAATGCGTTGATGGCTTTGTTGTTTAGCCAGAAAAACTTGAAAGGAAATCGTACATCATTTGCACTGGCTACCAGTTTATTACCAAGCGATGAAAGGTATTCATTGAGTACCGGATCTTGAACAAGGGGTGAGCTTGAACGGATCTGCATCATCATAACTTCACCTATGGCTTGCTCTTTTTCAATAGGCAAAACTTGAACTGCCGAGGTACCAAGGTCAGGAAGTTTAAAGTCCGAGGCGGTACTTGGAGCGGTGTAACCAATTGTTAGTGCACATAAAGTCGCAATAAGTGCTTGTTTTAGTCGCATTCTAATCCTTCTTATAATCGTCACCGAGCATAATTTTAGCTAGATTTATCTCATCTTCACAAGCTCGGGCGTCTTTCTCACATAATAAATAAAAATCCTTTATTGAGACCCCATCGACATTGATAACGTTCAATTCTCTTTTCAAAAGCGAAATGGTTTGATGAACAACTTTATGAGCGTGTAGTATTAATGCCTTGTCTGCGATATCCCCACGTTCAAAATAAAACCTAATAAACTTATGCATTTGGCTGAATCTAATCAGGGTCTTCATAGTATGGGGATCCCATACGTTAAATTCTAAGTATTTATTATCTTTAAGGTAAGAGTCTACCTTTACATTGCGTGCGATTGGAAATGCCCAAAGTTCATACCCTCTTTCAGTGAAAGCTTGATGGAGAGAGATTTTTGGTGCACTGTCGCAGTGGACGATACCATTGTCATCTTCATATCCGTCTAAAAGCTGTAAGTTCCAATTGCGCTTGTCTAACAGTCTTTTTATTGCATTATCAAAACCATGCTGAAAAATACCTTCGCTCTCACTAACTGACGAAGCGACTAGGTGATAAAACGGCGGGAGCTCCCCCCAATTGATTTGTTTTTTGTACCAATTGATTTCTTTTAGTGTGGGGTTCGCCGGCAAACGTGCCTTGTTATTTGCTTTTGGCATGTGGTTTCCCGTAAAACTTGTTGTTGTTATAAGAATAAACCATTGGCATTGTTCAAGCTACTGAAAGACGCCGCTTTACTCGCAAAATACATGATTTTTCGCTTGCTTTTTGATAGACGAGTAATTTATAAACTGGGTTGAAAATACGATGGGCGAAAATGGAGTATATAATTGGTTTCTAATGTTTTTAAATTGTATCGCATGTGTTTTGTCATAACCTTGGTCTAACCTGAGGTTAACAGGGGGCTAAAGAATTTGTGTAAAACGCGAAATGAAGAACCAAGGGTTATTGATTTGCGAAGCTATCAATGTCCACAGTTGTTTGTGCAGTTTAAATGGCAGCTAAAAAGTTTAAGTGTTGGAAAGTTAAGGTTTATTTACTCTGACAAGCAAGATATGTCAGATATTCAACGCTATTTATGTGCCCATTCGTATCATCACGTCTTTTTAAATAAAGGCAGTTTTAACTATATTGAGGTTCACGTCACGGATGTTTGAATTAATTAAGTCCTGGTACCAAGAGAAATTTTCTGATCCTGACTCGGTCACATTGCTGCTGATGCTCGTATTTATGGCGACTATGCTGTATTTCTTTGGCGCATTTGTCATTCCTGTTTTAGTTGCTTTAGTTATTGCCTACTTATTAGACTGGCCTGCAACGCGTTTACAAAAAGTAATACCCAGTCGTTTAATGGCGACCAGCGTTGTGATGTTAGGATTCATAGGAATTGTATTGGCGCTACTACTCGTAATTGTCCCTGTACTATGGTCGCAGGCAAGTAATTTGGTACAAGAAGCACCGAGTATGATAGAGAAAGGCCGCGATTATTTACTTCATTTGCCGGAAGATTACCCCAATTTAATTTCAGTACAGCAAGTCCAGAACATTGTTACGGGTGTCGAGAGCAAAGTATTGGCATTAGGAGAGGTGATTGTTTCGGTTTCTTTGACCTCAATTAAAGATTTGGTCGCTTGGCTAATCTACTTGATACTCGTCCCATTACTGGTATTTTTTATGCTCAAAGATAAGTTAAATTTAACAACGGGCATTAAGCAGCTAATCCCTAAAGATAGGAAACTAATCACGCAAGTTTGGGAAGAAATGGACCATCAGATAATGAACTATATTCGAGGTAAAGTCATTGAAATAGTCATCGTTGGCGGTACAAGCTTTATTGCCTTTGCTGTTTTAGATTTACGTTATGCTGCATTGCTTGGTACCTTAGTTGGCTTGTCTGTGTTAATTCCATTTATAGGTGCAGCACTTGTGACCATCCCTGTTGCGGCAGTGGCCCTGTTTCAGTTTGGGTTAGCCCCAGAGTTTTGGACCATACTTATCGTATACGGCATAATACAAGCGTTAGATGGTAACTTGCTCGTACCATTGTTATTTTCAGAAGCCGTCGACCTTAACCCTGTATATATTATTGTTGCTGTTTTATTTTTTGGTGGTTTGTGGGGGTTTTGGGGCGTGTTTTTTGCGATTCCTTTGGCGTCGTTAGTGAAAGCGTTAGGGAATGCTTGGTCTACCAGCCAGCGCCATACAACTTCAAATTAGTACACAGCTTAATTAGATAAAAAGGAGCAAATATGCTCTTTTTTTGTACTCAAGGAATTAATTATCTTTAATTGGAAGAGTGTTTACGTGTAAAATGGAATAACATAGTTCATATAGTTATAAGTTGTGCACGTGAACCACAAAGGCCAAGAGCAAATCTATCTTGACGCAAACGCGACTACTCCAGTGATCAGCCCTATTTTAGAACAAGTCACACATACCATGACTGCTAATTTTGGCAACCCATCTAGTACACATTTGGCAGGGATTGCAGCCAGCGACTTGCTAGAAAAAACACGGCTACTTGGGAAAACTGTTTTAGGCACTACCGATGGCGAATTGTTATTTACCTCTGGTGCCACTGAGGGGATCCAAACTGCGGTTGTCTCTGCGATAAGCCATTATTTGAAACACACACCTCATAAATTAGAAGAGCCAGCAATACTGTATGGAGCAACGGAACACAAAGCTGTCCCAAATACGATTAAATATTGGAATAGTATGCTTGGCCTTGATGCAAAGATTTTAGAGATCCCCGTAGACCATCGAGGCATGTTAGATCATGAGTTTATTGCGAAGAACGTATCCAATGCGGTGATGATATGTACAATGGCGGTGAATAACGAAACCGGTGTAAAGCAAAATTTATATGAACTAGAAAAGGTGATACGCGTCCATAATCAGAGTGTTGCATGGCTTGTTGATTGCGTACAAGCATTAGGAAAAATGGAACTTAACATGGATGCCATTTCCATTGATTATGCGCCATTTTCGGGACATAAATTATACGCCCCCAAAGGTATTGGTTTTTTATATATTCGGGCTGGAAAGCCATACATTCCGTTTATAGCGGGTGGTGGTCAAGAGTCTGGTATGCGTTCTGGTACAGAGAACTTACCTGGTATCGCAGGCCTTTGTACGTTGTTTTCATTACTAAAGTCTCAAAGCCATATATTCAATTCAATTAAAAAGCTACAGCAGCATCGTAAAATGCTGATTGATGCATTGCTTTATACGTTTCCTAAAATAACCTTTCATAGTCGTTTTGAGGATTCTGTACCAACTACACTTAATTTTTCTGTGGATGATTTCACTGGCAAAGAAGTCATAGATTTAATGGATGCTGCTGGAATTAGAGTCAGTGGCGGTTCTGCATGTAGCTCTGGAGCAAATAGCAGCTTTGTGCTAGAGGCTATGGGGCTAAGTGATTGGTGCTGTTCAAACGCAATTCGTTTGTCTTTTGGACCTGCAGACAGTTCGGTATTGATTGAAAAAGCATGTCATGCAATCCGCACAATTAAACCTTTCGTACAAAGTGAGCAACCTTCGAATTTATTAGGCTTAACACAACTATATCATCAAGATGCGCACTCTTGTTTATTTGTTTCTAAAGATCGAAAAGCTGTAGTCTTTAGCCCGCTCCAGTCTTTGTTACCAAAGTTACAGCGATTGTTAAAAAATAACAGGTTGAATGAGGTAACTTTTTTGATAGATGATTTGGCTGATCGAAGCAATGATCTGATAAGAAATATTAAGCACACTTTTGGGCAATCAGTAGATATTGTGACCGAGGAGCAGTTTGTACAAGACGCTTGTCACCAGAGTGGCGAGGGTTGGGGTTTGACATTGCAAACGACAGGCGGTAAAAAGTCTTTTATTTTCAGTGTTGCCAATGACAACACTCGAAAAAGAGTATTCGTAACTCAAACCATGGCTGATACAGATACTAGTACGTACCGCCTTTTCTATGCCTCAGGCGTTGCAGATGAAGGCACTCCACTATGTTCAAAAATGACCTCATTAAGTGGGCTTAACTTTGAAGCCACCTCAGTTGAATATGATGAACCCGCTGATCAACAGGCCGCAAATAGTTGGATAGATAACCATAATGCATTTGTACTTGATGTAAGGGAAGAGGGAGAACACTTTTTATCTCAAGGTCAAATACCAGAAAAACTGCATAAAGGGCTAGAGAAAAGGGTGATTAACATTCCATTAGGGCGCTTGGCGAATGCTTATATCGATGGCAGGTTATCAGATGATTTATCCTATCTGGTTGTATGTAGAAGTGGGAATCGTTCGAAGTTAGCTGTAGAAATATTACTTTCTTTGGGAATAAAAAGAGTCGCTAACTTAAGCAAAGGGCTGGCACGACTCTAAGCACCAGCCCCAATTTAATTAAACTGGAGCTGGTCCAGTGCTTTCCCTAACCACCACTGTTGGGGTAAAAGTAGTAATGATATCTTTATCTTGCTTTCGGCTACCACGTGTTTTGGAGAAAAGGAGCCTTGCTGCGTGCTCTGAAATCACACTGTTAGCTTGATGTGCAGTGGTCAGCTTGGGCCATGTTTGCCTTGAGAAGGGAGAGTCCTCGAACCCAGAAATAGATAATTGTTCAGGAATTGCGATATTCATAAGCCTAGAGGCAAATAATGCACCGGCTGCGATTTCATCGTTTCCGCCTAAAATAGCAGTTATTTTGGCTGCATTATTATCTTTCAATAGGGCTTTGGCACCTTCAACTCCAGACTCAAAAGAATAGGTTCCTTCATAAATAAGCCCCTCTTCTATACTGAGGCCGTGATCTTCCAGTGCTTGCTGGTAACCTGCAAGTCGTTCAGTTGTTGATTTGTGCTCAGAATCTCCACAAGCAAAAGCAATTGTTTTGTGGCCCAAATTAATAAGGTGTACGGTGATTTCATATGCCGCTGCATAGTCATCTACGTAAATGCAATTGTTATTTTTAGTTTCTGATGCAGTATCGGGGTCGCTTGAGTTAGATTCACTCTGCCCAGATAGTAACCTAACATAGGCGACGCCTAACTCATCGAGCATATTTATAATGTCCTGTTGCTCAGAAAGGGGAGGTGTTAGTACGAGCCCTGCTAATCGAGAACGCTGTATCATGGTGGCAATCTCTTTGTGCATATCAGGATCTTGTGCACAACATGGATGAATAACGAGTTCATACCCCTCATCTTTACATCTAGATAAAACACCATTTTGCATATCAATGACGTAATAGGCATTAGGGTTGTCATAAACCAAACCTATTGCAAAAGAAGAAGTACCCGCTAAGTTCCGGGCAGCAGTGTTTGGCTGATAATCAAGTTCTTTTACTGCTTGCATAACCAAATCATAAGTTTTTTTTCTTACTGAGGGTTCTTTATTGATAACCCTTGATACAGTTTTCATTGATACGCCAGCATGTTTTGCAACGTCGTTGATGGTTACTTTCATTTTTTTTCTTCTATAGGGTATAGGCTAAATTTTTGGCCAAAATTTGAGTCTTAAGATCTCGCAGGCTTTTAATTTTCTCACTTTTAGTGCCAATCAGCACAGGTGAGCATGCGTCATAGGGCAATATAGTATATTTCAGCTTTTCATGAAATGGTCAAATTTAAACATGTGCGTATTTTAACAATAACTGAATAACTTTAATTTATTTAATGATACCGGTGTCAAAAAATAAAAAATCAGTTATTATATGCAAAGTAAAATGAGGAACATGCAGTTTGACAGCGTTGTCATTTTAACTTATGGTTAACGCTCGAATATGTTTATGTGTGTATTTTATGGTTTTGCACACAATCATCGCTAGGGGAAAAATTATGAATTGCCGTACAACGTTACAAAGTTGGCAAGCATTATCAGCATCATCAGAACAACTAAAAGAACAGCATTTAAAGACTCTTTTTGAGGCTGATAGCGGGCGCTTCGATAAATTTTCTCGCCAAATACCTGGCGTTTTATTTGATTTTTCAAAGCAGTTAATTGATGACAACACTTTTGGACAGTTAATCAAGCTGGCTAAAGAAACTGATATTGCTGCTTGGCGTGAAAAAATGTTTTCTGGTGAGAAAATAAACATCACAGAAGACAGAGCTGTACTGCATGTTGCATTAAGAAATCGTGAAGCATCCCCAATCTTTGTCGATGGAGTGAATGTTACTGCAGAGGTAGAGGCCGAACTTGAAAAAATTAAAGCCTTTTCTGAACGAGTTCGTAACGGTGAATGGACCGGTTATACTGGTCAACCTGTAAAAGATATCGTCGCTATTGGTGTCGGGGGTTCAAATTTAGGCCCTCAGATGGTTACTGAAGCGCTGAGTGCTTACAGTGACGGTAAGTTAAATGTTCATTATGTTTCAAATGTTGATGGTGTGCAGCTATCAAAAGTTTTAGAAAAGGTGAATTCTGAAACGACATTATTTGTGATTTCTTCAAAGACATTTACCACATCTGAAACAATGAATAATGCACAATCAGCTGTTCGCTGGTTTTTAGAAAGTGCAAAAGACAAGAATGCTATAGCAAAGCACTTTGTTGCTGTGAGTACAAATTTAGAGAAAACTCGTGCATTTGGCATTGCTGATGAAAACGTGTTTACCATGTGGGACTGGGTTGGTGGTCGTTTCTCTCTTTGGAGTGCAATAGGTCTGCCGATTGCTTTATATCTTGGTTACGATGCATTTTTAGAAGTGCTTGAAGGTGCTTTTGAAATAGACACGCATTTTAAATCTGCTGACTTTGAAGATAACGTTCCTTTACTTATGGCGTTATTGAGTGTCTGGAATACGAGTTTTCTGGGATATACATCTCAAGCTATTTTACCTTATGATCAAGCACTTCATATGTTACCTGCATATCTTCAGCAAGGTGAAATGGAAAGCAATGGTAAACATGTAACATTTTCAGGGCAAACTGTACCTTATACAACTGTGCCAATTATTTGGGGCATGACAGGTATCAATGGCCAACATGCTTTTTATCAGTGTTTGCACCAAGGTAACGTTATTGTACCAGCTGATTTTATCGCGTCTGTGGAGCCTCAAATTGAGCTTGGTCAGCATCATGATGTATTACTGTCGAACTTCTTTGCACAAACTGAAGCATTGATGGCTGGTGTTAATGAAGAACAAGTTCGAGCAGACTTGACTGCAAAAGGTAAGTCAGAAAGTGAAATTGAACAGCTGGTTGCACATAAAATTCACCAAGGTAATCGTCCAACGACTTCAATTATCTTAGATAAGGTCGACGCTAAAGCAGTTGGTAAGCTGATTGCCTTGTATGAACATAAGATTTTCTGTCAGGGCATTATTTTAAATGTCTGCTCATTTGACCAATGGGGTGTTGAACTTGGCAAAGGGTTGGCAAGTAATATTGAAGCTGAATTGACGCAAGAAGATGTAAGTCACGAGCATGATAGCTCTACATCTGGTTTAATTGCTTACTACAAGCAAAAAAGAAATAAATAAATCGTAGCTCTCAGCTGCGATAGTAAAGAATACCTTTGAACGGGTAGCGCTGGAGTACTTAGGGCCTGTATTTTTGTGAGAGGAATTACAGAGCCCCTAAGACTCATTTTTAAGACTGTTTAAATAAAAAATATAATGCATTACTTGGTATTTCCTTCTACAACCAAAGTGATCATGTGGTCTGAGAACGAATTCAAACCTATAAGTGAAGTTGTGTTTGGCATGTTTACCTAAAACACCAAACGGTTTTGATTTTAGCGCGTGTTCTCTATTGAGTAATGACCGCGCACCTAACCTAGTGAGAAATAATTATGCTTAATCCTTTTGATATCGTAATTTTTGGTGGGGGCGGCGATTTAGCGTTGAGAAAATTGTTGCCTGCTATGTATCGTGCATATCAAGAAGGCAACTTGCCCGAAGGTAGTAGAATTCTACCGACTGTTCGAGAAGAAAGTAAAAAAAATGAATACGTTGAAAATGCAGGCAAGGCGCTTCAAGAACATTTAGGTAAAGGCGAATACAACCAAGCCGACTGGAATGCTTTTTCTCAATTTTTAGTCCCAGTTGTGGTTAATGTCACAGAAGCTGATGATAATTGGGACCTCCTCCGAGATATTCTAGAGCAAGATGACAGCAATAAGTCTCGCGTTTTTTACCTTTCTCTTCCTCCTGCTGTTTACGGCACATGTTGCGAACTTTTATCTAAGAAATCCTTAATCAGTGAAAACTCTCGTGTCGTTGTTGAAAAACCGATAGGGTATTGCGGAGATTCTGCTGAAGAAATCAACTCAAAAATTGCTAAGTTCTTTGACGAAGACCAAATATTCCGTATAGACCATTATTTAGGTAAAGAGACAGTTCAGAACTTGATGGCACTAAGGTTTTCTAATGTGTTGTTTGAAAATCTGTGGGATGCTAAAACAATTGATAATATTCAGATCAGCATTTCAGAAACAGTTGGTTTAGAGAGTCGAGCTGGTTTTTATGACAAAGCAGGCGCTTTAAGAGATATGGTTCAAAACCATCTACTTCAGTTGCTCTGTTTAGTTGCTATGGAATCTCCACATAAACTGAATGCCAACCGAATACGAAATGAAAAGCTAAAAGTTTTAGAAGCTTTGAGGCCGTTAACTGATGACCTTGTTGATGATAATGTTGTTAGAGGGCAGTATGTACCTGGCGATTTGAACGGCACTTTGGTTCCAGGTTATTTGGAGGAACTGGGAGAAGGCTCAAGTACCACTGAAACTTTCGTCGCGATCCGAGCTCATATTGATAACTGGCGCTGGTCTGGTGTGCCTTTCTATTTAAGAACCGGTAAACGCATGAAGCAACGCTGTGCGGAAATCGTTGTTGAATATAAGCCTGTATCTCACAATGTTTATGATGATACAGTTGGTCCCATTTTGCCTAACCGCTTGATTATTAGACTTCAGCCAGAAGAAAGTATCCAACTTACGTTGATGTCGAAAAGGCTAGATAATTTAGAGATGCAACTAGAGCCTGTCACACTGAATATTGAATTGAGTGAAAAGTACCCTAATGGGTTCCACTCAGATGCGTATAAGCGTCTGATGTTAGATGCGGCTGCAAATAACCCATCACTATTCATTCACCGTGATGAAGTAAGACAAGCTTGGAAATGGATTGACCCTATTATTGCTAGATGGCAAGAGAAGGGCACGCCTGCATTATATAGAGCAGGATCATGGGGCCCTGAATCGGCTGATGAGTTATTGGAAGAAAAAGGCCATGCTTGGTTTAATGTTGGAGAGAATAACTAATGGCAATATTGACGGAAAAGTTTTTCGACTCGAAAGACGAAATGACTGAGCACTTGGCTTCGATTTTAGAAAATACATTAAGCCATGCCATAGAAACTGACGCCGCTGCAAGCATTTTGGTTTCTGGCGGTTCATCTCCTGCACCAGCTTATAAGCGCCTATCTGGTTTGGATTTAGATTGGAGCAAAATTACGGTAGCGATGGTTGATGAGCGCTGGGTTGAGCCAAGCCATGAAAAGTCAAATGAAGCATTCATTAACTCGACATTACTGCAAGATAAAGCGTCAAAAGCTTCATTTGTGACTATGAAAAATAGCCAAGTCACAGCAGCTAATGGTCAAGAAGAAGTTGAAGCGCGTTACCAAGGATTAAAACAGCCATTTGATGTGACGATCTTAGGAATGGGTCCTGACGGACATACCGCCTCTTTATTCCCACATGCACAGGGTTTAGAGTCCGCACTTGAAACCGAACAATTAGTATGTGCCATTAACGCTATTGAGAGCGAAGTGACGGGCAGTATTACTGAGCGTATCAGTTTAACTCTGGCTGGGATAGCAAATACGCAACATGCAATTTTACTTATTAGTGGAGATGCAAAGCGTGCAGTTTATGAAGAAGCAAAACAAGATGGCTCTGAATTGGATATACCTTTAAGAGCTGTATTAAGACTGCCGAATTTAAAACTTAGTGTATTTTGGTGCCCTTAAACCTTTTTATTTGCAAAAGCGCGCGTAGAGCGCGCTTTTTCTTTTACTCACTTTAAAATCCTTTTTATAGTTGTATTATTTCTCCTAATTATTCCACTCTTTGAATTGAGCAAATCTATTTTTCACTATCACAGTATATGTTTTTTGAAAGAGCTGCTTTTCAAGTACTCGCTCTGTAAATTAAAATGCGTTAATCAAGTGTACAGCTATTCTGGATCACTATTACACAGTGAAAACACACAATAATGTTTAGTGGCAGTTAAATTTTTTGGACATAGAGTCTAAAGGTTTGCACTTAATACATACTTTATTCGTATTTGTTATATTGAATAAAAAAAAGTTTTACGTACTTCTGCCGAAGTTTATTGTGATTTATGTAATCAACATGCGAGTTTATTAAATTAATTTCTTAATTTTCAATCTGATCCATTAACCTTTGTTTTTTGTCCCGCAAGGGTAGGGTATTTTTGCTTTTACTGGACACGAAGCGCAAAATCATCTAAAATGACAGCGTTGTCATTGAGAGTTGTTATCACCTTGAACAGCTTCTGCCCAGGCTATTATTTTGATTAACTCTTCAATTATTGCATTAAATTTATGCAGTCACTTAATTAGATACAAAAAAGTTGTATCATTCACCTTATTAACTACAGATTTATGCATCTAATATGCTATATTAGATCGCGTTTGTAACAAAGTATAACCAAATATAAGATAACGCTATATAAATCAAAAGCTTAAAAATCTAATTGAATTTTTTTAAAGCTTTTGTTTAAAAAACATGTAGCGATTATGTAATTTTGGGTGTATGGTTTGTTATTAGATGACAGCGTTGTCATCATCACTGGGCAGAAGTGATTTAAAAACCAACAAAATGATTCAAGGGGAATCCTGTGTTAGCTAATAATTTTAAGAAAAGTTTACTAGCTGCAAACATTGGTCTTGCGTTTACCGCAGGTGTATCTGGTGTAGCAGTTGCTGATAGCGGTACTCAAGCTAAAGAAGACGTAGAAGTAATTGAAGTTCGTGGTATTCGTCGCTCATTAGAAGCGTCTCTTAATACCAAACGTTTCGCTGACGGCGTTGTAGATGCAATCACTGCAGAAGATATCGGTAAATTTCCAGACAAAAACATTGCAGAGTCTTTAAAGCGTGTACCTGGTATCACAATCCAAGGTCAATTCGGTGAAGGTGATGCTGTTTCTATCCGTGGTGCTGGTGCTGACTTCACTAAGACAACACTAAATGGTCAAAACGTAGCTTCAACTGGTTGGTTCGTATTAGAGCCGGCTAAGCGTTCATTCAACTATACGTTATTGCCATCAGAATTAGTAGGCGGCCTAGAAGTTTACAAGTCGTCACAAGCTGACATCATTGAAGGCGGTGTTGGTGGTACTGTTATTGTTAATACACGTACTCCACTTGAGCTAGATGCAAACACAATTTATGGTTCACTTGAGTTCTCTCACTCTGATGATTCAGGTGAAACGGATCCACAGTTCTCAGGTATGTACAGCTGGAAAAATGACAGCGAAAACCTAGGTTTCTTATTCTCAGCAGTTCAGCAAACTCGTCAGCTTCAACGTCAAGGTAATGAGGCTTTCTGGGCTTGGGGTAGTGGTCCAGTAGGTTTCGAACAAGAGCGTGAGCGCAGTGCTTTCACTACTGCAATCGAATATGCACCAACTGATTCTCTAAGTTTTGTTGTTAACTATATTGATATGAAGATGGATGCTAACAACACAAACTATGCAATGTGGTTGACGCGTGGTGCTGATGACGCAACGACAGCATATATCCATGGTAATGGTTCAGAAGCGAACCCTGGTGTACCAGTAGCTGGTGCTATGAACGTTGCATTTGCACAAATGCGTCCTCGTGAAGCGACGATGAACTCAGATTACCTTGATTTCAAAGTAGAGTACGCTGGCGATAACTACAAACTAGAACTTGTTTTCGGTGAAACGACGTCTTCAGGTGGTACAGACTTCGAAATGGTTATGAACCCGAATTCAAATGCTGATATTTCTGCGGGTACATATGACTTCACTTCAGGTCACCATAAGTGGAACTTACCTGAGGGCTTTGACCTAGCTACTTACACTCCAGGTGTAACTGATGCAACACCTCATGGTGCATTTGCAATGGGTACTGGCAGCAACTTCAATGCAACACCAAAGACGGATGAAGAGCAATTTATTCAAGCAGACTTTGAATATATGCTTGACCATGATTTCATCAACTCAGTTAAAGTTGGTTTCAGATACGCTGAGCACGAAGCAACAAGCCGCCGCTTTGAATTCACCCAAAATCTATGTTCAGAAGACGTAACTACAGGTTGTTTTGACCCAGTATACGTGCTTGACGGCACAGACCACGGTTCATTCGATGTGGGTGCTGATAACCTTCAGATCCGTCGTTACGATATCGATGCAATGAAAAATTGGGCTAAATCGAGTATTCAAGGCAGAACAGAAGACTTTGGTGCGTACAGCCACATTGAAGAAGAAAATACATCAGTTTATGTGATGGCTAAGTACAGCGGTGAAAACTACCGTGGTAACTTCGGTATTCGTTACGCTCAAACAGATGCATCTTCTATTTATTACAAAGAAGGCTTAGCAAGTCAACGTACTGTTGAAGCGGCTGATTACAGCGAAGTTTTACCAAGCTTCAACTTTGCATATGACCTTGCTGATGACAAGATTTTACGTGTTGCTGCTTCTAAAGTAATGACGCGTCCACAGTACAATGACATGTACTTCAACCCTTCACTATCGGGTGTAAATAACGAGCAAAACGATGACCAAAGAGTTGCATTAGGTAACCCAGGTCTAGTTCCATTCACTGCAAACCAAGCTGAAGTTGGTATTGAATGGTACTTCAATTCAAGCTCACTATTAGCGTTAACTGCTTTCGTTAAAGATGTAGATAACTTTATTGTTATTAACCGTCGTGACGCAACTGCTGATGACATTACTAGACTTGGCTTGCCAACATTACCAGACAGAGAAGCTGTTAACGGTTGGACAATTGAAGAAAACTTCAATGGCCCAGGTGGTAAAGTACAAGGTATCGAATTCCAGTACCAGCAAGACTTTGGTAATGGCTTCGGTTCAATGGTGAACTACACGTACACTAAAGGTGAAGCTGACACTACTGAGTTTACTAATGGTAACGGTGAAGTGACTCGCGTATTCACTGATGGTAACATCGAATTAAGCGACAGCTCAAAATATGCATATAACGTAACTGGTTATTATGAGAATGACTTGTTCTATGCTCGTCTATCATACAACTACCGTAGCAGTTATATGATCCGTGAAACAGGTGGTTACGGTAACCGCTTGCATGAAGGCTTTGGCTCAGTTGATTTGAGCACAGTTTACCACGTTAACGATAACATCGATATTAAGTTTGATGTTGTGAACTTAACTGGTGAATCAGCAGAGCAATACGGAAATAACGCATTTATTGAAGCGAATAATGGTTTCAGCGACGGTTTCCCTCTTTATGAATACGAGCAGGCTACACGTTATAGCCTAGGCGTTTCAGTACGTTACTAATAACTCGTAATCTGTAAAATAAGGAGCTTCGGCTCCTTTTTTGGTATTTGTTATGATTAAAAAAATTGTTATTGTTGGTGGTGGCACGGCGGGCTGGTTGGCTGCGAACCACTTAGGCAAGCGTTTCTTTGGTTCTGAAACAGAAGTTAAATTAATTGAATCTGCCAATATCCCGACGATAGGTGTGGGCGAGGGCACGGTGCCAATGATGAGGCAAACGCTCGAATATTTTGGTATTGATGAAGGCGAATTTATCAAAGAATGTAATGTCGCTTTTAAGCAAGGTATCTCTTTTGAAAATTGGATGGCACCGAGCAATGGTAATATACATCAATATTATCACCCATTTGACTTTTTTAGTTCAGAACTTGGTTTAGTAAAAGCATGGCTAAACCAACAATCAAAAACGAATTTTGCTGACTTTGTTGGTTTTCAATCGACTCTTTGCGATCATAATTTATCTCCAAAGCTTATCACTCAACCTCAATATGATGGTGCTGCAAGTTATGCATATCATCTAGATGCAGGAGCATTTTCAGAGTTACTGAAAAATCATGCATTAAGTCAGTTAGGTGTGTTTCATCAATATAGTGACTTAGAAGAAGTTGTGATGTGTGATGATGGGGAAGTCGCACACTTAGTAACCGATGCTGGAATAGAAAAAGCCGACTTGTATATCGACTGTACAGGATTTAAATCTTTGCTGTTAGGCAAAGCAATGAAAGTTCCTTTTGTGCCTAAAGGTGATGTACTTTTTGCTGATAAAGCCCTTGCTGTGCAAGTGCCTTATGGCGAAAATGAGCAGATCCCTTCTTATACCCGTTCTACAGCACAATCAGCAGGGTGGATATGGGATATTGGTCTATATAACCGCAAAGGAATTGGTCATGTTTACTCTTCTCATCATACGACTCAAGAGCAGGCTTATGCTGAGTTAGAAAGTTACATTGGTACTGATTTAGATAAGTTGAATGTCAGAACAATTGATATGCATGTGGGTTATAGAAGCAAAGCTTGGAGCAAAAACTGCGTTGCACTTGGGCTATCTCAGGGGTTTGTAGAGCCACTGGAAGCCACTGGTTTGTTAGTCTTTGATGTGACTGCAAAAATGTTGGCGGAGACCTTGCCTACTAGCAAAGTTGCCTTCGATGTTGTTTCACCCCATTTTAATGATACAGTCACTAATATGTGGAACAAGGTGATAGATTTTATAAAGCTTCATTATTGCATTTCTGATAGAGAAGATAGTGCATTCTGGCTTGATAACAGAAATCCGGACTCAATCCCTGATTCATTAAAAGAGAAGCTTCAGCTTTGGCTCTATAAAGCCCCTACACATTATGATTTTAGTGGCAAATTTGATGTGTTTGATGTAGATAACTATCTCTACGTACTTTATGGGATGTCATATCCGACTAATGTTGAATCAAATCGCATTTCACCTGCTGAGACACAAAGGATGTCTGATGTAATTAGTACGATTAAGTATCAGCAGAAGCAGGCAATGGAATTGGCGTGTGATAACAAAACTTTACTTGAGAAAATCCGTCAATTTGGTGTTGCTAAGCAGTAATAATTAAACATCATAGGGGCTGTTTTAGCTCCTTATGAAAAGTTATATTTTACAGCCAGCGAATTATTGATTCACATTTGTGAACTTTATAAAGTAAGTTATGGTTAGTCTTCCATCACTAACAGTGGGTGTAGGAGTAGATTGAGGCTTTATACAAGTAGAATGTAAACTACTACTTGGAAAGGTAATAATGTCGTCAACATAGCTTCAAAGTACATTACGCTTATGTAGAGTAGATATGTGTCTCGGCTATCTGACTGCTTTTGGCTACAATGCAATGATAGTAGCTCTCAACTTGCAATTGGATTTAAGCCTCATTGTTTTGCGGCGTTGTTCTTTCATACCCTGCGACTTGTTTTGATAATAGCCAGTACTACCAACTCCCTCATCACGAAGATAATTGACGAGTGCGATTTAATTTGAGCTGTTAGTTCACTGTGAGGAATTGCCTGTCGCGGTGTGAGTTTGTGGCCATTAAATGTTACGAGCACATAATTAGCTTGCATCTTTTCGATATTGGAAAAATCAAAATCATATTTAGGATATGGGGCAGTAAAAAATGAAATGAGAAAACCACTCGGCAAAGTTCATTTAGGCCAATACTTTGATGCAATCTTTTTTCACTTTTCTAACTTTGCTGCCGTAGCCAATTTTATATACGTGGAAAGGGTGTTCAGAAGCGCTAACTTTGGCTATCTCGTTTTTCGTAATTATTATTTTTTTGATGTTTTTTGTTCTCTAAAAAACTACATGGTTGCGCATTTGCTTGTAAATCAATCAATGGTCGAGTGTTTTTTATGCCACCGTTTATTACTAAAAATACGCTGGAGACAAAGAACGAACAATTAACAAAAATTTTTTGTTAATAAATCAAAATTAAAGCTTTAATACTCTTTTCTTTTGTTTCCAAAACCTTTAGCCTTAAGGCCACTAAAAGTAATAATTACGAATTTGAATGGAGTAGTATTATGGCGGAGCAACAAGTGCAGCCTTTACACAACGAGAAGCATGCTAACCTTAAGGTACAAAATGGCATCAACGTTGATTTTCTTAAATCACAGCACCTAATCCCAGTTGTTGCGCATGAGTTTGCTCGTGTAGCAACAGAGTTTCCAATGGCGTTTGTTAAAAATACTGAATCAGGCCAGTTCCAAGCTGTTGCTCTTTTCGGTCTTGAGCCAGGAGAAAACCTTTATGTAAAAGATGGCAAATGGCAGGCAGGCTTTGCTCCTCTAGCTGCTGCTCGTTACCCGTTTGGTCTTGTTAAGCACCCTGAAGAAGATCAGTTCGGTATTGTTATTGACGAAGCAAGCCCGCTAGTTAGCGAAGAAGCTGGTAATGCGCTATTTGCTGATGGCAAAGAGACAGAATACCTACAAGCACGTAAAGAAGCGCTAGTAAACTATGTTGAGTTTGCTCGTGTTACTGAAGTATTCACTAAGTATCTTGCTGAAAAAGAGCTTCTTGTTCAGCAAACACTAACAGTAGAAATTGCTGGTGAGAAAAAAGACATCAATGGTATCTACCTTGTTGATGAGCGTAAGCTAAATGAACTAAGCGACGAAGAGTTTTTAGAACTACGTAAGCGTGGCTATTTAGCACCAATTTTCGCTTTCTTGACTTCAACTCACCAAGTTGCTCGTCTAGCGCGTTTAAAAGCACAATCTCAAGAAGCTTAATTTATTTTTAGCTTCATTGAAAAAAGCACCTTAGGGTGCTTTTTTTGTTTTTATATCTCAGTTTTCCTCAGTACTTAATACCTTTTGACGCATAATGTTGCAGATATGTTTTCTTGTGTTTATCTTGCTTTGTTACTTGAAAGAAGCACGAACAATTATAAGGAACTCAGGATGCGCATGTTAAAAACTCTTTCTGCCATAATCACAATGGTCACGGCTTTTCAATTGCCTGCACAAGAAAATCAAAATTTTGCAATCGCTATTCATGGTGGGGCTGGCACGATTGAAAAAAGTCGTTTTACGCCTGAGCAAGAAAAAGCCTATCGATTAAAGCTAAAAGAGGCCGTTGAAGCAGGGTATAAGGTATTAGACAAAGGCGGTGATAGTCTAGATGCAATCACCATTGCGATTAATATTTTAGAGGACTCTCCGTTTTTCAATGCAGGCAAAGGAGCTGTATATACTTATGACGGCCATCATGAGCTTGATGCGTCCATCATGGATGGTAAAAATCGGCAAGCAGGAGCAGTATCTGGTGTTATGCATGTTAAAAACCCCATAAATTTAGCAAGAGAAGTGATGGATAACTCAGTTCATGTCATGCTTAGTGGCAAAGGTGCAGAAACTTTTGCTAAGCAGCAAGGGCTTGAAGTGGTTCCTGCATCTTATTTTAATACACCGCATCGGCATGAAGCTTTATTACGAGCAAAAGAAAAACTAAAACAAAAAGAAAGTGGCACTAAAGGTTACCAAGCCTTGCACCAAGCACTTCCAGAGCAGTATAAGATGGGGACAGTTGGTGCTGTGGCACTCGATAAAAATGGGAATTTGGCTGCAGGAACCTCTACAGGGGGGATGACAGCAAAACGTTTTGGACGAGTAGGGGATTCACCTATCATAGGAGCAGGTACGTTTGCCGATAATAGTTCCTGTGCAGTGTCAGCGACAGGACATGGTGAGTATTTTATTCGCTATAATGTAGCAGCTGATATTTGCGCAAGAGTCGCCTATCAAAATAAAACGATAGAGCAAGCAGGGCAAGATGTTATTTTTGGCCCTATGCATAGAGATGGCGGCACAGGTGGGGTGATCATCGTCGATAAAGAAGGCAACATCAGTATGCCTTTTAATACTAAAGGGATGTATAGGGCGAGTAAATCTAACCGTTCTGCAACCTATGTAGGTATTTTTAAATAATCTCGTTCAATTGTTGATTCTTAGGCAAATTTTTCAGTGCCAGCTACTATTATATTGGTAGCTGGCATTTTATTTGGGGGAATAAACAATGCAATCAGTTAAAGTAGCAGATTATTGTAATCACAGACCAGTAACATTTAATTCAAATATGCGTATTGAAATGGCAGTTGAGAAGCTTTTGCAAAGCGGTCAGTCAGGTGGGCCTGTGTTAGATGATAACCACAAAGTCATTGGTTTTTTGTCAGAGCAAGATTGTATTAAAAAAATGCTGGAGGCAACATATCAAAATGAATCCCACAGTATCGTCTCAGATGTTATGAATACGCAACCTGTATGCGTAAGTCCCGATGACAGCATTTTACAAATAGCAGATAGGATGTCTAACGACAAACCTAAGTTGTATCCGGTTTGTGACGAAGATGGCCGGTTAGTCGGGGTAATTACGAGAGCACATGTTTTACTCGCTTTTGACAAACATTTGCACGATACCTACGAATCAGGCAACAGATTTGTTTAAAAACTTGTTTTTACTTGGGTAGATTACTCAGGTTTTGGTAAACTACGCGACGATTTTGGAATTTTCAAGGTGTCGTGTAGTGGACTTAAAGTCGTTGTATTCAGATATTCCTTTTTGCTTAAAGAAGGACCAGTTTTTATTTAGAAAACGTCTGCAAGGTGTTAAAAAAATAGCCGATGAGAAAAAGCAACAAAAAGTGGTTGCTCAGATCGGTGAGTCCATTGCGCGAAGCCAGCAGTTGAAGACCCAGCGTCAAGAGGGGCTACCTCAAGTTACCTATCCTGAATCCTTACCAGTAAGCCAGAAAAAAGAAGACATAAAGAAAGCGATTGCTGAGAATCAAGTGGTTATCGTAGCCGGTGAAACGGGCTCAGGCAAAACGACTCAATTACCAAAAATTTGTCTTGAGCTTGGCCGTGGTATCGATGGTTATATTGGTCATACGCAGCCCCGTCGACTTGCAGCTAGAAGTGTCGCCAATCGTATCGCAGAAGAGGTAGGTTGTCAGCTTGGTGAAGAGGTTGGTTTTAAAATCCGATTTAGTGATCAAGTTTCTGACAGAAGTTACGTTAAGCTGATGACAGATGGTATTTTACTGGCAGAAATTCAACAAGATAGATTTTTAAATCAATACGACACCATCATAATTGATGAAGCACACGAGCGAAGCCTTAATATCGACTTTATTCTGGGTTATCTGAAGAACTTACTTCCAAAGCGTCCAGATCTTAAAGTGATTATTACATCTGCAACCATTGATCCCGAGCGTTTTTCAAAGCACTTTAACGATGCTCCAATTATTGAAGTATCAGGAAGAACTTTCCCGGTTGAAGTACGCTATCGCCCCGTAATCGACGTGTCTGGTGAAGAAAGTGAAGCTGAAAATGACCAGCTACAGGGGATATTTGACGCAGTAGATGAACTGTGTGAAGCCGGCTCCGGTGATATTCTCATTTTCATGAATGGCGAGCGAGAAATCCGTGATACAGCTGATGCATTATCAAAGCGCAATTTAAAAGGCGTTGAAATTTTACCGTTGTTTGCGCGTTTATCTAATGCGGAGCAAAACCGAATATTTGCGGCGCACAGTCATCGTCGAATAGTGCTTGCTACTAACGTAGCTGAAACATCATTGACAGTTCCTGGTATTCGATATGTTATAGATCCAGGCACCGCACGTATAAGTCGTTATAGCTACCGAACAAAAGTACAACGTCTACCGATAGAAGCGGTTTCTCAAGCGAGTGCAAACCAGAGAATGGGCCGATGCGGCCGTGTCGCTGCGGGTATCTGTATTCGTCTGTACTCTGAGGAAGACTTCTTAGGGCGACCAGAATTTACTGATCCTGAGATCCTGCGTACCAATCTTGCATCAGTCATTTTGCAGATGCTTGCGCTTGGTCTTGGTGATATCGCAAAGTTCCCATTTGTTCAGGCGCCAGATAGTCGCAATATCAAAGATGGTATGGCGTTGCTTGAAGAGCTGGGAGCCGTTAAGCCTGCTTCGCGCAGAGAAAACGCCAAGTTGACTCAAGATGGTAGAAAGTTAAGCCGTTTACCTATTGATCCGCGTCTGGCAAAAATGGTGATGGCATCAGTACAACAAGGCGCTTTAAACGAAGTGATCGTTATTGCTGCGGCGCTCTCCATTCAAGACCCTAGAGAAAGGCCTCAAGAAAAGCGCGGAGCGGCAGATGAAAAGCATGGCCGCTTTGACGACCCAAATTCAGACTTTATGGCGTTTTTGAATCTGTGGCAATATTTAGAAGAGCAGCAAGAGGCGCTGTCGCGAAGCCAATTTAGAAAGCAATGTCAAAAAGACTTTTTGGCCTATATGCGGATCCGTGAATGGCAAGACATCGTTTACCAATTAAAAACAGTGTGCGACGAAATGGACTTTAAAGGTTCAGGCAACGAAGCAGGTTTTGATGCCATCCACCAATCTTTGCTGAGCGGCATGCTCAGTCATATTGGTATGAAAGACGAAAAGCAGCACTATAAAGGAGCAAGAAACAGTTTGTTCCATATTTTCCCAGGCTCTGCATTATTTAAGAAAAGTCCAAAATGGCTAATGTCGGCCGAGCTTGTTGAAACAAGTAAGCTTTATGCAAGGATCAATGCAAAAATTGACTTGGCATGGGTTGCTCCTTTGGCGCAACATTTGGTGAAGCGCAGTTACAGTGAGCCTCATTGGGAGAAAAAGCAAGGTGCAGTCATCGCGTTTGAACAACAAACGCTTTATGGTTTGACCATCGTTTCTAGAAAGCGCACTGTTTACAGCCAAATTGATCCAGTTATTAGCCGGGCGTTATTCATTAAAGAGGCGCTTATCGGCCAGCAGCTGGGACAAAAATCACAGTTCTTAGAATACAACCAGTCACTTGTTGACGAGATCCAATCATTAGAAAATAAAGCCAGACGCCGAGATATTTTGGTGGATGAGCAAGCAATGTTTGAATTCTATGACCAGCGCATTCCCAGTGATGTAAATAACCGAGCTACATTTAATCACTGGTTTAAAAAGCAAAGTGATAAACGTGTGTTGCATATGAGCAGAGAATCATTAATGCAACACGATGCTGACAAAGTCACCGCTTTTGATTATCCAGATATTTGGCAGCAAGGTAATTTGACGCTACCTCTTAATTATCATTTTGAACCTGGAAAAGCGGTTGACGGTGTGACCGTCAATATTCCTTTAGCCCTTTTGAATCAAGTTCAAAATGAAGGTTTTGATTGGCATATACCTGCGCTGAGGCATGAGTTGATCTGTGCACTCATTAAGAGCTTACCTAAGACTCTGCGCAGAAACTTTGTACCCGCACCTAACTATGCTGACGCGGTGTTAGCCTCGATTGAGCCACTGCAAGGGCCTTTGCTTGAATCTTTGGCGACTAGGTTGTTACGTATGACTGGTGTTAAAGTTAGTGAAACTGATTGGGATATAGGCTCGCTTGAAAACCACTTGAAGATGCAATTTGAAGTGGTCGATGATGCAGGAAAAGTGATTGCTCATGGTTTTGATTTAGATGCACTTAAAGAGAAGCTTCAGGGTAAAGTGTCTCAAACTTTATCTAAGGTGGCTGAAAAGGGCATTGAGCAAGAAGAGCTCACTGAGTGGGTTTTCGGCGAATTACCCAAAGAGTACACCAAAACACAGGGCGGTTATGAAATTAAGGCTTTTCCAGCACTGGTTGATAAAAAAGACAGTACCGCGATAACGTTATTTGACCACCCTGAGAAAGCTGCTCAAGCACACCGTTTAGGCCTGCGTAGACTGGTACTGCTCAATATCCCTTCACCGGTTAAATATTTGCAACAACACCTACCTAACAAAGCGAAGTTAGGTTTGTATTTCAATCCATTTGGTAAAATTCATGATTTGATTTCAGATTGCACAGCGGCTGGAGTAGATAGCTTGCTTAAACAGTTTGATACCGTTAGAGATGAAGCCGAATTTGAGCGCGCGAAAGAGTTTATTCGCGGTGAACTTGGCGATAAAGTGGTGCAAATTGCTTCGCAAGTTGAGCAAGTACTAAGTATCGCACACAGTGTGAATAAGCGTATGAAAGGGCGTGTAGATTTGACTATGATAACCGCACATGGTGATATCAAATCTCAGCTTGAATCACTGATATTCAGAGGGTTTGTCAGTGAGCACGGTGCTGATAAAATTACAGATTTATTGCGTTATTTGAAAGCAATTGAAAAGCGGTTAGAAAAATTACCTGTTGATCCTAACCGAGATCGTTTATGCGTACTAGAGTTAGAAAAGGTAAGTGAGCTTTATGCGCAAAAGTGTAATAAGGTACCAAAGGGCATGCCTGTACCTGAAAATCTAGCACATATTTTTTGGATGATTCAGGAACTAAGAGTGTCATTATTCGCTCAAACATTAGGTACGCCTTATCCGATTTCATCTAAGCGTGTTACGAATGCACTAAATGAATTGGATTTATAGGAATTGACTTGCATTTTGCTTTGAGCCAATTACCTTAATAAGAGGATATAAATTTTTGGATTGTGATAAGGAAGCGACATTGACTATGTCCACGCAGCAAAGACGGAGTAGAACACCGCATGTGCTAGTTGTTGATGATGAGTACTTTAACTACGAGATGTTGTCGATGGCTTTGTCGGATGCGTTTAAATTCAGTTATGCAGAATCTGGGATCAGTTGCTTGTCAAATGCAATAGCTGATCCACCAGACGTTATTTTATTGGACGTTTGCATGCCTGGTTTAGACGGGTATGACACTTGCCGCATGTTGAAAAATACACCCGAAACCAAAGATATACCGGTAATGATGGTCTCAGGTTTGGAATCTGAGCAAGAAAAACAAGCAGGATATGAAGCGGGTTGTGATGAATATGTTGTTAAACCATTTGCCATGCAATCGCTTTTGGAAAAAATAAAAAATATGGTCTAGGAGCTCACTATGATCCATGAAGATAAACGTCGCTTTATGCGCATGATGGTCAATGCGCAGGCTGAGGTTACAGTTAGTCAATCTGGAGAAAAATTTCTTGGTACATGTCAGGATCTCAGTGCGACAGGCTTGTCGGTAGAGATTGAACAGCCGCTTGAAGTTGGTGAGCTGGTAACTGTATTCATTAACAGCAAAAGTACCACTATCCCGCCTTTTAATGCCAGTGCTAAAGTTGTTCGATGTAGTAGCGATGAAAATGCAACTGACAGATATGTTGTAGGTCTAGAAATCGTCCAATTTAATTAGTCACTGTTACAATTAATACGAAGGCAACGATTTGTCTTCGTATCTCTAACTTCCACGGTTTTTGCACAATCTTATCCGATACTACTTGTAGTAAATTAGAAACATATCTTTTATATATACTGATGTGATCTTTATTGATATAGGTTGGCATTAGTTTTGGCGATAGTGATAACCGCATCTTTGACTTTTATGGAGTTTCAATGAAGTTAACCCTAAGAAGAAAGCTGCTTGCGATTTTGTTGTTAGTAAATGCAGTGCTTATATCTGCGGTGTATTATGCAAATCAGCTCGCTTTTGAAAAGAGTTTCAAAGAATATTTGCAAAATAGCAGCCGAGCTAAATTGACCGCGTTATTGCCAACTATCAGAGAAAACTTTGACAAGTATGGTCAAGATTGGATGACTAGACGAAGCCCGCATTGGACAAGGTTAGTTGGTGAATATCACGGGCGCTCTCAGGCTGAAATAGATGAAATGGTAAAACGTCCATCTCGACGCGGGCCACCAAGACATCACAGGCCGGAAAGTAGTTCACCAAATACAGATGCGAAGCCACCAGAGCGAAGAGCAGGAAGAGAAGAACGTCCCCCAAGGCACATGCGTGGGGCGCAGTCTCGATTGGTGTTCAAGTCCGCTACCGGTGAATTACTAAAAGGTAGAAAAGATAGCAAAAACACGACGCTTTGGGTTGAAGTGTATCAAAGCGATGATAACACTGGACAACTTCTTGGCTTTATAGGGCTTGAAAATGGGCTTGAAATTAGTAACTCGTTAGACTCATTGTTTGCAAGCAGGCAGCAACACTGGTTTTTAGGCATAGCGGTTATAGCTATGTTGGTAAGTAGCTTATTGGCAATCCCTTTCAGCCGCTTTTTGGTTGCGCCAGTCTTGTCACTCAGGGCTGCGGCGAAAAAGATAGCTGCTGGTAATTATGAGCCGCCATTTAAATCATTCAGTAAAGACGAACTAGGGTTACTGGCGAAAGATTTGAATACATTAGCAATCACGTTGGCAGACAATCTGCAATCTCGTCAACAATGGATAGCCGATATTTCGCATGAATTAAGAACACCAATTGCTGTTTTTAAGGCCGAACTTGAAGGCATGATCGATGGCATTATCGAGTCTGATGAGGCGCAATTGCATTCGCTTTATGATGAGATTAATCGATTAACAAAGTTAGTTGATGATTTGCATCAGCTCTCTATGTCAGATAGAGGCTCACTTAGTTACCATATGCAAGAATGTGATATCACAGAGATCATTGGGCATACATTTGATTCGCATTTAGCTACACTGAAAAGCAAGCATTTTGAGTGGACCATTGAAGGCCAACCTGGAACGATGCTTTATTGTGACGAGGCAAGGTTGCTGCAACTATTTGGCAATTTTATGCAAAATACATTACGTTACACAGATTCAAGTGAAACATTACCGGGCAAGATAAGGGTGCTGATCACCATGCAAAAGGACCAAGTGCTGATCCGTTGGCAAGATAGTAGCCCTAGTGTAGAGCCCGAATTATTGCCCAAGTTGTTTGATAGGCTTTATCGCGTTGATAAAGCTCGGGATCGGGCATCTGGAGGCTCTGGTCTTGGCCTCGCAATTTGTGCAAGCATAGTGCAAGCGCACAGCGGAACAATAACTGCTACCGCAAGTGAGTTGTGCGGCGTAAGTGTTGATGTGACATTACCAGTAACAAAATAAATTAACGTCGAATTAGGTTCATGGCACTATATATCATAATGATTGAAACCTGGCGCGCTAAAAAGTAAAACGACTAAGGTATTAAAATGATTAAGCAGAAAGTCCTTATCATTGAAGATGAAGAGAAGCTTGCCATAATTTTAGGTAAATATTTGGAACAAGCAGGCTATGAGTTTGATATCGTGATGGATGGTGCTGATGCGCTCAGCAAAGTACGAACGTATGGACCAGACATTATTCTCTTAGATTTGATGCTGCCATCTGTTGATGGCATTGAAATTTGTACACAAGTCCGTAAAGACTCTGAAGTGCCAATCATAATGACCACAGCGAAGGTTGAAGAAATAGATCGCTTACTAGGCTTAGAAGTCGGCGCGGATGACTATGTTTGCAAGCCATACAGTCCAAAAGAAGTGGTTGCAAGGGTTAAGGCCATATTGAGACGTACAAACAACAGCTTGCCGATTCAAACGGGTTTGATACTTGATGAAGAGACGTTGTTCGTAAATTACAATGGACAACGCACTGATTTAACGCATGTTGAGTTCATGTTGCTACAAACCATGTTTAGGCATCCTGGACGTGTTTATAATCGAGCAAGGCTAATGGATTCAATTTATGACGATGATCGCGTTGTAAGTGATAGAACGATTGATAGCCATATAAAAAAAATAAGGAAAAAACTTCAAGATATAGCACCAGAAAGTGAGTTTATTCATTCGATATATGGTGTTGGCTATAAATTTGAAGTGATGTAAATGGGAAAGGTTGAACTTTGGCAGCAGTTGTTCTGCGAAGAACATCAGTTGCCAATACATTATATTTACCAGTCTGATAAAGCCCTATCGTGGTTTAAAAAAACCACTTTAGAGCAACCTAAGCCTCTATGTGTTGCTGTGAGTGGCTGTCAAGGTAGTGGGAAGTCGACCCTTTCAGCTTATTTTGTTGCTTATCTCAAAAGCCAAGGAGTTTTAGCTGAGTCTGTATCCATCGACGATTTTTATTATAGTAAAGCGAAGCGGTTGGCTTTATCCAAGCAGTTCTCATCACCATTTTCGACTCGTGGTGCACCAGGGACACATGATATTGAACAAGCAATTGCTGTTATTAATTACTTCAAGCAAGGCAAAACTTTCGTTTTACCTAGATTTGATAAAGCGTCTGATGAACCTTACCCTGAGAGTAAATGGACTCTAGTCAATTCTAAACTCGATGTATTGGTGGTTGAAGGCTGGTGCTTAGGATTGCCACAGCAATCAGAAGCGCAGCTCAACGAGAGTTGTAATAGTTTTGAAGCGCAAATAGACCCAAAGAATTTGTATCGCTCACAAGTGAATACCTTTCTCCAGACTGATTATCAACGATTATTTCGATTGTTTGATAAGTTGGTATTTTTGAATGGGCAAACCTTTGAGTGTGTTTTTCGGTGGCGTTTAGAGCAAGAACAGAAACTAATCGCACGCTGTGGCAAAGGGATGAGCGAGCCACAGGTAGAAGCCTTTATTCAGCCATTTCAACGACTGACGGAGTGGGGGATCAAAGTGTTACCCCAGATATGTGATTTGGAGATAGTGCTGAATAAAGACAGGGAATTTTGTATAAAATAGAATATGCATGAAAAAGGGCTCCTTAGAGCCCTTTTTATTTTATGCGGTTAGCTTTCAATTAGATCTTCTACACCAACGATTAGCCAAGGTGCATCACCTTGATTTTTACGCTCTAAGTGCCAGATTTCATGAATTGGTTCTTCTTGCATATCGCCTTGGTCGCGGTATTTACCGCGGAACATAACGCTTATTTCCCATTTTTCTGCGCTTACATCTGCACGAGCAAGTTCTGCATCAACAAACATAACCTCAGTTGCTACGTCGCCTTGTTGTTCACGCTCTTGGCGGAACTCTTCGACAAGCTCAGGGCTAAGGTATTCAGACATTGTCGCATAGTCTTTTTTGTTCCATGCTGTTTGAATAGTTTGATAATGTGAACGAGCGCCTTGAAGGAAGCCGTTTACATCGAAGTCTCGAGGTAAGTTAAATGGTACATCTTGCTGTGTACCAAAGCCGCCAGCAGTTTGGTTAGCCTGAAACTGTTGAGGCTGAGAGAAAGGCTGATTTTGCTGCTGAGCAAAATTTGGCGCGCCAGCCATTTGCGGCTGTTGCTTTTTGCGTATAAAGCCCATGATCACCTTGAACAATATAAACGCTGCGATAGCGAAAAGAATCATTTCAAGAAACTGGAAGCCTTCAAAGTCATCACCCATCATTGCTGCTATTAGACCACCAGCTAAAAGGCCACCTAACACGCCAGCCATAATGCCTTTTTTGCTTGATTTTTTCTTTGCACCTTGTTGTGCAGCCAGTGATTTAGTATCCACTTGCTTCTTTTGCTGCACAGTCGAAGTTTGATGTGTTTTACCTTTTTTCTTGCCGCCAAACTTTTTACGCGCTTCAGCGTCAAAAGCAGTTGCAAACAACATTGAAACGATAGTCAATAAAACAAAAAATTGTTTCATGGTTTTCCTCTAAGTTTAAATACTGAGACACATTCTAATGAAATTAAAAAAGAAATTGAACTGAAATAGGATGTTTATGGGAACAAATAGGGCGCTTTTTGCGCCCTATTTTATAGCCATTGTAAGGAGTTGTTGACTTCACCTTGGTAGTCTTCGAGTGGTGTACCTAGCTTTGCCACCAAAATCGTGTCTGCGTTAGCGCCTTTACTAATAGAACCACTGAAGCGACTATCACTAAACAGAGTATCGCCTTGGCGATAGTCGTTTCTTTCACTTGGGACAATAAATACAGTCATTGGTCCATGATCAGATTGGAAAATTAAATGCAAGCTCCGTTGGCCTTTAAAATTGCAGAATGTTGCATAGGTGATTTTTCCAGGTAAAGATACAAACTTAGCGCCTAACATCGCTAGTTTTTCGTTTACTACCTGAAGGTTAACTTCTTTGTTCAAGGTTAACGCACTTTCTTCGTAATAAACATGTTCAAGCGCATGCTCTCCAGCATACAGTGGTGCGTGTACTGCAGTGCTAAAATACACCATAACAGCTAATGCAACAGATGCAGCTGAGGCAATGGGCACAGTAAAGCGTTTATACCAAGCCAGTTTTACCACGTTGTCGGAAGAGTGAGTTTTCGTGTCTTGGTCGTGCATGTTTGCAAGTAATTTAGCTTGCAAGCCATCTGGCACAGGTACATTTAACGCATCGCCTATCATGTCATCAAAATCTTGCACTTCGTCAACTAAGCGCTTTTTAGCTGGATCTTGCTTAGCTTCATTTACTAATTGCTCATCGCTTGGATCGGCGAACAGGCGACGGCGAAATTCTAAATCATCCATCAGTTTGATGCCCCCTTTGCTGATTCGTTCACGTTAGTTAATGCCTCTTTTAGCTGATTTCTCGCTCTATATAATCTGGTCATTACTGTGTTTTTATTTAACTCTAAAATTTCGGCAATTTCATCACCAGAGCAACCCATAACTACTTGAAGTAGTAAAGGCTCTCTATACTCAGGAGCTAACTGACTGATCTGTCTTTGCACAACAGTTTGCTCCATTTCATCATCCAATGCTGTACTTTTAGTGTCGACAATTGTGTCGTTTTCTACATCAGCATAGTCAAATTGTTTGCGTTCAAAACGACGGGCGTTCTCTCGTCGTAATATGGTTAATAACCAAGATTTGGCGGCTTTTTCATCCTGCAGTGCATCTAGTGAGCGCCATGCACGTAGGAATGTTTCCTGAACCAAATCTTCTGCAATGGTAGGGTCCTGACATAACCAGTAAGCAAAGCGATATAGCTCTGTATGGTAAACCTGAACCAAAGATTCGTAACGTTTTTGTTTTTGGGTCATGCTAACTAGACCTTGCCTTTAGCAATATTATTTCACTTTTCGCCATATTTTTTAGTAAAGCGTCTCTAGGTGAATCTTAGCGTCTGATTTTGAACGCTTTTTAATTTTATTCATATAATTGTATAGCGTTACGAGTTCAACTTGCTGTTTATTTGAACTATAAAGGGATGCTTGCAACTTTGCAATTTCTTCCCTAATTTCGGTTGGTTGTTGGCTAAGCCACGCTTTCAGTGATTGTTGATACTCGAGCTCAACATAAGCACGCAATAGCGTATAAAATTGTCTGAGGTCATTCTGCTTTGCTACCTTTCCTAATAGTTTTAGCTTCGTCTGTGCATCAGTAGTAACCGTTGCTTGATCATTTGTAGATGAAGTCTGTAGTGGTGCTGGTGACTTTTTAAACAAAAAAGTCAGAAGCGTAGCTAACCAAAGTACATACCCCAAACACATTATCAACCAGTCTAACCAAGACTTTTCTGAGTCTTTGTAGATGATCGTTGGCTCTGGTTCAGAGGGGGGGGCCACAGGCTGAGTGATGGCATTAGTTTGCGGCTGGACTACTGGCTGTTGTGGCTGATTTGGGTCTGCGATAACTTCTATAGTTCGCGCAGGCAAAGTAGCATACTGAATGCGGTTTATCACAGTGTTAAACCATGGAAGCTGTATTTCGGGTAGCGTATATTTACCAGGCTTTTGGGGGAGTAGGGCATAGGATGCAACCATTTGTGAAATAACGCGCCCATCTCTAGCCATCTGATTTCTGTCTGTTTCATCTGGGTAAATTCTAAAGCCATCTACACTGGGAATATCTAGGTCTGGCATCTGCTCCTTAGTAATACCGAGTGCAGTAAGTGTAAAAGTTCTGGTAATTGGTGAACCGACAATTACTTGTTTATCTTCTGGTTGCCATTCTTCGGCTAGGTTGACCAACTCACTAGGTAACCATGCGCCTCTGTAATCGTCTGGGATTGGCTTGACTTCAATATCAATTGCATCTCCCACTGCACTCACAGCCATTCGGCGATAGCCTTCACGAACTTGGCCATTAAAAATTGGACCTTCAATAGTGAAGCTACCACTTTTTTGCGGTTGAACAAGGTATTTCCTAGTTATCACTCGATAGCGGCGGCCATCGAGTACTTCATAGCTCTCTTCCTGCTGACCCATAGGGGTAATAGAACCCTCATCCATCATAGGCTGAGTCATTTGGGCATCAAGCAAATCTTTGCCAATAAACAACTTTACAGTATATAGAGCTGCCTGTTGCACATATAAGGATTCTGGCGACAGCTCAGTAGTGACGAAAACATCTTTTTGTTGGCTCTCATCAGATTCCCTAGCTACAACGCGTAAATTAATTGGTTGAGATTTTGTTCCAGAAATATCGAATGCGGGAATAGTGAACTCTCCAGCACTTCGAGACATGACTTGCATTTGCCAGCTTGTTGCACTGCTCATACTGCCATTAACTATTTGGGTACGAGAGCTGGTACTAATCGGTCCAGTCACAAAGTTTTTTGAAATTGCTGAGGTATCAGGCATTTGACCTGATACCTTACCATTAGCTTCGATGGTTAAAGTAAAGTATTCCCCAACCAATACAGGGTTTTTATCGACACTGGCTGTGAGTCTGTCTATGGCCAAAGCGGGCAGCGCGACAGCGAATAAAATAAAACAGAAAGCAAATCGCATTACCATGATTTTTCAGCTCCTACTGGTTGTCTTTGTTGTTGTCTTTGTCGTGATTCCAAAAGCATTTTATTTTTCAATAAAATCGCAGGGTCATCTGGCACTCTTCGAAGTAGCTGGTCCAATTGTTGTGCTTTTTCCTTCTCCTCCGGTGTGAGCTCTCTCATTTCAGATTGTGCCATTTGCTGCGACTGCTCGTTATCTGATAACTCACTTTGTGGCGTTTGCTGTGATTGCGCTTGTTGCGACTGTTCCTTTTCTTGCTCGCCTTCTTCATCCGATTTTTTATTTGCTAACTCAGGCTTATTCTGGTTATCAGATTGCTCGTCACTTTTAGATTGCTCTGACTGTTCAGAGTTTTCTTGCTCAGATTCATCTCCTTGCTCATTTTGAGATTGACTCTGTTGTTCAGTTTGATCTGATTGCTCTTGGTTTTCACCTTCACCTTGTTGTTGATCGTTTTGCTGCTCAGAAGATTGCTCTTGGTTATTTTGATCTTGGTTATTTTTCTCCTGATTTTGTTGAGACTGCTGATCTTTCAACTGCTCTACTAACTCTTTGTTTTCTTGAGCTTGTGTAAGGGTAGGGTCTTTTCTCAAAGCATTCTCATATGCATCTGCAGCTTCATCGAGCTTGCCCAATTGTGCTAATGCGTTGCCAAGGTTGTATTGACCAATCGCAGTATCGGTGTTTTGCAATGTCTTAACAGCTTGTTCGTATTGTCCTTGTTTGTACTGAGCTGCGCCACGCAATGTCGCATTCTGTGCTGCACTGGCCTGATCGAAGTTTTCATCTTGATAAGCTGACATCGCATTTTGATCTGTGTTTTTGAACCAAGATTGCCAATCAGCAGCATAGCTAGGTGAGCTTGGCACAAAAGATACAATGCAGATTACCAACGCCACTGCATTGTTACGAAATGCCAACAGCGCAAGAGGAATAATTGCAAATAGTAGGTACTGACCTGCATCAACACGCCAGAGTGTTTCATTTGGCTCATTGGAAGATTCAATGTCCTGCGTATTCTCGATCGCGAAGGTTTCTATATCTGAATTATCCGGTGAGTAAGTAGCATACTTGCCCCCTAATCTCTGAGCTAAAGAGCGTAATCTATCGGCATAAAGCTTAGGTACAACGATTTGCCCGTATCTATCTTTTAAGAATCCACCTTCAGGTACACTGATAGGAGCACCTTGGGCGGTGCCAACGCCATAAACATGTAATCGATACCCAGATCCGCTGAGCATATTCTGAATATCTTGCGCATCTTCTAGTTCAATTTCATCTGTAATTAAAATAATCTCACCTGAAGGGTAACCAGCCTGTTCGAGAAGTGTTTTTGCTTGGTCAATACCTGCAAGTACGTTTGCACCTTTGCCTGGCATGATGTCTGGGCTAATACTTGGAACTAGGTTTTCAAGGGTATTGATGTCGCTTGTGAGAGGCGACACAATAAAGGCATCCTGAGCGTAAGCTACCAAAGCTGTATCGCCTTCACGGAACTGCTGCAACATATCCAGTGTTTTAAATCTTGCTTGTGTGAGCCTATTTGGAGCAATGTCGGTTGAATACATGGAGTAAGACATGTCCATGACTAGCACTCTAGCTTGTTTTGCCGAAAAGACGGGAACACTTTGCTTTTCAATACTTGGTCCAGATGCGGCCAATATTCCAAGTAACAGAATCAGGCTAGTTAACCAAGAAGAATGATTTGATTTGCTCTGTTTACCTTCGGTTAAAACTATTTTGGCCAAATGCGGCGCAATTAATTGCGATTGTTTATTGCTGGATTTTTTGTACCACTGCAAAACACAAATGATGGTCCAAGGTATTAATAACCAGAGCAGCTCTGGTCTAATAAATTGAAATTCGGTCATATTAATTACCTTGCCTCCACTGCATTACAAAGCGAATAAGTAGTGCCAAACTCCATACTGCGAGGGCTACTAGCAGTGGGATATAAAATAGCGCGATTTTAGGGCGGAATGTTTCATCTTCTGCTGAGATGGGCTCTAGGTTATCTAATTCAGAGTAAATTTGTTGAAGGCCTTGCACATCTTTTGCGCGGAAATAGCGACCACCTGTTTCTGTGGCAATATGGGTCAGTGTTTGCTCATCGATACTCGCACCTGACATCCCGCCGAGCGAGAAGAAACCCCTGCCTCTGCGTCCATCTGAGCCAACACCGATTGTGTATACTTTTATCCCTTCTTCTCTGGCTAAAATTAATGCTTCTTCTGGTTGCAGGTTACCCGCCGTATTTTGGCCATCTGTCAGCAGTATTAGAATACGGTTACTTTCTTCTTTTTGATTGAAGCGTTTTACAGCAAGACCTAATGCGTCGCCGATAGCTGTGGCTCTGCCCACTAAACCAATTTGCGACTCCTGCAACATTTGGCTTACAGTGTTGATGTCTTTGGTTAAAGGTGTTTGTAAAAAAGCAGTATCAGCGAATAAAATCAGACCGAGTCTATCGCCTTGCCTCTGTTCAATAAAGTCACCTAGTACCGCTTTGACAACGGATAACCTATCTATATAACGGCCGTTATATTCCATGTCTTCTTCAGCCATCGAATGAGAGAGATCCACCGCCATCATGATATCTCTGCCTTCACTTGGCAAAGTAATAGGGTCATCCAACCATGTCGGATTACTCAAAGCAGTAATCAACAGCAACCAAATGAGCATTTCCAACCAATTTTTTTTGTGAGATAGGGCCTGCTCTTGTGTTCCCATACCACCCAAAATGGCATAACTTGGCATTCGGATTTTTTGTTGGGCCTGTAATGCAACAGGTTTTACTTTTGCGATAATCCAAGGTAGTGGAAGCAACAAAAAAGCTAAGGGCCACTCAAATTCAAACATCTAAGCACTCCTTAGTTTTAAACGTCTTAATTGCCATCATAAGCTGTTCAACATGTTCATTTTGATTATCCGGTTTATAAAAGGATGTAATATCTTGCTCTTTGAATTGTGCTTTTGAAATGGCATTTAATGTCTGACACCAAGCTGCGCTCGACTGAGAGGCGACTGATGCACCGTAGTAGTGTTTAGTGAGTCTTTTTACTATGCCATGCAATGCAAGGGCGTCTTGCTGGTGTTGCTGGCTTAATTTTATCGCCTCTCTTTTAGCAGCGCCAAATTGCCAGTTTTTATATAGCCAAACAGTCAAGGCTATTAGCAAAATAATAGAAACGCAAATGAGTGCCCACATTGGCATTGATAAAGGCCACCAACTCACTTGCTCTGGTGGCATCACATCATGGAGGGCATCTAATGGAGATTGAGTCATAACAGTTACCTAGAGAGCTGAGTTTCTAAAGGAGTATCCGCAGAAAAGTTAAGCATCATCATGCCTGAACGCTGCAAGCGTTTTAGGCGTTCGCTGAACACTTGTTGTGCTCGCTTGGCAAACTTATCTCTGAATTGCTTATCACTTAATGGTAGTGTCCAAGTATTCTGTGTTCCTTGGATCTCAACCGCTTGACTATATGCTGGTAATGTGTGCTCAAAGGGATCACTAATCTGGCATCCTATCAATTCACAGTGTCGACTCAGTCCTTCAAGCAGTGAGAAGCTTTCATCATTCAAGTCTGAGAAATCAGAAATTAAATAAATTAAGCTGCCTGGTTTTGCTAAATGCTTCAGTCTTTTTAGATTGTCATTAAAACGGCTGATACTTTCATTGTCTCGACGAGTGAGACTTGTTTCATGAACGTCACACAATTGGTGGCAAAATGCTAACACACCTTTGTCTCTGGCTGTCGGTTTGAGCTCGTGATGACTGTGTTCTGAGAATACAATGCCGCCTAGTCTATCTCCACGCAGTGAGGCTGACCATGCGACCAATGCACTCAAATGGGCAGCCTGCACCGATTTTAACAGCAGTTGGCTGCCAAACAACATGCTGTTTGATAGGTCAGTAAAGATGAAGACAGGGCGTTCTTTTTCTTCTTGATAAAGCTTTGTATGCGCTTCACCTGTTCGAGCTGTTACGCGCCAATCTATCGCGCGAATATCGTCGCCATATTGGTACTGACGAACTTCGGCAAACTCCATACCTCGCCCCTTGTGTGGCGCGAGATATTGACCAGCTTGCGCACTGCGGATTTGGCCCTTTGGTTTCAAATCAAGCAGACGAGATTTGCTTTTATAATAAAGCAACTCTTTTAGCCCAAGCTCAACACCATTGGTATGACAGTTTTTAAACCAGTTTTGGATATCAATATTTGCTTTCATAAACCAAGCTTACACTTTAAGGGACTGGCACTAACTCAAGAATTCGGCTAATAACCTGATCTTTAGTAATACCATCAGCTTGTGCCTCATAGCTTAAGATAATTCTGTGCCTAAGGACATCGTGTAAAACAGCTTGAATATCATCTGGTGTTACGAAATCACGCTGTTGCAACCATGCATGAGCGCGTGCACACTTATCTAATGCGATTGTTGCACGAGGACTTGCTCCCAATTCTATCCATGTGCCAAGTTGTGCATCTAACTGGGAAGCTTCGCGAGTAGCGATAATCAATTGAACTAAATATAGCTCTAGTGGTTCAGCCAAATGTAACTCAAGCACCTTTTTTCTTGCTTCGAAGAGAGTCTGTTGACTGATTGGGCTAAATTTTACCGCTTCTGTACTGAGTGCTTCACCGCGAGTGAGTCGCAGTATTTCTAATTCAGTTTGTGCCTTTGGGTAATCAATATTGAGGTGCAGTAGGAATCGGTCCAGCTGTGCTTCAGGGAGTGGGTAAGTACCTTCCTGCTCAAGTGGGTTTTGTGTTGCCATAACCATGAACAATTCAGGTAACGGGTAGGTTGTTTTACCGACTGTTACTTGTCTCTCTGCCATCGCCTCTAATAAAGCGGATTGAACTTTTGCAGGTGCTCGGTTGATCTCATCTGCGAGTACAAGATTATGGAATAAGGGGCCTTTTTCAAACACAAACTCACTGGTTTGTTGCCTATAAATATCAGTACCAGTTATATCTGCAGGTAATAAGTCAGGGGTAAACTGAACACGCTGGAAGCTGCCTTCAATGCCTTTTGCAAGCGCGTTGACTGCACGGGTTTTTGCAAGGCCTGGAGGCCCCTCTACTAATAAATGTCCATCTGCTAATATAGCGATTAATAGTGCTTCAGTAAGGTCAGGTTGACCAATAATTTGTGTGTCTAAGTATTTTTTTAATTCAGTAAACTCATTAACTGCCATGCTTGTTTGTCCTTGTTCTGACAAATTTGTTGCTTATTTATATGGATTGAAACGGAAAACTCAAGCTTTTGAGGTGTAATTTCGCACTTTTCTTAGACTCTTTTATTTTGTTTAGTTCCATATTTTTAATATATTTTTCAGAAGCTTTTTGATTTGTGTAAAAATCACGCTAAGTTTAATTTGCGCTGAGATTTTTACACACAATTTCCATTTTTCTATTGGCAGAATGGATTCGGTTGTTTAGAATCGAGTTAAAATAACAGGTCAGACCTGTCAGCGGGAGAGCAAATTCATGTCTGAACAAAACATTCTAAAAACAATAAATGGAGACCGTATTGCTATTGTTAGTGGCCTACGTACTCCTTTCGCAAAACAAGCTACGGCTTATCACCACGTGCCAGCACTTGACCTCGGTAAAACCGTGGTCAACGAAATGCTTGAGCGCCTGAATATCGACAAAAAAGAAATTGATCAGCTAGTCTTTGGCCAAGTGGTACAAATGCCAGAAGCGCCAAATATTGCACGTGAAATCGTATTAGGTACTGGTATGCCCGTCTCTGTTGATGCTTATTCAGTTTCTCGTGCCTGCGCAACCAGTTTCCAAGCCGTGGCGAATGTCGCAGAGTCGATCATCGCAGGGTACAGTGCTGTTGGTATTGCTGGAGGCGCTGATTCGTCCTCAGTTCTGCCGATTGGTGTAAGCAAGAAGTTGGCAGGGAGTCTAGTTGATCTCAACAAAGCAAGAACCTTGAGCCAGCGTTTGAAGATTTTCTCTAAGTTAAGATTAAAAGATTTATTACCAGTACCACCAGCAGTAGCTGAGTATTCAACGGGCCTTTCAATGGGTGATACTGCGGAGCAAATGGCAAAAACGCATGGGATCAGCCGTGAAGAACAAGACGCGTTAGCGCATCGTTCCCACTCTCTAGCGGCAAAAGCTTGGGACGAAGGTCTATTATCCCCTGAGGTTATGACTGCGCATGTTGAGCCTTACAAGAGTTTTCTTGATAGGGATAACAATATACGTGCAAACTCCTCACTAGAGGGCTATGCCAAGTTGCGTCCTGTATTTGACAGGAAACACGGCTCGGTTACTGCCGCTAATGCAACACCTTTGACTGATGGTGCCGCTGCTGTATTAATGATGAGTGAGAGCAAAGCAAAAGCACTTGGTTATGAAATTCTTGGTTATGTTCGTTCTTATGCTTTCTCCGCAATTGGTGTGCACGAAGACATGTTAATGGGTCCTGCACATTCAACACCTTTGGCATTAGATAGAGCAGGAATCGAACTCAAAGATCTCGATTTAATTGAAATGCATGAGGCGTTTGCGGCGCAAGCGCTTGCCAATGTAAAGATGTTTGCATCAGATAAATTTGCGCAAGAAAAGCTTGGCCGTAATAAAGCTATCGGCGAAATAGACATGGATAAATTCAATGTTAATGGCGGTTCATTGGCATATGGACACCCATTTGCGGCAACGGGCGCCCGACTTATTACGCAAAGCTTAAATGAATTAAAACGCCGAGGTGGTGGGCTTGCATTGACAACCGCATGCGCAGCAGGTGGTTTAGGTGCGGCTTTTGTATTGGAGAGTGCATAAATGTCAGTATTTAGTTATGAATTAAACAGTCACCAAGTTGCATTGGTTACCATTGATGTGCCTGGCGAGAAAATGAACACGTTGCGTGATTCTTTTGCGGATGAGCTATTAGAGATTTTAGAGCAAGGCAAAAAAGATGATGTAACAGGTATGGTGTTCGTAAGCGGCAAAGCAGATAACTTTATTGCTGGTGCAGACATCAAAATGCTCGACAATGCCAACACACGTGAAGATGCTCTGCGTCTGTCTGAAATGTGTCAGCAAGCATTTTTCAAAATGAAAGCACTACCATTTCCAACAGTCGCTGCTATTCATGGGGCTGCTTTAGGTGGTGGTTTAGAGTTTGCATTAGCATGCGATTACCGCGTATGTACAAGTGATGACAAAACCAAGCTTGGTTTGCCTGAGGTACAACTTGGATTATTACCAGGTGGTGGTGGTACACAGAGACTACCTAAATTGGTTGGTATCCAAAAAGCATTAGAGTGGATGTTAACCGGTAAACAAGTTAGAGCAAAGCAAGCGGCTAAAGCAGGCTTAGTCGATGAAAGCGTACCATATAGTATTTTAATGGATGTCGCTGTTAAATTGGCTCGCAAAGGCAAGCCCAGAGTACGCAAACCAAAGTTAGATAAACTGAGCCAGTTGTTAGAGTCTAATCCTTTTGGTCGCAATATTATTTTCAAAAAAGCACAAGAGAATGTTGAAAAGAAAACAGGGGGCCACTACCCAGCGCCATTGGCAATTATCAAGGCTGTTCGTGCGTCAGTAGAACTTGATGAGCTTAAAGCGTACAAAACTGAAGCTGAAGGGTTTGCAGATCTTGTCATGACAGATGTGTCACGTTCACTTCGAGGTATTTTCTTTGCAACCACAGAGATGAAAAAAGAGTGGCAAAGTGATGATACTGCGAAAATTGAGCGAGCGGCGGTACTTGGCGGTGGATTAATGGGAGCCGGTATCACCCACGTAAGCGCGGTAAAGGCTGGTGCACGTGTGCGCATTAAAGACGTCGCACATCAGGGGATCAGTAATGCACTTAACTACAGTTATAATATCCTATCTAAAAAGCAAAAGCGTCGTATTTTATCCAAAGCGCAAATGCAATCAGCTATGAATAGCATTACGGGCACAACAGATTATAGTGGCTTTGAGCATATTGATATCGTGATTGAAGCGGTGTTTGAAGATCTTGCTTTAAAACAAGGTATGGTGGCTGATATTGAGCGTGAATGTGCAGATTCTACAATCTTTGCTAGTAATACATCTTCACTTCCAATTGCTCAAATTGCAGAAAAAGCAGCTCGACCGGAAAATGTCATTGGCTTACATTATTTCTCTCCAGTAGAGAAAATGCCGCTGGTAGAAATCATTCCTCACGAGGGTACTTCAGAGCAGACCATCGCCAAAACAGTTAATTTTGCGCGTAAGCAGGGTAAGACCCCAATTGTGGTAAAAGACAAAGCTGGATTCTATGTCAATCGGATCCTAGCACCTTATGTGAATGAAGCAGCCAACTTGCTCCTTGCAGGTGAACCGATTGACAAGATAGACCAAGCACTGGTTGAGTTTGGTTTTCCTGTAGGCCCACTTGCATTGCTTGATGAAGTGGGTATCGACATAGGGTCTAAGATAGCCCCAATTCTTGAGAAAGAGCTGGGAGAGCGATTTAAAGGTCCAAATGCATTTGAGCGTATGATAGACAGTAAGCGCCTAGGCAGAAAAACTGGCCGTGGTTTTTATACCTATGAAGGTAAAAAAGGCAAAAAAGTGGATGAGTCTGTTTATGATTTACTTGGCATCACACAAGCTCCGCGCTTAAATAAGCAAGAAATTGCAAATCGTTGTGTTGCTCAAATGCTCAATGAGGCATCACGCTGTTTAGACGAGGGGATCATCGCTTCGCCAAGAGATGGTGACATTGGTGCAATCTTTGGTATTGGCTTCCCACCGTTTTTAGGCGGTCCGTTCAGTTATATGGATAAACGCGGTCTTAATAAGGTTTGTTCAGAGCTATCTACCTATGCAACTGAAAATGACGTGTTTACCCCATCAGAGCCATTACAAGCGAAAGCAGAAGCGGGTGAAGCTTACTACGGCTAATACTTTACCGAGAGAAAATGCCATAAAAATATGGTGTTTTCTCTTGCTTAAGTTCTGTTCAATGTTTAACAAGCAAACTTCATCTTGCCATTTACATCACGTTAAGCTTCTTAATCGTACTGGCTTTTTTCAGCGTTGATTGATTAACTTTTCCCTTAATTAACCATCATCTTGAATTTTAATCAATAGCATAGTTAATTTGATTGTATTATTTTTGAGCATATCCGCTGTTCTTGTTGAAAAAAGATGCTGAAATAAATAAAGAACAATCAAATTCGGCACTTTTATAAATTCACTTTTTATGCCTTCAACTGCTGATACTTATTATAAAAATGATGTAGTTCACCAAGTTTTGTTGATGTTTTCTATTTGTGCAGAAATAACGATCTGGTGACAAGTATGCTTTGTTTTGAGAAACACATAAGTAAGTTAGAGGCGTATGAGCAGCTTGTACAAGAATCTGACAGGTCAAGTAGTAGAAACTTATATAAAGAAACAGATATTTTCTGAAGTTTTACAGGTGACTAGATAATTATTTGTATAAATTGAATTTGATGAAGGAATAGTATGAAAAACACAAAGAAACTAATGGCAGCGGTTGCACTATTAAGTACATTTTATGCAGTAGCTGCTGATCAAACCTATACGGCTTATGGTTATTCAAAAGGGCAAGCTCAAGCATATATAGGATATTATGCGAAATGGAAAAACTTAACAGTAGTAAGCATGAGTTGTTACCAAAGAACACTTCAACCGAGCTGGCGTTGTGATGCAACGCTTCGCTAATACTCAAAAATATTCAATAAGATAAACTAGTTGTCCTTATTTAAAAGGAATTTAGTGCTACGAAATTATTTACAAAACTTGTTGTTGCTATATTGCTTTGTGGACATTTTAAATGTGTTCTTGGGAGAGCTAATTTTGATTTTTATGTTAGACCTTCTAAAAGTGTCCACTACGACAGCTGTGGTCGCTCAGTGGAGAAAACTTGCAAACTCTAGCAAAAGGTCAGCATTACTTTGTTTTTAAATGTATTTTGCTTTTGGTTGGAAGTGCAGTGCATTTGGTTACGTTAAAGCCAGCATAGTGTGGCTATATAACAACATACAGGTTGAAAGAGAGCTATTAATATAGCTCTCTTTTTTGGATTAGTGACCGTAGAACGTGATGCTCCAGCCAGTCAATAGACCTGGTTGAGTATTATTTGGCTGAACTTTATCACTGCGCTGTGGCGTGACTGTGATAGAGTTTTCAACAAATTTACCAGTACCAAGGTCGTATACTCTTTCAGACCACGAATCTTTAGCATTTGTATCGATGATTCGTAGCTTCCAATCACCTTTAGCAGATTCGCCGTAGAAATGGTTAGACAAGAGCGCATTGCCATTAAACTTGTTACCTTCTATATCTGTACCGGCAGTTAAAATTACACTGCGAGTATTACTCGGTGAAATAAGCTCGATAGATAGGTCACCAAGACGGTCATGCTCTAAGTTCAAGTTTACACGTACACCCTCTACAGTTAGGTCTTCACTCTGTGTATGAACTGACTCAGTGCCTGAGAAGTCACCGTCATAGATAAATGTGTCAGCTGCCACAGGTACATCGTAAGATTTAACTTGTAATTCGCCTAGAATTGGGCCAGTCAGTAGTGCTTTTTCCACAGCAGCGTCTACATTTGCTAAACCAAAGCCATAATCATAGTGGAAAGGAAGACCTGCACCGTTTACTTGCCAAGCAGGAATTGCTTCGTAATCCCCAATCATACGAGGTTTAGAATCAGCATCTACTTGAGTTGCAGTGGTGATCAGAAGGTGTCTTACATCACGCCATGAAAGCTGGTGGTTTGCTGACATAACAAGTGCGACTGCGCCAGAAAGCGCTGGTGCAGCTGCTGAAGTACCATTCATGTTAAATGTGTAAAGTGGGTTTTCACACTGTGTTTCAGTTGCATCAGTACACCACTTAGGTAAAGTTGTTGTAACAGTCGCAGGGCTATAACGGCCCCATTCACCGGCAGGTGCAGTCAGTAACACTGCTGAACCACCAGAAGAATATGCAGCAAGATTCCCTTTAGCATTCAGTGCTGAAACGGTTAAGTTCCAGAAGTTCGCATTTGTCGGATCTGCCAGAGATGCATCATACGCTGGTAGTGCGTAACCGTTAGGATAGAATAGAGAGAGCAAGCCATTGTCTCGGTCTAACCAGCGGCCACCCATGAAGTGATCATTACCAGCAGCTTTTACAGCCATTGCTCCGCGGCCACCATGACTTTCGGTGACAGCAATACGAGTAACATTGTCTAGATTGTCGAAGTATTCACGGTAGTCACCGTAAATGCTTGCGTCAGAAAAAGTGTAACCAATACTTTGGTTAATCACACGTGCATCAGTGTGCTTGTTCATTGGTTGAACTGCACCATCCATATCCATAACTGCACGAATTGCCAAGTCAAGGTCTGCGTAGTTGCGATCTCTACCAATCAGGTTTGCACCTGTTAATGTTGCAGCTGGAGCAACACCACGGCCACCTTGACCGTTGAACGCAGCAGCGGCTGCAATACCAGCAACCATAGTACCATGGCTATCGATTGTTACACGGCCTCTTGATTCGTATTGATAAATATATGGATTAGGGTTGCGTGTATCACCTTGAGCCATATTTGGTGCAAGATCTGGGTGGTAAGTCGCTAGGCCATCATCAATGATTGCAATATTGATGCCTTGACCTAAAATGCCTCGGCGGTGTGTAAAGTCCAGATTTAAGTCAATTCCAGCGACGCCTGGTGTGATAGCCCCTGCGTGTTGACCATTATTCTGGAGGTGCCATTGATGCACCACAAGCGGGTCGCCATCAGCTAGTTTATATGTATATTCCCATACATGCTTAAATGGGTCATATTCTTGGGCGCTGTTATCAAATGTTTGAGCATTTGCTTGGCCTAGCGCAAGTAGTAAACCGGCTGTAACGATATTCAATTTATTATTCATTATTAATTTCCGTTTGTTTTATGTTTAAATTAATAAACGCCACATTTCAAATAAAATAACAAAGATCAATAAAATTGTTTTGTTTTAATTTTTTTGGTTTATTTTGTTAAATAACAAAGGTTTTTAATTATTGTGTCTGTGTTTTTTATGAGTAACTTGTCGACAATTTGGAAGTTCCGTAATAAACGTTGAGTCTTATTACTTGAACGTTTTTTAGAATAAGAATGAAAGGGGCTTTCATTCTAGGAATATAATTGAATGTATAAACGAAATTAGGTTGATTGTTTGAAATATGAGATTTTGACGTAGGTATGGGTGGAAATAGAGAGCTATTAATAGCTCTCTACTTTAGATTAATTAGTGACCGTAGAACGTGATGCTCCAACCTGTCAACTGACCAGGTTTAGTATTATTTGCTTGGATCTTGTCACTGCGCTGAGGCACAACCGTGATTGAATCTTCAACAAATTTACCCGTGCCTAAGTCATATACTCGCTCAGACCAAGAATCTTTTGCATTGGTATCGATGATACGCAATTTCCAATCACCTTTAGCTGATTCACCGTAGAAATGGTTGGATAGAATAACGTTGTTGTTAAACTTGTTGCCTTCGATATCAGTACCAGCAGTCAAAATAACGCTGCGAGTATTACTCGGCGAAATAAGCTCAACAGACAAGTCGCCAAGACGCTCGTGGTCTAGACTTAAGTTAACCTTTACAGCTTCAACAGTAAGATCATCTTTTTGAGTATGGACAGACTCAGTACCTGAAAAATCACCGTCATAGATCAAGGCATCAGCAGCAACTGGGACGTCATATGACTTGACTTGCAAGTCGCCCATGATTGGACCTGTCTGCAATGCTTTTTCTACAGCAGCATCAACATTTACTAAACCAAAGCCATAGTCATAATGGAAAGAATGGCCTGCACCATTAGTTTGCCAAGTTGGGATCGCTTCATAATCACCAATCATACGAGGTTTGGCATCGGCATCTACTTTGGTCGCTGTGGTGATCATAAGGTGTCTTACATCACGCCATGAAAGCTGGTGATTCGCAGACATGATCAATGCCACCGCGCCAGATAATGCAGGAGCAGCTGCTGAAGTACCATTCATATTGAAAGAGTACATTGGGTTTTCACACTGCGTTTCAGTTGCATCAGTACACCATTTTGGTAAATCTGTAGTCACTGTAGCAGGGCTATAACGGCCCCATTCACCAGCAGGTGCTGTAAGTAATACTGCTGAACCGCCTGTAGAGTATGCAGCTAGGTTGCCTTTTGCATTTAAGGCAGAAACCGTCAAGTTCCAGAAGTTCGCATTTGTTGGATCGGCTATAGATGCATCATATGAAGGTAATGCATATCCATTTGGATAAAATAGTGTAAGAAGGCCATTATCTCTATCTAACCAGCGTCCACCCATAAAGTGGCTATTACCCGCAGACTTTACAGCCATTGAACCACGACCACCATGACTTTCTGTTACTGCTTTTTTAGTGACTTCGTCAATATTATCGAAGAAAGCTTTATAGTCCCCGTAAATACTTGCGTCAGAAAAAGAGTAACCAATGCTTTGGTTGATTACACGTGCATCAGTGTGCTTATTCATTGGCTGAACAGCGCCGTCCATATCCATTACCGCGCGAATCGCAACATCGCGACCTACGTAATTACGATCTTTACCAATTAGGTTAGCACCAGTCAGGGTAGCTGCTGGAGCGACACCACGACCACCTTGGCCATTATATGCAGCAGCAGCGGCAATGCCTGCCACTTTAGTGCCGTGACTATCAGTAGTTAAACGACCTCGGTTGTAATATTGATAAATATAAGGGTCAGGATTTAATGTGCTTCCTTGTACAACATTTGGCGCAAGATCTGGATGGTATGTAGCTAATCCGTCATCGATAATGGCAATGTTAATGCCTTGACCTAATATGCCGCGGCGATGAGTAAAGTCCAAGTTTAAGTCTATACCTGCAACACCTGGCGTCACTGCGCCTGCATGCTGGCCGTTATTTTGTAAGTGCCATTGATGTACAACAAGTGGATCGCCACCAGCTAGTTTATATGTATATTCCCAAACATGCTTTGATGGGTCATATTCTTGAGCACTATTATCGAATGTCTGGGCGTTTGCTTGCCCTAGAGCCAGTAATAAACCAGCTGTAACAATGTTTAACCTGTTGTTCATTTTATATTTCCATTTTGTTGTTTGTTTCTATGTATAAACAGGTTGTTTCCAAAAAAATAACACGAAGAGTGAAAAAAGTTTCTTTTTTGTTTTTATTGAGTTGATTTTGTAAATATGGTGGATGGTTGTTGTTATTTATATTTTGTGTGATTAAGTGGCTTTTCATTCTGTGACTGGTATTAAGAGGGCCATACTCAGAGTAAGTTTTTTGATCGTAAACCCTTTTCACTGTGTATGAATACATTTACCAGTATTGCTGAATGTAAGGCTATGTAAAGTTGATTGGGCCATTGCAATACTTGACAGTACACTAAAATAGTAATGTAGAACTCAGCCTATAGGAATAAAAGAATGAGGCTAAAATCGGCGTTGGTTGCAATTATGTCTTCTCTGATATGTGGTTGCGTAGCGACACATTATATTGATGAAAACTATGCTGCGAACATTAAATCGCCTTCCACTTGGCATTACCTGCACACAGAGGGAAGGGTTCAGAGCAATTGGCTGAATGAAGTTTCAAACACGCAAGTACATGAGTTGGTAGAACAAGCGTTAAATAATAATTTTTTGCTTCGCAAACAAATGATAGAAGTTGAGTCTGCAAGACAACGATTGATCATCAATGGCAGTGCATTGTGGCCAACGCTCACAATTGCACTGGATAGTAGTAGACGAAAGTCTGCATTAGAGCAATTCTCATCTGATCATGCACTATCGCTGAAAGTGGGGTATGAACTTGACCTGTGGGGCAAGTTAAGTGACTCACAGCGTCAGGCAAATCTGGAAGTTATGTCGAGCTTAGAAAGCTTTAAACAACAAAGGTATGATCTAGTTGCGGAAGTAATTATAAGCTGGTTTTCAGTGATAGAAGGAAAGTCGCAACAGCTACTCTTAAGTCGTCGTTTACAAGTGGTGAAGCAAAACCTCGATATCATTGAGTCAGGATACAAGCAAGGACTGAACAGCGCGTTAGACGTTTATCTAGCGCGCACGGAGCTCAATAATGAACAAGCAAAATTAGCACAACAAGAAGCGACGGTTGGCAGTCGCATTCGCACCTTAGAGCGATTAATTGGAGCCTATCCAACAGGTGCATTGGCCGTGAATGCTGTATTACCGTTGTTAAAATCAACGATTCCGGTAGGGGTACCTTCGGCGTTAATTAGTCGAAAGCCATCACTTATATCTAGCTGGTACGAATTATTAGCGCGAGATGCTGCTTTGGCTTACGCACATAAACAACGTTTCCCAAGTATAAATTTGAGCGCCAGTTATGGCCCAAGTGGAGACAGTCTCGGAGATGCTTTGTCTCTATCCAATGCAGGTTGGTCACTTTTATCGGGTATTTCAGCACCGATATTCAATGCAGGAAATCTGGCAGCTCAAGAAGAGTTGGCTAAAACCGAGCTTAAAGCAAAAGAGTTAGAGTATCTCAACAGCCTACAAGACGCATTTGCTGAAGTTGAAAATAAAATCAGTGAAGAAACTTCGCTCAAGCAACGTTATGAAGAGACTTTAGTGGCTGAAAAAAATGCCCAGCTAGCAGAGCAATTATCATTTGAACAGTACCAAAAAGGGCTAGTGAGCTATACCACAGTATTAGATGCGCAAAAGCGCGCTTTTGATGCTCAGAGCAGCCTAATATCCATAAAAAATGAACTAATCAAGAATCGAGTAGAGCTTCATCTAGCTCTTGGTGGCGATTTTCAACAGACAAAGCCTGAGGAAGTGAGCAATGACATTGGCTAAACGATTTATACTACCCATAGCGATACTCACCGTGTCTGTTTTACTGGTTGTATTTATATCATCCAATCCCCCCCAATCGAAGCGGGGTAAGGGTAAACCACAAGCAAAAATGGTTGTAGATTTTGAGGTGGTTAAAGAGAAACCTTTTACCATGATGATTGACAGCTATGGCATTGTAAAACCGCGTACACAAAGTGTCCTCGTAGCTCAAGTTTCTGGTGAAATTAGCTATATAAGCGACAGTTTCAGAGATGGCGGCTTTTTCGAAAAAGGCGAATTGCTGCTGCAAATTGATGAAAGAGACTACAAAGCAGAAGTTCAAGTTGCCCGAGCTGAACTACTCAATGCACAACAAAGTTTGTTAGAAGAAGAAGCAAGAGGAAAGCAAGCGCAAGTTGATTGGCTACGATTAGGTGATGGTGGAAAAGCCAGTGACTTGGTGCTTAGAAAACCCCAATTAGAGGCGCAAAAAGCCAATGTGTTATCTGCTCAGGCAAAACTCGCAAAGGCTGAATTAGCATTGGAACGTACTCGTTTAGTTGCCCCGTTTGATGGTCGGATACTCAGTAAAAAGGTCGATCTTGGACAAGTGGTTAGTAATAACAGCCAACTTGCAGAGATGTATGCAACAGACTACGTCGAAATAAGATTGCCTATTAACAACCGAGATTTGGCATTCATGCGCCTACCAGAGCACTTTAGAGATGGTAAAGCCGATATTCCTAACCCTGAGGTTTTGTTGTATTCAGATCTAGTTAAAGCGCAGCAATGGCGTGGGGTGGTGGTTCGTACAGAGGGCGCTATTAGTGAGCTTTCTCAGCAGCTGTATGTAGTGGCACAGTTGGAGGACCCGTTTTCGGTCGAGCAGGCAGGTGATTTTGCTATCAAGATTGGACAGTACGTGAATGCTCAAATAAAAGGGCGAACATTAGAGGGTGCGATTGCGATTCCAAGCAGCGCTATTTATCAGGGTACCTACGTGTATATCCTTGAAGAGAAAGATTTATTGATGCGTAAAGATATCACCGTATCTTGGCAAAATGATGAGTTCGCCATTGTCGACTCGGGGCTTGTCGCAGGTATGCGATTGGTTACTACACCACTTGGGCAAGTAAGTTCAGGTACACAAGTAGTGTTGAATCGGAGTAAATCTGGTGGTGTTCAGGATATGCTTTCTGAATCGCCTACATGGCAAAAATTATCGGATAAACAGAAAAGTAGGTTAAAAAGGCTGGCGGAGCAACGCGGGATAAGTGTCGAGCAATTACTGGTTGAGCGTGAGCAAAAAGTGAAGGAGGCTGGCATATGATAGCTTGGTTTACCCGTAATCCAGTCGCTGCAAACTTATTGATGTTGTCTATATTGTTCGGCGGCTTGTTTTCAATGTCGACAAAAATCCCATTGGAAGTCTTTCCTTCTTTTGAATTAGATGTCATAAGCATCAATATGTCTCTACGGGGCGCAACGCCAGAAGATGTTGAGCAGGGGATCTCAATACGGATTGAAGAGGCGGTGCAAGATCTCGAAGGAGTAAAGCAAATTTCTAGTCGCTCCTCAGAGGGATCAGCAAATGTCAGGGTTGAAGTCGACTCAGGCTATGACCCCAGAGAAATGCTAGCGGATATTAAAAGTCGGGTAGATGCGATAAATACTTTTCCATCGGATGCAGAGAAGCCCGTAATTTCCTTGGCAGAACGAAAACGCGATGTGATTACAGTGACGGTGGCTGCGAGTTATTCGGAGAAAGAGACCCGTGAATTTGCAGAGCAAGTTCGAGATGATTTATTACGTATTGATGGGGTAACACAAGTAGAACTAGATGGGGTACGAGACTACGAAATTGCCATTGAACTCAGCCAGGATAAGCTTAGACAATATGATTTATCGATAAAGCAAGTGGCCAATTTGATTGGGCAGTCCAGTGCAGATATTTCAGCAGGAAATTTAAAGTCATCAGGCGGGGATATTTTGCTGCGTTCTAAAGGGCAGGCATATCGCAAAAATGAATTTGCGAGTATTCCAATAAAAACCAGTGCGGATGGTTCGGTTGTCTACTTATCTGATATAGCGACCATTATAGATGGATTCGAAGAGACTCCCGTTCGTACACGCTTCAATGGCAAGCAAGCCGCATTTATAGAGGTTTATCGCATAGGTCAACAAAGTGCAATTGAAGTTGCAGATAGAGTTAAGGCATATATCGAGGAACGACAAAATTCGCTGCCAAAGGGCTATGAGTTAAGTTATTGGGACGACGACTCAGTGATCGTCAAAAACCGAATTTCGACGTTGACCTCAAATGCACTTCAAGGTGGCATTTTAGTTTTAGCATTGTTGACGCTATTTTTGCGTCCAGCCATCGCATTTTGGGTTTTTATAGGGATCCCTGTGTCTTTTATGGGGGCATTTTTAGCGATGCCGCTGTTTGGGATCAGTCTCAATATAATGAGTTTGTTCGGATTTATTCTCGTTCTGGGTATTGTTGTGGATGATGCAATTGTGACGGGCGAAAATATTTATACTCATTTGAATAGTGCAGAATCTGGAGAAGAAGCGGCAATAAAGGGCACGCAAGAGGTAGCGACACCTGTGACATTTGGTATCTTAACAACCGTGGCTGCATTTCTGCCGTTGGCATTTATTGATGGGGTTCGAGGTGCTATTTTCGCTCAAATTCCGGCTGTTGTGATCCCTGTGCTATTAATGTCACTAGTGGAATCTAAATTCGTATTACCAGCACATCTAAAGCACTTAAAACCCCGAAAGAGTGAGCAAGAAGCGGGTCGGTTTAGTCGTTTTCAACAGCGCTTTGCGGATGGGTTCGAGCGTGCGATATTAAAATACTATCAGCCAGCGTTAAAAATCGCGATTTCTAACAAGGCAGCAACGTTGAGTACTTTTGCAGGGGGGTTTTTAATTATTTTGACGCTAATTACTAGCGGCTGGACTAAGTTCATTTTCTTTCCACGGATCCCTAGTGAAACCGTGCGTGCAAATCTAACTTTGCCAACAGGTACACCTTTTGAGGTGACTGCAAAATATATTGATTTGATGTCTGACAAAGCACAGGTGCTCAAAGATAAATATGTTGACCCAAATACTGGGGAAAGCGTGATTACACATATTTTAGCGACAACGGGAGGGCGAGGTGGTGCATCAAATTCTGGGCGTGTGCGTTTTGAAATAACTCCCCCAGAATCGCGAACACTCAGTGTTGACTCGAGGCAATTAGTGAGAGAATGGCGTACTTTAATTGGCACTATTCCAGGTGCTGAAAGTTTAACTTTTCGGGCTGAAATTGGCCGCTCTAGCGACCCCATTGATGTACAACTGACAGGTACTTCTTTAGTCGTACTCAAAGAAGCAGCACAACAGGTTAAGGCTAATTTGGCGACGTTTCCTACCGTATTTGATATTACGGATAGTCTAAGTGATGGTAAAGAAGAGTTGCAAATTGAGCTAACCGCGCAAGGTAAAGCGCTTGGTCTGACAAGGACAGAGGTATCAAATCAGATCCGGAGTGCATTTTTTGGAGCGCAAGTTCAGCGGATCCAGCGTGGTCGAGACGATGTTCGCGTTATGGTTCGTTTACCGTTAAGCGAGCGCAGTAATTTAGCCACATTAAACACTTTACTAATTAATACGCAAAACCAAGGCGCAGTACCTTTAAACCATGTTGCGACGCTCTCCCCAGGCCAGAGCCCGTCAAGTATTTATCGTATTGACCGATATCGAACGGTCAATATTACCGCTGATATTGAAAAAGAAAATACTAATATGACTGTATTACAAGAAGAGTTGAAGGTGTTTTTGGATCAGCTCGTTGCACAGTACCCGGGGGTGACGCACTCGCTCGAGGGTGAAGCCAAAGAGCAGCGGGAGTCGTTTGGGTCATTAGGTTGGGCACTTTTGTTTGTATTCTTTATTATCTATGCGCTGATGGCTATCCCGTTTAAGTCTTATATACAGCCCTTAATCGTAATGAGTGTGATCCCATTTGGATTAATAGGTTCGGTGATCGGCCATTGGATTATGTCTATGGAACTCACCATCATGAGTTTATTGGGCATGTTGGCTTTGATTGGCGTGGTTGTGAACGATTCATTAGTACTCGTGGATTATATTAACAAGCAGCGTGCGAAAGGTGCAGAGCTAATGAGTGCCGTTTTAACTGCTGGCGCCGCTCGATTTAGGCCTGTTATGCTGACTAGTATCACGACCTTTTTTGGCTTGATGCCACTTTTATTTGAGCAACAGACACAGGCACAATTTCTGATACCGATGGCTGTTTCTTTGGGGTTTGGCATTATATTTGCGACTTTAATTACACTCATTTTAGTCCCCGTGAATTATTTGTTAGTCGAAAAGGTGCAACGCTTTAGCCGCAGTATTGGTTTAAAACGCGTAAACTCATAGTACTTCAATAATGGCGCTAAGTTTAATTGGCGCCATTATGTAGTATTTGGGTCATGTTAGCGTCAGTGAGTGATGAGAACTCTTGTCATAATTTTTACTTTCATACCAAAAGTACGTACAATCAGCGCCCATTGAAAAACCGCGCTTTATTGGCGTTTATGCACCGTATATCTGATCTAAAAAATATATTCGATACTCAGTTTTTAAGTACTCACAATACTCGTCTAGTTAAAGGTGATGATGAACCCATCTACATACCTGCCAGTGATGAGTGTACTTTTCATCAGGTAGTTTTTGCTCATGGTTTTTATGCCAGTGCACTACATGAAATTGCCCACTGGTTAGTTGCGGGAGAAGCGCGCCGCTTATTGGAAGATTATGGCTATTGGTATTGCCCAGATGGCCGTGATAAAGCGCAACAAGCTGAATTTGAAAGTGTTGAAGTAAAGCCTCAGGCCATTGAGTGGGCACTGAGTGTTGCTGCGGGCTTTGATTTTAATGTATCGGTAGATAATTTAAATGGTGAGCAAACTTGTCGATTTACTTTTCAAAAGCGAGTTTATCAGCAAGTTTTGGTATTGCTAGACAGTGGCTTTAATAATCGTACGGAACAGTTACTAAAAGCTTTATCGGCGTTTTACAATACGCCGTGGCCATTACAAAAAGAACAGTTTTCTTGGGATTGCCCACAGGAGTTAGAAGATGTCATTTAAACTCGGTTTAATTGTTAACCCCGTCGCGGGGTTAGGTGGTTCAGTGGCTTTGAAAGGCAGCGATGGTGTTGATACAGCACAAAAAGCATTGGCGCTTGGTGCAGAGCCCAAGTCAAACAATCGAACAAAGCTTGCGCTAGAACAGTTATTGCCTTTTCATGAACGAATTCAAGTATATACGGCATCAGGTGAGATGGGGGAGCGTATAGCAAAAGAGCTTGGTTTTGATACACATGTTATTTATACAGTAAACGACCAGACGACTGCGCAGGATACAGAGCGTGCCGCGAAAAAATTGATTGAACAAGGGGTTGATCTGCTTTTGTTTGCAGGTGGCGATGGCACGGCACGAAATATATGTTCCGTGGTAGATGATAAAGCTCCTGTGTTGGGTGTACCTGCGGGTTGCAAGATCCACAGTGGTGTTTATGCCATTACGCCAAAAGCTGCGGGTCGAGTGGTTGAAATGTTGATCAAAGGTGAGTTAGTTACCTTAGCTGAAGCAGATGTAATGGACATCGATGAAGCTGCGTTTAGAGCCGGCACGGTTAAAGCAAAACGTTATGGTGAAATGCAAGTTCCCAGCGAAGTACGTTATGTGCAGAGTGTCAAAAACGGCGGCAAAGAAAGTGATGAATTGGTTTTGGCTGATATTGCCGCGTTTGTTATCTCTGAAATGGATGAAGAAGTCCGTTATATCATGGGATCAGGCTCGACGGTTGAAGCTGTGATGGAAGAGCTCGGCTTAGAGAACACCTTATTAGGGGTTGACTTGATTCAAGATCATGAGCTGTTAGGACAGGACTTAACCGCAAAACAACTGCTTGCGTTGACCAAAGACCATCCGACGAAACTAGTGATTACCTTGATAGGTGGGCAGGGCCATATTTTTGGTCGTGGTAATCAGCAGCTGAGTCCAGAATTAATTAAACAAATTGGTAAAGAAAACATTATTGTAGTTGCGACAAAGCGCAAGCTACAAGCATTAGATGGTCGTCCATTGATAGCAGATACGGGCGACCAGACACTTGATGATGAATTGAGTGGCTATATTAAAGTCGTCACAGGATATAATGATCATGTGATGTATGCCGTTGGGCATCAAGAATAAGTGAGGAGAAGAAATGTCATTTGAAACCTATGTAGAGGCTGCACAGCAGTTTTTTGATGAATTAGTTGATCGTGCAGATGATGATGAACTCTTTGCTGGTGGCTATTTGCGAGGTCATTTTGATTTGGCTGTGGGCTACGCTCAAGTTGAGGAGCTCAATTTACAACCAGAAGAGTTAAATACTAAGATAGAAGAAAGCCTTGTAAAAGCCTACCGCAATGGCGAACTAACAGATGAAGACAAAGAGCACGTTGTTAGTATTTGGGAGCAAGTTAAGACATTAGCTGCGTAATATATAGTCACTCATGACACATGGTCATGAGTGACTTTTGTTTATACCTTATCTGTTATAAAACCCAACGCCATACGACGAACAACAGCGAAAACGAGACGAGGTATATTAGTCCCAACGTGGATAAAACTTTGACGGGTTTTGGCAGTGATTCGTATATCTCTCCTTTGATTAAAGATAAGTTTAACCAAGCAAAAAATGGCGTAGTTAAAAAAGCCATTGTCATAGCAAACATCAGCATTTCTTTTAAATTGCCTTTAAAGAACAAAACAACGATCATACCCAGCGCAGATTGAAGTCCTATCAATAAAGATAAACTGTGCTTGTAATCATGCGGCTTGATGATTTTTAGGGATTCATCTAATGTCCTTGCGTAACCATCTAATACCGTGATGGTTGTGCCAAACATACATAAAAACGCGACAACGGCGATTAACCAGCGAGACCATTCACCTATCGTCATTGCGTACATGTCAATCAGTTGCTTTGAAAATGCTACGCCTGCCAATTCAATTTTTTGTTCTTGACCATATTGAAGTAACACACCGAGTGCGAAAAACACCAAGGCGAGTACAAGCATCATGGCGTAGCCGAGGTTAAAATCAAACAAGCTCTGTTGTCTGGTTAGTTTAGCGGTTTTTAATTTGCTCTTTAGCCATAGAGAATTGATGGCTGAAACTTCAATTGGGGCGGGCATCCAACCCATCAACGCAACCATAAAGCCCAATAATGCCAATTCATATGGGGAAGGAGCTTCTTGCGGCGTTGGGTGAGCGGGACCGTTTATTAAGGCAACGATGAAAGCAGCAGCTGTGGCAATGCACAAGAAGACCATGATCACCTTACTAGAGTTATCTAACAGTTTGTAATGACCAAAGATGAGGATGCCCAAACACACAAACAGCAGTCCAAAACTGAGCGTTGTGAGGGAAAAATCACCGGGTAGTATATATTGCAAAAGCGCAGCGGTAATCAGCAGTACACCAGCTGTATTTACAACGGCTGCAAGTAAATTGACGATGAAAAAGAGATAAAAAAGAGAAGGGTTCTTATCTTTGTAGCCTTGTACCAAGCTCTGGTTAGTGCGCAGGGTATATTCTACGCCAAAGCGGAAAAATGGGTATTTGAGTACGTTTACTGCAATGATTAACCAAAGTAGCTGCCAACCAAAAAGCGCACCAGCTTGAGTTGCTGCAACAAGATGAGAGCCTCCTACTGATGCCGTGGCCATCAATATGCCAGGTCCAAGCGCCTGACTTTTAGACATAATGCTTGATAACACGTTAGATCCTTGTTTTTGATTGCTATGGTAACGTGTTAAAAAAATTATCCAAGTGAAATTTATGATAAAAAGATTCATAAATCATGAAACTACACGAGGACTAATGCGTATGGAGGGAGTAATGTGTAGTTTAAAAAGTGAACAGCGGGGGAAGTATAAGGGTTAGCTTGCCGTTTATCTTGCCAAAGGTCCGCTGCGAGTGATATCAGAGAGCATCTAAATTAGATCTTTGGCTGGAAAATTGCGACGCTAATTAATTGGTATTCAAAGTAAAATAGTTCTTTATAAAATTGATGAATGTTCTGATTTTATGTGCTTTTTGGCTTGATTGAGGGTAGAAAAGATACATCCCATTTTGTGGTGACTGATATGCTTTTAGCACCTCAATCAGTTGGCCATTATCCAATTGTGCTTGCACAAAATAATTCGCAACGCGTATGAGCCCCGCGCCTTCAATGGCATATTGTTTGATGAGGGTATTGTCATTGCTAGACATCCATCCATTTACCAAAACTGTTTCGTTTTCAAAGTACCATTTAGATTGACCATTGGCGACTATGCAGGCATGTTCGGATAAATCACAGGGTTGGTTAATAGCAGAGTGGGCATTTATGTAACTGGGTGATGCGACAATGATATGTCGGTAATCAAATAGCTTGATAGCCACCATATCTTGCGGGGGAGACATTGTAGCCCTAAATGCGATGTCAAAATCTTTGTTATTTAAATTATGTGTTGTATAGCTAGAATTAATTGAAAATTCAACTTCTGGGTAGTGTTTTTTAAATTCTACACAGAGTCTTGGCAAGTGTATTTGCGCAAACATACGTGGTGCAGTCAGTCGGATCATACCGTCGACTTTTTCTGTATTGACGCTGCGCTCAAGTTCGAACAATTGACCCCTGATTGATTTTCCGTGCTCAAATACTTGCTGGCCGTATTGGGTCAGTTTTACACTTCGAGTTGTTCTTACTAGCAATGGGGCATTCAGGACTTGCTCAAATCGCTTTATTTTATCCGATAGCTGACCTTTGGAGATCCCAAGCGATTTTGCGGCTTTTGTATAATTAAGCTCTTCTGCTAGCTTGACAAAAAGCAGCAGCAATTCAATGCGTTTATGTTCATTCACTCGCTCTACTCCAACATTAATTGTTCAAATTAATGAACACAGAATTCTAATTTCCATACTTTTATTCAAAATAAAGAACAATATCATATAGCCAGATATGTATTTCGACTAGCTGGAGTAAAGTATGAAAACCAACTTACCAATTAAAAAGTATTTTCCAACAGTAGGCCCTATTGCATATGGGTGCATGGGACTAGGTGGCCAAGGGCCCCACATTTTGGAAGCTGATGTATTGCAAGCGCATAAGATCATTGACTGTGCCCTAGAGTCCAATATCCAATTTTTCGATCATGCAGATATTTATCGAGATGGGCGAGCTGAACAAGTGTTTGGCAGGGTGTTATCTGAACGGCCTGATTTGAGGCCGAACATGGTAATTCAATCGAAATGTGGTATCCGTAAAAAAAGTGGCGAGCACGTTGGGCGATACGACTTTTCGAGAGAGTGGGTGAAACACTCCGTAGATGGGATATTGTCACGCTTGAACATTGAATATCTTGATGTGTTGATGCTCCATCGCCCAGACCCACTTATGCAGGTTGAAGAATTGGCAGAACAAATTTCTAATCTAAAAAATCAGGGAAAAATCAATTATATTGCAGTATCGAATATGAACTTGCATCAAATTTCTTTCTTACAAGCAGCATTAGATATGCCCATAATTTCGAATCAGATTGAGATGAGCTTGGCAAAGCTCGATTGGTTGGATGATGGAGTAATGGTAGGCAGTCAGGGTAATCACTTAGTTGACTTTGTAAGTGGTACTTTAGAGTACTGTCAACAACATGAAATCCAATTGCAAGCATGGGGTAGCATGGCAAAGGGGCAATTTTCTGAACAAGGGTTATACTCTGGTGAGCTAAGAGTACGAAAAACAACGGAATTAGTTAAAGCACTAGCAAATAAGTATCAAGTGAGTACGGAAGCAATTGTACTGGCGTTTTTACTACGCCATCCAGCTAGGGTTCAGCCAGTGATTGGTACAACCCATGAAAAAAGATTAACAAATGCGATACAGGCAATTGATGTTTGCCTTGAGAGACATGATTGGTATGACTTATATGTGACCTCAAGGGGGAATCCTTTGCCCTAAGTAAAACAGTGAGATCATAGAGCGAGGGGTATAACTATGACAACACATCCATTTGACACGTTTAAGACTGAGTCAGGACACACGTTCTTTTTGACGCCTTGTCCGGGTACGAAGGGCGTTGCACTCTTCACGTCGTTGAAACAACTTAAAGAGGCGAATGTAGCAGGTGTGATCACGCTTATGAGCGATGAAGAGCTCATTCAAAGCGGTGTGACTGGGTTACAGGCTGGTTGTGCCAGTGTTGAATTGTATTGGTGGCAATTTCCGATGCCTGATGACGGAGTACCAGATAAAGAGTTTAACTTGCGCTGGCAAAAGCATTTACAGCACATTTTACATGTTGTAACGCAAGGAAAAACTGTTGCAGTGCACAGCAAGGGCGGCTCTGGAAGGACATGCTTGATGATTGGTTTGCTTTTATTAGCACTTGGCCATACCAAGGCGCAATCTAAACGGCTAGTAACAACGGTGTGGCCAGACGCATTAACTAGATCTCCTCAAGCTCAATTCTTTGAACACTTCTAATTAAGAGGTATTAGATTGGCAAGCCCAATCTAATACCTACTGCTCGAATAAAAAATACCTATCAGATTTGAAAATAATTCGAAATTTTAATTATCCTACTGATTTAGTTTGCTTTATTTTGTATTTTTACATCCGTTCTGCAATATCGTGAAATGTAAAAATCACAAAGTGGTCGTATCAGTGCTTTAAGCTCTTGAAATAAATGAGCTATTTGTGATTTTTAAGGGTGTATGTTCCTTTTATGATGTAATACCAAAAGCTCATTTTTCTAGCTTTAGGTAGAGCTTTTGTTTAGATATTGGTAATAATAACTGCAACTTTTGACATGGTCACTTGCTGAAAATTGGTACTTTGGTACTGGCTGCCCAGGGATGCTTGCTTATAACAGCTCGACACACACCGCTGGAGTGTTTTATGCAACTATTTGAAACTGATACTACTCGCTTACCGAATGGCGCACGCCCGTTGGCAATTTACGTGCTTTTTACCTTACTACTATTGCTACTCACCCTTGTAAGTTTCCCAAGTAAAGCCTTGGTTGTCATGTCTGGGGAGTTAGATAAACATTTAAAGTCTTACAATTATGGCACTAAAGCAGACAACAAGTGGGTGCAACCAAGCCATCAGTATCAAACGCAGTTTCGGATGTTATTTGAAGTGTTTCATCAGCAAGATTGGCCGACGGCCAGTGAGCTTGCAAATGAATTAGATTATCAAGTCATTCAGTTTAATGATGTAGACACAGATAAAACTTATTATTTACTACAAGAGAAATATCAGCTACCAAGCGACAAGTTTATTGGCGGTGGCACATATGTGCTTAACACGTTAGGCAGCAATGCTGTGCTACAAGCACCACACCCGAAGAGAGACTCGTTTACGGGCACACAGGCAATAGACGCTTTTTTATATACGCAAACTAAGTTACTCATGTTGGCTGGCACACGACGAGACAGCAGTCATGATATTAGCGAGTGTACAGGTACAAATTATTCAGCCAGTGATGTTGCGCATCAAACTGAATCGTTATTTCAAGTGGTCCATGAATACATGAGCGATTACGACTTATCTACAGTATTTATCCAATACCATGGTTTTGGAAAAACAACACGAGCCAAATTACAAGCGCAGTGTGGTACTGATAACGATTTAATGCTTAATCTGAGTGAAACAGTCCGATATTCAACAAATCCTAATGAGCATAGTATTTTGCACTCTATACGTCGAAGTGTTGAACACGAGGGGGTAATTAAGGCATGTGTGTATGGCAATGACACAAAAAGTTTAGGCGGCACTTGGAATGTGCAAGGTCGCCACAGCAATGATTCTGTGGATAGTTGTCACAAAAGTGCTGAGGCATCATCAAAACGCTTTATACACCTAGAGCAAAGTTATGGTGTTAGAAAGTATCATCGAGCTGCAATGCAAAGACACCTTAAAGTGGCTTTGGACGAATATTTTCAATAAAACAATCTCCCAATCAGTAAACCAAGTTGCTAAAGAGAATTTGTCGCTCTTTAGCAACTTTTATATTCTATATAATAAACTTTTTTAAAATGGGGGCTTTGGTTCGGCGATCCTTTTGATTTTTTATTGTTTTGTCGGTAGGTTAGTATTTAGGCAAATATATATAATTATAAGGATGTTAGAATGTTGGAGCGAGAAAAAGCTACACTCATAAATCAATATATCGAGAGTTACAATGATTTTAATATCGGGGGGATGCTGTCGTTATTTGATGATAGTATTGTGTTTGAAAATGAATCTAATGGCGAAGTGAATGTCAGGGCCGAAGGCAAGCAAGAGTTTGAGAATCTTGCCAATGAGTCTGCAAAACTGTTTAGTCAAAGAAACCAAACAGTCACCAATTTGATTATCAACGACACCACTGCTCAGGTAGATATTGATTATTTAGGCGTACTTGCAGTTGATCTGTCAAATGGGCTAAAAGAGGGTGATGCGCTGACGACACAAGGTAAGTCTTACTTTGAATTTAAAAATGACAAAATTAGTTATATTAAAGATGTAAGTTAAGCAATATGTGGCGAGCAGCACTTGTGTAGTCAAATATAACATTGGCTACACAAGGCCATATCTAAGTAAAATTTAAAATTATAGCTTTATATACGGTAATAAGCTGTGTTTTTCATCTGTCCATGGTGCTGTGAATTGGTTTATATATACGTATCTATTTACTAGAGTAGATGTTGGCATTGACTCAATAAATACCTCATTGCTTGTCATGATGAGCCATCTAGATCCCAGCTGCGAGCTTGCACTGCTTTTAAAATCAAAAAGCAATAATGATTTATTAAAACGTAAGCTTAGGTTTGCCATAACAGGCATGAGATCAATATGGTTATTGGAAATATGCATGATTAATACACCGTTATTGCGCATTCTTTGCCAATACAACTCAAATGCTTCAGTGGTGAGTAAATGCGTAGGAATCACATCACTGGTAAAAGCATCAATAACAATCGCATCTTGTTGAAAGGCACTTTGGGATATTTCTTTAGCAATCAACTGTCGACCGTCACCTATTTTTACCTCGATATCGGCCAAACTATTATTCAGATAGCTGAAATACTTTTTAGCGACGTGGTAAACGGCTGGGTTTAACTCATAGAAAGTAATCGTGTCATGTTTTCTGCCTTGCGTTGCTAGCACACCTGCACCAAGGCCAATAATCCCTATGTTTATTGGGCCGTTTGCTTGCAAGGTCTTTATCGCTTTAGCAATCCCTGTTTTTCCGTGGTAATAGCCTGTATTTGGGCTTGCACCATCCATTAGCTCGTAACCATGAATTGTTGTCCCATCTATAAGGCGGCGTTCAGTTGTATCGTTAATTGTGAGGTCTTTAACGGTTAGCATGCCATAGAAGTTCCTTTTGGTTATCACGTTAAGTGTTGTATACGCGTTATTCAATAGAACGAAGCTAAACGTAACTGACATGAGTATAATCAGGTATCCGAGTTTCATGTATTTGGATACAGAGCATTGGGTGTAGTTGTATAGATGTAATGAAAAAATTGCGAGCAGCGTAAGAGGATACTCTAATGGCAGGTTAAAGATGACAGGTGCAAAAACTGAACTTGTGAAACTTCCAAGTACACTGCCAAAAGCAATACAGATATAGAAAGATGTCATTGAATGCTGGTTAGGCGCAATTTGTCTCAATGCTCTGTGGCAGCTTAATGTACAAATAAATAATACGAGTGTATACATGCTGAACTGAGCGGCAGCGCTAAATTTACTACCTAAAAAGTACATTAAAATACCCGCCAAAGTCGCAAAGACTAAAGCGGAGTTAGAGTAAAAACTACCGCTTTGCACTGGAAGTAAAAACGCAATGATAAAAGTGATCAAATAAATCGCTAAAGGAATAACCCAAGTTAAAGGCATTGGCGGAATGTTAACGTTAATCATAAAGGTGGTAGAGCTTAACAGTAGAGAGCTTAGTGCTGCCAAAGTGATACATAGGAGGTGATGATTGAAAATAGTCTTGGTCGGCTTTGTTGGGCTTACCGATGTTTTTCGAGACACTTTGTGTGTGAGCAATGCCATCAGCGCGAAGAGGAGTGTCACTAATACGAGTAAAGCTAGAAACCATAATTCTTTGAGTGTAGTGAGAGCGAAGTAAACCTCAAATATAAATGGAAATGTTAGCAGTGCGATTAGGGAGCCAAAGTTTGACAGAGCGTACCAGTGATAGGGTACTGGGCTTTGGTTTAATAAACAATGCCATTTTTGTAACAGTACGGATGTGGTACTTAGCATGATAAAAATAGGACCTATTTGAACGGCAAGTGACACAACAACTGACCATATAGGTGGCAGTGTGTTGAGCGTACTTTGTTCCACGTGTGTATATGTAACCGCCACAGCTATGATTAAAAGGACTTGGTGTAACGCAATTTGCCACTGTAGTCGCAAGTGGCGGATAAGGTGGATATATAAGTAGCCCAACAGCACGCACGTCTGAAAGAAAAATAGTCCAGCTGACCAAATAGACGCTCCCCCACCAAACTGTGATAATTGTTCTTTAGTTAAAATTGGTTGAATTTGAAATAATAAAAACGCGCTGAGTAAAATTATTAAGGTAAAAAGTACAGCCATCATTCATTCTTTTTTTTATTAAGTGAGAGGACAGCGTGTATTAAAGCGTTCTATTTATGCTATTAAATCCAGCTAGAGATTGCCTTAAGAAAAGCTTAGTATATGAATCGTAAGCTTATTTGGGAGTTGTGAAGTTGAAGTTTAAAATAGGGAGTTATCACGTAGATGTTAAACGGTGTCAAATTACAGCTTTTAACGAGGTAATCAACATTGAGCCGAAAGTCATGGAAGTATTGGTTTACTTGTACTCCCATAAAGGTGAGGTGGTAAGTCAGGAAGAGATTTTTAGCGCAGTGTGGCCGAAAGCAATTTTTAACCCAAGCTCTGTTCAACGATGTGTTGCTATACTGAGAAAGGCTTTTGATGACGACGCTAAACAGCCATTTCTGCTAATTACTCATCCTAAAAGAGGATACAGCTTAGAAGTGCCAAGTCCTAAATCAAACACTTTAAAGTGTGTGTTTGGGGGTGGTATTGCTGTTTTGATAGTTGTTTTGGCGCTTGTGTCCCTCTTTTCAAATCAACAGCCTTACAAAAACGATTTTTCAGATCTGTTGCCAATTAGTAGTAGTTCAGGTAATGAATTCGCTTTTATGACGTCACCAAATGGCTTGTATATTGCGTTCATACGAGACGAAGCAACCAGTAAACATATATGGATTAAACAACTTGATACAGGAATGGAAAAGCGCATTTCTCGCCAGCCGGGAGATTATTTAAGCTTAGGTTGGAGCCCAAACAGTAATGGCTTGGTTTTTACATTAAAAGAACAGGTAGGTTCATCATTACAAGTTACCACACTGGATCTAGTTTCAATGCTGCCCCTTGATCAAGAGGAGGCATACCGTACAACAGATTATGTGATCTCAAGCCATAGATTGGACTGGGCGACGGATAATACGGTTTACTTTACTGAAAAACGCCGGGCAAGTAGTGATACTCAGCTAGTTTCATATAATCTTATTACAAAGGACAAGCGCGTTTTACATCAGTCAAAACAAACTGATTGGCTCTTAATGCAGTCTTTATCCCCTGATGAAGCATCTATAGCATTAGGTTTTGAAGCAGGTCAAAATAAGTACCGAGTAGATTTACTTGACCTAAATAGTGGATACTCGAAGACGCTTGTAACGATTGAAGATGGATTAAGTGGACTAAGCTGGCATCCAGATAAAAAAAGCATACTGCTGAGTAAACGCAATGAAATACTCTCGATTGATCTGCAAGGCAGCGTGACTAAGTTACCGTTTAAAAATTATCAGATTGTGCGAGACGCGAGCTACTCATACAACGGTGAAGAGATTTTTATGGAGCTTGTGAAGGTGGACGTTGATATTTTAAGCGCGAATCGAGCAAGCGTTAAGACTTTGAAGCGCTTAGTCAACTCCTCCTCTGTGGACTTTTTGCCTGTATTTGCACCAGAGTCCTCGGTATTTGTGTTTGAGTCACATCGTTTTGGTCAAAAGCAATTATTTTTATATGAGCAGGGGAAAGAGCGGCTGCTATTTAAAAATCCAGACAATGTTGAGCTGTTTGGCATTGCGTGGTCCAAAGATGGCAAATCTGTATTCACGGCTAGCAAAAATACAATATTCCGCATTGATGTTGCCTCAAATAAAGTTGAGGCAATCCCACATGTACACAGCTCATTCTATCTTCGTGAAGCATATCACCATAGTGATGCTTTATTGGTATCTTACCGTTCATCGGATGGAGTAGGGTTTCATGCGGCAAAGTTCGATTTGAAAACAGGTGAGTTGAAGGATTTTGAGGCTAAAGGTGAGAGATTGTCTTGTTATTCGATGGGGTTGGATAAAGCAGATAATATTTACTTTTCGAATACATCTGAGGTATTTAAGCGCACTGGTGCTGGTGAAGTTGAGCGCGTTTGGCAATCGCAAGCGGCAGGGATAATTGGTGTAACGACTGAGTCAAATCTGCTATTTGTCACTTTGGAACAGGGTAGCCAGTATAAATTGGTAGAGTATGATTTATCGTCCGGTAATTCAGATGTAACTTGGATTGGCAATAATGAAGGTAAAATGCTGATCAATGCAGCGCATGACTATTCGCAGTTTCTATACCTCACTGAGCCAACACGTCAAAAGCGATTAGTTCGATTGCGATAAAAAGTGTGAATATTTAGACCTCGGCTTTCACAGGTACTCTATCTAAATTTAGTTCGAAGCAGAGAATATATTGGTGGTTTAGTGGATGCCATTGCTTTAGCGAAAGTGCAAAGTAAAAAGGCTTTACAAGTAACTTTGTAAAGCCTTTGACAACGTAGTGATTGCTTGATGTTAAAAAGGCATATTTAAATCAATGGAAGGCCACCAACAAGTAGGTGTAGAACACCGATAGCAATGGCAGCTAATCCGATTTGCTCTTCGTAAGGCATTACCGCACTTTTCAATTTTACAAATGGCTGAATTTGATTAAGCTTTGCATCATTTTTAAGCAACAACACACCACTGGCAATTGCAGCTGCTTGAGTCAAGCCTCCTCCAATTATTGGAGAAAAAGACAATAAATCAGTTAAGAAATCAAACACCCCTAATCCAACTACGGCATATCCAACATACAATGATTGACCTTCAATGGCTAAGACCGTTTTGCCAATTTGTGGCACTTTGGTTAAAACACGAGTTTTTGCGATAAGTAAACCTGAAGACATCAATGTCAGTGCTAGCAATAGTTGATTTAAACTGAACGAGACTGCGCCTGAGTTAGCTTGCAACGCGTCTTCTCTTGCTTGCTCCATTTCTGCTTGAGTTTCAAGTTGCTGCTGTTCTCTTTTTGCTTTAAGTTCGGCCTGCTGCTGCTCTCTTTGTGCTTTAAGTTCTGCCTGCTGTTGCTCTCGCTCCAATCGAGCTTGTTCCTTCTTTTGCTCAGCTTCTAGCTTAGCTTGTTCTCTCTTAGCCTTCGCTTCTGCTTGTGCGATACGCTGTTGCTCTTTTCTCTCTGCAGCTTCTTTAGCTCTTTGCTCTTTTTCCGCTTTTTTCTTTGCTTCAGCAGCAAGGCGCTGCTTTTCTTGCTCTCTTTTACGAATTTCCTTTGGATCTTCTGGGTAGGTGGCACTTTTAGCTAGTTCATCTAGATTAACAGTACTTTTTAAAAACCAATTCATACCAGTATCACTGTAAATACCGCTTTCGTCGTTATTAAGCTGGAGACCCGCTCGGACAACTTTTCCATCTTTTACTCGGAACGTGTATGACTCAACTGGGATATTTTTTTCTTTGTAAGCGATAATGTGATATTCACCATCTTCCATACTAGAGACAGCGATGCGACCACCTCGCTCTTCATGTGGTTTGGTAAAGCTCACTCCTGTGAACTTAAGACGGCCTTCATAGGTTGTCATTGAACCGCGACCTTCACCTATGACGTTATCTTTATAAATAAGTTGAAAATTCAAACGGGTACCACCTGGTGCACTGTCAAGGGTGTTTGGCGCTGGTTTGATTAGCTCTAGTGAACTTGATTGCCAAATATCCATCCGCGCTTCACCAATCGCGGCATAGTCATCCCATAAACTTGCAACCTTTAGGTTTTTCTTCTGTTTCACAAATTCATTTTGTTCAAGGGCAAACTCATAGGTTTGGAACAGCGAGTCTTTATGATAGAAATTCAGAGTATAATCTTTAGGGTCCATGTCTATATATTGATAGCCATGCATAGAGCCCTCACCGGTACAACTCAAAAACCGGATGTTTCCTGGATCCTCTTCAGAGTAGTCTACATTTGTGTTACACATCCAAGCTGCATGTTTATTACCGCCTTTATCTAGCAGTTTTACTTCAACGGTGTTTTTGCCTTCTTTTATGTTAGTGACTTTAATGTCGCCAAGCGACAACCTAAACTTGTTAGCATTAGTTGATTCATCATTTTGTTGAAATGAAATACCTTCGAAATAACTGTGAAGGTCAACTTGGTAAGGCGCAGCAAGCGCAGCGTTGCTATGTATTGTAGTAAGTGCAGATAGTCCATAAAGTGACGAAAGTAATAGCTTTTTCACTGTGAATCCCTTTTGTAAATATATTAGCTATGACAATAAATGAACTCTAATTTTAGTTTATATTTGTTATACAAGTCTACATGGTGGGTGATTATATTAATATTATAATATTTGGAATCGAAATTCTTTTCTCGAGAGTAAGTGGTTGAGCTTTAAGTTGAAAGTGAGGTTGTTCACATTATATGAATTATATAATATTTTACAGGTATTAAAGTTGGAGTGTTTTTAAGTCCGAGTTTGGAAGTGGTTTTTTACTTAGTTAAGCGTTAAATTTTATTGTTAAATTTAAAATAATTAAATGGGATTTTAATATAGCGTGTAAAAATATAGGAAGGAAAAACTGGCACATTTTGATATATGATAGCGCTTAGCTGTGACGTATACTTATTTATCCTTCTCCTGGATGGTGTAGGATGATGCAGGGTGATAAAGTTAATATATATTAGTGGGTTCTAAGTATTCACGAGGTGTTGTAATACCAGTGGCAACGTAGTGCAAATGTCGTTTACGTATGTGTTATTTTTCTTGCTTTAAGTATTGTTATTTCTGACTTAATTGAGCTCAGCTTTAAAAATAACAATTGTCGCTGAGTTAAAGAAAATCAGGCTGCACCCAGTGCGGCCTGAAATGTCACGCTAGATTTAATTCAGTTAATCTTTAGTATAGACTTGAGATTTAAGTGTTTTAATGAACTTAGAATCTATCCAGTAGATATCACCATTTCCTGTATTTGTCGTTCTGTTAAAAAAGAAATATTTACCATCTGGAGATATATACCCACCAGCTTCACCGGCACCTGTATTCACCGTGGGGCCTAAATTAAGCGCTTTACCCCAACTTCCATCAGATTTTCGAAAACTGATATAAAGGTCTGTATCTCCGAAGCCTTCGGTTCTTTCTCCATCCCAAATAATATAGCTGTCATCAGGTGCAATAAAAGGATGAGCGTTCCATTTTCCTGTATTAATATGTGCAGGTAATGGTTTTGGCGCTTGCCGAACACCATTTTGTACCTCAGAGATCCTAAGTACATCACCATTTTTATAATCATCGAGGATATAGGTACCTGAAGATGATGAAGATAAACGCATAATGCCCCAATCTTTGTTATCGAACATTGGACCTAAGCTTTTAACTTGTGACCATCCGTTGTCTGTTCTACCAATATACTTATTGCCAAGGTGTAAGGTATTACCATCGGGCGATAGAGTGGGGCGGCCAACTCTTGGCGCTAATATCGAACCATACCAGCGATTATTCCTCTGCTTGTAAGTCATTGTCCACCACTTGTTGGTATCGGCATCCATACGCGTAAAATAGAGTTCCTTCAAATCTGGTGTAAACGAAATAGTGTATTCTCTGTCTTTCTGTGTGCTCAATAAATCAGGCGCAAAGACTTTGGCAGTTTTCCCTGGTGGTGTTTGTCCTAAGTAGGGTCCTTGCAATTCAGTTGCTATTTCCTTAGCCATGATGGAACTGGTTGCAAAAATAGAGCCCGTAGCAATTAAAAAGCAATACGTTGTTTTGAGCATGTGTTCTCCGGTATTTGGTCCGTTAGCTGTCTTTTCAATAGAGGAATGTACCAGAACTGACTTTAATGACTTGAAGTTAGAGTGACTTTTAATTGATGTTTAGATTATTAGAAAGTAAGTATATTTTTCAGTTGGTTATAAAATAAAATCAAAAAGTATAACCAGCGGTTGGCATAAGGTTCATGCTGATAGTGTGGTAGTAACTTTAGTCTTATTTAAGGTTTTATGCTTGTTAAAAGGGGTGGAAACACACCCATCATTTCATTTGAGCTGTTACATCAAATTTTTAACCTTATTCATTCACAGGTAATTACTGAGGCAAAAAATAGCTTGATTTATCCTCGCTTGACTTTGTTAACAAAACGTTTAAGTATCGATGGCTGTTTAAAAATTAACCGTTAACTTGCTTTGAAAAGGATAATTAAATAGGTGATTTATGAAAAAGTCTTTATTAGTACTGTCATTGGCGTTTGGACTGTCGGCTTGTAACATTGATGACAGGCTGCAATTAGCTCATGAAACCAAAAAAAGTGAACACGTTCACCTGAGTGCCCAAAATACGGGGTTGCTCATTATTGATGCTCAAAAAGGGTATGTGATGGACAGTGATGACTTTTGGGTCAAGGTTTTCTATCCAGAGTATGAAATACCGGCGCAAAATGTCGATCCTCAGCTGCACTCTAGCATTGATCGAATTGCACAGCTGGCGCAAAAAGCCAATGATTTAAATATGCCAACCACTATTACTTATGAAGCTTTCGAAACCGATGCAGGTTTAGATTATACGCCTTACATTACGCGTATTGAGCAAGCTCTTGATGAAAACACTCAAAGCTATTTCAAGCAAACGTTTAATTCAACACGAGAAGCTGACATTCACGCAGCAATGAAAGCGTGGTCTGATTTAGGTATTTCTCGGGTGGTTGTTGCAGGTGCAGAAACCGATGTATGCGTTATGCAAACGGTTTTAGGGCTTAAAAATATGGGCTTTGATGTTTATTTAGCGAGTGACGCGACGTTCTCTACGGAAATTTATGAACGACCAACCTTCAAGCGTTTACAGCAAGCAGGGGTTAAGCTGGCAAAGGTCAGTGAAATTATGCAGTCGATGGAATCTAAGGACAAATTGATCTACAGTCCACGCTACGCAGTCGGTAAGCGAGATGAGCTGTATCAAGGCGACCGCCATAAAATGGCGATGATTAATTTTAATATGGATGATGCGAGCTTGAACAAAGCTGAACATGACAATAAGCCAGCAACAGAGCCTAGGTTTACATTTTTAGGTTTAGAGCAGGAGTTTTTATTTAGCTATATGCCGAGTTTTCATGTGAATAAAAAAGGAAAGCCTTACACATCAAAATATCGTAAAAATACCAATGTTGTGAACTTTAAAAAAATTGACCCTGTGATTGCTGATATTAAAGCTGCGGGAAAGACGCAAGCGGTGATTTCTGGCGTAGTATCTCAGTTAGGATTGTATGATGCGGTCTATAAACTAATTGAAGCAGGTATTACTCCTGTTATTTTAGAAGATGCGCTACTGGGTTCTGATGTAGACCCAATACACTATTTAGATTACATCTATCAATTGGGTGCGGTACCAAGCACACAAAAGTCGCATGGTTATGAGATGTACGTCGAGATACAGTTAGGGGACTTTACTGAAGAAGAAATCGCTGCTTACTATGAAATGATAGCGCTGAATGAAGTTGTGATCCCTGAGATATACCCGCGTTTACGCTAGCTTTTTAAGCTCTATTTCAAGAGTTGCTAGCATTCCCCTAAAGTGAATTAGCGCCATGTCACCATGGTGCAAATTCACCTTTAAGACCTAACAAGGAGGGCAGTGTTCAAATCGCTTTCTTCAAAGTATACGAGTGGGGTTTAACCTTTTACATGTTTACGATATTCACTGGGCGTGAGTCCCGTCGTCTGTTTAAATGCTTTATAGAATGACGAACGTGCATTGAAGCCTACTTCCAATGCAACATCCAGCACAGTACTGCTATTGGCTAATATTTTAGGTTTGGCAGCTTCAATACGCCATTGATTTACGAAATCAAAAAAGCTAACGGACAACGTTTCGTTCAGCGTTTGGGATAGGTAATTTGGTGAAATATTTAAGTGTTTTGAGAGCTTTTGTAGTGACAAATTTGGATCTAAATAGAGTTTGTCTTGCTCCATTGCTGAGTTTATTTTCGTTGCAATTCGTGTTGATTGCGTTTGATCTAAAGCGGACCGTTGGTATTTCTTAGTCGGGCAGTGATGATCATTTATGAGATTATCGTCGGTCTTGATAATTTTGCTTGTATCGCCACTTATTGCATCGTCACCTAGACGTGCTAATGCGGGTTTTTGTTGCAGCCCAAAGTGGGTTATGGACCAGAACAACAATACAGAAAGGAGCATTTCTGTATTGCTATTAAACAGGGCTTGGTCAAATAAACTTGATGAAAAAACGGTCACTACAGAGCACACCCATACACTGACAGCAATAAAAAGCAGCCAATTCATCCAGCTAAGGTCCTTTTTATCATGATTTGAAAAAATATTTTTTAACTTTTTCCGGTACAGATTCAATCTGCGAATAATCTTTAACAGCGTATAAACGCATTGCAATAGCCAAAGTAGCATCATGATCAATATACCTATGAGTAAGGTGCTGACAATCGGGTCATTGACTTCCTTATCATTTATGAAAATGGCGGTGTGCATCTCTTTAGGTAAAAATAATATTACCATTGATATCAATAGGGCCGGGATTATTAAAGCGTACTGTTTAAGCCATCTTTTATGTAAGCGCCAAGATGTATCGGCTGTCAGGCCGTGAACATACAACCACAAAGAAGGACAGAGCATGAACAAAGCTGGAAATGCGACGGCTGTGTACACTGCATAGTAAGTAGGCAACACCGATGAGACAGTTGAATTTAAGGCCAACACTCCGCTTGCGAGTAAAAATAGCGCCAATGGCAAGTTCATCGCATGCGTTGTTACACGTGAGAGAAGAATAGGCACACCGATACATACTTGCCCAACAATCATCATAGTGAGGATAATTTCGATAGGATCGACCAAACTTTGTTCCTTTTATTACTTTCCGTTGAGAGACACAATCATAAAAAAGTGTCCGCGCTTATAGTCTCGGACGACCTAACTACTTATAAGTTATATCGTTTAGTTCCGTCAACTATTGTCCAACTTAGGGCTTAAATTATAACAACGGAGCAAATATGAATACGACGAAGGATATTTCCATTCCATTTGAAGATTATCAAATAAATGTAAAGCTCAAAATCTCAGCGCTTTGGATAGCAGTGATGTTTTGCTATGTCTACGGTGATTATATTGAAGTGTACGTGCCAGGTGTTATGTCTGAGGCGTTGCTTGTCAGCGCAGATAGAAAGGGGATCCAATATGAGTTCTTTGCTGTCGCATTACTAATGTCCATACCAAGTGTCATGATTTTTTTAACTTTGGCATTAAAACCCAATATAAATCGAAAGTTAAATATCATTATTCCAAGTTTGTTTATTGTATTGCTGGTGTCACTTAATTTAGAAACACGGTGGGGTTTTTATTTGTATCTTACTGCGCTAGAAGTGTTGTTGTCTTTCATGACGATGTTCTATGCATGGAAATGGCCAAAGGCAGAAGGTATGCGCTAAGCGCAAACACGACATTAAATTATATCTAAATATTACAGATGAATAGCACGTATTTTTAATGGATTTTTAATATGAAAAAATTACTCACTTTTGCTTTGTTTAGCAGCTTAATTTACGCAGATGACTCAATTGACTTACAGTTCAAAGCCGATGGCAAGCTTATTATGTCAGACACAGATTCCGCTTTCGTCGCCGGTAATGGTGAGTCTACCTATTTACAAAAAATAGATTTTAAAACTAAGCAAGTCGCTCTATTAGCGCTACCGGAAAAGCCGATTATGTATAGTCTTGGTAAACTTAAAAATCATCAAGGGGCGCAAGCATTTGTGTTAACTGAGCAGGGCATTTATCACGTAGATGAGACTAAGAATCATAAACTGATAGAGATAGGCACAGCATTTAAATCGGAGGCTTTTTCTCTGTTTAAACATCAAACGTTTACGTTAGATGTAAATAGTGATGGCCTCACTGACTTTTACATACCCGGTATTGAAGAGCAGACTATTTATATTCAACAAAACACCGGTGAGTTCAAATTTTCTTCACTTCCTTTACGTGCAAAAACAGTGACACATGTGACTGATCAAAACTTAACGATCAGTCACACCTTGCCTCAATTCCCAACCTTGGCTGACGTAAATGGAGATGGAATTCGAGACTTTATGTTTTTTGAGGAAAAAACAGTTCAGTATTTTTTAGCGACAAGCGATGCTCCTAGCATGCAACGGCAAACACTCGTGATGTTTGATCAAAGTGCGAAGCAGCGCATCGAGAAGTTAAGTGATTTTAATAATGATGGATACCCTGATATTCATACGATTGAAAGTTTGTCTGAGGGTAGCGATGAAGAAAAGGATCTTGACAGTGAAAGTATACATAGAGTTTTCTTCTCGCGGCAGACGAGCAAAGGGCTGGTTTTTAATGACAGTCCAGATATTAAGCTTATTTTGGAGGAAACTAGTTCGATCGCCCACATTAGCGACTTTGATGGAGACGGGCGTGATGACTTAGCTGTGATCTCTTTTGATATTGGCTTTATGGATATTCTCTCAATTGCCAGTGCTGCGATGGAAAATAAAGAGGTGGTGCTCGATAGCTCAATTAGTATCTTCAAAGGAAAAAGCGGCAATCAATTTTCAAAAAAGGCAGCTGCAAAGAAAAGTTTTGAAATCGCAATGAATATGAATGAGTCGAGTAGCAGCACTGGTAGAGGCATTATTTTTAAAGACTTTAACGGTGATGGGTTAACAGATTTATTGATAAGAGCAGATATTAATGAACTCAAAGTCTATTTTGGCGATGAAAAAAGGGGATTATCGCGCAGAGCAAAGCGCATTAAACGCACTCTACCAAAATCCTCAGGTGATATTTATAGCTATGACCTTAACCAAGATGGGACAGAAGAAATTGTACTGAAGGTCAAGGATAAAAAAGAAGGCTTTAGGCTAGATACCATGCTAATCACAAAATAAGGTGAAGCAATCCTAGTATTTAACTGCCTGTTTTTGAGTTAAGAAAAATAGACGGGCAGTTCATTTAGGTTGAGGGGCTTACTGTAATTAACGCTTAATCGGCTGATAGTAAATGTTATATTCGGTACATATTGTTCATTCACCCGAGGCTTAGTTGTCACAAGAACATATACGAAAGGGCAACTAGTTTGATTTAACTGTTTACTTACGTGGGATATGAAATAAAATTGGTACCCTTAGATGGGGTCTCATCATGTCTGTGATGAGAAACCTGTGATATTGCGTTAATTTACGGTTAAACAAACAGAAATATGATCAAATTTATTGAAACCACGCCTTGGTGGTTCTTAATACTTCTTTACGTCACGACATTAGCTCTTGGAACCTTAGTCGGAGCCCCTCTCGCAATTCAAGTTTATGATTTGCCAAATCCAGTTGAAGTCACTCGATTGTTTGTATTAGTGCCGTTAATCAAAGTACATTACTTACTTCCTTTATTACTTGCAGTTACTTTCGGCCTTAGGTTTGTCAAAAGCAAGGAACAGAAGTCTCTCACGCTATCGTTTATCATCGCAAGTATCATTCTTGTTCCTGTTATATTTTATGGATTGCAAATTTCTGATATTTATTTATACGCAGAAGTCTAAATACGCTTGAATAAAAATACAGTGTGATTGTTGCAATCATGGTTGCTCACGTTTGTCCTTGTTAGCAACATTGAGTCATCGAGATATTCGGGAGTGCAATGTAAAGTTTCTCTGTACTAATTTACTGAGCATGTGCTTTGAGGCGTTCATATTGCAACACAAGAAGTATGTGAAATAGTATTGACCAGTCATTATATGGCTACTGGGGCAGAAGCGATTTGGATGCTATTTGTAAGGTAGACTGTTGAGTATAAACTGAACGGCAGCGGATAGGCTGTTTAAAGGCCTATCCATTTTGGAGTGGGTTTTACTATTGTGATTAAACGTTTATTCAGATAAGCGTTGGTCCATTTCCACTTTGCCATTTTTTACAACCAGTGTGACGCTTTCCATGACTTTGATGTTATCTAGGGGGTTACCTGGAACAGCAATAATATCTGCGAATTTCCCCTGTTCTAGAGAACCAAGACGGCCTTGCAAGTTGAGTAGTGTTGCGGAATTAATGGTTGCGGCTTGCAGTGCCTGAAGTTCAGTCATACCAAACTGGACCATTCTACTAAATTGTTTAGCATTGTCACCGTGTGGGTAGATTCCACCATCTGACCCGAATACCATTTTTACTCCAGCTTTAACTGCTTTGGTAAAGCTATCACGTTGTATTGAACCTACTTGGCGCTCTTTCTCAAGGCTTTCTTCGGGTATACCAGCCTTTGCTCCTTCTCCTAATATGTACTCAGTTGTGTATATATCCATAGAGAAATAAGTGCCATGTTTTAGTGCAAGCTGTATTGCTTCATCATCTAGAAAACTCACATGTTCCACAGAATCAACACCCGCTCGAATAGAAGACTTTATACCGTTTGTTCCATGTGCATGCGCGGCAACAGTCAGGCCTCGCATATGTACTTCATCTACAAGCGCTCGCATTTCTTCAAATGAATATTGCTGAGCACCAACTTTTGTGCCCTGGGACATAACTCCTCCTGTTGCACAGAATTTAATAACATCAACGCCATATTTTACGTTTTCACGTACTTTATGGCGTACTGCCCATGGGCCATCAGCGACGCCTTCAGAAGTCACCCTGTGCTCATGCGTAAATGCATTAGTGTCGCAATGTCCACCGGTTATGCCTATGGCCGGACCAGATGCAAATACGCGTGGACCAGGTATATCTCCATCATAAATGGCATCTCTTATGGCAAGGTCTGCGAACCCTGAAGCTCCTAAGTTTCTGACAGAGGTAAAACCTGCTTCCAGTGTCCGTTTTGCATTGATGGCGCCTGTAATAGCGGAGCGAGGTACTGTTCTTCTGAGTCTTTCATAGCCATGTACCTTTGAATCTCCGGTAAGGTGTACGTGCATATCAAATAACCCTGGGAGTAATGTATGTCCGTGTAAAGTAATGACTTCGGTATTTTTGTTTATTTGCTCTTTGGGTGTGTGTTGGGAAACCGAAACAATGGTTTTATCTTTGACCACAATGGTTGCTGGTGTAATGAGCTTGCCTGTATGAACATCTAGAGCGGCATCCGCTTTTAGGATCAGAGTATTGGCGAATGTGCAGTGAGAGGCTAAGATTATGGCTGAACTGAGGAGTGCTTTTTTAAACATAGTTTTTCTTGTCGTTATTATTTTCAAAAGTAGTCTAAGCAGGCTGAGAATAATGATGCAAGAGAATTACGACTGAATGTATATATATTATGATGGGCTGAGTATAAGTTCAGCCTGGTTGAGTATGTGCTAAAAGATTTTGAGTAAGGGTTTAAATATCTACTAGCCGACGATAGTCTCTCGTGGTTTTCCTAACTTCAAATAATGAATATAATCTTGTTCTTTTAATCCAGCTTCTCGGCTTGAACGTAGTAACAAATCATTTAATGCTTGATCGTTAATACCGCTTCGAAGTGCTTTACTGCACATTTTAATTGTGTCTCTATACTCACCAGAGTCGAATAATCGGGAGGCAAACAGCATATAAGCTTCTTGCTGGTCAGATTCGTCTTTATAAATTTTGGCGAACACTTCTCGATGCATCAAGCCCGCTAACACGTAGTGACTATTTCTATGCTGCTTACCAAGTGCCTTATGCGCGTTAAACAGCATTTCTTTAGAGTGCTCCATATCCTTTACGAGGTAGAATAAGTAAGCAATGATAGTCGCTGCACTAGGATCGTCCAACATGCTCTGACTGAGCTGTAAAAGCTTAGCGCTAGCATCCGCCTCTTTACCTTCTAACAACATCATCATGATCAGCAGTAAATTGAATTCATCCGCACAGTATTTTTGCATATTTGATGCATGTCTTGTTATGGCAGACTTTAAATCATTTTGGATTGACTTAAGTACTTTTGAGTCAATTGATTCTTTGCTATCTAACGTTTCTAAGAAGCGAATCTTAATGGATAGGGCAGACAGTAAAGTAGATAAAGCCGGATCTTCATTATAAGTGCGTTCTTTGCGTCTAATTAAGTTATCAATGGCATCATGCTCTTTGCAAACATGCAACACCATAAGGCTTAAGCGGAACATACTCGGAGACATATCTTCTATTGGAAATGCCAACACTTGAGCTGTCGCTAGATCTCGATTATTCGTTTGGAAAGCGATGTATATCTGCCAATAAAAAACGCGAATAGGGTAATCTTGTCGGGTTTGTGGCTCAGACAAAAATGCTTTACACGCTTCAAAGTCTTTCAGCTCATAGTTAACATGAAATAACGACCACTTTGCCCACTGGATGTTACGGTCTGCCAATGGTAAAAGTAGCTTTTTTGCTAATGAATAGTGTCCAAGCTTGAGTAATAAATTGACTAGCAGCTGATTACGCGCTTTTTTTAAATAGTTGGGGTACTCTTGATTACGTAACTCTTTGAGTTTTAATAATGCATTCTTGTACTTTTTAGCCCTGATAAATTGGTAAGCAAGTTTGAACTCGTTAACTTGTAGCGTATGTTCTTTTAATATCGTCGCAAGATCTTGCGGCGTGTATGGGACTTCCAATAATTGGTTGCTGTGGAATGGGTATTCACAAGCATAGTCAAATGCACTTTGCCTCTTTGCCATATACACAAGCCTGGTCGTCGGTGGCAGAGTTTCGTTATAAACCAGTTCGCTAACAAGGTCATAGAGGTTTTTTATGGTGTCAACTCGGTTGTCCAAAAAAACAATATCATATGTGTTTTGTTTTGCAGAACGCTCGAATGCTTGACCTGAGCGGTATGAACGAACATGAGACACACCTTGCTTGTTTAGCAAAGCTTCTAAAAATCTGGTGTTGTCGCTATTATCATCGACTATTGCAATTTTTAGGTCTGAATACTGCACTCTATTTCCTTTAATCAGCCATGAGTATTATCACTCATGCTGAAAAAACACCCTGTTTGTAGTTGAATTTGGAACTGACTATTCTAATCTTTTTAAAAACATAATCAAAGTGTTAAATGTGATTTTGTTTACATTTATTTAAAAACACGATGGGTTAGTAAAAGATAGGAAAATAAATTAGAAGTAAATTTGGCAAACTAAACGAGACCAGACCAGTAAATCTAGTTTGCCAGAAACCAAACTGTTAGTTAAAAATTTCCTCGACATCATCTTTGATATCTTGGTAAGCGTCCTCGTCTAATTCTAATAAATGAAGAACATCAGTTTTTATATATGCCCAATCTGGTACAGACACAAATCGTTTGTTTACCTGAACCAGGTGTTCGGCCATTTTGAGTGTAGCCATAGTGCAGGCATGTTCAACATCATGAGTTTCTTTGAAAAACTCCATATCATGATGTCTGAGAATAAGTTTGCAAATTGGCTTAGGGAGGTTCCAACTGTTCGCTAAAAAATAGCCAATTGTTGCATGGTTGGTATTATAAATAGCTTCTTCTTGGTCAATTAGTAGCATATCGTAGTTGCTATTTGCGCAAGAAAGTACGTTTGCATAGTCGTCAAACTTTAATGCCATGGCTGGGATCCCCGCATCGTGAAATAATCCCAGCATATGAAGGCTTTCTAAGGGGATCTGTACTGGGATTTTGCGTCCAATGATCATTGCTACTTCTGAAATTTCGTTTGCAGTATCCCAAAACCGCTCCAAGCTGATGCAACACCGTGATTGGTCAAACGCCTGTTTTAACAGAAAGCCGGTAACTAGGTGTGTTACGCTATTTAGCCCCAGAAACATGACGGCTTGGCGAATATCCGTGATTGTTCTTGAAAAGCCATACGATGAAGAATTGATAACTTTCAAAACCGCAGCAGATGTTGCAACATCTGTGGCAATTAAATCTGCAATTTGCCCAAGCTCTGGTTCGCTCGATTGGAGTAGCTCATGTAACTGTGTGAGCAGTTCTGGCTTTGGTGGGAGAGAAAAACCTTTTTCTACATCATTAAGAACGACATTATCTATCTCTATCATAGTTCTTCCATCTTGATGTTGGACATCAAACTAAGCTGATTACACGGACGTTAAAAGAGTATAGCCGTACCTTCTAAATTTTGTGCACTAGAGGCAAATTTTGTTGTTTTTGCACGTTAAGTAGTCAACCAGTTGGTAATTAAGGGACGATTGATTGCTTTCATTCGCTTTGTTAAGTTAAAGTTAGCTAATTTTACTGTTTGGGAATAATTATGAGTCAATCACCTGAAACGGCAGCGCCGAGTGGGGCAGTTGCACGTTTTCTTAATGGGATCGAGCGTGTGGGGAACAAACTCCCTGATCCTGCTATTATTTTCTTATCAGCGATGTTGCTGATATGGTTCCTTTCTTGGATTTTTTCAAGCACGACGTTTGATGCGATAGACCCACGTACTGGTGAAGCTATCGTTGTTCATAACTTACTAAGCGGTGATTCACTTGCCAGTTTCTTGGCCAACATGGTTAAGACGTTCACAGGGTTTGCACCATTAGGTGTTGTTTTAGTTGCGATGTTAGGTGTTGGTGTTGCGGAGCACTCTGGTTACATTAACACAGGCTTGAAGCTCATGTTAAAGCGCACACCGCAAGCATTATTGACTCCATCAATCATTTTAATTGCGATTGTAAGCCACACAGCAACTGATGCCGGTTATGTATTGGTTATTCCATTGGCTGGCGTAATTTTCTATGCCATGGGCCGTCACCCACTTGCAGGTATTGCAGCAGCGTTTGCAGGTGTAAGTGGTGGATTTAGTGCGAACTTCATTCCATCGGGTATTGATCCTTTACTGCAAAGCTTTACGCAAAGCGCAGCACACATTATCGACCCTGAGATTGCAATTAACCCGCTGAACAACTGGTTCTTTACCTCAGCTTCGAGTTTGTTCATTATCTTATTGGGTTGGTATATCACTGACAAAATCATTGAGCCTCGCCTTAAAAATACAGAGATTGATGGTGACACAAACAGCTTACCTTCTTTTGATGAAGTGAACGCAAAAGAAAAGCGCGCATTTTTAGCAGCCTCTGGTGTAATGTTGGCAGGTATTGCGTTATTAGTTTATGCCGCAAGTGGTGAAGATTCTGCATTACGTAGTCCAAATGGCTCGCTAACCGAATTCACAGCGCCGCTTATGCAATCTATTGTACCTTTAATCTTTTTATTGTTTTGGGTGCCAGGTGCGGTCTATGGTTTCTTGGTTGGTACCTTTAAGTCATCAAAAGATATGATTGATGCCATGAGTAAGTCAATGGGAAGCATGGCTTACTATATTGTCATGGCGTTTTTCTGTGCGCTATTTATCAGTGCATTCAGTCAGTCTAATTTAGGTGCATTACTGGCGATTGAAGGTGCAGAAGTACTTAAGGCGCTCGCATTACCAAGTTCAGTGACTGTAGTAGGCATTATTTTCCTTACTGCTTTTGTTAACTTATTTGTCGGTTCAAGTTCAGCTAAATGGGCACTGCTGGGCCCAATTTTTGTACCTATGCTTATGCAATTAGGTTTATCTCCTGATTTGACTCAAGCGGCGTACCGTGTAGGTGACTCAAGTTCAAATATCATCACGCCGTTAATGCCATACTTCCCACTGGTTGTGGTTTATTGCCAAAAGTATGTTAAGAATACAGGTATTGGAACGCTAATTGCCTTGATGATCCCGTACTCTATCGCTTTTCTAGTTGGTTGGAGTATCTTCTTGTTGGCTTATTGGGGTTTAGGAATTCCTTTAGGCTTGCAGTCGAGTTACATTTATCCAGCAGGGTAAGTAATAAAAAAGCCGCTCATAGAGTAATGCCGTTCACTTAAGGTGAGCGGCGTTTGTACTTTTAGCAACTGGGTATCGGTTTTTAGACACCTTCAATACCCTCGGGTAACTTCGTTCCCGTTTTCCTTCAAGCTTAAACTGACTCGCATTTCTTTCTATATCCAGGATGATTTTAGGCACATTTCCTGGAGCATATATAGGCATTTGAGTAAGTTTGTAGATGATATGTGATGAGGCATCTCTAAAGCTAAGTTGATTTGGATAAACACTTTTTAGTGATTTAGCCATTAATACCATTTTGTAACGGATAAGGTTGTAAGCCAGTAACAAGCCCCATAGCTCTTGGTGAATTAGCTCCGGTAAATTGCTGCGCAAGGTGAATCGACTTTCCAATAGATGTTGCTTCATTTCTCGATAGCCCATTTCAATTTCCCAGCGGTGTGCATATAAATCTACAATCTCCGAAGCTGGATATGCCATTGCATCCGTCATTGATGTGAGTACACTCACTTCTTTTCCTTTCACTCGCCTTGTCAATAATCTCACGGTTATAGAGTCGGGTAAGTCAGGGCGCTTCTTCTTAGCCTGCGGCGTCGTTGTCAAACGAACCAGCTTATCTTGCTTCCCTAAGCTATCAATCACTTCATACTGGGTCCCTTTCTTGAGGGGGAGCAGCCAATGCGTGTTACTCCCTTTTTGCTCCCATTCATGTAGCAAGCCAAGTGAATAAAACCCCTTATCGAATAGCGTCAAGCTGTTATTTGGAATATGGTTAATGAGCCTGCTCGCTAGGTTCATCTCGTTTTCACTTACACTATCAAAGGCACTCCCCAATATGAGATGACTGCTTAACTCCATTAAACAGACCATTCTGACTTGCGGATAACCAGCATAGCTGGCTTTATTGGCCGTTCGAGCAAAGGTCGCACTATTTGCTGCGCTATCAGGCGTTCGCCAAACTACACCATCAACACCGTAAATATTAAGTCCATTCCAATGTGGATGCTCCGCACGTTCATGCCAAGTTTGGGCTGTACGGTAAAAAACATCTTGTACTACATTGCTACCTAGCTTTTTTCTAGCTTGAGTGACGGCACTTCGGGCGACATAGTCCACGTCTTGAGGCAAGACGATGTCTAACTTATTAATTAGTTGACGAACGGATTCAGTTCGGAACAAGGACATACCAATGACTGCCCAAATCATGGCATCCATTGGGAGCTTGCGTTTACGCAATGTTGCTACACTATTGGACTCTAAACAGGCTTGTATAATCTCTGGCTCTAAAACATCAGCCAAGCTTTTAAATTCAGTGAGGCGAGAGATAGATGTGCGTGCAAGTGCTTCTGACAATTCCATTAAAAAATCCGATACCAGTATACTGATATCGGATTTTGAAGCCTTGAAAAGATCAGTCAACTGATCATTAAAATATTTCTTAACTGATCGGCATTACGCTCATAGAGCGGCTTTTTTATTTAAAGCGTTATTGTTTATGCCTCAGCAACGAATATAGCGCGCAGAGGAGCGGGGTAGCCTTCAATGGTTTTACTTGGGTCTAATGGGTCCAAGAAATCTGCAAGTGATTCCGTTTCCATCCATTCAGTCTTGCGCTGTTCATCTAATGAAGTGGTGTCTTTGTTGACGACACGAACGTTTTTAAAGCCAACACGCTCGAGCCACAATTTGAGAGCATCGCAACTTGGGATGTACCAGACGTTACGCATTTTGGCATATCGGTCGGTTGGTACCAGCACCGTGTTCACATCGCCCTCAATGACTAAAGTTTCAAGAACCAGCTCGCCGCCTTTGCGTAATTGTGCACGTAGTTGGCTTAAAAAGTCGATAGGTGAGCGCCTGTGATAAAGCACACCCATAGAAAATACCGTATCGAATGCTTTAAGCTCCGGTAATTGTTCTACACCTAATGGCAATAAATGTACATTTGGATCTGGGTTAAAGTGTTTAATCGCTTGGAATTGACTTAAAAACAAATCTGATGGGTCTATACCGACTACGAAATCAGCACCTGCGCCTTTCATACGCCACAAGTGGTATCCAGAGCCACAACCTATATCTAAAACGGTTCTACCGTGTAGATCACTAATGTGTGGCAGTAGTCTGTCCCATTTCCAATCACTGCGCCATTCAGTATCAATGTGAATACCGTGAATATGAAAAGGCCCTTTTCGCCATGGCATCATGCGCTTTAGTAGATGGCTTAATTGCTTTGTATGACCTTCTGAAAGCTCTTCACTTAAACCAAACTCCACGCGATCCGCGATATTTATGTGGTTTGTATTTGACTCAGGTAAGTTTTTAAGTACCTTTTCCCACTTTGGCCAATCACCATGCTGTGCTTCTTTTTGCCAGTGTGTAAGCTGTGCAGGCAAAGTATCTAACCAATGACTGAGCTGGTTTTTCGCAATGGCTGCGTAAAAGTCGTTAAACCAAGTATTCATAATATCCTCGTTATTTTATTGCGACCATTGAGCAAAAGTTAAAGCACTGATACCAAACTTGGGTGTTAGAAAAGCCAACTTCTTCAAGTCTTTCAATATGTGTGCTCAAAGCATCTGTACGCATGATGTTTTCGATAGCTGTTCTTTTTTGGCTAATTTCTAACTCTGAGTATCCATTTTGACGCTTGAAGTCGTGGTGAAGGTCGATAAGCAAGTTATCTTTAATGTCGTTTTCGCCTTTTATCTTTTCAGATAGAAGCAGAACACCACCAGGCTTTAAGCCTGCGTAGATTTTCTCAAGCACAGCCTGTCTTTGGTCTTGAGGGATAAACTGAAGTGTAAAGTTCATCGCAACGACACTTGCATTTTCAATGTTGATGTCGTTAATGTCGCCCAATTCCACATTGACAGGAACGTCTGATTTAAAGCCTTTCAGGTGTAACTTGCAGCGCTCAACCATAGGTGCTGAGTTATCAATGGCGATGATATGGCAGTTTTCTTTATCGATATTGCGACGCATGCTGAGCGTCACAGCACCTAAAGAACATCCTAAGTCATATAAGTTTGAATTACTTTGCGCAAACTGACCTGCCAGTTTTCCCATCGTACTGACCATTGTTGCGTATCCAGGAACTGACCGTTGGATCATGTCTGGGAACACTTCAACGACATTGGCATCAAATGTGAAGTCTTTTACCTCTTGCTCTGCGGCATAAATACTGTCTTTGCCTGTCACAATACTACTCTCATACAAAAATAATCTCGCTATTTTAGCATTTTATACTGGATAGTCAGTGATAAATTGAGTAGCTTGGCTACTATTAGTCATAAGAAGTAAAAAATGAGATAAAAAATGGCGAAAAATAAAGTTGTCAGTACAGAAGATATCCTATCAACATTGTGTCACTCAGTGACTGAGGTACTTTCTTCAGCGAGTGGTAATCAGATATCCTATTCTGCGATGGTGCAAAAGATTACGCGTACTTGCATGCGACCGGATATTGGTTGCTTTGTGTTATTCGATGGCGGGTTTACAGGGTTAGTTGTGACTAATTTTACTGCTCAGGCGGCGATGGAAATCTATCAAGATTACATGCGTAACATGGGCATGCCGGAAAGTGAAATTGCACAAAGCCACTTATCAGACGATGTATCAAATGTAATGGGCGAATTGATGAACCAAATTGTTGGTGATTTCACGGGTAAAGTGAGAGAGCAATTACATACCTCAATCACGCAAAACCAGCCGAAAATGATGGCAATTAACAAGCAGGTTCAAATCTCGGTTGATACAACCATGGATAGACCACAAGCAAGACGAGTCACTTTTACCACGCAAGGACAGAATATTTTCTACCTTGAGTTGGCAATGGACAAAACAGAGTTTATTAAGTTACATGATTTTGATATAGCAGAATCTGTTGACCCAGATGACATCATTGCGAATCAAAGCTCAACGTCAACAAAGTCAAAAGCGACAAAACAAGCAGAACCTCAAGAAGACGCTGCTGATGATGATTTTATGGCTGAACTAGGCCTTTAATCGTTTTATTAGCCCACCATGTTATTTGGTGGGCTTTATTTCTTAACTTTCTAATTCACTCTCACTGGGTATTGCCTGAAGAAGTTCGTAGGCTTCTGAAAATTGAAATCTCGATACCATCACTTTAAGCTCTTTTAAAGTATCCTTATCCAACCCTTCATTTGCATCAATTTGTTCAACGATTTCGGTCGCTTTGGAGTCATAATCTTTTAAAGCTTGAGCAAGCTCTTTGAGTGAGTATGTCTGTTTAGGGGAAGTAGACTTTTGACTTCGCTCTAGCAATAACGCAGCCTTTCCTTTGAGCTCTTGAAGATAATTGGCTAGTGTATCTATGTGCTCAGAATCAATGCTATCTTGTTTTACTTGCTCTTCTAAAGTAGCTGCAACTTCTGAGAAGTAATCCATAGAGAGGTTAGCACCGGCACCTTTCATGGCATGTAAAATATCCAGTGCAAGCTCTAAATTTCCCATACTGATCGATTGTTTTAAATTAATCACTTCCTCTACTTGTTGAGTTATAAATTTATCAAGTAGTTTAAAGTAAACGGCTTCGTTGTTTGCGGCCCGTTGCACGCCCTCTGCAATGTTTACGCCGTCTAAAACTAGGTCAATGTCAGGCTCATGCTGTGGTTGTTGAGCAACTGGAGCTTCTTGTTTTGGAATGTCGCTGTCAAGTGTGTCCAAAATGGATTTGATGAGTCCTTCAACGTCAATTGGTTTCGATACATGCCCATTCATGCCTGCATTTAAGCACAACTCAATATCAGGTCCCATGGCATTGGCGGTCATCGCGAGGATCGGAAGCTGTTTGGCAGGTATTGTTTCACGAATGGCTTTTGTCGCTTCAACCCCATCCATGACGGGCATTTGCATATCCATAAGAACAATATCATACTGTTTATTTTGCACTGCCTTTAATGCCATTTCGCCATTACACGCGACGCTGACTTGCGCCCCATGGAAAGTTAATATTTCGACTGCAATTTCCTGATTAACGGGTTGGTCTTCTGCAACCAAAATGTTTAAATCTTTAAGTGCGTTACGGTTTTCTATTGGTTCTTGTTTTACTAGTTGGACAGTTTCGACACCAAAACACTCCTGTAAGCAGTCTAATAAGCTCGAGGGATTAAAAGGCTTGAACAGCATGCTGTCAATCATGGCTTGGTGTGTTTCTTTGAATCCGACTTCATGACCGTGCGCAGTGACCAGTACGAAGTAATTTTGTAGCTTTTGCTGCTTTAAATATTCAATGGTGTCGATACCATTTAAATTAGGCATATGCCAGTCAACAAAAATGATATCGAACTGTTCGGTAGTCGGGCTTAGCTGATCGACAAAATGCTTGCCACTTTCAAATAACGTGACACTGAAACCGAGCGATTGGAGCATGGTTTCGAGAATATCTCTTGCATCTTCATTGTCATCGATAACACAAGCTGTTTTACCACTGAATGTAAGCGGTTTTTCTACAGCAGTTGAAGCGTAATTATTGATTTCCATTGCTAAGGTGAAGTAAAACTCTGAGCCTTTATTAAGTTCACTTTCAACGAATATTTCACCGCCAAGTAGTTTTACCAATTGTTGTGAAATAGTGAGACCAAGTCCCGTTCCGCCATACTTACGTGTGGTGGATGTATCAGCTTGAGAAAAAGATTGGAACAACTTTGTTTGTTGCTCCGTACTCATACCAATACCACTATCTTTTACAGAGAATGTTAACTTAGCTTTATCTGATTGAATATCTTGCATGGTAATGGACAAGGTAACGCCGCCATACTCTGTAAATTTGACGGCATTTCCTGCAAGATTAATAAGCACTTGCGAGAGCCTCAAGGGGTCACCAAGAAAATTGTTTGGTAAGTCTGAGGGGATATCGAAGACCAAATCGAGTTGTTTTTCTTGTGCCTTTATACCAACAATGGTCGTGACATTATCGAGTACCTTATCCAATTCAAATGGGACATGCTCAATTTCAACTTTCCCCGCTTCAATTTTTGAGAAATCTAAAATATCGTTGATAAGCTTAAGTAACTGTTTGGCCGCGTAATCTATTTTCGTCACATAGCCCAGCTGCTTAGGCGATAGATCTGAATTCATTGCTAAATGTGCCATACCAATTATGGCATTCATTGGAGAGCGGATTTCGTGACTCATATTGGCGAGAAACTCACCTTTTACTTGCGCATTTTTATCCGCTTCTTCTTTTGCACTGAGCATTTGACGCTCAAGTTCATTACGTTCGGTGACATCTAAGAATGTACCTACAACACCACCTACGTTACCAAGGCTATCGAAGAAGGGCGCTTCGTAGACAACTAATTCTCGGGGTTCTTTAAGGTGATTATCCATGGAAAGGGCAAATGAGTGCGCTTCTTTTTGATCGATAGTGCGCTGAGATTTATGATCTAAGTATGCTGCGGTTTGTCCATCAAACACATCATTCAAATGAGAGTCAGTCACTTCGACTTCAAATTTGTCGATAAAAGATAAAAAAGCACGGTTTACGCCCATAAAGGTACCTTTTTTATCTCTGTAATAAGTTGGGTTTGGAATGGCGTTAATAATATGCAAGGTGAGCTCAAGGTGAGCAGCCAGTGCATTTTCAGCTTCAACTTGCTTTTGGGTATTTTCACTTAACCTTAACTGTATGCTCAAATCTTCACATAACAGTTTGAGGCAGTGTTTTTGTACTTCTTTGGGCGGGTGGGTGAATGTGATCACCACAGTGCCTGTCAGTTCGTCACTCATTATCAGGGGGATATACAAAACCGTGTGTACCTCTAAAGTTAAGCCATCTTTATGTAACACTGCGTTTTGACCTTCACTCACATACGCCTGAGTTTGTCTTTGAGAGACGAGTTTGCTGACTTGTACAGATTGCTCATCGAAATAAGCTGCAAACCCCACTAAAGTTTGTTGAATAAAATGATCATCCTCATAACGGTAGAGTGAAACACTTGGACTTTGAAAGTGGTCAGCGAAGAAGTTGGCAGCCAAAGTCCTCATCTGAGAAGGTGAGTTACAATGACGAATTTCTTCACTAAATGCATGCCTTATCTTGGCAATATCAGCACGTTCATCAAGCTTTCTATACGTCAACGACACAGCTTGAACAATGTCAGCAACTTCGCCTCGAAGCTCAGCAGGCAGTGAAATACTCTGGCCATTATAATTTTTATCGATACAGAATGCTCGATGCAGCAAAGTAAAGGGGGTGATCAGTCTCTTATTCAAGTAGTAGAAAATAAATAAGGCGAAAAGCAGCAGTGTGATCAGGCTTACCCAGAGGTAGAAAAGCAAGTCGCTGCTGCCTTGGTGTAGCTGTTGTTTTGCTTGTTGCAGCTGTTGTTTGGTTGATTTAATGGCGACATCTATGGCATTGGTTGTTTGTTGATGGACATCGATTAACGCATTGTCTTGAGCTTGGTTAGAGCCTTTTTTGTCAATTGATTCATAAAGTGTTTGCATCACTTTATAGGTGTTAAAGGCGTGAGTTAAATAACTATCTTGTGGGTAAGTGCGAGTTTTTTCTGTCAAAGCATCTAGCGTGACTCTTGAGCTAATAAGCTGTGTTTGAATGCGTGTATTAGCCTTAGTTGTATCTTGTTTTGAAATGTGAGTATTTATACTGAAAAATAAAGCCAAATTTGTAGTTTGTAATTGATTTAATACATCGTATTGGTCGTTGAGTTGCTCGATTTGGAGCTCATGATTCGTCATCTTATTTTCCCAATTAGACATAACGATTAGGCTGATAACGAGCAGTGCAGGGAGTAGTACAAAAAACGAATGAAACATTGTTTTTATTGACATAACTTACTTTCCAAAACTTGACTAATATTAACAATAGTCGCACGCACGTAATTAACAAGCGGTGTGAATTGTCTGAAGGAGCTGGATAAAGTAGAAGGGTGCTAAAATGGCAGAAATACTCATAGTTGATGATGTCGCGGAAAACCTACAAATTCTGCAATTGATATTAAGGGATGAAGGACATAAAGTGTTTGCAGCGATCAGTGGTGAGATTGCTTTAAACATAGCGCATGAACACTCACCTGAGTTGGTTATATCTGATATCAATATGCCAGTTATGGATGGTTTAGCATTATGTAAAACGCTTAAGAGCTCTGCAAAAACTCGTGATATTCCGGTTATCTTTGTCAGTGCTGAGCGAGAGACTGATAATATAGTAGAGGCTTTAGAAGTAGGTGGTGTTGATTATATCACTAAACCTTTTAAACCGGCCGAAGTATTAGCCAGAGTCAATACCCAGTTGAAGTTGTTGGATGCGCATCGGTTAGCTGTGAAGCAGCAGCTTTCTCAAGTCATGAATCAAATGGTGGTTGGTATTGCTCATGAGATAAATACGCCACTGGGCGCTGCCATCACAGCGGTGACGCATTTCGAAAGTATATTGACGCAATTATTGGGTGCCTTTGAACAGGAAACTTTGAGCGCACAGCAGCTCATGGATGGTTTGAGTGAGTCAAAACAAGGCGTGGCATTGTGTGAGCGAAATTTGTTACGTGTAGCGCAGTTTGTAAAAGTGTTAAAAGAAATTGCAAGGGTCGAGCGTCCGACATCGCCAACTCAGCTGAGTGTGATTGCATTGCTAAACGACCTAAAATCTGATTGGGGGAAAAAAGATGTTCAGATTCAGGTCAGCGCGGTAGAAGCGAGTTTTGTGTCTGATAGAGACATTCTGATGTCAGTATTTAATAACTTGATTGAGAATTCTGTCGCACACGGCAATTTAAAAAGCGACAAAGCAATTTCGATTGAGGTGGCATTAAAAGAGCAGCACATTGAGTTTTTGTATTACGATCATGGAGAGGGGCTGCAAGGTATTTCTATTGATGAACTGCTAAAACCCTTTATTACCACAAAACGAGGTAATAGTGGCCACGTTGGATTGAGTGCACCGGTAACGGCAAATTTGATTAGCTCAGCGCTTAAAGGTGCTTATCAGTTACTTGATAGGGGAAGAGGGTTAGAGTGGATGATAGAAATCCCTGAAAATTCAGATTGATCTGAATCAACGATTGACAATTATCAATAGCAACGAGGACATAAGTCCTTATGTAGGAGGCTTTATTTCACTAAGCTCGCGGGCAAAGATATTATATCTTTGTTCGAGTATTAATTATAAATAATTCTTATGATTAATGTTTTGAATTGAAGTCACGCAAAAAAATTGGTGGAACCACTATGCAACAGCTACCTACAGTTGATTATAAGTCATCTACAGCAGCAAAAGAATTTGTTGAGTCTCTTCGTAACACAGGTTTCGGTGTACTTAAAAATCACCCAATCCCGAAAGAGCTTGTAGAGTCTATATATAAAAACTGGCAAGAGTTCTTCTACACAGAAGAAAAGCACGACTTCCTATTTGACAAGGACACTCAAGATGGCTATTTCCCACCGGAAGTTTCAGAAGTCGCTAAAGGCTTTACTGTAAAAGATATTAAGGAATATTTTCACGTTTATCCAAAAGGTCGCGTTCCTGCTCAGCTTGAAGCTGAGATCAGGGAATACTACCGCCTTGCAAACGAGTTTGCAGCTGAGCTATTAAGCTGGGTTCAAGCGGAAGCGCCAGAGGATGTACGTGCGAAGTTTTCGATCGATCTTAAAGATATGATCAAAGACTCAGATCAGACGTTATTACGCGTCTTACACTACCCACCGATGACTGGAGACGAAGAGCCTGGTGCTATTCGTGCGGCAGCACACGGTGATATTAACCTATTAACTGTTTTACCAGCTTCAAATGAGCCAGGTTTACAAGTTCAAAGAGGTGACGGCAGCTGGTTAGATGTACCATGTGATTTTGGTTCATTGATCATCAATATTGGTGACATGTTGCAGGAAGCTTCAGGCGGTTACTTCCCATCTACAATTCATAGAGTAATCAACCCTACGGGTAAGGCGAGTGATAAATCACGAATTTCATTACCGCTGTTTTTACACCCGAAGCCAGAGGTTGTATTATCGGAGCGTTATACAGCAGACTTATATTTGCAAGAACGCCTAAGAGAGTTGGGTGTTAAGTAAGTAATTGATTATAAAATAAAAAACGGCCTTTTTATGGCCGTTTTTTTGTGTTTATATACAGCTGACTTTTGAAATTTTCCTGACAATTAGTTCAAAGTGTGCAATATTAAAATTTCTCAAACTGAGAAAAAATAATAAAAAACTTAATGACAACGCTGTCATTTATTGTGTAACATCAAATCAACATGACTGAATACTGTGTCGCGGACAAATTCGCGTTCATATCTTATTTTTTAGGGGTCGCTTAATGATGGCTAAACAGGTTGAACAAGACCAGTTGTATATAGGTATTGATGGGGGCGGTACAAAATGCCGAGCAACCATCTACTCAATTAAAAACGGCGTTTTGGGAACTGGTCTCGGTGGGCCTGCTAATCCTCTTCATGGTTTTGAAAGAACCATTGAGTCAATTATGGTATCGACTCAATTGGCACTGCAGGATGCAGGACTAAGAATTGAAGCAGTTCATAATCTCTATGCAGGTCTTGGCCTTGCGGGAGTGAATTTGCCAGCACTACATGAAAAAATAATGCGATGGGATCATCCGTTTAAGCAGATGTTTCTAACAACTGACCTTCATACTGCTTGTATTGGTGCGCATGAAGGCGGTGATGGCGCTGTAATCATTACAGGTACTGGTTCATGTGGTTTTGCCATGGTGGATGGTGTCTCTGTTAATTATGGTGGTCATGGATTCGCGCAAGGTGATATGGGCAGTGGTGCTTGGATGGGACTTGAAGCGGTAAAAGCTGCATTGCTTTCAATCGATAAACTTGGTCCGACAACGTCATTAAGTGACACGTTAAAACAGCACTTTAATACCACAACAGCGATGGGTATTGCCGAGCAAATGGCGGGTAAGCCTTCGAGCAGTTATGCGCAATTAGCTAGATTCGTGTTAGCAGCGGCAGAAGACAAAGACGAAGTTGCTTTGAATATCGTCAGAGATGGTGCTGATTATATTAGTAAACTCGCACATCGTTTGATGGAGAATAACCCGCCGCGTCTATCAATGATAGGTGGCTTATCTGAACCATTACGTAAATGGCTTGACCCTGAAATTGCAAAGATTGTTGAATCTCCTAAACAGCCTCCAGAAATGGGCGCAATTTTCTTTGCAATCCAAAGTGTTGAGCAGCAGTCTGAAAAGGCGGTATGAGAATGAAAAAGTATTTGGCGAGTCAATTTTTTGATGGGCACAAATTAAAGAATAATGTTGAGTTTTTGGTTGTTGATGGAAAAATTTCATTTTCGACTCAAGACTGTGAAGACCAAGCTGAGATCTTAGAAGGTTTGGTAGCACCAGGTCTAATTGACGTGCAGGTAAACGGCGGCGGTGGCGGCTTTTTTAATGCGGAACAAACTGTTGAATGTTTAAGAACCATTGTTACAGCGCACGCTAAGTATGGTTCAACTGCGCTGATGCCTACACTTATCACAGATAAAGTAGAGGTGATGGCACGCGCTGCTGACGCAACTGCACAAGCGATTGCGCAGGGTGAGCCTGGAGTTGTTGGTATTCATTTTGAAGGGCCGCATTTGTCGCACCCTAAAAAAGGTACTCACAGTGAGCAATATATTAGACCGATTTCTGAAGACGAGTTTGCAATTTATGCGAGACAAGATCTTGGTATAAAGATGGTCACATTGGCACCTGAAACGGTACCACTGGCAGATATCAAGCGCTTAATTGACCTAGGTGTTAAAGTAAGTGTTGGTCATTCAAATGCTGACTTTGAAACCACCATGGCTGCCCTAGAAATTGGTGTGGATGGCTTTACGCACTTATTTAATGCGATGTCAGCTTACACATCTAGAGAGCCGGGGGTTGTTGGCGCCGCGCTTTGGGAAGATAATTCGTGGTGTGGTCTTATTGTTGATGGCCATCACGTGCACCCAGCATCAGCAAAACTTGCGATCCGTTCAAAGCAACGTGGTAAAATTATGCTTGTTACGGATGCAATGCCTCCTGTTGGTACCAATGATATGGAATTCGACTTTTTTGACGGTCGAAAGGTCATTAGAACGGGTGATAGGTTGAATTCAACAACCGGTGAGTTGGCGGGCAGTGTACTTGATATGGCAAGCGCTGTAAGGAACACTGTTAACACGCTTGATGTGACATTGACTGAGGCATTGAGAATGGCCTCATTATATCCTGCTCAATACTTAGGGTTATCTGACAAAGGCCACCTTTTAGAAGGGGCTGATGCAGACTTTGTAGTATTAAACAACAGTCAAGAAGTTCTGAGTAACTTCATTGGCGGAAAAAAAATTTAAAGTTCCCTGGGTAAAAAACCCCGCTGCAGTTTAGCGGGGATTTTTTGTTTTTACAGGAAAGGTATTGATGACGAATAAAAAACAACGATTGGCTTCATTAGATGCACTGCGTGGCATGGACATGTTTTGGATTTTGGGTGGTCAATCTATTTTTGCGGCACTGTTTGTGCTAACTGGGTGGCAAGGCTGGAAACTATTTGAAGCACACACTTTGCACAGTCCTTGGCATGGGTTTACATTTTACGACCTAATATTTCCCCTGTTTATATTCTTATCTGGTGTTGCTATGGGCTTGAGCCCAAAGCGAATTGACCATTTACCCTTTAGTGAGCGCAAACCCTATTATCAAAAAGCAGTGAAACGCCTATTTTTACTGTGTGGTTTAGGCATTATGTACAACCATGGCTGGGGTACTGGTATTCCTTTAGCGCTTGATGAAATTAGATACTCTAGCGTGCTTGGTCGTATTGCCATTGCTTGGTTCTTCTGTGCGATGTTGGTGTGGCATACGAGTCTTAGAACAACGGGCATTGTTGCTGGCGGTATTTTAGTCGGATATTGGGTTCTACTGAACTTTATTCCAGTGCCAGGTGGCAGCGCTGGTCAATTAGCTGCACCGGGCACTCATAGTTGGAATGCTTGGTTTGATCAAAACTTACTACCAGGTATTACATATCAAAACAGACCGGTAGATCCTGAAGGAATACTATCAAGTGTACCTGCTATTGTGAATGCGATTGTAGGGGTATTTGCAGGGCAGCTGATAGCACGTGCAGATAAAATAGGGCAGTGGAAAACAACCGCTTGGCTATTTGGTGCAGGTGCATTGAGTGTTGCTCTTGGTTGGTTGTGGCATTTACAGTTTCCAGTGAACAAAGAGTTATGGACAAGCTCTTTTGTGCTAGTAACTGTCGGCTGGAGTGCTATTTTACTCGCTGTATTTTTCGCCTTGGTGGATATTTTGAACGGCCAAAGGTTTGCGTATCCATTTGTAATTATCGGTGCTAACTCAATCATTATTTATTTGGCATCGAGTTTAGTGAATTGGGAATTTGTCAGTAAGAGTGTGTTTGGTGGCTTTATCAATGCAGTTGGGCCTGATTGGCAGCCTCTGTTTGCTGTTATAGCACTGTTGCTCGTCCAATTGCTGGTTCTTCACTGGATGTATAAGCGCAAAATATTTGTTAGTGTTTAATCTGTAAAGTATTGAGAAAAACGGCCATCTTTTGATGGCCGTTTTTCATTGGCTCAAAAAAAATACAAATTTTTCTTCACTTTTACTTTACAAAGACTTTTTTTCTGATAATAATGACAGCGTTGTCATAATGGTAATAACCTAATACAGTGTATCCCAATTAGGTTTAGATCTGACCTTGTTTTGATTGCACGCGAAGCAGGGTTCAGATCCCATTTTTCTTATTTCAAACTCAACAACGAGCTTTAATATCATGCAAATAGTAATTTTAAAAAATGCTGCTGAAGTCGCTGCTTATGGTGCAGATATATTTGAAAAACAATTAAATCGCAAAGCAGAGTCGGTGTTGGGTTTAGCAACTGGGTCGACACCTGTTGCTTTGTATCAAAACCTTATCGAGAAGAACAAACAGGGCGATATTAGCTTTAAAGATGCGATTACGTTTAACCTAGATGAATATTTAGGATTAGAGGGCACGCACCCACAAAGTTATCGCTACTTCATGAATGAGCAACTGTTCAATCATGTTGATATCAACAAAGACCATACACATGTACCACCGGGTAATGCTAAAAACCCAGTTGAAGCATGCCAAGAGTACGAAGCTCATATTGCTGCTGCTGGCGGTATTGATGTTCAATTGCTTGGTATTGGTCGTAACGGACACATTGGTTTTAATGAGCCGTCTTCAGGTTTGACCTCAAGGACGCGTGTTAAAACTCTGACCAAGGAAACGATTGACGATAATGCACGTTTCTTTGGCCCAGATGAGTACCAGCCACATCTATCAATTACGATGGGGATCGGTACTATTTTAGATGCTAAGAAAGTTGTGTTGTTAGCGACTGGCGAAAACAAGGCTGAAGCAATCAAAGCAACAGTCGAAGGCCCGTTAACGGCGTCTTGCCCTGCATCAGCACTACAATTACACCGTGATGCGGTTATTGTGATTGACGAAGCTGCGGCCAGCAAGTTAGACAATATTGAGTTTTACAAACACATCGAAGCTGAAAACCAAAAGCTTCAAGCACATCTTGCCTCTCTGTAGTGTGAATTCACACTGTAGTTTAAAGCCCGAAAGGGCTTTTTTTTTGCCTAAATACTTGGCAAACAACGTGACTATTGTTAGCGTGACAGCATAGAGACTAAAATTAGTTTTTGTACATTAATAGTCGTGTTTTCTTTGATTAAATAATGGCGGTTTGGCTGTGCTTAATATGCCTTTTATGGTAACGGACGATCCAGTTATTTAATTAAAAATGAGCTTCTGCTTTAGTTAGGTAACCCACATTAAAGGACAAAGTGCTTGTTGTACTATACACAAATGACGCTAGATAGAGCGTCAGCTCAGCGTAAAGATAAAAACTGGCTTTTAACTCAATATGGAGAGAAAAGCCGCTGGTTGCTCATTCATAATGATCAAAACCTTTTCACAGCCGACTTAACCGAGTTAGCCTTTATTCGGCAGTCACAAATAGAACATCTGGATAGGCGAGACGCCGTTTTTTTAGGTAAAGACGAACAGTTTTCCTATTTTGCTTTAGATGTGTCCAGTATTGATTTGAGTGAGTTACAAAAACAATTAAATGTGTGCACAGAAGCGCATACTGAAGGACAATATCGCTTTGCTGACATGAGAAAAGTGGGCCCTAAACTCGAGCGGGTGAGTGGTTCTATTGGCGTGTTAGCTCGGGGGCTAAGTTATTGGCATAAGACGCACTGTTATTGTGGTCGATGCGGTCACAAAAATATCCCAGTTGAAGCCGGTCATGCAAGACTCTGCACAAACAAAGCGTGTAAGCATATGACGTTCCCAAGAACTGACCCCGCTGTGATCATGTTGGTCACGCATACATTTAAAGATGGTGTAGAACGTTGCTTATTAGGCCGACAAGAGGCTTGGCCAGAAGGGGTATATTCAACGCTTGCAGGCTTTGTCGATCCTGGTGAAACATTAGAGCAAGCAGTCGCCAGAGAAGTAGAAGAAGAAGCCGGTGTCATTGTGGATGACGTGCAGTATTTGGCATCTCAGCCTTGGCCATTTCCATCGTCATTGATGCTAGGCTTTATCGCAACGGCTAAGACCACAGATATTTTTGTTGAGCAGGATGAACTTGAGCAAGCCCATTGGTTCTCAAGAGCCGACCTTGATACTTTTGGTCAATGGGGCGATGATGCACCTGGTTTAAAATTGACTAGACCTGACTCAATATCACGTTTTTTAGTTGAACATTGGCGTCAACTTCCAGAAAAAGAGTAACGAATGAAAAAAAATACTAGGTTAGCCAGTGCAGGCCGAAAATCTCAATATACTCAAGGAACTGTGAACCCGGTTGTACAACGTGCATCGACCGTGGTTTTTGATTCTGTGGCAGATATGCATGAAGCGATTAAAGAGCGCGGCAATCGCACTTTATTTTATGGCCGCCGAGGCACAAATACGCATTATGCTCTGCAAGATGCCATTACTGAATTAGAAAATGGTGCAGGGTGCGCATTGTATCCAAGTGGTGCAGCGGCCATTAGCCAAAGCTTACTGTCATTTTTAAAAGCTGGTGATCACCTATTGATGGTGGACACCGCTTATGAGCCAACACGCGATTTATGTGACAAGATTTTAGCAGGCCTTGGGATCACCACAACTTATTATGACCCTATGATTGGGGCCGGTATTAAAGCGCTGATCCAAGATAATACCAAGGTGCTGTTTTTAGAATCGCCGGGTTCAATTACCATGGAAGTCCAAGATGTCCCAGCTCTGGTTAAAGAAGCCAAAGCACATGGCTTAATGACCATGTTAGATAATACATATGGTAATGGCTGGCATTATCGCCCACTTGACCATGGTGTTGATATCAGTATTCAAGCAGCGACTAAATACATTGTTGGTCACTCTGATGTGATGATGGGCGTGGCGGTTGCCAATGAAGAATATTGGCCTGTGCTTAGAGAAAACTCTTATTTGTTAGGCCAGTGCACCTCGGCAGATGATGCATACCTTGCATTACGTGGTTTGCGCACGATGCCGGTGCGTTTGCAGCAACATGAGAAAAGTGCAATCGAGGTGGCAAAGTGGGTCGCGCAGCATCCACTTGTGGATCATGTTCGCCACCCAGCGTTGCCTTCAAACCCAGGTCATGAACACTTTATGCGTGACTTTGATGGCAGTAATGGCTTGTTTTCATTTGTAATGAAAACCGGAAATCAAAAAGCCATTAATCGCTTCTTAGATAGCTTGCATCACTTTAAAATGGGCTTTTCCTGGGGTGGGTTTGAGAGCTTAGTGACAGCGAATCGCTCAATGTCCGCCTTAAGAACAACAACTGGCTGGGAGCATGGACCAATTATACGATTGCATATCGGTCTGGAAGATGTTGAAGACTTAATTGCAGATTTAGAGCAAGCACTTGCTGTGTATGAGTCACATTTATAAATGCATGCAAAAGAGGCTGTTAGAAACAGCCTCTTTTTCTTTATAAACTTTGTGCGTAGTGATAAAGCGCTTTGAGTATGGTGACTTTTTTCTCGTTGCCTTCATGTTCATAGACAAGGTTTTCAAGTGTCAGCATGAAGTCTTGCGCATTGATTGACGGGTTGTCTTCACCATGCATTAACTTACCTTGGCAATACTTTCTCCATGTTTCTAATTCAGACTGAGATAGGCTTTCAGGCCAGTTTCTCGCTCGATATCTAAACAGTAAAGTATGGAATTTCGGATCTTCAAATTCAAGTGCTAAGCTGCCTAATTCGACCGGTGAGGCATTGCGAACAATCGCTAGTTTGGCTTTGTCAGCTTTACTGATAAAGCCGTTGTAAAGCTGGTAGTCAGGATTGGTTGTATCACTGAAGTCGCCTTGCTCAGCAAATACTTGAGAGACTTTGTCGCGCAGTTCTGGGTGTGCTTTTAAAAACTTTAAGTGCTCCAAACATTGCTCTCTATCAATACCTAACCGCGCTGCATTTTCTGGTAGTAAGGTTTTTGCAGGGGCTATGATAGGGCACTTGTTTAAATGCACAAGCTTGAGCCCAACAGGTAGCATACCGTCTTCAAGCTCAGAGTGTTTGGTGTATAGCCGCTCGCGTAGTTCTTCAACAGATAAATCAACTAACACGCTGGGGTCATGCGTCAAGTTAAAGCACACCACGGCATTTTTATTAACTGGGTGAAAGCTCATTGGCGCAATCCAAGTCGTGCAGCCTTGTGTTGCTGGGATGCGTGATGAGGTATGCACTAAAGGCTGCATGTTAAACACATCAACAATGTCAGTGAGTGCCTTTTTGGTTCTTAAGTTAAAGAAAAACTGATAAAGTTTTGGCTGTTTTTCTTTGATCAGCTTAGCCAGGGCAATGGTTGCGGTAACATCGCTCAAGGCATCGTGTGCCGCACTGTGTTCAATGCCATTGGCAACAGTGAGCTCTTCGAGCCTAAAGCTTGGTGATCCATCTTCTTTCAATGGCCATTCAATGCCTTCTGGGCGCAGCGCATAACACGCTCTGACTAAGTCAATAATATCCCAACGGCTATTCCCATTTTGCCACTCGCGCTCATAAGGGTCGTAAAAATTACGGTAAAGGCTGTAACGCGTTACTTCATCATCAAAGCGAATGCTGTTGTAACCTGCAACACAGGTATTTGCTTTACTAAACTCGGCGTGAATTTTTGCCATAAATTCGCTTTCAGGCAAGCCGTGTTTCAGTGCATGTTGCGGTGTAATGCCAGTGATCAAACAGGCTTCTGGGTGTGGCAAATAATCTGGTGCAGGTTGGCAATACTCAATAAGTGGCTCGCCAATAATGTTTAAGTCGTAATCGGTTCTGATACCTGCAAACTGACTGGGTCTGTCTTTTTGAGGGCTTGCCCCCCAAGTTTCGTAATCGTGCCAATAGATTGTGGGGATGTTGTCATTATTGTTTGGCGCTTGATGTTGCTCTGTTTTATTCATATATCGATCAGTTATCTACACACTGTATTTATAGTCTTTGTTAGTGTTTCTCGCTGCGTCAGTTAAGTGTGTATGAATCTGTTACTTATTACACGATACGAGTTGGCACGGAACTATCTAATTTCGTTAATTCAAAATTTCTAGGTTTATTGTCTCATATAGACGCCTTATGCGTAAAACGAAACATTTGCTAAGTGGCGACGTACAACAATTAATGGTTAATTAGCTATTGTACTCTCGCTTTTCTGTCACTTCAGCTATCAATATGAGTCTTTAGCTTCATCACAAATACGCATTAAACCAATTTGCTAATTCCTCGAATGACTCTTTTTTGTTCAACTTTAAGTTATGATAATCGTCTGGGTATAGGACCAGTTTGTGCTCAATGTCGTGCAAGGCAAACGCTTTGGCTAATTCGACGGATTGTTCATGAGAGACGCGTCTATCATCGGTACCGTGTAAAAGCAGGATAGGGGTATTTTTTGGCAGTGTATTCGCCCAGTGTAGCACTGAACGTTGATTCAACGTGTGTTGCTTATTGGCTTTATAATTAGGGATCCTGTGTTTATAAACGCGTTCCATTTCTGGTCTTCTTTCGAGCTGTTTTGCGAGATCAGAAACTCCAGCAATGGCGGCAAGGGCTTTTATGTTGGGCATCTTTTTGACTGCAAGGTAACTTTGCATTGCCCCTCGGCTTGCGCCATACATACCTACTCGTTGACTGTCAGCACCGTGAATATGAGGGATAAGCTCGTTAAGTGCTACGACGTCATTGACATCTGCCCCGCCAAATTCATCTAATGGGACCTGTGGTTTTTTGCTTTGTCTATACTGACTGCCAATGATCACAAACCCCTTATCAGCAAGGGGAAATAAATTCGCCATGAGCGGTCCCAAAGTCATGTTTCCAAAGCTGCCATTCCCTCCTCGATTGTAGATTAAGACAGGGAGCTTGCCTTCATGGGACTTGGGTTTAATGACATAACCGTCAACTTCTAAGCCGTCGACAGAATATGTAAAATGCTGGCAAGCCAAGTTATTTTTATATTCATTAAACTGGCTTTTTGGAAACCATTTAACAAACCGCTTCATGGCCATATCGACTTTTTCGTCTGATTTTAACCGTCTGGTATATTTATTTTTCATGGTTGCTTGCCAAGCTTCATAACTAAAACCAAAACAAGTACTGTGCGCTTTTACATTGCTGTGCTTTATGAGCGGGGGGCTTTGTGTTTTAGCCGCATGTGAGTTGGCTGATAGCATTATGATTGCAGTAAATATGGTAAGCTTTTTCAATTGACTATACTCCTTTCAAATTGAAGTTGCATATTATAATGAGGCGTAACTAAACTAAAGCTGAACTTAGATGTTTTATTTTATCTACAACATAAATAATGAATGTCGCATTTTCTTTAGAAGAGAAATGGTTCAGGGGGGAGATTTAAGTCACGCTTGGGTGTTGAGAAGTGGGCATGCTGACTATTCAAAACTGATTGTCAGCAATTGGCAACCCATTAATTTACCTTATTTCTAGTCTTGGCTTTTCTTTGCTTATTTGATTTTGTTTATGTCGGTATACTTCTCTTTTTTGTCTTGCCATATACTCGTCAATCTCTGTGCGTTTACGTTGCCCAAGTGCAAACCCTTTTCGATAAGCTTGTTGTAAATCAAAAGGGCAAATATCAGTTTGGGTACTTCCTTCAGTTGCGTGCTGATATCCTGTCTCATAAGTACAGTATTCGATTAAGCCTGCGCTATAACCACTGACAAATTGATTTTGTGCATTGGGGGGGAGAGTATCTCCACAGGTTTTCTTTACAGCGTCAAAAAGCCTGACATTTTCGCCTGATAGGGCTGTTTTATGACCCAGTGCTTGCCAGCTTTCTGAACCACAATTGGCATAGTCGAAGGTGTACTTTGTTGAGCTACATCCTGTTACTAATGTGACAAAAATAGACCAGAGTGTGATACGAACCATCTTATGCTCCTTATAATGTGTTGGTATTTTGAATATCAATGATATTTGCAAGTAAGTTTATTTTGTCTTGAATACGCAAGGTATTTGGGTATGCGCGTTTTGCGTCAATGAGTAATTGATAAGCTGCCTTTAAATCATCTGTATTTATATATAGTTGGGCACGACCTAATAGCGCTTGCAATTGTAATGCCTCAAATGCTTCAGCACGAATATACATTTGCTCAGCTTTGATATAATGCTTCTGTTGTAGCAGCAGGTGGGCAAAGCTAAGTAGTGCATTTTGGTTATTTGGATCTGTATCTAACGCATTTTGATAATGCGCTAAAGCCTCGGTATGACGGTTTTTGGCTTCAAGTATTTGTGCTTGAGTCGAGAGCATAAGGCTTTTATTTTGTGCGCTCAATGCGCTTTGTTCACTCAGATTTGTGATTAACCACTGGCTATCTTCCCAGCGGTTGGCTTGATTGAGCCAAAGCAGGTAATTGCGAATATCTTCAAATACGAGACGCTGACTTTTGACATGTGTTTTAAGTAAGGCAACTGCACGGTCAAATTGTGCTTGTTCAAAATGCAGGTTGATCATGATTAATAAGTTTTGTTGTGGGATATCACCAAGTAATAGCGCGAATTCTAATGATTGTAGAGCGCGCTCATGGGTATCTTGCTCAATATGGATAGCAGCTTTGGTTAACCAGTATGATTGATTGTTTTTATCTTGTGCAATGAGTTCATTTAGCAATGCAAGTGCAGGTTGATGCATCTTGGCTTGTACTAAAGAGGTTAACAAACCCTGCTGCCATTGCGAATTGTGTGGCTCTAGGCTAAATGCTTTTTGATAGGCATAAACGGCACTGAGTCCGCCATGCTGTTGGAGGTTTAGGTAACCTAAATGTCCGTGCACTGAGGCGTTGTTGGATCCATACGCAATGGCTTTAGCAAAGTGTTGCCTCGCTTGAATAAAGTTTTCTGTGATCAGGTAAAGCACCCCAAGCTCTTCATGGGCACGTACTAACTGAGGTTTGCGTTTTAATACCAATTGGTACAAGTGAATAGTTTGGTTGTACGCCTTGAATGAGAAATAGACTTGGGCTTTAATCATTAAAAGAGCAGGACTGAGTTCAACGTCATAGTAGGTATCGAGTTCTGATTTAACTTGCTGAAAATCATTGTTATTAAGTAGTATTCTGAGTTTTTCAGCTAATTCATATTCATCTGGTGCAAGCGACACTTCGCGCTCTAAATACTGTTCGCTAAATCCTGGTATCACAAATTTCACAGGTTCAAGTTCTAGTTTATACGTTTGCGCATTTACGCCAAATATGACGAAAAAATTCATTGTAAATAAAAGAGTTAGCGTAATTTTGTTATTCATTATATTACCCATAATTGAAATTTATATCGTACAAATACACCGCTTGTACGGCTTTTCCTTCTTTTTTCGGAACCTCGAATCTGGCGTATTTAACCCACGTTTTTATGGTTTCAATCATTTCTGGGAATGCCGGGTCGATGATTTTTTTGATAAAGGGTTTGCCTGATTGGTCGATGATTAGTTCAACCGTTGTTTTTATCCTTTTTTCTCCATACTTGCGGACTGACTTTGGTGGCCTTACGTAACGCTGTGAGACGACTTTAGGTACTTTGTCTAGCTTTTCTACCTCTAGCATCGGGATCTTGGAAGTATAGAAATCACGTAGCTCAAATCGCTTAAGCGAAAACTTGGGCATTGAGATATCTGTAATGTTTGGCATTGCCATATTATTTTTAATGCCATAATTGACTTTTACCGTACCTGTGAGGTCTAGGACATTGAGTGTACTCGTGTCATGGCTTGTGTCACTGGTTGTTGTTATTTGTGGTGGAGGAGGCGGTGGTGGAATGAACATAGTAACATCGAGTTGAGCAATTTTTACCTGATCTGGCGGTGTAGTGTTTGTGCCATCGAGAAGTATTAATACGATAAATAAAATGGACGAAAGTCCTATAGCCGAGACCATCAAGGTGAACTTAGCCACACTCAATTGGGGCATTCGCATTACTGAAAGTCCTGTGTTGCCAAACTTATCTTAGTGATACCAGCCAACTTAGCTTGGTCAATCACCTTAACGAGCTGCTCTGTAGTCACTGCTTTATCTGCTTGGATGATTAGCGGTCTTGCTTCTTTACGATTTAAGTGTTCAAGAGTGCTGCGTATCCCGTTTATACCAATATTGGTGCCATCATAAATAACTTGACCGTCATTGGTAATGGCGAGTAAAAAGACGTTTTTTGCTAAGCTTTTACTTGAGATAGAAGATGGTTTATCCACTTCGACACCTGTTTCTTTGACAAATACCGTAGTGACGATAAAAAAAATCAAAAGAATAAACACCACATCGAGTAGTGGAGCCAAATCAATATCATCGGTTTGTTCGCGCCCAGTTTGTTGTTCAAATGAAGACTTCATTTTACACCTCGTAGCGCTTTGAATTTGAAAAGTAAAAGTTGACGAAGGATGAGTGCAGGAATAGCCAAAACGAGGCCTAATTTGGTTGTGATAAGGGCACTTGAAATGCCACCAGACATTACCGCTTGCTGATTTAGGGCATCAAAAATTGACATGAATTCAAAAGTATTAAGCAACCCCTGAATGGTTCCGAGTAACCCAAGTAAAGGAAGTGCGGCAATTAATGCGAGTAGGGCAACCTGCCAATTTTTTACATTGGTTTCCCAGTCATCTCGCGAAGGGTGGCAGTAGAGATCAAAAATAATATAATAAGTTAGACTAGCGATACACAATAGGGCTATCACGACGCCATTAGATAGTATTTGAGTAATATCAGCCATGTATTTGCTCCTGTTGGCTGATCTCAAGTTTGCTCAAGTGCAGTGCCAGAGATTCTAATGAAGATTGAAAACTTTTCACACGCCGTGTGAGTAGTGCACTGACGATCAGGGCAGGTATTGCCACAATTAGTCCAAGCTCTGTTGTGATTAATGCTTGTGATATCCCACCAGATACTACAGATGCCTCACCTGAACCAAAAATATTCATCATCAAAAATGTATGGATCATGCCAGATACTGTACCAAGCAAGCCGAGCAAGGGAGCAACTGTTGCACAGGTTGTAATTACACCAATATATTTTTCATTCAGCGCTTTTTGTTTTGATAACTCTGCCAATAACAGGTCATCTCTTTTTTGAGAAATTTCGCTTTGCTGTACAATATTAAACAGGGCCTGTTCAATTGTGCTGAGTTTAACGTAAAGCGCTTTCAACTCTATGGGAGATATCGGTTTATTGGCATATTTGATGACTTGTGCCGTGACCGTATTTATGTGTGGTAGCCTCGAGAGTTGAATTGCTTTGAAAAGCCCAATGATGAGCGCTGCGAGTGCAAATGAGATAATCGGAATAGCCCATGTGCCACCCTTGTTAAGGTAATCGAAAAAGGAAAACTGACTTTGCGCTAATTTATCAGCATTGCCAAGAGTAGGGTCAAAATGAATAAAGCCAAAGCCAGAACTTTTTAAATGGGCTAAGTCATTAAATAGCGTATTTTGCTGGTGGAATTGCTTTAATATGGGTGTACCGTTATCAGTAGTTTTGGATACAATGCCTGCTTCTTTGTTATTAATAGCATACTCAATAGGGCCGATTTTAATCACATCAAATGTCGCAAGTGTGTTATCACTGCCGAACAATTGTTTTTGTTTAAATGTAGGTTCCAGCTTTTTATTGAAAGTGCTAATAATGCGATTGATATCAATGTTACCATTGTCATTCGAAATATGACTTTGCGTGGTTTTTTCAAATGCAGCTATGAGCTGTGCTTGATAACTTTTCTGATTTACCCATTGTTGATTACGCTGCTCCAACTGATTAACGTTGAGTAGTTGCTCATCTTCTAAACGTCGAATATTTCTGGCTTCATTACGCAGTTTTTTTACGGTTTTTAGTTGGGCCTGAAGTTGATTGGCAATCTTTTTGTGCTCGTCGTTTATGCGCATTTGAGCAGCGGTGAGTTGCTGTTGTGCACTGGCTATGCGCTTGATTAGTTCCGCTTTTAAGTCTGGCTCCATAGCCATTGAAGGCATGCACGTAATTATCAGTACTATGTAACAAACTCGATGAATCATAATGCACCACTGCTGCGAGAGTTTATTGCCAATGGCAGCTGAACGTATTTTGCGCGCATCGGGTTTGTTAAGATGTAAGTAACTTGGGATATGTGTGCTTGGGTGAGGGGAATATTCACCTGATCTTTGTGTTGCCATTGAAATTTATTGTCTTGATTTTGTCCATAGCCAAAATAATGTTTATCTTTTGAGATATACCATCCATGAGCTAGCCCTAAATACACTTGTTCAGCCAAAATAGATTCGTGCTCATTTAGCTCAATTAAACCAGTATGAAAAACCACCCTTTTATCAAAGTTATATGCTTGCTTTATTAGATTGAGAGCCACTTCTAATCGAATTGAATTAGACTCTGTATCTAGCCTTGATAACGTCTTTTTCCATTGCTGTTGGAGCGGTGGGGGTAGTTTAGTTATTACTGATTTAAGATGCTTTGACAACAAATCTAATTGGTGAGTGAGTTCGGCATTGGCGTGTTCAAAGGTGAACTGTTGTGATGTGAGCTTAGCACGTTTTTCTGATACAAGAGATTGATTTTTATTACTATTACTGATTAGCTTTTGCAGTGCAGTTTGCTCTTTTGAGAGTAGTAAACTTTTTTGTTGTAAATGTGTCTTTCTTTGCATCCATGATGTAGTCAAAGCACTTTTTTGTTTCTCAAGATTGAGCCATTGTTCAATGAGTTGTGTTTCATCCATTGCTTGCACAGAACATGTGCTAAACAACAGCATAATTATATTTAAATACCTTTGTTTAACGCAGAGAAGAATCATATTAAGTCTCATTTTAGATATTTCTGGTTGAAATTTGTTCGTTTTTTATATTAGGAACAATGCGGAATTTTTGTCAAACAGCCGAATTTGAATTGATTTTTTAGTTGAAAATTATTGAAGTAATAAAATGTAGAATTGATTTAAATTGGTAAAAATATTGATAGGTGAGTATTAGACACCATGCAATGTGTGTTTATTTAAAATAAAAACGTGTGCGTTATTTTTTATAAATATGGTGATTTTTCAATCAGAGAAATTGTAAGAATGACATATTTAGTTAATTTGCATGTCTATGTATTGGCCATATGGCCAATACATAGAAGGTGTCATTTAAAAGCTAAAGTTAACTTTTGCGTAATAGGTCATCCCATCAAATCCATATGGCAGAGCTCTAAGTGGGTAGCGCATTGCGCCATTGGTGATAAAGTTAAGCACCTCATCTTCTCCCAGTTCGTTTGGTGTTTTATCAAATAAATTGTCTATACCGACTGATAAATCAAAGTTGTCATTGATTTGGTATGCAAAGTTAATGTCGACTAACACGGCTGACTCAACAACACTGTTTTCTTGCCAGTGATTAGTCGGTGATAAAAAGTCAGGTAAGACAATGTGTTTGCCTGCAAAGTACGAAACCTCGGTTTTTCCAAAATAATTTAAACGAAGTAGCGAAGACCATTCATCTTTTTTATAGTCAAAAGTAAGTGTGGCACGTTCTTGTGGTTGGCCATGGGTTAAGAATGACTGCGTTTGTTCATCTAATGCGATGTCTTCAGATATGCCCTCTGGCGTATGTATTTTATCAATTGTGGTTTCATTTTTATTTGCAGCAAATGTGACTTCAAGCTCACCTGCAGCAATCTCGGTTGTGTAGGATGCGATTAAATCAATCCCTTTGGTTGTCGAGTCGAGCGAGTTTGAGAAGAAGTTAGCTTGCACTGCACCCGAAGCTTTAAGCGCTGTATTGGCTTCTGGGAAGTTTTCAAGCGCCTCGCTGTCAACGCCAATGAAACTCCCTAAATTTATACGGTCATAAATCTTGATTTGATAGAAGTCTAATGTGATGGATAAATCATTGCTAGCGTCCCATGCAAAGCCTAAATTTAAGTTATCAGACGACTCAAGTTGTAAGCCATCAATACCTAAAGCGCTTGGGAATGGTGAACCCGCAGTTGCTGTAAAAGAAGTCGCAAGTGAACCGTCGCCACCTAAACTTGTAGTGAATGCACTGTAACCGGCTTGTTGTAATGACGGGGCCCTAAATCCAGTTGATGCCGCAGCTCTGACAGCCAGATCTTCTGTGACTTCATAGCGAGTTGCGAGTTTCCAAATGGTTTCGTCACCTGAGTCTGATACATCTTCATACCTTAGTGCACCACTGACTAACCAATACTCATTCAGTAAGGTTTCTGCTTCAATGTAAATAGCATGACTTGAACGATCAGCTTCATTGGCTGCGTCAGGTCTTAGCCCTTGGTAAGCTTGGAATCCACAATCTGCAAAAACGCTAGAGTCGATCACGGAAGGGAATGAGCTTGCTGCGTTCGAAGCACCACATGCGTACGATGCAACTTCACCAGGCACAATTTCGTAATTTTCTTTACGGTATTCAGCACCAATCGACACATAAATAGGTTCGGCATCGCCACGTTCAATAACACCATTTAAGTCAAAGTTGGTTGTCCATTGATCAAATCTAAACCCACCGGAATAACCTCCATTAGGGCCCGCGTTTTCTACAATCTGTTCATCACTGGCATTGGGGTTGTTGGCAAGGTACTCGGCTGCATAGGAAGCATTAATGGTATTTGATGATGAGTAGCCATACTTGTTTTGGCCATAGACACTAGAGAAATCGAAACTCCAATCGGGGTTGATATCTCCTTTAAAGCCAACTGCAAACGAAATGTCATCCGCTTCGTTGTCTATGCGAGGTAAAAATCCGTCTGGGTATACCTGTGGCACGTTGCGTTCTGCACGGTTAAAGTCACGGTAAAAACCATTACCAAAAGCGGTTCTATTGGAGTATCCGCCAAATGAATAAAGCTCTTTATCACCAAATGGCAACGCAGCATTGAAGAAAAGTGAAGTAAATTCACTATCGGAGTTACCTTGTCGCCACCTGACCGTGTCGGATAATTCTCCTGCAGGGATTGTCGATGAACCACCAGTATCACGTTCAGCGCGGTTAGTACCCTCTGCATCTCGATACTCTAGAGATAAGTTTACAAAACCGCCTTCGCTGCCTATATCAAAGCCTCGGTTTAAACCGAAAGCATAGGTATCCCCATCACCTTCGCCTGTCGCACTGCCTTGGAAAAAACCAGTGGTTACTCCGGTTGAATCATTTAAAGATAAATTGATCACCCCTGCAATTGCATCTGAACCATATCGAGCAGCGGCGCCATCTCGCAGGATCTCGACATTTTTTAATGCCATCATTGGAATGGAGTTCATATCGGTACCAGCAGCACCAGCGCCGACGGTTCCGGTTAGACCAAAAATAGCTTGAGTATGTCTTCTTTTACCATTGATAAGTACTAACGTTTGATCTGGCTGTAGCCCCCTTAATGTGGCCGGACGGAATAGGTCGGAACCATCAGAAACTTGAGTTCTACTAAAGTTAAACGAAGGGGCGATTGATTGTAAGCTCTGTCCAAGCTCCGTGTAGCCTCCTTTGTTGAGCTGCTCTGTATCAAGAATATCAATGGGTGACGTTGATTCAGTTGCAGTACGATTTGAAACTTTAGAGCCTAATACTGAGATAGTTTCAATTTTTGTATCTGTTGATTCGGTTTGTTGTGCAAAAGATGCGCTGCTTGCTAGCAGTGCAAGCGCGATTGGTGATAGTTTGAGAGATCCTGTCATAACTTACTACTCTATAATTTTTATTTATTTTATAGGCTTAGCCTAAGCCCAAGTTGTCATAAAAAAATCTCAAGTGCAACACCTTTGTATCTATAATGTAAACTTTAATGTGTTTTTGACCATTTAGGCTGATGATATTGCAATTGCTGCAATCTCGCTGAGTTCTTTTTTTAACCAGCTCAGTCCTGGATCCAATTCAAAGGCGCGATGCCAAGCCATGTATAATCGATAAGGAGGTAAGGCAATTGGCGGTGTGTAAATATCAATCAAATCTTGCTCGGTAGATGAGATTGCACGTGTAGGGACCGTTGCTATCAAGTCACTAGTTGCAACTAAGCTGATTGCCTGCATGAGGTGTGGAGTTATGGCTGCAATGTGCCTTTCTGTATTAATCTTACTCAACTCAATATCCAAACTACCGTATTCTTGACCCCAAGGAGAGATTAAAATGTGCTGTGCTTGTAGATAACTGGATAATGACATCTCATTGTTAAAAAGTGGGTGGTTTCTGCGTGAGATCACCCGATAATCCCCGCTTAATAATGTTTCATATTCAATATCTGAGTCCAAGGTATCAGTGTGATTAAAGGTCAAAACGAGATCGATTTGATTAATGGTTAAAGCCGATAGAGGCAGCTCGGACTCTAAATCCACAACTTTTATTTTAATACCTGAATGGGTAGCGGAAAGTTTATTCAGTAACGGAAATACAAAAAGTCTTGCGATGAAATCTGTAGTAGCAATAGTGAATTGTCGTTTGGATGTAGTTATATCAAATTTATCCAAGCTACTGGCAACTTGGTTGAGTAATGCGACACCTTGCTGCGCAAGAGGCTGTATCATAAGCGCTTTCTTTGTTGGTTTCATTTCACCTTGCTGTCTGACGAATAAAGGGTCATCAAATGCAACTCGTAAACGTTTCAGTGCGTGACTCATAGCCGATTGGCTTAAGCTTAACAACTCAGCCGCTTCTGACACACTTTGTGTTTGGTACAAAGCGTCCAAAACAAGCCACAAATTCTGGTCAAACTGTCTTAAATTCATAGTATGTACAATATTCATATTTATCTGAAAAATGTACATTTGATTCATGCTCTTTTGCAACATATTCTTTTTATGAGCATTAGAGTGAGTAGACAATGAAAAACCAAAACGCGATTAATTTTGAACATAAGCTATCATTATTCAGTGACCATTGGTCACCTAAAGTAGTGGCGCAAATGAATGATTATCAATTTAAACTTGTCAAAGTAATAGGAGAGTTTACTTGGCATCAACACGATAACACAGATGAAACATTTATCGTTTTAGAAGGGGCGTTGGATATCTATTTTAGAGATAAAACTGTGCATTTAAATCGTGGTGAAATGTTTGTGGTTGAAAGAGGGGTAGAGCACAAACCTGTCGCATTGGAAGAATGCCATCTCTTAATAATCGAACCCAAAGGTGTGATTAACACAGGAGATACAGGAGGAGAGCTGACCGCTGATAATGATGTGTGGATATAATCATGGATTATGAATAACCGTGTAAACATGCATGTTAAAGGTTATTAAATACCGCTTATAGTTGTGTTTCAGTTTGAGTAAGTCTGCCTATACGACAATCATTTAGTTATCTGAGGCTCTGATTGGGCTGGTGTATTCTGCCAAGAGTCGTTTAATCGTTGTAAGCCAAATTTTGTTGATAGGTGTTAGATGAGGACTTGGTTATAAGCTGTTTTTCAGCCAATGATATCCATAGTCAGCTCATCTTTATATAACTTAGGTTAAAAGAAGGGAAAGGTATTTGCTTTGCAGTATATTTTTACCTCTATCAGGTGCATTTTATGAAATACAAGTTTGAAATGAGCTGGAGAGACTAGAGACACGTTATCAGGATTGTATTTAGAAAGCTGAAAATGCTTTTGGATAAAAGGGTTTGCTTCTTGTGCATGCGATTCATCTAAAAGCTCTAGCTCGATAAGTGTTGTAATTAATGTTAGCCATGTAGCAGTCACATGCTGTCCTTTGGCATGGACTTCAATACCAACGGGCCCTGATAATTCATGACTTAAATTCTGCGATAATTTAAAGCTAAATGCTTCGCTGAGCTTTTTAAAAAGCTCATCGTAATGTGTAACGAGTTTAGGCACTTGGAAAGTCAGCTCATTAATTGTCAAGGCCGCAGAACATATTCTCAGGCTTTTTGCCTTACGTGCTCCCATGTAACCATAATGTTCAATAGGCAAGGTACGACGAAGTTTAAATAACCTAAGCATTAAAAAACTTGTTTTACAGGCGAGCCTTGAGTTTTGTAATTGTGCGTATATAAAACTTTTTAGTTGTTGGTCTTTTTTAACATATTCTTTTGGAAAGGAAATAAATGAATTAGCACCACCACGAAAATTATCACCAGCGTCATATTCATACCAATGCACGCATTGGGGCTGTTGAATTGACACTGAAACGTCCAGCTTCCTGGTATTAAATAAGCTCTTTTCTATGTAAATTGAACTGCACTTTGGATGCATTGAATCGAGCGTTCGTAATAAGGTAACTTGACTACGATCTAATTTAAATTTATCCACCAATAATGGAGTAAGTTCTTTGATATTTGTTTGATTATTTTTCATTGTTGAATATTAAAGCTGGGCTAGAGAGTTGATCCCCTAACCCTAAACTTCTGTTACCAAGTTGCAGTGTATGACACATCACCGAGGAAAAACTTCATGTAGTCTGGATCATTTGAAGCTTCTAGTTGACCAATTAGAACTTGTGCTAGTGTTGTCGTTAAATAACCTTTTTCAGGAACTTCTTGGTTACCTGTTAACAGCGCTGTCATTCCGTCAACTTCTGTTTGTCTCATTTTTGTAATTTCTTTGATATTTGACTTAACCAAGTCCGATTGTGGCTTTGCGTCTTCAAGCTCTTTAATTTGATGTGTGTATTTACCTATTTTGCTTGCATAGTCAGCCATTGCAGTACTTAAGTCTTCACTTCCTGCAATTCGTGACATGGAGTCGATAATGGCAATTCGGTCCGACTGGGTCATGTTTGCGGCAACATTAGAGTTATAATCTTTAATTATAATATTGTTATCAATTTTCATTGTGAAACCTTCTTTATTAGTGAGTTAGGAAAAAATAAAAAATCTTTTGATGTGAAATTAGAACTTTTTTGAGTCTTTAAGTGAGTCGGTGTGTGGCAATTAATGCAGCTGCTTTTTTGGTTATATGGCTCTATTGCTGTATTACTTAAGTGTTTAGGTACAACACATACCTTTTTATTGGGGACAACAACATATTCTCCTTTGTCGTTATCAAATCTTATTTTATTTTCCACATTACAAAGCTGGTCTAAATTAGAATAATTGGCGTAGTCTGTTTCCATTATATTTTGTGCCCATTGTGTAGCATCCTGACGATAAAACTTCCATGGAGAATTGGGAAAGTTTGTTTCAATCTCTCTAACAAGTTTTTTGTATGCTACATCTGGGTTGGTTCTTAATATATTTGTGAAGTCAGCAAATTCGAACTCATTGACATTAGCGATCCGGGCGTTGTAGCCTGAGTAAGCTTCGTCAAATGTGTTAACTTTTACTTCTGATGGCGAGTGTCTATCGTATAGATTCCATTTTTTAAGTAATAGTGAGCGCATTGGCACTTCTGTTTTGTTTGTATTTTTGTTGTAGCCAATACTTGGGCTGTTATCGATATGAGAAAATGTGGTCCAAGACCATTGAGGTAGATATTCAGAGCGATAGGCTATGTGCATAGCTATTAAAGCGACATTTGCATGCCTACATGTATTGCCATCAAAAATATAGGCTGGTTGCCTAAAGTATCGCTCGCCATCATCACTTTGCAATTCTTTCCATGCGAGTTTTAAGACAAGTGAACCTTCTTTAATAAGTGTTTCCGTAGGGAAATTGAACTTGGTCTGTTCGGTTATGGGCCCTTTTGATAATAATGCATCTAAATAATCTTCAATGACATCGTTCATGACTACTTCATAATGAATCAAGTTTCCGGCGCTATCTCTTAAGGTATTAGGGGTAGCTGGGTTTGAGTCTGGGACTTTGGTATCAGCTAAAAAGCGATATTTACTGGACTGTTCACCATTTTGAAGAGGTATTTTACAAACTTCATTGGGATCAATGTATTTATCCCGACTGTTGGGATTATTTTTTTGTATATATTCATTGGTGGTGGTCCAAGAAAGCCAAATGGGGTTGACTGGCAGTGCCTTTATTGCAATACACTCTTCGCAATTAAAGGTCGAACTTAACCCATTTAGAGCTAAAAATTGATTGTTACCATAGTTCAGGAAATCAGTCATTGCGTTGTTGATACCTGATATGTGATCAAGGACTGTCGGACTATTAATTGGCGAAGTTGGCAAGTGATAGTTTAAATACAGCGCGTCAGAGTCATCGCTAGATTCTGTGCCAAATCCAACTTGAGGGAATATCAATGAACTGAGCACCCCCATTAATGCAACGTGTGTTTTCATTATTTATTCCCTTGCTTTGTGATTAACTTTTCGATTCTTACAAATAGGTTTGTTCCGGGTATTGGCTTGAGATCAGCAGAGCGGTAGCGCTCTATAATATTTATGTTGGATACAAACAAAATCAAAGCAAGGTTATAAAATAAGGTTAGAGCGCCTAGTTTGTTGTCATTACGATTGAAGTACTTTACTTGGTCCATAATATTATCTATTTCAATTTCCTTAATAACTCCGGTGTTTCTGTAAATGGATTTAATCAGGACAGATCTTAAAAATGGCGCATTCCAACTTAGATCCATTCGTTGCATTTTATCTAGACCGTCTCGGCAAACCTCAATTGCTTTATCTGTCAGCTTTTTTCTACTCAAACAATCAGCATACATATATTGGCATGTACTAATTACGCCAGAGCGACCACTTTCTATTTGCAGGTTAATATATTCTTCGAAACCAGAAATATCATTGATACTCCATTGGTAATGCATTTTAGTGCCTTCAACAATCCAAAGGTCTTTAAAGTCTTCTTTGAACATGTCATAGTGATGTCTGGCGAGATCATCTATTCGCTTTCTGTTATTTGTATGTACACAGACGATAAAATCGAAATGAACGGCTAAGTGAAAACACAGTTCATGGCCGGGTATATCACTCTTTTTCTTCGCGACTTCTAAATTCTCAAAAGCTTTATCTAAATTGCCTTGTAAGCAATGCTGCATTGCAGAGACGTAGATAACATAAGATTTTGGATCAACACCTGCCTTTAGATATATGTCCTTGTCCAGTTCATCATCATATTCATCCAAACATTTGTTCCATATATACTCTGCTTGTTGGAATTCACCCCGTAACATATGGGCATTTCCCAGATATGGTGAAATGAGAAGGCTATTGCTTCTTTTAAATTCTGGTTCGCTATTTTCAAGAATATGATATGCCAGCTTTAGTGCATTTGTACTTTCGCCGTTGAAGATAAGTGTTTGAAATTTTAAAAACTCGTCAAATACGGTATTTTGTGGAACCAGCTTATTGTCGTGTAACTGAGGAAGTTCAAGGTTCTGTGAAATTTGTTTAGACCCAAAACCCGAATAGCCCATTTCGGCAAACGCTAAATATTGCTGCAACTTAACATACAGTTCCTCATTTTCCGGGCAGTCTGTACCCATTGACTCGATCCAGTCTATGCCCTTGTTGACAATATAAACCGCTTCTTGATTAGCTGCTCTTTTTAGCAAGTACCCTGCATAATCCGAAATGACCGAGACTGCTATATTCACTTCTTTAGCCATATAAAAATGTTCAGCAATAACAACATTTTGCTCGTCATTTTGTGAGGCCGATTGAAGTGATTCCGCAACGCTTTTGTGATTTTTAATTTTGTTTTCGACAGACAATGAATCATAAGCCGCATCGCGCACTAAAGCATGCTTAAAAATGTAACTATCAGACTTGGTTCGACGTTGTAAAAAAACTAAATCGGCATTAATTAACTCAATGAGGTCATTTTGAAGTTGGCTTTCACTCAAAGGTGAAGCTGAAACAAGTATATCGTATTCAAACTCTCGACCAATAGTGGAGGCCAATTGCGCTGTTTCTTTTGCATGAAGCAAACAATCTAGCTTTTGCTGTAATGACTCTCGTAAACTTGAGGGAACTTGGTCCAATCGTGCGGGAGAGGTAAATTCGATTACACCGTGCTTGTAGTCAACCAATTCTCTTTGTTTCAGCATGCTTACAAGCTCTTCAACGAATAGAGGCACTCCGTCAGTACGATTTATCAATGTATCTATTACATTGGAAGAGACATTTCTGTGCTCAAAAAGCGTGTAAATAAATTCTTCAGTAGCTGCAAAAGAGAGTTTATTAATATTCACTTCGGTAATATGAAGATCTACAAGTTGGCTTGGAACCGCTTCTCTAGAAGTAGTTAGCACAGCTTCTGCAGAAGAAAGCTGAGACATGAAATGAGATATAAATTCAAGAGTTGTATTATCAGCCCAGTGAATATCTTCAATTATAAATAGCTTATTGTCATTTATACCAAATTGTTTTGTTAAAAGAAGTCGAGAGAGTCCTTCGAATAAGTGTTGTTTTTGCTCATCTGGGTTAATAGTTTGAAGTTGATTGCCTTCTTTTAAATCGATGTTTAACCATGTAAGTAAAATTAAGATGAGTTGCTCTCTATTGTATTCAGAGCTTTTTGGCTGCGACTCTATCACATTGGAGAATACTTCGTATGCAGAGTCATAATTTAACTCATTGGTGTTAAATAGGTATTTAACTAAGTTAAGGATTGGGTAAAGCGCACTGTTTTTGTGTTCTGGTAGACATTGAGCAATAAGATGCTGGTAGTCTGTAGTATTATGTCTGACTTCTTGAATAAGGCGTGATTTACCAATGCCTGCTTCTCCACTGATGTGGGCTTTGCGAGCAGGTGAATGCTTGATCACAGTTAGAAGATTATGGAGCTCTTCTTGTCTACCAATAAAAGTATGGTTATTACGCGTTCCTCGCATAAAGCCAAAGGCTTCGATTTGGCGTTCACCTTTTAATTCATATACTTGCTCAGGACTATAAGACAAGCCTAATTTTAGGTCTACATAATTATCAAACTCACTGTAAGGGTCTAGAATAGCCCGAGCTTCTGCACTACATAAAACTTGTCTCTCTTTTGCTGTTCTTGCTAGCACCATCGCAGCATTGGCAGCGTGCCCTTCTGGAGTTGTATTAGCATAAATGACAAATACCCCAGTATGTATACCTATATGCACGTTAAGTTGTGCGCCATGTGCATCTTTCATTAACGCGTTGCGTTTTGAGATTTCGCTGATGATTTCCAGTGCGCTTCTAGCGCATAGTCGAGTATCATTATCGCTGGCCGTAGGGTGGCCAAAATAAAATAAAGATGTATCAGCAACACTGCCTACGTGAAATCCACCAAAGCGGACGGCAATATCCAAGCAATGATTTCGTTGTGACTTAAATAGTGTATCTATCACATCCAAATCATGGTCTCGAGAGTCAATAAATGATGTACTAAATCGCACTGCTAATGTTGTAATTTGTTTTTTTTCAGTGAGGGAGGTGTAGGTATAGGGGATGCCGGATGTTTCTGAACACTGCTGCATAACAAGCGTTTCATCTTCGACAAATTGCTTTGCGTTGCTCTGCGCTAATGTGCCTACTAAATTGGCCACATTGATGGATTTAAGCTCATTAAATGCTTCTTCGCCGGTGATCACTCGCTCGATGGCGTTTTTATTTAACACACGACGTAGTAATCCGGACAGGGGATGCCCCAAGATAGGACTGGGCATAGGGATATGGGCGTCGCTGAGCTGTCTATGATAAATTGAAGCTATACTCGTGCCACTAACAGCTGGTATCCCAGTCAAGCATTCTAAGTACACCAAGCCCCATACATACAAATCCGTTTTTATAGTTGCAGGCTCTCCTCTGAGCTGTTCTGGAGCACTGTATGAAGGCGTACCAAGCGTTTCTTGGGTTAAAGTGAGCGTCTTAAAGTCTGATTGGCGGCTATCTTGAGTAAGTGTACCGATGCCAAAATCCAGTATTTTTGCATGTAGCTTAGCACCTGTTTTACTCAGCATGATGTTTGCTGGTTTAATGTCTCGGTGAACGATACCTTTATCATGAGCGTGAATGAGCGCATCAAGAACTTGAGACATAATGTCTGTTGCGTCAGGTGCACTAAAAGGACCTTCGATCAGTAGGTGTTCACGTAATGAATAGCCTTCAACGAATTCGAATACGCCATAAAGTAAACTGTCATCAACTTGACCTTGATCTAAAAGCCGAACGATGTTGGGGTGTTGTAATTGACTGCTTAATGATGTTTCACGCTTAAATCGTTCAATGTACCTTTGTTTTTTTTGCTCTTCACAATGAGGTTCTATTGAGAGAAATTTAATAGCAACAATTTGTCCTGTGCTATTTTGCTTGGCTTTGAATACTTTACCGAAGCCACCCTCACCAATCTTACTTAGTAATTCGTAATTAGAAGACTCAAATCGTTCATCGATATATGAATCTGAAAACTGTGTTAATGACATAATGGTAATAAGCTTTTTAAATTAATGTCCGTTTATGGTGCTCTTGGGTCATTTAAAGACGACAAAAGGCCAATCGAGTAATTCCTGTTTAAAACACGAGTTACAGTAATTAAACATTATTAACAATTAATGGCGGGATACAGAGTGATATGTTTTTATGTGCAATTGTTAACTTAAAAACCTTAATTGTAATAATTTTCAAACTGATATCACTCATTAATTTTGCAAAATGCAATTATATGTTTTAGGTAAATTTATCAAGATCTTATTACATGAAATTTAGAGAGTAAACACGGTGTAATAAAGTGTAATATTTGGGTTTAATTTGAACAGATAGCTGGAAATCTGCGCTCTACCTTGCTGTATTAGCGTGCTCGATTAGAGGGGGGGGGATGTCATTGGTAGGAGATAAGAGTTCGATAGTTTTTGAAGACCAATGCGGGAATTCGTGAGGGTAATTATCTTGAGTGTGTTTGATTTAGCTCATTAGTCTATTTTTAACTGTAATTAACACGTTTAATTTTACTTTTTGGCCATCTATGCAATGGCCTTTATCAAGATACTCATGTCGGTAATGCCGGCTTCTTTCATTGCATCTTTTACGCTCTCTATCATGTCGAAGTAGTGGATTTGTAATTGCATGAAATACTGGTTTCTCGAATCGAAATAGGCTTTTTGTGCTTCGTCATTGTGGTCAGTTTTGGCGCTGAGCTCAGCGACTTCTTGTTTAACTAGGTCTAGCTCTTCTTTCATTTCTTCTAAACGTTCTAACATTCGACGGATATGATCGGGAATGTCGCCGTACTTATCTTCGGCTTTTTCTTTCGCTTCTCGGCCAGAAAGCTTTTCCTTTTCTTTGTCTGAGAGTTTATGGGTGCCCTCTAACTCTGAAGCTTTATCTGTTTTATTTGTGGAATCGCCATCTTTACTTTCCACATCGGAAGTATTATTTTCTACCTCTAAGGTTTCTTGCTCTCTTTTGGCGGCCCTTTCCTGAAGGTCTGTCGCTAGTTTATGGCCATAAGCCACACTTACTTCATGTAAAAAGTTCATCATAAAATCCTTGGCAATAAAGTACCTATAAAACACCACTACTTAAAATACGTACTATTATCGGCAGAAGAATGAAAGACTTTAATACATTATTCTTATTTTATATGCTTACTTTAGATGAGAAGTGCAGTAATGCTCAAGAGAGTGAAATTTAAGCGGTTCAAGAGGCACTGATTAGCGCCTCGGTGTGATTAACCTAGTTAAAATGTCCAAGCGACGTGTACTTGAGGTACTGATTCATTGGTGTCAGTGCCTAACTTATTTCGCCAATATTGCCACTCTAATCCCAAATACAGTTGGCTTTCTGGCATTTCAAGTGCGTGACCCAAATCCCATCGAATGATAGGTTGAGCCAGTAGCCAGCCTTTAACGTCAAAACCTAGCTCATTTTCTCTTTGGGCGATATATTCAACATGCCCGGTCACTTCAAATTTTTGATTGCCGATACTAAAAGGGTATCCCCAAGCTATATCTATCATCCAGCTGTTTGATTCCGCAGGTGCACCACCTCTGGCTACGCCCTCGTTGTCGTCAATATAAGCTGTAAATAAGGTTGATAAAAAGCTAAAGCCTTCAGCGTTCCAAGAGATTTTTACACCAGGCAAGTATTTCATTACTTTAGAGTCGCCAGCCATATTAAAGCCAGCAACTAACCCTATGTCTTTTATCGCATTATTTTTAAATTCAAATCCAGCTGTTTTTGACAGGCTAAATGTTGAGTACCACTCTCCATAAAAGTCTCTATCTTGATAATTATCATCTAGATCATCGACAAGATAGTCTATAAAGAAAAAGTTATCTCCATATTGATAACCAGAGCTGTGCTGCAATGAATATACAGTAGTATTTGCCTCATTTTTTGTAAAAGGGTTTTTAAACTTCCCATGATTGATATGGAGCTGCGTATTGCTCCAATCTGCAGCATACGTCGAAGAAGCGATGCAAGTGAGGGCAGTGGATAGTGCCAGAGAGATTTTTTTGTTCATTAATATATCTTAAAAGTTGAGGAACTTTGTAATTATATATTAATTCAGGAGGTTATGTGCACCCGAAAAACAGGTGCACAGATCAAGTTAGGCTTTATTACGGCGTAAAATAATCACAGCAACCGCAGTGAAAGCTAAAATAAAGCAATAGAATGAAGATGTAGACACATCCCAAGGACTGATGCTGAAAGTCGCGCCTAGCAATAATGCTTGTGCGCCATATGGCAAAGAGCCTTGCATTACACACGCGAAGATATCTAATAAACTTGCTGAACGCTTTGGTGATATATCACTATCGTCCGCTAATTTTTTAGCAACAGGTCCTGCAACGATAATACTTACCGTGTTGTTTGCAATACACATATTGCTAGTCATAACCAAGGCGGCAATACCAAGTTGATCAGCAACTTTACTGTTCAATTTGCCAAGCTTAGACGTGATTTTATGGATTTTAGTTGCTATGTACTCTAAGCCGCCATTAATACGAATAAACTCAGACAGGCCACCAATAAACATCGATAGTAAAAAGATCTCCTGCATATCAGTGAAGCCTTTATATACGTCTTTAACGAATGCGCCGCCTTCATAATCACCGGCAAAGCCAACTGCAGCCGCAAAAATGATTCCGCTAAAGAGCACAGCGAATACATTCAAGCCCATGACGGCAAGAACTAGAATAAATGCATAAGGTAGCACCAATAACCAATCGAAATCTTTAGTTTCAACAGCTTGAGGCTCAGGGGTCAAGAATACCAAAAGCAGCACAGTGAAGAAGGCCGCAGGTAAAGCAATTTTTAAATTCTCTTTAAACTTGTCTTTCATTTCACAACCTTGCGTACGTGTCGCTGCGATTGTGGTATCCGAAATAATAGATAAGTTGTCACCAAACATCGCACCAGAGACGATTGTGCCGGCCATCAGGGCTGGGTCAATACCTGTTTTTATAGATACAGCGTAGGCAATCGGGCCTATTGCACCAATAGTCCCCATAGATGTACCCATGGCAGTCGATACAACTGCAGCAATTAAAAATAAGCCTGGCAGTAAAAATGCCGGTGGAATTAGTGATAGACCCGCGTTTACAACCGCATCAACACCACCTGTGGCTCCTGCGACTGCCGAGAAAGAACCAGCTAGCAAGTAGATAAGGCACATGGTGATGATATTACTGTGTCCAGCGCCTTTAATGAAAGTTTCAACGCTTTGATTGATTGACGTTTTATTTAACCAAAAAGCAAGCACGATCGCTGGCAAAATAGCCACCGGTGCGGGTAATTGGTAAAAGGCATAGTCAACGCCTTGTGATTGTAGGTATAAACCTGCGCCTAGAAATAGGGCAACAAAGGTAAGTAAAGGTAACAAAGATAACTTTGCACGTGTGTTGTCAAAAGATGGCTGCATAGCACTCCCCAAAAAACAGTATCTACTTAAGTTGCAGTGTAAGTAGACATAACCACAGCCAACAGGGCTATTATTAGCTGTATTTAAACTTCTACGCCCGCAATAATTAAATCGGCGAAGGTGGAAGTTTAAATGTTTAGACGTCTAAAGTCTATGGTCTTTATTATAATTATTGAATAACTGACTATGGCATAGAGATACGCTAAACTCTAGGCCGGTACAAGCATGTGACAATGAGTTGTTTACTCGATTAAGTGCTAGAAGAAAATGCGCATATAGAATGAAGAGGGCGAATTGATTATCGTCTACCCATCTGAAGCGTAGATAAAAATTAGGAATGAGAAAGTAATGACAAAAATAGGTGTATTTGGTGCAAACGGCAGAATGGGACAGGCACTGATTGAAGCGGTAGAAATTGAAAAAGAGGTTGAACTAGCTGGCGCATTTGTGAGAGAAAGCTCGCAATATCTGGATACGCAAGTCAAGGCACTGCAACCTGTGCACACATCAGCGCTTAAATTTAGCGCCGAAAACAGTGAAGACCTGCAAGCTGGTGTGTTAATCGACTTTACGTTACCTGAAGGTATGTTGTCTCACCTAAAAACGGCAGTAAGTAAAAAAATCCCCATGGTGATTGGTACAACCGGTCTATCTGATCAAGAGATGGCACAGTTACAAGAAGCCAGTAAGCACATCCCCATTGTATTTGCGCGCAATTTTAGTGTCGGCGTAAACCTTTTATTAAACTTGGTGCAAACGGCAGCAACCAAGCTTGCTGATGAAATGGACATTGAAATATTTGAAGCCCACCACAGAAATAAGATTGATGCACCGTCAGGCACTGCGTTGGCAATCGGGGAAGCGATTGCAGAAGCGAAAGGGTGGGATCATGACACTGTCGCGAGGTATGACCGCACTAATGTTCATGAAGCGAAAAGTCAAGATGAAATTGGCTATTCAGTCCTCCGAGCAGGTGACATAGTTGGTGAACATACAGCTTACTTTGCAACCATGGGTGAAAGGCTTGAATTAACCCACAAAGCGGCATCAAGGTTAACGTTTGCATCAGGTGCAGTAAGGGCTGCACAGTGGTTGAAAAACAAACCAGCAGGACTTTATGACATGCAAGATGTCCTAGGTTTGAAGTAGTTTGTTTATTTTTTTGGCGGTTTCACTTGAAAATGACTTTTAAGTGCTTATTTTCAAGTTTTTTACTCTAATCATTAGACGAATCCCAGAAAGTGCTGTAGACTGTAACGAATTTGCCAAAATTTAATTACTGCGTGTTACCAAGCGCTTTGTAGACGGGAAAAAAGCGTGTTTGCTTATCCCGTTTTTTTATATCTATGGAGGTTAACTTGACTAAATCCGCTCTGTTAGTCCTTGAAGACGGTACGGTGTTTCGCGGTACTGCCATCGGCGCCGACGGTATTTCTGTTGGTGAGGTAGTATTCAATACGTCTATGACAGGATATCAAGAAATCTTGACAGATCCGTCTTACGCGGAACAAATTGTCACCTTAACTTACCCGCACATCGGAAACACTGGTACCAACAGTGAAGACGAAGAAGCGGACAAAATCTGGGCTAAAGGCCTTGTGATTCGTGACTTACCATTACTAGCAAGTAATTTCCGTAACGAACAATCGTTAAGTGATTATTTGAAAGAACGTAATATTTTAGGGATAGCGGATATCGATACGCGTAAGCTGACGCGTATCCTACGTGATAAGGGAGCTCAAAACGGCTGTATCATCGCAGGTGATGACGTTGACGAGCAAAAGGCGCTTGAAGCGGCTAAGGCATTCCCTGGCCTAAAAGGAATGGATTTAGCAAAAGTTGTAACAACAGAATCTTCTTTCCCTTGGAATGAAGGTAGCTGGACACTAGGCGAAGGCTTTAAAACGCTTGAGCAAGGTGAAGAGCAGTTCCATGTTGTTGCATACGATTTTGGTGTAAAGAAAAATATCTTACGTATGCTAGTTGACCGTGGCTGTAAGCTAACGGTTGTTCCTGCAGAAACCTCCGCTGCAGAAGTACTGGCATTAAACCCAGACGGCATCTTCCTTTCAAATGGACCTGGTGATCCAGAGCCATGTACTTATGCAATCGATGCTATCAAGTCTTTCCTTGAAACAGACACTCCAATTTTTGGTATTTGTCTTGGTCACCAATTACTGGCATTAGCATCTGGTGCAAAAACAGTAAAAATGAAGTTCGGTCACCACGGTGGTAACCACCCGGTTAAAGATCTAGACCGTGACGTAGTGATGATCACAGCGCAAAACCATGGTTTCGCTGCTGATGAGCAAAGCTTACCTGACAATCTTCGTGCAACGCACAAGTCATTATTCGACGGTACGTTACAGGGTATTCACCGCACTGATAAGCCAGCTTTCAGTTTCCAAGGTCACCCTGAAGCAAGCCCAGGTCCACACGACGCAGCGCCGTTGTTTGACCACTTCATTGAATTAATGCAAGCACGCAAAGCCTAATTTATTACTGGAGTAACAATGCCAAAACGTACCGACATAAAAAGCATTCTAATCTTGGGCGCAGGCCCAATTGTTATCGGCCAAGCATGTGAATTTGACTACTCTGGTGCTCAGGCCTGTAAAGCGCTTAGAGAAGAAGGTTATCGAGTCATTCTTGTAAACTCGAACCCTGCAACCATTATGACTGATCCAGAAATGGCTGATGCAACGTACATCGAGCCAATTCACTGGGAAGTTGTTGAAAAAATCATCGAAAAAGAAAAGCCAGATGCGGTTCTTCCTACAATGGGTGGTCAAACAGCACTAAACTGTGCGCTTGATTTAGACAAGCACGGTGTGCTGGCTAAACACGACGTTGAGCTGATTGGTGCAACTGCGGATGCAATCGACAAAGCAGAAAACCGTGAGCGTTTCGACATCGCGATGAAAAACATTGGCCTTGAGTGTCCTCGAGCAGAGATCGCACACTCAATGGATGAGGCAAAAGACGTATTAACGCGTATTGGTTTCCCATGTATTATTCGTCCTTCTTTCACAATGGGTGGTACCGGTGGTGGTGTTGCTTATAACATGGAAGAGTTTGAAGAAATCTGTACACGTGGTCTAGACCTTTCACCTACGAATGAGCTTCTAATTGATGAGAGCTTACTTGGTTGGAAAGAGTACGAAATGGAAGTTGTTCGTGACAAAAACGACAACTGTATCATTGTATGTTCTATCGAAAACTTTGATCCAATGGGTGTTCACACGGGTGACTCAATCACAGTTGCACCGGCACAGACACTGACTGATAAAGAGTATCAGTTAATGCGTAACGCTTCGATGGCGGTATTGCGTGAGATTGGTGTTGAAACAGGTGGTTCAAACGTTCAGTTTGGTGTAAATCCAAAAGATGGCCGTATGGTTATCATTGAGATGAACCCACGTGTATCTCGTTCATCTGCACTAGCCTCAAAAGCGACGGGTTTCCCAATCGCGAAAATCGCAGCAAAACTGGCTGTAGGTTACACGCTTGATGAGCTTCAAAATGACATCACTGGTGGCGCGACACCAGCATCATTTGAGCCTTCAATTGACTACGTTGTGACTAAGATCCCTCGTTTTAACTTTGAAAAGTTCGCTGGCGCAAATGACCGTCTAACGACTCAGATGAAGTCTGTTGGTGAGGTTATGGCGATTGGCCGTAACCAACAAGAGTCTCTTCATAAAGCACTTCGTGGTCTAGAAGTGGGCGCAACAGGTTTCAACCCAATCGTTGCACTTGATGACCCTAAAGCAAAAGAAACCATCATCCGTGAGCTACGCGAGCCAGGTGCAGAGCGTATTTGGTACATTGCAGATGCAATGCGTCACGGTATGAGTGTTGAAGATGTATTCGAGCTAACTAAGATTGACCCTTGGTACTTAGTTCAGATTGAAGACATCATTAAAGATGAAGCTCAAATTGCAGAAGCAGGTCTTGCCGGTCTTAACAAAGATTTCTTACGTCGCCTTAAGCGTAAGGGTTTTGCTGATTCGCGCATTGCTGAAATTGCAGGTGTGTCTGAAAAAGAAATCCGTAAGAAGCGTCATCAGTTAGAAATCCTACCTGTTTACAAGCGTGTTGATACTTGTGCAGCAGAATTCAGCTCAGACACAGCGTACATGTACTCTACATATGACGAAGAGTGTGAAGCAGCGCCATCTGACAAAGACAAGATCATGGTTATCGGCGGTGGCCCTAACCGTATCGGTCAAGGTATCGAATTCGATTACTGTTGTGTACACGCAGCGCTTGCAATGCGTGAAGATGGTTACGAAACTATCATGGTTAACTGTAACCCTGAGACAGTTTCTACAGACTATGATACATCAGATCGTCTATTCTTCGAGCCAATTACACTTGAAGACGTGCTAGAAATTGTACGCGTTGAGAAGCCAAAAGGCGTTATCGTTCAGTACGGTGGTCAAACACCACTGAAATTAGCGCGTGACCTTGAAGCGAATGGTGTGCCGGTAATTGGTACCTCTCCAGATGCAATCGACCGTGCAGAAGACCGTGAGCGTTTCCAGCAACTTGTTGAACGTCTTGACCTTCTTCAGCCTGAGAACGCGACAGTCACTTCATTAGAAGAAGCGGTTGCTAAGTCTCAAGAAATCGGTTTCCCATTAGTTGTTCGTCCATCATACGTACTAGGTGGTCGTGCGATGGAAATCGTATATGACGAAGATGACTTACGTCGTTACATGACTGAGGCGGTATCTGTATCTAACGAAGCACCAGTTCTTCTTGACCGCTTCCTAGATGATGCAATCGAAGTTGACGTTGATGCTATCTGTGATGGTGAAAACGTGATCATCGGCGGTATCATGGAGCACATCGAGCAGGCGGGTGTTCACTCAGGTGACTCAGCATGTTCATTACCAGCACACTCTCTATCGCAAGATATTCAAGACGTTATGCGCAAGCAAGTACGTGACATGGCGCTAGAGCTTGGTGTTGTCGGTCTAATGAATACTCAGTTTGCTGTGAAAGATGGCAAAGTATACCTTATCGAGGTTAACCCTCGTGCAGCGCGTACAGTACCATTTGTTTCTAAAGCAACAGGTGTTGCACTTGCGAAAGTAGCTGCACGTTGTATGGTTGGCCAATCACTAGAAAGCCAAGGCGTAACGAAAGAAGTTATTCCTCCTTATTACAGCGTGAAAGAAGTTGTACTTCCTTTTGCTAAGTTCTTAGGTGTTGACCCAATCCGTGGTCCAGAGATGCGTTCAACGGGTGAAGTCATGGGTGTTGGTGAAAACTTCGCCGAAGCATTCGCAAAAGCTCAATTAGGTGCATCAAACGCTTTACCACGTGGCGGTCGCGCGTTACTATCTGTCCGTAACAGCGACAAGTCACGCGTTGTTGAGCTTGCTAAAACGATGAAAGCTATCGGTTTTGAGCTTGATGCAACGAACGGTACAGCTAAAGCACTAGAAGAAGCTGGCATTGAAGTTCGCCGCGTGAACAAGGTATTTGAAGGTCGTCCTCATATTCTTGACCGTATCAAGAATGGTGAGTACAGCTACATCGTAAATACTACTGAAGGTCGCCAAGCGATTGAAGATTCGAAGGTGTTACGTCGTGGTGCACTTCAGCATAAGACTAACTACACCACCACGCTAAATGCAGCGTTTGCAAACTGTACTGCGCATGCCGCAGATGACAGAAGCTCTGTAAACTCTGTACAAGAATTACACCAGCGATTGAACTAATGGATATAAGCCAAGGCCTTTGGCCTTGGTGGTAAGTGAGAGACTTATGCAATCAATTCCGATGACTGTACGAGGCGAAGAGTTGCTTCGTGAAGAACTGAACCATCTGAAAAAAGTGGTTCGCCCCCAAATTGTTGCTGACATCGCCGAAGCGCGTGAACACGGTGACTTAAAAGAAAACGCTGAGTATCATGCTGCGCGTGAACAGCAGGGTTTTTGTGAAGGGCGAATTCAAGAAATCGAAGCTAAACTATCGACTTCTCAAGTAATTGACGTCACAAAGATGGCCAATAATGGCAAGGTTATTTTTGGTAGTACAGTAACGATTGTTAATGTAGATACTGATGAAGAAGTAACTTATAAAATTGTTGGCGACGACGAAGCAGACATTAAAAACAATTTAATTTCTGTCAATTCACCAATTGCTCGTGGCTTAGTCGGCAAAGAGCTAGATGATTCAGTTAATATTCAAACTCCAAACGGTACTGTTGAATACGAAATCATCGAAGTTGAATACGTCTAATTAGTCTAACCTAAAGATCAAAAGCCCAGTTCATTGTAACTGGGCTTTTTTATTTCTTACGCAGAATAAATCCCATTTTTGACCAAGATCATCCTTTCAATGAACAACTCTCGCTAGATAAAACAGATTGGCGTACTATCAATCGTGAAATATCACGAGGATTGATGATGTCATCTGTTATTAAGCATTTTTTGAATGATCCAAAACTTTTACTCAATGCCGTCGGCGAAGGGATATATGGCTTTGACTTGTCTGGTAATGCTGTTTTTATTAACCCTGCAGCAGAAAAAATGACAGGATGGGGAGCAGAAGAATTACTTGGAAAGAAGATCCATCAGTATCACCATCATAGCCACCCAGATGGTAGCGAATACCCAGCCGATGAATGCCAAATTTATAAAACCATGTTTGATGGTGAAACGCGTTATGTGAAAGGAGAGGTTTTTTGGCGTAAAGATGGGAGTTGCTTTCCGGTTGAGTATACGTCGACACCTGTATATCGAGATGGTCAAGTGATAGGGGCTGTTGCGATATTTCGCGATATTTCACAGCAAGAGGAAACAGAGCAAGCACTTCGTGATGCGCTCAAGCAAGTGCAATCTTTATCAGAGCAATTAAAAGACGAAAATAGCTATCTGTTGTCCGAAATTAATCAAAATTGGCAAGGTTCTGGTTTGGTGGGCCAAAGCCATGTTTTCAACCGTATGCTTGAGCAAATCAAGTTAGTTAGTACAACTGACAGTACAGTGCTTGTTTTAGGTGAAAATGGTACAGGTAAAGAGCTAGTTGCACGAAACCTACACGCCTTAAGTGGTCGCTCAAAAATGCCTTTTGTACGTGTGAATTGTGCTGCATTTTCGCCAAGCTTGTTAGAGTCAGAATTATTTGGTCATGAAAAAGGCGCGTTTACAGGTGCGCATGATAAGAGAAAAGGGCGTTTTGAGCTTGCACACAATGGTACCTTGTTTTTAGATGAAATTGGTGAGCTACCTCAGGAGGCGCAAAGCAAGCTACTACGTGTACTACAAGAGCAAGAGTTTGAGCGTGTCGGTGGAACAAAAACCATATCCGTTAATATACGAGTAATTGCAGCAACAAACAGAGACCTGTGGCAAATGGTGGAAGAGGGAGCGTTTAGGATGGACTTATATTATCGATTAAATGTATTCCCTATTAAAGTGCCTCCGCTTCGTGAAAGAGCAGAAGATTTACCTATGCTGTGTGCCAACATGATTAATAAGCTTAATGTTCGGTTAGGCAAGCAAATCAAGGGGATAGCGAAAGCATCTTTAATCAAATTAGAGTCCTATGATTGGCCCGGTAATATCAGAGAGCTTCAGAATATTTTGGAGCGTGAAGCGATTTTAGCAAGCGGTTACACATTGCATTTGTCACAGCCTTTACACATAGATGAGAATGTTGCCATTAAAGGTGAGACAGCAGTTCGTTTGGATGAAGTTCAAAAGCTCCATATTATTAAAGTGTTAGAGATGAGCGGTTGGAAAATTTCAGGTGCGCACGGTGCCGCTGAAAAGCTTGGATTAAATGAAAGTACACTGCGCTCTAAGATGAAAAAGTTAGGGATTGATAAAAAACGTGATATTTAATGAGGGTTCGTGAAATATCACGTTTAGTGAGAAGGTGCTTTTATAAATATTTTTTATATATCAATGGTTTATATATCTTTCAGTTTGGTCTGAAAGTTGCAAACTAATAATCGTGTTCCACTTACCGTAAGCAAGTAATATGAAGTTTGATATTAAAGAAGAGGATATGATCATTAAGCCCTATAAACAAGAAGGGCCGATATATATTCGAGAGCAAAAGGGGTTCTTTCAGTCAATCCGCCGTAACCTCGGTTGGATTTTGATGTTGATATTTATTGCCATTCCTTGGATCCCATACAAGGACCAACAAGCGGTACTTTTAGATGTTGCTAGTCAGCAATTTAGAATATTTGGCCAAACATTTTTACCTCATGACTTTATGATTTTAGCCTGGGTATTTATGGCAGGCGCATTTGGTTTGTTTTTTGTCACCAATTGGCTAGGCCGAGTATGGTGTGGCTATACCTGCCCTCAAACAATTTGGATGTTAATGTTTACTTGGGTTGAACATCGAGTAGAGGGGACTCGAAATCAGAGAGTTAAACTTGATAAGTCCAATTGGACTACCCAAAAAGCGTTTCGAAAAACAGTTAAGCATGCGATTTGGTTATTGATCTCTTTATTTACCGCGACCTCTTTTATGGCCTATTTTGTGCCAGCAAAAACTTTATATATAGAAATGTTCACGCTAGAGTGGTCTGGTTTAGTAAGTTTTTGGGTGTTTCTATTTGCTTTTTGTACTTATGGAAATGCCGGTTTTTTAAGAGAAAAGATGTGCAATGTGGCTTGCCCATATTCACGCTTTCAATCAGTGATGTTTGATAAAGACACCTTACTTGTAACTTATGATACATCGCGCGGAGAAAGTCGTGGTCCAAGGAAGCGAAAATCTGATCATAAAGCGCAAGGGCTTGGAGATTGTGTAGACTGTAACTTGTGTGTTGAAGTGTGCCCTGCGGGCATAGATATACGGAATGGTCTTCAATATGAATGCATCAATTGTGGGTTATGTATAGATGCGTGTGATGACACCATGTCTAAGTTTGGTTATCAAACAGGATTAATACAGTATGTTAGTGAAAATCAAACAGCTGGAAAAACCTCAAGCCCTTTGAGGCTTAAACTTGTCGGCTATGCAGGACTATTTGCGGTTATACTCGTAACCATGGCTATTTGGGCATTTAATCGCACGCCCATTGAAGCATCAGTTATTCGTGATCGTAATGCGCTTTATCGGGTTAATTACGAAGGGTTAGTCGAAAACCCATACACATTAAGCATTATAAATAAGACGCAGCAAACGCTGCAATACAAAGTGAGCTTCAGTGGCTTAAGTAATGCAAAACTAAATGCCCCACAAAAAATTGAGATACAAGGCGGTAAGATGTTACTTGTGCCTGTAACGATTGCGGCTGATGGCTATGATATTCTCAGCAAGCGAACCCCAATTCAATTTACAATTTCCGCGAATGAAGATAGCAGTATTTCAATTACGAAAGACAGTTATTTTTACAAAAACTAGTGTTTTAGTAGAGCACTGGGTTATTCCTCAAAGGGCCATTTGGCCCTTTTTTATAAAAATTATATGCCAAATGGACTATGTCAATTACATATTTTGCTTTGTACTATCAGAATATTGAAAGAAGAAAATCACCTGAGCTGTGATTATTTTTTTGGAAGTATTGTGCAGTGCCTGCAAGTCATGAACTTGATGAATGCCTGTAATATATAGATCTGTCATACAGACAGGCCTTAAATTTTAAAACGTATAGGCCACACAAATTGTCGAAATCAATCAGTTATTAAGAGCTTCTAAGCTGTTTTTATTTGTATTGTTTAGCGTTAGCTTATCTATTTATGTTTGAAAGTTTTAAGCACAGATATGGTGGATGTTGTTACTACATTTAAGAAAAGTCCGATATTAAAAATCGGACTGCAGAGGGGTTAGTTTTCTAGTGGGCTCTTATAGCCGTCAGGTTTGAGTGCTAAAACGTCGCAATCTAAGCTGTCAATAACATGTTCCGCGGTATTGCCTATTAACGCTGCGCTTAACCCAGTTCTTCCGACTGTACCAATAACGACAAGCTCAGCTGACTTTTTCTCGGCGACAGAAGGGATCACATCTTCTGGTAGCCCTTCTTCGATGATACAAGTCTCTCTTGCTATGTTAAATTGACTGGCTAAAGACCAGGTTTCATCCTCATGATGCTTTTTAACCGCTTCACTATACTGAGATGGATTAAACTCCGGGATTTCTATTGCAATATTGACGGGCGTCGCAGGATAAGTATTGACTAGGCTTAAAGAGGCATCGGCGAGATCACAGATAAATAATGCGTCTTTAATGATACGTTTGTTTAACTCTTGGTGTTGTTCGCTGTCGCTTACAGAGTTTACTGCTGCGATGATTTCACCATGCTCTGGCCAAGCGTGCTCTTTTACTAAAAGTACAGGAGCAGGGCACTTTCGTATTAGGTGCCAATCAGTGGGTGTAAATATCACAGACTTTAATGTATCGTGCTGATGTGTAGACTTGATCACCATGTCAAACTGCTCATCTAGTACTTCTTCAATAATGGCTTCATAAGGGCGGTTATGCCACACGACTTTTGCTCGAATATCGAGGTCAGCATACTTTTCTATAAAGACATTAATCCATTCCTCTCGATCTTTGATGACCGCGTGTCTCATTGCTTCTCGCTCATCTTTAGAGAGCATAGTCGTCATCTCATACGAGAAGTCATAGATTGAAAGAAATGCTGTTATTTTTGCACCGGTTTTCTTGGCGAGACTAATCGAGCGTTCAAGGCTATTTTGTTGCTCTTTAGTGGGATCAATAACAGTGAGAATTCTCTTTATTTTGTCCATAAAAGCCTCCTATGGCACTTGGCTAATCAATATACTTTGAGTGTAACTGATATAGCCAAGGTATAAAGTGAATTCGGCACAAATATTGGTTTAGATCAAGCAGTAATACCTGCAGCAGCAGCTAAGCCTTCAGGCTCTAGAATGGTAATAAATTTACCTTCCACCTTAATTAACCCTGCTTTTTGAAAGCGACTTAACAGGCGGCTGATAGTTTCAACTGTTAGGCCTAAGTAGTTGCCTATTTCACCTCGAGTCATAGTAAAGCGGAACTCTTTTCGAGAGAAACCACGTTCACCAAAGCGATTCGATAAGTTAAAAATAAAGGTTGCGAGTCTTTCTTCAGCCGTTTTTTTGTTGAGCAACAATAACATTTCTTGATCATAATTGATTTCGTTACTCATCAATCGCATAATTTGTTGTCGAAGTTTTGGTAACTTGCCAGCTAGCTCATCGAGTGTTTCAAACGGGATTTCACACACCATTGATGTCTCAAGGGCTTGAGCAAAACTTTGGTGTTGCATCTTGTTGATGGCATCAAAACCGACTAGATCACCTGCTAGATGAAACCCAGTTATTTGCTCATCACCTTGTTCAGACAGGGTGTAAGATTTAAATGAGCCAGATCTGACTGCATAAATTGCTTGAAGTTGTGAGCCAGACTCGAATAAAAAGTCCCCTTTGTGTAAAGGCTTTTTACGTTCGATAATTTCATCGAGCTTGTCCATTTCATTACCATTCAGGGAATAAGGCAGGCAAAGCTGGCTTATGCTGCAATTTGTACAACTGATTGTACACTGACTTTTGGAGCGATTATTTAAATCCATAATTAATCCATTACTCTTAGACGCACATAATAAATAAATTCAAAAATTGCCAAAAACAAAAACTCAAATATTTTTATTTAAGTTAAGTACTTCGAAATTTTCACCATATAAGCTTTTAAAAACTCCTGCTTTTAACTGCTTATGTACTACTTGCCATTATCTAATATTCGCAAGCAGAAAACTAGATTAATCTACTAGTTTATTACTAGTGATGATAATCAAGTAAAATCCATACCACACAAAGAGGTTGCCCAGTGCAACCCGTGTCACTGTATGATTTAAAAACTTATTGAGCATTTGAGCTGACTGCCCCGCAACGAGTAAGGCAGGGAAAGTGCCTAAAGCAAATGCGACCATAGTCAACGCACCATACAGCGCGCTCGTTGCTTGAAGGCTCCATATCAACGCACTATATACTAGGCCACAAGGAAGCCACCCCCATAAAGCGCCATAAGCAAGCGCTTTGGTTTTGGTATCGATTGGCAAAATGTGTTGATTTAGCTTTACGAGACGTTGCCAAATTATGATATTTCCCAGTTTTTCTAGCCAGTTTAACGTCCCTGCAAGGCGCATAATATAGAGGCCTACAAGTAACATAAACACACCACTTAAATAAGATAAAGCTAAGCCAAATCCCGTGTGCTGCTTTGCGAGTGACGCTCCCAAGGTAGCCACTAATAAACCGGCCGTAGCGTAACTTAAAAGCCGACCTAGGTTGTATAAAAAAGCGACGGTAAATGGTTTTTGTTTTGATTGTGCAAGCTGCAAGCTTGATGCAATACCACCACACATTGCAAGACAGTGTCCACTTCCCATTAGGCCCATAAAAAAAGCACTGGCAAAACTAATTTCCATCGTTACTCTTTTTATGTTGCTCTTTGTCGTCTTCAAATAAAATGCTATGGGCTTGCTTGTTTAAATCTGAGAACTGTTCACTTTTTACAGCCCAAAAGAATACCCCAATGGCGATAACGACAAATAAAATAGCGATAGGGATCAATACGTAAATAATACTCATAACTTTAGCAACCTTAATGAGTTAGTAATGACCACAATTGAGCTTGCTGACATACCAATTACAGCGAGCCAAGGTGGGACGAGTCCAAGTGCAGCCAAAGGTAAGATAGAACCATTATAAAGCAGCGAAATCGTCAAATTTTGTTTAATGATTTGCTTGGTTTTTACAGCCACACCCTGTAGCGTTTTCAGTGAATTTAGATCACTATTTAACAGTACTACATCTGCGGTGTTTTTTGAAATATCCGCGCCAGTTTCCATTGCAATAGAAAGGTGAGCACTATTAAATACCGGGCTATCATTCACGCCATCGCCAACCATAGCTACAATATGTCCTCTATTTGACCACTGTTCAACTTCTTGTTGTTTATCCTTTGGTGCGCATGCTTGCTTGTATGAATCTAACCCTAGTTCGTTGGACAAGTTACTTGCCGCTTTTGAGCTATCACCGGTTAACATATGGCAAGTTAGTCTGTGAGATTGTAAATATTCAATGACTTCAGGTGCACTGGTTCTTACCTTGTCTTGAAGGTAAAAGTCGGCGATGGGGTGCTTATCGACAAACAGTGTTGCCTGTGCAAAAGATGCGTGACTTCCAAACCAACTAGGTTTACCGATTGCGATATGTTTACCTTCAAACTCACCGCTCACTCCGAGCCCTGTTGAAACATGAGCTTGATGTATTTCTATAAAGCTTGGGTTATCGTCAACAAAAGCTTTTGCTATTGGATGCTCTGAGTAACGCTCCAGTGCGCTTGCAAGAGATAAAATCATCGATTCGGCATATTGCTGATCTAGAATTGTAATGTCAGAAATGGTGAACCGACCTTCAGTGAGGGTACCTGTTTTATCGAATGCATATCGACTTACTTTCGGCGCCGTTTCTAACACATGCGCTTCTTTTATCAAAATACCTTTTTTGGTGAGTGTTGCAACTGCGCACGTTAACGCTGTAGGGATAGCTAAGCTCAAAGCGCAAGGGCAGGTTGCAACTAAAACTGCGATTGTTACCCAAAATGCATGCTCTGGTTCGACATGATACCAACCAATTGCTGTAATAGAGGCAAAGATCAGTAAGCAGGCGACAAACCATTGAGCGACCTTATCGGTAACTTCAACAATTTTAGGCCTTTTCATTAACGCATTATGTTGAAGCTTAATGATCTGATTGAGCAAAGTGTTCTGCCCAACTTTGTTTATTTTTAAAGTGATCACGCCATCATGGTTCAGCGTGCCTGCGTAGACTTGGTGATTGGCAAACTTTTTGATTGGGAGGTGTTCACCTGTCATCATTGACTCGTCGACTGTGCTGGTGCCTTCAACGACAATCCCATCTGCTGGGATTGTCTCGCCGGGTTTAACTAAGATTAAATCATTTAACTGTAGGTTTTTGGCCGCAATGACTTCCTCAGCTGCGCCAGCTATACGCCGAGCGGTAAGAGGCAATAGTTTCTGTAAATTAGCGGTGAACTCACTCGCTTTCATGCGGGCTCTGAACTCTAGATACTTACCAAGTAGCAATAAGAAAGTGAACATGCAGATGGATTCAAAATAAACCTCACCGACAGACATCACAGTCGCATAACAACTCGCACCATAAGCACCAAAGATTGCCAATGATACTGGCAGGTCCATATTGAGTTGCCGACTTTTAAGGCCTTTTATCGCATTGATTAAGAATGGAAGGGCAGAATAGAGAATAACGGGGGAGGCTAAAATCAAGCTAATCCAACGGAAGTACTGCTCAAACCCATCTTCCATGCCTGAAAACATGCCAAAGTACATGGCAAAAGCGAACATCATGACTTGCATTGTCATCAGTCCGGCTACGCCCAAGCGGCGCATATAAGCTTTTGAAGCGGCTTGTTTCTGTGCGGCTTCTTCATCAGCTTGGAATGGATACGCTTTGTATCCAATTTGCATAAGTGCCCCGATGATTTCACTGAGTTGAGTCAGTTCATTATTCCACAAGATCATTGCTCTGTGTGTTGATGTATTCACATCCACACGTTTAATTTCTGGTAACGCAAGCAACTGTTTTTCTATAAGCCATGCACACGCAGCGCAGCTTATTCCTTCAACACTGAGCAATACTTCTTTTAAATTACCTTGCTCAGATACGAAATCTTTTTGAATATCTTGGTTGTCGTAATTGGTTAATTCTTTTAATTGTTCTGGTACTAGCTCTTCGACTCTACCACTTGTTTCGGTACGAAATTTATAATAGTCACTCATTCCTTGTGCAAGAATGGTCTCTGCCACAGCTTGGCAACCTGTACAGCAAACAGGGTTTGCGATTCCTTCGAAAATAACTTCACCTTGAAAGCCAGAAGGCACAGCTTCAAGACAATGAAAACAACTTTTTGCCATAAGAATTACTTGTATTGAGGTGTAATAGAAACTGGCTTATCTGTTGGCAATTGCAAATTCTCTTTCATCTTCCAACTGCCGTCCATTGGTTCAATAAAGACGGTAAATGCGCCTTTATGCTCATTATCCAGCAGCGCTGTGAAAGTGCCGCTGGCATTGGCAAGTAGAGTTGTAGAGAAATCGTATTCTTTAATGGTACGATGATAAAACGACACTTTTAGTGCATTCACATTACTGCGGTCGCCTTTTGTAAAGTCAAAACTAATACGATCATTTTCAACGATTAAATCGCCGTGCAGGTACAATGCTTTCGCTTTATTGAATTTACTCAATTCAAGGTTGATGGCTTTACCTTTTTTGTAATAATCATCAACGACCATATCGGGACCGTTACCAACAGCGTAAGTTACTAAAAAAACGCATGCAATAATGGTTACAAGTGGAAAAAACATTAAAAACCAAGGCCAAAAATTCTTATACCACGGAGTTGGATTCATAATTAGTCACTACTTTACAATGTTGTTGGTGCCTGTTTCGGCGATTATTAAATATGTATTCTTTTTGTGTTTTTACTATAAGTAAGCCTCCAAATAAAGGAGGCTTACGCGTTCAGATAACGTTTATTTCTCTTGAGATAAACTGTATACGTAGGCTGTTAATAGGTGCACTTTATCTTCACCTAAAATGTCTTTCCATGCTGGCATGACACCTGCGCGGCCGTGACGGATTGACTCTTCAACGGCACGTTTAGAGCCACCGTATAACCAGATGTTGTCCGTCAAATCAGGTGCTCCAAATGGTAATCCAAGAGCTACAGAGCCTGTACCATCGGCACCGTGACACGCTGCACACATACCAAACTTAGCTTTACCGGCATCGGCATCTTTTTGATTGACAGTACGGCCTGAAAGGCTCAGCACATAAGCTGTCATTTCTTGTACGCCTTGCTCACCTAGTGCCGCTTCCCAACCAGGCATTGCAGCAATGCGACCATTCAATAAGGTTTCTTTGATTTGATCGGGGCTGCCACCATATAACCAGTCTTTGTCAGTTAGGTTAGGAAAGCCAAGTCCACCGCGAGCATCTGAACCATGACATTGTGCACAGTTTTGTGCATATAGTCTTTGCCCAATCTCTAGTGCGTTTGAGTCTTTGGCCAGTGTTAATACATCTTGCTCTGCAAACGCTTTGAAGATAGGACCAAAGCGTTCATCCGCTGCTTCAAACTCCTTGTCTAATTGAACCCAAAGTCCTTTGTCTTTTGCGTCCAATACCGCTTGTTTAGATTCTTCAAGCGACGTGACACCTTGGTTTGAACTAGTCCAGCCAAGTAGACCCGCAAAGTTACCTAAACCTGGGTACATTGCTAGGTAGTATACAGACCAAACGAATGTTGCGAAGAACATGTATGTCCACCATTTCGGTAGTGGGTTGTTTAGTTCTTCGATGCCGTCAAACTCATGACCACAACTAGCACCTTCTTCTACACCCGTGTAGTTTTTCAGGTTCCAAATTAGTAGGCCAAAAATGAGAGCCAGACATGCTAAGGTCAATACGATGACCCAAATACTCCAAAAGCTAGTCATTTTTCAGACTCCTTTTCCTCTTTTGAAATTGTGTTGTCGTGTTTTATTTCATCGTCGAATATAGCTTTTGCAGCATCATCAAAACGACTTTTTGTACGTTTGCTGTAAGCCCACACAACAATCACAATGAACAGTACTAAAATTACCAGAGTTAAAATGCCTCTGTATGTGCCGTAATCCATAATAAATTACTTCAAATGTGTGCCAAGCTGTTGCAAGTAAGCAATCAAGGCTTCCATTTCGGTTTTGCCTTCAACTGCTTGCTGTGCATTCTTGATATCTTCGTCGGTGTAAGGCACACCGAAGTTTTTAAAGACTTCAAGCTTCTTAGCGGTTAATTTACCATCCAGTACGTTCTCTTCTAGCCACGGGTAACCTGGCATATTTGATTCAGGAACTACGGAGCGAGGGTCGATCAGGTGCGCATAATGCCAGTCGTCAGAATAACGACCACCAACACGCGCTAGATCTGGTCCGGTTCGTTTAGAGCCCCATTGAAATGGGTGGTCCCAAACTGATTCGCCAGCGACAGAGTAGTGACCATATCGTTCTACTTCGTCTCTAAATGGGCGGATCATCTGTGAATGACAGTTGTAACAGCCTTCGCGGACATAAATGTCTCTGCCTTCCATCTCAAGTGCAGTTAATGGGCGTAGCCCCTCAACTGGCTGTGTTGTGTCATCTTGGAACATGAGTGGCGTTATTTCTACCAATGCACCGAAGCTAATCGCAAACACTGTGAGAATCGCCATCAAACCAACGTTCTTTTCTACTATTTCGTGTTTATTTGTCGAATTATTATTGCTCATAGTCGATACCTCTTAAGCCATTTGTGTGTTTGCATCAGTAGCTAGTGAGCCACTTTTTGCAGTAACAGTGCGGTATACGTTATAAGCCATTACTAGCATGCCGACTACGATGAACACACCACCTAGGAAGCGCATCACGTAGAATGGATATGAAGCCTCTAAGGATTGAACAAAGCTATACATTAATGTGCCATCAGAGTTCACTGCGCGCCACATCAAGCCTTGCATTACACCTGATATCCACATTGCTACGATGTATAAAACAACGCCTACTGTGTGCAACCAGAAATGTGTGTTGACAAGTTTAACGCTGTACATATTTGCATGGCCAAATAGTGCAGGGATTAAATGGTAAATAGCACCAATAGAAATCATCGCAACCCAACCAAGTGCTCCAGAGTGAACGTGGCCAACAGTCCAGTCTGTATAATGTGATAGTGCATTCACAGACTTGATAGCCATCATTGGACCTTCAAATGTGGACATACCGTAGAAAGAGAGTGATACGACTAAGAAGCGTAATACAGGATCTGTGCGAAGCTTATGCCATGCACCGGACAACGTCATAATACCGTTGATCATGCCGCCCCATGAAGGCACAAATAAAATCACTGACATGACCATACCTAGTGACTGTGTCCAATCAGGTAAAGCGGTGTAATGAAGGTGGTGAGGGCCGGCCCAAATGTAGAGTGAGACCAGCGCCCAGAAATGCACAACAGATAATCTATATGAATATACAGGACGGCCAGCTTGCTTAGGAACGAAATAGTACATCATACCTAAGAATCCAGCGGTTAGAAGGAAACCTACCGCGTTGTGCCCATACCACCATTGTACCATCGCATCTACTGCACCTGCGTAGATAGAGTATGATTTAGTTAGTGATACCGGTACAGCCATACTGTTAACGATGTGCAGGACAGCAACAGTGATGATAAATCCTGCATAGAACCAGTTTGCGACATAAATATGAGACACTTTACGGTTAATCAATGTGCCGAAAAAGACGACTGCGTAAGTTACCCAAACGACTGCAATTGCAATATCAATAGGCCACTCTAGCTCTGCATATTCTTTCGAGCTTGTGATACCTAAAGGCAGTGTGATTGCGGCTGCAACGATAATTGCTTGCCAGCCCCAAAATGTAAATGAAGCTAATTTGTCGGAGAAAAGGCGCGTTTGACACGTGCGTTGCACAACGTAATACGACGTTGCAAATAGTGCACTAGTACCAAAGGCGAATATAACAGCGTTCGTATGTAACGGACGAAGTCGCGAGTAAGTCAACCATGGAATGTCGAAGTTTAAAGCAGGCCAAGCAAGTTGCGCTGCGATAAAGACACCTACACCCATGCCAACGATGCCCCAAATCACTGTCATAATAGCGAATTGGCGTACAACTTTGTAGTTGTACTCAGTTTGTGATGCTACTGTTTGGCTCATTTTCTGGATTCCGCTGCAGTTAATGCGTTTAGAAATGATTAACCTGTAAAACAGGCCCTCTTTTATATTTCAACAGCCCCGCTTTGCGTACGCTAAATAAGCCAAAGCGAGCCTGAGAAACCCTTATTTTTGCAAGGAAATAATAATTTTTTTGCAAAACAAAAGATACCTAAAACACCCCAAAGCATGACATCAATCAAGTTTTCAGCAGGTAGTTTAAAACCGTCCAGTTTTCATGACCACGGTCAATTAACCTGAGATTTAGATAAACCTTGGCTGGCTCTCAAAGCTTGATAAGCGTAGTATCATAGGCACACAATTTTGACTTCAGTCAGCTTAGATTATGCGCTATTTTTCAACATTCGCTTTGATAATTTCAATTTATTTACTTACGTCCTGCTCAGAGCTATCTACAAGTATACATGAAAGTTCAGAAAAAAGTGAAAGTTCAGTCAAAACTAAAAGTTGTGTGAAATCTGCGCCTTGCCAAGTAAACGCTACAACTCAATTTTGGCTGTCAAGTAAGTATATAAGAGCCGAAGAACCTTTCATTATTACTGTTAAAGCACAGCCTGGTATTGACCTAAATAATGCGTATATAGAAGGGGTTTCTATGTATATGGGGAAAATCCCGATTACGTTTACGAAAGTAGACTCCAATTTGTGGCAGGCAGAAGTGATGGTAGGGGCTTGTAGCTTAGCTGAGATGCAATGGCAAATTTTGGTTCCTTCTTTTAATCGTTTCATGCCAAGTCAGTCGCTGTATTTCTTTTCATATCGCTAAACACAATCCGTAAGTTGTTTATTAACCGGCTAAAATGCCTGTAGTGTTACTCACTAAACACCAACCACTAAATGCATTTCTTTCAATTCTACCGCTGGTACATCCGTTCCGATTTTTTGCTTATTGCCAAAAGTTTATTGTTGTCATTATGGTAGCATAAACAAAAAATAAACTTTTCTGTGTGGTTTTTGCTCTTCTTTGTTTTGGGTTGTGTGTTTTGCAACATTTATAAAATATAATTCTTTCTCAATTTTATTTTTTTCACTTAAATTATTGTTTTTAATTGTATTTATTTATCTTTAAAAGCGTGTATGGTTTTTGTTCATGTGCAGAGTTAATTGTTTTGTTGATTTTTTTTGATTAGTTTGTTTTCATATAAGTAACATTGTGTGGCTTGTGTATGCTTCTGGTTTCTGGATTGTTGTTTTTTTGTGTTCTATTGGTCAGGATATTGCAAATCTAAAAGCGGTTTACTGAAGGGTAAGTGCAAATTAATTAACAAGAATTTTAGAAAAAAGTTGCTTATATACTAGAGAATTACTCTTTAGCAACTACGCTTAAAACAATTAAAAGAAAAATCCTAAGGCATTTAAGGAGGCCTCCTGTGGTGAATAAAAAAATTTACCGTTCCTCTCTTTCAGTTTCAGTCGCATTAACACTTGGGTTATCTGGGTGTAGTCTTTTTGAAAGCGAAGACTCTTCAAGTATGGTTCCTGTGGAGCCTCTACCGTCAAATATCGAAGGCACTGCTTCTGTTGATTTTAATGTATTTGTTTCTGGTAAAGCTGTTAAAGGAACACTCCGAGGTGCAGAGCTCGTTGTAAAAGAATTAAAAAATGGTGAGTTGGTTGACGTCGCTTTTAGAAGTGAATTAGTAACAGTTGAGAAAACAGCAACAGGTACGAGTGAGGCGGTTGCAGCCGAATTAGCCAAGTCACAAATAGTAAGCGAGAGTCCACAGTCACTGCTGACCGCCGATGATGGTACATATGGTTTTTATATTGATCAACAGTTTAGCGGTGCACTCTACATCACGATTAAAACAACGAAAACAAGTGGCTTTATTAAGTGCGATGCACTTTTAGGATGCGGTGATTTCTCGGCAAGCTCAGAAAATGACGTCAACTCAAACTCAAAAATTGATTTCGACGAATGGTATCAAGATGACCTAACGCTTAATGTAGTAAAAGAAATTACAGCGCAAGCCAGTCGCCAAGCTAAAGGTGCTGAGGGTACGACAAAGGCGTATACAGCAAATGCGACAATTTTCACAACTTTGGCGTCTGAGTTATTACAAAAAGTGTCGCAAGACGGCGGCGTCGTAAGCTCTGAAACTGTGGCTGATGCTAGTTTGAATACGCTACTACTCTTACTTGGTCCAGAAGCTGCCAAAGACGCCGTGTTGTTATCTGGAGATATTTCTTTGGGTGGTGCTGTTGATTTTACCGATGTAACGTCAGAGGACACTATTGATGCGGGCACGTTAGCACTCATCAATGTTGCCTCCACACTTCAAAACATTGCGTCTAATTCTGGCGGGAGCTCTTCGCTTGATACTGTGCTTGACACGTTAAAACAAGGTGTTACTGACGGCAGCTTTAAAGGCAGTGAAGATGCAGCTGTAGCTCAACTTGCAGCCACTCTTCAAGAAGAGGTGAACAAAACAGCGACTGTATTTGTAGCGATAGCAAGTGGTGATGTCGAAGCGATAAAGGCTGCTTTGAAAGAAGTCGCTCCTGAACTTGATGACGACTCGTTAAATGAGCTTGCTGAAAAAGCTAAAGATGCTCGAGATAAAGCCATTGAATCGGGTGCAACTGACGAAAATGCGCTTGAAGACGCTGCAGAAGATTCCAAAAACGCAGTTGAAGATCTGGGCTGTGAGGGGGATGAGTGTAACGCTGATGACAGCAGTCTAATTAACGATAGCTTAACTGAACTTTTGGCTTCTTTGACTCAATCTCAAACACAACTTTCTTCTTTAAATGTTACCTACAATGGGTTGATTTCAGGTTTGCAAGCAGTAGTAGCTTTAGGTGAAACTGCGCAAACTCAAGAGGAGAAAGAGAACTATTTGAAGGTGGCTGATGACTTCATCGCTGAGCTTGTTAGCTCTAATCTGGAACAAGATACTGTTGTATTGGTCTCAAGAGCTGGGCAGATTTTAGCAAGTGCTGAGGGGCTGTTAGCATTGACTACAGATGCACAATCAGCAGCGACTGATTCACAGACACTTGTAAACAATACGGCTTCACTGAGTTCAAATGTTACCAGCATGGTAACTGGTGCAAATGCTGAGAGAGAAAAGGCAGTTGCATTGCTGGATGACGCATCAAGTGCTGCGAAGGTACTTGCAGAAGCGGCGATTGAACGTGCTAAAGAAAGCGAGCAAACATTCAACACAGCCAATGCTGATGTTCAATCTCAATTTTCAGATGCGACCAATTTATTCGCTTCCGCAGGTACAGATTTAACAGCATTAGAAGCAGCATTGGCAAGTTCACAAAGTGCTGTTGATAAATTCAGTGCGTTAAACGCATTGACGGCTGAAATTTTAAGCGATGTTGATCTTGCAAAAACACGTGCTGAGGAATATTTAGCGCTGGCAACGACAGATGCGCAGCGAACAGAAGCGCAGCAGTTTGTCACTGAGTCAACGACAATACAGCAAGCAGTGACTGCAAGTGTAACTACTTTTAAAGCAACTGAATCAGATATTCGAACTTTAAATAGTAGTGTCTCATCTGCGACTGATAATGCGAGAGGCAAATCAGGCACTGATAAAATGACATCAATTGCATTTGTCACCAAAGAAGGTGCGGATGCAGTATTTAATGCCGGCGAAGTGGTTTATGACGTAGTCAGAGATATTTGGGATCAAAATTTGGACTCAGGTTCTCACAGTGGGACAGCGCCTAATTACCCAGAATGGACTTACCGCTACAATACAGATACCTATGAAGTTGAGCTAACGAATACACAGGGTGATGAGCATATCCTAGCAAACGCGCAGGTTAATTCTGGCGCGACAAGTAAAATTATTTTGACTTGGACTGGTACATTAAAGTCAACTGATGGCCAAACTGTATTGGTTAAATCCCCTGATTTGGCGGAATGTGAACGTTGGTCTTTAGACGTAGTTGCACAGCCAAACGCGTCATGTTCTGTGATTTTCATTGACGGCAGCATAACGACAATTGAAGACGCGAGAAACTTTGATGCTTCTAGTGCTAAGACATTCAATATCGTTGAATTTGTTGATGGACAGTATGGATTTAACGGTACTTTAGCATCAGAGCTGACATCCACCGACAGTGCTGGCAATGCCGTCCCATTGTTTGTCAGTGGTGCGACTGAACATGCAAGTATTGTTATGTCAGGTGTTACCGAAGGCCTTTCTTTTACAGCTGATTTTGCGCTTAAAAATGAAGACGACAATGATGAACTTGGTTTAGCTAAAATTATGCTAAATGAGTTTAATGGCTATGTATTCAACGTCAATTTAGTTGATACTGACGGGCCACTTACTGGTGATGTTACGCTTTACAATGATACGACGCCAGTTAAGGTTGGCGACGTCATTGAGATCACAAATGGATTTAGAGTCACGTATGTTGATGGACAAGTGATCGATTACACTGATATCGATTTCTTAGGGCAAAACATCAACTAATCTTTCTCTACAATAATAAAGGAAGGCGGTTTTTACCGCCTTTGATCTAATAATGATGACAAAACCCAATGCACTTCTTCTTACAGTACTTTTCTCAAGCTCTACTTATTCAAGTGATTTTGAAATAATTAACACGTTCGACTCAGAAATATATACAGAAGCACAACCCGTTAAATCTTTTCTCGATGAGTTTGATAAACCGCTTAAATCGGGTGACAGTGCCTTTACATTTAATGTTTTTGAGCTTGGAGTGAAATATAAAGGCGTTGCTGTTGGTGCTCAGAGCAGATACAACTATGCGCTTGAATTTGACCCAGATACTGCGCTTTTCACTTATCTAGAAAAAAACGACTTACCATTTGAGGAAAGGAACTATCGATATTATCTGAAGGGAAAGCAATCCACATCTCATGGCGTATTTATTTCTTATGACTTTGATTTTTTTGATGAGTCTCTAACGATTGTACCCAAGGTCACCTACTATCAGAGTGCGCATTTTCAAGATGCGGTAGTCGATGGGACTGTTTTTAGCGATGAAATAAAGGGCGCATTACAAACACAATATTTTTTCTCGAAAGATATCTTGTTTAAGTCATTTACTCCTGAACAGAGTCCTGAAGGCGAGGGGTATTCGATTGATTTGGCCATCAAATGGCAAGTCAATGACGACCTTACTTTATCTTTCAAAGGGCTTGATTTAATCAATGAAACACAATATTCAGGTGTTGGTTTTGTCAATGGTTTAACGACAGATGTGCCTTTCACTGAACAAGGCGACAGTATCGAAACAGCCCCTTCTATCCGATTACGAACCTCTGCATTTGGCCGTGAAGTAGATTATTCCTTTGAACATGACGCCAGATATTACTTGGATGTGCAATATCGCCTAAATAACCGTGTATCATTCGATGTATTCACTCGCCGATTTTATAAAGATACCTTTATACAAGGAAATATAAACTACCACTTTAATGATAGTTGGCGGGTATTTTCAGGGTATGAGACAAACTCTAAGGCTGTTGAGTTAGGTATTGCAAATGACTATTTTGGGCTTTCTGTCAAAACAGACCGATTAGATCTTGATGACGCACACTACGCAAACATTAATTGGTTTATCCGTTTAGTGTTGTAGGAGAATAATAATGAAAAAAGTAAGTGGTTTATATTTGCTTATAGCATTGATAGCTGGTTGTGGTGGAAGCGGTGCTGATGTCCCTCAAGTCTCTGATATTCAACCAGGCTTTGGCAATGATACTACTGAGAATTTTGAAGCTAATATGCGCTTTTATGCACCTGATTTTGTGGATAAAAGTGGTAAGGTGACAGTGACAAATCTCAGCGATAATTCACAGCTGATCCATAATGTAGACTCGTTGAATCAGTTTGCGCTAACAGTTCCTGTGAGCGGGCAGTATAACTTTATGTATACACCAAATAGTAATACTGTTACATGCCCAATATTATCTGGTTGTGGTCGCTCATTATTAAATGACCCTAATGATCTGAATGGCAATAATGAAATCGATTTTGGTGAACCTATTAATGCAGAAGTTCATTTTGAGCTAGTCGCACTACCAGTACCAGGTATTAACCAAGTATTATTCTCGAGTTTTAATAGCGCATTAGCGGCTTCCAAACTAGATAGCTCAATCTGGTCTCTGACAGCGGCGCCTAACAATCACCTAACCCAAAGTACTATTCAGAGTAAGCAAAAGGCAGAATATGTTTCTGATGTAATGACTTATATCGATGTCATGCATCAGCATAATCAAAACAAGCAAGATAGCCAGTTATTTGCTAATGCTATTGAGGAGGGCTTAAGTGGTAACAGTGCGGCGTTAGTTCCTTATAGGCAGCTTGCCAATGACTACCTAATCGAGATACTCATTACTGAAGAAACCAATGCTTTGTATCGAGGCGTATCTGAAAAGGTATTAATTGAAGTAAATGAATTGCTTAGGGTAGATTCAAGCAGACAACTACATACTGAAATTGAGCCATATAGCAATGATTTAATGAACGAAGTTCGAAACGCTATTGGTGTTTTACGCTTGCAAGATGAGCAATACAGTGAAGATCTGAAGGTTAAACTCGAAGAGGTAGAAGAGTTGGTCAATGATGACTCTCAAGACGCATTTCTGATCGCGCTTGAGGTCATTGGTGATGTTGTTAAGCATGTTTCTCCTTTTGAAAATTCGGTGCCGGGAAATTATACCTTGCCAGGTTTGGATATTAACTATCAAACGGAGGGAGGCTTTAGGTGGGTTGTAACTGGAGTAAGGCAAGGTTTTGAAGTGAACGTTGATATCTCAGTGCCAGAATGGCGGATCAGCCCAACTCTTGGTGATAAAATATTGGGGCTTGGAGTTGGTGAAATATCAAAGCCTGGTACTAAACTAAAATATACATTCGATGTATTTGAAATCGTTAGCGAAGGGAGCTTCGACCCTAATAATGCAAGTGAAGTTATTGGAGTCGCAAATGCGTCCGGAAAAATAACGCTTTTACAGGGGGATGCGGATTTGACTGGTGACATTCATGTTGATTACCTACGGCAAAATCTGAGCATTCGCAATACAAAGTCAATACTCCCTTTTCTGTCAGTTGATGGTGTTCTAACGACACCAAATCAAGTAACTCCACTGCGACTATATGCGAATGAACGTTCACCGTTGGCTCTTCGTTCTGATATGGATCTTGTCCTTGGTGCACAGTTAGAGTTGGCACTTAATGGAGGAAAGGATCTTAGAATACAAGTGACTGGTGAGCCAGATGACCTATCAAATTTCACCACCGCAGATATTTCTCTTATTCTTGGTGACCATGTTAGTGAAATTACAGTTACAAATCTCGTTGGAAACATTAATGTGATCGTACGTGGTAAAGACGGCTATTGGGTAGACATTAAGAAAAAGAAAGATTTGTATACTGGTGGATTCTACTTTGGTGATAAACTTGTCGCTGACGTACGAACTATTAGGGGCATTCCGGGTATTTTGTTTCCAGATGGAAGCTTTGAGTCCTTGTTCTAGCAGTTCTGATAAAGTAGTTTAGGGGCCTTGAAAGGCCCTTTTTTGTTTGGATAAAAAATGAAAAAAATCGTTGTTATTGAAGCACTCAGGATGGCGCTGGAGAGAAAGTTATACGAAGCACAGGAAGCAGCAAATAGTGCAAGACAAGACGCGATCCATGAACAAAGTGCGGCAGAAACGCAGTATGATTCTTTGAGTATTGAATCAGGTTATTTAGCTGAAGGCCAAAGTGAGCGAGTAGAACAAGCGCATAATGCAATAAGCGCTTTTGAGTCCGTTTTTAAGGCTGAAAATACGAAGTCAGTGGAAGAGGGGGGTTTAGTTAAACTGAGTGACGATCAGGGCAGCAGTTATTGGTATTTTATAGGGCCACAGGAAGGAGGCTTAAAAATTACAATTCTAGATACTCAGATATTAGTAGTGACTTTGCTATCTCCAATGGGCAAGGCAATAAAAGGTAAGCAATTGGATGATGAAGTCGAATTTGACTTTAATGGCACGAAGCGCTTCTTTTATATAGATGAGATCCTCTAATATTCTCTTATGCTTTGAAAATACTCTCACTTCAAAAATTAAACCTGTATAAATAATATTAAATTCAAGGGTGCTTATTTTTACATATAAACTATTAAAATAGACTTTTTCCACCTTGGAAGGGATGATAGAAATTAATTGGTATGTATTTTAATAATAATGGTTATAGATGCTATATGTTTGGTTAATTCTATAAATACCTTTTTTCTTGTGCATGTATTTAAAATGAGTTTTTAATTTATTTCGTAACTGACGTGGCGAGCTTTACCTAAATTTTATTGATTACGTTTCGTTTTGTATTAGTTAGAAAATTTTAGTATCTACTGATTGGGCAACTAATTTTGCTAACCCTTACCATAATTATTTTATAAGATTTTTAGATGTAATAAGGTACTTTTATTTTTAAAGAATAGAGTAGAGTAAATATAGCTTTTGTACTTTTGGCGTTATTTAACATAATTAAAAGGATATATATGGTTCCTGGAACTTGTGGATATGAAAGTAATGTTTCATCTTTTGCCAATGCGAGTTTTGGATTGAAATTTGAAGATATTAATCAAGATTTTTTAGCATTCTTACCTATACAAGGTTCTAAGGTATTAGATGCTGGCTGTGGAGTCGGTCAAAATGCTGCAGCGCTTTGTGAGTTAGGTTACAAGGTAGATGCGGTAGAGCCATTGGCTGCTTTTTTAGATAAAGCCAAGGTGCGTTATGAAGGCATGCCAATTGTGTGGTTAGAAGATAGTCTACCAGATTTAAAGTTACTTGATACCAAAGAGCATGTTTACGACTTTATTTTGTTAGATGGTGTGTGGCACCATTTAAGCCATCACGAACGCAAACGATGCATTCGCCGACTGTATGAGTTATTAAGTTTAAACGGGGTATGTGCAATCTCCTTGAGAAATGGACCTGCGGGTGTGGGAACACATGTTTTTCCTACAAGCTGTGAGGAGCTTTTGAATCTAGCAAGAGAGACGGGGTTTAAGACCATTTTTCAAGCACAAAATCAACCGAGCAAAATGCCTAATAAACAGGATGTGATTTGGTCGCGAGTTGCACTAAGAAAATAGCTTTTTTCTGACAATTTTACGGTATGAACTCGGTGTTTGATTCATTTGCTCTTTAAACGCACGTGATAGTTGACTCTGTGAGTTAAATCCAACAGTCAGCGCGATTTCTTGAATACTTAAATTACTAGAGGCTAGTAGTTCACAAGCTTGTTGCAACCTAACCTCTTGTAGGTAAGCGATAGCCGTCTTCCCTGTCGCTGTTTTAAAGCGTCTGTTAAAGCTTCGGTAGCTCATATCAAACTGTTGTGCGACTGAAGCCAAAGACTCAACTGAGTTAGCATTGTTTTTTAGCCAAAATTGAATTGCTGCAATTTGTTCATCACTATACCTATCTACGGCACCTTCTAAATATCTTTGCTCTTCGTATGGTTTTCTAATTTCGTGAGAAAAGTTCTGTTGGACATGATTTGCTGCATCTTTACCATAAAACTGGCCTATTAAATGTACAATGACATCAGCTAGCGCATTGAGGCTTGCTACCGTGTAAAGTCGGTCTGACTGTGTAATGAAATAATCTGGCTTTAAGTCTACGTTAGGATAGCTTTTTGTAAATTGATTAGCATAGTGCCAGTGGGTAGTAGCAGAGTGGCCGTTTAAAATACCAGATTCTGCCAGGAAACACACACCGGTACCAACACCTATGATGGTGGCACCTTGCTCCCAAGCATCGCCCAAGTTTTTTGCAAGTTTGGGGTTACGCATCACAACAGGTCGAGGGTTTCTCCAAATACTTGGCACAATGATGTAATCGTAATTTTTTAGAGTTTGAAAATTAGATTGAACAGACATGCTGATGCCAATGCTAGTCTCTATTTGAGCACCATTTTCACTTAGGCAATGAATATCTAAGGGTTTGAACGCGCCTTTGTTATGCCGTTTCGCGTAAGCTTCGCCAGCTCGCAACATTTCAATAGGCAAGGTAATACTGGTGATCAATAATTGTTCGTATAGGCTAAGGGCAATTTTAATTTTTTCCATATATTTCAGCGTATTTTGTTTTTTGGCGAAAAATGTCAATTCAGTGGCGAATTATGTAAAGCTATATTATCTACTTCATTCTAGAATTATTGCAACAAATAAGTATTAAAGAGTTAAGTATGACAGCATTACCTATTATTGTCGGTATGGGTGGTATTAATGCCGCAGGTAGAACATCTTTTCACCAAGCCTATCGCAGAATCGTTCTGGACAAACTAGATCAGAATGACAGAGCTGATACCTTTTTAGGTCTCGCTACGTTAATGAATTTAGTTTCTGTAGATGGGGAAAACTTGATCACACAAGATGGTGAAGTGATTACCAAAGCAGATGTTGAAAGCAAAGTAGGTGATCAGGTTATTGCTGGTACATTAATTCGTAAAATAGAAAAGAACCACTTTGATGTTGATGCTACACATTGGCAGCAAAAGTTAACCATTACAGCCAATACAGAGCAAGGTCTTCGCTTCACTTGTCGTAAAAGAGACTTACCGACACCAGTACCAAGCAGTTGGTCAGTTGAGGAAGTTGATGCCAAAACGGTGAATGTGCATGTACCTGAGCAACTTGAAGTAAAACATGACAGCTACAGAGATAACCCGATAAAAGCAGCTGGTCAGTTACCAACGGGTTTTGAACCTGCAAAAATGTATAACAGCCGCTATCAGCCTAGAGGTTTACAAGCAACTATCTTCGCTGCGACTGATGCGATTAAATCAACAGGCCTTGACTGGGAAAACGTAATGTCTAGCGTTAAGCCTGATGAGATTGGTACTTATTCAGCATCGGTTGCTGGTCAAATGGACAACGAAGGACTAGGTGGTCTAGTGAGAAGCCGCTTAAGAGGCGATCGTGTGAGCACTAAGCAACTAGCGCTTGGTTTAAATACCATGTCTACAGACTTCATTAATGCTTATGTGACGGGCAGTGTTGGCACTACTTTTTCAACAGCGGGCGCTTGCGCAACTTTCTTATATAATTTACGCGCAGCAGTAAATGATATCCAAGCAGGTCGTACACGTGTGGCTGTTGTCGCCAGTGTTGAATGTGCTTTGACACCAGAAGTCATTGAAGGCTTTGGCAACATGGGAGCACTTGCAAACGAAGAAGGTTTAAAAAAGCTTGATAACGCAGACAAAGTTGACCACCGTAGAACGAGTCGTCCATTTGGAGAAAACTGTGGTTTCACTATCGGAGAAGGTGCTCAAGTTGCAATTCTAATGGATGACAAACTCGCTTTGGAGCTAGGCGCAGAGGTGATGGGATCGGTGGTTGATGTGTTTGTAAATGCCGACGGCGTTAAAAAGTCTATCACTGCACCTGGTCCAGGCAACTATATTACAATGGCGAAATCTGTTGCATTGGCCCAAGAAATTGTTGGCCAGGAATCTTTGCAAAAACGCAGCTTTATTTTGGCACATGGTTCTAGCACACCGCAAAACCGTGTAACTGAATCGGCTATCTATCATAAAGTTGCTGAAGCATTTTCAATCAACGGTTGGAAACTTGCAGCGCCGAAAGCCTATGTTGGTCATACAATTGCACCAGCATCGGGTGATCAGTTGGCCATCGCGCTTGGCGTATTTAGTCACAATATTATGCCAGGTATCACAACAATTGATAAAGTTGCTGATGATGTATTTGATGAACATCTAGATATTCGTAATTATCACTATGATTGTGGTGAGATGGATATTGCGTTCATTAATTCCAAAGGATTCGGTGGTAACAATGCGACTGCAACTGTATTTTCTCCAAAAGTAACAGCAGGTCTGTTGGCTAAACGTCATGGAGAAGCCGTGATAACGCAATATCAGCAGAAGCTAGCAAAGACCATTGAGAGCCAGCAAACTTACAAGCAAGCGGCCGATTTAGGGAAGTATGAGCTGATTTATCGTTTTGGTAACGGTATGGTTAATGAGTCTCAGTTGACTATCGATCAACACGAGTTACAAATTCCAGGTTTTGAAGAGGCGATCAAGCTAACTGGAAATAACCAGTATGCAGATATCAGCAAATAGAATTAATGTTAAGCAACAAAGGCGCTAGGGAGTAGCGCCTTTTTTTGTTTTTATGATTTTAAATATTGAGCGTGGAATTGAACATGTTGCTCAATGAAAGAGCTAATAAAGAAATAGCTGTGATCGTATCCGTTGTGAAGCTGATAATCGATTTTGTAACCAATAGCTTTAGCTGCGTTAAGCAATGATTCGGGCTTAAGCTGTTCGGTTAGAAACACGTCATCACCACCTTGGTCTATCTTGATAGGTATCTTTCTATCAGCAGTGTTTTCTAGCATAAGTTTGGTTGCATCGTATTGAGCCCAAAGAGATTCATCTTCACCTAGATAACCTGTGAATGCTTTTACCCCCCAAGGGCAGTCCATTGGATTTGTAATTGGAGCAAATGCAGAAATACTTTCATATTGCTTACTGTTTTTTAGGCCAATGGTCAGCGCACCGTGTCCACCCATAGAGTGCCCACTGATGGCTTTTTTGTTTGATACTGAAAAGTTTGACTCGATCAGCTTGGGAAGTTCACTGACGATATAGTCATACATACGATAGTGAGTAGAGTAGGGCACTTGGGTCGCGTTTAGATAAAAGCCAGCGCCAAGTCCGAAATCATAGCTGCCGTTTTCATCATCAGCAACGGTATCGCCACGAGGGCTGGTATCAGGTGCAACAATGACGATACCATGTTCGCTCGCATACTTAAACACTCCTGATTTTTGCATGAAGTTTTCATCGGTACATGTAAGTCCCGAAAGCCAGTACAACACTGGTAATTTACCGGTTGCATCGACTGGTTTTGGCAAAAAAATTGCGAATGTCATTTCACAATTGTTGCAGGCACTTTGATGCTTGTAGCGTTGATGTATGCCACCAAATACTTTGTTTTCGCTGATTAATTCCATATATTACGCAACTTAAAATATGAGTTATAGAATGGTAAAAGCGGCGCATGTTAATTTACCGCTTTTAATGTTCTTTTTAGTAATGGATAACTGAACGAATGCTCTCACCTTTGTGCATTAAATCAAATGCATCATTGATGTCATCCAACGCCATGGTATGAGTAATAAAGTCATTGAGTTTAAACTCACCAGCCATATATCTTTCAACTATCTCAGGCAGCTCTGAACGGCCCTTTACACCGCCAAAAGCTGTACCACGCCAAACGCGTCCAGTAACAAGCTGGAAAGGGCGAGTTGAAATTTCTTGGCCAGCACCAGCCACACCGATGATAACTGATTCCCCCCAGCCTTTGTGGCAGCATTCTAATGCGCTGCGCATCACGTTAACGTTACCTATACACTCGAATGAAAAGTCTACGCCGCCATCGGTCATTTCAACAATGACTTCCTGAATCGGCTTGTCATAGTCATTTGGGTTGATTAAATCAGTTGCGCCAAGCTTGGTAGCAAGCTCAAATTTATCTGTATTGATATCAACACCAATGATACGGCTTGCACCAGCCATTGTGGCACCAATGATCGCGGATAAACCAATGCCACCAAGACCAAAAATAGCAACTGTGTCACCTTTTTGCACTTTGGCGGTATTTAGTACAGCACCCATACCAGTTGTAACGCCACATCCAAGTAGACAGATCTCTTCAAGAGGCGCTTCTTTGTTAACCTTGGCAAGAGAAATCTCAGGTAATACAGTGTATTCAGAGAAGGTCGAAGTACCCATGTAATGGTAGATTGGCTCGCCATCTTTGTAGAAGCGAGTCGTGCCGTCAGGCATCAGACCTTTACCTTGTGTCTCTCTTATCTTTTGGCAAAGGTTGGTTTTGCCTGAAGTACAGAATTTACATTCACCACACTCAGGCGTGTAAAGAGGGATAACATGGTCGCCTATCTCTAGACCCGTCACGCCCTCACCGATGGCTTCAACGATACCTGCGCCTTCGTGCCCTAAAATTGCAGGAAACACACCTTCAGGATCCTCTCCTGACAGCGTAAATGCATCTGTATGGCATACGCCCGTTGCAGTAATTTTAACTAATACTTCGCCAGCTTGAGGCATCATGACATCGACTTCTTCGATGCTGAGTGGCTTGCCTGGGCCCCACGCGATGGCGGCTTTAGATTTAATAAATTGAGCCATGTTCTTGTTTTCCTAATTTATAGAGAAGCTTAAGTATAACCTTTATTAGAATTTTGATAATCTCGAAAATAATAAAAGACTTTTACGGATTTGTAATAATGGATAGATGGATTGGAATAGATGAGTTTGTAGCAGTCGCAGTCTATGGCTCTTTCACAGGCGCTGCGGAGCAACTCGATACCTCTGTTGCACAAGTTAGCCGTCGGGTTAAAACCCTTGAAAGTACACTTGGTTACCAATTATTAAATCGTACGACAAGGAAACTGTCTTTAACAACAGAAGGAAATGTCTTTTTATCTCATGCAAAACACCTACAACATGCATTGGATGATGCAACTTCAGCACTGCGACAGAGAGATAGCCAGCCAGCAGGTAAAATAAAAATGACCGCGCCTGTGATGTATGGTGAGCAATATATTATGCCGTTGGTCAACGAATTTATGGCTTTGTATCCGAATATACAAATTGATATGGAGCTCAATAATAACAAGCTTGATTTGATAGAGCAGGGGTTTGATTTTGCGATTCGATTGGGGAACTTGAAAGACTCGTCAATGAGGGCAAGGTTACTATCACATCGGCAAACCTTGGTGTGCGGTTCTCCAGCATATTTAGCTAAAACGACACCGATAAAGCACATCAAAGATCTAGAACAACATGTTTGTTTGGTTGGCCAATCCAGTGTTTGGCGCTTTATAGATGACGGTAAAGAGCGCCAAATGAGTGTGAAAGGCAGACTTCGTTGCAACAGTGGTTGGGCATTGGTTGACGCTGCCAAACAAGGGTTAGGGTTAGCGCAGTTACCTCATTATTATTTAACGGAAGCCATTGAACAGGGAGAGCTGGTGGAAGTACTGAATACGTACAGACCGGAGTCAGAAGGCATCTGGGCGGTGTACCCACCCAGACGATATTTACCAACTTCAGTCAGAGAACTGCTTGAATTTATTGCCGATGGTTTGAAGTCAAACTAGCTCTGTGTTGTTGATATTGACATGGCTTCAAGCGCTTTGTTAAGTGCCGCCTCACGACTATGACAGAAAGCATCGGTACCGAGCTTTTCACGGATATTAATCTTGTTAAGCTTTTCACTCGTCTCTTGGTTGGGAGAGTAGATAAAAACTTGAACATTAGCATCAACTGCGTCGGTGATCGCATTTTCAATTGCTAAACTTACTGTGACGTCTAGCATAGCAACGTCACTTAAATCCAATACCATGGTTTTGTATTCACTGATATATCTGTGCTGTCGCGCAATGGCTTTTGACACACTGAAAATCATTGGTCCAGAGAGATAGAAAAACAGTAATTTGCCTTGTGCTTTTTCTAGTAAGGCTCTTTCATGATTGCTTAATGGTACTTCTTCATCAGTGTCATTGTCACTTATGGCTTTAACATGCTGTTCTTGTACTCGACTTAATCGCTCAATGACCATGATGTTAGAGATAAACACGCCCAAGCCAACAGCAACGATTAAATCAACAAATACGGTCAATAGCATTACACCATACATAATAGCCATTTGGCTAATGCTTAACTTATGGGCTCGTTGGATGAAGCTCCAATCTAATATGTTGTAGCCTACATAAACGGCGATACCGGCAAGTACTGCCATCGGAATTGGTTCAGTTAAACCGCCCGCAACAAAGACAACAGCCATTAAGATCAGTGCGCGAATAATACCAGCAAGGGGCGAGCGCGCACCGACTTGAATATTGACGACAGTGCCCATTGTTGCACCTGCGCCTGGTAATGCGCCAAATAAACCTGAGATCATATTTGCAACGCCTTGGCCACGCAATTCTTTATCGGAGTCGTGTTCAGTCCGAGTCAAGCTGTCACCGATTACCGCAGTGAGTAGTGTATCAATACAACCTAATGTGCCTAGGACAAGTGCATCAATCACCATTGAAGTAAACTGTTCGGCAGTGAAGGTTGGCCACACAATTGACGGTAAGCCACTAGGTATTTCACCAATTCTGCTTATGCTGTCAGTATCAAAAAGTATGATAGAGACTAACGTTACAGCAACTAGGGCAACCAGTTGGGCTGGCACATATTGGCGATATTTTTGTGGTAAATAAAACAAGATACCGAGCGTTAAAATACCCAAAAATAGTTCGGCAAAATGTAAATCAAAGAGAAGGTTAGGTAGTGCACTTAATGTGCCTAACACACCTCCTGCAGGCGCTTGATGGCCCAGTAAAGGGGCAAGCTGCAATATGATGAGTATGACGCCTATCCCTGACATAAAGCCAGATATAACGCTGTAGGGCATTAAAGTTACGTATTTACCGAGTTTTAATGTGCCGAGTAGTATTTGAAATGCCCCAGCCATCATTACAACAGTGAAGCCCATTGCAAGTCCATTTTCGGGGTACTGTGCCATCATAGTGGTCAGAACAGCGGTCATAATAACCGTCATCGGACCTGTTGGCTCAGAAATCAAAGAGGTAGAACCGCCAAATAAGGCAGCAAAGAAACCGACGAGAATAGCGCCCCACATTCCTGCTTCTGCACCGGCACCAGAAGCTACCCCGAAGGCGAGGGCTAAGGGGAGAGAAATAATAGCAGTGGTCACACCACCGAATAAATCCCCCTTTAAATTCATATGCTTAAATCTGTCTAGGGATAACATAGAACTTCCATACCGCAAGATTTCACGCATTTTACACCAATTCGAGACATTAAGTAGCGGATAATTAAAAAATTTTTACACATCAAGGTGTGACCAGTGGATCTCATCTGTGTTAGCATTACCCAATTAGAAGAGTTTAAAGAAATAAATTTTAATATGTTTCAATCGGTTAGCCTTTTTGTCGGGCTTAGATATAGTCGTTCTTCCAAGGGAAATGCGTTTGTTTCTTTTATATCATTTTTTTCGATAGCGGGAATAGCACTTGGATTAATGTCTTTAATAACAGTTAATTCGGTTATGAATGGCTTTGAACAAAGCTTGAAAAATGCCATGCTTGATTTAATCCCACATGTACAGCTCTCTGAAAAAGATAATAATCAACCTGCAACTAGCTTAAATACATTATCAGTTTTACCTGGTGTGAAGCGCGCTTCACCTTACGTCACGTCTGATGTCATATTGCAAACGAATAAAGAGCTTGTTGGGGTTAGATTGCAAGGCTCGTTTTCTGGCTATCCAACGGCAATAAACCCGCATATAGAGTCTGGTAGCGTAAGTGCAATGCATAAGAAGCCTTACCAATTGGCAGTTAGCCGTTTTTTAGCTAACAAATTAGATGTGAGTATTGGGGATAAAGTTCGTGTTATTTTCCCTGATATAACCAGCTATACCCCATTAGGTCGAGTACCGAAACAGAGGCTGTTTTTTGTAGCTGCAATATATAACTCTCGAAGTGAAGCGGATACAACATTGGCTTTTGCTGATGGCGCAAGTCTTATGAAGTTATTAAAAAAGCAACCAAATAAATACGATGTGAGTTTGACGTTAGATGACGCGTTTTCAGTATCTGATTTTAAGTCGAGTAATAAACAGCTGTTATCTGAGTTTCATTATCAAGATTGGCAAGTTCAGCAGGGGGCTTTATTTGCCGCAGTGGCGATGGAGAAGCGTGTAATGTCTTTATTACTTGCGTTGATTGTGGTGGTCGCTGTATTCAATATTATATCTGCGCTCTCTATGATGGTCAGTGAGAAGCAAGGTGAAGTGGCTATATTACAAACTCTAGGGTTTACGCCAAGTAAAATTGCTCAGGTATTTATGGTCCAAGGTTTATATAACGGGCTTGTGGGGACGTTTATTGGCTCGGTATGTGGTTTATTACTTGCTGCAAATATCAATGAAGTTCTAAGCCTTATTGGGTTATCGCTGTTAGGGGGGATGGAACTGCCTGTAAAATTCGATAGCGTTAGTTTGTCTTTTATTATTTTTACCAGTTTATTATTAAGTTTTTTAGCAACACTTTATCCTGCGAAAAAAGCAGCGAAAGTGATGCCTGCTGAGGTTTTAAGATATGAATGATCCTGTGATCCAATGCCAAGCACTCAACAAGTCATACCAAGAGGCAGGCAATCAAGTTTCCGTGCTCAAAGGTGTGAATTTATCTCTAGCACAAGGAGAAACGCTCTCGATTGTGGGTAGTTCAGGTTCGGGGAAAAGTACTTTGTTGCACATTTTGGGTACTCTTGATTCTGCAACAGAGGGAACATTAAGAATTAAAGGCACTGATGTGCAGACATTGTCACGAGCCAAGCAAGCGGACTTTCGAAATCAACATATGGGGTTTATATACCAATTTCATCATTTGTTAATGGATTTTAGTGCATTAGAAAATGTTGCGATGCCATTGTTGATTGGTGGAAAACCGAAGCAAGATGCTAAAAATGAAGCTGCGAAAATGCTTGAAAAAGTAGGACTTGGTCACCGTATTGACCATCGCCCTTCAGAGTTATCAGGCGGAGAGAGGCAGCGTGTTGCAATAGCCAGAGCGCTCGTAACTAAGCCCTCTTTGGTACTTGCTGATGAGCCAACTGGTAATTTGGATAAGCATAATGCACTTAAAATTTATGAGCTATTGAATGAATTAAACAAAGAGTTTGATACCAGTTTTGTAATCGTGACGCATGACCTTGAGCTTGCCGAAAAGCTAGGACGCGTCGTACAACTTGATGACGGTGTCCTTGTTGAGTATCAAAAAGAAGGTGGCCGTACGCATGCTTAGCCTGTTTTTAAGCAAACGATTACGAGAAACAAAGCATCAAACTGGTTTTATCGGCTTTTTGAGTAAAGCATCAACCATTGGTGTATTTTTGGGTGTGACAGTATTAATTGTTGCTTTGTCAGTGATTAATGGTTTCGAACAGCAATTAAAGGAACGGTTACTGTCAGTAGTTCCACATGTCAGTTATCAAGCACCTTATGAGCCAATTCAGGATTGGCCTCAAAAGGTAGAGTTGCTCGAACATCAGTTAGGTGTTGTGAGTGCAACACCAGAGATAAATGTCACAGGTATGGTGCAGTATAAAGGCAAGTTGAAAGCTGCACAGTTAAAAGCAATTGAGCCAAGCAAACATAATCAGGTGTCTAGCATCCATCGTTATATCAACCCGCTTAAACTAGAGAACTTAGGTGAGAATGAGATTGTTCTGGGTAAAGGTATTGCAACACAATTAGGTGTAAGTCAAGGTGATAAAGTCACTGTTCTAATTGCTAATCAGCACGCTAAAAATGCATTAGCGGCACCAAAACGTGTGTCATTTAATGTGGTAGGGCTTATTTCTATGGGTGGGGAAGTTGACAAAAATCTTGCCATAGTACGTTTAGATAAAGTCCAACAGGCTTTGTCACTGGACAGTACAACTGTTACAGGACTACGGCTATCAGTCGATGATGTATTCAATGCGCATCAAATTGCGATGAGTGCAGGCCGTGCATTGCCGGACCTTGTTTACGTACAAAGCTGGTTTAGAACACAAGGTAGCTTGTATCAAGATATTCAAATGGTTAGAACTATCGTTTACTTAGTTGTGTTTTTAATCATCGCGGTTGCCAGTTTTAATATTATTTCTTCTATGGTGATGGAAGTAAAAGAAAAACAAGCAGACATCGCTATTTTAAAAACCATGGGTACGCGAGACAGCACTATTTTTATGACATTTGCCGTGCAAGGGCTAAGTTATGCTTTAGTAGGTGCTTTTTGTGGTTTGCTAGTTGGTACACTCATCGCGCTCAATATTTCAGAGCTATTCATGCTTTGGACATCTATTGATGGGAGTAACCCATTGCAGGGGGTATACTTTATCGAGTTTTTACCGAGCAAACTAGATATGACTGACATTGTTATCGTCTTGTTGGCAACGGTGTTTATATCAGTAATTTCTAGTATCTATCCAGCATGGCAGGCAACTAAAGTTGAGCCCGCACGCGTACTTGGTGGTGGGTAATTTGGCAGTATTGGACTAGCTTTCAAAATGTAAATAGCTTGACTTGTCCTCTAAAACATATTCAACAAAGGCGTCAATAGGGAGCGGTTTACTGTAGTAGTAGCCCTGAACATATTGCACGCCTTTCGCTTTAGCATAAATCATTTGTTCCATATCTTCGACTCCTTCAGCAACCAGTGGCTTATCAAGGTTTTTTGCCAATGAAACAATCGAGTTGAAGACTGACTGCAATTTACCATCTTTAACAACGTTCGTGACAAATGAGCGGTCTATTTTAATTTCATCGAAGTGTAATTTACAAAGATAGTTTAAGCTGGAGAAGCCTGTACCAAAGTCATCGATTGAAATGAGAAAGCCTTTACCCTGCAGTGAAACAAGCACTTCATTGACGTATGAAAAGTTGTCAATCAACGCTGATTCTGTCAGTTCAAGTTTGATACAACGAGGATCAATTTTGTATTCAGACAATGCGCTTAGCAATTTGTTTTCAAAGTTCACATCTAATATTTCTACCACGCTAATATTAATAGCGAACATATAGTTTTTAGGCTCTATCCCTTCACTTCTGAGCCTGTCTTTAGCTTCTTTTATCTGTGAGAGGGTGAACATGGTAAGTTTGTTGATGTCGCCGGTACTTTCAACAATCGGAATAAATTCAACAGGTGAGACTGGTTGACCGTCTAGCGTCCACCTCATTAAACACTCGGCACCGATTAAACACTCTGTTTTAGTATCATGCAATGGCTGTAATACGACGCTGAAGGTATTGTTAGAGTTTTCATTGTGCAGAGCGTCTCTTAGGGCGGTTTCTATTTTGTTCTGTCGCTCAATTTGCCGCGCTAACCCTTCCTGAAATTCGACGAGTCTTAACTTCTCCGACAGTACGTCAAAAGTCGCCATTTCAGCCTTGTTGAGGCTCAGCTCATGATCGTCTTTACCTAGTTCCTTGTAATAACCAAGGGCGACATTACTGTAGAAACTACTGTCGTTAAATTCGAATGGCTCGTTAAGGTGGTTGTAAAGGGCTTCAATATTGATTGGGGATGAGTTAGGGATGAATACGCAGAAGCAATCGGATGAGTGTTTGGAAAATATCCCTTGTTCATATTCGCCTTGAAAACGTGATAACACTTCCATAAAAACTAAGTTTGCGACGCCAATATTCCAAACCTCAGATATTCGTTGATAATTACATATTCGAATACAACACATGACTCCAGGTGTATCCAGTTCCTGTACCTTTGCAATAAATGCTTCTCGGTATAGTAATCCGGTATGAGGGTCTCTGATGGCCAGTTGTTTATTTAAGCGTCTAATCGCGACTAGCTCTTCAATTAAGTCGACCTTAACAAAGGTAAGTTCATTCTTTTTCGTGTAACTAAATCTCACCCAATGTACATTACTATTATCAACACTCACACCAAGTTCGAGCTGATCAAAACAAGATTCAAAAAGCACCTTCTTTGCTTCTAAGTCGTTAAAGTCTTCATCAAAAAATTTTAAAGTAGGGCAATTGACAATATTATCACCCACACTGAGTGTTATTAAATTACTGGCTTTATCAGAAATTCCTGTGATAGTACCATCTTGTTCATAAGCAACGTAGATGATACTTAGCAGTTCTAACAGGCTTTTTTGCATAGCTAACACCTTAACACTTTTAAAATTTGATACGGGATATTACTGAGCGAAAAGACTTTATCTACAGCGCCTCTTGCAATTGCTTCTTTTGGCATACCAAAAACAACACAACTAGCTTCACTTTCGGCAAAATTAATAGCACCAGCCTGCTTCATGTCTAACATACCTGAGGCACCGTCATCACCCATACCTGTTAGAATGACGCCAATGGCGTTACGGCCAACAGATTGTGCAACTGATCTAAACAACACATCCACTGAGGGGCGATGTCGACTTACTAACGGGCCATCCCGTACTTCTAAATAGTAGTCGCTACCTTGACGTTTTACCAACATGTGCTTACCACCGGGAGCGATATACACATAACCAGCTTTCAGGCGCATCGCATTTTCGCCTTCAACCACAGTGTGGCGAGTAACCGTATTTAACCGTTGTGCAAACGCATGGGTGAATTTGCTAGGCATATGCTGAACGATCACTATGGGCGGAGTATCAGGCGGCAGGAGAGATAAAAAGCCAGTGAGGGCTTCCGTGCCACCCGTTGATGCACCGACGGCAATGACCTTGTCGTGCGTTATGGGAGGCTTTAGTTCATCAGGTGAAGCTGCGGGTAACACCTCATCTACGGTATGATTGTGCCTGACTGATTCTTCTGCGAGGTAACGCATGGGCTTAACTTTAGCCTTACCTGCTGCTTTTATGGCATCAACAATTTGGGTTATGCCTTGGTTATTCAAGAAATCTGTTAGACCTTGAGTGGGCTTTGCAATCACATCTACAGCGCCAGAAGCAAGTGCTTCCATTGCGGTTTCAGTATGTTTTTGTGTAAGAGCAGAGCACATGATCACAGGTGTAGGCTTTTCTTGCATGATTTTTTTCAGGAATGTAATGCCATCCATTTTTGGCATTTCTACATCCAGCAATATAACATCAGGCCAACAGAGTTTCATTTTCCGCTCAGCCAGCAAAGGATCTGGTGCCGAACCAATCAATTTAAGCTCTCTATCATGCTTGATTATTTCACCCACGAGTTGCCGCATTACCGCAGAGTCGTCGACGATAAACACGCTAATCATAACCTAACCTTTTTATAGATACAGGGCTGAATTAACTCCAGTCCAGGGCGCTTTTTTCTGAGTGACTCAGAATGCCCTAAAAATAACAAACCGCCATGGTTTAATCGATGTATTATGTTGTCAACAATGGCTTTTTGCTTGATTTCATCGAAGTAAATTAAGACATTACGTAAAAATATGATATCAAAAGAATAGTCTACATTTTTTAGACGTAGCAAATTATCAACATAGAAAGTACAGTGACTTTTGATGGCTTTATTGACTGTAAATGTCCCTTCATTGTGATCAACGCCTTTGAGGCAGTAGGCCCGACGGTATTTTTTAGGTATTTTTTGTGATGTGGACATGGCAAAGCAGGCTTCTTTTGCCATTTCAACCGCTGTAGGGGAAATGTCTGTGCCAGTCACAGACCAGTTTCCGCCGTAAAACAAGTCATCTAGCACCATTGCGATAGAGTAGGCTTCCTCACCTGTAGATGCTGCTGCACTCCACGCTTTAATCGGAACTTGGCGACTGTTCTTTCCTCTAAAGTATTGATATAAAAATTCAAATTGAGATTGTTCACGAAAAAAATAGGTTTCGTGTGTTGTCATCTTGTCGATGAAGATATCAAGTTCTTTTTTGCCATCAGGGCTAATGATTAACTGATAATACTTATTGTGTGTCTGGCATTTAGTGGCCCTTAAGCGTGAGCTTAGTCTACTGGCCATGATATCCGATTTTGATGAATTCAACCGTATCCCTGTATGTTCATCAAGCACTCTATTTAATTGATTAAACTCGAGCTTACTGATCGCCATTGGCCATGTTTACCTTTGGCAGTAATCTATAAAAAACTGTTCTTGCTCATGTTTTAGTGAGGAGTTTATTTCATTCACATTGAGCACTCTCTTTATGTCTAATAACGTGGTGAGCTTGTTATTGATTTTTGCCATCTTCCATTCAAAGTGCCTTGGAATGTTAGAGCCAAAAGAGGGGGATGATTCAAGTTTATTTAAATCGATAAACTCGATGGATACAACGCTATTAACTAACATGCCAAGCGTCATAGATTCTTCAAGGGATTGGTCAAAGAAATCATATAATACAATACAACTGTATTTATCATAGGGGGTTGTAGACTTGAGGCCTAGCCGACTTTGCAAATCCAATACGGGTATGACGCTACCGCGAACGTTAATGACACCACGGATAACATCGGAGCACATAGGCACCATGGTAGTGTCTACAAGTTCAATGACTTCTTTGACAGAATCAATAGGGATCCCGAAGTGATCATGACCTACTTTGACAAATAAATATCTCAGTTCGCCTTTTTGTTGTATATGGGCAATCTCTTGGTGACTATCATTCATGATTTACCTCATCTGGTATTTCATCAGTAGCGCTTTCAAGTGTCGGACTGTCCTCACAAGCTTCATCAGTCTGCTCACTTTCACTTAACTCAGCATTATTGAGATCTTCTATTAACTTGATGTCGTCTAATGTGAGTATTTTTGAGATATCTAAAATGGTCATGAGTTTGTCTGGTAGTTTGGCAAGACCGAGTACAAAGCGGCTGTGAAATTGACCGCCGATGCTTGGCACACTATCTATATCTGCGCCTGATATATCTAACACTTTTGTAACCATGTCGACTTTGAGCCCAATGGTAATTTCTTGGGCGTTAAATTGACATTCAGCAATGATGATACATGTTCTATTAGTGATTTCTTGTGGTTGCTTTGCAAGTCGCAAAGACAGATCGAAAACCGGGATGACCTCGCCGCGTAAGTTAATGGCACCAATGATAAATTCTGGCGCCATTGGGATCGGGTCCACCTCAATATACTCCATAATTTCTTTTACTAATGAAATATTAATGGAGTACGACGCATGATTGAGCTCAAACGCCAAATACTTGTCTTTGTCGACGAAACTATTTTGGGTTGTATGATCAGTCATAACATTTACTCATCAAATGGCGTATAGCCTTCTTCTTGCATTGAGCTTGAAGATTTCGACTCTTGTACAGAGCGTCTTAACTTCAACATTTGCCTATCATTGCTGAGTTTGAAGTAGTTCACTGTTGAACGAATGTCGCTGGTTTGGTCCTGAACCATTTTAGCGGTTGAGGCTAATTCTTCAGACGCAGATGCATTTTGTTGTGCAATTTCATCCAATTGCGATACTGTTCTGTTTATTTCGGCAACACTGGTGCTTTGTTCCGTAGAAGCAGCCGTAATTTCTTGAACTAAATCTGCGGTTTTACCAATGTTAGGCACCATTCTGTCTAACATGCCGCCAGCGTGTTGGGCTATCTTCACGCTGTTATCCGCAAGTGTACTGATATCTTGCGCTGCAACTTGAGAGCGTTCCGCTAATTTTCTAACCTCATCTGCAACCACGGCAAAACCTTTACCGTGTTCACCCGCTCTGGCTGCTTCAATGGCTGCGTTTAAAGCCAGTAAATTGGTTTTGTATGCAATGTCTTCGATTATCCCAATTTTTTCAGCGATTTGAGTCATGGCTTTAACTGTATCTTTTACAGCACGTCCACCATCATTGGCTTCACTGCTTGATTGTTTAGCGATGTCATTGGTAACTTTTGAGTTTTCTGTATTCATTGAAATTGAAGAACTCATTTGCTCTAAAGAAGCTGAGGTTTCCTCTACGCTTGCCGCAAGTTGATTTGAAGTAGAACTGAGCATTCTTGAAGTTGTTCCAACTTCGTTAGTGCTATGTGCTATAGACTCCACCGACTCTTGGATATCAAGTAGGATATTTTGCAATCGCTCTATGAATCCATTGAAACTGCGCGCTGTTTCGCCGATTTCATCATTCCCGAAATCCGGTATACGTCTCGTCAAATCACCTTCACCCGAACGTAAATCTTCAGCTGCTTCTGCGAGGGCATTGATTGGAATAACGATGCCACGGATAAGAAAAGCAGCCGTTGCGGTGGCCAACACAATGGCAACAACAAGTAATGCCCAGACCAAAGAGATACTTTCTCTTGCCGCGGTGACCAAGGCATTGAGAGACTCATCACCTTCTTTAATTGCCTCATTGGAGATTTCTTCAAGCAGGTCTTCAATTTTATTGAATACCTCGTGCTCTAAACGGTCAACATCACTGGACGCTTTAATTTTGTCACGTGGGTCGTACATGGCGAAAATCTCTTTACCACCATTATATAGTTCCATATACATTCGTTCGACTTCGCTAAGCGCTTTGATTTCAGCGGGCTTTCTTTCTAATGGCTTGAGGTCGGCTAGAAAGCCTGTAAAGGTTCTGGCATCTTTTTCAAACGCTGCATCTGCGCCGAGCGCGCCACGCATATATGCGTTCATGGAACTCATCATGTCGCCTTGCTCATCGATCAGCTCCAAATAATATCTAACACCAGGGAGGTCGTCATTCACCACCTCATTAAAGTCACCACTGCTGCCCGCATCTGCAACTTCTTCTTCTTTCAACGTGTCGAGCAGTTGCTCAAGAGGGATTGCAAACTCTTTATTTAAGTAATCGTATTTATCAATGGCTTTGGCTTCAAGGAGAGGATCGAAACGATCAAAAATCAACTCTTGATTTTCGTTGGCGTAGCGGCTGACCAGCTCTTCTAGCTGGCGCAGTAAAGAATTGTTGACTGTGCCTAACTGTTTTAAGTCCTCTAGATAACGAGTAAATTCGTTATAATTTGACCTAAAGTCTTCGCTTTCATCAGACTCACCAGCAATGTATTCCAATACATTACTATTCATATCTCCTAATTCATCCAGCATGTTTAAGGCATAGATTGTTTCAGGTATGTCTACTTTACCGACGTCAACTGCGAACTCTTCAATCTCTCCGTTTTTAAGTTGAACAGACATTGCTATGACTAACAGCAACACCCCCATGGTAAACATCGCAAGTATAATTTTGTTGCGAATGGTAAAGTTCTTAAACATGTTAGCTCTCCGGAATTAACTAATGCTTTTTCTCTAACGCTTCATATACTGAAATTGCAGACTTTATCAGGGCAGAAACATCTAGAATGATTGCTACATTTCCGCTTCCTAAAATTGTCGCACCGCTAATACACTTGAGTCCTTCGAACAACCTTCCTAGTGGTTTTACTACAGTTTGAAACTCACCTTTGAGTGAGTCGACGACCAAACCTGCGCGCAATGTACCAAATTGCACAATTACTAATGATTCTCTGGTATGGTCGATTTGTTCTTCAATGCCAAATAAAGTTCTAAGTCGGATAAATGGCAATACTTCGGTTCTTAAATTGATATAACTCTTGTCTTGTATATCTTGTTCAGATACCACTTCATGTAGTTCTAAGCATTCCACAACGGTATCCAAAGGGATCACGTAGTTTTCTTTGTGCACCTCAAACATGAAACCATCAATGATTGAAAGGGTGAGAGGGAGTCTGATTAAAATCGTAGAGCCTTGCCCTGGTGTACTTTCAACTTCAACACTGCCTCTTAAGCTGTCAATATTTCTTTTGACAACATCCATGCCCACACCACGTCCAGAAATATTTGTGATTGACTCAGCTGTTGAAAAGCCAGGCTCGAAGATAAGTAAGTTGATGTCTTTTTCTTGTAGCGTTTGATTGGCACTGACTAGACCCCTGTCTACAGCACGTTTTAGGATCCGTTCTTGGTCTAAGCCTTTTCCATCGTCACTGACTTCGATGACAATAGAGCCAGAATCATGATAGGCTTTAAGTGTTAATTGGCCTTGTTCAGGCTTGCCCTGTGCTCGTCTTGTTTCAGGGTCCTCTATCCCATGATCTATGGCATTTCTGACTATATGCATGAGTGGGTCACTGACTTTTTCGACAAAGGTTTTATCAAGCTCAGTTTCAGCACCGACAATCGTTAAGTCGACCTGTTTGCCTAGCTCATCAGCAATGTCCCTGACGACCCGTTTAAACTTATTGAATGTTTCTCCAATCTGCACCATTCTCAGTTTTAAAGAGCTGTCTCGGATGTTCTCGACAAGCCGTTCAAGTAGAGCCATTGCCTCGATCAACGTCTCGTTGCCCGTTTCATGCGCTAGCAAATTTGTTCTTGCTCCAGTGATAACCATTTCACCAACTTGATCGATAAGTCGGTCTAATTTAAGCGCCTCAACACGCAATGTTTTACTTTTATGGATTTTTGAGGTGTTTGCCCCAGAGGAAGGGGTAGGGCTTGCCACTGCTGACTCTGTGTTTGCGGCCTCTTTTTTTTGACTTAGTAGTTCAATAATATCTGTAAGTGCCGGATCAGCTTCTTTAAGCGAATTTGTCACAAAATCAATGTCTTGATATTTCTGAATGCTGGATTTTAAAATGTCTGCGTCCCCATGTGGAGGCAGTATAGCAACATGTGCCTCACTGAGGATGAATTCGAATACGTCTTTTATTTCTTCTTCAGTTTTATCCGTATCAAATGAAAGAATGAATGAAAGGTAATTAGATTCTGGATCAAACTGCTGTGGTCCAAACATAGCATCAAACCAAGTACTTACTTTGAGATCCTGTGTTTCAGAATCTAAATAATGTATGAAGGAATAGGGATCGAGCCCATTCCTTAAGACATTTTCGTTCGGCACAAAAAAGAGTATCCAGCGCTGATTGTCTAATAAGTTCCCAGAGCCTTCTGGTGCAGAATTGCCTTCATCAGGGTTGCCAGATTCTGCATCAATATATTTTGAGAAGCACCCAACGAGATGATTAACCTTACTTAATAATTCTTGATCAGGTTCTGTCTCACTCGCCGCAAGAGTAATCAGTATTTCTGTTGCATCTCTGGTTTCTAGATAGAGGGAAATCAAATCTTTATCTAGTTGTAACTCTCCATTGCGAGCGCTTTCGAGTAGGGTCTCTGCGATATGGGTTAGCGTGACAACGTGCTCAAAATCGAATATGCCGGCGCTGCCCTTTATTGTATGAATGGCCCTAAATAGCGCGTTAATAATTTCGCTGGTATGCTCTTCGGAGGACTCAGATTCTAAATCTAAGAGTCCATTTTCCATTTCTTGTAAGAGTTCTTTTGACTCAGTAACAAAAGTGGCTATAGCAGACGACAAATCGATAGACATGACTACCCCTTAGTCATTTTGAGGTGCTGACATTCCAACACCTAATTTTTTACATCGCTTTTCAATGAGTTCATTTGTAGAGATGGCATCGATTTTTAGTCCAATTTTTTGACTGTGATAAACAACCCAAATAATGAGTTGCAAGCCAGCAGAATCTACTTCTGTGGTATCGCTAAAATCAAATGAAACACTCTCTTTGTCCGAAATATAAGACTTGATTTCATTGAACGTTTCTTGAACTTCGTAAATCGTCAGTTCAGAAGGAAATTTAAAACACTCCGACATATATGCTCTCTACATCATTAAAAGTTTTGATACCGCTTGCAGCATTTGTGCAGGCTTAAATGGTTTTACCATCCATGCTTTTGCACCCGCTTTTTTTCCCTCTTCCATCATGCTTTGCTGATTTTCTGTGGTTAACATTATCACAGGGGTAAACTTGTATTGGGGAAGCTGCTTAGCTTGCTTCACAAACTCAATACCATTCATATTTGGCATATTTACATCACTGATTATCAGATGTATTTTGTTACCATTGAGCTTGGTTAGTGCATCTTTGCCATCTCTCGCTTCCACGACGTTAAAGCCTGCGCCGGTTAAGGCTATGTTGACGACTTGTCTGAGTGAGTCAGAATCATCTACTACTAATATGGTTTTACTCATAATGGCCTCATAAGAAAGTTAAATCATCAACCGTATCGTCATCGCCACCTTTTGATAAGATGCTGCGCTGCTCGTTGGTTGCTGCGGTTTTCTTCAGTTCGTTACTGATCCTTTGGTGATTGAATTTAGCTGTTTGAGATTTCCTGCGATTGAGAATAAATTGGTCAATCTCTTCGGTCATGATGTTCAAAGCAATTGTCACGCTATCTTGTATCTGGTCGACCCGATCTTGGAACTGCAAGTCGATCATAATGTGAGAAATCTTTTCCCTTATTTCTATATTAGAAGTGTGTAGCTCAGAGGCTTGTGTTTCGACTTGCTGTGATAAAGCAAGCCATTCGTCTACGACATTATTTATGTCAGTTCGATATTTATCAGTGAGGGCTTGTTTATTTTCTAGTTCACTATTCATCATATCCATTGAGGTCCGCATGGCATTTGCAATGCTTTCTATTAGCTGACCGATGCGCACACCTGTTTCACCGCTAGAGTTTGCCAATGACCTGACTTCGTCTGCAACAACCGCAAAGCCTCTGCCATTTTCACCTGCACGCGCAGCTTCAATAGATGCGTTTAGCGCTAATAGGTTTGTCTGCTCGGCAATTTTAGATACATCAACAGACATCGTTTGCAGCTCATTACTTTTGTCCACTAAATCTTTAATCGTTACTGTCATTTGGGCCTGAGAATCATTGGTTTGCTCAATATAGGCGAGCACATCATTGAGCTTTTCTCTGCTTGATTCAGACACATCTTGCAGACTGTTACTGCCATCATTCGCTGTTCTGTTTAGCGTATCTGAAATGCTAGCAACCAGCTGCGAAAACTCTCCAGACATATTAACGACCGAGCTTTTTGTTTGTTCTCGAGCACTGGATACTTGTGCTATCAGTTGGGGGATGATGACGCTGCTTAACTGCTCTAAGCAGGCCAAATCTTCTTTATGTTCTTGTATATTGTCTGTGTTAGATGTTGAAGACTCATCTGTTACCTCAGCTTTATTCTGCTTAAGTGCGAGATTTTGAAGCACCATCGCGACGACTGTCATTACAACCAAAATGAGTGTAATCAGTATAGATTCCACAAAAAGTAGTCCGATCACCAATATCACTACAGGTATAATGTAGGCAACAAACAAAAACATAATACTTATTCTTCATCTGGGTTATTTTTAGCCTAGTAAAGTATGATTATTGTGCAAATTTTAATTTGTCTCTACACTTTGCCATTTCTTTGTTGCAACTAGTTAATGAAATTAATAGAGTGAAGGTAAGGTATATGATGATTTAAAATTAAGAAGTAAGCAGGTTTAATTATGTCAAAATCGCAAGAGCAGCAGTCACTCCAGTTATGGCAACGAGAGCAGCTACAGGCAGCACAGCGTTACTTAGCTGATAAAGGAATTATCACCACTAAAGTTATTGAGAAAGAGTGCCGCATACTGCCACCAGCAATTGCAATTTGGAGGTTGGAAGACCAAAAAGGAAAAGGATATTGGGCTGTTTCAGGGCAAGTACCAACAGATGCTGTTGAAACAAAAGTTGCGAATAGTGCAAGAGACGCACTTAGGCATTTATCATTCCAGTGGCAAATAAAGGCAGATGGTATTATCTCTGCGGGCGTTAAAGATCAGACACAAGTTGATTTTGCTAATTTACTGGTCAATAAGGCGCATGATATTTATGCAATTTACAACAACGACAAGCTGTGGGCTAGTGTAGCATCGTAAACGGTTCTGAGTTAATCATTGAAGCAGGGCATTTTAACCTCTGTCTTGGTATGCCTGCTTCCATAAACACGCCACCTTGCTTACTAAATCCCGATTTAAGAAAAGTGGGGACTTCGTCCAAAATACACTGCACAAAAACGTCTTCTAACCCTTTCTGTTGAGCGAGATCAGCTAGATAACCAATCAATGATTGGTAAGCTTGTCTATTTCTATGGTCCTTAACAATTGCGATTCTACTTATTAGTCCATCGCTGCACAATCTACCAGTACCAACAGCTTGGTCGTTTTCATCTCGTATTAATACATGATCGGCTGTTTTGTCATGTTGATCGAACTCTACTTGTTTTGGTAAGTGCAATTCACAAACGAACACTCTTTCACGAATTTGGCGCAGCTGTCCCTGAGTTTGTTTCCAACTCACTTTGTCGACGTGATAAATCATGATTACCTCTTTGCGAAAAATCATAGAACACGTCCTGACGAATAAGGGAAAAATCAACCCCTATTATTATTGTTGGTGCCATGAGAATGACACCTTGTATTTGTTCGGTTGGCCCTGTCAGTCAGGCATTTAAGACCAAGCTTCTATGTAAAAAAGCCCGTCGTTTATAAGCTTAGTTAACGTTTCTTTAAATTCCAAGCTAATCAATGCTGGTTTTACCTGTTCAAAGGAAAAATTTGTGTTATCTGTTAACAATTTTACCTGTTCCAGTGTATTTCTGGGAAGAGAGTAATTTTCACCGTTAACACTCAGCAAAATATCTGTATCGGTGATTTGGTAAATGGCCCTTACACCACCTGAGCGAATAACGATATCGTGGGGCTCAACTTCATCCTCTAAATACTCTGCTACTAATGCATCATCTAGTGGAGCTAAGTCCATATCATGCTTTGGTTGGCTTAAATAAGTGCCTAACCATTGACTATACAGTGAGTCATTTTCTATTAATGTAGTTAACATAGCTTGGATTTTGAGTTTGTCATCGGAATTAATTTCACCAATGGACTCTCTCAAGTTGAGGTCAGCATCATTATAGCGATTTTTTCCTGCTTCCTCGTCAATGATATGGTCAGCAAAACTACTGATCAGATCCTTTTGGTCTGGTGCTCTAAATCCGACAGAGTAGTTTAGTGCATTTTCAACGGCGTAACCTTCGTGTGGGCAACCCGGTGGAATGTAGAGAATATCACCCGGTTCAAGAATTTCATCGATGATTGCTTCAAATTGTTCAACTTGAAGCAACGCTTTGTCTTTGGTGAACTGTTTTAAATTTTCGTCTGGCATACCAACACGCCAGTGTCTTTTACCTTCACCTTGAATAATGAATACGTCATATTGGTCTAAATGAGGTCCAACCCCTCCTTTGGGTGTTGAATAGCTAATCATTAAATCATCAATGCGCCAGTTTGGAATGAAACGAAATGGTTCAAGTAATTGGGCTGCTTGTGGGTGCCAATGATCAACAGCTTGAACGAGCAGGGTACTATTGGTTTCAGTTAATTTATCAAAATTCTCAAATGGTCCATGGTGTGCCAACCAATTTTCGTCATGATTTGTGATTAGTCGAGACTCTATGCTGTCTTCCATAGCTAACCCTGCAAGCTCCTCTGCTGACAAAGGGTCTTGAAAATTTTTAAAACCTCTCTTGATCAGTAGAGGCTTTTTTTGCCAATACGCTTTTAAAAAGGTTTCAGGGCTCATATTGTTAATAGACAGCTGGTACATATTTTCTCCATAAAAAAAGCGAAAGTAACAAGCTATTCGCTTATCCTTTCGCTTAATAAAATCTAATAATATAGATTAGTTTAATTCGTCGATAAATGCTTCTGCACGGCCAATATAGTTAGCTGGAGTCATTAGTTTCATCTCAGCTTTAACTGTGTCAGGTAAATCTAGGCCGTCAATGAATTCAGCCATGATCTCTTGATTAACACGCTTACCACGCGTTAATTCTTTAAGCTTTTCATACGGCTTTTCGATACCATATTTACGCATAACCGTTTGGATTGGCTCTGCGAGCAGCTCCCAGTTATCGTCAAGCTCTGCAAGTAGGCGATCTGCATTTACTTCTAGCTTACTGATGCCTTTAAGTGTTGCTTGATATGCGATCAGAGTATAACCCATACCAACACCTAGGTTACGCAAAACGGTTGAATCTGTAAGGTCACGCTGCCAGCGAGATACCGGTAGTTTTTGCGCAAGGTGAGCAAAAATAGCATTTGCTAAACCTAAGTTACCTTCAGAGTTTTCAAAGTCAATTGGGTTTACTTTGTGCGGCATTGTGGATGAGCCGATTTCGCCAGCAATTGTTTTTTGCTTGAAGTGGTTTAGTGCAATGTAGCCCCAAACGTCACGGTCAAAGTCTAATAGAATTGTGTTGAAACGTGCAATCGCATCAAATAGCTCTGCAATGTAGTCATGCGGCTCGATTTGAGTCGTGAACGCATTCCAAGTTAAGCCTAGACTTGTCACAAATGATTCAGCGTGTGCATGCCAGTCATATTCAGGGTAGGCACTTAGGTGAGCATTGTAGTTACCTACAGCACCGTTGATTTTGCCTAGTAGTGATACATTTGCAATTTGTTCGCGTTGACGCTGCAGGCGAACATAAACGTTTGCAAATTCTTTACCCATAGTAGAAGGTGATGCTGGCTGACCGTGAGTACGCGTCATCATCGGTACTGACTTATACTCAATCGCTTTTTCTTTGATGGCATTAAGCAGGTTATCACAGTAAGGAAGTAATACTTGATCACGTGCTTCGCTAAGCATTAAACCATGAGATAGGTTATTGATGTCTTCAGATGTACAAGCGAAGTGAATGAACTCATTTACCGCTTGCAGCTCTGCATTATCCGCAACTTTCTCTTTTAGCAAATATTCAACTGCTTTAACATCGTGGTTAGTTGTACGTTCGATGTCTTTAACACGCTGTGCATCTTCTTCGTTGAAGTTTGCCACGATGTCGTCAAGTAGCGCATTCGCTTCGTCACTGAATGCAGGGACTTCTTTGATTGCGTCAGCTTTTGCTAAAGCTTGTAACCAACGAACTTCTACAGTAACACGGTATTTGATTAGACCGAACTCACTGAAGATGCTTCTCAGTTCTGTGGTTTTGCTACCATAGCGACCATCTACTGGAGAGATAGCGGTTAACGCTGAAAGCTCCATAATTTCTCCTAACTAATTGGTTTTTTGAACGATATTTTAAAAAAATTGTTGTGCTGTGTGGATAATCTTTTTCTTAGAGAAAAAGAAGTGACGGCGTTTTCCGCCTAATTGTCTCCACAACACGGCACTTCTAATACCTGCTAACAGCAAAGCACGGATCTTATGTTGAATATGTGTTTGCTGTAATAAATCTGGTTTACCAAAAACTTGGATTTTTGGTCCAGCAGGGCTGATAACTTGGGTATAGATATCAGCGAGTGCACCTAGAATTTGCTCGTCATAGACATTGAAATGTAATCTCTGTCTTTCGACTTGTTCTATACGTTTAGCTAGCTCGGAAAAAACAGTATCATTTGATGATAAGGCTCTTTCTAATTGTAAGAGGCTGCCAACGTATTTCACTATTTCAACATCTTTTTCACCGTCACTTGATAGTTGAGCGACTAGCGCTTGATAACCACCTTTGAGTGCAAAGTGATCATCATAAACGTCTTCCGGATTTTGAGGTGCTGTATTTAATATACTCTGTAAAAACGTATGTACCTCATTTTCATTGAAGGTACCATAACGAGCACATTTTTGGACAAGCTTAGCTATTTGGCAAATAGCAGCGAGAGGAATAACGGCTTTTGGTTGCATTATTTAATCACCGACTCAATGATACCACCACCTAAGCAAGCATCATCCAAATAGAAAACAGCAGATTGACCGGGTGTTACGGCTTTTTGTGGCTCATCAAATAACACGCGTGCCATACCATCTTTACCTACTAATAAAGTACAAGGGATATCTTCTTGTCTGTAACGAGTTTTCACTGTACAGCGGGTCGTGCCTTGTGGGCCTTCACGATCAACCCAATGAAGTTGGTTTGCATTCAGGCCGTTGCTGTAAAGGCGAGGGTGATCTTTACCTTGTCCAACAACAAGTACATTGCGTTCTACATCTTTATCTACTACGTACCAAGGTTCACCAGAGCCTTCTTTCATACCGCCTATCAATAGGCCTTTTCTCTGGCCAAGGGTATGGTACATCAAGCCTTCATGCTCACCGACTTGATTTCCTTCAGCGTCTTCGATAACACCTGGTTGAGCAGGTAGGAACTTTTGTAAGAAATCTTTGAACTTGCGCTCACCAATGAAGCAAATACCTGTACTGTCTTTTTTGTTATGCGTAATTAGGCCTTGCTCTTCAGCAATTCGACGTACTTCAGGTTTTTCGATTTCACCTACTGGGAACAGGGTTTGCGCAACGTGCTCATGGCTCAATGTATATAAGAAATAACTTTGGTCTTTGTTATTATCTAACCCTCTTAACATCGCAAACTTGCCGTCACGCTCTTCTCTGCGAACATAGTGGCCGGTCGCGATGTAATCTGCACCTAATGCTTCAGCAGCAAACTCTAAAAACGCTTTGAACTTAATTTCTTTGTTGCACATGATATCGGGGTTAGGCGTACGCCCAGCACGGTATTCTTCTAAGAAGTATTCAAATACGTTATCCCAGTATTCAGCTGCAAAGTTAACTGTGTGCAATTCAATGCCCAGTTTTTCACAAACAGCTTGTGCATCTTTTAGATCTTCAGCAGCAGCACAGTATTCATCGTTATCGTCTTCTTCCCAGTTTTTCATAAACAAGCCTTCGACTTGATAACCTTGTTCTTTTAGAAGGTAAGCTGAAACTGAAGAATCTACGCCGCCAGACATGCCGACAATGACTTTAATGTTACTGTTATCGCTCATAATATCGCTGTACATCTATATGTAATATTTGAAAGGCCGTGAGTATAGCATGCATTTGGCTGCCCTCAAAAGACACACTCTAGACTTTATTTGGCTGCAAAACCTTATACTGACCGTTATTTAGGCCATTAAGTGTATATTTGCCAATACAGTATCGGATCAACCTGAGTGTTGGGTGGCCTATGTGTGCAGTCATTCGACGAACTTGACGGTTGCGTCCTTCCGAAATAGTAATACTTAACCAAGTTGTAGGAATATTTTTACGCTCTCTGATCGGTGGCGTGCGCGGCCACACGTTTGGCTCTTTTATTACCTCAACTTGCGCGGGCTTAGTTAAGCCATCTTTGAGTTCTACGCCTTTTCTGAGCTGATTTAATGAATGCTCATCTGGTGCGCCTTCAACCTGAACCCAGTAAGTTTTATTGGTGTTTTTTTTCGGTTCAGTCAGTTTGTGTTGCAGCTTTCCACAGTTTGTAAGTAGCAATAAGCCTTCACTATCTCGGTCAAGGCGACCCGCTGCATAAACTGATTTAACATCGATATAATCAGCAAGCGTTTTACGGTGTTGATCATCAGTAAATTGGCACAGTACATCGAATGGCTTGTTAAACAGAACTATTTTGACATCTTCAGGTTTTACTGGTGGTTTTTTAGCCCCTCGTGATGGTCTTTGTGAGGTGTTGTTTGGCTTTTTCCGAGCAGCGTTAGGGCGCTTACTATTTTTGTATGTCATAGTTTACAAGTAGGTAATATGAATGGGCGCATACTAACAAAAGTCTCACCATACTTCAGCATGAAAACGAAAAAAGGCAGCACAGGGCTGCCTTTCAAAGCTTGAATTTAACTTATGCGATTAGGTTTAATGCATCGTTAAATAATTTACTTGGACGCATCGCAGCAAACGCTTTGTCGTCATTTGGTTGGAAGTAACCTTCTACATCCATTGCTTGACCTTGAACATCGTTTAGTTCTGCAACGATAGCAGCTTCGTTTTCAGTTAGTTGCTTAGCAACCGCTTCAAATTTAGCTTTAAGCTCAGCATCTGTGTCTTGTGCAGCAAGCGCTTGTGCCCAGTAAAGAGATAGATAGAAATGGCTACCACGGTTATCTAGTTCATTTACTTTACGAGAAGGTGACTTGTTCTCATCAAGGAATTTACCCGTTGCTGCATCTAACGTATCTGCAAGTACTTGTGCTTTCGGATTGTTAGTTACTTGGCTTAGGTGCTCAAGAGACGCTGCTAGCGCTAAGAATTCACCTAAAGAATCCCAACGTAAGTGGTTTTCTTTTTCGAACTGTTGAACGTGCTTAGGCGCTGAACCACCTGCACCAGTTTCGAATAGGCCACCACCGTTCATTAGTGGAACGATAGATAGCATTTTCGCACTTGTACCAAGCTCTAGAATTGGGAATAAGTCAGTTAAGTAGTCGCGTAATACGTTACCTGTTACTGAAATAGTGTCTTGGCTGTCTTTCATACGTGCTAGTGAGAACTTAGTCGCTTCAACAGGCGCAAGAATGCGGATATCAAGACCGTCTGTGTTGTGCTCAGGTAAATATGCATTTACTTTTTTGATAAGCTCAGCATCGTGTGCACGCTCTTCGTTTAACCAGAATACTGCTGGAGTATTAGATGCACGTGAACGATTAACAGCTAGCTTCACCCAATCTTTGATTGGTGCGTCTTTAACCTGACACATACGCCAGATATCGCCTTGCTCAACATCGTGCTGAAGTAGTACGTTACCTGCTTGGTCAACTACGCGGATAACACCATTTGAAGGGGCTTCAAACGTTTTGTCGTGTGAACCGTATTCTTCCGCTTTTTGTGCCATAAGACCTACGTTAGGGATTGTACCCATAGTACGAGGATCAAAAGCACCGTTTTCTTTACAGAAGTCGATAGTTGCTTGGTAAACACCAGAGTAACAACGATCTGGAATAACAAAACTTGTGTCTTGTTGCTTGCCTTCTGCATTCCACATCTGACCGCTTGTACGTATAGCCGCTGGCATAGATGCATCGATGATAACGTCACTTGGAACGTGTAGGTTAGTGATACCACGATCTGAGTCAACCATTGCAATGCTTGGACGAACGTCATAAACAGCTGCAAGATCTGCTTCGATTTCAGCGCGTTTTGCGTCATCAAGCTTAGCAAGCTTGTTATACACGTCACCAATACCGTTGTTAACGTCAACACCTAGTTGCTCGAAAGTATCACCGTGTTTTTCGAATACTTCTTTGTAGAATACTTTAACTGCGTGACCAAAGATGATTGGATCTGACACCTTCATCATGGTTGCTTTCATGTGCAGCGAGAACAGAACACCTTTCTCTTTTGCCGCTTCTACTTCAGCTGCTAAGAAAGTACGAAGTGCGTTAACACTCATGCGAGACGCATCGATGATTTCGCCAGCTAGTAGAGGCGTGCTTTGCTTAAGTACATTTACAGTTCCATCTGCTGCAACATGTTCGATACGAACGTCGGTTGCTTCAGCAACGGTAGTAGACTGCTCAGAACCAAAGAAGTCGCCTTCGCTCATGCTTGCAACGTATGACTGAGAGTCTGCAGACCAAGCACCCATTGAATGTGGATTTTTCTGAGCATATGCTTTTACAGAACCAGGTGCACGACGGTCAGAGTTACCTTCACGTAGTACAGGGTTTACTGCGCTGCCTTTGATTTTGTCGTAAGTTGCTTTGATTGCAGCTTCTTTGTCATCTTTTGGCTCTTCAGGGTAATCAGGAAGTGCATAGCCTTTTTCTTGTAGCTCTTTAATAGTTGCTTTAAGTTGAGGGATTGAAGCACTGATGTTAGGTAATTTGATGATATTTGCTTCAGGCGTCTTAGCAAGTTCGCCTAGCTCAGATAGTGCATCTGCAATTCTTTGCTCTTCAGTAAGAAACTCAGGGAAGTTAGCGATCACACGACCAGCTAAAGAAATGTCTCTTGTTTCTACTTCAACACCAGCTGCTTTAGTATAAGCTTTAATTACTGGCAACAAAGAATATGTTGCTAAAGCTGGTGCTTCGTCGGTTTTTGTATAAATAATTTTTGATGTCATCATCATTCCTAGATAGTTTTGGGCCAATTTCGACCGTTCAACAATAAGCAAAATCTTGCTAACTTATGTTACCCAACGTTATTTTGACGATTGGATAGCAAAAAAATTAGCTTTTAAAAAGCTTAAACTCTTTGTAATTAGCAAGTTTGTTAGTTATTCCTACTGAAGTTAGGTAATAGCAATAACTAACAGACCTGGACATCGGCAGGGATTGTACCAATCTAATCGTAATGCTGCTAATGCAATTTACTTAAGTTATAGAAAAATATGTTACAAGGGGCGTTTTGAAGAGAAAAGAGATGAAGCGAGCTACTTTCGAAGCCCGCTTGTAGAGCCTTTAGAATTTGCTATGCCATTTCACCAACTTTTGGTGCAATATTAGTAGCATGTAAGCCCTTAGGCCCTTCCTGTAGCTCGAATGTTACATCTTGACCAGCTTTAAGCGTTTTGTATCCATCCATTACAATCGTCGAGTAATGTGCAAAGATATCTTCGTCACTGCCGTCTTCTACGATGAAACCAAACCCTTTGGCGTTGTTAAACCATTTGACTTTTCCGCAAGCCATACTTCTACATCCTTCTATAAGTTGACTAATTAAGTTAATCTAACCTTTGAAATTTGCTAAGCTGTCCATATCATGAACAACTAGGACTAGAATGTAGTTTAAATAACCATACAGTCAAGTTTTTTAGTGCAGTTTTTTAACATTTTATTTATTTTTTAATTCAAGTTTGCTTGAGTATATAAGACAAGACTATATTTAATTATGAGTGGGATAAAAGATTCAGGTGTGTTGGAAGAGGTTAAAGACCTTGAGAAGCAAAAGTTACAGCCACCTAAGAAATACAAAGTGATTTTGAACAATGATGATTACACTCCGATGGATTTCGTCATCGAAGTGTTAACGACTTTTTTCAACATGGATAGCGAAAGAGCAACTGAAGTGATGTTGAAAGTGCATCACGAGGGAAAAGCGGTATGTGGAATGTATCCTGCAGACATAGCCCATACAAAGGCTGAGCAGGTGAACAGATACGCTCGCGATCATGAGCATCCGCTCCTGTGTAGCTGTGAGCAAGAATGACCTTATTTATTCTCGTTGGGGGTTGCCAATGCTAAATAAAGATTTAGAAATTACACTTAACACCGCGTTTCGTGAAGCTCGTACTCGTCGTCATGAATTTATGACGGTGGAGCATTTATTACTTGCACTGATTGATAACCCATCTGCAAGTGAAGCGCTCAATGCTTGTAGCGTAGATACTGACAGTTTGAAAAAAGATTTGTCGGAATTTATTGATGAAACAACGCCGATAATCCCTGAATTAGAGGAAGACAGGGAAACTCAGCCCACGTTAGGCTTTCAACGTGTTTTACAAAGAGCAGTGTTTCATGTCCAATCTTCTGGTAGAAACGAAGTTACCGGCGTAAACGTATTAGTCGCTATTTTTTCAGAGCAAGAAAGCCAAGCCGTATATTTATTGAAAAAGGCGGATGTCAGCCGGTTAGATATAGTTAATTTCATCAGCCACGGTATTTCAAAGTCTGATGATGATCCTGAACCGGAAGAGCACGAGGATATCAATGAAGAAGGTGCAGAAGCTCAAGGTGAAGAAAAAACAAAGCTAGAGAACTTTACTGCAAACTTAAATGTGTTAGCGAAAGCTGGTCAGATAGATCCTTTGGTGGGACGTGATCAAGAAGTAGAAAGAACCATCCAAGTATTGTGTCGCCGTAAAAAGAACAACCCTTTATTAGTGGGTGAAGCGGGGGTTGGTAAAACAGCAATCGCAGAGGGCTTGGCCTATCGTATTGTTAACGATCAAGTTCCTGAAGTAATTGAAGACGCTGTCGTTTACTCATTAGATATGGGAGCGCTTCTAGCAGGTACAAAATATCGAGGTGACTTTGAAAAGCGCTTCAAGGCGTTACTCAAAGAGCTTCAGGCAAAGCCAAATGCTATCCTATTTATCGATGAAATTCATACTATCATTGGTGCAGGTGCCGCGTCTGGCGGCGTGATGGATGCGTCGAATTTGATTAAGCCATTGCTATCTAGCGGCAAACTTCGCTGTTTAGGCTCTACCACGTATTCCGAATTTAAGAATATATTTGAAAAAGACAGAGCATTAGTCCGTCGTTTCCAAAAAATTGATGTTGTTGAACCAAGTGTTGCTGATACAGCAAAGATTCTATACGGCCTAAAAGATCGTTATGAAGAGCACCATGGTATTCGTTATACACAAAAAGCGTTAAAAGCAGCGGCTGAGCTGAGTGCCAAATATATCAATGAACGCCACTTGCCTGATAAAGCAATTGATGTGATTGATGAAGCGGGTGCGAATCAACGTTTACTCCCTATGTCTAGACGCAAAAAGACAATTGGTGTATCAGACATCGAACAAATAGTATCTAAAATTGCGCGTATTCCTCAGCAGAATGTGTCTTCTAGTGACAAAGAGGTGCTTAAGAATCTTGATAGAAACCTTAAGATGCTAGTGTTTGGTCAAGATGAATCAATCGATGCGCTGACTTCTGCAATTCGTTTATCACGCTCAGGCCTTGCCAATGAAGAAAAGCCAATCGGTTCATTCTTATTTGCAGGACCAACTGGTGTAGGTAAAACAGAAGTGACTAAACAGCTTGCTAAATGTATGGGGATTGAGTTTATTCGATTCGATATGTCAGAGTACTCTGAACGTCACGCTGTAAGCCGTCTAATCGGTGCACCTCCAGGTTATGTTGGTTTTGAGCAAGGTGGTTTGTTAACAGACTCCGTGATAAAGCATCCACACGCAGTTGTGTTATTAGATGAGATTGAAAAAGCTCACCCTGATATTTATAACATTTTGCTGCAGGTGATGGATCACGGCACATTAACTGACAATAATGGTCGTAAAGCTGACTTCCGCAATGTTATTTTTGTTATGACGACAAATGCAGGTGTGCAGGAAACGGTTCGCAAATCGATTGGCTTCCAACAGCAAGACCACTCTCATGATGCAATGATTGAGATTAATAAAGTATTCACACCAGAATTTAGGAACAGACTGGATAACATTATTTGGTTTAACCATTTAGAGAAAGAAGTGATCTTACAGGTTGTCGATAAGTTTATTGTTGAACTGCAAGCACAGCTTGATAAGAAGTCGGTGAACTTAGAGCTTACCAATGAAGCTAGAGATTGGATTGCTGATATCGGTTATGACAAAGCGATGGGTGCTAGGCCGATGGCACGTGTTATTCAAGATAACCTTAAAAAGCCTCTGGCGAATGAAATTTTATTTGGCTCCCTCATTGATGGAGGCAATGTGAAAGTAACAGTCAAAGCGAATGAACTCGAGTTCGATTTTGAACAAGAGTTAGTGTCTGCATAGTTAAGAATAGATACAGCCGTCATTATAAGTTAAATGGGTGGCTGTGCTTCCTAAACGCTGTGTAAAAGCAAAAAACCTAGCCAAGGCTAGGTTTTTTGCTACATACGTCTTATAGCATCACAATGATGCTGGCGAGACGGTAGAATTAACGTGCACGGAAAACGATGCGACCCTTGCTTAAATCGTAAGGGGTTAACTCTACAGTGACTTTGTCACCTGTTAAAATACGGATGTAGTTTTTGCGCATTTTACCAGAAATATGAGCCACAACTACGTGACCATTTTCTAATTCAACACGGAACATTGTATTTGGTAAAGTTTCAAGGACCGTGCCTTGCATTTCAATAACGTCTTCTTTCGCCATTTGGAGCGTATCACCTCTGTATAAGTTTATCGTTGGAGATTTTGCCCAAAAGCACACAATAAGTAAAGGTAAGAGCTTAAATTAGTAACTTAAATATTTATCCATGTATCTTCTTTAAGCTGTTGAGCTGGTGAAAACTGCTTTTTGTAGCGCATTTTTTTACATTCGTCTATTTGATAACCTAAATAAACAAAGTCTTTTTCTTCTGAGCTGGCGAGCTCAATTTGGGCCATTATCATAATTGTACCCAAACTTAAGTGCTCAAAGTCGGGGTCGAAGAATGTGTAAATTGCGGATAATGCATTCGGCATAGTGTCAGTTACTGCAACAGCAACGAGTGTGTTTTTGTGCCAAAGTTCGATAAATGAGATCGGCATCCAGCGACAAAATAAGAAACTTTCGTACTGCAACCTATTGGGTGGGTACATCGTGCCGTCACTGTGCCTTAAATTAATATACTTTTCGTAAAGCGGAAAATAATTATCTTTTTCCTCAAAACTAACTTTTACACTGAAGTCGTCGCGGATTTTGTTAAATTTACGCTTTTGTGATTTTGAGGGAGTATATTGCTTGGCTAAAACACGTATCGACTGGCAAGCACTACAGAGTGGACAGTGTGGGCGATATATTTGGTCACCACTGCGTCTAAAACCTAATGATAATAACGCTTCAAACCGAGGTGCTGTGTAACATTCACTGTCCAATATTACTAATAGCTGCTCTTTTCTATTCGGTAAGTAGCTGCAATCAAATTGTTGACTGAGGCCTATTTTAGAAGGAAAGTGTTCAGTCATATATTGCCCCTATGTCTTGTGGTTGCCACATGGTTTGTACAGGGTGATATCCACTTGCTTCTTTTAGTTTAGTCAAAAATTCCTCTCTGGGAATGACTTTTGCTCCCATTGAACTTAAATAGGGGTTATCCAATTGGCAATCTATAAAATGAGCATTATGTTTTTTAAGCCAATTTACCAATGCCCACATTGCCAACTTTGATGCATTGGGTTGATTGTGAAACATGGATTCGCCGCAAAATACACCTGAAACCATGATACCGTAAAGTCCACCAACTAACTCGCCATCGACCCAGACTTCTAAGCTATGGGCAAAGCCTTCTCTGTGGGCTTGACAGTATGCTTTCAACATATTTTTGTTGATCCAAGTACCTTCTTCATGGAGTCTTTGCTCTCTACATTGAGTGATAACTTGTTCAAACACTTTGTTTACTGTAACTTTTGGATTCAGTCTATTTTTTGCTTTTCTCAGTGTGCGACCAATATGGAAGTCGTCAAACTCAATGATTCCGCGTTCGCTTGGAGACCACCACATGATGGGTTCTCGTTCATTAAACCAAGGAAATATACCAAGCTGATAGGCTTTTCTTAATCTTAGGGTGTTTAAGCATCCACCAATAGCTAACAAGCCATCGGGTTCTTTTAATGCATAGTGGCAGGGCGGGAATATGTAATCTGTCAGTGATAAGTGGAACAACTGTTGTGTCATATCAGACTTTAGTTTCGTGTCAGACTTTAGCTAAACCAAGTTTAGCAAATTGAAGTGTAAAGCACGCCACGAATTATGGCGTGCTTTAGCATTATTTAAGGTTGTCTAAATAACGCTCAGCATCCAGTGCAGCCATACAGCCTGTGCCAGCGGATGTAATAGCTTGGCGGTAAATGTGGTCAGAAACATCGCCTGCAGCGAAAACACCTTCTACGCTGGTTTGCGTTGCGTTTCCGTTTAGACCTGACTCTACAACTAAGTAGCCGTCTTTCATTTCAAGTTGACCTTCAAACATGTCAGTGTTTGGCTTGTGACCGATAGCGATAAATACACCTGCTAGGTCTAGGTCTTCAGTTGCATCAGAGTTTGTATCTTTGATACGAATACCTGTTACACCCATGTCATCGCCAAGTACTTCGTCTAAAGTGCGGTCAAAGTGAAGAACAACATTGCCGTTTTTCGCTTTCTCTAATAGGCGGTCAGATAGGATTTTTTCACTACGGAAGCTATCTCTACGGTGAACAACATGTACTTCGTCTGCAATGTTAGAAAGGTATAACGCTTCTTCAACAGCAGTGTTACCACCACCAACTACAGCAACTTTTTGTCCTCTGTAGAAGAATCCATCACAAGTTGCACAAGCCGAAACACCACGACCTTGGAAGTTTGTTTCAGACTCTAGACCTAGGTATTTTGCAGATGCACCTGTTGCGATGATTAATGCATCACAAGTATAAGTGCCTTGGTCGCCTGTAAGGGTAAATGGACGTTTAGTAACATCAACTTTATTGATGTGATCGAAGATAATCTCTGTTTCAAAACGCTCTGCATGCTCTTTCATACGCTCCATAAGAGCAGGGCCAGTTAAACCATGTGCATCACCAGGCCAGTTTTCTACTTCTGTTGTTGTTGTCAGCTGACCGCCTTGTTGCATACCTGTGATTAAAACAGGGTTTAAATTTGCACGTGCTGCATAAACAGCGGCAGTGTAACCAGCAGGGCCTGATCCAAGGATCAATAGTTTACAGTGCTTATCACTCATGAATTTCTATCCTAAAATTTAGTATTAGCATTACAATGATGCCGATTCTAAGTAAATCAACCCAGAAGTAAAATAAAAATCAAATAAAGCAATTTTAGAAATCGTGAACTTGTCAAATTTAGTGTACTTGATGGAAAAGTAAGCCAATGGAGCTTAAATTGTCGGATCTTCATGACCTTTCTATTTTTTTTTGTTATGTTTTAAGGAATTTTTTTTGCTACTAAATTCTCAGTAGCCCAAGACTTAAAGGTATATATGGCATTTTGGCAGGACAACCCTGGCTTTGCTTTAGAAGCGAGCAGCTGTAAAGTCTTAACAGACGCTAAACATTATCACAGTGAACTTTTGTCTTTGATTGGTCAGGCAAAGAAGCGAATTTATATCGCAGCACTGTACTTACAAGATGACACAGCAGGTCAAGGTGTATTGTCTGCGTTGCATAATGCGTCGCTGAACAACCCAAATTTAGAAATCAAAATACTGGTCGATTTTCACAGAGCCCAGCGAGGCTTAATTGGTGAGGCAAAATCTGAAGGTAATGCACGCTTATATTGTGATTATTTGGCGCAATTCAATTCAAATGTTGAAGTGTATGGCGTGCCAGTCAAAGCCAAAGAACTATTCGGTGTACTTCATCTCAAGGGGTTTGTGATTGATGATACGGTTCTTTACAGCGGAGCAAGTATCAATGATGTATACCTGCATCAAGAAGAACGGTATCGCCTTGATCGTTACTTTGTTTTAGAAAATGCGAAGTTAGCAAATAGCTTTATGACGTTTATTGAGAAGCACTTGTTAAATTCCGAGGCTGTTCCAAGGATTGACAAAAGGCCTTTAAAGCCATTTAGTGAAATTAAGTTGGCGCAAAAGAAATTAATGCGCTCACTCAAAAAGGCTAATTATGATATGTCTAAAGCTGATGAATCTAATGGTCTAAATGTGAGGGCTTTTTTAGGTTTTGGCCGAAGAACAAATAAACTTAATAGATTGATTAAGACGATATTTGATACCACTGAACAGGAATTGATTTTATATACGCCTTATTTCAACTTCCCAGCCCCTTTATTGCGCTCTTTACGTCGTTTGCTGAAGCAAGGTAAGTCGATCACCATTGTCGTTGGCGACAAGACCGCAAATGACTTTTATATTTCACCAGATAAGCCGTTTAGTCGGATTGGTGCGCTCCCTTATCTTTATGAGCGTATTTTACATAAGTTCTTGAAGTCGCAAAAAAGATATATAGAACAAGGTTTACTAAATGTGTATCTATGGAAAGACGGCGATAACTCATTTCATTTAAAAGGTATTAATCAAGATAATCAAGTTCACTTGATGACTGGCCACAATTTAAACCCAAGAGCTTGGGGTCTCGATATTGAAAATGGCATTTTGATAGAAGATAGAGAGCACGCATTGAAGTCATTCATAGATGATGAGAAAAACTCGATTCTATCTCATTGTAGAAAACTGAGTGGAGCAGATGATCTTGAAACATTACAAGATTACCCAGCACCGGTGCAAAAAATATTAGGGCAGGCTAAACGTGTCAAAGTCGACTTTATCATTAAAAAGTTTATTTAAATTCGCTGTCACAGTTTGAATAGGGCGACTAAGTTCTGTTAGTCGCTTTTAATATGTAACACTAATTTCATAGGCTTGATTTAAGTACTTTGTTTTGGGCATTTTTCTCAGCAGTTTAATGCTAATGATAACCCTAGAGCCCCCTGATTTTGACAGTTGTGATTGTTTTCCGACATTATATTGCATATTAATGCTTAGGCCTAATGGCAAAACCCTAATTTAAAAGTGTCTACTTGCACGTCTGATGAACCAAGTTACTTTTTTTGTCGCCTTAATTGACCCGGACTGATGCCAATTATTTTTTTGAAGGCTTTGCTAAATGAAGCCTCTGAGCGGTAACCAACTTGCTCTGCAACGCTTATCATCGATTCTTTTCCTTCTTTGAGTAGGTCTTGGGCGATATGCATTCGCCACTGACTGAGATAGGACAGTGGCGTCATACCGATGATTTCATGAAATAGATTTGCAAACGCAGAACGAGACATACCGACGGAATGTGCCATGCGCTCAACTGTCCACGCCTGGGCTGGTTGTTTGTGGATCAGGCTCAAAGCAAGACTAAGTCGTGTATCTGCAAGTGCCCGAAAGTACCCCGTACCAGAATGTTGTGTATTGACATGCCATCGTAGCAATTGAATGACAAGTACCTCGGTGAGGCGATCAACAATGACGGTGCCGCCAGGCAATGTAGAGCGGGATTCATGGGCCAGCATATTGGCTAGGTTGTTTAACCACAGCAATGACGGTTCTTCATTTGTTTTTATATGCAAAAAGCTGGGCATATCTCTTAATATTGGCAGCTGGACGTGTTGCTGATATTTGAAGTATCCGCACAATAATGTCGTTATGCTTTCACCCTCTGAAAACGGGTTTTCGTCGTTTTGTATTTGTGTTAAAAGTTCGTCTCCCGATATACAGACTCCATTTGGTTGATCGCCAATTTGGTGGGCCGCACCTGTTGGAAATGCAACAATATCTCCGGTAGAGAGGTAGGTAGCATGCTTTGAATCAAGCATGTTTAACCAAGCACTGCCTCGAACTACGAAGTGAAAAGTACCATAGTCTGTTTCTTGCTCTTTTATTCCCCAAGGTGTTGAAAAGTCGGTGCAAAAATAGCTGCTAGCTTGAAGGCGAAGCGCATTTAAGATATCAGATAATGCATCTCCCCCAATTAAGCTGTTTCCAGCATTAGGTATTTGGGCGCTCGATAGCGATGAAAGGTGATTAAACACGGGTTTACTCCTATTGGTCAATATGAACCAAAAAAGTACGATTTGACATATATGCTGCACTAAACATCATAGTTTGTACAAGACGAAACAGTAAAATTGCTGACTTTATCGTTTATTTAAATGGAGCGTGTCACTATGAATGAAACAAAGAATGAAGTAACAGGTTGGAAGTGGGCAATGTACGCTGGGTTAATACCTTTGATGGCGGGACTATTTATGTTATTGACTTCCAATATCTCTATTTCTAACGATATGTCGCTATGGACATTTGTTATTCATAGGTTATGACTTTAGTTTTTCTCAGCTTGCTGCTGTAGATCCGCAAGCGGGTCCATTTGTGGCACTTTTAGCGATGCTGGCAAGTGTCAATATCGTATCGGCGGCAGTACCAATTGTTCTTATTTCAAAATTTGCACTTAAAAAGGGTCAAAAATGGGCTTGGTACTACCTTTTATTTATGCTTGTGTGGGAGGGGTTTAACGACGTTTATAGCGTGACTCAGTTTTATTTTGAAACCGGTGCGCCAATGTTTGTTATGCCTTGGTTGTTTTGCACTTTGATGGCAGTAGGCTTATATAAAACACGTAAGCAGATTTTTAGCTAGTAATATAGGTACTGTTCCGGTTTTCTGGGGATATATTGCGGGTGATATTAGCCCGCGTTTCATTTTTACAATCGCAAGTTATTTTATAATTATTGCAACTGGCAGCCTTTTCACTTCAACAATTCAAACCGCTTCATTACTTGGCCTAAAAATACATTGAGATAGGTGTACCTCATAGGTCTAAATCTAGAACTATCTACCTTTTATTTCTTATAGGTTGTTGGAGAACACTCCAAAAAAGCGCTTGCCTCAGCTTTTTTTGTACGAACTGACATAAAGTTGGTTTTTTTGGTCATGGTTCATCCGAGTGAGGTGATTAATAATTTATCCCAAGCCGTTAATAGATTGATTGCCAGCAACACATAAACTGCTGCGGATGTGAAAGTAGTTAAAGCATAAAACACGATAACAGTCGCTATTTTTGCTTGGCATCTGGATACGGTATCGAGATCACATAGCTCACAAATTTATTAAGGAGGCTGCTTTTGTTTACTCATTCGATTAATTCTACGTACAAGGTTGGGCAAGGTACTGCACTGTTTGGGGTTGTCCTACCATTACTTCTGATTGGCGCACTTAAATTTACCCCCACGGAAGTTGAAGCATTAAAACCCATCATTAATGGCACCCCTTGGTTAACTTGGTTGTATGCCGTATTTGGTTTTGCAGGGGCATCGTATTTCATTGGGATGATTGAAATTATTACTGCCACTTTATTGATTATGTCTGTGTGGTCTGCGCGTGCGGGAATTATTGGTGGAGTAATGGGTGCCATGACTTTTTTAGTGACTGTGAGCACTTTACTTGTGCTGCCAATCTGGGAAGACAAAGAGGGAGGTTTCCCATTTTTAAATTTTCTAGGGCAGTTTTTAATCAAGGACTTTGCTTTATTAGGCATTTCAATATTGGTGCTAACCAGCGGCTTTGCGCGTTTACGTGCTCGCAGCTGAGTTAACTAAATAGCTCAAAGGCAAAAAGTGAGGGGGATAGAGCAAGAAATCAAACTCGACACCTACTTTTTAATAGCAACTCGGTTTATAGGAGACCGCCATGATTAAATTGCTTAAAATATCAGCCAATAAGTCTACGATAGCAGCGTTTGTTTTTGCTATCGGTGCGAGTGTAAGTACAGTGCCAGCAGTTGCCAGTCATCACTTTGAAAGTAAGTTGGCTCAGGAGCACCCTGAATTTGATCTGACTGATATGTTTGTATTTGACTCAGAGCGCCGTGGTTACACTGCATTTATGATGGATGTGAATCCAACCACCCAAGGCAGTGCTGCTTTTGGAGACAAAGGTGTTTACAGCTTTCATATTGCCAATGATAAATTCTTTCGAAATGGTGGAATAACGATTACAGCACATGTAGAAGGTGAACAATTGGTTTTTGGGCTCGTAGATGGCGCGAATCAAGCTGTTGGTACAAAAGGTAAGATATTTGGTAAGGCTAAAATAGGCAAAACCGTCAAATTTAAGAATGACGTAAAGGTATGGAGCGGTGCAGCACGAGATCCATTTGTTGGAAATTCCGAAGGCATTGTCGGGTTTTTAACAACTCTGATTGGCAAAGGGAAACTTGATTTGTCTCAGTTCAATAATGGGGTTGACTTATTTAAAGACTTTAATAGCAGCATCATTTTAGTTGAAGTGCCAAACGACATGTTGCCTAAAAATATTAACGTGTATGCCAGTAGTGCGATGTACAATGTTGACCAGTGGGTACAAGTGAATCGAGTGGCAAACCCGCTTGTGACACATATGTTTTTGGCAAATAACAAAATGGAAGTGAATGAGCATATTCAACACCGCCCTGATAGTGATATGTCACGAAGGTATGCGATATCTGGGATGGTGTTAAGGGCTGTCGCTCTTGATGGGAAATTGTCTAACCCTGTCGAATATGCGGACTCAGTTGCAGCGCAATTGTTACCTGATATGATTTCTTACAAGGTGGGTAGCAGTGCTGAGTATGGCTACCCCAAAGTCAATGGACGTAAACCCAATGACGACGGCATGGACGCAGTGCTAAGCTTACTGGTTGGGCGTAAGGTCACTGATTATGCAAATACCTTTAATCGACACCCTGTTAAGTTTCCATATGTCGTACCAGTACGGTAATACCTTCTTTATTATTTAGCCCGACCATGGTGTTTCCCATAGTTGAGAAACACCACAATACATCCGTCCCTTTTTGGATAGTATATTCAAGACACTGTTAGGTATGCCTTACATGCTGGACTTAACTTTGATGAAAATCAGTGGCGGCTTGGAAATTATGTTAAATATCACAGACTGTCTTAATCACGACACTGCCCATCATTATGAGTTCCAATTGGACCATGAAACCGCGTCTGTTGAGGATATTCATCGTCATTTAATTAAGTTGAGAGCGATACGTATCTCTGAGCGCTATCAATTTTAAATGTTTAGATTGATTACAAGGTAAATCCCAGAATAAAAAATACACTTAGACATAAATAGAAGTGTTTGAGACATGCATATTTGAAAGGCACAAAGGGATACTGCCTTAAGTAAGCTGATGTTGGTGAGGTTACGATGCCAATGTATGGTCTAAGTTGGGTATTAAAGGTTTTTTTATATGAAATTGAAATAAATTAGCTAAATTGAAACATTGGGTTAACATTGTATTACGCTGAGATAATATCGTGGTCTGTTTGTTAGATACAGTGATAAATAGGCTTCTGACACAGGATAGACATTTCAATCAGGTAGTTTATGAATCGACGGCAACCAATTGAGAAAGTAAAAATTACACATTTAATTAATAAATACCTTAGGATCAGAGCATATTCAACGGCCTTATGCGCAAACTTACAAGTTGAAGATTATACAGTTCAACCTATTGCTGATGTTAGCCCGCCGAAGTGGCATTTAGGTCATACGACGTGGTTTTTTGAAGAAGTTATCTTAGTAAAACACATGGCTGATTACACAAGATTTCACCAAGGGTATCGCATGCTATTTAATTCATACTATAAATCAGCTGGCGAACATTGGTTGCAAAGCCAACGGGGTGACCTGTCAAGACCAACGGTTGATGAGGTCATTGATTACCGAAGCTATGTAGATAAGCAAGTTGTGGACTTTTTATCCTTAGCTAACGTGGACGAATCGGTACTATCTTTATTAGAAATCGGGTTACATCACGAACAGCAACATCAAGAGCTGTTGCTTATGGATATCAAATATATATTAGGCTGTAATCCTCTTTCCCCTGTTTATTGCGATCAGGCGTTAGACACCATATTAACGCTAGAAAAAGCACAATGGTGTACGTTTGACGAAGGCGTTTATGAAGTCGGTGCTATTGATAGTGGGTTTGCTTATGATAATGAAAAACCAAGACACAAGATCTATAACTATGCTTTTGCTATTAGTGAAAACACAATCACAAATGGCGAATATTTGGCGTTTATTCAAGATGGTGGATATGACCGAGCAGAGTTTTGGCTGAGTCTGGGGTGGGAGTGGTTAACCGACAAGAAAATTGCTCATCCTTTGTACTGGAAAAAGATAGGCAAGGAATGGTTTGAGTTTACACTACATGGTTTGATGCCGTTAGACCTCAATCTTCCTGTCACACATGTTAGCTATTTTGAAGCCGACGCGTTTGCCAGTTGGAAAGGCGTAAGACTACCCATAGAGCAAGAATTAGAGATTTATTTATCAGCTAGCTCTGCTTGTACGGTGACACCTGATAGTAAGAAGCGAAGCGACAATAAGACAAGTATGTACCATCCTGTAGCGAGTGACGCGCATTTTGGCCAGGTTTGGTGTTGGACGAAAAGCCACTATTCGGGCTACCCCGGTTACAAGCCATATCAGGGGATGCTAAACGAATACAATGGTAAGTTCATGTGCAACCAGTTTGTTTTGAAAGGTGGATGTGTGGCTACACCCAGTGATCATTATCGCCATAGTTATCGAAATTTTTATCAACCACATCAGCGCTGGATGTTTTCTGGCATCAGACTAGCTAAGGATATTGAATGACACATTTTAGACTTTTAACCCGAACCTCCGGTGGAGAAGTATCACATGATGATCAGTTTGCAATTGATGTACTGACTGGGTTGAGTGCGACTCGGAAGCATTTATCTGCAAAGTACTTTTACGATGATACCGGTAGTGAAATTTTCCAAAAAATTACTCGGCATCAAGACTATTATTTAACCACAAAAGAAGTTGAAATCATTTCCAATATCAAAAATCAGTTAGCTGGTGTGATTGATGAGCAAGAAATTGACATTATTGAACTAGGTGTTGGGGATGGACATAAAAGTCAGTTAATTATTGATGGCTTTTTACAAAGTGGCTGTAAAGTCAACTTTTACCCAATCGATATCTCAGAAAAAGCCATGTTCATGTTACAAGAAAATATAGTGCCGAATGATAATTTAACTATTCATGGTGTGATAGCGGAGTATTTTGATGGCCTGAAACTGGTAAGGGGACAATCTAAAAACAAGCAGCTAGTTCTATTTTTGGGTTCTAACATAGGTAACTTTAATCGGGAGCAAAGTCTTGGTTTTCTTCGAAAACTTTGGGCCAGCCTCGAGGCTTCTGATTATGTGTTTATTGGCTATGATTTAAAAAAAGATGTGCAGAAGCTTACTGCCGCTTATAATGATGCCGATGGGTTAACTGCTCAGTTTAATCTTAACCTGTTGAATCGTATCAACACTGAGCTAGGTGGAAATTTCAAGCTGGATAAGTTTCAGCATTTTGGTGTTTATAATCCCGTATTGGGTGCTATGGAAAGCTATGTACTGTCGACTGAAAAGCAAGAGGTTTATATTTCGGCACTGCAACGAGCTTTTCAATTTGATGCATATGAAGCGATACACCTAGAGTATTCGTATAAATTCTCAAAGAAAGATATAAGTCAGCTCTCTCAACAAACTGGTTTTACAGTGGTCAAGCATTTTACTGATAGCAATGCGTATTTTGTAGACTCTTTGTGGCAAGTAGTGAAAGAAGCGCGCCAATAACTTTTTATGACCAAGTTTAGATAGCATAGATATGATGTATGCGTGGGCAACTTGATATGAGAATGTGCGGTGTTCGGCGAGTGTTTTGCTCGGGTAATTACATTGGTAATCTCGCATTTGTGGTCATATGCGAGGACATCAGTGAGTTTTGTAACACACAACACCTTCATCGCATTGCTATCAATAACAATATAGCTGCCACTGCTTTTATTGTTTACTATGATGATGGGGTCTATGGTATCAAATGGTTTTCGCCATATGGTGAAATTCAATTTTGTGGCCATGCCACGCTTGCCGCCGCTGATGTAATAATGACCTGCGATTCTCTCGCTGAGCCCCAAGCAATCACTTTTAAGTCTTCAAGCCGGACAATACGTGTGTTCAGTGAAGATGAAAATCTTTATGAGATGTACTTGTCTCAAACAACACTTGAAACCACCACGACATTTTGTGAAATATCACCGATATTTAATCAATCCCTAAGTACTGTTAAGCAAACAGAGCACAGTGATGGGTATTTTGTTGCACAAGTCGTAAATAAGTACAGTCTGATCGACTTTGACTTTATAGCCGAGGAATATAGCAAATATACTCGTAGGGCTTTGCTGGTCACCACAGCTGATGGTTTGCAAACTAACAGCCTTTATTTTAGATATTTTGCTCCTCAATATGGCAGCAAAGAAGACCGAGCAACAGGATCAGCTGCTCCTTTATTGGCGTCTTTTTGGCAGTTACCAGTAAACACATTGTTTAATTGCTATCAGCTTTCCTTAAGCGGTGCGTTTTATCAGATTTATAAAAAAGCGCAGCAAGTTTGCGTGAAGGCAAAAGTCATTAAGCAAGGATTATAAATTGGTAGAGTATGCTTGTACTAAAAAGCCCAGCTATTAGCTGGGCTTTTTAATTTAAATGCTTATTAAATCTTACAAGCGCCGCCTTCACAGCCATCATCTTCAGGCTCAGGCTTCAACTCGTCTTGTGCATCAGCAGCACCATCACGGGTGTTATGATAGTAAAGTGTCTTAACACCAAGCTTGTATGCTGTTAATAAGTCTTTTAGCAACAGCTTCATTGGTACTTTACCGCCTTCAAACTTAGTTGGGTCATAGTTTGTATTTGCAGAGATTGTTTGGTCGACAAACTTCTGCATGATACCAACTAGGCCTAAATAACCATCGTTAGAAGGGATGTCCCATAGTAGTTCGTACTGATCTTTAAGTTTCTCATACTCAGGCACAACTTGCTTTAGGATACCGTCTTTACTTGCTTTAACACTGATATGCCCGCGAGGCGGTTCAATACCATTTGTCGCGTTTGAGATCTGCGATGATGTTTCAGAAGGCATTAGCGCTGATAACGTTGAGTTTCTCATGCCATGCTCTTGAACACTTGCTCTTAGCGCGTCCCAGTCAAGGTGAAGTGGCTCGTCACAGATTGCATCGATGTCTTTTTTATAAGTATCGATCGGCATAATGCCTTGAGAGTATGTTGTCTCATTAAACTTAGGACATGCACCGCGCTCTTTTGCAAGTTCGTTAGACGCTTTCATCAAGTAGTATTGAATTGCTTCAAACGTTTTATGCGTTAAGCCGTTTGCACTGCCGTCTGAATATCTCTTACCATTTTTAGCTAGGTAGTAAGCAAAGTTGATGACACCTATACCCAGAGTACGACGTCCCATTGTTGCAGTGTGTGCTGCTGGAACAGGGTAGTCTTGGAAGTCTAGTAGGTTATCAAGTGCACGAACTGCAAGCTCTGCCAGCTCTTCAAGCTCAGATAAATCTTCAATCGCACCTAAGTTGAATGCAGATAGTGTACATAGTGCAATTTCACCTTCAGCGTCATTGACGTTGTTCAACGGTTTAGTTGGCAGCGCAATTTCTAAACATAAGTTAGATTGACGGATAGGGGCAACTTTCGAGTCAAATGGACTGTGTGTATTACAGTGATCAACGTTTTGTAGGTAAATACGACCCGTGCTTGCACGTTCCTGAGCAAACATTGAAAATAGCTCAATTGCTTTGATGCGCTTTTTACGAATTGACTCATCTTGCTCATACTTTAAATAGAGCTCTTCGAAACGTTCTTGGTCTTCAAAGAACGCATCGTATAGTCCCGGAGTATCCGAAGGGCTGAATAGCGTGATGTAATCATCTTTTAGTAAACGCGCATACATCGTTTTATTGAACTGAACACCGTAGTCCAAGTGACGAACACGGTTCTCTTCAACACCACGGTTATTTTTTAGCACCAGTAGGTTTTCAACTTCTAAGTGCCAAAGCGGATAGAATAAAGTGGCCGCTCCACCACGCACACCGCCTTGTGAACAGCTTTTAACTGCTGTTTGGAAGTGCTTGTAGAATGGAATACAACCAGTATGGAATGCTTCACCGTTACGGATAGGGCTACCAAGTGCACGAATGCGACCTGCATTTACTCCGATCCCAGCGCGTTGGCTCACATATTTAACAATAGCAGAAGAAGAGGCGTTGATTGAATCTAAGCTATCATCACACTCAATTAGTACACATGAACTAAACTGACGCGTCGGTGTACGAACACCTGCCATAATAGGCGTTGGTAGTGAGATTTTAAACTGTGACACGGCGTCGTAGAAACGTTTAATGTAGTCTAAACGCGTGTCTTTTTCATAATCTGAGAATAGGCTAGCGGCTACTAGTATGTACAAAAACTGCGCGCTTTCATAAATTTCGCCAGAAACACGGTTTTGTACTAAATATTTCCCTTCTAGCTGTTTTACCGCAGCGTAGCTAAAAGTCATGTCACGACTATGGTCAATGTAGTCATTCAACTCGTTGAATTCTTCACGAGTGTAATCTTTCAATAGGTGTTCGTCGTAGCGCTTGTCGTCAACAAGTTTTGCGACGTGGTCATATAGATGTGGTGGCTCAAATTGACCGTATGCTTTTTTTCTTAAATGAAACACTGCTAAACGCGCTGCAAGATATTGATAATCAGGCGTATCTTTAGAGATTAGATCAGCAGCTGCTTTTATGATTGTTTCATGGATATCTTCAGTACGGATCCCATCGTAAAACTGGATATGAGACTTCAATTCAACTTGAGAAACTGAAACGTTATCTAGGCCTTCCGCAGCCCAAGTAATAACACGATGGATTTTATCTAAATCAAGCGGCTCTTTACGACCGTTTCTTTTACTGACAGATAATTGTTGGTTCATAAGCTATGCCCGTATTCCCAAATTCTTATATTGGCTAGGAAATCACCACTAGATATGGTGCCTATTTGAAAGTGCATCACAAGATAGTGTGGTTGATATTATTTTGCAAGAGAACAACTTCACTCAAATTGTGGATAACATTGGGATAAATTACATGTGTTAGTATTTACTAACCTTCTGCTATCCACGGAATCTGTGTGCGTAAAAAAATCAACTTAAGCTCACTAATTTTTGCCTTTTTTTTGCAAAAAAACTGAATGATTTTTTTATGTTCAATTCTTTACCCAACTAAGTGTAAGACACAATATGTAGTGTCTCAAATTATAATTCTTCACTATATGTGCGAAATTATATCTGTCGGGTGTTTTAAGTTTAGGTCAGCCTGCCATGACCGAGCCACTTCTAAAGAAGGTATAAAGCCCCACAATGCAGCTACTGATCTCATATTTGCCGCTTTAGCGGCTGCGATATCACGTTCTGCATCGCCTACATAGATTGTTTGAGATACATTGGCCCCGAGCTTTTCAGCGGCTAACAATAGTGGAGCAGGGTGAGGTTTAGCAACCTCGAGCGTGTCACCACAGATGACAACTTCTATATTTCTCAACGTTTCTATATGCTTTAAAAGGGGAAAGGTCAAAAACTCAGGTTTGTTGGTGACTATTCCCACGGCGATGCCATTTTGATGTAAATACTGCAATAGTTTGTCAATGCCGTCAAAGCAATGACTGTGGATAGCAATATTACTTTCATAAAAGTCTAAAACTTGTTGCCTCAAGGTCGCTAAGTCATAGTTGACTAGCTTATCTTTAAACCCAACTTCAAGCAGGGCTTTGACGCCATTAGAAATGGCGGGGCTATATTCACTTTTCGAAAGTGTGGGTAATTCATGCTCTGTAAGAACATGGTTCAACGCGGCACCCAAATCATCGCTGGTATCAAGTAAAGTGCCGTCTAAATCAAATAAAACGGCTTGGATCATGCTAGTTTCTCGAAGTGGAGTAGGTAATTTACACTTACGTCATCTGTCAGGGTAAACGTTTTAGTGAATGGGTTATAACTAATTCCCGCAGCGGCACGTACTTTTAGTCCATGTTGCTCGGCCCAACTAATTAAAGTTGAAGGGCGGATGAATTTGTTGTGATCATGTGTGCCCTCAGGCACCATTTTTAAAAGTTTTTCCGCTGCGACCACAGCTAATAAATAAGCTTTATGTGTTTTGTTTAAAGTAGAAAAAAATACGCTGGCTCCGGGCTTTGCTGCTTTTGCGACAGCGGCGATGATTGCTGCAGGGTCTGGCACATGCTCTAACATTTCCATGCAAGTAACTACGTCAAACTGCTCAGGATGCTCATCAGCGAAAACTTCAGCGGGTATTTTTTGATAATCTACGCTGACACCGCTTTCAAGGCTGTGCAATTTAGCGACATTTAAAGGTTCTTGGCCCATATCAATGCCTGTCGCTTCTGCGCCAAGCTTAGCCATACTTTCAGTTAGGATCCCGCCACCACATCCAACATCAAGTACTTTCTTCGAGAATAATCCGGCACTTTTGTCGTTGATGAAGTCCAACCTTAATGGGTTGATGTCATGTAGCGGTTTAAATTCTCCCTCTGTATCCCACCATCTTTCGGCTATTTCTTCGAATTTTGCGATTTCTTGGTGGTCTACATTTTGATGTTCGGTCATAAAAAGCTTCCTCGTTTATCTGGGCGCATTGTATTGGCTATTTATAAAAATACCAGACATTTTACGACTGCAAATTGAATTTACCTGTGTTACTATCGGCAGCCGAATAAATAATAACTTAACCCTTTGTTGCTATTAGTGTGACACAAAAGGGCAAGACTCTGAAGGAAAGTGGTATCAAATGACTGATCTCGCCAATGAAATCCTCCCGGTCAATATTGAAGATGAATTGAAAAATTCATACCTTGATTACGCCATGAGCGTAATCGTAGGGCGTGCATTGCCAGACGTACGTGACGGACTGAAGCCAGTTCACCGTCGCGTACTTTTCGCAATGAACGAGCTACGAAATGACTGGAACAAACCTTATAAAAAATCAGCTCGTGTAGTCGGTGACGTCATCGGTAAATACCACCCTCATGGTGATAGTGCAGTATACGATACAATCGTACGTATGGCTCAGCCATTCTCTCTACGTTATATGCTTGTTGATGGCCAAGGTAACTTCGGTTCTGTCGATGGTGACTCCGCAGCGGCAATGCGTTATACCGAAGTACGTATGGCAAAGATGTCTCATGAGCTTCTTGCTGATCTTGACAAAGAAACGGTCGACTACGTACCTAACTATGATGGCACAGAGCAGATCCCTGACGTACTACCTACGAAAGTGCCAAACTTATTAGTGAATGGCTCTTCAGGTATCGCAGTTGGTATGGCGACAAACATCCCGCCACATAACCTAACTGAAGTGATCAATGGTTGCTTGGCAATTATTCAAAACCCTGACATCACCATTGAAGAGCTAATGGAATATATTCCAGGCCCTGATTTCCCGACTGCGGCAATCATCAGTGGTAAAAAAGGCATCGAACAAGCCTATAAAACTGGTCGTGGTAAAGTTTATATCCGTGCTCGTGCAGAGATTGAGACTGACGAGAAAACGGGCAAAGAAACGATTATTGTCCACGAGATCCCTTATCAGGTTAACAAAGCGCGTCTTATCGAAAAAATTGCTGAACTAGTAAAAGATAAGAAAGTGGAAGGTATCAGTGCATTACGCGATGAATCTGACAAAGACGGTATGCGTATTGTTATTGAAATTAAGCGTGGTGAAGTAGGCGAGGTTGTTCTTAACAATCTGTATGCTCAGACACAGCTACAAACCGTGTTTGGTATGAACATGGTTGCACTTGATAACAATCAACCTAAGTGTTTCAACTTAAAAGAAATGCTAGAAGCGTTTGTTATTCACCGTCGCGAAGTGGTCACACGTCGTACAGTTTACGACTTACGTAAGGCAAGAGACAGAGCACATACGCTAGAAGGTCTTGCTATTGCACTGGCAAACATCGACCCAATTATTGAGCTAATTCGTAAGTCACCAACACCATCTGAAGCGAAAGCGGCATTAACCGCGCGTGCATGGGAGCTTGGTTCTGTTGCACCTATGCTTGAGCGCGCAGGCGAGCAAAATGTTGCGAGACCTGACTGGTTAGCAGATGAGCTTGGTATTAGAGATGGTCAATATTACCTTTCTGAACAACAAGCACAGGCAATTCTTGATTTACGTCTTCATAAGCTGACAGGCTTAGAGCATGAGAAGATCTTAGGTGAATACCAAGAACTATTAGACGTAATTGCTGAGCTACTACACATTCTTTCATCACCTGAGCGTTTGATGGAAGTTATCCGTGATGAGTTGGTTGAAATCAAAGAAGTATATGGTGATGAGCGTCGCACGGAAATCACTGCCGCAGCACATGACATCAGCCTTGAAGACCTTATTAACGAAGAAGATGTTGTTGTAACACTATCTCATGAAGGTTACGTGAAGTATCAACCTCTATCTGACTACGAAGCACAGCGCCGTGGTGGTAAAGGTAAAGCAGCAACGAGAATGAAAGACGAAGATTTCATCGAGCGTCTACTTGTTGCTAATACACACGACACAATACTTTGTTTCTCGACAGCGGGTAGATTGTACTGGTTGAAAGTATATCAATTACCACTGGCATCAAGACAAGCACGTGGTAAGCCAATTGTTAACTTATTGCCTCTTGAAGAAGATGAGCGTATCACAACGATTTTACCAGTTCGCGAATATGAAGAAGACAAATACGTCTTAATGGCAACAGCCAATGGTACAGTTAAGAAAACACCACTGACTGCATACAGTCGTCAGCGTGCAAGCGGTATTATCGCAATCAACTTGAACGAAGGTGATAACCTAATTGGTGCTGATATCACTGATGGTAGTAATGACATCATGTTATTTACTGACCACGGTAAAGTCGTTCGCTTTAATGAGAAACTGCGTGACTCAGAAACAGGTGAAGTGAAACTTGACCCTGAAACAGGCGAAGAGATGTTGGCATTACGTCCGATGGGTCGTACTGCAACGGGTGTCCGTGGTATTAAGATGCCAGATGGCGTAAAAGTTGTTTCATTGATTGTGCCTAAAAACGACGGTGCTATCTTAACGGTAACAGAAAATGGCTATGGTAAGCGTACGCCGTTGGATGAATACCCAGCCAAGAGCCGAGCGACTCAAGGGGTTGTATCAATTAAGGTAACTGAGCGTAACGGTAACGTAGTTGGTGCAGTTCAGGTTGAAGACAACAATGAAATTATGCTTATCTCTAACCGAGGTACTTTGGTTAGAACACGCGTAAATGAAGTCTCTACAGTAGGACGTAACACGCAAGGTGTTATATTGATCCGTACAATAGAAGATGAGCAAGTTGTCGGGCTTCAGCGTATCGAAGAAATTGAAGTAGATGATATTGAAGATGCTGTTGTGGATGACGCTCAAGGTGAAGAAACACCACCGAGTGAACCAGAACAAGATTCTGAATAAATAAAAAAGCGGCTTAGGCCGCTTTTTTATTAAAAAAATTCAACCAAATTAAATAATTTGACCCAGAATTTTGTTTCATCTGACCCTGTATTTGATGTAAATTCATAGACTGAAAGTTTATTTCCGTGTCGCGTTGTATAAGCAACCCTTTGCTGCTTGGCGGCACGTTTTATTTGGAATGAGGAAAATATGACTGTTTATAACTTTTGTGCAGGCCCAGCGATGTTGCCCCCTGCTGTAATGGAGAAAGCGCAAGCAGAGTTTATCAACTGGCAAGGTTTAGGCGTATCTGTAATGGAAATAAGCCACCGCTCCAAGCCGTTTCTTAAGTTGGCTGAAGAATGTGAAGCTAGCTTAAGAAGGTTGATGAATATCTCTGATGAATTTGAAGTGCTATTTATGCACGGTGGCGGCAGAGGTCATTTCTCAGCGGTGCCTTTAAACTTACATTTGGATGATGCACCAGGTGTGTATGTTGAGAATGGTATTTGGTCAATTGGCGCAACGAAAGAAGGCGCAAAGTTTACGCAGGTTGAATCTGTTGATATTCGTACGGACAAAGAGGGTCAATTTGATATTTTACCGGTTTCAGATTGGTCACTACCTGAAAATGCATCTTTCGTCCATTACTGCCCGAATGAAACCATAGATGGCATTGAAATTTTTGATGTGCCAAAGCATCCAACAGCGCCAATCGTTGCGGATATGTCTTCAATGATTTTATCCCGTGAAATTAATGTCGATGATTTTGATTTAATATATGCTGGCGCACAAAAGAATATCGGCCCGTCAGGTTTGAGCATTGCAATTGTTCGTAAGTCTTTATTAGAAAGAGAAGGGTTACCGCGCCCTGCAATTTTAGATTACGCAATCGAAGCAAAGCAAAACAGCATGTACAACACACCACCAACATACGCTTGGTACTTAGCTGCGGAGGTATTTAAATACCTAGAGTCAATTGGTGGCGTGCCTGCAATGGAAAAGCACAATAAAGAAAAAGCGGCGTTGTTATACGATTATATTGATGGCTCTGATTTTTATTACAATAAAGTAGCGAGCACTTGTCGTTCATTAATGAACGTACCGTTTTGGCTTAAAGATGACGCACTTAATGACACCTTTCTTGAGCAAGCAGAACAAAACGGGTTAATGGCGCTTGAGGGTCATCGTTTTGTCGGTGGCATGCGCGCAAGTATCTATAACGCAATGCCGATTGAGGGCATTGAAGCATTAATTGTATTTATGAAAAAGTTTGCAGCGGAGCACAGCTGATGGAACAGTTATCTTTAAAACCAATTAAAAAAGTGTCTGGCTCAGTGACGCTTCCGGGCTCAAAAAGCTTATCAAACCGTATTCTCTTACTTGCAGCATTATGTGACGGTGTTACTGAAGTACGCAATTTGCTTGATAGCGATGACATTCGTCATATGTTAGGTGCATTGGATGTGATGGGCGTTAAAGTAGATTTAAATGAGGATAAAACGGTTGCTAAAGTTTATGGTAGTGGCGGTCAATTTAAAACACCTGCACAGCCATTGTTTTTAGGTAATGCTGGTACTGCTTTTCGTCCGTTGACTGCGGTATTGGCTGCGACAGAAGGCCAGTTTACGTTGACAGGTGAGCCTCGAATGGAGGAACGTCCGATAGGTCACCTGGTTGATGCACTTGATGTATTGGGCGCAGATGTGACTTACCTAAAAAACGAACATTATCCGCCTCTTGACATATCAGGTAAGAAACTCAAAGGTGGTACTGTTGAGATTGATGGCAGTATTTCAAGTCAGTTTTTAACAGCGCTCCTGATGGCTGCACCTTTATTTGATGGTAATAGTGAAATCAAGATCTCAGGTGAATTGGTTTCAAAACCTTATATTGATATTACTTTAGGTGTTATGAAACAGTTTGGTGTGGTTGTGGAGCATGATAACTATCAAGTTTTTTATGTTAAAGGCCAACAAGGGTATACATCTCCGAACAGTATTATGGTTGAAGGTGATGCTTCTTCAGCTTCTTATTTCGTTGCCGCTGCAGCAATCGCAGGTGGTGAGATAGAAATAAATGGCGTAGGCAAAGCAAGTGTACAAGGTGACATTGGCTTTGCAAAAGTAATGGAGCAAGTTGGTGCCAAAATCGAATGGTTTGACGAGAAGTTGGTTGTAACTAAAGGAGATCTTGTTGGTGTTGATATCGATGCAAATGAGATACCCGATGCAGCGATGACGCTTGCGACCGTTGCTTTGTTTGCGAAAGGAAAAACGGCGATTCGTAATATTTATAATTGGCGAGTTAAAGAAACCGATCGTTTGTATGCAATGGCTACAGAACTTAGGAAAATTGGTGCCAACGTCGTCGAAGGCGAAGACTTCATTGAAATTGAAGCGCCGGCAGAGTTTAAACGAGCTGAGATTGACACCTATAATGACCATAGAATTGCAATGTGTTTCTCTATGGTGGCAGTTGGAGGTGAATCAGTCACGATTAATGATCCAGGTTGTACAGCAAAAACCTTCCCAACATATTTTGACGTATTAGCGTCAATTTCACAGCACTAAACGCTAAACTAAGAGCGTGTTTTTTACACGCTCTCATACCCAATTAAGATACAAATTCGACAATAGAACAAAAAGTTACATGTTGATAAGGATCTATTCATCAAACTTGCGTATAATGAGCGCCGATTTATATAAGGTGTGCATTTCAGGAGGTTTTAATGCAGGCTGCAATGCCCGTAATCACCGTAGACGGCCCAAGCGGATCTGGTAAAGGGACTGTGTGTCGTTTGTTGGCTGAGAAGTTAAATTGGGATGTATTAGACAGTGGAGCGATTTATCGTGTGTTGTCTATTGCAGTGTTACATCATCAAATCGCTCTGGATAACGAAGAGGCGCTAGTACCTTTAGCGGCTAATCTCGATGTTCAGTTTATGATTGATAGTGCGTCGAAAAAATCTAAGATAGTGCTTGAAGGCGAAGATGTCACGAGTACTATTCGAAATGAAGAGGTGGGTGCCACAGCTTCAAAAATAGCGATGCTTCCACGGGTTCGAGAGGCGCTTCTACGCAGACAGCGTGCATTCAGAACTGAAAATGGCCTTATCGCAGATGGAAGAGATATGGGGACTGTTGTGTTCCCATCAGCAGAGCTAAAAATTTATCTCACGGCCAGTGCTGAAGAGCGTGCAAAGAGACGTTTTAATGAGTTGAAGGAAAAAGGTCATGATGTTACACTACAGGGCCTTTTAGAAGACATTAAAGCCCGTGATGAACGAGATATGAATAGAAAAGTTGCACCTTTGGTGCCGGCTGATGATGCTATTCATATTGATACCACGACTTTAGATGCTGACCAAGTATACCAGCAAGTCCTTAAACTTGTTGATGAAGCAGTGTTGGCCGGCAAACTTCCAAAAGTTAGCTAATTAATCATATCACTGGCAGGGCCGCCGGTGTTTTTTTAACTACCCCATGCAGCATGGTCGCTTATTGGTACATTTATATATGAGACGTATTTAGTATGTCAGAAAATTTTGCGCAGTTATTTGAAGAAAGCCTAAAGGGTTTTGAAGCAGAGCAAGGCTCTATCGTTAAAGGTACAGTTATCTCAATCGAGAACAACATCGTTCTTGTTGATGCTGGCCTTAAGTCTGAAAGTGCAATCCCTGCAGAGCAATTCAAAAATGCTGCTGGTGAACTAGAAGTTGCTGTTGGCGACGAAGTAGATGTAGCACTAGATGCAATCGAAGACGGTTTCGGTGAAACTATCCTTTCTCGTGAGAAAGCGAAGCGTCACGAAGCTTGGATCCGTCTAGAGAAAGCATGTGAAGAGCAAGAAACTGTTATCGGTATGATCAACGGTAAAGTTAAAGGCGGTTTCACTGTTGAAGTTGATTCAATCCGTGCTTTCCTACCTGGTTCACTTGTTGATGTTCGTCCTGTACGTGACACTGCTCACCTTGAAGGTAAAGAGCTTGAGTTCAAAGTAATCAAGCTTGACCAGAAGCGTAACAACGTTGTTGTTTCTCGTCGTGCAGTTATCGAATCTGAGAACTCACAAGAGCGTGAAGAGCTTCTTGCTAACCTTGTTGAAGGTCAAGAAGTTAAAGGTATCGTTAAAAACCTTACAGACTACGGTGCGTTCGTAGATCTTGGTGGTGTTGACGGTCTACTTCACATCACTGACATGGCTTGGAAGCGCGTTAAGCACCCAAGTGAAATCGTAAATGTTGGTGACGAAATCGCTGTTAAAGTACTTAAGTTTGACAAAGAGAAGACTCGTGTTTCTCTAGGTCTTAAGCAACTTGGCGAAGATCCTTGGGCAGCTATCGCTGGTCGTTACCCAGAAGGTGCTAAGCTTACTGGTCGCGTTACTAACCTTACAGACTACGGTTGTTTCGTTGAGATCGAAGAAGGCGTTGAAGGTCTAGTTCACGTTTCTGAAATGGATTGGACTAACAAGAACATCCACCCTTCAAAAGTTGTTTCATTAGGTGACACTGTTGAAGTTATGGTTCTTGAAATTGACGAAGAGCGTCGTCGTATTTCTCTTGGTCTTAAGCAGTGTAAAGCTAACCCTTGGCAGGAATTTGCTCGTCTACAGAACAAAGGCGATCAAGTTACTGGTAAGATCAAGTCAATCACTGACTTCGGTATCTTCATCGGTCTTGAAGGCGGCATCGACGGTCTTGTACACCTTTCTGACATCTCTTGGAACACTCCAGGCGAAGAAGCTGTACGTGAGTACAAGAAAGGCGACGAGATCACTGCAATCGTTCTTCAGGTTGACCCAGAGCGTGAGCGTATCTCACTAGGCGTTAAGCAAATCGAAGCTGATCCTTTCAATAACTACCTAGACGCAAACAAAAAAGGTGCTATTGTTAAAGGTAAAGTGACTGAAGTTGACGCTAAAGGCGCAACTGTTGAGCTTGCTGAAGGTGTTGAAGGTTACATCCGTGTAGCTGACATCGCTCAAGAGCGCGTAGAAGATGCAACTTCTGTTGTTTCTGAAGGTGACGAAGTTGAAGCTAAATTTGTAGGTGTTGACCGTAAGAACCGTGCGATCAGCCTATCTGTTAAAGCTATCTTCGAAGCTGAAGAGAAAGAAGCTCTAGAGAAGCTTAAGAAAGAAGAGCCAGCATTCGAAAATGCAATGGCAGCAGCTTTCAAAAATGCTCAAAAAGACTAATTCTTAAGTCTAATCAAGAAGGGCACTTTAGCCCTTCTTTTTTTATTTAAAGGAAACGTTATGACAAAGTCTGAATTAATAGAAAAACTTGCTGAACAGCATGCACATGTTCCTGTAAAAGACGTAGAAAATGCAGTAAAAGAAGTTTTAGAACAAATGGCGGGTTCACTATCTGGTTCTGATAGGATCGAAATCCGTGGCTTTGGCAGTTTCTCTCTGCACTATCGCTCACCTAGAACTGGTCGTAATCCTAAAACGGGTGAAACAGTTGAGTTAGATGGTAAATATGTACCGCACTTTAAGCCTGGTAAAGAATTAAGAGATCGCGTAAACGCCAGTCTCGAAGGGTAATTGGAGATACCTAATTTGGTTCGAGTTTTAAAAAAAGGACTACTTTTGGTGTTGCTTTTAGTGGCGTTTGTAGTAGGCACACAGAATCCGAATGTTGTGGAAGTAAACTTTATCGTTGCAAGTGCCGAAATGCCGTTAGCGACACTCCTTAGTTTATGTCTGTTTTCAGGTATACTACTTGGAGTTTTGTTTAATTTAGCCTCAATAGTAAGGCTGAAGCAGAAAAATCATCAGTTACATAAAACGAACAACTTATTATTGAATAAAGATCAAAGCAAATCATGATCGAGCTTTTGTTCTTGCTGCTTCCTGTTGCCGCTGCCTATGGGTATGTAATGGGTAAGAACAGTGCTAAAAATTTAGCACACGAGCAAAATAGAAAAATCACATCAGAATACAGTAAAGGCCTTAAGTTCCTGCTTGATAGGGAAGAAGATCAAGGTCTCGAACACCTTATACAACTTCTAGAAGTCTCTGCTGACTCTGTAGAGCATTACCTGACCCTGGCCACTTTGTTTAGAAAACGAGGGGAGTTGGACAGGGCAATTAAAATTCATGAATTATTAATTGAACAACCTAATCTCGATTTTGAACTGGTAAAATCATGTCGATTAGAGCTTGCGAAAGATTATATTATGGCAGGACTTTTAGATGGGGCAGAATCTAATTTAGTTGTGCTTGTCAAAGCGGGTTTTGATGAGGCACTAGAGCCAATGATCCAGCTTTATTCACAAACTAGAGATTGGCAAAAAGGTGTTAATATGTATGAGGCATATTCTGAACTTTTTGCTGATAAAGCGAGTTGTGCCGCGATTGCAAACTTTTACTGTGAAGTTGCAATTGAGTCAAATGATACCAAGTACTTTGAAAAAGCAACAAAACTCAATCACCAAGCTGTGAGGCCTTTATACGAATTAGGGCTTGACGCACATGATCGTCAAGACAATGTTAAAGCAATCTATTATTGGCGAAAGCTAACTTCTGAATTCCCTCAAATTGCACCGCTTATTATCAATGAGCTTCAATCCTGTTATGAAGCACTGAATATCACCACAGAATTTTACGGGCTAGTTGAAGAGTTACTGCCAAGTGCAGGTGTGACAATAAGAATAAAGCACTGCCAGGGGTTAGTCGAATCAGGAAAGTTGGCAGAGGCCATCGTTTTTTTGACTGATAGCTTGAAAAGGGAGCCTTCAATCCGAGGTTTTAGTTATTTACTTCAGTTGTTGAGTGCTAAAAATGTAAAAATTCAAGATGTGTTAGAAGAGATTGATCATCTAGTTACATCTTACATATCCACTAAGCCGGATTATCAATGTAACAAATGTGGCTTTACAAGTCATAAACTATACTGGTTATGTCCGTCGTGTAAAACTTGGGAGTCTGTTATACCCAGTCGTGGCTTAGATGGATACTGATATTGTATGTGATTCTTTTAAAAGAAAATTAAGGTAATTATGTCAAATATTGAACAAAAGAAAGTGCTAATTGCATTAGATTATGACAACGAGAGTGCGGCTTTAGCATTTGTGTCTCAGCTTTCACCAGATGAGTGTCGTTTAAAAGTGGGTAAAGAGATGTTTACTTACTTTGGCCCTCAGTTTGTTAAAAAGCTAGTAGATCTAGGATTTGACGTATTCCTTGACCTGAAATTTCACGATATTCCAAACACGGTTGCAAAAGCTGTTACTGCAGCAGCAGAATTGGGAGTGTGGATGGTTAATGTGCACGCGAGCGGCGGTACAGAAATGATGTCAAAAGCAAAAGAGGCGTTAAGTCAATATGGCGACAAAGCACCTTTGCTTATTGCCGTAACGGTTTTGACAAGTATGGACCAAGCACAGCTTAGTAAATTGGGCATTGATAAAACGCCTCAAGAGCAAGTACTTTACTTGGCAAAGCTAGCAAAAGAATCAGGTTTAGATGGTGTTGTATGTTCGGCACAAGAAGCTGAGACATTGAAAGTGCAGCTTGGTAATGATTTTAAGCTGATCACGCCGGGAATTAGACCTGCGGGAAGTGATGCAGGTGATCAAAAGCGTATCATGACACCAGCCAAAGCGATTCAAGCTGGCAGTGACTATTTAGTGATTGGTAGACCAATTACAAAAGCTGAAGATCCAGCACAAGCACTAAGAGATATCAACGCGAGTATCGCTTAAAATATTTACTCGTTAGAGCTGATTGGGCTCTAACGAGCCTCTCCCGCTTTATTTAATGCGCTTACCTTTTTTATTGTTTTATTTTATATAAATCTAGATTGATGTTTGCTACGTACAAAAGAGCTTAATAACCGTTTGTAAGGCAGGATTAATCAAGCGTTATGAGTAAAGCTCTTTATTGGTTTACCGACGATTTGAGGCTTCAAGATAATTTAGCCCTCAACTCTACACTTTATGCATCTAACAGCATTATGTTTATCTATGTGTTAGATGAATACCTATTTTCGGCAACAAATTTTAATCATGTCCACCTTGGAGACAAGAGATTCAAGTTTATCCAGCAGTCATTAGTTGACTTGTCAGAGAAAATACAACGACTTGGTTATGAATTATACATTTTCAAGGGCCATAGCAGGGCAGTTTTAAACCGTTTGATCACCCATATGGGTATTGAGGTCGTTGGCTGTCATTTAGGGAGCGGTTACGATGAACGACGCACTTTACAGCATATCAAGTCTGATAACGACAGTGTGCGGTTTATTCATCAGCATAACAACCTCATGTTTGGCCCGCAGCAGCTGGAAGCAAAAGATCTGACTGGATCTTTCTCCAAATTTAGAAAAAAAGCAGATAAATTGACAGTATCTTTACCTGTTGAAGATATGTTTTCAGAAACTCTGCCTCTGCCTTTATCGGTGGGCGATGCTTTAACAGCCGACGATAGATATAAACTTGATAATGAAATACACAGTAGTGCTGGCCAAATTGAAGGCGGGGAAAATGTAGCTCATAAATATTTAGAAGAGTACTTTTCGACCCAGAGCGCATCGTCATACAAGTTAACTCGAAATGCACTAGATGGAAAGTATAATTCTACGCAATTTAGTCCTTACCTGTCAGTAGGCAACATCTCACCAAGACAAATTATTAACAGACTTGATATGTATGAACAGAAACAAGGTGCAAATGATTCTACTTATTGGATTCGATTTGAATTAATGTGGCGAGACTTTTTTCATCATAAAGCGATCCAAAAAGGGAGTAACTTATTTAAGTTTGCCGGAGAAAGGGGAGTTCGACCTTTAACAACATATTATCCACAGCGGTTCAAGCGTTGGTGTAATGGTACAACTGAATACCCACTTGTGAATGCGTGTATGAGAGAGTTGAATGAAACTGGGTTCATGTCTAATCGAGGCAGGCAGATTGTGGCAAGTTGCTTGGTGAACGAGTTGCAAGTGGATTGGCGCTATGGTGCCGCTTATTTTCAGCAACAACTCATTGACTATGATGTCGCTTCTAATTGGGGAAATTGGCAGTATATTGCAGGCGTTGGCGACGACCCCAGAGGAGGCAGACATTTCAATATTGGAAAACAAGCGCAAATGTATGACCCAGACGGTGCATTTCAAAATAAATGGAGCAGTGACGGGGAGCAGATCGCCAGTGATGTTGATATGGTTGATTGGCCTGTGATGAGTACAAAGCATGGCCATTAGTGTTGTATGGTTAAAAAGGGACTTGCGTTTACAAGATCATGCTGCGCTTTATGAAGCGTCAAACTCGGGAAAAAACGTGCTTCTACTGTATTGTTTTGAGCCAGCGATGATCAAAGATAAGCATACATCGCGCAGGCATTTGAGGTTCATTTCTCAATCCCTTGAGGATATTTCAAAACGCATTCCCTCTGACAGCCTTTATTGCGCTTATGGGAATATCATTGAGGTGCTTGAGCAGATTAGTCAAGAGGTTGGTATAGATGCATTGTACTCCCACCAAGAGGTAGGGCTAGGATTTACTTTTGAAAGGGATAAGCAAGTTGCATTTTGGTGTGATAGACATGGAATTAATTGGAAAGAGTTTCCTCAAGGTGCCGTGATAAGAGGGCTCAAAGCCAGAACCTGTTGGGATAAGAATTGGCAAAGGGTTATGCGCGAGGCCGCGGCAGATATTGAACCTGACAAGGTGAATTGGTTTTCTATTGGTAAGCATTTTTCCATGCATGTAGACATCTCGTGCTTTCATTATGAAGCAGAGGCTGCATATTTTCAGCCAGGTGGAGAGTCACTCGCTTGGCAAGTTATAAACTCATTCTTTAATGAGAGAGGGAAGGAATATGCGTTTTCTCTTTCCAGTCCCGAAAAGTCTCAACAGCACTGTTCTCGGTTATCTGCTCATCTCGCTTGGGGTAATGTGAGTTTGAGACAGGTATATCAAACTGTTTTAGACAATTGGAAAAAACCGCATTGGAGGCGCTCTCTTGTGGCTTTTACATCAAGATTGCACTGGCACTGCCATTTTATTCAAAAGTTTGAAAGTGAATGTGATATGGAGTTCAGGTGTGTGAACCGTGCATATGAAGGCATGCCAAGAGTAACAGGCAATGTGGCTGCGGAAAGATTAAAAGCTTGGCAGGAAGGTAACACCGGTGTGCCTATGGTTGACGCATGCATGCGTAGCTTAATTAAAACAGGGTATCTGAACTTCAGAATGCGTGCCATGTTGGTGAGTTTTCTATGCCACCATTTAGAATTAGACTGGCGTGAGGGCGTGACCCACTTAGCAAAGCTATTTTTAGATTTCGAACCAGGAATACACTACAGTCAGTTTCAGATGCAGGCAGGGGTTACTGGGATAAATACAATTCGCATATATAACCCAGTAAAGCAAGGTGAAGACAAAGATCCTGATGGTGTATTTGTGAAAAAATGGGTCCCTGAATTGGTTAATATACCAGCGCCTTTAGTTCATGCACCCTGGGATTTAACTGAGATGGAACAAATGATGTACGGTATCGAACTTGGTGTCGATTACCCAACCCCCATTATTGATTTAAAACAAAGCTATACTCAAGCTCAAGCACTTATGTGGTACTGGAAAAAGAGAGAGGATGTAGCGATTGAGGCCAAACGTGTTTTGGCAATTCATGTAAGGTAAGTACGGTGCATAAAAAAGTAAATTTGCCTACGAAAGTGTGTGTGACATGCAATCGTCCGTTCACTTGGCGAAAAAAGTGGGAAAGAGACTGGGCTAATGTCAAATATTGTTCTAAGCGCTGTGCTTCAAACCGTCAGAAAGAGAGTTAATGAATTATGCCCCAAACTTATCAAACACTGCGTTTAATTTTAGGTGATCAGCTTAACGCCAGTCATAGCTGGTATAGTTCGAAAGATGAAAGCACGTTATATGTGATTGCTGAGCTGAATCAAGAAACGAGTTATGTGAAGCATCATATCCAAAAAGTATGTGCTTTCTTTGCTGCGATGAAGGCATTCTCAGTTGCATTGCAAAAAGCAGGTCATCATGTCATTCATCTCACGCTTGATGACACGCATTCGTTTGACACTTTGCCAGCACTAATAAATCACCTTATTCGCAAATATGGCGTTGCTAAGTTTGAGTATCAATTGCCCGATGAATATCGTCTTCGAGAGCAGCTGAGTGTTTTTTGTGCTGAGATAGATCTTGATACGTGTGCATATGAATCTGAGCATTTTTATTTGTCGGATAGCGAACTTTCCAACTATTTTACTGCGGGTAAAAAGCACCGATTAGAATCTTTTTATCGGAAAATGCGAGTACGCTTTAATATTTTGATGGATGGTGAGAAGCCGTATGGCGGCGAATGGAATTTTGATAGCAATAACAGAAATAAACTGAAACAAAAGGATTTATCAGATATACCCGAGCCTTTAATTTTTGCTAACGATGTGAGTGATATAGGGGACAGGCTGCAACGACATAATGTGAATACATTTGGTACCTACGAAGCAAACAGTTTGTGGCCAATTACAAGAGTGCAAGCGAAAGAGTTGCTGATCACATTTTGCGAAACTCAACTATCGAAATTTGGTTTTTTCCAAGATGCGATGACTTGTAAAGCTGATGATATGTATACAAAAAAGCAATGGAGTTTGTATCACTCGAGGCTGTCGTTTGCGCTGAACAGTAAAATAATCAGCCCTCAATTTGTAGTTGATACGGTCATCGCGCATTTTATGCAAAATCAACGGGAGGTGGATATCGCGCAAGTTGAGGGATTTGTTAGACAGATCATAGGCTGGCGAGAGTTTGTACGTGGCATATACTGGGTTAACATGCCAAAGTACGCTGAGCTTAACGAGCTAGATGCAAAACGAGATTTACCTGACTGGTTTTGGGATGGTAAGACGCATATGAATTGTCAAAAGCATGCAGTTAAGCAGTCTTTAGATTACGCATATGCCCATCATATTCAGCGCTTAATGGTAACAGGAAATTTTTGCCTAATAGCAGGTATTGACCCCAGACAAGTTGATGACTGGTATTTAGGTGTTTATATCGACGCCATTGAATGGGTAGAAATGCCGAATACGCGCGGGATGAGTCAATTTGCAGACGGAGGCATTGTCGGCTCAAAAGCATATGCTGCCAGCGGCAACTATATTAATAAAATGAGTGACTATTGTTCCGATTGTCGTTACGACATTAAATCCGTGGCAGGGGATAATGCATGCCCACTTAATGCAATGTATTGGCAATTTATGGATGCCCATGAGGCACAGTTTGCCGCTAACCCTCGTAATCGTATGGTATACGCGACTTGGCGTAAAAAGCCCCCAGAACAGAGGGCGTTAATTTTAGAAAAGGCTCAACATCATCTCGATAATCTCAATGAGTTGTAACTATTGATGTTCAAAGTAGATTCTATAGGTACTTGACCAAATTGGGTAATCTACCTCAGTGGCGTAGCAGATGAAATTATCAGCAGCTATGCCACTGACGTTAAGTAAATACCTTAATTTATCCTTCTGATTTTCTGGTAATAGACTGTGAGCAAAATCGTTTTCTAACGGCGTGATTTTTAATTCTGGAAACTCAGGAAATCTTTCTGTCCACAAATCACTGGCCTTTAATTTACCTTCTTCTACTTTTTGGTTGCTATGATAGCAACCAATATTAACAGTACTACATCGGTCAATTTGCTTTTCAAGTAAGACTAGCATCGTGAGCTTTTTAACAGGGTTTTTGATAGATAAGCTGGTTGAGCTACATGGACTTTTGTGATCGAGCGGATTCACCACTTCATCAGGGTTATTAAAAACAAACGTAACGTCACTTTTTCTGCTGGGTAGAGGGTCGAAGACCAAGCCTGAGTTACTCGGGGAGTAGGTACTAAATGCTTGCAAAAAACCATCACTTGAAAACTCTTTGGATACACCGAGCGTAAATTCATTGGGTTTGAGTGCTGTGTCCCCAGTGACTTCAATTGGGCCGTCGAAATGTTCAGGGTGAGGGTGAGTATAAAATTGTACAAAGGGGACCGCGCCGACAAGTCGTTCAATACCGGATTTACTGATCAGTGTGACTTCTTGCAAGAAACTTGGATCGTTCTGATTTTCGCGCAAAATATAGATGCAAAAAACCTCTTCAACACTAAATTTTAATAGCGCTTTCGCAGCATGATAAAGCTGTGCCTTGTGATCTGACTCTTTAGAATGAGTTTCTACTTTTTTAGGAGATTGGATCAAGCGTTTTAAGTCGGCATGACTTTTTGCGTTATTTTCAATGCACTGAGCAAACAGCTCGACGACTTGATTAACTTGGCTCATTAGTGATGAGGGAAGCAGGGGAGATAGCTTAATAGAAAGTATTTGTAGTGCATGAGTACCAGGGAGCTCAACTAAGACTTGCAGGCCACTGCTGGCTTTACATGCCGCAAAAAAGCGTTGGCTATTTGAACGATTGTATTCTAGTAATTTTGCGAAACCGCCGATTGTTTGTGCATGTTCAGGCAAGGCATTGCTTACGGCAATAAATGTTTTTTGTATACGCTCACCTAAACGGGTTAGCTCTGTGCGGTTATGTTGATTAAGTCCCATGCTCTCTATAATGGTAATTTTTCGTACAAGGTTACATGGGACTCAATCGCATTAAAAGTAAAATTTACATTTTACTATCAGTTTGTTAATTGCAAGATTGGATACGAGTCCAAGGGCCCCAATCATCAGAGTTAGCTGGGTTTTCTCCTTGAACCCACCAGTTTGCTTCGTAGATCACATTGTTATGTGCGACACGGTCCCCTTTGAAATATACCTTTTCAGCAGACCAAGAAGGTAAACCATTACAGCCACCTGACGAGTCGCCAACAGTGACAACTTTACTTAGTGTTGCTGATTTTCCTTGATTACTTTTAGCTGTAAGTGTAATTGTGTATTGGCCTTTAGCAACATACGTATGTGTTGGTGACTTTGCAGAACTAGTTTTCCCATCACCAAAACCCCATGCGTAAGAAGTCGCGCCGGAGCTTTGATTTTGAAGTGAAACAGTGAGTCCATTTTGAACGACATTAAAGTCTGCAACAGGGACTGGATCCGATGAACCGTCGCAATCACCACCTTTTCTCCAAACATTGCTATATAGGTCTGGTTGGGCACCTTGAGACCACCAAATTGCTTCGTATACAGCACCATTGAATGTTACTTTGTCGCCTGGTGAATAACTTTTCGCTGCTAACCAATTCTCTCCACAGCTAGGCGGTGTTCCAACACGGACAACTTTAGAGGTACTATTGGTCTGTCCTTTGGTGTCGGTGACGGTTAAAGTGACATTAAATTCTCCATTGGTATTGTAATCATGATTGGGGTTTTCAGCGCTTGAAGATGCGTTACCTTGGCCGAAGTTCCAATTAAATTGAGTAATACCTTTGTCATCCGTTGAGGTGCTTGTAAAGTTAACGGATGTGCCATTGACACTATATCTAAAGTCAGCAACTGGAGGCTTATCATTCGGAATATCAATAATGCCTGTTTTTTGCTTGATCCAATCTAGGTAGCTAGTTGTTCGAGTAAATGCAGTTGCGCCTTGGCAGGCAATTCCCCAACTGACAGTACCAATGCTGTAGAAGTCATTCCCGACGCGAACTGCGTAGGGACCGCCACTATCGCCGTTACACGCTGAACGACCTCCTTCGCCACCACCACATATTACTGATCCAGGAATTGAAAAGTTCAGCAAAGAGCTACAACTGTTATTGCTGATAACTGGTAGCTCAGCTTCTCGCAGCACGTCACTGGGCCTGCCTTGATTGGAGGTGAGTCCCCATCCAGAAACAGTGACGTATGCACCAACGTTTGCATATTGAGACTCAATCTCTGCAGTTGGTAATTTTGCTGGTGTGTATTGACTGGATGCTGGTGAAGCTAGCTTCAAAAGTGCGATATCATAACCTGAGCGTATACCATTGGCACCACGCCATCTTTCATGATTGATAATCTGAGATACTCTGAGTGTTTGACCATCCCCGCGACTGATGGAATGCGCCCCCACTCTGACTGTTAAGCTTGATGTTGAAGCACTGTCTAGACAATGTGCTGCTGTTAATACCCAATCAGGGCTGATTAACGTACCACCACAGCCTTGGCGGCCATTCATTAGTAATGCCACTTGGTATGGCCTTGAATAAGCTGGTGTTTCTATGCCTCCTACAACATTGGGTTGAATGTCAGTCGGCGGCGTTGCATAGGTGTTTGCAGCAACAGCTGTGAGTGCAGAGAGTAGTAAATTAACCTTTTTCATGATGTATCTTTTCCTTTATGAGCTCGAAATTGAGCTTGTATATGAATAATCTGAGATACACCAAGATTTCAAGCGTTGAATGAAAAATAAACAGAGGTAAGACTTCTTACTGAAATGACTAAAACTTTAACTTAAGTAGGGTAAACAACAATTTGCATGTAACAAAAAGTTTACATTGGAAGGGTTCTTGCATGAACAAAAGCGAGCATCAATGCTCGCTTTTGTTTCTGAAGAGTAACAAATTAGAAGCTATATCTAGCTGATAGTTTCCAATTTCGTGGCTCACCCCAGTTTACACGCCCTTGGCTGGTTGAAATGGCATCGTAATATTTTTTGTCGAATACATTGTCAATGTTCAAAGAAACGCTAAGGTTATCCGTGATGTCATAACGGGCCATGAGATTAAACAACGTAATTGACCCATGAGTACGAATTTCATCCACTTCAATTGGAGATACTTCATCCCATCTATTGAGGCCGTAGTCAAAATTGCCTGATGGGCGAGAGCTTTTAACCCAGTAACTATCTTTCCAATTAACGCCAAATCCAATTGTTAAGTCTTCAATTAAGTCAGTTGGCTGATAGGTTGTGTAGATGTTTAATAACTGCTCAGGCACTTCGGTATTAAGCTGTGAACCATGCTCGTCTTCTGATCTTGCATATGAATACCCCGCGTACACGTTAAAGCCCGGGTGAACTTCACCGCTTAATTCGAGTTCAAAACCGCTTGTTTGAGTTTCATCGATCAGCATGGTCACCGTGTTACCATTTGGCGTTTGCTGCTGAGCGTATGCAGGATCTGCTTTGGCAACGTTATTTCTGTTGCTTTCAAATACAGCAAAGGAGAAGTTAAGTAGGCCTATTTCAGCTTTTAGACCAGCCTCAATACTTTCGCCAATTATAGGAGCTTGTAAATTATCGTTTTTATCATAAGCATTTTGAGGTTCGAATGCATCGGTATAACTAGCATACAAGCTAAATTCATCATTTAGATCATAAATTAGACCTGCATATGGAGTGAGTTCATTCCTTACTTCGTAGCTGCCTTTAATATTATGAGCAAGTTGCTGAGTTTTACGGTTGGTTCTGTGCTCAACGACTTCCCAATTTGTTTGTCTAACTCCAATGATTGATTTTAAATTATCTGTGAGTGATAAACGAGTCGCAACATAAAATCCATTACTTTCGTGATTTGTAATGTAATTTGCGGTATCTATATGCTGGTATGAATAGCGCTCGATATCACCTGTCCAATTAAAGTAATTGATGTTATCAATCGAGATATCACGTTGGCCATCTTTTTTATTGTAGCCAATACGTTCTCTATCAAACATGTTGAAGCCAACGATCAAATCATGTTCACGGCCTAAGAAATCGAATCCACCTTGTAAGTTGATATCAAAAGTTTTTTGTGTGTCTTTCGAGTCGCTGATCACAAAGTTATATCCGTGGCCAACTTCAGGGTTTACAGAGCCATCTTTAGCATAAAAATCGTTTGTCCAAACAAAGAACAGGTTGCCGCCTTCCATTTCGATGGTGTTGTACGTTGCGATGGTATTTAATTGCCAACCATTGTCAAAACCGTGGTTTAAACTTGCAAAGATGGTGTTTTCTTCAAGAGGCCATGAACTGTAGTTCGCTGCTAAGCCTGTTGAACCTCTTTCTAAGTTCATCAATGAACCGTCGATAAAATAATACGGTGTTGCATGCGAGTTCATTGCGCCTAAAGACTCAGTATCAGAATATTCATAACCTACACGAAACAGTGTGGCTTCAGTAATATCTGCTTCAGCAGTCATATATACCGAAGTTTTTTCTTGGCTGTACCTGTCGATAAACGAGTCTTTGTCATAATGTGCAGCTGCTACTCGTCCACGGATGCTTCCGTCACTACTCAGTGGGGTTGAAATGTCTAGCTCGACACGGTTATTGTTCCAACGTCCAGTTGTCACACCGACATGACCATCAAGCTCTTTGCTAATGGCACGTTTGCGCACTAAATTTACTGTTGCGGTCGGTGAACCTACGCCTGTCATCAAGCCGTTTGCTCCACGTAAAATTTCTACGCGCTCATAGGCAATTGCGTCACCATTGACGTCTGAGCGGCGGCCTCCAGGAAACTGTTGTACACCGTCTACTTGCACTAGGTTTATACGTTCACCACGAGCGACAAAAAACGGTCTATCTAGGCTTCTGGATGAACTGGCATAAACACCGGTTGTGTGTTGCAGGATGTCTTTGATATTGACTGACTTCCAATCTTCTAATTGCTGCTGAGTAATAACAGAAACGGACTGTGGCGTTTCTTTTAGTGATAAAATCATTTTTGTTGCAGATTTTGTTGCCGCATCTGAATAATTACCAGTAGTAGATGCGGTCACATAGATACGCTCAATTTCGTTCGCTGTTTGAGCGTCATCTGCAATTGTTTCAGCAAAAGCGTGTGAGCCAGTTAGCGCAGCTGTTAAAGCGACAGTTACAGGCGCCAAGCGGAGTGTGTTACGACGTGAGTTAGAAGATTGCAAAGTAGAGTTGTCCATAAAATCCTATCCAAAGAACAAATAAATGTCATTAACTCAAATGGAAAATTACATCACCTTATTACATAATCGGGGAAGTAATTTGTACCAAATATAGTGTTAAATGATAACGGTTTGCATTATCGTTACATTTTAATTGAAGTCAAGTTGAATCGTATGTGGGAACATGATTATTTGTCATATATTAAGTTTTTAATATAACAACGATTTTTTAGTTAAATTAATGAGCCAAGATATAGTCTAAAACTAATGCTAATTGAATATGGCGAATGAAATGTAACGTTTGTTACTCATGGTTTGTTTCTTCTTATAGGGTATTTTTGATCTGGTAAAATAAATCAGTATGCCTTGGTTGTTTTTTAATCTGTTTTTGTTAGTCTAAGAAGTCTTAGTATGGATGTACCTAGTTTGTTACCTGTGAATAAATATAAGAAGATAGGTTATGGGAGATTTATTTCTAAAGAGACGAGAGAACTGGTGGGTCTGGATAATTTGGGGTGGGGTAGGTTGTATTATTTGCCATTACCTACTCGGTTATGTCAGTAATGCTTGGTTATCTCTAACATCACCAGTTTTATTACTTGTTTTGCTTACCGCTTGGATGAATTTTAATAAGCGTTTTGATTTTTTTGCAGCCTTGCGAATATTTATGGTTGTTGCATCAATATCGGTTATTCCACTGTTGGCACAAAAAGTAAGTAGTTGGGAAAAGATGATTCATATTGCTGTCGATTCAAGTGCTGTGCTTCTTTGCATAATAATAGTCAGTGTTGTTTGTGCGTTTTTGGCAAGACGACCAAAACAATATTACTGAACTGCGTTATTTCATACTATTGTCAAATTATCAAAAAAGTACTTTACATATTTATGAATAGCCCTTATTATGCGCGCCAATAACGGAGAGATGGCTGAGTGGTTGAAAGCACCGGTCTTGAAAACCGGCATACGTTAATAGCGTATCTAGGGTTCAAATCCCTATCTCTCCGCCACCTCATTCCCAAAACCGCCTAATAATGGCGGTTTTTTTCGTTTGGAGAGTTCGATGGCTCAGGATGTTGTTAAACATTGTTCGTTATGGATTGTCTTTAGCTTTTTTTATTTAAGCGGCCTAGAAATGGCAGTAATTATGTCAATAGATGGTCAGCCACAGCCAACGCTTTGGCAAACGCTTTTATACACATTCTTATATAATGCACTTATTGGGCATCTAGTTACTAAATACGAAAAGTTATGGCCATTTTTGGCATCAATCGTCATTTCATTATTTGGCGTAGTGGGCTTTGGTGTCTTTTTTGGGGATAAACTTGCAGGTTATAGCAATGAGCTAATTATTGGCTTGGTATTATCTTTACCGTTTGCGACATTTTTGGTGAAGCAGTTAAAATCAAAAAACTTTGAGAATAACGCATAAGCCAGTATTTATAGGGTGTGTATTTGCTTGTCGCCCTATAAGTTGTCCTTTGTATATGCTACACTGCGCGTCCTTTTATAATGATAAATAAAGTGAATTTATATGTCAGATTTATTCAATACAGACGCTGGTAAAGCGAGCTACGGTATCGGTCTACAAATGGGCGAGCAATTAAAAGCTAACCCTTTCGAAGGCCTTGACTTAAACGCAGTTTTTGAAGGTATGAAAGACGCTTACACTGGTGGTGAGTTCCGCGTTGAGATCCCTGAGATCCAAGCTGCTTTCGAAAAAATCAACAGCGAAATCCAAGCTCGCCGTGAAGAAGAAGCAAAAGTACTAGCTGCGGAAGGCACTGCTTTCTTAGAAGAGAATGCAAAGCGCGCTGAAGTAACTGTAACTGAGTCTGGTCTTCAGTACGAAGTTATCACTACAGGTGAGGGTGATAAGCCTTCTGCTGATTCAACAGTTCGTGTTCATTACCACGGTACTTTAATCAACGGCACTGTATTTGATAGCTCATACGACCGTGGTCAACCTGCTGAGTTCCCTGTAAATGGCGTGATCAAAGGCTGGACTGAAGCGCTACAGCTTATGACTGCTGGTTCTAAGCTACGTCTATACATTCCACACGATCTTGCTTACGGTGAGCGTGGTGCTGGTGCATCAATCGCACCTTACTCAACACTTATCTTTGATGTTGAGCTGTTAGAGATCCTATAATTTAGGTTATCTTTAAAGTTACATGCTCAGCGAGTGCTGAGCATGTTATTGATATTTTTACTGGTCAAAAAATTCATACAGTTCAGAAAGTGCAGCCTGCCTTTCGTCATTTTCAACTAAAAATTCCATTCCGTAGTACGTGTATTGTTGATTTTTCTCCTCTTTTCTTACTACTCGTGCAGAAATCTTCATTGGAGATTGGCTCATATACTCTTTGTAATTCTTTCTAGGTAAATACATTATCAGAGTTAAATTAGTGTCAATATCGAGCTCTTGATTTAATTGCTTGCTTAACGTTACGCCACAACCAACACAGCTAAGCTCCCTTGTGATTGTCGAGTACTCCTTGTCTTCAGAAGAGGTAATTTTGATTTTGATTTTCGCTTCAAGTCGGTCTGAACGCCGTTTTTCATGACGCTTTTTGATTGCATCTTTATCTTCATCGAAATGGAACCCATCCATTAAATTATTTACAAGCTCTGACGTTTGGTAGAGGTCTGCGCCAATCATAGAGACCATCTGTGCTTTTTCTGCGTTTTGTTGAAGAGAAGAGAATAGGTGTTGAAGCTTGAGTTGCATTTCATGCATTTGATGACTTTGTTGCTCGGAGCGGTGGGCAATTTGGTCATTTGCCGAGATAATGCTGTCGATAGTATTGGTCATTGCTCTTAATGCTTGACCACTTTCATCTGAGCGCTGTTTACTGATATCAACTTGATGAATAATATCTGCCATCAAGCGTGTCACATCGACGACCTTATGAGTGAGCTGAGAAATTACCCCTCTGATTTCATCGGTTGAGTTTGCTGTTCTCTGTGCCAAACTTCTAACTTCATCGGCGACAACTGCGAAGCCGCGCCCTTGTTCGCCAGCCCTAGCAGCTTCAATAGCCGCATTAAGGGCTATTAAAGCGGTTTGGTCTGCAACTGTTGATATCGCATCTGTAACTGATTCAATTTGTTCGCTTGCAGACTTAAGTTCCTCAACGCCTGCGGATGCTAGGGTCACGACCTCAACAGTCCTCACCATTTCATCTAGGTTACTTTCAACGGCTTGTATACCAGTATCTGCTTCTGTTTTTGCCTGCTCTAATACCGTTTGGCTTTGTTCTATGGCTTGCCCAGATTCAACTAGTAGATCCATAAATGACTCGATGACGCGCATAACCTCTGAGTAACTGGCGTTTTCATTTTTTGCGACCGTGCTTATCTCTGTAGCAATGGCGGCAACTTGGTGTGCCGAATGTCCAACTTGTCTTGATTGTCGTCTCACTGTAGAAATAGTCGAAGATAAAGAGAGTGTCATATGATTAAAACTCTCTGAAAGCTGGTTCAATTCATCATCTGAACGGATCACAAAGTAATCTTGTTTGGTTTTAAAGTCTCCGACTGAGATATTCTTAGCGCGGTTCAGTAAAGATTTGACACGGTTACGTAATTTGCTGCTAAACATGACACTAATTACACTAGCGATAATGATTGTTAACACTGAACTTAAAGCGAGGACAACAAACATGTTCGACAGGGCACTTTGAGTATCTTCAATACCTTGCTTGGTTACCAACTCAACATGTTGATTCATTTCTTGTAGTTCATTAAAAATGGTCTCAGTGAGAGGCTTAATTGTATTGCTTAGGTGATGGGTGGCAAAGTTAGACTCTTCGCTGGCTTGCTTTTCAAAAGCTAAAATTGTGATTGGCGCGAGCTTTTCACGCTCTTCACTATATGACTCCCAGTATTCTAATTGTTGGTCGGTAAATAACTCTTCATAATCATCAAGTATAGAAACAAATGCATCACTATTTTTAAACCATGCTTGGTCAAATCCATCTATATTCTTCTGCTCTCGCGTTAACAGAAAAGCGCGCAATTCGGAAATTGCGGTAGCAAAACTGATTTCAGAATCAACGAGCAGTTTAAATAACTCTATTCTGTCTTCATCAAGGTCTTGCTCACTTTCGATTTCAATAAGTTGTGCTAACAGCAGTACCATAGACTCGGCGAGCGGGATTGCCTCTGTCACCAACAATTTAACGGCAGGCTCATTATCAAGCGTATTAGCAATGTTGGATATTACTGACTGTTCTTGTTTTAGTTTGAGTAGATTGGTGCGGATTACAGCTAGCTTTGCGTCACTAAAGCCAGTTTGTTTTGCAAAATTACTTAATTGTGAAAAGTCTTGCTCTATTTCTTGCCATGCTTCCTTGCGTTTCGCTTTGGTGTCTCTTTGTGCTCGTTCATTACTGCCTGTGATGATTTGCTCTTCTAATGCAATTAGAGAGTCAAGTATATGCATCTTTAAATCAGAATTTACATTTACTAAAGGGATTGAGACTGATGAGACCTGAGTAAAATTGCCAGCAAGTGTACCCGTACTCAGGTAAACGAAGAAGTTACTAAATATACCTAAAGAGGTAATGACGCCAAACGCTAACAGCATTTGTGCAGCAACGCCCGGAACGAAACGAGAAATTTTCATATTTTGTTGTGAGCTCTGATTGTTAGTAGCTTAGGTTGATGATTTGTACCTAATTACATGGTTTTACTAAACTTTTATTAAAAGCTACTAATTTTTTGATTTATTGAAAAATATAGACAATCCTTCGATAAGGTCAAAGTTTATATCCAAATATTTACAATTGATGATAGACATTGTGGGGGCGAGGAATGAATTGTAACAAGTGGGTTTTGGTTGCGTTGGCGCTGGGGTTGAGCGCCAACGTGGGGGCTGTTGATTCGCCAGCGTATGGTAATTTAGCAACACCAGATGTGGATGATATAGAGTATTTTGATGACGAAGAGCCGACTGAACGGGAGATTGAGTTAGGTAAAATGCTCTTCTTCGATCATAGATTGTCAAAAAACCAGAACCAGTCTTGTGCAACATGTCATAACCCTGAACTCGGTTTTAGTGACGGATTAGCGAAGGGAATTGGCAGCGGTGGAGATATTTTAGGACGTAATGCGCCGCACCTTTATAACCTTGCGTGGTCAGCTATTTTTTTTTGGGATGGTCGTGCGCAGACACTAGAAGAGCAAGCGCTGGGGCCTATTGTTTCAGATGTTGAGATGCAGATGACACCAAAAGAAGCTGTGGGTCGACTTGAAAAAATCCCTTTTTACAAAAAGGAATTCAAAGAAATTTATGGGTCAGTCACATTTGAAAATATAGGCAAAGCAATTGCGGCATTTGAAAAAACCATCATTAGCGACAATTCTGCTTTTGATCAATATTTGGCTGGCGAAAAAGAAGCGATGTCCCATTCAGCTGTCAGAGGTTTAAAGCTGTTTGTAGGTAAGGCGCGTTGTGTGAAATGTCACGATGGCGCTAACTTTACCGATGATAGTTTTCATAACATTGGCATAGAGGATAATGATGATGGCCGATTTTTAATTGACCCCAATAGTAAATTGAAAGGGGCGTTTAAAACACCTGGCCTAAGAAATATCATTATGAGTGCACCTTATATGCACGATGGTTCCTTAGCGAGTTTAGAGGAAGTTGTTGAGCATTATGACCAAGGTGCAGTTAATGTTAAAAATGTCAGTCCGTTGATAGTACCGCTTAATTTAAACCCACAAGAAAAAGCAGACCTCATCGCGTTTATGGCTGCATTAACTGATCCTGTTGTAATACAGCGACCTAAATTACCAAACTAAGGAGTAGAGATGAAACACTATATGTTAATTGGCATAGGCTTATGTTCGATGTTTTCAGCACATGCAGCAGTATTAACTGGGGAGTTGGAATTTGTTAAGAGACCATCTTTTGTTGGGGTTGTGTACGCAAAAGGGGGAAAGGGTCCAAGTACAGCAGAGCTTGATCAGTCTAATAAGGTATTCGATAAAAAAGCCGTTGTGATAGGTAAAAATGGTGAAATTACATTTAAGAACTCTGATGAATTTCAGCACAATATTTTTGCAAACGACCCCAACTCGGGCGTAAAGTTTGACGTTGGCTTGATGAATCAAGGCCAGACTACAAAAGTATCTGCCGATTGGAGCGAGAATACTCTGACTCGAATTGGATGTAAAATCCATCCTAAAATGCGCAGCTATATCGCCAATGTGAACTCCGATGCATATCAGGTTTTACCATTTACGAAAAAACAAAAGGTATATCCTATTAATCTTGACGTAGGTACGCACACCGAGTTTGTATTACAAATTCCTAAATATGATCTGGTTAAGCTCAAGTTGGCTAAAGGGCAAGAAACCAGCGTTGATGTGATGTATAAAGGTAAAAAGCGGGCAACTTTGAAGCTTGCTCTTAACTAGGAAAGTTAAACATGACTCGTATAATCAAAATGCTATGTGTCAGTATTGGTTTGTATGCATGTCCGGCTTTAGCAAATCCGTTTGGCGTATATCCTTTCAAAGTACCAGAGAAATACGAAGAAGCGTTAAAGGATTATAGAACGCAATGGAATAGAGTGACAGGGTTTGAGCATTCCGGATTACACTGGCAGCAATTTATCGTGGTGTTTTTAAACCAAGATGTAAAAGTATACGAAAATAATTATCTAGAGTATCTACGGTATTATCAAGATTATGATGAAGAAGAAGAGGATGAAGATGAAGTTGCAGAGCCCAATTTTAAGGCGTATAAACCAGGCACAATTGTTTTAAAAGAGAATTTTTCGTCCCAATCTGGCGCACCACACGACGCACTGACGGTCACCATGATGATTAAGCGTGAAAAGGGGTATTCAAAAGGATTTGGTGATTGGGAATATGTGCAGTTCGATAAAGAAGGGACAATTATTCTGTCAGGAAAAGGCAGTGAGCCGGCTATTAAGCACATGTGTTCAAATTGTCATGCAAGCATTGAAGAACGAGATTTTATCTTTGCTAACTTCTACTCTAGGAAAAAGTAACCCGATCACGCTGGCTTCATTTCGGCCAGCTTGGTTGTTTTTATGACTTGCCAACATAGAGTCAGTTTGTCTTGTTATCGGGCTATAGCTGCTCGATGATAGACCAAATATTATGGTATTCAATGCATACAGATTAAAGTGTTGATAAACCTTATGAGCTTGCGTATTTGTTATACGCGATCTTACTTTTTGGTATTTTTATCTATGAGATAGCTGTCAGCTCCGTTAATCACGTTTACATGATAAATGCTTCAAAAGTGTACTTCTGAATATACTGCAAGTGCTATAACGCCATTCGTAATGTTGTAGTGCCATCAAATTCATTCTCTGATAATCGCTAAATGAATAGGCTCAAGTCTTTAGTGCAGAACCCGCTATTTAATTAGTCCACATAAAAAATGGATGGAATTTTAATTATTCTCTCAAGGATTAAATTGATTTTTTCTCATTAAGGGGGGTTCGAATCCAATGGGGGGAATACCTTGGTTTATTGTTCATATAGGTATTATTAGCAAGATGACGATATAGGGTCTAGAGTTGTAAAAATACATACAATTTTTGAGTGTCAGAATGAGTTTAACAACGAGACAAAAGCAGTTGGTACAGCAAAGTTTCGCAAAGGTAGAGCCGATAGCTGAGCAGGCGGCGGAGATATTTTATACGACCTTATTTGAATATGACCCATCGCTAAAAAGGTTGTTTAAAAATAGTATAAAAAGTCAGGGCCAAAAGTTAATGGCGACACTTAAGATTGCTGTGAATTCATTGGATGACCTAGATGGACTTGTTCCAGTTTTACATAAATTGGCAGAAAGACATGTTGGTTACGGTGTAAAAGCGCAGCACTTTACATTTGTAGGCAATGCGTTGCTTTATACGTTGAAAAAGGGGCTTGGAAGTGAATGGAATCAAGAACTGAGAGAAGCTTGGATCAATGTATTTAGGCTAGTAGCCACTGTAATGAAGAGTCATGCTTTTAATACGAAGCATTAAATAATACTTTTTTTTGCGATTGTTAATTTACCTGAGTACGCGTATTTATTTGTTGTGATTATTAGCATTAAAGTCATGAAGTGGGAAAAAATGTCAGTATAATAATTCAATATTCTATGACCTGTATTCATGTTACTTAAATTAAGGATACATTTTTACAACATGGAGAAAGGTTATGTTTAAACAAACTTGTATAGCGGCATTAACCGCGGCTGCGATTGGAACGATCACAATGAGTGCGGATGCGGCTGAGTCTTGTCCTAGAGTCGAAGGGTTTTACTCTACTTGGGACTATCCAGCTGGTGGTGATTTGGATGTTAAAGACTTAGCGACTGATCAACTTACGCACATAATAGTTGCTTTTGCTTACCCTCGTCCTGATGGCACGATGGATACGACACAGGCTGATAGATATATCGGTGATATTGTCGAGCATGCTCATGCGAACAATACGGGTGTTATGCTATCTGTAGGTGGTGCTGGCGTTGATTTCTTATCAATGGATGCCGAGGCCAGAAGCAACTTGGTCGATAATTTGGTTGCTTATGCCGAATTACATAAATTGGATGGTATCGATGTCGATTGGGAAGATTGGAGTACCTATAACCAACCAAACCCAGTCGAGAGTGGCTACCTGCTTGATTTAGTCAAAGAGTTACGTGAAAAATTACCATCTCACTTAGAGGTGTCTGTAGACGTACAGGCAGGTGGATGGTCAGGGATTAATTTTCATAAAGATTTGGACGATCATGCCGATATCATTCGCTTTATGGCGTATGACTACACTGGAGGTTGGGGCGGTTCACCCAAAAATCATCATGCGGCTTGGGAGTATATCCATGGTGGTTTAGTTCATCCAGCAGAGTGGAGTCAAAGCATGATCACTAAATATGATGTGGCTAAAACCAGTTTGGGCGTGCCGTTTTACAATAAATCATTCCCATTAGTTAGCGGCCCTGTCAAAACGCTAACTGCACGAGAAATCGTTGATACGATAGTAAAAGGTGAGGGCGTAGATTATAACCAAGGTTACTACGAACTAGATAACTCTATGCATTTTTGGGAAACGCCTGAGCTATTAAAAACAAAAACAGATTTTGTGTCTGAAAATGGTTACCCTGGCATCTTCATTTGGGAATTGCACCAAGACTCAAGAGACGATGACTATAAGTTGTTAGATGTGATTGCCAAAGAGCTACCTAAGTGTCAGCCTTGTGCAGAGCAGTGGCAGCCGTATCCAAGTGTTTATAGCACAGGGGATGTAGTCAGCTTTGAAGGTAAAAACTGGCGTGTGAATGGCGGACCTTTACATGGTGTTGCGCCTGAAACCTTGGGCCATGCACATCGCTACACCGAACTTGGTGCATGTAAGAGCTATGTATTGAACAAATAAAAACGAGTGGAATCGTTTTGTTCAATGAGCCTATTAGCTGTGTGCTAAAGGATGTATTTAAGCTTAAAAAATAGGCCCTTAATCAAGTTCAGAGTGATGGTGTTATTTGTAAGCGCCGACACTTTGGACTTGTCCTAGAGCCTCAGCAATTTTGATACCCAACTACGTCATTCTGAGCTTGCCTCAGCATCCATGTGTGCAAGTTAACATTCTAAAGTCAGATGGTAGCAAGACATAAAAAAAGCTCTGTGAAAACAGAGCTTTTTTTATTCAAACGAATTTGAATTAGTAAGTTGCACTGCCTTTAGTGCGTGGGAATGCGATAACGTCACGTACGTTACCCATACCTGTTACATAAGCAACTAGACGCTCGAAACCTAGACCGAAGCCTGAGTGTGGGACTGTACCGTATTTACGAAGGTCTCTGTACCAGCTGTAATCTTCTTTATCTAAGTCCATTTCTTCTAGACGCGCATCAAGTACGTCTAAACGTTCTTCACGCTGTGAACCACCGATGATTTCACCAATGCCAGGTGCAACAACATCCATTGCTGCAACTGTTTTACCGTCTTCGTTTTGACGCATGTAGAAAGCTTTGATATCACGCGGGTAGTTTTTAATAACGACTGGCGCGTTGAAGTGCTCTTCAGCAAGGTAACGTTCGTGCTCTGACTGAAGGTCTACACCCCACTCAACTGGGAACTCAAATTTCTTACCACAGTTTTCAAGGATTGTGATTGCATCAGTATAATCAACTTGTGCGAAATCTTTTTCAACAAACTCTTCTAAACGAGAGATCGCTGTTTTTTCGATACGTTGTGCGAAAAATTCCATATCGTCACGACGTTCATCAAGCACTGCTTTAAATACATACTTAAGCATATCTTCAGCAAGGTTCGCAATGTCTTCTAAGTCAGCAAATGCAACTTCAGGCTCAACCATCCAAAATTCTGCTAGGTGACGAGAAGTGTTAGAGTTTTCTGCACGGAATGTCGGGCCGAAGGTGTAGATTTTAGACATTGCACTTGCGTATGTCTCACCGTTTAACTGGCCAGATACGGTTAGGAATGCTTCTTTGCCGAAGAAATCTTCGTTGTAATCAACATCGCCTTTGTCAGTGCGAGGTAGGTTGTTCATATCTAAAGTAGATACACGGAACATTTCACCTGCGCCTTCACAGTCACTCGCTGTGATAATTGGCGTGCTGATCCACATATAGCCTTGCTCATGGAAGAATCTGTGAATTGCTTGTGATAAGCAGTTACGAACACGTGTCACGGCACCAATAACGTTAGTGCGTGGACGTAAATGTGCGTGTTCACGTAGATATTCGATAGAGTGGCGTTTTGCTGCCATTGGATATGTATCTGGGTTTTCTACCCAGCCTAATACCTCAACAGAGTTCGCTTGTAGTTCAAAGCTTTGACCTTTACCTTGAGACTCTACAAGTACACCTGTGACTGCAACAGAACAACCAGCAGTAAGACGAGTTACTTCTTCATAATTATTAAGCGAATTAGGTACTACTGCTTGAATAGGGTCGAAACAAGAACCGTCGTGGACGGCAAGGAATGAAATACCCGCTTTTGAATCGCGTCGTGTACGGATCCAGCCTTTGATTGTAACTTGGCTGTCTACCGCAACGGTGCCTGCTAGTAGCTCCGTTATCGCTATGTGGCTCATCTTTACTCCAAAATGATTTGTAATAAGGGCATATTTGCCCAGCTTGTTTTTGTCTATATATGCTCATCAGCGCAAATTTCAATGCACTGAGCGCAAATTCTGCGGTGACTCGTTTTTTTAACGCAATCTGCTTGTTATGTTTGAAGTCACGTGATCGGTATCTTACCCCCGTTGGCTACATAAAAAAACTACCAAATGACCCAATTTTAAAAAAATTTGACTACAATGGCCAAAATTTGGCTAATCACTGTATTTGTGGTGGTATAGAGCACTGTGCGAAGGTCAATTTTTATGGCATTATAGCTCGGTTATTAATAAAAAAAGTCGGAATGAATTTTCATTAAATGAAACAAGCTTTTATTTTAAGAGGATTACCAGGATCTGGTAAAACACACTACGCGCAAACATTAGCCGACGAGCTGGTGGCTGGTGATCAATCACAATATACAATTTGCTCTACAGATGATTATTTTACAGACGAGCAGGGTAATTATGAGTTTAACAAGGCGAAGCTACCTCAATATCACAATTTGAATATTGCGCGTTTTGTCAATGCGCTCGCTGAAGGCATCCCTCTGGTCATTTTAGATAATACGAATATTAAAAAGTGGGAATTTATTGCGTATGTGAGCGCGGCACATGCGATGAATTATCAAGTAAAAGAAGTCATTGTTGGTGAGGTGAAAGATAAGTCACTACAACACTTGTATGCGAAACGTAATCAGCATGGTGTAGCACTTAAAACCATCAGTAAAATGGCACATATGTTTGAATGGTAAAAAGCCGACTTTTAAGTCGGCTTTTTTATGTTTTACATCGCTTCGTATTCTTCTTGCCAGAAGAACTTTTCTTCACCAAATGCTGGTTTCAAGTCGTCTAGCCAATGTGCGTTTTCGTTATACTCCGCGAAGAACGGGCGCTGTACCCACTCAGGGTTACGAGCTTGAATAAAGCGCAAAGCGAATACTTTTTCGCCATTGATTTCTGTCACGCCAGAGATCTCAACTTTACCTGGGCCTGCACTCATTGACGGGCCACGCACCGTACGGCTCACACCTGATACTTGCTTGTAGGCATCTCGGAAGATTTCCCACGTTTTGTGCAGTGGTAATTCAAAGTAACGCTTTGCACCTGTATCACGCTCGATGAACATGTAATAAGGGATCATGCCCATTTGTGTTTGCTCTTTCCACATTTCAGCCCACATATTTGGATCTGTATTTAAGTGGTTAAGTAAAGGCGCTTGCGTTCTGATCTGTGCACCTGTTTTACGAATAAGCTTAATCGCTTCTTTCGCAACATCAGTACGAAGCTCTTGCTTATGGTTGACATGCGCCATAAATGAAACATGTTTACCAGCGTCAACAAGTTCTTTAATAAGAGCTAATAGATCTTCTGCATCTGGGTCAGTTACGTATCTGAATGGCCAGAAAGTTAAAGACTTAGTACCGATACGAATAGTACGGATGTGGTCAAATCTTGGCTCTTTTAGTGCCTCTAGGTATTTACGTAGCTTAACGGTACGCATTACCATAGGATCGCCACCCGTCATCAGAAGATCTGTCACTTCGGTATGCTCTTCTAGGTATCTGTGTAGCAACTCTTCATCGTTATTGTTGAAGCGCGTTGCTTTACCAACGAACTGTGCCCAACGGAAACAGAAAGTACAATAAGAGTGGCAGTACTGACCTTGTGCAGGGAAGAATAAAACTGTTTCTTTGTACTTGTGTTGAACACCTTCAACGTTTTCGCCTTCAAAAGACGGTACGTTTTTGTCCATTTGGCCCGCCGGATGCGGGTTAAGCTTTTGTCTTAGCTTAGTTGCCAGTTCAAATACTTCTTCTGGCGTATGTTCACGCTTTAATAAAGCAGCCATTTCATCATATGACTCGTCATCAAGCATACCGCGCTGTGGGAATGTTAGCTGGAATACTGGGTCATTTGGTACCTTGTCCCAATCAATCAATTCGTCGATAACGTAATTATTTACACGGAATGGGAATACGTTGGCAACGACTTTCATTTGAAAGCGCAGGTGCTCAGGCAGCTTATCAAGCTGTTCGATCTTATCAATTTGACGGTGTTGGTACACAGTAAAGCGAGGTGGCTGATAGGCCTCTGCCGGCTGCAATTGGACGGATTGTTGCATACTTACTACTTCTCAGCTTGCTAGATTTTAAAAAAGAGACGCATTATAGCAAAAAGCTGAAGTAAATTCAGGTACAAATCGTTAAAGGCCCTGAAAAAATGATAGTTTTCATCGTATGTGGTTGGATTTTATACAGACTTGTGTGAGAAATAAACACTGTGGCGATAGAAGGTGTCAGTTCTTATATGATGTATAGGCTGACACCTTATGATTTTAGTAAGCTTTTTGTTCAATCGCTTGATATATGCCGTCGATTAACTGAGCGATGTCGCTATTAGAAGTAATGTAAGGGGGCATAATGTATATGAGTTTGCCAAATGGGCGGATCCATAATCCTTTTTCGATAAAGAATTTTTGAATTTTTGCTACGTCGACCACATCAAATAGCTCAACTACCCCAATTGCACCGAGTGTTCTGACTTCTTTGACTGCCTCGAGTGATTCACAGCGATGTAAGTCTTGCATTGCGTTATTAAGACGGGTGACATTGCCGTGCCAATCCGTTTCTTCAAGCAATTCAAGACTCGCAACTGCCGTTGCACAAGCTAACGGGTTGCCCATAAAGGTTGGGCCGTGCATAAGTACTTTTGCTTCACCTTGGCTTATTCCCAGCGCAACTTTGTCTGTGGTTAAAGTGGCTGACAATGTCATACATCCACCTGTTAATGCTTTGCCAATACACAAAATATCAGGGGCGATGTCAGCATGTTCGCAAGCAAACATTTTACCGGTACGACCAAAGCCTGTGGCAATTTCGTCGAGTATTAACAGCACGTCGTATTTGTCACAAAGTTGGCGGAGTTTTCTAAGGTATTCGGTATTATAAAAGTTCATGCCGCCCGCGTTTTGCACAATTGGCTCAATGATGAAGGCTGCAAGCTCATTGTGGTGCTGTTTAAATGTATTTTCTAAGGTGATTAGCTCAGCGTCGTTTTGCTCTTCGCCAAACTTGGATTGTGGTGCATCAACAAAAATATGCTCAGGTAAAAAACCCTGATACATGCTGTGCATCGAGTTGACGGGATCACAGACACTCATCGCAGCAAAGGTATCACCATGGTAGCCTTTTTTGGCTGTCATTAATTTATTTTTCGAGTGATGACCTTGACTAAGCCAATATTGCAACGCCATTTTAATGGCCACCTCAACACTCACAGAGCCGCTGTCAGCCAAAAATACCCGTTGTAGGGGCTCAGGTGTGATCTCGACGAGCTTTTTACATAAATTGACAGCAGGAGCATGAGTAATGCCGCCAAACATAACATGACTCATTTGACTGGCTTGCTCGGTCATTGCTTTAACAAGTTTTGGGTGATTGTAACCATGCAGAGCGCTCCACCAAGAGGCCATACCATCTATCAGAGACTCACCAGTTTCTAAAAATATGCGATTCTTATCTGTGTGTGTCACTGGATAAACAGGCAGCGGATCGATCATTGACGTATAGGGATGCCAGATGTGGGCTTTGTCAAAATTCAGATCGATTGGTTGATTTTTATTCATTTGTAAACCTTGTTTGCTCGTCACTCGTTGACAATACTAAAGCAAGAAGTAGACTAAGCCAATCACCGTCAAATTATCTGGCGAAAAAAACCAGAAAAAGAAGAGATTAAGTTATGGAATATGGCATCGTTCGTCACGATTGGAAACACGCAGAAGTAAAAGCATTATTTGAAATGCCTTTTAACGACTTACTATTTTATGCTGCGAGCGTTCATCGCAAAAACTTCAAACAAAATGAAGTCCAGATCTCTACTCTTCTGTCTATTAAAACAGGCGCATGTCCAGAAGATTGTAAATACTGTCCACAGTCAGGTCATTATAAAACAGACCTAGAAAGAGAACGACTGATGGAAGTTGAAAAGGTTGTAAACCAAGCAAAGTTGGCAAAAGAAAAGGGCGCAACGCGTTTTTGTATGGGTGCTGCTTGGTCAGATCCAAAAGACAGAGACATGCCATACATTGAAAAAATGGTTAAAGAAGTCAGCGCACTTGGCCTAGAAACATGTATGACGCTAGGTAAGCTAGACAACCAAAAAGCACATGCTTTAAAAGACGCAGGTCTTGATTATTACAATCACAACCTAGATACCTCACCTGAATATTATGAGCAGATCATCACAACACGTACGTATGCAGACCGACTAAACACCATTGATCACGTGCGTGACGCAGGCATGAAGGTTTGTTCTGGTGGTATCGTGGGTATGGGTGAGCAGGCTGCAGACCGTTATGGTTTATTAATGCAGTTAGCAAACTTACCAAAGCAACCAGAAAGTGTGCCAATTAACATGCTAGTTAAAGTAGCAGGTACGCCGCTTGAAGATGTGGATGATTTAGATCATTTTGAGTTCATCCGTACTATTGCTGTGGCACGTATCATGATGCCAGAGAGCTATGTGCGTTTATCAGCAGGTCGTACTGCGATGAATGAGCAAATGCAGTCAATGTGTTTCTTTGCTGGTGCAAACTCGATTTTTTATGGTGATAAGCTACTAACTACAGAAAACCCTGAAGCCGATGCGGATATGAACCTACTTAAAAAGCTAGGTATGAAGCCTGAGACTCGTGAAGACTACTCAGATGAAGCGTATGAAGCGTCTCTTAACTCTGCAATTGCAGACAAAGCAACGTCAGAGCTGTTCTACGAAGCAAAATAAATGGCGTTTGAATTTATAGATCAAGCGCTAGAAGACAAAGCACGTGACGCGCTGCAGCGTCGCCGTACCTGCATAGATAAAGTGTCTGCTCGTCATATCCAAGTTGATGGGCAGCAATACTTAAACTTTGCCAGTAATGATTATTTAGCGCTTGGAGATCAAACTATCTCTGGTGACTTTGTTGCTGGCAGTAAGAGCTCAGCTCTGGTCACTGGATATCAGCGCACCCACAGATTGCTAGAGGCTAAATTATGTGAGCTGCTCGGTTATGAGCGAGCCATACTATTTGCCAGTGGCTTTGGCGCTAATTTTAGTGTGCTCAGCACTTTATTTCATGATAATAAAGCTGGCCAAGATAGTGCTATGTTTCAAGACAAGCTCAATCATGCCAGCCTCATCGATGGTGGGCTGAACAGCAGCGCTAAGTTAGTCAGGTTTAATCACAACGACATGGGTCATTTGCGTGCGCGTTTGGAAAAAACACGAGTCCAAAACAAGCTTATTGTCAGTGAAGGTATTTTCTCAATGGATGGCGATGGTGCGCCGTTGCATGAGCTGAAGTCTTTGGCTGATACCCACAGCGCTTGGTTGATGATTGATGATGCCCACAGTTTCGGTGTGTGCGGTGAAAATGGTTTAGGCTCTGTCGAGTCCGGTGTGAGGCCGGATATTTTAGTGATCACATTCGGTAAGGCCATGGGATGTCAAGGCGCTGCTGTGCTCTCAAGCAAAAAAGTGATTGATTACATGGTACAGTTTAACCGTGAATATACTTACTCAACGGCCATATCACCAGCTTTAGCTGAAATTGCCTCGACGCAGTTATCAAGATTATGTGATAGTCATAATGCTCGTGATTTACTACATCGCCACATTACGCAATTTAAAGCGCTTTGTAGGGATGCAGGTATTCCAGTACAGGCATCAAATAGTGCGATTCAGCCTATTGTTTTGGGTGATGCGCAAAGCACCCTAAATGCGCAGCAAAGCCTTGCACAAAAAGGTATTTGGCTGACTGCAATTAGACCGCCAACGGTGCCACACAATACGGCAAGGTTACGTGTAACACTGACCGCAGCACACCAGCAAGCTGACATCGAATACTTGGTTGAATGCCTCAAGGAGGTAATATGAGTGCGATGTTAAAACTGAATATTGCAGATAAGTTTTCACGCGCGTCTGCTCAATATATCAAGCATGCCAATGTACAACAGCGTTCAGCCGAAATCTTGTTTGCAGGTTTAAACCGTCGCTATAATACAATGTTGGATTTGGGGGCAGGGCCGATGCAACATTGTAGCGTGCTATCTAAAAAGTGCGATACGTTAGTGGCGTTAGACCTGAGCGAAGGCATGCTAAAACAAGGCCCAGCATCTGCCATGAAAGTGTGTGCGGATATGGATGCACTGCCTTTGCAAGCAGAGTCTGTTGAGTGTGTATTTAGCAATTTTGCGATGCAGTGGAGCAGTGACTTACCAACGTTATTTAATCGTCTGAATACCGTGTTAAAGGCTGGTGGCAGTGCGCATTTATCCATTGTTATTGATGGCTCTTTGCGTGAAATTGCTAAAGCTTGGCAGGGTGTAGATGGTCATTGTCATGTAAACCAATTTACGCGATTTGAAGACATACAGCAGATTGCAAGGCAAGCAGGGTTTTCGATCCGGTCGATGAGTAAACGTTGCTTGGTTGATATCTATAATACCCCACGCGAGGCACTTAAGTCGGTAAAAAGCATCGGTGCAAATCAGTTAAATAATACAGATACGCGTCGTGGTTTAGTGGGTAAAGAAAGTTATCAAGCCTTGTTAAAAGCCTATCCACTCGTTGATGGCTTTGCCCATGTTAGTTACGAAGTGGCATTTTTGGAGTTAACAAAATAATGAGTCAGTTTTTTATTACCGGCACAGATACTGAAGTTGGCAAAACCTATGTCACCAGTTTGCTGTTGAAGTACCTTGTATCAAAGAAGAAAAAGGCCCTTGGTTTTAAACCCATTGCCGCCGGTGCAGAAGAGGCGTTTGGCGAGCTGGTCAACGAAGATGCTTTAACTTTAATGGAAGCGGCCAATGTGCACGGCACATATGAACAAATTAACCCGTTTTGCTTTGCCCCGCCAATAGCACCCCATATTGCAGCAAGTCGCGTTGATGTGCATATTTCAAAGCAAGAATTGACCAATAAACTGGCAGATATTTCTACGCTAGGTGCTGAGTTTACCATGGTCGAAGGCGCAGGTGGCTGGGCATTGCCAATCAATGATACAGACTTTCTGTCTACTTGGGTTGCAGAGCAAAACCTACCCGTTATTCTAGTGGTTGGTATGAAGTTAGGTTGTCTAAACCATGCCTTTTTAACGGCCCAAGCCATTGAGGCGTCAGGCGCAAAATGTGTTGGTTGGATTGCTAATCAAATTGACCCAAATATGGCAGAGTATGATGCGAACCTAGAGACGTTAAAACAACGCCTTGATTTTCCGCTTTTGGCTGTCACGCCTTACTCTGAAGAAAAGGCCAAGATGCAAGTGCACTCGGCACTGAATAGTTTACTTGGTGTTTAATAATTTGCCTTTATAAGTAGCCTTTATATCCGTGAAGGTTACTTATAGAAGAATACTTTCCCTACCAATTATTAGTTGTTACATTTAAATAAATTTACTTTTCTATATTTAATTTAAATACTCCACGCTAAATACTACTTCGTTCATATTGAAAATTTTATTATAAGTAAATTCTTTCCATTAGAAGTTAGTTAATGCCTAAACTTTACTACCTGTTTGGTTTTTAATAAATAAAACTACTGAACTATTACAATGCAAGAATCTAAGCTACTAATTTTAATGCGAAAAAATATAGTTCTGAGTTTTTTGGTGTTATTAACTATTTTCTATCAAAAATTCAAAATATGTAATTTAAATTATTTTAAATGTTTATATCCCTCTCAATTTTTGCATTTAATTATAAAAATATTTTGTTACTTATTACTATGTACATAAAATGGGTACGTGTGTTATGTTTTTATTCCTAATTCGTTTCTAGCAGTATGAATACAAAAAGGAAAATGCTATGAAGTATAAATTTGCGCCAATTGGTTTAGCTATTGTGCTAGCATGCCAAGTCAATGCAAACCCAACAGACCGTCAATATGAAAATAGGTGGTTAGACCCAAATGGAGATCCATACCTATCTCTACAATGGAATTTACTCAATGATGGTAGTCTAGATAATACAGTTGCAGGGCACGACTTGAACTTGTGGCAATCTCACCTTTGGGGACATAAGGGCCAAGGCGTGCAAATATCGCTTATTGACACAGGTGTAGATGAGCTTCATTCGGATTTGATCGACAACTTAATTTTTGATCCCAATATTGATTCAACGGAGCCTTGGGCGTCGGCACATGGGACTTATATGGCTGGCTTGATCGCAGCTGTGCAAAACGATATTGGGATCAGAGGCGTCGCTCCAGAAGCAGATGTGATTGTGCACAATAGATTGGGTTCATACATGAGTCGTCATGAGCAGTGGGCTTATCATCGTGGTGTTGGCCTGAAAAATGGCAAAAGCTCGATTGCGCAAAATTCCCGTGTTTTTAATACGAGTTTTGGGGTAACTCCTGTGCATAGTACGCCGTATAACTATGCGTATACAACCACGGATCCTGATACTGGCGAGGCCATTCAGATGGTTAACTTTAGGCTTAGAGACGAGGTGATGGAGCGCATCACACTGTCAACAGAGCAAGACAAACGCACCGCACTTTTTGTTCAGGCTGCGGGAAATGGTCACTTTCGAACATTGATAAATGCGTATGGGCCTAATGGTATAGATACGCCGGGATATCACCATGCAATAAATAATGGCGGCCTCCCATTTCACAATGCAAATAGTGGTCATTTAACTAGTTTTTGGAAAATTAATGTCAGTGGTGTGAGTGCTGATGGTAGGCTAACCAATAGCTCTACTGTGGGTAGTAATATCTTTGTTACTGCGCCCGCAGGTGCAGATCGCAACACGCCAGGTATGGTCACAACAACATTGAGCTGCGATTGGCGTGAGAAATATCAAGGTCGAGAGCAAGTGTGCACGGGTCCTCAGGACTATTACTTTAGCGTAAATGGCACATCGTCTGCGGCAGCAAATGTAACAGGCGCAGTCGCATTGCTAATGTCGGCTGCTGAGCAACAGGGGCATGACTTGTCGGCACGAGATATCAGGCACTTACTGGCCAATACGGCCACTAAAGTAAACCGAGATATGGAAGACATTACGGTGTCTAATGTGGTGGCATTGGAAGGCTGGTCTAGCAATGCTGCGGGTGTTGAGTTTTCGCCTTATTATGGCTTTGGTCTAGTCGATGTTGATAAAGCAGCTGAGCTTATTCGCCGTTATGCCGTTGAAAATTTACCAGCAGATTTTGTAAAAACTCAATGGTTTGGCGAGCACGACATCTTTAGCAAGCCGATTTTAGAAGATATCACACACACAACCACTTCAGAAATTGAAGTGACTGAAGATATGTTTATTGAGGGCGTGCAAGTACGTTTAAGTGCTGAGCATGGCCGTATTACTGATTTAAAAGTAGAGCTAGAATCACCTAGTGGCACTCGTAGCATATTAATGTCGCCAAATAATAATCTGATTGGACAAAATACAGATTATATCGCGCCATCTGAAAAGAGCATACTTGGTTATGACGATCATAAACTACTCAGTTATAAATTCTGGGATGAAAGATCTGTTGGCACATGGAAGTTACATATTACTGATATGAATAATCAACAGCGCACGATAGTCACCGACCCGTTTGGTCAGCCACGCAGCCGCTATACAATTGAGAATAATGCCAAACCGGGCACATTCACCAATTGGTCAATTCGTGTACTTGGCCATACAGAAAAAGTCACTAAGAAAAAGAAATTAAACTAATCTTCAAAGCTATTTTGTTGAGTCACTCCCAAGGGCCGATTTAATGGCCCTTTTTCGTTTGTTACAATAAAAACAAGATATTCAGAACGAGTGGTTTATGAAGGTTTTAGTAACAGGATCTGCCGGACGCGTTGGTCGAGCCATTTATATTCACTTAGCGCGCAGTTATAACGTGAAGGGTTTAGACAACACTCCTTGTTCAACTACAGATTTTATCGGCGATATTCGAGATGAAGCACTTTTATATCTGGCCCTTAAAGGCGTTGATGTGGTTGTGCATACGGCGGCACTCCATGCGCCGCACATCGGTCATGTAAGTGACGAGCTGTTTCATGAAGTGAATGTTGCAGCAACAATAAAACTAGCAGAGCTTGCCAGCGCCAATGGCGTAAAGCAGTTTGTGTTTACAAGTACCACGGCGTTATATGGTCATGCTAGCACGCCGAATGGGCGAGCAGGGTGGGTGACAGAGCAGACAAAACCTTTACCTAAAACCGTCTACCACTATACAAAATTTGCTGCTGAGCAACGACTCGAGGCGATAAGTAATACGCTTGCTTTGCCCGTAACTGTTCTGCAAATGTCGAGATGCTTTCCTGAGCCAGTTGAGAAAATGGCACTGTATCGGCTGAATCGAGGAATAGACTACCGTGATGTGGCCAACGCTCACCGCTGCGCCATTGAAAAGGGGTTACTAGGCTTTAATCGCTTTATTATTTCAGGCAAAACACCGTTTGATCCCAGTTGCTGTGAGCAATTGTTTAACGATTGTGAGGCCGTTTTACGTGCACGATCCCCAAAACTGGTGGCGGTGTTTGAACAGCGTGGTTGGTCTTTACCGCAGCGTTTAGACAGAGTTTATGACTCATCTAAAGCGCAAAATATATTGGGCTGGACTCCAAAGTATGGTTTTGAAGGTGTGATTGACTTGTATGATGACGAATTTGCAGAAGTCCTGCCCAGTAAAAATCAAAGTACAAGCTAATATTTTTGTGATTAAAAAAGCGAGTGACTTGCACTCGCTTATGAAACTTGTGATTAAACCTTTTTGTCAGGAACGCTGGTGACGGACTTTGGCTGCATTTTTTGAAACAGCCAACCCACACCCACCAAGCACAAACCTAAGCCAATGAATGATAAGGCTCTGAGCAGCCCCTCAAGGTTAGACATATCAACCATAAAGGCTTTAAAAATAACCATGGCAAGGCCGATGAAACCAATATTGATTAACTGTTTATGGTTAAAGTGCTGCGCAACAAAAATGGTTGTAGTTGAGATCAGTAACCAGACAATCGAATAGGTGTAAAGCTCCGCTTCTTTTATCTCCAAATGCCAATTTATAAAGCCATTATTATATAAGGTGCGTATTTCACCGTTGACAAACATAAAGCCAAATATCGCCATTGCTATATAAATAAAACGGTTAAACTGTGCTTGGACAAGTTTAAAATGTATAAACCCATACAGGCATAATATAGGTGTAAGCCATTGGATCCACAGCCAGTTTATAAAAAATCCGCCTACGTTTTGGCTGTGTACAAATGGGCTTTCAAACACTGAGAATTGCACATGCATTAGCGTACTTGCACCGACTAAAATGCTGCCACCAATTTTATATAGTTTTTGCAGGTTGTGCGTTAGCTGGCTGCGCCAATAATATACGCCCGCCAGGATTAACCAGTTTAGGGATAACACGACACCTTCTCGATAGCTTAAATTATCAAAGTTAGGATAATCTCCGACTAATAAATAACTGGTTTCGGTGGTGACAAATAGCGCGCATAAGTGAATAAACACCCCCATAAACCAAGTATTGAGTACCCTTGATGGATTATATTTCGCTGAAAACCACACTAAAGCTATCGCAATCGGGTAGACGATGAGTGTCCAATGAATGCTTAAGATGGCTTCATGCTTGTAATCAGCAGCCCAAGGGGCCACAGATAACCGAGTAACCACAACCAATAAAGCTGCTTTGTACAGCCAATCAGGGATCTTAACCTTGTATTTCCAGCTTAAATAGCTCATGGATGCGACTTGAGCCGCTACTGCCAAGGTTAGCGTACTTGCAGATAACAACATGGTCAAACACAGAGTCAGCATGGCATTTGCTAACACTAAATACGTCACGCGCTGTAAAGATATCGATGATTTGGCAGCTGCAAGTGCCGCGCCAGCGGCGATGAGCAGAAGTTCAAACGCCCAAACAGGGTAGAGGGTGGCGTCACTGTCCATAGGCAGAGAAATATAGCTGAAACCAAATAGGCTGAGCGGCACTAACACAAGTAGCAGTAAATAAGCATGGCGAGCCGCATCACGCTTGATCATCAACACGCTGAAGGCCGTACCGAACAATGCAGCGATTTGAATAAACAAATACTTGCCAGTAAATGGATAAAGGATGTCATTAAAATCGACTTTTTGATGCATGGTGCCAAACATAAACAAAGCAAAACACAGCGCCAAATATGGCCAAGTATCAAGAGCACTATGCCTGTAAGCTGAAGCAAAAGCGATGGTAGCGACAATGAAAGCGGCTGCAACCATGTGACTGAGCACGGGTGAAAACATCAGGTAAATGGCGAACAAGAATAGAGTGATAAGGGTAGCGACTTGTTCTTTTCTTGCCATCAATAATGACTTAATGGGCAGAGGGTTATGCATGGTTAAATTAAGCCGCCAGCCAAGTAGGTTTGAGATCACATAAAAATATAGGGTTGCAACTGTGTAAAGGGTAATAGCAGCAAAGTCACCTTTATCACCTAAAACAATGGCACCGATAAACCATATACAATGGCCAACAAAGCTTTGCCACCACAGCCACTTTTGTTTAACGTAATCAGCAACCCATACAGCAGATAAAGACACAAAAGCCACGTACAGTAATAACGCCCCAATATTATTAGAGCCAGTCGAGACAAGCGCCGGTACAGCATACGCACCGATGATCCCAATGCCCGCAAGCACAGGCCCAAAGCGCAGCGCCAAATAGGTTGCGCACAGAGCAATAACAGCTAAAAAGACAAAGGCGAGGTTGGCAGGTAAAAAGTGATAGTGATTAAACGACACCAAAACCATAGCAAAGCAGGTGATTACACCGCCACTGGCAAGCGCCGCAGAGATATAAGGTGTATTCACATTGAGCTTAGTTTTAAAGCGGTTAACCAGTTCAGCACCGGTGATTAAGGCACAGCCAAAAAGAGCGCCTAAAATAACACGTGCTGCGGGTGGCAAAAGGCCTGATTCAATAGAGTATCTAGCGAGGAAAACTCCACCGATAGATAAAACAAATGCACCTAACCAGAAAATACCATTGCCTTTAAGTAGAGTATCTAAATTGAATTCGGGTAGCGTAAATTGCTTTTGTATCGTTTGCTTTGGCGAACTTTTTACGTCTGGCTTTGCTGGGGTAGATAATTGTGGTTGCTCCAGATTGTCAGTCTGCACGGTATTAGATTCTATTGATTCTATTTGTGCTGCTGGATAATCAGTGGAGAGGGGCGCTGAGGCAGACTCGTTCAATGCTTGTTTAAGCTTATCAATTTGCACTGTTTGAAAATCGATGATTTTTTGAAGGTGTGTAACCTTTTTCATGAGTTTGTCTGTACGACTTCGATCTTTAAAAGCAATCACAGCCCCTACAAACACAAACAGATAAAATGCAAAGGAAACTAACTCAGTATCCATACTCTTTCCTTAAAATACTCAAGAGATAAGATGAGTTTGCTTTAAAAACAGATATTTATCAAGTTAAGTGCAAAATACACATTGCGGAGCAATGTTACTTTTGCGCAAGGTGAGGCGAGCAATTTTAGCTGGTGCTGAGTAATACTTTTGCGCAAGGTGAAGTGAGCAATTTTAGCTGGTGCTGAGTAATACTTTTGCGCAAGGTGAGGTGAGCAATTTTAGCTGGTGCTGAGTAATACTTTTGCGCAAGGTGAGGTGAGCAATTTTAGCTGATGCTGAGTAATACTTTTACGTAAGGTGAAGTGAGCAGTTTTAGCTGATGCTGAGTAATACTTTTACGTAAGGTGAAGTGAGCAGTTTTAGCTGGTGCTGAGTAATACTTTTGCGCAAGGTGAGGTGAGCAATTTTAGCTGGTGCTGAGTAATACTTTTACGTAAGGTGAAGTGAGCAGTTTTGCTGGTGCTAATTATTTATCGTTAGTCGCAGGCTCAACATGGATCTCGGAGCAAGTCCGGGACGACGCGTTTGATATTCGTATAACATTTATATTGAGCGAACAGATTAAATAGTTGCCATATTCGTCATCCTGAATTGGCTTCAGGGCCCAGTTTTTAGTGGGTAAATCTTAAAAAGCGCAAGCCTAATCTTTAATCTTACAAAGTGTTAATGACGGTGTGTGTAGTGAGTGTTTTTCTTTTGTGGAAGTTGAAGTGAGCAGTTTTGCTGGTGCTAATTATTTATCGTTAGTCTCAGGCTCAACATGGATCCCGGAGCAAGTCCGGGACGACGCGTTTGTTATTCGTATAACATTCATCTAGAGCGACCAGATTAAATAGTTGCCTTATTTGTCACCCTGAACTGGCTTCAGGGTCCAGTGTTTATGGGCGTTAGTTGCAGGCTCAGCAAGTAGCCCAGAGCGATATATGGACTCCACCACATCTCACATACAGTGTAATGTGGTGTCGACCAAAACAAAGGAGTCCATATATGAATAACCGTAACGTGATTGCACTCGATCTGGCAAAAAATATTATCCAAGTCGCAAAAGTCTCTAAACATGGCGAAATTGTTTTTAATAAAGCACAGTCTCCATCTAAAGTTCGCCAAATACTCGCTAACTCTTCCCCTAGCATTGTGGCAATGGAGGGATGTGGCAGCTTTCATTATTGGGGACGGGTTGCGCAATCCTATGGTCATGAAGTGAGAGGGATGTCTCCGAAACATGTTAAGCCTTATATAAGCAAACAAAAAACAGATGCCAATGATGCTATCGGGATTGCGATTGCTGCTATACAACCAAATATGTCCTTTTCTCCAGTAAAAAATATAGAACAGCAAATTCTCCAAACGCTCACTGTGAGTCGTAAATTTTTAGATAAACAGCTGACACAACTCGGTAATCATATTAGGGCCCTATTTTATGAATATGGCATCACTATTCCTCGCTCCAAGAAAGCATTGAAAAGGGTTTTAACTGAGCGTAATGATTTACCAGAGGTATTATTGCCATTACTTAGTGTCTTAAAAGCTCAGTACCAGCACATAGAGCAATCCCTAAATGATGTCACTAAAAACCTAGAGCTGCTTGTTTCTCAAAATGAGCAATGCCAACGTGTTATTGCGCTTGAAGGTGTAGGTGTTTTAGGCGCAGCGGGGCTAATTGCCAGTTTGAGTCAAACGAAGCATTTTAAAAATGGACGATGTGCTTCAGTATATTTAGGCGTCACCCCAAAACAATTTAGCAGTGGCGGTAAAACTGTGATGCTGGGGATTGATAAATGTGCTGGAGATAAACAGCTAAAGTCCTGTTTATTTTTGGGGGCATTGTCATACATTTCTAATCTGCCGGAAAAGCCCAAGACATTGAAGCAGCAATGGCTGTTAAGGTTAGTTGCTCGTTCAGGTGTAAAGCGAGCTTGTATTGCGCTGGTGAATAAAAATATCAGAACTGCTTGGGCAATGCTAAAACAAGGTACGAATTACCAACCCGCAATGATTTAAAAAACATTTTAAAAAGAGTTCGACAACAATGTAATTAAAAGGTAAGACCAACCTTCTGAAAACCTGTCTGAACTTGAAGTGAGAATACACTAACGAAGCGTTTAGGACAGAAGGTGCGAATAAATCAAAGGTTAGAGAGTAGCGCTCTCAAAAGAAACCGTATATACGCAAGCATCTTTAATTTTAAAAAACATGTTGTCAAACAAGTGGAGTCCATATACAAGTTCAGGATGTCGAGATTAATCGAAAAGCGAATGCAAATAAAATGGCTGTAAAAGTAAGCTTTGAATGGGCCAAATAAATTAAAATTGATAGTAGAAATATTGAAGTTTACAACAGAGTAGAAAATAGAGATTTAATAAAATGGGATATAAAGAAAAGAGAAAAATTTGGTACGACCGAGTGGATTCGAACCACCGACCCCTACCATGTCAAGGTAGTGCTCTAACCAACTGAGCTACGGTCGTACTATAGATGTGTTACTTAACAAAGTTAAGTTGGTACGACCGAGTGGATTCGAACCACCGACCCCCACCATGTCAAGGTGGTGCTCTAACCAACTGAGCTACGGTCGTACTATAGAGAGTTTCTTAATTTAGCTAAAGTTGGTACGACCGAGTGGATTCGAACCACCGACCCCTACCATGTCAAGGTAGTGCTCTAACCAACTGAGCTACGGTCGTATCATAAAAGTGTTTTATAACTTAACTAAATTAAGTTGGTACGACCGAGTGGATTCGAACCACCGACCCCCACCATGTCAAGGTGGTGCTCTAACCAACTGAGCTACGGTCGTACTATGTGCCGTGTTTCTTGGCAACGGCGGCTAATATATAGTGCTCTGCGAAATGGATCAAGTATCTTTGCTAAATTTTTGTTTGTCTGCGGTTTTTTCGATCACAACGGATTAACTTTGCACACTTTGTAGAAATTTTGCCACCAAAAAACATGTTCCTTCGCTGATTGTTTCAACTCTCCAAGTAAAGGTGTAATGACATTAGGGTAGTCGTGTTGACCAAATTTATTCGAAAAAGCCGCAAAGTGAGGCTCGATATCATGTAAACGCTTAGCTAGCTGTGATTGGTAAGCTTGGATATCTTGAATATAAAATTTTTGAAAAACGTTATTGAGCACCTTGGCGCGTTTCTTGTTTTTTCCAGCAGGACAGACCTTGTTATCTAAGTTTAAAGTGCTAAGCCATGCCGTAGTTGTTTGGTTCCACTTAATCTGTGTTCTGGTACTGGTGATTAAGCTCTGAACATAATTATTGTTGTTGAGTTTCTCAAGTGCGGTAGTTAGTGTATCGCCCTTTGCAAGGCTAGGCTCTTGTAATGAATCTATCAAGCTGCTTAGTGTATTTAATGATTCTAATGCACGTATTTCACCTTGGCTGGTTTCGAGCTGGATTTCACTGAATGTCAAAGTAAAAAACTGAGTGAGCTCTTTTTCATGGGTAAATACGTAAGCGAGCATAGGGTAGAGCTGGGCAAGTTTTTCTTGCCTTGCCATGGTCAATGCCTGCCGCACATCATCTGGCGTTTTATCGTTATTAATACAGGCTTGGGCGAGTTGAATAAAGTTCAGACTATATTTAAATTGCTCACTGGGTTTGGCAAGTTTACCTAACTGATTATTGTGGTTTGCGATGTGAGTGGATACTCGACAATGTCCTAATTTGGCAAGATCAATGACGGAAATCGTGTAACTGGACAGTGGTTTATCAGTTGCTGAGTGTGGTAACACACTCAGCTTTTCTATTTGTAACCCGTCGGTATCAAAGACTTTACCTAAGCGCTCGGTATAAGTTTGATTGGTATCACTAGGCTTTGGCGAACACCCCAATAATATAGTGCTAAGTGCTAATAGCAGCAGTTTGCATTTCAACAAGTTTTCTCCTGACAAAATAAATTAGCAGCACTGCGGCTACTGAAAGTCCGACAATGATGCCTACCCAAAAGCCGGTGGGGCCCATTGCTGGCACAATATAATCTGTTTTGGCTAATACGTATCCGAGCGTAAAGCCGATTACCCAATAAGAGATAAACGTGACACCTGTTATTGGCTTTGTGTATCTTAGACCGCGTAAAACACCATTTGCCGATACTTGAAGTGCGTCTGGCAATTGATAAATACACGCTAAAATAATGATACTGGAGGCAAGCATTGCAACTTCTTTATCTTGTGTGTATAACCAGCTTATATCATATCTCACTAAATAGGTTGTCAGTGCGACAATCGCTGCAACGCCTACCGCTAAGATAAAGCTCGTGAACGTGGCATTGACAAGTTTCTCAATGTTATTTTGGCCGCTAATATTACCTATTCGGATCCCTATAGCCATAGACAAGCTCAGTGGTAGCATAAACAAAATCATAGTTACACTTGCTGCAACTTGGTGACCAGATACCGCTACAGCGCCTAAGTCGGCAATAAAAAGTGGGATACACGCAAATAGTGTAACCTCGAAAAAAGTTGCAAACGAGATAGGTAATCCAAGCTTGGTTATCTGTAAAATAGTGTCTTTATGTGGTCGCATAAAGTTACTAATCAGCCATTTTCCTTTGAGCTCTTTACTTTTCAAACTGTAGCATATCTGTGCAATAGCCATTGTCCATATTACGATGCTGGTGGCGACACCACAGCCGGCTCCTCCAAGCGCTGGCATGCCGAGCTTCCCGTAAATGAAGATGTAGTTGGCGACCACATTGATCCCTAGCCCAAGTAAACCGATATAAAAAGCCACTTTTGTGTTTCCCATGCCTTCGGTTACATTTCGATACACTGAGAAGATTAAAAAAGCGACCAGACCATATTTAACATAATCGATATAATCTTGCGCCATGCCTGCAATTTCAGGACTAGTGCCAGTACTGGCAAATAAGTAGGGGGTGAAATAGCTTGCGATAAAGCCAATTGAAGAAAGCATCACAGCTAAATATAAACCTTGCTGAAAATAGCGTTTTATACTGTCTTGGTCATTTGCACCTACACTATGGGCAACCATACTCGTCAGCGCTAAAAGAATTGACTGTAAAGAAAACATTAGTGGATGCAACGCGCCAGTTGCAATGGAGAGAGCAGCTAAATCGTTTGGGCTGACTTGTCCTGCCATCATGGTGTCTACAACTGACATCATGACAAGGGTGACTTGCGCTAACAGAACAGGCGTTGCCAGTCTTATTAATTTTTTGGCTTCCCAGAGTTCAAACTTCATCTTAAAACTCAGCAAATTTTAAAAAATGTATTCTATTGAAGTTTGTTATTTTTATCTACGAAATAAGTGTGTAAATCTGTTTCCGAGTGGGATTACCTTCAGGTAGAATAGCGGCATTATTTTTACCTCGGAAAAAACATGTTTACGGGAATTGTTCAAACTCAGGCATCAGTGGTTAGTGCTTTATTAAATGATGGCGTTATGCGCTTGGTATTATCCGTTGGCAATGAGCATTTGCAGCAGCTAACAATTGGTGCCAGTATCGCCGTGAACGGGTGTTGTTTGACTGTTGTGCATTTTGAGGCCAGTCATTCAGATGTCGTCGGCCAAGTCAGTTTTGATGTGATTGATGAGTCATTAAAGCTGACTAATTTGGGCCAGCTTAGATGTGGTGACAAAGTAAACTTTGAGCGCTCAGTTACTTTTGGCACTGAACTTGGTGGGCACATTGTATCAGGTCATATCCACGATATGGCGACTGTAGAGAGTGTGATCAAAACAGCTGACAACGTTAAGATCAAATTGTTATTAGATGCAGCTTGGGCAAAATACGTGTTTTATAAAGGCTTTATCTCAGTAAACGGCGCAAGTCTGACTGTAGGAGAAGTAGACGAGGATGGTTTCTGGCTACACTTAATTCCAGAGACACTGTCTATTACTAACATTGGGCAGACAAAACGAGGTGATAGGCTCAACATTGAAGTCGACCAGCAAACTTACACCATCGTCAACACTGTTGAGCATTATTTACGTAAAAACACCTTAAGCCCTATGGGCTAAAAAATTTGTTCGTCGTCACTGTCGATGCGTAATTCCAATTTGTTGATTGCTTCGTCTATGTGCATGTTCAAATGAATAGGGTTGCAACATGCGGCGCAATCTTCATAGAAATCCTGATCGCCCTCACTGATGTCTAAATCTACAAATATGTGATGACCACAGTGGGGGCAGCTGATCCGTTGGTTATACAGCTGTTTCATAATATGGCTCCAACAACCGTCTTAAACTCCTTTACTTACTATAGCAGTTTTTGCAATTATTACCGCACCATGACAGCTATTTCAGGATCTGTTCGATCTGTTGTTTGGACTGAATGACATAATCGCCAGCAAAGACATTGGCATGGCAGAGTAAACTATACAATTGATAAATTGACTTACGCTGCTGATAGCCTTTTTCTATTTCATAGACTTCGTTATAGCCTGTGTAAAATGCTTCTGGTAATTGGGCAAAGAGTTCGCTATTAGCTAGATCAACCTCTCTATCACCGTAGTAACAAGCAGGGCAATATACGCTCGGTTTATCGTTTGAAAAGGCAATGTTACCTCGCCAAAAAAAGCCATGTAACAGGGAAGGCTGCACTGGGTGGTTCACTAAAGGTTTGATATACTCGACAAAATCATCAATTTCGACAAGTACAATGCTCTTTTCTTGCAATAATTGCAATTGCCATGCAATTCGTTCTTCTGCAAAAAACACAGACCATTTTTTATGCCATTGATTTGGTTGAGCAAGGCCTAAAAAATAATTGTCTTGTTCGAAGCCAAACATTTCCTGTTCATGCCGATTATGCATCTTTGCGAGTGTTTTACCACATAAATACCAGTCTTCTTTGTCTAGTTGAGAAGGCAGCCACTCATACACACTAAAGCAGTATTCAAGGCTTGACCCTATGGTAATTGGGTCTGCAACTAAGAAATCACTGTCTCGTGTGAGTAAAGCATGATTATCTGCTTCACATTCGTATCGTTCAAGTGCACTGATATGATCAACTTTGACTAAAAAACGGTGCTTATCATTTTCTATTTGGTAGTTTTTGGATTTATGGTTGCTCGGCAGTTGTGTTTTTCGAGTAAATTCAAACTTGTCATGAATCGCTTCACTGATGTACTGGTTTACTAGGTTCCACATAGTTAGCCCGATGGCGTGTGAGCACTTTATCTAACTATGAACGATTTTTGCTATAACACAAATACTTGAGTGCAAATTTAAATCGAATAGAATAGCCAAAGTTTTGAAATGTTTTGGATGTTTACATTGAATAAAAGTGCTTTAACAAATCTAATTGCAGCTATTTTAGTCGCAGTAGGATACGGCTCAGGCAATGACTTGGTCTTTACAATGGGGCTATTTGCCTTATCTGGTGCTGTCACCAACTGGCTTGCAGTGCATATGCTATTTGAAAAAGTCCCTGGTTTATATGGTTCAGGTGTGATTACCGTTAAATTCAAAGAGTTTAAAATTGCGATTAAAGATCTGATTTTAGGAGAGTTCTTTAATCAAGATAAATTGAAAAGCTTTGCAGAAAAGAATCAGATTGATATAGATTTAAACCCTGTTATTGAGCATGCAGATCTGTCTATTGCATTCAATAAGTTAGTGCAAGTTATTGAAGGTTCTCAATTCGGGGCCATGCTTGCTATGGTCGGAGGAAAAGAAGCCATTGAACCTATGCGAGATACTTTTACTGAGAAAATGAAAGAAGCTTTAACGGAAATGAGTGAGCAACCTGAGTTTAAAGAAAAAATTTCAGGTGTGCTAACTAATGGGCAATCATTGGATTCAATTCGCAAGGCCATCGAACATGCTGTTGATGAAAGATTAAACGAGCTAACACCTGTGATGGTAAAGAATATTGTTCAAAATATGATACAAACCCACTTAGGGTGGTTGGTTGTTTGGGGCGGTGTATTTGGTGGTGTGTTTGGTATATTGGCAAGTGTTTTATAAGTCTTGCAATATGGTGTGCATTTTTAAGAATTGATGCACACCATGCCACTTAGCATTATTTAGAACCTGTTAAGACTGCTGGTAACGAGGTTTCTGTTTTAGCAATATCTTTGATTGATGTTTTGGTTTCTAAATCTATTTTCATAAATTTGGCTGTACGAGTCAGGCTATAAACCTGTGCAAACTCGTCTAAACTCATATCGTTACACTCTAGTTTATTGGCTATGCGTGGTTTGGCTGTGTGCTGGCCTCGCAATGCTTTTAGCATCACATGAGGGCGATCAGAGGCAAACGCCATACATAGTTTAGTAGCGTGGCTGTTATCAGCTGCGACAAACTCCACAGCATGTGCATTAGACATAGATACCAGCGCAGTTAGTGTAGCAATCATTAGTACTTTCATCTTTGTTCTCCAAGCAGGTCGTTAAGTGCGATTCCTTTTCAGTATTGGCCTCAATTAGATAAATTGCTGTAAGGGAAGATTGTACGAATGTAAGGAATTATGTATTTGTATTCTTGCAACTATAAGTCTATCTATCTTAAGTGAAAATATATCTCATAGTTGTTTCGTAATGCTTAAAAAAAATTTTCGATAAAACTTGATTAACAGTTCAATAGCGCTACGTTTCAAAGCTTTTAGCGTCTTTTTCTAGTTCTATTAAAACCTATTTCAAAAGTATGTATAAGTGTGTGTAAGTGTGTCTGAAATTTAATCCCCGTTGGTACAAATGTGCCTGAATGTCATACAGTATTGCAATTTCTCACGTAATTTATCGTAATTTATGGCATTTTGAGGTTTTTACATCGAAATTTTTGTGAAATTTCGCTACAGTCTGTTTGATAACTACAGTCACAAAAACTACAGAGATGAAAATATGAATATGTTCAAACCCTCTGTGATCGTGCTTGCTCTTAGCACAGCTCTTTTAGGTTGCCAGCAAGACACTGGTCCTCAAAAAGATAAAGTCACAATCGAGAAAAATCCATATCCAAGTACTTACAAGCCTCATTCAACTTCAAGTACCTTGATAACCAATGCCACTGTACTGACTGGTACTGGTGAAAGAATCGATGACGCTGACGTTTACATCGTGGATGGTAAAATCAGCCAAGTTGGTAAAGATTTAGCTGTTAGCGCAGACACGACGGTGAACGCAGCAGGTAAATGGGTAACACCTGGCATTATCGACAACCACTCACATTTAGGTGCATATCCAAATCCTGGCGTTGAATCTCATCAAGATGGTAACGAAATGATACACCCAAATACTGCACAAGTTTGGGTTGAGCATTCGGTATGGCCTCAAGATCCTGGCTTTAACCGAGCCCGTGAAGGCGGTATAACATCACTACAAATCTTACCTGGTTCTGCAAACTTATTTGGTGGACGAGCGGTAACGCTTAAAAACGTGCCATCGGAAACAATGCAGGGCATGAAGTTTCCTGAAGCACCATATGGTTTGAAAATGGCATGTGGTGAAAACCCTAAGCGTGTATATGGTGGCCAAGGCGTTGCGCCAAAAACACGTATGGGTAACATGGCAGGTTATCGTGAAGCTTGGATTGAAGCGACAGAATATAAGCGTGCTTGGGAACAATACGATAAAGAGTATGCAGCGGGTATGAACCCAGATGCACCACATCGTGATATTAAGCTTGATACTCTGCGCGGTGTACTTGACGGCGAAATCTTGATCCATAACCACTGTTATAAAGCAGAAGAAATGGCCATGATGATTGACCTTTCAAAAGAGTTTGGTTATCACGCAGGTACTTTCCACCACGGTATTGAAGCTTATAAAATTGCTGACTTACTAGGTGAAAATGGCAACTGTGCTGCACTTTGGCCGGATTGGTGGGGCTTCAAGATGGAAGCATATGACATGTCACTTGAAAACGTAGCGATTGTGGATGCAGCTAAAAATTCGTGTGCGGTTATACACTCTGATTCTGACACGACAATTCAACGTTTGAATCATGAAGCTGCAAAAGTGATGTATTCAGCAAATGAAGTCGGTTTCGATATTAAAGAAGAGCATGCGATTAAATGGATCACTTACAATGCGGCAAAATCTCTAGGTATTGAAGATTTAACAGGTTCAATTGCATCTGGTAAACAAGCCGATGTCGTAATTTGGGATCAAAGTCCATTTAGCGTGTACTCAAAAGCTGAGAAAGTATTTATTGATGGTGCCAAGGTATATGACCGCAACGACAGTAAATATCAAGCGGTTAGTGATTTTATGTTAGGCCAGCGCTAGGGGAGTCGCCATGAACAAGTTTAAATTATCTATTTTAACTGGTGCATTGCTGAGTTCTTCAGCGGTATTTGCACAAGTAACAGCGATTACAAATGCGACTGTGCACACGCTAACAAAGCAAGGTGTACTAGAAAACGCGACGGTGTTAATTGAAAACGGAAAAATTACGGCTGTAAACCCGAAATCTTTTAATGCTGATGTCACTGTAAATGCACAAGGCAAAGTGTTGACTCCCGGCCTAATAGGCACAATGAATCAACTTGGCTTGGTAGAAGTGGGCGCGGTTTCTCGTTCAGTAGATGCGTATGACAAATCAGGCATTGAGTTTGATCCAAGCAGTGCATTTAATCCACGCTCTAGCTTGATCCCGTATGCGAGAAAAGGAGGCTTGACACAAAACTTGAGTATTCCTTCTTTACCGTGGGGTGAAAGTGGCGTATTTATGGGTCTTGGCTTCGTTGCTGATTTATCTGGCGAATTTGGTAGTGTCACAGACAGTCAATCTGCACTTATTGTCGATTTAGGTGCTGTCAGCGGCGATGGTTCTCGCGCTGCGTCGTTGCAAGCGTTTGCTAAGAAACTATCTGAACAGAAGAAAAAGCTAACATCGAAAAAAGACAAAAAGGATGATAAAGACCCGTCGGCTGAAGAAAAGCTTTTAACACAAGTTTTAAAAGGTGATCTACCAGTTGTAGCATCTGCTTCTCGTGCATCTCAATTACTTGAACTGATTAAACTGAAAGAACAGTTTGGTTTGAATCTGATTATTGATGGTGCCCAAGATGCAGTATTAGTAAAAGATGAGCTAGCTAAAGCTAAAGTTCCAGTTATTATTAGCTCAGTTGCGAACCTACCAACAGGTTTTGACGCATTGCATGCACATTTAGGTAATGCTGGCACACTTGAAAAAGCGGGTGTTAACGTTATCTTAAATATAGCAGGTGACGGCAGTCACAATGTTTATCAAATGCGCTTTAACGCCGGTATTGCGGTAGCTAATGGTATGACACATGAAGGTGCATTAAAGGCAATGACTGTGAATGTTGCAGATGCATTTGGTATTGAAGGCGGCAAGATTGCTAAAGGTGAGCGTGCAGATGTTGTACTTTGGACCGCAGATCCTTTTGAGTTCAGCACGCGTGTTGATAAAATTTGGATTAATGGTGAACAAGTAACAACAGAGTCTCGCCATGACAAGTTAACAGAGCGATATACAACAGACTCGTCAATGCCTCGTGGCTACACTAAGTAACGAAATGACGTATCAATTTAGGCGCCATTAGGCGCCTTTTTTATTTGTGTGGCCCATCGTATATAGCGTTGACACGTTTATTTAGTCGTGTTGACAAGCGGCGAGGGTACACACAAAAAAAGAAGCGCTAGGCGCTTCTTTTAAGGTTTTAGAAGTATCGATTACTTATAAACTGTGTAATCTACTTCAAGGTTGATATCGTTTTCACCAGAAACAACCCATACTTGAGTGCGTTGGATTCTACCAACCGGGCTGTGACAAGTGACAACTTGTCTGAATGCCGGGCCTGAGTAATTGTACACAGCGTTTTCTAAACCATAATGATTTGTGTGGAATAACGGCGTGCTGTCATAACCGTTAAATACTCGAGACTCAAAGCCTTCATTCATTGTTGCAGAGCAGTACGTATCTTTGTTTTTATTATCAATATGTAGTGATGATGTGTAGCTTACTTGATCATACCAACCACGGCCGCCACAGTGTGAACTTGCACCTGTGCAATCTGGCATTTTATATTCACCAACTCCAACTAGGTTTGTCTCCCAAGTGATCTCCGGTAATGCTGAGAACTTGTGATATACCTTGTACTGATCGCCGGCTAAAGTTTGGCAGTTTAAAGCTAATACACGATTGCGCTTTAATTGCTCATCTGAGAAGCCTGCATTGAAGTGAACCGTATCGACCATAGTCGCACCAATGCCACCAGTACCCATGTTGACGGTACCATATTGTTGGCCAGTTAGTTCGTCAAAAATGTATCCACTTGTACACTCAGAGCCTGCTTCTTTATAGTAAACCCAAGCCTCAAAGGAACGTGCACTTAACGAATCTGTCACGATACGATCTACAGCACCATTTACATAAGATGTTGATCTGTTGTAACCATCTAGATCCTGTATAGCTGTCTGAGCAAATGCTGAAGTGGCTAATAGGCTAGATGTAAGCGCTGCGAGTAATTTAAGTTTCATTGGTAACTCCATTGTATTTTACAGGATACATTTCCTGATTATTGGTCTGACGCAGATGTGTATCCTTAGAAGGGTCTTTCATCTCGAATATAAATTTATTCATGCGCCGAATTCTATTTAATCCGCTGCTATTGATATATTTATAATGTATACAGCAATTTTGAAACGGTACTTGAAAATGAAAGCAAATAGTTAGCTGGGCTCTAATATCTAGCTTTTTTTCATCCGTTGCGGATTGATTAACAACCTAACGACTAATTTTTATTGTGTAAACCCCTATGAAAACCGATCTGATTGATGATTATTTTCATATGTAAAACTTCAATTTTGTGGTTTTTTATTCTTAAATTTTTCTTAAGTAACCAATTTTATATTCCGATAATGTAATTTTTGACTGTTATGAAAATATTTTCTTAAAATCTAACTAATTAATTTTTATTGTTTTAAGTTTGTATTCACTTAAGATACTTAGCTCAAATAATGATATAGGATAAAAAAGAAAGTTAATTGTCGTGTTCAACCAGTGGACTGTCGATCAAGTTGGAGTTATGAATATGGAATTTTTGATTGTCTTTATATGACTATTGATGCAAAAAATTAATCGATAAAAAGTTTAAAAATAATTTCACCTTTGATCTAAATCTATTTCTATCCCTAATTATGTTCCATAACGAGCCGAGTTCACGTACCTTTGCGCAGGTTAATTGTGTAATGTGAAGTTACACTCGCGTGTACATGAATGCTGAATTTGATGTGTCTATGTGTGCTGTTCCTTACTTTTACTGTCTCTAGTTTAGTTTCATTCTGGATTGAAGACTTCGGTAATTACTTTTAATGTTAATGACACGCATTTAAATTCTTAGTAAAGTTGTTCTTTGATGGCCAAAGGAGAAATTCCCCTTTTTCAGGCACTCGATTTGAAAACTTGTCGTCAAAAGCTACATTGAACAGAGTGCATAAATTAGATTTTAGTAAATAAAAGTAATATTGAGGTTTTAAAGTGTGTTGATAGATGTATTACAGATCAGCTATTTATCGAGCATAGTGATTGTATTTTTGATTACGGTATCCTTGATATCAATCCAACAGGGGCTTCCCAAATTTCAGCGGTTTGAACTTGCGCTGTGTTGGGTAATGATTTTGTCACCTGCCGTTGAATTTTTAAGCTTGCTTGAATTTGAAATCCCATGGTTTGCAATCGCTTTTATTCATGCCTCGCCGTTACTACTTGGTCCATTAATAGCTTTGTATCGGCAAGAAATGAGTAATACACATGTGGGGTATTGGTGGTCTTGCATACATGCCATTCCATTTGTGCTGTTTTTTACTTACCGTTTAATAGAAAATACAGAAATCCCTTTGATTGTAGGTGTTTTGTATCTCGCGCAAATCCTTTTCTATCAAGTTAATTTAATTAAATCATGTTGGCCTGAGCAAACATTTCAATTTCCTAAACTCAAAGCAGCTGTTGCACTTATACCTCACAAGGTCTTAGTGGCGTTCTATTTTGTGTTTTCGTTTGCTGGCGCAGTTCAAATGGTCGGCTATTTATTTAACCTTGAGCAAATATGGCTCACTTTACATGTCACAAATACCGTTGTGTTTATATACGTCGTGCTGCTGTGTAGAGGGTATATCAATTTGTTACTTAAAAAGTTGGATAATTTAAATCAATCCTCATGTTAGATACGATTGCTTAGCCTTTTCAGCGTTATTGTTTTCTAATTTATTGACCGCCTAACCCAGCAGGTTAGGCGGTTAAATGATGAGCGTGTTTGAAAGCGGGTTTTTGACGCTTCACCAGTTTAATATCGATTAATTGATGTTTTAGATAAATGCAGTACGATTTTCCGTAATGAACTCTTTAAGGGTTGTGAGCTTTCTACCAAGCAGCGCCTCTCCATCAGGGCTAACCACAGCAGCCTGGTTGTCCGCAAATAGGTTAAATAGCTCAATTAATCCCTCTGCTTGCCACTGCGGCCACCCAGTATCAATTAATGATGCTAATGTGGTTTCATTGTTCGGTGAGACATGTGTAACTTCTGAGTCTAAGGTCGTGCTAAAAATGTGTGCTATATCTGCACCGCTCAGCAGTTCAGGGCCTGTGATGTTGTAGGCCTTATTTTGATGAGTGTTAGATGTTAAGACATTGGCAGCGATTTCACCAATGTCGGACACTACTAAAGGGGCAAATTTACCTGCACCTGTACCGAGGTAAAGGGTGCCTTGCTTTATACCGTCAGCCCAACCAAGTAGATTGTCTTGGAAGAAAATTGTACGTAGATGCGTCCATTTAAGGCCTGAATTTTCAAGGTATTTCTCACCAAAACGGAACTGACGTCCAAATAAAATCGATTCATATTCTGCGCCAAAAACAGAGTAAAATATGAAGTCTGTGACCGATGTTGCTGCTTTTGCAGCATCGATTACTAGTTTGGCGTGTTGCTCGCGTTCAAGAATGTTTCCTGTAATGAAGAAGACTTTATCCACGCCTCGCATTGAGGAAGCCAAGGTATCTGGCTGTTCGATATCCATAATGCGCGTCTTTAAGTTTGGAAAACGATTTTTTAGTGCTTGTGCTTTTTCTTCACTTCGCACACCAGCAATAATTGTATCTTTTAAGTCAGCCTTAGCGAAAAGGGCGTTAATGGTTGCAATGCCGTTAAGGCCTGCGGCACCGATGATAAGAATATTAGACATGAGCATTTCTCCAATTCATTAATTTTTTGCTTTGATGGAGTCATCTTATGTTTAATTTATAAGATTGAAAATTTCGATAAATAGCGTATATCATTCTTATTTTTAGAATGGTTTTGTTTGTATCGGATTGTTCGTCAAGCAGCCCTGTATAGAGTGAGTAAATTAATTTGTTTTCAGGCATAAGTACTGTGTGTTGCTTTGACTCCAAATCCAGTCAAAGCTGTTGAAAGTAATCTCACATTGTCATTATCTTGTGGTTGAACATGGCTAAGTATGATGGTGTATTGTCGTCAACATAAAACCTAAATATTGTTTGTATATAAATATCAACACGGTGTGATTGTCCAATTGAATAAGATTACTGTGATCACCGGTCTTATAAAACGTCACAGAGCGAACTATATTTTAAGAAAGATACTCACTCGCTTTTGCTAGTCAGCATGTCCTGATATTACGAAAGAAATGTTTTAAAAACGCCAAATGTTGGCTTATCAAAGCTGAGTAATCATGACAAATACCAAAACTTGAATGTAGCTTGCTCTTAAAAAGAGCTATTTTAACGGATAAGAAGGTAAAAAATGTACGACGATTTGACACTTGAGCATTTTATGGAAGGGCTGATAAAACGTAATCCTCATGAGCCAGAGTTTCATCAGGCTGTAAAAGAGGTAGCTGAGTCGGTTATCCCATTTATCAATAAACATCCTCAGTACAAACAAGCACATATTTTGGAAAGGATGACTGAGCCAGATAAAGTGGTCTCTTTTAGAGTATCTTGGGAAGACGATGAGGGGAACATTCGTATAAACCGTGGCTATAGAGTTCAGTTTAATAACTCAATAGGGCCATATAAAGGCGGGCTGCGTTTTGACCCTTCGGTTAATTTAAGCGTGTTAAAGTTCTTAGGTTTTGAGCAAACATTTAAAAATAGCTTAACCACACTACCCATCGGTGCAGGCAAGGGTGGATCAGACTTTAATCCAAAGGGAAAGTCTGATCGTGAGATTATGCGTTTCTGCCAATCATTTATGACACAGCTGTATCAACATATTGGGCCTAATATGGATGTCCCAGCTGGCGATATTGGAGTCGGTTCTAGAGAGATAAGTTATCTATTTGGTCAATACAAACGTTTAACACATCAGTTTGAGAGTGTATTAACTGGTAAGTCGCTTGAGTTTGGTGGAAGTTTAATTCGAACTGAGGCAACTGGGTATGGTAACGCATACTTTATGCAATCCATGTTAGGGCATCAGCATGACGAAATAAAAGGAAAGACTTGTCTGGTCTCTGGTTCCGGTAATGTTGCGTTGCATTGTGCTGAGAAAATCATTCAATTGGGAGGAAAGGTACTGACACTGTCTGACTCGGGTGGCACGTTGCTGGTTCGTGAGGGATTAGATCAAGATAAACTCAATCTCATTAAAGATATAAAAACGAGCCAAAGGAAGCGATTGAGTACGCTAACAGAGCAATTCTCGTGTGAATTTTTTGAAGGCAAAAAGCCATGGCATATCAAGGCTGATCTTGCGTTTCCATGTGCAACTCAAAATGAACTCGATGAGATAGATGCGGCTATTTTAGTTGAGCATGGGTGTATTGCGGTATCTGAAGGCGCAAATATGCCTTGTACTCCAGAAGCAGTACATATTTTTCATCAACGAGGTATTTTATATGCGCCAGGCAAGGCCGCAAATGCTGGTGGTGTGGCTGTGTCTGCATTAGAAATGTCTCAAAATAGCATCCGAATGTCTTGGTCTGAGCAAGAACTCGAGCAAAAGTTACACACCATTATGCAGCAAATACACGACCAATGTGTGAAGTATGGCACTCAAAATGGAAGGGTTAATTACGTTGATGGTGCAAACATAGCTGGGTTTATAAAGGTGGCGGATGCAATGTTGGCGTATGGTGTTGTTTAACTTAAAGTCTCAGCTTAAGGCTTATTTTATTAGAGGCCTTAAGCTAACTTTATTGAGAGGACTTGCCACAGGTCTTATGGAAATCGCAGCCACCTATTGAGATCGCGGTTCACGACAGAACTATTGATGACATGTTCTGCAGTACAATTGGGTAGTTAATTTGACCTCCGTTATAGTATGGTTTCTTTTTAGACAATAAATAGCGTTAATTACTTATAAATAAGCATATAGGGAAGATAATGAAGTACATCTATGGAGTTTTATGTATTTTAGGTACGATATTGCCTTACAGTGTTTTTCTTCCTTGGCTTGCTGAGAGTGGGCCGAATGTTTTTCTACTATATACTCAAATTAGCACAAATCCACTGTCTTCTGTGGCATGGTTAGATGTGATTGTTTCTGCTTTTGTATTAGTGACTTTCATCATTTACGAAGGCAGGCAGCTAAAAATCAATCGATTGTGGTTGCCAATTTTAAGTACGTTTATTGTTGGAGTATCGCTTGGCTTGCCGTTATTTCTCTTAATGAGGGAGTTACACCTAGAAAAAGCAAAGATTTAATTTTGATTTAGGTGCTTTTACTGTTAATGGTGACGTTTGTACATTGAATTGACTGTGCTGCTTTAACAAAGTTAATAAAGCAGCAAGTGAGAAATTCGCACATTCTATTCTTTTAAGACAATTTCAACGACCTCTTTTTTAGAAGCTATTCTGACTGTAATTAGTACGTTTTCTTTGTCTATATCATCAATGTTAATAGTATTAGATGGCAATGAACCAAGAGTATTAAAATGTTGATTTATCAGGTTATATGACCAAAGTTCTAACTCATTGTTCATTCCATAAATAGTGCTATCTTTAATTATAAACCGTTTGTTATCTCCACCTTGATTGTCTAACGCAGTGATTGGCTCTGCGTCAATGCCATCTACCAGCCAAAATCGGTCCATATTGTCTGTGTAAACTAGCAGTCCGTTGTTTGTTTTATCAGCCCAATTAATACGTTTATCTGTTACCACTTTAAACTGTGATGTTTTTAGATCGTATTCGGTTAACTTTTGAACCCCGCGAATGTTGGCAAAGGTGAGCACTTTATCGCTTGCTCTGTGCCAATGTAGTAGTTCTAAAATTAAATGCGGGGTCGTATAATGTTGTTGTTCGCCGTTGATATGTACTTGAACAAGTTTGTTATTTACATTAGCTAATATGCTTTCGCCACGTTCATCCCAGTGCATACCTGAAATATAACTATCAATGGGGAACTTAGTTAATTGGACTAGGGGTTGATTTCCTTTTAACCATATTTGTTCATTGCCTGAACGGTTAGAAGAAAAGGCGATCAAGTTTCCAATAGGTTCAGCAATCGCTGTATCCTCTGCAACGGCTGAACGATCAATGATATGGCTGTTTACTGATAGCTGTTCAGATCTTAAATGATTCATTGGAATTACGGCAATATCACTGTCATAGTTTCCTTTTATGACTAGGGCTCTTTCTCCATCAGGGTGAAAATTTGGTGAAAACGTAGGTTGATCTAGCGGTATGCTAATGTTTTTAACTTCGCCGTTATAGGACAACGTAAAAAATTGTCTACCAGTACTAAAAATAAGGTGGTTCTCAATGGGGGAAAAGTTTGCAACTAAATACTTTTTGCGCTCCGAATCAGGTGTAAACACTATAGGGTTACTGGAGATTAGCTCACCGTTTGAGTCAAGGATTTCTACGTAGTGCTTGCTATCTTTATGAATGCTAATGACGGAAAATAGGTCATCTTTTACTGAATAGTCATAATAAATAATATTGCCATTATCCACTTGGTACAGCACTTTGCTTTGTTTGTCTTTAGGGGAATAGCTGATCAGCTGTGACCGAGTTGATTCTCTATGAAGCAGCGCAATGTCATTGTTTTTTAACCAGTGAGGTAAGCGAATCTCCGAAGTTTTACACTCAAGTAAGACGTTCATAGGCTGCGGCTCTCGCAACGCTTTTTTAAAGTCCATACTAATTAACTGGTAACATTTCTTTTGTGTTGTTGGTTGTTCACAGTCCATGGTGCGAATAAAAACCAGCTGCTTTCCATCAGGTGAAAAGCTATGAGTACCGTAGCTGTCAATGTCTTCAGTGAGTTTGTATTCTTGTTGAGTTTCTAAGTTTTTTGCCCAGATATTGTTTACACATTCTTCCATTGAAAAGCGATGAAAGATAATGTATTTGCCATCTGGGGAGTAAATGCTGGCAAATTCTCGTCCATCTGAAGCGGTCAATGCACGTATTTCTCCAACCGAAAATAGTTGGGATTCATCGGAAGTTGCATAACGAATGCCGATAAGGCTGCTAAGTGCTAACGTGATAAAGAGGAAAGTAAGTGTTGTACGCCAATTCAAAAGTTTAGTAGGCACATCATTATTCTTTTCGAGATGGCCTATTTTATTTTGGCATTCGGGGAGTATCGGTTTTGCATGCAAATCTGTTTGAGATTCTGGTTGCCAGCGGACATTACATTCTAAACTGTAGCCTTGCTTTGAATGTGTTTTAATATAAATTTGTCCTTTTCCATCGTCACCTAGTGCTTTTCGAAGTTGTGCAATACTTCGTTGTAAGCTGTTTGGAGAAACGATGGTATCTGGCCAAACTTCAGACAGCAATGTGTTTTGGCTTACCACCTTACCTTGCTTTTCTGCCAAGCAAGTTAATACCGCCAGCGCTTTTGGTGCAACAAGTTGTGGCTGTTTATTTTGTGTAATTTGATTTCTGGACAAATCGACAAAAAACTCACCAATCCAATACTGCTTTGCCATAGAGCCTCTATTTCATTTTTTTGATAATTGATTGTTATTATGTAATGAAGCGCTTTAAGCATACCCGTGTTATGAATGAATTTCAAATACTTAACTATATGATTAAAATAGTTTTTAATTTTTTGGTGTGTATTAAAAATCAATTGAATTAGGCGTTAACTAATGCAATTTATAGGAATATTATTTTGGTTAACAGCAAAGAGTTATCATGAGTGGGTTCATCTTGGGTTTGGATGTCTCCGTAGAGCGTTTAAAGTAAGTTCCTATGATTATTTTAGCTTATCTAGATTTGATAAAAATATCTTCATTAAAAATGAAAGGAAATAAAAGGCGATTAAGTTATATTTATGCGTTAGAAGTTAATTTATAGGATAAGAGAGGGGAATAAAGTTACCTATAGTAATATATATAAAAACAATGCTGGGATTGGCTTTATTAACTTAACACAGTAGAGTGAAAAAAAGCTAAAAACAGACCATCCTATGGTGAGCTTTTATCTAGTTAAATTCTTAAAATATGGTTCGGTGTGTTTTTATGTTACATGGAAATCTAGAAATCGCTTTGTTGTTTTTACAAGTTAAGGCAGTGAGTAAGCTTTATTTTAATATGTCTTAAACAAGTATGTTCGTAAATTAATATACAAAAATTAAGCGTGAATGCTTTTTGTTTTCTTAATGCGTGCACTTCTAGTTTGTGGTGCACGCAGGTAGCTATTAATTAAGCACAATGAATAGGGTGAGTGTCAGGACACGCACAGCCTGTTTCATAAGGTAAGTTAGACGGGCATGTGCCATCATTATAAGTATTTGGTCCACATCCAATTGTTCCCCAAAAGCCACCAGCAACGTTAGGTGTTTGTTCTTTGACAAGTGCTTTAGATTGACTTAGATTTTTTAGTTTTGTTTTATTTAGTTTCATTATTCTTCCTTAATCTTTAATTTAAGTTAACTAATTGATGGCTTTGTTTGCATAACGATAACTCTTGTTGTGCATCTTGGCAAGTGTTGAGATTGAGCTTAAGACAAAGGCGGTAATAATTTGAGTTGAAAATATTTTATATAATTACAATTAATATAATTCAAAGAGCTGTAAATGTTTCTGAGTGATTGAAAAATATAACTCTAAAGAATACACAATACCAGCCGATAATTTATCCATAATGAGTATAAGGAGATCACAATGGAAATAAGTCCTACTCTTAACTTTAATCTATCTAATTCAAAACTTGGTGGCTCTACCCCTGTAATTGAAAAAACTGAGGAACTAGAGCAATTTTCACAAGTGCAATTTTCTGCTTCTTTAACATCTTCTGTTGAAACATATAATCCTTATTCACGCGCTGAAAAATATAAAGTCCAATTAATTAATTTCGCAGAAGGGAGCAGAAGTAAAGCTCAGCCTCCAGAATATCGTTACGGTAACTTGTCGAGTCTAGAAGATATTGATGCTTTTCTTACACATGAAGATCGTTTAACGAAAGAGCAGGCAGATGTGCTTCGTACTCATATTCCGTCAAAAGATTTACTTTCAGTGATGGATAAAATGGATGATGAAACATTGTCCCAATTTGTGGATGTTCTATCTAATTCATTTAACTTAAATAGTGTTCTTGGGGTGGGAGCTAATAAGGAAAAAGCACAAGAGTTAATCTCTGCACTTAACTCAATGTCTGAAGATGACATACAAGACACTGTGAGCACATTGAAGGCGCTCTCTGAACAGGAAAGTAAAGATAGTGACTTTGGCTTTTATCTAACATCCTCTTATCACAAAGACCAGAAAGATATGACATTTTGGTCATTCTCTGAGGCTGCCAATTATAAAACTCTTGCGAATCAAAAGTTACATTTTGGCAAGGTTACACATCAGTATATCGAGCTATTGACTGCAAACCGTTACTCACAGGGGGAAGTTAAATCAATTAATCAGCATTTAAAAGAGAGTAATTTTGAACAAAGCCGTGGAATCTTAGATATGGCGAATCATGTAAAAAATAATGATCGAACTGCTTTTCTCAATATGCTTGATGAAGTTGATAAAAACAGTGAAAACAATATATTTTCTTATGTGAATAGGCTTGTAGATGTTGATGAGTACACCAGTGCTTATAAGAGCTCAGAAGGTGGGAAGGTATTATTTACGGATAAAATGGAGACTGAATCCGAACGCCGTGAGATCTATACTAGCTTACTTGATGCTTATGAACAGCAAGGTGTCACTTGGATGGAGGATGTTATTGAACATGTACATGAGCATCCACCTCAAATTCAATCAGAAGTATGGCAAGCAATCAATCAAACCGTTGAGGATAACCCCGCTTTATTTGAAAAGTCGGATTCTGTCGAAATGTGGATCCAAATGCGCCTTTCTTCGATACAACGAGGTTTTGAAAATAAGCAAATTGATGAAATTTACGATGCAGCGCAAAGCCCCGATACACCTTATGATTTAGGGAGATTGAGCTGGATCAAGAATGAAGAGTCAGACGAGTAAATAGAACTGATGTGAACAAAGGTTAACTTAGTAAGCATGTAAGTAATACATGCTAGTTCCTTTAGGGCAGGGTGAAGTGCCTTTAAGGTAACTCAAAAATAAAGATTTCATTATTTTTACCCGTAGACACATATAAGGATTGCTGATCTTGGGATAAGGAGATTGAAGAAACGCCTTTTATATCATAGGTGTTACTGTGTTTGATGTGGTCAATCAAGATAAGCTGGCCATTTTTAGGTGATTGCTTAAATAGTAAAAGACCTTTATCAGCTTCGCCTGCAGCAAAAACCAAGTTATGTTTATCTGAATAGACGACGCAACATGCACCAGATAGACCATTAGTTTGCTGCTGGTTTATAGATTGAATCAGTTCAAACTGTTTTGAGGTGTTTCTTTTGAACACATTGAGGGCATTACTTTTGGAAGCTGCAACAAATAAGTACTGATTATTAGGTGTTGATGCAATTTGTTGCGGGTTTTGCATGGTCTGGATCTGATCTTTACCATTTACAATAGTTTGACTTAACGTATATTTTCCAGTTTCTCCCTTGTGTAAAACGGATATTTTACTTTGCTCGAAACCGTTTACATACAGCCAATTGGTGTCGTTAGATTGAACGATTGAAGTTGGCTTCCCCCAGTCATAGTTTGACATTAATTGGCCTAGGTGGTTAAGTTTCCCTGAGCTTTGCACTTCGAACTTACTCACAGAGTTACTTTGATAACTGGCTACATACAAGGTTTTATTGTCTTTTGAAATAAGCGAATCCCAAGCGCCAAGAAGCTTTAAGGTATCTTTATCGGTGACTTTTTCATAGTTGCGAAATGCCTGCTTTATGTCTATGTGATCGCTGAGTGTTTCTATATGTGTAAAAAAGCCTTTGGCGTTACGTTTAAATGTTGATAATGAGCCGCTGTAAAAAGACGACACAATAGCAATGCCATTGTTACTTTCGTAAGAAATATCAGAAGCGCCTTCAAGTGCTAATTTATCATTATGCTGTTTTGAAAAGCTTTGTGAATATAGGAAGCCTGTTTGGGTATCTGGCTTAAAGACTGTTAATGCATTGCTATCACCACTTACGACCAAAAGCTCATTTGTGGGCGTGTTAGTCACATACCTGGGGTTTTCTGTTTCAAATTGTGGGTTTTCAGCAGACCTAATTATTTGTTTGTGTTTTATTGGGCTTGTGTTTGTTTGAGCTGAAACAGAAAGACAAGAGGTGCTTGCTATTATAAGCAAGGTAAGCGTACGAAACATCATAATAGGTACTTAATTCCATAAAGTATCCTTATATGAACATACCATAGTCTTAAAATCAACTGGTTAAGCAGTAGTTATAAGTAAGCTTATTTTTTGAAAGTGACGCTGAGAGTGTTTATTAAAATTATAGTTTTTGGAATTTCATATTTTAATATAGTATCTTGTATTGAATTTATATTGAATAGTGAAAATAGGAGCAACAAATGGATTTTAGTTCTTTATCTATATTCGTGATAACTTGTTTAGCAATCAATTTGATCCCAGGCCCAGACGTAATTTATATCGTCACAAACACGATGAAGGGAAGAGTTCAAGATGGTTTAAAGGCTGCAATGGGGTTGGGAGTGGGCTATGTATTTCATACTGCGGCAGCATGTCTGGGCTTGTCTGCTATTATTTTAAGCTCAGCGCTTTTATTTACCGTAATTAAGTTTTTTGGTGCTGCATACTTGTGCTATTTGGGAATCAAATGTTTGATGTCAATGTACCTAGGTCAGTCAAACATAGGTGCTAAGTCTAAACAAGAGTACAAGGGAAATGTTTTTGTTCAAGGCATTGTTGTTAGTGTGTTAAATCCGAAAGTAGCGCTTTTTTTCCTCTCTTTTTTACCTCAATTTATAGATCAAAATAGTGAAAATGTGACTTGGTCTTTACTGATTTATGGCCTTACTTTTTGTTGTTTAGCAACGTTGTGCAACCTGGTATATGCCGTTGCGGGTGGTTGGGTTTTTAGTAAAGCAAAATCAACTCGCTACACTCGTATATTAGAAGGGGTGTCGGGAGTGATGTTAATTGGACTCGCAGGGAAAATAACGTTAGATGGTAGATAATATTGTGTTATTTACAATTGGGAACGATTTTTAATTTTCTTACTTCATCGTGTTATCTGTTTATAACCCTGTTGGAACTAATGTATTCAAGGAGATTTAGTGGGAGTTAAATATAGCGTTATAAGGTTTTTTAGTGCCACCATTGTTATGGGATCATTTTTATTACTTTTACCAAGTTTTGTCCCTGGTGCTATGTCTGTTTTGGCTTATTATCTGTCGATATGTGTATTGGCGACTTCCATATATATGGTTAAATTTGGCCAAATTTGGTGTTTTAAAATGACTGCCTTTTTTGTCAGTCTAGGTACGTTTTTTATCAATGATTATCTGCGGCTGTTTGAATCCGCCTTGTCATCGACCTGGGCTACTAAAATGGCTTTGTATACGTTGCTTATCGTATCAGTGCTAATTGGAATTAGCCGAATCAAGCTCAAGTCTAGGGCACATTGCAAGGACGTTTGAGCAGCCATTAAGTTGGCTGCACATTTTATAGTTTTTGATTCATTACTGAGGTAATAATTGCAATTCCATCTATAAAGTTACCAAGGCGCAAGTTTTCATTGGGGCTGTGTTGGTTGTTGTCCATATTGACACTGGGCACGATGGCGGCTGGAATATGTAATGTATCTACAATAGGGGCAATTGGTATTGAGCCCCCACCAGATCTCAACACGATAGGTGTTTTACCATACAGGTTCGTCATCCCTTGAATTGCGACTTTTCCTGCTAATGAATCTGGCTCACTTCGGAACGAACCATAGACTGATCTTGATTTCATTCTTACGATATATGGGTATTTCATACGTTCACTATGAGTTGGTATTCGGTCAATAACATAATACCCAAGCCCCTCGATATGTTGCTTTACTAGCTGTATCAGTTTGTCTGGATTTGATTCTTTTACTAGTCGTATATCAAGCTCTGCGATGGCTGAGCTGGGAACAATCGTTCTGGCTTGCTGTTCGACCCAACCACTTTTAAGACCGCGAATATTTAATGAAGGGTACTGGATAGATTCTTGAAGTGAGTTACCGACTTTGTCATGGCTGGAGAAGCCCAGTTGCCCTTTAAGTTTGTGCTCGTCATCGGGCACTTTTTCAAGGAGGGCTTTTAATTTATCATCAAGATTGACCCCATCATAAAAACCCGGAATTATCACTTTACCATTTTGTGATTTCATCGAACCTAAAATTTGACTTAGGTGCAAGGCTGGGTTTGGTGCATAGTTACCATAATGGCCACTATGTTGGGGTTTATAAGCTCCAAAAGTAGTAAGTTGTATTGTTGCTATTCCTCGGGCACCCAGCGAAACCGTTGGCTGATTTGAATTGTGCGGTGGACCATCAAAAATAAGTAGTAAATCTGCTTTTAACTTATCTTTGTGCGCAACAATAGCTGCAGGCAGGTGCGGCGAACCAATTTCTTCCTCGGTGTCCATGATAACTTTTAAGTTGTAATCTAACTTCACTTTTTGTTCATTAAGTATATCTAATGCAACAAGAAATTGAGCGATTGGCCCCTTAGAATCTGATGCGGACCTCGCAAATATTCGTAAATTCGGATCTATCGGGTTGTTGAGTAGTGACCATGGAACAATCTCCCATTTTCCGTCATCTGTTTTCGTTTTTAAAACGGCTTGGTAGGGGTTAGGCTGTTGCCATGCAGAGGGATCAACAGGTTGGCCATCTGCTTGAAGATATACCAGCATGGTTTTTTTAGCTTCGGGGTTAATGCGCTCAGCATAAACAATTGGACTACCTGGCATATCAAGTGTATGCGCGTTAAAGCCTCTTTGGTTAAATGCTTTGATTAGCCATTGAGATAATTTCTTTATGTCATCGGGGTTATGTGTGTCATTAGGCAAACTAAGAAGTTCTCTAAATAGCACTATTGCTTCTGGTGTTTTACTTTTCGCTGCTTGTTGTATTTGGCTGCTAGTTAAAGTTTCAGACGCTTGAGATGGAAATATGAGTATATAGCTCATTAATGC